>CAWCKT010000018.1:0-56037 GCA_963796155.1 uncultured Alphaproteobacteria bacterium | reverse complement strand
CCGGCGCAAGATCAGGCCCAACAGCGTGAACGGCACGAGCGGCCCGAGCGGTAGATATCCTTGGGTGGCGACAAACAAAAAACTCGCGCCGAACAACGCAATCAAAAGGGTTTGCTCGCCCCTCAGCACACCGCACGCCATTTGATCGGCAGCGAGAAAGGCGACCGGGACCGCGATCACGGCCATGTCGTAGGGAAAGGCGTAGGGCGGGATGATCAGCGCTGCAGCCGACAATGCCGCCGCCTTTAGCGCGTAACGCGCCGGAGACCGCCAGATAAGCCAAGTGATTACCGCGACACCCGCCGCGGCTGCAGCGTGGGCGAGCCATGCTAGGGCGGCACTACCGTCGAGATCCCGAACCAGACCGTAAACCGTCGGGACATAGCCCCATCGGAGAATTATCGGAATTCCCTGATCGGCGGAAAAAACTCCGCCCGCCTGTCCAAGCAGCCCCCGGGGAAATACCGCCCAGACATCGGCACCAAACACGACAGCCGAGGCGGCGGCCAAAAGCACGACCGAGACAGCGGCGCTTGCCAAGGCGCGCCAATGGCGCGCTGCGATGAGAGCCACCGGGAACAAAACGCCGAAATGGGGTTTATAGGCGAGGCATCCGATAAACACGCCCGCCAGCACAGGCTGCCTCTCCAAAAACAATAAAGACCCCCCGAACAGCGCAGCAGTCAGAAATGCGTTTTGTCCCGCCCAGAGGTTGGCGAAGGTAAAAGGCGAGGCGACCACCAGGGCAACTGCCGGCAAGCGCCGCACAATGGAAAGGACCGCGGCGATACAGCCGAGCAGCGTTACGACGTTCCAGGAAATGAATGCGGAAAGGTATGGCAGCACCGCAAACGGCGCCAGCATCAGGAAGAAGGTCGGTGGATAAGGCCAGTTTTGGACGAAAGCGTCTTTCGGTCCGATAACCGCCGTCTGCAGCTTCACGAACTCGGCCGGGTCATACAACAAAGCAGCTTGCCCGTGCAGCGCCGCCCTCCCGCCTATCCAATAGATGGTAAAATCATTCCACAGTGGAACGCTTCGATCATCGACCAGCCACTTCCCGCTGTTGTAAAGGGAAATGAGCAGAACGGCATAGACGGCGGCGAGCGTGTAGCCATACGCGTTGAGCCGCCGAGCCGCAAAGACTCCGAGAAGAGGCGGAGGTTGCCTATGAAAGTCTCCCCCTAGGCGGAGGCTGTCGACAGCAAGCGTGTTTCTGCCCATCGGTGGATCAATCGCCGGCGTAAGAAGTCGTATCAAAAATTTTCGACCCCCGAGACTGTGGGGCTCATCCGAGCTCAGCGGAGGCTCCATGCGCTCGTGAATGCGAGGGCGGGGCCGTCGGGTCGAGCCAGGTACGCGCGGCGGAGCACCAGACCCATCGATGCGGCACAAATGACCGCTCCCGCCGGGATATAGACAATCGGTCCGAGGGGTATCACCCCCGCCGAGAAGAACAGCGCCGCGAACAGGACGGCCATCGCCGTCCGCTCTCCGCGCATGAAGCCCGATGCCAGGCAGTCTTTTACGAAAAAGGCGCCGGCAACGGAGAGGATGGCAAGATCGTAATGGAACGCGTAGGGCGTTACCAACAAGCTCGCGATCGCGAGCGAGGCGGCTTTCAGCGGGTAAGAGACCGTCCGCCGCCAGATCAGGCAGACCAGCAATGCGGCGGCGAGCGCCACGGTTAATTGTGCTGCTCCGGCAACGCCGGCGCCGGCGCCGAGCCAGCGCACAAAGCCGAACACAGACTGGAACATGCCCCACGGGAGGCCCTCCTTTGCCAGGTAGTTCGCGGCGTGACCATGGAGTGTCCGCGCGAAGGCCGCCCAGGTATCGGACCCGAAGACGAGAGCGGCGGCGCCGCCGAAAACAAACGCCGCCGCCGCCGCGCCGGCGAGAGCGCGCCATCTTCCGGTTACCGCGAGGACCAGAGGAAACATCAGTCCGAACTGAGGCTTGCATGTCAGCAGACCGACCAATACCCCCGCCAATATCGGCCGCCGCTCGAGCGCAACCAGCGACAATCCGATCAGGCCCGCGGCGAGGAGTCCGCTTTGACCGATATATACATTCAAGAAGACGGCCGGCGATGCAAGGGCTACAAATATCGTCAAACGATGCGGTAGGATCGCGTATAGAGCCGTCAAATATAGACAGAGGGTTGCGGCCGCCCAGACGAAGAATGCCGCGGGGTAGGTCATTTCGCCGAGCGGCAGAGCGGCGAAGAACATGGTCGGCGGGTAAATGAACGGGTTGTACGTGCGACCCGGGATTTCGGCAAAGCCAACGAGTTGGGCCTCGACCGCAGGGAACGCGGATCCGTCGTACGCCAAAGCGGGATTGCCGGAGAGCGCCGCCCGACCGGCCGCCCACAGAGTGACGAAGTCGGTCGGAAGCGGCGTGCCGCGCTCGTCGACGACCCATTGGGCGACGCTGGAGACCCCGGCCAGGATCACGACATACGCGACGATCACGGCGGCGGCGCAGAATTGCACGCGCGATGCCGTAAAAAGCCGGTCTTCGACCGACCCGGTTGGGCTTTGCCCTGGGCTGGTGGTTGTCGCCTGCGGTCCGACGGGCGCGGTCAAATTTTTCTCGCCGTCATCAGCAATGAGGTGCCGAAAGGGAGATCGAGCCGCCCGAGGAGGTGACGCTCGGCAGCAAGATAGCCCCGAGCATCCGATTTATCCGCCGGGTTTCAGCCCTCGAGTTCGGCGAAGAAGCGGTCGACCCCGCTCGCCTCGTCAAGCATTGGGATGACGACCGAAAGCGCGACCGGCGACGGCACGATGCCCGGCATTCCGTTGATCGCGCTGAGCCAGGCAAGTACCGGTCACCCGCGGGTCTGCTGGCAAACAGCACAGATGCGGACAAGCGCGCCGCGCAGGTTGTCACGAATCGCATTTAGCTTTGACAAATTGTATATCATGTGCTATTTACGCAACATCGACCAAGGCAACGCGTCTGGCGATGCAGTCTTTGCCGGTCTATAGCGAGCCGGCGCTCGGCTGCCCGCTGTTTTTGGCTCCGCCGGATCGCGGATTCTCCAGGTTTTCCGCGGGGGAGATGTTAATGCTCGCTGTAAATTTCCTGCAGAAACAGCAAAAACAGCAAAACCGCCGGTTCGCCGTCGACTGCGGCTGGTCGGCGGGTAGTGGCTCGTTGGGGCGCCGAATTGAGTCACTACTCAGCAGCGGCAAAAACGGTTACGAGTGGAGCGACACAAATAGCTGACGACAAGAGCGCATCAGCTCGATCAGCGCGCTCCCCGGTCGTCGCGGACATGAACCACGGCGACGTCGTCGGCATAGAGCCGCCGCCAACCCGGCAGGTGGTCGAGCAGGACCACGGCCGGGGTCTTGGCGTTGAGCAGTGTCCAGGTGATTCCGTATTCGTCGAGCAGCCGGGGCATCTCGGCGTTGAACAGCGCAGTCGCCTCGATGTAGCGCCGGATGAACGCGTCACCGTAGAAGTAGCGGCCGTCGATGAACGGCTTGACCCCGGAAAAGATCAGGTAGCCGCCGAAATTGTAGTCGTTGAACACCGGGCCTTCGACGTGATGGGCTTGGACGGCGGCGAGCGCCGGCGCCGGGGTGGTGTCGTCTGTCTGGCGTGCGACGCCGCCGCGCAGTGTCACCGCACTTAAACCCAACAGAACGGCGCCGGCCAACGCGAACCCGCGCGCCCGGGCGGGCTTGGCGAGTTCCGCCAGGGTTCCATCGAGCAGCGCGGTCGATTGCTCCTCCGAGCGCCCCTTGAGCTGCGGGGCGAGTGCGGGTGCGAGCAGCAGCGGCGCGACGTATCCCAAAACCTCGGCGTGACGGATGTGTTGAAGCGCCATGTGCAACAGCAGGAGCACGATGGCGACGCGCGTCCATGGCAGCCGCCAGCCAAGCGCGAGCCCACCGAACAACAGCACCACGATCCACATCTCGAGCGGCTGAAACTGCTGGAAGTTCGGGCTCATCCATTCGATCAGCACGGCCGAAGAGTAGCTCATCTGCGTCAGCTTGAACGGCAGCAGCAGCCCCTCGAAGCCAAACGGGGTAATCAGCGCCGCGGCAACGGACAGCGCCCCGAAGAGCCCCCAGCCGCGCATCGCGCGAAACCGCGAGCCGTGATCGGGGGCGAGCAGCACCGCCTCGCCGGCGAGCAGTGCAGCGAGGACGAGGCCCAGCATGTAGCTGCCGTGGAGATTGGCCCACAGTGTCATAAGGGGCACGAGCCACAGCGAGGGCGCCCGCTCCTCGCTGCGTGCCGACACCAAAGCCGCGACCCACGCCACGAGGATCGGCAAGGTAAGGACGTGCGGCCGCACGAGCATATGCGGGAGCGCCAACCCCCAAGCCAGCACCGCCCCGATCAGCGCATGCACCGGGGCGAGCGTACCGAGCAACCGGCGCAACAGCATTCCCAATGCCACGGCCTCGCAGAGCGCGGTGACCGCCACCAGCCCCGCCCAACCGCCATGGTCGTAGAGCCACGCCATAACAATTTCGGCCAGCCATTCCGGCGGGCTGAACGGCGCGCCCGGCATCGAAAACGAGAAGACGTCATTATGCATCACGGCGCGATGCGTGATCATCCAGCGCCCGACCGCGATATGCCAATAGGTGTCGGGATCATGCAGCACCACGCCGGGTTGGGTGACCACCTGGGCGTAGACGACGAGCCCGAGAATGAGCGGCAACGAGAGGCCGAACCGGCTGCGGCTGCGCGCGAGGATCGCTATATCTGCCATGTTGGTCCGACTGCGGTCATAAATGCCGGCGGTCACACACAGGCTGGCTAAGCCAGGGGGACCGTAAAGCGACAATCTCTACCAGTCGATGAATCAATCGCGCCGAGCTGGCGGGACTCAGCCAAGCTACGTCGAGGTAAGGGCCCGGTATAGCAGCATCATGACAGCCACCGCAGCGATCGCGATTCCGTAGGGTGCCGTCGGGCGCGCTTCCTCCGCGGCCCCTTGGTCGGTCGCGCGGCGCACCGTAGCCTGTCGCATCACGCGCCGCAGCCAGCGGCCAAGGTCGTGTTCTATCATGACAGCGAGCAGCGCGATCGCGACGCAGAGGCTGACGAGCCACAAAAAGCCGATCAGGCCGCGGGAGCCGATCAGCAGCGCCGCGCCGGTCAGCAGCTTGGCCTCGCCGCCCCCGAAGAACCCTCCCCAGAACAGGAGAAATCCGACCACGAGGACGGCGGCGCTCGAAGCTATGGTCCAGCCGGCGGCACTCAGGTCGCCGATCAGGAGCAGTTGCATCACGCCGAGTGCCGCCAGGCTGTATGTGAGTACGTTGGGGATCCGCCGCGCTAGTACATCGCCGTAGGCGGCGGCCACAAGAAGCGCGGTCCCGAGAGCCAAGATTGTCGTCTGCATCGCCCGGTCCCTAGCCGGGGTAACACGGATAGGGCCGGTCGAAAGCGGTGCCTCTGCTGCCGGGCAAGCGCCTTCTATCCATAGATTAACCAATCGCCGGCGACGGGAGTCGTCTCAAAAATTTTTCGATAGACCAAAACGACCGCGCTAAGCGAGTCATCGCCATCAGCGGAACGCTGGTCTAGCTGGCACCTGCCTCAGCCGTCGGCGGCGAGATGACGAGGAGCGGCGGGGCTGTGGTGGACGTCGGCGTTGGCCCCGGTCGGCGGGCGAAGGGCGAGGTGTCTTCGCCGCCGTCCGTCGCCGCCCTCAGGCGCTCACGGCCGCGCGCGAGATGACAGCGCACCGCGCCGACGGAGAGCCCCATCGCTTGCGCCACTTCGTCATAGGACTTGCCCTCGACACCGGCGAGCAGGAGGGCGGTGCGCTGCTTCTCCGGCAAGCGCTTGAGCGCACCCTCGACGTCGCGGAGCACGAGCCGCGCCTCGCCAGGGTCGGGTGCCCGGCTTCGGTCGGCGTGCGCGAAACTCTGCAGCACCGAGGCCAGACGATTCGACTTGCCGATGCCAGCGAGGAACTGGTTGCGCATGATTGCAAAGAGCCAGGCGCGGAGGTTCGTGCCCGATTGCCAGAGATGCGCGTTAGCGAGCGCGCGCACCAGCGTGTCCTGGACGAGGTCGTCGGCGTCGGCTTTCTCGCGGTGCCAGCGGTGGACCGTGCGACGCAGGAATGGGATTTCGTCTTCGATGCGCTGCGAGAAGTCGTCGCCCTCGGCGGGGATGCGCTGCGAAAGTAGTGGATCGGTCTCCGCCGCGGACGGTTCGTCGCAGCTCGGGGCCGCCACCAGCGTCGCGGTATTCGCCCCACCCGCCAAGTGAACTGCATCCTTTTCCGTGACGCGCCGGTCTGTCACATTTTGCGCGTATGCGCCGCGCGGAAGAGAATGCCAATCTCCCGTTCAGCAGGCATCGAGCGTCGCCAGCGTGTCTCTTGATTGCGATATGGACGAGCTTTTGACGCGCTTTTGACGAAAAGGTCAAGAAAATTTTTACAAATTGTTAATGAAGGTTAACAAAATGACGGAATCTCGGGCTGGGCGCCACTGATCAAACTCAGCAAGTCGTGGCGGTGCGGGTTAACTTCAGGACAACCCAGGCGAAAATCGGGCGTCGGGGTATGAAGTCCGGGTTCGGCGATCACCCGAAAGATGAGTAGCCGGTGGCGTATTAGCTCAATCCGCGGATAGACCGCTCAGCCGACCAGCGGCATAATGCCGCGCACGCTGTCCGCCCGTAACTGCGATCGATCAGCGCGCCGGCGGGTCTTCCCGCACATGCACCACGGCGATATCGTCGGCGTAAAGCCGCCGCCAGCCCGGCAGATGGTCGAGCAGCACCACCGCCGGGCTGTGTGCGTCGAGCAAGGTCCAGGCGATGCGGTATTCCTCGAGCATCTGCGGCAGCTCGCTGCTCAGCACAAAGGTCGCCTCGAACGTGCGCTTGATGAACGCGTCGCCGTAGAAGTAGCGGCCGTCGATGAAGGGCTTGACGCCGGCGAAGATCAGATAGCCGCCAAAGCCATAGTCGTTGAACACCGGGCCCTCGACGTGGTGCGCGGCGACGGCGGCGTGCCGGCGGCCGGGGTGATAGCACTCGCCTCCCGCGCAACGCCGCCGCGCAACGCGACCATACTCACCGTCAGCAGCACCGCGCCGGCGAGGGCGATGCCGCGCGGGCTCGCCGGCTTGACGAACTCAGTCACGGCGCGGTCGAGCGGTGCTATCGGGCGGCCGCGGAAATGCCCGGCGAGCTGCGGTCCGAGCGCCGGCGCCGCCAGCAGCGGTGCGACAAAGCCCAGGAGCTCGCCGTATCGGGCGTGGCGCAGCGCCATGTGGAGCAGCAGAAGCAGCATCAGGACCCGCGTCGGCGGCAGCCGCCAGCCGAGCGAGAGGGCGGCGAAGAGCGCGGCGATGATCCACAGCTCGAGCGGCTGGGGCTGCTGGAAGTTGGGGCTCTGCCACTCGCTGATCAGGCCGAGCGTGCTCATCGTCGCGAGCTTGAACGGCAGCAGCAGCCCGTCGAGGCCGAACGGTGTCACGAGCGCCGCGGCGACCGCGAGCGCGCCGAAGAGCCCCCAGCCGCGCAGCGCGCGAAGCCGCGCCCGCCGGTCGGCGGCGAGCAGCACCGCCTCGCCGGCGAGCAACGCCGCAAGCCCGAGCCCGAGGATGTAACTGCTGTGAATATTGGCCCATAGGGTCATCAGCGGCACCGAGCCACAGGGACGGCGCGCGGTCCGCGCTGCGCGCTGCGACGAGTGCGGCGGTCCACCAGACGAGGATCGGCAGCATCAGGATGTGCGGCCGCGCGAGGAGATGCGGGAAAGCGAGCATCGCCGCCAGCGCCGTCGCGATCAGCGCATGCACCGGTGCCAAGCTCTTCAGCAATGCCCGCAGCAATATCGCCAACGCCGCGGCGACGCTGAGCGCCGTCGCCATCACCAGCGCCGCCCAGCCGAAATGATCGTAGAGAGCGGCGATGACGATCTCGGCGAGCCACTCCGGCGGGGTCCAGGGCGCGCCGGGCATCGAGAAGGAGAAGACGTCGTGACGGGGCACCGCGCCGTGCGCGATGATCCAGCGCCCGGTGGCGATGTGCCAATAGGTATCGGGATCGCTGAGCACCGCACGTGACGCGGACAGCAGCGGAGCATAGACCGCGACCCCGACGACGAGCGGCAGCGACAGGCCAAACCGGCTGCGGCCGGGCGCCAGGGTCGCGATCTCCGCCATGCGCTCCGGGTCATGCTGCGGGTGGTGCGTCACTCTGAAATTGCCGCGACCTGCTTTCGACTGAGGGTGAGCCCCCGTCGCCCTTGCTAATGTCGGCCGGCCAGCCCGTCAACTTGACGCGAAGGGCTGCGGACACAGCGATCCTCGATCGCCGATGCAACTGCTTGTGCAGCTGGCGGCAGCACGGAGCGGCGGCTCGGTGCAGTTAGCCCGTCCTTAACCGTTCCGCGGCAGGCTGCGGCGGCGATGACCATGCCCGTGGCACTGCACCTCGTCCCACTCGCCGGGTTCGCCGGCCTGATGGCGACCGCCGCCTTTGAGGATCTCCGCCGGCTGGTCATCCCGAACGGGCTGATCCTCGGTTTGTGCATCCTCTGGCCGTTGCATCTCGCGACTGCGCCGCTGCCGACCCTGGCGGCGGGCGGCGGTGCGGCGCTGTGCGCGGCTGCGGTTTTTGTCGCCGGTGCGGTATTGTTCTCCCGCGGCCTGATCGGCGGCGGCGATGTCAAGCTGCTGGCGGCCGCGAGCTTGTGGGCGGGTCCCGCCGCCACCCCGCCGCTGCTCGTCCTGACAGGCCTCTTTGGCGGGCTCTTGAGCCTCGTCCTGCTGACCCCGATGGGCACGCTGATCGCCGCGGCGCGGCCGACCCTGCTCGACCCGGCCGGGGCCGCCGCACCCGGCGCCGACCGGGTCTGCGTACCCTACGGCGTCGCGATCGCCGCCGCCGCCCTCGTCGTCACGATCCCGCCCAACTTCAACTGAGCTTGCGCGGCCGGCGCACACCGCCCGAGGAAACTTTAGCGCGGATCATCTCACTCTATTGCGCGCAAACGGCAAATTGGGTTAATCTGGGACGTCGAAACGCGTTTCGAGGTCTCCGATGCGCTTTCTGCCGCTCTTCGGTCTCGCCGGATCGATCATGTTTTTGGCATCCGCCGCGACCCCTCAAACCGCCGCGCCGACCTCGCCTGCCGCAGCACCGCGCGGCACCGTCACCGCGCCGCCGCCGACCGAGCCCGCGGCACCCGGTCCGGCCGCCGCAGGCCAAGCCCGGGCGCCGCGCGGCGCAACTACGCAGATCCCGGCCACCGGCCAGCGGATCACGCTCGAGGTCAACAAGGGCACCCTGGTCCGCCTCGCCGGGCCCGCGGCCACCGTCTTTGTCGCCAACCCCGACATCGCCGACGTCCAAGTCAAGTCGCCGACCCTCGTCTACATCACCGCCAAGGCGCCGGGCGAGACGGTGATCTATGCCGTCGACGCGAGCGACAATGTGCTGCTCAACGCCCCGATCCTCGTCGAGCACGACGTCTCGCGGCTGCGCTCCTCGTTGAGACAGCTGGCGCCGGGCGAGCAGATCTCGGCCGATTCGATCGACGGCAACCTCGTGCTGAGCGGCGTCGTCTCGGACGCCGGGAAGGCGGACAAGGTCCGCTCGCTCGCCGCCTCGATCGCCGGCGAGGTCAAGGGCTCGCAGGTGATCAATCGGATGACCGTCGCCACCCCGAACCAGGTCAACCTGCAGGTGCGGATCGCCGAGGTTGACGTTACGAAATTGAACGAGATCGGGGTCAATTGGTCGAAGATCGGCTCGAATCTGCGCTTCTTGACCCACCGAACCCGGTGACGATCGCGGCCGAAACCACCAACACCCTCCGCGTCGGGCAGCCCTATCGGGACAGGCTGCCATTGCCACGATCAGCGCCCTCGAGCAGGAAGGGTTCATCACCGACTTGGCCGAGCCGAACCTGACGGCGATGTCCGGCCAGACCGCGAGCTTCCTCGCAGGCGGCGAGTTTCCGGTGCCGATCACCGGCTCCGTCGGCCGCCACCGGGGGGTTCCCGACGATCTCGGTCGAATTCAAGAGCTTCGGGGTCAGCCTCTGCCTTCACCCCGACGATCATCGACGCGCAGCCACCTCAACCTGCGCGTCCGTCCCGAGGTCAGCGAGCTCTCGACCATCGGCGAGGTTTCGGTGCCGCTCACCAACACGCCACCGTCACGATCCCCGCCTTGACCGTCCGCCGCGCCGAAACCTCGGTCGAGCTCGGCAGCGGCGAAAGCTTCGCTCTCGCCGGCCTGCTGAAGCACACCTCCCAGCAGCTCGTCTCCAAGGTCCCGTGGATCGGCGATATTCCGATCATCGGCGCGGTGTTCCGCTCGGACCGCTTCCAGCGCGGCGAGACCGACCTCGTCGTCATCGTCACCCCCTATCTGGTGCAGCCGGTGCAGACCCGTCTCGCGGCGCCGACCGACGGCCTCCAGCTGCCGAACGATGCACAAAGGGTGTTTCTCAGCGACAAATACCGCACCGGGTTGCCCGGGCCCGGCGCCCGGCCCGCTCGACGCCGGCGGCAAGGGGCTGATCGGCCCCGGCGGCTTCCGGCTGGATTGACGGAGGAAGGTCATGAAAATCCGCCTCTATCGCCTCTACCCCTGGGCCCTCCCGCTGCTGCTGGGGCTCGCGGGTTGCGCTGCCGAATACAGCAAGAGCGAGGCCCCGACCCAGCTGCGGGTCGACGGCGCCGAGAGCCGGGTCGAGCTCGCCTTTGCCGGCGGCTCCGCTCGCCTCGCTCCGGGCGAAGCCGGCCGGCTCGACCGCCTGGTCCTGGCCGGCAACATCCGCCCCGCCGATCGTGTGCTGATCGCCGCTGTCCGGCCCGCCGGGCCTCGCCGAGCGGCGTGCGGCGGCGATTTCGGGCGAGCTCCTGCGCTACGGCATCGTCGCCCAAACGCTGGCGCTCGACACGGTGCCGGCCAACCGGGCGATCGTCTCGGTCGGCCGCTATGCGGTGACCTTGCCGACCTGCCCGAATTGGAGCCAGTCGCTGTCCTGGGAGTTCACCAACGCGTTCACCAGCAATTACGGCTGCGCCAATGCGACCAATCTCGGCTTGATGGTGGCGAGCCCGGCCGACCTCGTCAGCGGCCGCCCGTTCACCGGGATCGACGGCATGCCCGCGGTCAGCGCCGTCGAGCGCTACCTGACCGACAAGATCACCCCGCCGCCGAGCCCCGACGGCCTCGCCGTTTGCGGCGCCGACCGGCGGCGCGGCTGCCGGGGCCGGTGCGGCGACGGGCGGTGCTCCGGGCGGCGCCGGCCCGTAACCCTGGTCGGCTTGCGCCGATATTGGCTGAGGCACAGAGCGATCAGCGATCTGCGTAATGTATTTGCACGGCTTCTGCAGGTTGCCCGTGGTCGCGGCCTCGAATTCCCGCTGGTGGCCATGTTCCTGCAAAGTTTTGCCAGGCGGGTGCTCAGATTGATCACCGCCGTCCCGGTGCTGCCGGTCGTGCGATCTTGCCCGTGCCGCAGCTCTGAGGCCGGATGGTCGGCCAGGAGTTGCCCGGGCCCCGGATTGGAGCACCACCAACAGTGCTACATGCGGAACTTCACTTGGATAGAAATACGGAGTTGACCGCCGTTATAAACAGTTGGGACAGGGCAGCCGAAATATCCCCGCCAGTCGCCACTTTGGTGTACAGTCCCGGCGAAGCGCAATTGAACAGCTGCGTTGCGATGCCCGTGGAATGGTCCGTGGAGAGGTCCGGGGATTGCGGGGGCGGCGGTTGATTATAAGCTGAAACATTGTTCATATACCATGTGTTCGTCGGCAATGCATCGTACTCGGTATACAGGACCGCGATCAGGATGCCGCGATTCTTGATCGTCGTGCAGTATGAGGGGTCCATTGCCGACTGCTGGCGATTGCCGCTGCAAATAACGTATGGCGAATCCGCTCCTGAACCCCCGGACGTCGTACAACCGGAGACGTTTTCATCGTCAACGCCGTCGGTGACGAAGAACAGAATTTCCTTGGGCGTATCTCCGGGACTACTCGTGCCCTGACCAGGGTTGGGCATGATGCTGTTGATCTGGGTCATCGCGTTCGTGTAGTAGGTGTCCTCGTCGCTGTTGTTGGTGGTTGTGCCAAAGGTGACGGCAACCCCCGTCGCCGTCGCCGTCGCCGCGTTGCTGAGCGTAACGCTCGAGCCGCTTTTGGCGCTTACGGTCGTGCCCGCGGGGATCCCGGCGCCGAGTACGACTTGCCCCACCGCGATTCCCGTGGTCGAGGCCAGGCTGTTGAGCGTCGTGCTGCTGTGCGTGTTCCCCGTTGTGGTGAGGACCGTAGTCCACATCACGTTATTTGAGTATACCTCGTACAACTGGATGTTGCTCGCCGCCGTGGCCGCCGCAGTGAGATTTGAGGTTAGGGTTTGGATCGTGTTGAAGCCGATATCGAAGGTGTAGATCGCCATCTGATATTCGTTGGCGATGGCGTTCGTAGTTTCGGTACTCTGCGCCTCGGTCATCAGATTTTGCACCGCGGTTTGCAGATTGTCGATGCGCAGCGTCACCCCCAGACTCCGCGCTAGGGCATAATTATCCTCGCCGCCGGGGTTGCCCAGGCCGTCGGCGGACGGATTGATTTCATGGCAACCAAAGGCGCAGCCGCCCTGCGACGAGGTGTTGTTGACCATGGTAGTGACGCCCGCCGATGTTGCGGCAATCGCCATCGACGGCGAGTTGTCGAGCAGCAGGTAAAAGTTGATATAGGGCCAGGCTGCCTGGGCCTGCCCGGTGGCGCTGACCGATAGAGTATTAATGCCGACGATCCGCATGAAGGTGGTCGGGACGCTCGCGGTACCGGTGACATTGATAATATTGGGAGTGGCGCCGTAACTGAGCGTCGGCGTGCTCGGCCCTGGCGTACCGAGTGCCGAAGCGGGGTAATTGGCGGTGAAGTACGCCTGCGTCCGCGCATTTAATTCAGCTGTGGTGTATTGCGTCCGGTCTGTCGAGGCGATTGCAAGCGCAGCGGCGTCGAGCGCAGATTGGAGGCGCGCCTTCATGGCGTAGGCCTGCCACAGATCGACACCCGCCCCGATCGCGAGGACCAGCATCGTCGCGGCAAAAGCGAAAATGATCGCGACCTGGCCGCGCCGGCAGGCCAGCATCGATCGCATCTCGGTCACCAACCGAACGACGGCGAAACGCATGTCAGGTCACTCCGCACTTTGGCCGATTACGAGCAAGGTGCTGTGCACGGGATGGTGAAGACTACTCGTGGTCGCGAAAAGACGGCGGCAGACATCGAGATGGCGTTCTGGATCAGGTATGAGAGGGCGGAATTGTAGGTATAGCTCGCCTGTGCGACGATTACGCTGTCGCAGGGGTTTGCGGCTGCGGGACTACACGGGCCGCCGAGCCCGGTCGCCGCGGCGGCGGCGGCAGCATTGGTCATCGCCGTTGCGCCGCCGCGGGTCACCTCCCACGCGACCGACGGGTTGCCGGTATTGGGGTCGAAGGTGACGCTGGCAACGTAAAGACCCAAACCGCTGCCGGCGCTCGGCGTCATCACCAACTGCCCGGCGATGTAATAATTATCGATGTCGCTGCTGGCGACCTGCTTCTGCTGAGCGACCAGGTCGGAGACCGTATCGGCGACGTCGATCACCTTCATGTACACGATAAGCGCCTGCGACACCTCGAACACGCCCATGAACATCACCACCAGTGCCGGCAGCGCGAAGGCGAATTCGATCGCGGCGGTACCCCCGCGCTGCCTCCAAAAGTTGCGCAAGAGCTGGATCATCCGGTGCAGAACGGCTCGTTTTGGAAGACCACTGTCGACATCAGAAACGCCGATTGGGTGCTGCCGCCGAGCTGCTGCCCGATCCACGGGGTGAAGAACTGGTAGTCGTAGGTGACCTGCACGGCTTCGATCTGCCCGCAGTTGCCGGCGTTGAATCCGACGGGGATCAGTTGGCCGGTCTTTGGGTCGCGCTTAGGCGGTGTGTTGACCGCGGTCTGCGCCGTCGACCAACTGGCGAATTCCTGTACTTGATAGATCAGGTTGCCGCAACCGATGACGGCGCTGGCCCCGTTGCACAAAGCTGTCTGAAAATCGGTCTGCGCGTTGCCGCTCCCTTGCGCCTGGCCGGTGCGGATCAGACGAGCGGCGGTCCGCGCCGAACTGTCGAGCACCGACTGCACAAACACCATGTATCCGAGCTCAAATATCGCCAGCAAAAGCATCAGGAAGAGCGGGCCAACGATGGCAAATTCGACGGTTGTGACACCGCGCTCCCCAAGCCTCCGGAAATATTGTATTGCTCGGCTCACCAACCCTCCTCCAAAATCCGCGGCTCCGAGATAGGCTGCGGACGGTCCCGTCGAAACTTGGTTAAGTAAGCTATCTTCGAAGGAGGCTATCTCCTGCCGGTTAACAAAAAGTTAAAAGCGAAATGTCAGGCGGGAAGCGTCGCGCCCGATGCGGCGCTCGAAATCCAAAAACGAATGACAGAGCGGCGGCCGAGGAATACTGCGGTTGGAATGCGTTCTTCCCGATGCAGTTGCCGCTAGGCCGCGCTGCCGCAATCGCTCGGCCCGGCCAGCGCGTCGTCGATGAGCCTGATCAGAACCCGCCGCGAGTCGAAATAAGCGTGAGCCAGCTCCCTCGCTACGTGCGCCTCATGCTCATAATCGCACTCGATCGCGCGGATTGCCTCCACCGCTTGTTCGGCATTGGTGAACGCATGCACGCCGCTTCCGGTCGGGATCACCCGGCTGAAGCCTGTGTCCTGAACCACGATCGGGCGGGCCGCGGCAAGATAGCAAGCCGACCGGCCGCTGAACCAGGCAGTGCGCAGCGCGACATACACGTTCTTGGCTACCGAGACCTCGCCGCGCGATGCGGCGATGTAGTCCTGGTAGTGTTGCGGCGTCAGCGTGACGGCAGGCCCATCCTGAACTGCCCAGCCGCGCGCCGCGAGTTGCGCAGCCGGAGCCTTGGTGCCCCCGAGAGCGAGACGGAACGGTAATCCGACCTGCCGCGGCAGGTCGATGATCTTGTCGAACTCAACGGCCTTGTCGTTATACTCGGCCCCGCCGTATTTGAGCGCTCCACGGAACACGTTCCAGGTCATGACGGTGCTCCATTCGCCGATCGGCGAAATCGGGGCGGGGATCCCCTCCCAGAGATCCAAGACAATCGGGATTCGGGTCGTCTGCCAGTTCAGACCGGAAGTCGGCATCCCACAATCGAGCGCGCCGACGTTCTCCCCGTAGGTGAAATGACGGTCATGCGCCATTACCCCGGCGCGCCAACGCCCGACATTTTCGGACCAGGCTGGACGCTCGCTTAGCACGATCTGGTTGTAGCCAGGATCAGTATCGACAAAAACCTTGAGACAGTGCGGCGACAAGGCCTCGGGAAAGAAGCTCGCGCCGCTCAGATTGATGAAGAGATCGGCGGTGCGTGCCACCGCGTCGAAGGCGCGACCCGACATGCCGTAGCTGGCCTCGTGCAGATGCATATAATGCCAATGCTCGGCCAGCTCCGGAGCGTAGCGCTGAAAAAAGCCTTTTAAGAACCCCGCCGAATATCCGGCATCATCGGTCATCCTGTTGTCGCGGGGATGGTAGGGCCAGCACCAAGTGTCTTCGTGGTAGAACACATCGTGGCCAAGGCATGCAAAACCGATGATATATTGCAGGTAATCCCAAGCGACGCCGCCGAGCGGGTATTGGGCAACCATGCCTGCGACGATAATCCTTAACGGCGACACGGCCCGCCATACGGCACAGCCGAGGCTGACCGTCGCTCCGGCAGGGCGCGCGCGAGCAGGCGCTGCGACGTGCGCTGTTCGGATGAGACAGATTGGGCGGGTTGAGGACGGGAGGGTTTCTGCTTATCCGACATTTCCCGGATTCCGCGCGGCAGGCCGTGATTGTTTACCGGTTTGATATCCGTGGCAACGAAGCTCGAATGCGATGAGCCGGTCACTGAACAAGCGGGCCGCCAGGTTTTTCAGGGCTATCCGCCCTCTGCGTGGGCGTCCGGCCGTTCCTCAAGTGACCCTCCTGCATCCGGTGGGCGGCGTGCCTGCGGCTCCAGCCGCAGGCGCCCACGTTACGGAAGGAAACGCAGCGGCACGGAGGTGTATCATAATGTTATGTTGTGGGGGGTACTCCACCCCGCAAAGCGTATTGATCGGGTTGGGGGACACCTCGCGGGCGAGCATCAGTCCGAGAACGAGGTCGTTAGAGAAGCAGGAGGGAAAACGGGCGGCTGACCACCGTCATTTCAAGGGCGACGGCGCCAATATCGTAGCATGCCAGGCGCCGAAATATTCTCATCGGACGGTTTCTCTCGCGCTCACTGCGCCGACGGCAAGCAGCGGCCATCGTGGCCAACCGAGTGCTCCGCGGCTCAGCCAATCGCCGGCGTCGAGAGAGCCTAAGGGGCACCGGTCATCAAAAAGTTAAGGAGCGGAGACCGCCGATAGCATCAGGCAAGCGGCGCGAGAAAGATTTTGGCGGCGGCGAGCCCAACTAAAGTGTTCCTTAACCAATAGGTCCGAGGATGCGCTCCCGCTCACCATTGCGTCGGAGCCCACTATGCCCAGCCGGCCAGAGCGTACGTGCCGACTCTCTCCGCCCCATTTCGCGGCCATTCTTGAGAGGGGAACGTTTCTCTGCTCGACCACCATGGCCGCGAATGATGCGAACCCGGTGTCGGTGGCCCGGGGCCGCACGATCGCGGCCGGCCCCGTGACCACCCTTCCGCCCAACTGCAGCTGGTAACAAGCGATGCGCGTACGCACACTCATCCTCTTTCTCATCGCGATCGTCCTCGCCGGCGGTACCGCCACTCTCGTTCGATCCTTCCTGGTGCAGCGTCAGGCGGAGGCCGAAGCGGCGCCTCTGGCACGGGCTGCGGCGGCTCAGAAGTCCGTTCTCGTCGCCCGCGGCGCGATCGCCCGCGGGCAGATCCTGAAAGCGCAGGATTTCTCCTGGCAGGTCTGGCCCGAAGGCGGGATCGATCGGGCTTATATCCAAGCCGGAACCCGAACCGCCGAGGCCTTCGCCGGCTGGGTCGCGCGGGATCCGTTCGTGGCGGGCGAGCCGATCAGCGAAGCGAAGATCGTCGCACCCGGCAACCGCGGTTTTCTCGCCGCCGTGCTCGGTCCGGGCATGCGCGCCGTCTCGGTGCCGGTCACGGCGACATCAGGCATCTCCGGGTTCGTTTTCCCGGGGGATCGGGTCGACATACTGATCACCCACCCGGTACCAGTCGCCGGCGGCGGCAGCGCAGAGATCGAGCACAAGGCCTCTGAGACAGTGCTTCACGACGTACGCGTCATCGGGGTCGATCAGAAGCTCGACAGCAAGGGGGGCGAAGCGCTCGTCGCCCATACCGCGACCCTCGAGGTGACGCCGAAGCAGAGCGAGATCATTGCTGTTGCCACCGAGATGGGCAAGTTGTCGCTCAGTCTCCGCAGCCTGGTCTCCTCGCCAACCGAAGTGTCGACCGCCGACATGACCGACGGCAGCGATACCGGCACTTTCACGCTCGACAGCGAAGTTAGTCGGCTACTGCAACAGCCGGGCAAAACCAAGGCGGATGTCAGCATTTTGCGCGGAAGTGGCAAATCGAGTTGAGCAGGTGACGCGTAAACCGTGTTTCGAGGTCTTCGATGCGCCTACGAGAATCTCATAATGAGCGGCGTCATAGCGGATGCCGACTGGATTGCGGGAGAAGCAAGGTCATGAAAATCCGCCTCAACCCGTTCGCCGTCCCGGCGATTCCCGGGATCATGCTGGGCACGGGGGGTCTGTGATGCGGGGGTCGCGCTCTGCCGCCGCGCTCAAGCCCGAACGAGCGGGCGTTCTCGCCGTCCTGCAGGAGCAATCGTTGCTCGATCGCGTGCAAGGGATCTGCCGCGACCTGCAATTGGACGACGAGCTGGTTACCACGGATACGCTCGACGCCGCATTGCGGCGTCTCCGCTCCGGTCTCATGCCTCGGGTTCTGCTCCTCGATCTTGTGGAAGCGGGCGCGCCGATCGCCGAGGTCAGCGCGGCGCGATCGGTCGGCGGCGCCGACCTCAAGATCGTCGCGCTCGGTACCGTCAACGACGTCACCCTCTTCCGCGACCTGCTCGCGGCCGGTGCCAACGACTACCTGGTCAAGCCGGCAACCCGCGAGGCACTGGCCGCTGTCCTGGAAAAACGGGGGCCGGGCACGGGGGCGGGGACCAATGGCGGGCTCGGGCAGGTGACCGTCTTTATCGGCAGTCGCGGCGGCGCCGGTACGACGACGACGGCCGTCTCCTGCGCCTGGCTTCTCGCCGAGGAGCGCGGCGAGCGGGTGGCGCTCGTCGACCTCGATCTCCACTTCGGCACCATCGCGCTCAAGCTCGACACCGATCCCGGCGGCGGGTTGTGCGAGGCGCTCGAGCAGCCTTCCCGGATCGACAGCCTCTTCATCGAACGCGCCATGGTCAAGGTGACCGACAATTTGCGGATACTGGCTGCCGAGGCGTCGGCCACACAACATCTGATCATCGATGCCGGCGCGGTCGACATGCTGCTCTACGAATTGCGTCGCAAATTCGCCCGCATCGTGGTCGACCTGCCGCGCGGTGCCACCCCGATCCAGCGCGTCGTGCTCGCCGCGGCGAGCCATGTCGTCGTGGTGTGCGAGCGCAGCCTCGCCGGCCTGCGCGACACGATCCGGCTGCAGACGATGATAAAGGAGCAGGCGCCGCAGGTTCGCCTCTGGCTCGTCGAGGCGGGCGCTACGAGCGGGCGAGCCCTGATCGGCAAGAGCGAGTTCGAGAAGGGAATCGCCAAGCCGCTCGACGTGAGCCTCTCTTACGATCCGAAATCAGCCGGTGCGGCGGCCAATTCCGGCCAACCGCTGCCCGTAGCGGCGCCGCGCAGCCCGGTCATTCGCGAGTTCCGCCAAGTCGCCGAGATGCTGGCCGGCCCAGCGTCGCCCGTCACCAAACGCAAATTGTTTGCGCTGCCATGGTAAGCCGGTTCAAACGCTCGGAGAGCGAGGACGCGCTCGATGCGCGCATCGCTGTGCTTTCGGCGCGTCGCGCGACGGCGGTCGAGGCGACACCCCTTCCGGTCCCGGCGCCGACGCCAGAGGCCGAACCGGCGACTCACTTGCCTCAAGAAGAGCGTTTGCTTGCGGCAAAGGAGCAGCTGATCGCTCGGCTGAGCGCCGAAGTCCGACCCGAGCGCAGAAGCCTCCTCAGCCGCGGTGAGCTTGCCAAGGTCGTCGACGCGGCGGTGCAGGCGTATCTGGTACGCCATGGCATCGACGCGAACCCGCTCGACCGCCGCGATCTCGTCACCGCCATCATCGAGGGTCTTCTCAACCCGGCCAAGTCGGAACCCACGCCCGATGGGACCGGCTCGCGCCGCTCCAATCGCGCGGCCGTCGACTCGGCGAAAGCACAGATCCAGCCGCTTGTCCTCGAACACATGGACGTCGCCGCTGCCGCCGAGATGCCGCGCGCGGTGTTCGAGGCGCAGCTCAGCGGCTGGGTCAAGGACCTGCTCACCGAGACCAAGATTCAGTTGAATTTCATCGAGCAGCGCGAGCTTGTCGAATTGCTGATCGCGGACATGCTCGGGCTTGGACCGCTCGAACCGCTGATCGAGGACGAGACCGTCACCGACATCATGGTCAACGGGGCAAAGCAGGTCTATGTCGAGCGCCGAGGCAAGCTCGAGCTGACCAACGTAGCGTTTCGCGACGACGACCATGTCATGAACGTGGCGACAAAGATCGTCACGCGGGTGGGTCGCCGCATCGATGAATCCCAGCCGCTCGTCGACGCCCGGCTGACCGACGGCAGCCGTGTCAACATCATCACTCCGCCGCTGGCGATCGATGGACCGAGCATCTCGATCCGCAAGTTTTCCAAGAAGACGATCACCCTCGACACGATGGCCCAGCAGGCCAACATCTCGGCCCAGATGGCGACGCTCCTCAAGATCGCCGCCCGCTGCCGGCTCAACATCCTGATTTCCGGCGGTACCGGTTCCGGTAAGACGACGTTGCTGAACGCGCTGTCTCGGCTGATCGACGCGGCTGAGCGGACCGTGACGATCGAGGATGCCGCCGAATTGCAGCTGCAGCAGCCGCATGTTGTGCGGCTCGAGACTCGCCCGCCGAACTTGGAGGGCACCGGCGAGATCACGATGCGCGACCTGTTGCGCAACGCCCTGCGCATGCGGCCCGACCGCATCATCCTCGGCGAGATCCGCGGCGCCGAGGCGCTCGACGTGCTGCAGGCGATGAACACCGGTCACGACGGCTCGATGAGCACGATTTACGCGAACTCGCCGCGCGAGGCGCTGACCCGCCTCGAGAACATGGTCGGAATGACCGGGATCAACTTGCCGTCGCGTGCCGTGCGCACCCAAATCGCCGCCGCTGTCCATTTGATCGCGCAGGTCAACCGCATGCGCGACGGGGTCCGCCGTGTGACGCATGTCATGGAAGTGGTCGGCATGGAGGGCGACACGATTACCACTCAGGAGCTGTTCACCTACCAGTTCCAGGGCGAAACGACGGAAGGGCTGCTGCGCGGGGTGTTCAAATCGAGCGGGATTCGCCCGTTTTTCCTGCCGCGCGCCGAATATTACGGCCTCGACCGGCCGCTACTCGAGGTCATCTGAGCCATGGGTCTGGGACTCGATCCCGACACCTCGATCGCGATCGTTTGCGCGATTTGCGTCGCGGCAACGTTTGGCCTCGTGGCGTTGGCGCTGAACGGCGGCGGGATCGGCCGCCGCTACAGGCGGCGTCTCAATTCGATGCAAGACCGGGCGCGAGGTGTTGCGATTACCGATGCGGCGGCTACCCGATCGCTCTCACGGGAGCAGAGTGCTACCAAAATCGATCGCATCGCCCGCGACTGGCTGCCCCGGCGCGATATCCTCGCGGCGCGCCTCACGCGAACCGGGCGGACGATAAGCATCGGGCAGTACGCTATGGCGATCGCTGTCCTGACCGTACTGTCGGCGGTTGGTCTCGCCGGCGCCACGCGGATCGGTGTCGTGCCGAGCATGGCGCTCGGACTGCTGATTGGGACGGCCGTTCCACACAAGGTTATCGGCCGCATGGGAAAGCGCCGCCTGGCGGCCTTCGTCGCGTTGTTTCCGGACGCGATCGACCTGATCGTGCGGGCGCTGCGCTCGGGTCTGCCGATCAGCGAAGCGATCGTCGGGGCAGGCCATGAGATCGCCGACCCGGTCGGCAGCGAGCTGCGCCTCGTCGAGAGCGGAATGCGGATGGGGCGGGACCTCGAGAGCCTGCTCTGGGACACCGCCAAGCGCATCGACGTACCGGAATTCCGCTTCTTCGTCATCGCCCTCAGCGTGCAACGCGAAACCGGCGGCAACCTCGGCGAAACCCTCGCCAATCTCGCCGATGTCTTGCGCAAGCGCCGACAGATGCGGGCCAAGGCGCGCGCGATGGCGTCTGAGACGCGGGCGACCACAATGATCCTCGGCGGGCTGCCGGTCGCGGTCGTTCTCGTGCTGACGCTGACCTCGCCCGCGTATCTGGCTCCACTCCTTCACGACGTCCGCGGGCTGATCCTCGACGGGATTGCGGTGACGATGCTCGCGACCGGCGTCTTGATCATGAACAAGATGGCGAAGTTCGAGATATGAGGAGTTTTAGGCTTGAGGATTTCGCGATCGCCGACTGGCTGCCGGCCGGCGTCCGCCTCGATGACGCGATCGCAGCGCTCGCCGCGCTCGCGGTGCTGGCGACGGTTCTGGCAATGTGGCAGGCGCTGCGGCCGAACAACGCGTTCGAGCGGCGCCTCGACCAAATCGTCCATCGCAAAGAAACCCTGCGACAAGGCGCTTTGGCAACGCGCCGAGGCCGGCAGCGGCCGAACGCCGTCGGATTGATGCGCGAGACGGTGACGCGCCTCAACTTGCTGCGCTCGAAGCATGCCGCCGGGGCGCGCGATATGCTCGCTCAGGCCGGGATCCGATCGCGCGACGCGATGGTCGGGTACCTTTTTGCGCGGGTCAGCCTGCCGTTCCTGTTCGCCATGGCGCTGCTGGCCGACAGCCATGTGTTTCACCTGCTCCCGGTCCCGCCGACCTTCGGGTTCCTGCCCCCGATTGCGGGGCTTGTGCTCGGGTTCTATGCGCCCACGATCTATCTGAGAAACGCTGCGGCCAAGCGGGCCAAGGCCATCCAGCTCGCCCTGCCGGACGGGCTCGACCTGATGGTCATCTGCGCCGAGGCCGGACTGAGCCTCGATGCGGCCCTAGGTCGCGTATCGCGAGAACTCGGAAACGGCTCGCCCGAACTCGCCGAAGAGCTCGCGATCACCGCGGCCGAATTGACCTTTCTGCCCGACCGTCGTCTGGCGTTCGACAACCTCAACGCGCGAACCAACTCCGACGGGATTCGCGCCGTGGTCAACACGCTGCAGCAGACCGCGAAATTCGGCACGCCGCTGGCCCAGTCTCTGCGCGTCCTCGCCACCGAAATGCGCGGGGCGCGGATGACGCGGGCGGAGGAGAAGGCGGCACGGCTGCCGGCGCTGCTGACCGTGCCGATGATCATCTTCATTCTGCCGACCTTGTTCATCGTGCTGCTCGGCCCGGCGGCGATCGGCATCATCGACACCTTCGCCCACCGTTAAGCGCTATCGCTCCGCGCGCGTGACAGAGGAGGCGGCGCCCCGCGAAACCGGCACTTCCGCTGTTTTTGCTGTTTTTGCAGGAAATTATCAGCTAGCGACATCGCCTGCGCCGCAGAAATCCTGGAGTTTCGGCGCGTGGGGCAAAAAAGAACAGCGGGAGAGTCCGCTCTAGATCGGTAAAACTACTGTGCGATGAACCTAGATCGCCTTCACCCGAGATCTAGGCATTGCTACAATATCATAAATCCGTGAATTGTCAATACCGCAAATGGCTCAGGAGGACCCGGAGCCGCCGGCCGATAATATTGCCCGGCTACGCGCTTCAGGCGAGAGTTCGCGCAAAGTCGCATAATAGGCGAGGTTATGCTCGACCGAGGCGTCGTCGAGATCGATCCGATTGAGACGCGCCGCCTCGGCAACGCGCCCGCTCAACCCGTAGATCAGCGCCAGGGTTTGTCGCTCTTGCGGCGAACTGTTTGGCGCCATAGCCACCGGCTGCAGGGTGGCTATCGCCGACGAATAATCGCCGCTCAATGCAAGCGATAGAGCGAGATCGACGGTCAGGGACGGGTCTCCCGGCGTAACACCGAGACCGCGCCGGTACCAGGCTTGCGCTTCGGCATGCTCACCCGCGAGATCTTTGGTGACCCCGAGGAGGAGCAGCACTTTGGGATCGTCGGGGCTTTGGGCGTAGGCTTTGGAGAGCGGTTCCATCGCAAGCGCGGGCTTGCCGGTCTTCAGGTCGGCCTTGGTCAGCCCGATCAGCGCCGGCAGATATTGCTGGTCACGAAGGAGTGCATTGTTATAGCTCACGATCGCTTCGTTGACGGACCCCATCGCGAGCAGCACATCGCCGGCGGCGGCGAGGGGAGCCGGATTGAGCGGATCGACCTGGGCGGCCCGCCGGTAAACGCCAAGAGCGTTGACGAGATCACCGCCGCTGCGCGCCGCAGTCCCCGATGCGCATCAGCGAGTCGTAACTCGGCACGACGCCGCCGCTATCCCTACCATTGACGCTCATCACGTCGAGATGGACTGGCTCGGCTACGCAGCCCGCCAGTCCAAGGACGGTTAAGGTTAATAGCAGGCGCAGAGCAACCCCAGATTTGGCGCGGCCCCGAGCGTCGGCCCGGTACATAATTCCGTTGTAGATGCAAGCGGTCCCCCTTAACCATATTATGCAAAGGGCGCAGGCATCGCGTCCAGAATTTCGGAACATCCAAAAAATACAAAAACTTAGCGTGTTCCGGCCAACCCCAGAGATGCCGATCGACAGGCGAATCGGGCGGTTGAACCGATTATTTCGCGGGAGCTTGCGCCTTGGCGACCACCGCGCGCTCGACGGCGGCCAACGCCTGCTCGGCGCGCGCGACCTCGGGACCGCCTGCCTGAGCCATGTCGGCACGACCGCCGCCGCCCTTGCCGCCCAATGCTTCGGCGCCGAGGCGCACCAGCTCGACCGCATCGAAACGGCTCGTCAGATCAGGAGTGACGCCGACGACAAGCGCCGCCTTCCCATCGGCGCGCGAAACGATCGCGACGACGCCCGAGCCGATCCGACGCTTCAGATCGTCGGCCAGCGATTTCAGCTCGCGTCCGGGGACGCCGTCGACGACGCGGGAATCGAAAGCGACCTCGCCGATCCGTTTCGCGGCCGACTGGCGGCCGGAACCTGAACTGACCAATGCGCGGCGCGCCTCGGCAAGTTCGCGTTCGAGCCGCCGTTGCTGCTCGAGAAATCCGGCGATGCGCGCCGGGAGTTCGTCGGCGTTGGTATGCAAGGCCGCCGCGGCTTTGCGGAGGATACGCTCTTCCCTGGTGACAAAAGCCTCGGCGCCCGCGCCGGTCAGCGCTTCGATCCGGCGTACACCGGAGGCTATCGCCGTTTCATCGACGATCTTGAACAACCCGATATCGCCGGTGCGGCTGACATGAGTGCCGCCGCAGAGCTCGACCGAGAAGGGCTTGTCATTGTCGCTCTCGCCGCCCATAGCGACCACGCGTACCTCGTCGCCATACTTTTCCCCGAAAAGCGCCAGCGCCCCCTCGGACACAGCACGGTCCGGGGTGAGGAGGCGGGTACGCACCTCATTATTGGCGCGAATCCGATTATTGACCTCATCCTCGATCGCCAGGATGTCATCCGTGCTCAGCGCTCGGGGATGGCTGAAGTCGAAGCGCAGCCGGTCGGGCGCGACGAGCGAGCCCTTTTGCGTGACGTGCTCTCCCAGCTTTTGCCGAAGCGCCTGATGCAGCAGGTGGGTGACCGAGTGGTTGGCGCGCAACCGGCGTCGCCGAGCACCGTCGACCCTGAGCTCAACGGCATCGCCCTCCTTTAGCACGCCGCGGGTCAGGGTGCCGAGATGGACGTGCAGGTCGTTCGCCTTCTTTAGCGTGTCGCGCACCGCCAATTCGGCGCCGGAGGCCGAGAAAATAACCCCGGTATCCCCGACTTGGCCGCCCGCTTCGGCGTAGAACGGCGTCTGATTGACGATCAGCGCGATATCGTCCCCGATGGCGGCTTCGGCGACGCGCTCGCCGTTCCGCATGATCGCCAGCACGACGCCCTCGGCATTCTCCGTCTCGTAGCCGAGAAACTCGGTAGCGCCGACTTCATCGCGCAAGGCGAACCACACGGCCTCGGTCGCCGCCTCGCCCGAGCCGATCCAGCTCTTGCGCGCCTCCTCGCGCTGCCGCGCCATCGCCTTCTCGAAGCCTTCGACCGCGACGGCGCGGCCTTGTCCGCGCAGCACATCTTGGGTGAGGTCGAGCGGAAAACCGTAGGTATCATACAGCCGGAAGGCGATCTCGCCGGGCAGGGCCTCGCCGGGACCAAGCCGGTCCGTTTCTTCCTCGAGCAGACGAAGACCGCGCTCGAGCGTGTGTTTGAAGTTCGTTTCCTCGAGCCGCAACGTCTCCGTGATCAACGGCTGGGCCCGCAGCAGCTCCGGATAGGCGGCACCCATCTGCTGCACCAAGGTCGGGACCAGCCGCCAGACCAGCGGCTCTCTAGAGCCCAGAATATGCGCATGGCGCATCGCCCGCCGCATGATCCGGCGGAGCACATAGCCGCGTCCTTCCTTGCTCGGCAGCACGCCGTCGGCGATCAGAAACGCAGACGCGCGCAGATGGTCGGCGATGACGCGATGCGACACCGCATGCTCCCCGTCCGGCGCGACCCCCGAGGCCTCGGCTGAGGCCAAGATCAGCGCGCGGAACAGGTCGATGTCGTAATTGTCGTGCTTGCCCTGCAACACCGCGGCGATGCGCTCCAACCCCATGCCGGTGTCGACCGAGGGGCGCGGCAGCGGGAT
This sequence comes from uncultured Alphaproteobacteria bacterium, assembly GCA_963796155.1. Taxonomy (GTDB): domain Bacteria; phylum Pseudomonadota; class Alphaproteobacteria; order ATCC43930; family CGMCC-115725; genus AP-15. The sequence goes on along the minus strand of CAWCKT010000018.1, from coordinate 30,073 downwards.
CCTCTCACCTGAGCTCAGCTGGTCGAACTGCGTGAAGACGAGGTTCCAGATTTCGACGAAGCGATCGCCTTCCGCATCGGCACTCCCCGGTGGGCCGCCGGGAATCGACTCGCCGTGATCATAAAAGATCTCCGAGCAAGGACCGCACGGTCCGACGTCGCCCATCGTCCAGAAATTGTCCGAAGTCGCGATGCGGATGATCTTGGACTCCGGCAAACCGGCGATCTTCGCCCACAAGCTCGCCGCTTCGTCGTCTTCGGCGTAGACCGTCACCAGCAGACGTTCGCGGTCGAGACCGAACTCTCGGGTAATCAGGTTCCAGGCAAGCTCGATCGCCCGGTCCTTGAAGTAGTCGCCGAAGGAGAAATTGCCGAGCATCTCGAAGAAGGTGTGGTGCCGGGCGGTATAGCCGACGTTCTCCAGATCGTTGTGCTTGCCGCCGGCGCGCACGCATTTCTGGGCGGTGGCGGCGCGCTGGTAGGGCCGTTTCTCGAGCCCGGTGAAGACATTCTTGAACTGAACCATTCCGGCATTGGTGAACAGCAATGTCGGATCGTTGCGCGGCACGAGCGGGCTCGACGGCACAACCTCGTGCCCGTTGCGGGCAAAGTAGTCGAGGAACGCGGCACGGATGTCGTTGGTGGTCTGCATGGACAAATTCTGGCCCTCGGCGGCGGCCATACAAGAGGCTCCACGCCGCGTTATCGCAGCCCGTGGGCGGGAATGTCCAGAAGGAGGCGGGAGTTCGCTGCGGGCTAAACGGGGCTAGCGCAGCCGGGCGGCTACCGCGGGCAGGCTGGCGATGTCGATCCCGTGACGGGCGGCTTCGGCGACGAGCGAGAGCGGCTCGGCACCCTCGCGCATGCGAACGAGCGCCCATAACAGCGTCGAGCGCGTTCCACTACGGCAATGCGCGACGATCGGCGCCGGCGCATCTCGCAAGGCTGCGGCAAACGCATCGACATCGGCGCGCGACAATGTCGCGGCGGTGATCGGGATGTGATGGTAGGCAAGCCCATGCGCCTCGGCGATACGCCGCCCCTCGGCAGCCGGGAGCTGCCCCTGGTCTTCGCCATCGGGACGGTTGTTGACGATCGTGCGCACCCCCGCGAGCGCGAGCGCCTCGATGTCCGGCCCATCGAGCCGGCCGGTGACGCTCAGACCGGGCCCCAGGGAAACGAGCTGGGGTGCCATACCGCCCCTCCGCGATTTTCCGGCGGACAGATTTGCAGCCCGCGATGCCGCCGTCACCAGAAAATTCACGCGGCGAATTGCGGCGGCCGCTGCACCAGGTCGCTGGCGCGAATCCAGAACCGCTCGAGCCGCCGAAGTGTGACGCCGACGGACTGAAGATCTTCGATATTGAGCGCGGCCTGCGGCAGCAACTCGAGTTGACGCTGGAGCATGACGGTCACCCGGTCGCGCAACTTCGTCCCCTTTTCGGTCAGACGGACGCGGATCGAGCGGCGGTCGTGCAGCGAGCGCTCCTGCACAAGGTAGCCGTTCTCGACCATCTTCTTGACGTTGTAGGAGACGTTCGAGCCGAGATAGCAACCGCGCAAGGTCAGCTCGCCGACAGTCATTTCGGCGTCTCCGATGTTGAACAACATCATCCCTTGGACGTTATTGATGTCGTGGATCCCGAGCCCTTCGAGCTCGAGCTTCACCACTTCCAGAAAGTGCCTGTGGAGGCGCTCGATCAGCGAAATCACTTCGAGATAGGCGTTGGTCATCCGAACCTCGTTTTGGCGGCGATCGGACGCAGATTAGCGCCGGTTTGTAAATTTATCGTTTCAAATTTTAACCTCGGGCTTGCGAATGAACCGATAGATTGCCGAAAAATCGAGCCCACCGGCGCCCTCGTCGACGAACAGCTGGTAAAGATTGGCCGCCGCCGCCCCGAGCGGCGTTGGTGCCGCACTGGCTCCCGCCGCCTGCTGCGCGAGACGAAGATCCTTCAGCATCATCGCTGCGGTGAAACCCGGGGCATAGCCGCGATTGGCCGGCGAGGCCGGGACCGGCCCGGGCACCGGGCAATAGCTCGTCAGCGCCCAGCATTGGCCGGAGGATTTGGCGCTGATGTCGAACAACTTCTGCGCATCGAGACCGAGCCGCTCGGCGAGCGAGAAGGCCTCGCATACCGCGATCATCGAAACGCCGAGGATCATGTTGTTGCATATCTTTGCCGCCTGGCCGTTGCCGGCCGGCCCGGCGTGAACGATCGTCCGCCCCATCGCGGCCAAAACGGGCCGGCCGCGGTCAAATGCCTCGGCCGCACCCCCTACCATGAAGGTCAGGCCGGCCGTTTCCGCCCCGATCACGCCGCCCGAGACCGGCGCGTCGAGCATGTCGAACCGCGCCGCGGCCGCGGCCGCGGCAACCGCGCGGGCGGTTTCGACATCGATCGTCGAGCAGTCGATCAGCAGGGCATCCTTGCGGGCATGGCCGAGCACCCCGCCATCCCCGAGATAAACCGAGCGCACCTCGGGACCGGCCGGCAGCATCGTGATTATCATCTCGCCCGCCGCGGCGGCTTCGGCCGCCGTTGCCGCTACCCGGCCGCCTTTTGCCGCCAGCGTCTCGGCCCTACCCGCCACGAGATCAAAGCCGGTCACCTGATGGCCGGCCTTGACGAGATTGGCCGCCATCGGCGCCCCCATATTCCCCAGACCGATAAAGCCGATCGTCGCCATCTCGTGTTTCCTTCTACGCAAGGGCCTCAGGCGAAGCGGAGCTCCCGATCGCCGATCGGTGAGAAATAAGCGTCGACCATGGTGTCACTCACCTCCGCGAGTGTGGCCGGCTGCCAGCGCGGCTGTTGGTCCTTATCGATCAGCGCCGCCCGTACCCCTTCGTAGAAGTCGTGCCCCGCCATCACGTGCTGGGTCAGCCGGTATTCGAGGACAAGCGCAGCCTCAAGATCATAATCCCGCCCGACGATGAGCTGGCGCAGCGTGATCTTCAGGCTAGTCGGCGACTTGGTCATCAGGTCCGCCCGCGTCGCCGCGGCCCAGCCGGCGCTCGCACCGCCCGACGCCGCCTCTGCGGCGAGCCCCGCGAGGATCTCCTCGATGCTATGGCCCGCGAAGCACTGATCGATCGCAGGGCGCAATTCCGCAAGCGGAGCAGGGCCGGGATCTACCGCGAAGCGGGCGAGTATCGCATCGATGTGGTCCCGCTCGCTCCCTATCTCCCAGACGATCCGGCCGAGCGCGGCGACTAGTTCTGCGATCCGTTCATGCGGCACGACGTGGGTGGCAAATCCGCAATAGACCGTGTCGGCCTCCCCTAAGCGGGCGCCGGTCAGACCGAGGTATCGACCGATATTCCCGGGGCAGCGATTCAGAAATCGCGTCGCCCCGACATCGGGAAACAGACCGATCGCAGTTTCCGGCATCGCAAGGAGCGTTCGCTCGGTGGCGATGCGGTAGGCACCGTTGATCGAGATCCCGGCTCCGCCGCCCATCGTGATCCCGTCGATGATCGCGATATAGGGTTTCGGAAAGCGGTGGATGTCGGCGGATCAGATCGTATTCTTCGCGAAAGAAGACGGCTGGAAGCTCGGGCTCGCCGCTGATGCCGCGCCCTGCCTCGTAGACCGCGCGCACGTCGCCGCCGGCGCAGAAGGCGCGCTCGCCGGCGCCGCGAACGACCACGGCATGGACCGACGGATCGGCCGCCCAGTCGGCAAGGGCGGGAGCGAAGCGTCGGTAGTTGGCGAGGGTCAGCGCGTTGAGCGCCTTCGGCCGGTTGATGACCAGGGTGGCGAGGCCACCCTCGCGACCCGGCAGGATCTCGTCACCCTCGCTCATCGCTGCGCCGGTTCCTTGCGCAGCACCAGGGAAGTGGCCGAAACGCGATAGCCGAGCGCGGCATAGAAGGCGTGCGCCGGCGCCCGTGCGCTGTTCGAGCTCAGCACCACCGAGCGGCAGCCGCGTTCCCTGCCCCAATTCTCCGCCGCCGTCATCAATTCCCGCCCGACGCCACAGCGCCGGAACGCCGCATCGACGACGATCGCCTGGACGACCGCTTCCCGCGGGTTTTCGAGGGCCGGACGGACGAAGACGTGCATCAGCCCGACCACCCGCCCCGCCGTCTCGGCGACCAACGCGGAGTGCTCCGGCGCCGCAGTAACTTCACCAAAGCGTCGTTCGAGCTCGGCCGTGCTCATCTCGTAGCCGAGCTGCGACAGCAGCGAACGGCAATGCCCGAGATCCGAGCGGATCATCGGGCGGATGCGGACCGGGTCAGACGCCACGGCCGAGCAGCCGCCGGGCGATGATCACCCGCATGATCTCGTTGGTGCCTTCGAGGATCTGGTGGACGCGCACGTCGCGCAGATAGCGCTCGATCGGAAAATCCTTGAGGTAGCCGTAGCCGCCAAAGAGCTGCAGCGCCTCGTTGCAGATCTGGAACCCGGCATCGGTCGCCAGTCGCTTGGCCATCGCGCAATGCATCGTCGCCTGTGGGTCGCCTCGATCGAGGCTCGCGGCACCGCGCTGCACCATGAGCCGCGCTGCGTCGAGCTCGGTCGCCATGTCGGCGAGCCTGAATTGCAGAGCCTGAAAATCGGCGAGCGGCCGGCCGAACTGGCGGCGTTCGAGCAGATGGTCTCGCGCTGCCTCGAGGCAGGCGCGGGCGCCGCCGAGCGAGCAGGCCGAGATGTTGAGGCGCCCGCCGTCGAGACCCATCATCGCGATCTTGAAGCCGTCGCCTTCGGCGCCGAGCCGATTGGCGACCGGCACGCGGCAATCCTCGAAGATCACCATCGCCGTCGGCTGGCTGTTCCAGCCGAGCTTTTTCTCCTGCTTGCCGAACGACAGGCCCGGCGTGCCCTTCTCGACGACGAGGCACGAGACGCCCTTCGGCCCGGCCCCACCGGTCCGCACCATCGTCACATAGATGTCGTTGACCCCTCCGCCCGAGATGAACGCCTTGGTCCCGTTGACCACATAATCCTCGCCGTCGCGCACCGCCCGGGTGGTCAGCGCCGCCGCATCCGAGCCGCTGCCCGGTTCGGTCAGGCAATAGCTGGCGAGATGCGCCATGTTCATCAGCTCGGGGAGAAATCGGGCGCGCTGCTCGCGCGTGCCGAAGCGGTCGATCATCCACGCCGCCATGTTGTGGATCGTGAGATAGGCGGCGGTCGACACGCAGGCCGCAGCGAGCTCTTCGAAGATGATCGTCGCATCGATCCGGCCGAGCCCGCTGCCGCCGAACTCCTCGCCGACATAGATGCCGGCAAAACCGAGTGCCGCCGCCCGCCGCAACGCGTCTGTGGGAAATTCGGCGCGCACGTCCCACCCTGCCGCCTGCGGCAGCCACTCCTCGCGGGCGAACGCCCGCGCCGTCTCCTGGAACGAGCGCTGCTCGTCCGAAAGCTGGAAATCCATGACGTGAATATAAGCGTCGAGCCCTGAAACGGCGACCGCCCGCAACTTGGGTTGCGGGCGGTCTTGTCGGCCGTCCCGACGAGGCTAGGCGTGAGCGTGGTAGTAGGTGTTGCGCAGCACTCGGCCTGGCAATGCCCCCGTGTGCTTGCCGTTCTCCATCAAGACCTCGCCGTTAACGATCGTCGCTATGATGCCGGCGGCCGGCTCCTTCATACGCCAGCCGCCCGCCGGGAAGTCGTGGACGACGCTCTCCGGCAGCGGGCGCACCGTGTCGGGGTCGAAGATCACGATGTCGGCCGCCATGCCGGGCCGCAGCAGGCCGCGGTCGTAAAGCCCCATCGCGGAGGCCGAGTTGAAGGTCAGCCGCCGCACTGCCTGTTCGATGGTCATGACCTGCTTCTCGCGCACCCATTCGGCCAAGAGCCGCGTGCTGTAGCCATAACCGCCGTGGAACTGAACATGCGCGCCGCCGTCCGACAGTCCGACAATGGCGTTCGGATAGGTCAGGATCTTGGCCATCGCTTCGTCGTCGACGTTGTTCTCGGCCATCATGAAGCCGGTGTCCAAATTCTCCTCGACGACGAGATCGAGGAAGGCGTCGATGATGCCCTTACCCTGCTCCTTGGCGATCTGGTGGATCGTCTTGCCTTTGAGGCTCTGGTTCTTTTCGAGCGCAGGCGTCTCGACCCACATGTAATCGTACCACTTGCGGGAGTAGCCGGCGGCCGGGACCTCGACCTTGAACTCGATCACCTCGTCGTGCAGCTTCTCCCGGATCGCCGGATCGGCATAGGCCTTGAGCTTCTCCTCGTCCGACGACAACAGGATCGGGTGCCAGGTCGGCGCGCCCCGGAACGTCTGGCAGTTGCGCATCGTGAAGCTCTGCGTCGTGCGGTTCGGGCTGCACAGCGGGTAGGCGCGAATCCCGGCCTTCGAGGTCTCCTCGACGCGCGCCATGTGCTTCTTCCAGAGATCGGGCTCGCGTACCGTCTGCCCCAGATTGTTGTAGACGACGGTGCGGCCGGTCGCCTCCGACAGACGGGCCATCAACCCGTCTTTGAGCTCCGCGGCGCGGCCGCCACCCGACTGGATGATCCCGGTGCCAAGCTCGCGCAACACGTCGCCGAGCGCGAAGATCTCCTTCTCGTCGGCCCACAAGGCCGGGATGTGCACGCCCTGCGGGTCGTAATGGCCCTTGTTGCGCGACACCGAAAGCCCGAGCGCGCCGGCCTTGATGCCGTCGCGCACGACATCCTGCATCGCCTTGATCTCGTCGTCGGTCGCGGTTCGCTTCTGACATTCGTCGCGCATCACGTAGTAGCGCACCGCCGAATGGCCGATCAGATTGCCGACATTGACCCCGAGGTGATGGTCGAGCCGGTCCATGTATTGCAGGACCGTCTCCCAATCGATCTCGACGGTGTTCAGCACCTCCATCGGGATCGCTTCGACATAGGACAGGAACTCGGCGACCCGCTTCTCGCTGCCCGGCCGCACCGGCGCCAGTGACAGCGAACAGTTCCCAAAGACGACAGTGGTGCAGCCGTGGTCGGGCGAGAACGAGCACAGCGGGTCCCAAGTGACCTGCGCGTCGTAGTGGCAGTGATTGTCGACGAAACCGGGCGCCACGACCCGCCCCTCGGCATCGATCGTGCGTTTCGCCGGTTCGCTCAATTTGCCGAGCTCGACGATCTTGCCGTCCTTGACCCCGACATCGCCTCGGAAGCTCGGCATCCCCGAGCCGTCGACGATGCGGCCGTTCTTGATCAGCAGGTCATACGCCATCCTTTTCCCTTTCTTCGTTCAGGTCACGCCACTCGCTTCCTCGACGAGAGAGTAGCATGTCAGGTCTCTCGCTCGATGCGAAATGTGAGGTACTGCCAGCATTTGCGTCTGGCGAGGCGAAGCCAAATACACCGAGAAGCGCGTCTTCGGGCCTGAATGGGGTCGATGTCAGCGCGGAACAGAACGTAATTCAAGTGTTTGCGGGAAATTCGTTACTTGGCGGAACGATCGAAACGCGACCTCGCGGAGGAGCACGGATCGAATAATTGCCGGAAAACCAACATCGCGTACCCGGTGATGCGCCGCGACCAATGCGGCTATGGTGTCGCTGCCGACGAAGAAGGAGAGGGATCGCCATGGCTGACCTCATCGTCACCCCGTTCGCGCCCCACGACCGTGCGCGCTGGACCGAGCTGTGGCGCGGCTATCTCCACTTCTACGAGACCGAGCTGGCGCCGGAGATCCACGAACACACCTGGCAGCGGCTGATCGCCGCGGAGAGCCCGATCCGCGGCCTGGGGGCCCGGCTCGGCAGCGACACCGCGCCGCTCGTCGGGATCGCCCACTATCTCTTCCACCCCCATGCCTGGATGGCGGGAGACGTTTGCTACCTTCAGGACCTGTTCGTCGACGCGACGGTCCGCCGCCACGGCTGCGGGTGCAAATTGATCGAGGCGGTCGCCGCGATCGCCCGCGAGCGCAGCTGCGCCCGGCTCTACTGGACGACCAAGGAAGACAACGCCACCGCGCGCTCGCTCTATGACCGGATCGCCCGGTTCAATGGGTTCATCCGTTACGACTACGCGTTGAAGTGAGGCGACACCGCGACGATCGGCCTGATGTGTCCGCACCGGTGCGTTGCCCTAGGGTCCCGGTGAGCTTATTTTCCCGACGCTCGCGCCTCGTGCCGCCATTATTCCGGGAGTGGTCACGTGACCTTGTTCCTGCCGCCACTCGCCCCCTACCCCCGCCTGCGCCTGCGGCGCAATCGGCGCGATCCCTGGTCGCGCAAGCTCGTCGCCGAGAGCGTGCTGACCGCGGGCGACCTGATCTGGCCGGTCTTTGTGCACGATGAAGGCCGTAAGAAACCGGTCCCGTCGATGCCGGGGGTCTTCCGGCTGCCGATCGCGGCACTCGTCGACGCCGCCGGCGAGGCAGTCGAGCTCGGCATTCCGACCATCGCGGTCTTCCCGGCGGTGACAGCCGAGCTCAAAGATCCCGAAGGCAGCGAGGCGCTCAACCCTGGCAATCTCGTCTGCCGTGCCGTAGCGGCGCTAAAAAAGGGCGTGCCGGAGCTCGGCGTTTTGTGCGACGTGGCTCTCGACCCGTTCACCTCGCACGGCCATGACGGGGTCATCCGAGACGGCTATGTCGCCAATGACGAGACCGTCGAGATCCTGCGGCGGCAGGCCGTGGTGCAGGCCGAGGCCGGGTGCGACATCATCGCACCCTCTGACATGATGGACGGGCGGGTGGGTGCAGTCCGCGACGCGCTCGACGCGGCTGGTTTCGCTCAAGTCCGCATCATGTCCTATGCGGCGAAATACGCCTCGGCCTTTTACGGGCCGTTTCGCGACGCGATCGGCTCGAAGACAGCACTGGGCAGCGCCGACAAGCGCACCTATCAGATGGACCCGGCAAACGGCGACGAGGCGTTGCGCGAAGTGGCCCTCGACTTGCAGGAGGGCGCCGATATGGTCATGGTCAAGCCCGGCATGCCCTATCTCGATGTCGTCCGCCGTGTCAAAGAGGCGTTCCGGGTTCCCACCTACGCCTATCAGGTCAGCGGCGAGTACGCGATGCTGCACGCCGCCGCCCAGAACGGTTGGCTCGACGGCGAACGTGCCGTGATGGAGAGCCTGATCGGCTTCAAGCGCGCCGGGGCCGACGGTGTGCTGACCTACGCCGCGGTTGACGCGGCGCGCCGGTTGAAGAAAGGCTGAAAGCCAATCGGCAGACAGGAGGCTCGAATGGGTGACAGGAACCAGCGCAACGAAGTTCTCTGCGGGGCCAGGCTGACGCGGCGCCGGCTGCTCCGGACGGCCGCGACGACCAGCGCCATCGGGCTCGGAGCGGCGATGCTGCCGGCAACATGGCGGGGAGCCTTTGGCGACGCCAAGCCCTATAAGCTCGGCACGGTGCAGCCGCTGACCGGCGTCGCCGCCTATGGAGGCAAGACCTCTCTCGTCGGGGTGCAGATGGCAGTCGACCGCATCAATAAAGTCGGCGGCATCATGGGCCGGCAGGTCGAGTTGTTCGTCGGCGACGACGAGTTGAAACCCGATACCGGCCGTCGTGCGGTCGAGAAGATGGCCACCGAGAACGATATCGACGCCCATGTCGGCGGGTTCCTTTCGAACATCTGCCTTGCCTGCACACCGGTCTGGGAGGAGCACAAGATCGTCAACATGATCGGCGTGTGCCTGGATACGACGCTGACCACCAGCAAGTGCAGCCGTTACACGTTCCGCACCTTCGACTTCGCGCCGGCGCAAGCCGTCGCGTTCGCTCCCTACCTCGTAAACAAGCTCGGGAAGAAATGGCACATCGTCTATGCCGACTATTCCTGGGGCCAGTCCACCCGCGATGCTTACACCGCCGAAATCAAGGCCAATGGCGGCGCGGTTGTCGGCGGCACGGGCATCCCTCTCGGCACCGCCGACACGACCTCGTTCCTGTCGAAGATTGAAGGCAATTTCGACGGGCTGTTCCTGATTCTCTTCGGCAGCGACGCAATCAACGTCGTCAACCAGGGGTATGACATCGGTCTCGCCAAGAAATACAAGATCGCCGGCGACGGCGCCGTGGCCACATCGACCCAACTGCCCGCGATGGGCAGCAAGATCGAGGGTTTTGTCGGCATCGACCGCTATCTGCCGATATTCGACGAACCGCTCGACACCCCCTACCTGCACGGCCTCTTCGACGACGCGGTCGCCCGGCTGAAGAAGGTCGACCCGACGGGCCCGCTTCCCGACCGCTACGTCCAATCGAATTTTGAGGCGGTCAACGCGCTGAAGCTCGGCATCGAGAAATCGGGGTTTCAGGGCCGCGCCGATACGCCCAAGCTGATCGCGGCGCTCGAAGGGCTGACGATGAAGGAAGGCCCCGACTTCCCGACCGGCGACAAGGTGCTGCGCAAGGAAGATCATCAGGCGTTCACGCGCGAACTGATCTATGTAGTCAGGGACGGCACCTACCATCTCCAGGAAGCCGTCTCGTGGCAGAAAACGGTGGTGCCGCCGGCCTGCAAATTTGCCGCCGCCTGAGTGAGCGCAGAACATTTGACGGATGCCGCAGGGCCCCTCCTGCGCACCGAAGACCTGACCGTCCGATTTGGCGGGCTGACCGCGCTCAACCAGGTCAACTTCGCGGTCCAGCGCGAGGAGATCCGCGCGATCATCGGACCGAACGGGGCAGGGAAGAGCACGTTCTTCAACTGCCTGACCGGCGTGCTGCGCCCGTCCTCCGGGCACATCCTGTTCAACGGCGGGGAGATCACCGGGCTTTCTCCGGACCGAATCTCGCACAGAGGGATCGCCCGCTCGTACCAGATCACCAACATCCTCCCCAACGCCACCGCGCTCGAGAACGTCCGGATCGCTGCCCAGTCGCGCCGCCACGGCTGGAGCCTACTGGCTCATCACCGTGCTTACCGCGACATCATCGATAAGGCCGAAGCGGTGCTGGCGGCGGTAGGTCTCTCAATCAAGGCGAACGAGCTTGCCGCCAATCTCTCACATGGTGAGCAGCGCAATCTCGAGATCGGGATCGCCTTGGCGACCGAGCCCCAGCTGCTATGCCTCGACGAGCCGACCGCGGGCATGAGTGCCGCCGAGACCCATGACACGATGGCGCTGGTGCGCTCGATTGCGAAGAACCTGACGATCCTCATCGTCGAGCATGACATGCAGGTCGTCATGGAGCTGGCGCAACGTATTACTGTGCTGCACTACGGCGAGATCCTGGCGGAAGGGACCCCGGCGGAGATCCAGCAGAACCCCAGGGTGCTCGAGGTTTATCTGAAGACATGAGCTCTCACGCGGCGGAGCCGCTTCTCGCGGTCGAGGACATCCACACCTATTACGGCAAGAGTCATATTTTGCACGGGGTCTCGCTCGAGGTCGGCAGAGGCGAGGTGGTGGGCCTCCTCGGGCGCAACGGGGTCGGCAAGAGCACGACACTGAAGGCCGTGGCTGGCCTCGTACATCCGAGCCGCGGCGAGGTACGGTTCGAGGGCCGGCCGATCACCCGGGCACCGGCCCACCGGGTGGCGCGCCTCGGGATCGGCTATGTTCCTGAGGAGCGGCGGATCTTTCGCCTGCTGACGGTCACCGAGAACCTGCGCACCGGGCTTGACCGCCACGGCGTCTCGACGGCGAGAAAGAAGGAGCTTCTGCAGAAAGTCTACGAATACTTTCCGGTGTTGGCCGAACGGCGCGGTCAGGCAGGCGGTACGCTCTCGGGCGGCGAGCAGCAGATGCTCGCGATCGCCCGCGCGATGATGCTCGAACCCAAGATCATCTTATTGGACGAGCCCACCGAAGGCCTGATGCCCCGCATGGTCTCGCAGATCCGAGAAATCATCGATGTCTTGCATCGCGAACACGTCGCCGTGCTGCTCGTCGAGCAGAACGTTCCGCTGACGCTCGACGCCTCCCAGCGGATTTACATTCTGGAGAAAGGCGCCGTCCGGCATCACGCGCCAGCCGCCGAGCTACAAGTGAACGACGCTGTGATCCACCAGTATATGGGTGTGTAGTGTGGAAATCGCCTTCGACCAGCTGCTGATCCAGACGATCAACGGCATCGTCACCGGCATGATCCTGGCATTGGTGGCCTCCGGGCTGACCCTGATCTTCGGCATCATGGACGTCGTCAATTTTGCCCATGGCGAGCTGTTCATGTTGGGCGCCTATGTCGGCGTGATCGTGCTCGCCGCGACCGGCGATTTTTGGATCGCGCTGATAGCCGCCAGTTTGATCATCGCCTTACTCGGGGCGGCAATTTATCTGATGACACTGCGCCCATTGCTTGGCCGCGACCCGCTAACGACGATCCTCGCCACTTTCGGGATCTCCCTGGTATTGCAAAACTATGCGCTCTGGCAGTTCGGTCCGGTCGCTCGCAAGATCCAGGAGCCGTTCACCGGCCACTTTACCCTCTTCTACCTCGACTATCCGTGGTACCGGCTGGTCATTGCCCTGCTCTCGGCGGCAATCATCGGCGCGCTGTGGCTGTTCCTCAAATTCGGTACCTATGGGATCTGGATCCGCGCGACGACGCAGGACCGCGTTATGGCGCAGGCCATGGGCATCCCGGTACCCTGGGTCCTCACGGTGGTCTTTGCCATCGGCGCCGGGATGGCCGGTGCCAGCGGCGTCTTGTTCGGACCGCTCTCCGGGGTCGACCACGCGATGGGGCTCGACTGGATCCTGAAGGCCTTCATCGTCGTGGTGGTCGGCGGGATGGGCAACCTCGCGGGATCGATTGCCGCCGCGATCTTCATCTCGCTATTGGAGGCATATGCCGCACTGTGGGTCAGCCCGGCTCAGGCGGTCATCGTCTCCTTTGTCGTGCTGATCCTGACCCTGTTGTTCCGGCCGACCGGGCTCTTCGCTTCGGCCCCGAAATGAGCCTCGCGGCGGAAAATGCCCCTCACCCCGACCCGCTCCCCGCTCGCCAGGAGAGGGAGGGGCCCGCGAAGGGGCGATCGACCGGCAGACACGCGCTGATCTATTGGACGGGATTTTTTATCGTTCTGGCGCTGCTGATCGTCGCACCTCTGGTATTGCCGGAGTTCTGGCGCCGCTTCCTGACCGAGATCCTGATCTGGGGCCTGCTGGCGATGTCCTCCGATATCCTGATAGGCTACACCGGCATGGTGTCGTTTGGCCATTCGGCGTTTTTTGGTCTCGGCATGTACGGCGCCGCGGCTGCATTGATAACGGTGCAACCGCCCAATCTCTGGCTGGCGATGCTGTATGGGCTCGTCGGCGCCGCTGCAGTCGCCGGGTTCGTGGCTTATTTCTCGACGCGGTTGCGCGACATCTATTTCGCGATCACGACACTGATTTTCTCGCAGATCTTCTATGTCGTCATCTTTACCTGGACCGAGGTGACGGGCGGCGAGAACGGCCTGACCTTCAGCCGCCCACCGCTGGCGATCCCGGGCCTCTTCTCGGCCCCGCTCACGCCCGAGACGCTGCATTGGTTCGTCGTCGCCGTGGTGACGATGTCCTATCTCGTCCTGAGGCGCATCACCCAGTCGCCATTCGGGATGGTACTGCAGTCGATCCGTGAGAACGAGGCGCGGACCCGAGCCATCGGCTATCCGATCGAGCGCTACAAGATCGTCGCGGTGATGCTCTCCGGGCTGTTCGCAGGACTGGCCGGAGTGCTCTACGCAATCCAAAATCGGTTCGCTGCTCCCGACTTCGTCTTCTTTCTGGTCTCCGGCGAAACGGTAATTTACAACGTCATCGGCGGCATCGGCACCTTGGTGGGACCGATCGTCGGCGCTGCGTTCTTCCTGTTACTGCGCGAGGGCCTGTCACGGTTCTTGACGGAGTATTACCTGATTCCGGTCGGTATCATCTTCATCGCGATGGTCATTTTCATGCCGCAAGGGCTGCTCGGCTTTGCCCGCCGCTGGCTCAACCAATAGCGCACGCGAGGGCAATAGCGCACGCGAGGGCGTCATGATCCGAACAAGATTTTAACAATTTCTTAACGAAATGGACGAAATTACGCCCCATTTGCGGCGTCGAGTGGGCGAATCTGAGGCTGCCTGCGACTTGGCATGAGACATCCGGGGGGAGGAAAAGTGATGAAGCGCTTGAACAGCGTTCTGCTGGCAGCTTCGGTGGGGCTGGGTCTGTCGGGATCGGGGGCCAATGCGGCTGCGGTCCTCCCGTATTTTCAGACGAACCTCGTTTCGGACGTTTCGGGGGTGGCCCCCGTTCTGGACCCCAACCTGCAGAACCCCTGGGGTGTTTCCGAGAGCGCGACGAGCCCGTTGTGGATCTCTGATCAAGCGGCAGGTGTCGCCACTCTCTACACGCTGAACGGGCTGACCGCGACCCCGGCGGGTGGTCCCCTCGTGGTCCCCATCCCGACAACGTCGAGCGGTCCCCAGGGACCCACCGGTCAGGTCAACAACAACACCACGTCCTTTGTGACAGATCAAACCGGTACTCCCACAGCCGCTCATTTCATCTTTTCCAATCTCAACGGCAATATTTACGCCTGGGCCGCGGCGCCCAACCCGGCAGCCCTGGCAGCGACGGGTCCCGCGGGGGCTTCTTTTACGGGTTTGGCGATCGGTAGTGTCGCCGGGACGCCCTATCTCTACGCCGCCAACGGAGGGACGACCCCCGGGATCGACGTCTTCAACGGTACCTTTACCAATGTCACCAGCACCACGTTCGCAGGCAAGTTCGTAGATCCTTCCCTTCCGGCCGGGCTCGTGCCGTTCAACGTTCAGAACATCGGCGGCATGATCTACGTGACCTATGCACCGGCCGGGCACGCCGCCGAGACCACGGCTACCACCGGTGCCGTGGCGGTTTTCGACGAAAGCGGGAACCTGATCTCGAGTTTCACCAACAGCCATCTCGGCGCGCCATGGGGCATCACCCTCGCTCCGAGCGATTTTGGTCCATTTAGCGGCGACCTGCTGATTGGCAACTTCGCCTATGGCACCCTCAGCCCGGTCGGCGGCGAGATCAATGCCTATGACCCGACGAGCGGCGCCTTCGAGGGCACGCTCGACAGCAACGCCGCTTGGCAGGGCCTTTGGGCCCTAACTTTTGGGAGCGGAAGCGCCAGTGGCGGCAGCTCTGACATCCTCTATTTTACGACGGGGCTGGGATCGGAGACGAACGGGCTGTTCGCCGCCCTGGCGGTCATTCCGGAGCCGTCCGGCCTGGTTCTGCTGGGGACCGCACTTGCCCTCTTCGGCGTCCGCCGATGGAGGTCGCGCCGACAAGCTTGAGAGACCCGGCTCGATCATCTTGATCGGGCAGCTGGGTCTAGCACGAGCTCATCGGTGCGGGCGACGGTCAGCGGTGCCGCTCAAAGCGCCGAGCGGCGGCTGGAGCCGCCGCCGTCGATCGTGATAATCGAGCCGGTCGTGTAGCCGGATCGATCGGAGGCGAGGAACGCCGCCATCCAAGCGATCTCCTCGGGCTTGGCGGCGCGCGCGAAGGCCAAGGGCTTCATGAACTCGGTCCAGCGCTCGGCATCGCCAAACTGGGTCTGTGCGCGGGTACGCATCAAATTGATGAGCCGGTCGGTCATGACCGGGCCGGGGTTGATGCCGAGGACGCGCAGACCGTCGCGCGGTGCGGCCCCGCCGATTGCGCGAGTGAACGCCATCAGCGAGGCATTGCCCGACGAGCCGGCGACGTAATCGAAATCGGGGTTCTCCCCGGCCGCACCGACGATGTTGATGATGACGCCCTTCTTGCGCGCGGCCATCAGCGCGTAGAAGCGCCGCGTCATATTGATGTAGCCGAACACCTTCAGATCCCAGGCGGCGCGCCAACGCGCCTCGTCGATCTGAGCGATATCGCCGCCGGGAATGGCGCCCGCGTTGTTGACGAGGAGGTCGGTCTCGGCGCATTCGGCGGCGAGCTTGTCGACATTGCGGCTGTCGGAGAGATCGAGGGGATAGAAGCGCACCGCGACATTGTGCTTGGCAACGATCGCCGCCCGTGCGGCTTCAAGATCGGCGGCAGTACGCGCCACCAGCACGACATCACAGCCTTCCTCGGCGAGCACTTCGGCGCAAGCCCGCCCGATACCCTTCGAGGCTCCGGTCACCAACGCCTTGCATCCGCGTAGTCCCAGTTCCATTTTGTCCTCCCATAATAAACGCTTTGGGTGCAAGCGATCTCCCGCTGCTGTATCCTAGGCGTACGCCTCGCACCGTCAATCGAGGCGCCACCGATCACCAATGCAACACGTCGTGGAGACCGCTTAATATCGACTGCACGGCGAGGGCGGCCAGGATGAGCCCCATAATGCGGCTCACGACGTTGGCCCCGGTCGCCCCGAGCAGCCGCTGCACAACGTCGGCGCCGATGAGACAGACATAGGTGAACGCCAGCACTACCAGCATCAGAGCCGCCGTCTCGGCCTGTTGCCAGACTGTGTAGACGTTGTTGTCCGTGAGTAGCACGACCGCCATGATCGAAGCGGGTCCGGCAATGAACGGCATCGCCAGCGGGAAGACCGCAATGTTGCGGCGAGCCTCGGAGCTGTCGGCGGTGTTGATGCGTGCTTCCTCGAGTACCATACGCAGTGCGATGACGACCAGCACGAGACCACCGGCAACGCGAAAAGACGCGAGGTCGATGCCGAGCGCTTCCAGCACGATCTGACCGATGGCAATGAAGGCCAGCAGGATCGCAGCTGCGATGACGATCGCCTGGCCAGCAATACGCCGGCGCGCGGCCATGCTTTCGCGACCGGCTACCGCGACAAACAGCGGGACGGCGCCGATTGGGTTGATGACGACAAAAAGTGTGACGATGTCGTGGAAGAGCTTGTCCAGCATGGTCGCTGTTGCTACCCGATTTTAATCCAGGTCAATTCGTGCTTGTTGTGAAAGAGATGGCCCAGCTGCGAGCCCGGGATCGCGGCAAAGCGGCGGGCGGTCGCGTGATCGGTCTCGCCCTGGAACTTGACCGTGCAGACGAAGCGGCGGCAAGTCCCGGCAGCGAGCCAGCGTTCGACCAGCGCCAAGAGCCGCGCCGGATAGCAGACGACATCCGAGAACAGCCAGTCGACCGGCCCGACCGCACGCGGATCGAGCGCGAAGGCGCTTTCGAGCCGGTGCTCGATCCCGGGCAGCTGCGCGATCTCCGGCGCGAGCGGCGCCTTGTCGACGCTGACGACATGCGCGCCCATGCGTTGCAATGCCCAGCTCCAGCCGCCCGGACTGCTGCCGAGATCGAGGCATGTTTCGCCTGGCCCAGGCCGGCACTCGATCAAGGTCAGCGCTTCCCAGAGCTTGAGATAAGCGCGGCTCGGCGGCCCGCTGCGATCTTCGACAAAGCGGATCTCACCATTGGGAAAAGGGCTCGTGCAGCGCGGCGCCGCCAGCACCGTCTCGGCATCGAGCAAGGTCCATGAGCCGAGCGGCGCCTTTGGGGGCGGCGCGCCGAAGACGAGCGGCTTCGACGAGACCCTGGGCAGCTGCTCGCGGATCAAGGTGGCCCGCCGGTAAAGCTTGGGCGCGTAAAGCGCCCAGTTACGCTGGATCGCGCGCAGCTTTGTCGCCGCATCCGAAATCGAGGCGACCTTGATCTCGCACGGATCGCGCCAGACGTTGGCGGCCCACGCCGCCGGGCGCGGCGGCCCTGCGGCGACCAGCAGCCGTGCGTGCCTGCGTTCGACGGCGCCGAGCTCATCAGCGAGCTCGTCGACGAACCCTTCGGCGGCGAGATAGGCGGTGCGGGCGCTCACGATCGGCAGAGTTTCGCACGCCGGGGCTTGGCGAGGCGCAGGAGTTTTGCCAAAGTCGCGCCATGCCATCCGATCGCGAAATCGCCGAACTCGCCCGCGTCATCGACCGGGCGCGCCAAGCCGTCGTGTTCACCGGCGCCGGCATCAGCACCGAGTTGGGGATCCCCGATTTCCGCAGCCCCGGCGGGATCTGGACGCGGATGGCGCCGATCGATTTTTCCGATTTTCTCGCCTCGGAGGAAGCCCGGCGCGAAACCTGGCGGCGCCGCTTCGAGGCCGACGACACCTGGCGCAATGCGCGCCCGAACCGCGGCCACCGCGCCGTCGCCGAGCTCGTCCGCCGCGGCACGGCCGCTGCGGTGATTACCCAGAACATCGACGGGCTCCATCAGGCCTCGGGCATCGCCCACGAGCAGGTCATTGAGCTCCACGGCAACTCGACCTATGCCCACTGCCTCGATTGCGCGCAGCGCTACGAGATCGCCGAGCTGCGTACCGCCTTCGAACGCGATGGAACGGCACCGGTCTGCCGCGCCTGCGGCGGCTGGGTCAAGACCGCGACGATCTCCTTCGGCCAGGCGATGCCGGTCGAGGCGATGCGCCGCGCCGAGATCGAGACGCTCGCGGCCGATCTGTTCATCGTCGCCGGCTCCTCGCTGGTGGTCTATCCGGCGGCCGGGTTCCCGGAACTGGCCAAGCGCAACGGCGCCGCCTTGGCGATTATCAACCGCGAACCCACCGGCCTCGACCCGATTGCCGATCTCGTATTGAACCGCGCGATCGGCGAAACCCTCGGCGCGGCGGTCGGGGTCGATTGAGCCCGACCCTGAACCTCTGTGCTGTGCGGCGGTCGGGCAGTTATTCGGTCGGCAGGGCGGCGAAGCCGAGGCTGCCGTCGTCCTCGGCCTCGGCGAGGGCGACCGCGGCGACATGCGCGCCATAGGGACCGCGCCAACAGGCCTCGACCATCGCTGCGACAGTGTCGGGTGCGCCGATCACCAGCGCCTCGACGCTGCCGTCGAGGCGATTTCGCACCCACCCGCGCAGCGCGAGGCTCGCCGCGGTGCGCGTCGCCCAAATGCGGTAGCCGACACCCTGCACCCTACCGGTAATCCGCAATCTTAGGGTTTTTTCGGGTATCGTCATTCGAATTCGAGGATCACCTGGTCGACCGCGAGGCTGTCGCCGGGACTGGCGCGGATACGCGCGATGCGACCATCACGCTCGGCGCGCAGCACGTTCTCCATCTTCATCGCCTCGACGATGGCGAGCGGCTCGCCGGCCTTGACCTCCTGGCCTTGCTCCACGACGATCGAGGAGAGCAGGCCCGGCATCGGCGAGAGCAACAGACGAGCTGTGTCCGACGCCTGCTTTTCCGGCATCAGCGCGAGCAGTTCGGCGGCACGCGGCGCCAGCACCTGCACCCGGCGGATCACGCCGCCATGCACGAGCCGGAACGCCGCCCCCGGCAACCGTTCGATCTGCACGGTCGCAACATGCTGTTCGAGCCGGACATGCAGCAAGACCTGCCCCGGCTGCCAATCGGTCGCCGCGAGATGGCTCTCCGCGTCGATCTCGACGCGGTACGCATCGCCCTCGGGTCGCACCGAAACGGGATAGGATCGCCCGTCGAGCAAAACGATCGAACGCTCGGCGATCGCGCGGCAAGCTCCGGCGAGCTTGCCGTCGATCGCCGTCTCGCGCTCGCCAATGCGGCGGTGCGCGAGAGCAGCGGCGAGCAGGATCTTCCGGTCCGGCTCGACAAAGCCGGCAGGGGGCGCAAACCCGGCGGGGAACTCGTCGGTGATAAAGTTCGTCGACAGTGCCCCCGCACGAAAGCGGGGCTTTGCCGCGACCGCCGCGAGAAAGGGGATGTTGTGCTGCACGCCGGCGACGTAGAATTCGTCGAACGCCCCGCGCAATCGCTCGATCGCCGTCTCGCGATCGGAACCGAAGGCGACGAGCTTGGCAATCATCGGATCGTAGTAAATGCTGATCTCCGCACCTTCGAAGACGCCGGTATCGAGCCTCAACCCTTCTCCGGCGGGTGGCAGATAGCGGATCAGGCGGCCGGTCGAAGGAAGAAAGTTGCGCGTCGGATCCTCGGCATAGATGCGCGCCTCGATCGCCCAGCCCCCAAGCCGCACATCCTTTTGCGCGAAGGGGAGCGGTTCGCCGGCCGCCACGCGGATCATCAGCTCGACGAGGTCGAGACCGGTCACCAACTCGCTCACCGGGTGCTCGACCTGGAGCCGGGTGTTCATTTCGAGAAAATAGAAATTGCGCTTCTGGTCGACGATGAACTCGACCGTGCCGGCCGAGCGGTAGTCGACAGCCTGCGCCAGCGCGACGGCTTGGCGGCCCATCATCTCACGGGTTTCGGGATCAAGAAATGGGCTCGGCGCCTCCTCGACGACCTTCTGGTGGCGGCGCTGGATCGAGCATTCGCGCTCACCGAGATGGACGATGTTGCCATGGGCATCGCCGAGCACCTGAATTTCGATGTGCCGTGGGTGTTCGATGTATTTCTCGATAAAGATCCGATCGTCGGCAAAGCTCGATTTGGCCTCGCTCGCGGCCGAACGGAAGCCGTCGCGAACCTCGACATCGCCCGCCGCAATCCGCATTCCCTTGCCGCCGCCGCCGGCGGATGCCTTGATCATGACCGGGTACCCGATGTCGCGGGCGACGGTGACAGCGTGATCGGCGTCGGGAATGACTTCGAGGTGCCCGGGAACGGATGCAACACCGGCGGCGCGAGCCAGCTTCTTCGATTGGATCTTGTCGCCCATCGCGGCGATCGCCGCGGGCCCCGGCCCGATGAACGTCACTCCCGCCTTGGCAAGCGCTTCAGCGAAAGCAGGGTTTTCCGACAAGAAGCCATAACCCGGGTGGATGGCTTCGGCGCCCGTCGCCCGGCAGGCCTCGACGATCCGCTCGATGTTCAAGTAGCTGTCGGTCGCCGGAGCCGGCCCGATACGAACGGCTTCATCCGCCAGCAGTACGTGTAGCGCCTCGGCGTCGGCATCGGAATAGACCGCCACGGTCGCGATCCCCATCCGCCGCGCAGTGCGCATAACGCGGCAGGCGATCTCGCCGCGGTTGGCGATCAGGATCTTGTTGAACACGCAGCCCCTCACCCGCCTCGCTGCGCTCGGCCCCCTCTCCCGCACTGCGGGAGAGCGGGGACCCAGCCCGCAGGGCTGGGTGGGTGAGGGCCCATGGTTTCGGCCATTCTCACAGCGGGATGTTGTCGTGCTTTTTCCAGGGGCTGGCGAGCGATTTGTCGCGCAGCATGGCGAGCGCGCGGCAGAGCCGCCGCCGGGTGTCGCGGGGCAGGATCACGTCATCGATAAAGCCGCGGCTGGCCGCGACGAATGGGTTGGCGAATTTCTTGCGGTACTCCTCCGTGCGGGCCTCAATCGCCGTCTGATCACCGAGATCGGCCCTGAAGATGATCTCGACCGCACCCTTGGGCCCCATGACTGCGATCTCGGCCGAGGGCCAGGCGAAATTCACGTCGCCGCGCAGATGCTTCGAGCTCATCACGTCGTAAGCCCCGCCATAGGCCTTGCGAGTGATCAGAGTCACCTTCGGCACGGTCGCCTCGGCGAAAGCGAACAACAGCTTGGCGCCGTGCTTGATGATGCCGCCATGCTCCTGGGAGGTCCCCGGCAAGAAGCCGGGGACGTCGACAAAGGTCACGATAGGGATGTTGAAGCAGTCGCAAAATCGGACAAAACGCGCGGCCTTGCGCGAGCTGTCGATGTCGAGGCAGCCGGCCAGCACCATCGGCTGGTTGGCGACGATCCCGATCGTCGCTCCCTCCATCCGGGCGAGCCCGATCACGATGTTGCGCGCGAAATCGGGCTGGATTTCGAAGAAGTCGGCGTCGTCGACGACCTTCGCGATCAGCTCCTTGATGTCGTAGGGCTTGTTCGGGTTCGCCGGGACGAGCGTGTCGAGCGACGGCTCGACTCGGTGGCGCGGATCGACGGTCGGCCGCAGCGGCGGCTGCGCCCGGTTCGAGGCGGGCAGAAAGTCGATGAACCGGCGCAGCTCGAGCAGCGCTTCGACATCGTTGGCGAAGGCGAGATCGGCGACCCCCGAGCGCGTCGTATGGGTCGAGGCACCGCCCAACTCTTCCTGCGTCACCGTCTCGTGGGTCACCGTCTTGACCACCTCGGGCCCGGTCACGAACAGGTAGGAGGTGTCCCTGACCATGAAGATGAAATCGGTCATCGCCGGCGAGTAGACCGCACCTCCGGCGCACGGCCCCATGATCAGTGAGACCTGCGGCACCACACCCGAAGCCAGCACGTTGCGCTCGAAAACCTCGGCATAGCCGGCGAGCGAGGCGACCCCGTCCTGGATGCGTGCACCGCCGGAATCGTTGAGCCCGATCACCGGGGCGCCGACATTGATCGCCTGGTCCATGACCTTGCAGATCTTCTCGGCATGCGCCTCGCTGAGCGAACCGCCGAACACCGTGAAATCCTGGCTGAATACAAAGACCAGCCGGCCGTTCACCGTGCCGTATCCGGTGACGACGCCGTCGCCCGGAATCTTGTGCTCGTCGATGCCGAAATCGTGGCTGCGATGCTCGACGAACATGTCCCATTCCTCGAAGGAATCAGGGTCGAGCAACAGCTCGAGACGCTCGCGCGCGGTGAGCTTGCCGCGGCGGTGCTGGGCCTCGACACGGCGGGCGCCGCCGCCTGCCCGCGCCGCCGCCCGCTTTTCTTCGAGCCGTCCGAGAATGTCGTTCATGGCGCCTCGCGACCAATCAGAGGCCGAGATAGCATCCACCGGTGGGGCAAGGCCAGAGCCGGCGCTCGGCGCTTGTTTGGCAAGGGCAACACAACGAGAATTGCCGGACATTCCAAAAAGCGAGGGTTGGCGGATGGCGGAGAGCGAGCTGTATCGAAAAGGGGCGGCGCTGCGGCGGCAGCTGTTGGGCGATGCGGCGGTCGAGCGGTCGGCTCGCGAGATCTACAGCGACCCGGTCATGAAGAAGTTCATCGACGTGGCGACCGAAACGGTGTTCGGCGCGCTATGGACCCGACCCGGCCTCGATCTGAAGACCCGTGCCCTCGTTTGCGTCGTCTCCGACGCCGCCACAGGGCGCGAGCCCGAGCTCGGCCTGCATTTGCGCATGGCACTGCGCCAGGGGTGGACCGAGGAGGAATTGACCGAGGTGCTGCTCCACCTCTCGGGCTATGTCGGCGTGCCGATCATCCGCGAGTTGATGATGGTGGCGAGCAAAGTGTTTGCGGATTTTCGGGCGGAGCAGGCGGCGGACAAGCCGCTGACGGCGTGATAGCCAAAATCAGGCCTGCAACAGCGATATGAACCGCGCGGCCGCCTCGATCTCCGCGGCGAGCGCGGCGCGGCGCGCGGCCTGTTCGATGTCCTCGCCCCAGGCCTCGATCTGAAAGCTTTCTTCGAGCTGTGCGGCGGCGAAGGCTTCGGCCGCGTCGAGGCGCCCGTCGAGCAATGCCAGGGCGATGACCAGCGAGCCGCACGCAGCGGTCGCCGCATGGAGTGCCGTGAGCGAGAAATCGTCGTGCGCGGCGACGACCACCGCAAAGGCCGCGAGGCTCGCCGCTGGCTGGCTCGCCGGGATGACCCCCGTGGTGACCGCGAGCGGCGCCGCATAGCGCTGCATTGCCCAGTCGATCAGCGGTTGCCAGACCGCCTCTTGGCGGGCGGCGAGCGCCGGCGGATGCGCCGCCCGGTAGCAGACGAGGTCGGTCCCGGCATAGTCGGCGACCTGCCGCACGATCGTCTCGCGCTGCACGGGGCTCCGGTCGATCGTCGCGCCGGCGAGACGCATCAGCGGCATCGTCTCGCGGCGAATTTCGCCCTGCTGGCCGTTCCACTCCGCCGCGACCGCCGCCGCGAGCGCCAAACTCGGCACGACCAGATCGCGCCTCCCCGGGGTCTTGACGAGCCTGCCGTCGAGGGCGACGCCGTAACCGTCGGCAGCCGGCATGGCCTCGGCTCTCCGGTAGAAGCGCTTCATGTCGAGAGATCCGCGAAGGGATCCTCGGCATCACTGGGGAAGCCGAAGAATTCCCAGGTCTGCCGCATGGGGCGGGAGAGCGGCGCGGTGACCTGCAAGGTGCCGCCGAGCGGGTGCGGAATCGAGATGGAGCGCGCGTGCAGGTGAAGCTGCTTGGCGCCGGGGACGCCGGCGAGATGCGCGGCGGCGGCGCCGTATTTCGCGTCGCCGAGGATTGGCGTGCCGATCGCCGCGCAATGGGCACGCAGCTGATGCGTGCGCCCGGTGACCGGCATCAGGGCGAGCCAGCTCGCCCGTGTACCGGCGCTGTCGACCACGCGGTAGTAGGTGACGGCGCGCTTGCCTTCCTCGGGATCCGCCCGCACCCGCTCACCGTCGCGGCCAGGGAGCTTGGCCAAGGCCAGGTCGATGCGTCCCTCCCGCAGCTTCGGCAGGCCGACGACGATGGCCCAATAGATCTTGCGCGTCGTCTTCTCGCGAAAGCCGCGGGTCAGGAAAGCTGCCGCCGCGGCGGTGCGGGCGATGACGAGAACGCCGCTGGTTTCCTTGTCGAGCCGATGGACGAGGCGCGGCCGCACGTCCGAGCCGAAGCGCAGCGCGTCCAGCAGCCCGTCGAGATGCCGCTCCGTTCCGCTGCCGCCCTGGACGGCGAGACCGGGCGGCTTGTTCAGCACGATCACCGCGTCGTCGCGGTGCAGCACCGCGTCCCGCAGCATGGCTTCGTCGCCCGGCAGCGCGCCTCGTGGGGTCTGCGGCGCCGGTGCCACCATCTCGTCGAGAGCGGGAATGCGGATCGCCTGACCCGGCGCCAAGCGGTCGCCGGAGCGGGCGCGCCTGCCGTCGACCCGAATCCGCCCGGTGCGCAACAGCTTTTCGAGACGGCCATGGCCGAGTGCGGGATAGTGCCGCCTGAACCAGCGATCGAGACGAACCGACCCGTCCTCGCCGGCGACCGTCACCGTGGCGGCGGTGTCCGGCATCACTCCGATGCCCCCGCGCGCTGGCGCAGCTTGTCCCAGTAGTCGAGGCGCTTTTTGACCTCGCGCTCGAAGCCACGCTCGCCGGGCCGATAGAAGTTGCGGCGGGCGACGCCGTCGGGGAAATAGTTCTGGCCGGAAAAGCCTTCCTCGGTGGCGTGGTCGTAGACATAGCCCTTGCCGTAGCCGAGGTCGCGCATCAGCCGGGTCGGCGCGTTCAGGATGTGCATCGGCGGCATCAGCGAGCCGGTCTCGTGCGCCATCCGGCGGGCCTCCCCGAAGGCCTCGTAGGCGGCGTTCGATTTGGGCGCCGTGGCGAGGTAGATCACGCATTGAGCGATCGCCAGCTCGCCTTCCGGGGAGCCGAGCCGGTCGTAGGTGTCCCATGCGGCGAGCGCCTGGATGACGGCTTGCGGATCGGCGAGGCCGACGTCTTCGACCGCCGCCCGGGTCAGCCGGCGCAGGATGTAGATCGGGTCCTCGCCGCCCGCCAGCATGCGCGCCAGCCAATAGAGTGCCGCATCGGTGTCCGAGCCGCGCAGCGATTTGTGCAGTGCGCTGATCAGGTTGTAGTGGCCCTCCTGGGCCTTGTCGTAGAGCGGCGCCCGGTGCTGCACGACGCGGGCCAGCTCCTGCGGCCCGAGCGGGCTTTCGGCCGGCAGGCGCGCGATTTCCTCGACGAGATTGAGCAGGAAGCGGCCGTCGCCGTCGGCCATCGCACGCAGCGCGGCCCGGCCGTCGGGTGTCAGCGGCAGCGAGTGGCCGAGGTGCTGCTCGGCGCGGCGCAGCAGGGTCTCGAGATCGTCGTCACCGAGGCGGCGCAAGACGAAGACCTGGGCGCGCGACAACAGCGCGCCGATCAGCTCGAAGGACGGGTTCTCGGTCGTCGCGCCCACGAGGATCACCGTGCCGTCCTCGACAACGGGCAAAAAGGCGTCCTGCTGGGCGCGGTTGAAGCGGTGAATCTCGTCGACAAAGAGTAGGGTGCCGTGGCCCATCTCGCGGCGCTTTCTGGCCGCGTCGAACACCTTGCGCAGATCGGCGACCCCCGAGAAGACCGCCGATAGCGGCTCGAAGACGAGGTCGGTGCCGTGCGCCAGAAGGCGCGCGATTGTCGTCTTGCCGCAGCCCGGCGGGCCCCACAGGATCATCGAGGCGAGTGGCCCTCTCGCCATCATGCGGCCGATCGGTCCCTCGGGCCCCAGCAGATGATCCTGGCCCACGATGTCGGCGAGCCGGCGCGGCCGCAGGCGGTCGGCGAGCGGGTGCGGCGCCTCCTTCTCGAACAGGGTGCTCATCGGCAGGCGGCAAACTCAGCAAAAACTTCAGCGAACGTGCCGCGCAGCGCGTCGTCCACTTCGGACATCGTTGGGCCGACCCCGAGCCGGACAAGCGAGGTCACCCCGTGCTCGGCGATGCCGCAAGGGACGATGCCGCGATAATGGTCGAGCTCCGGGTCGACGTTGAGAGCCACACCGTGATAGGTCACCCAACGGCGGACGCGCACACCGATCGCGGCGATCTTTTCCTCCTCGCCACCGGGCCGTTTCACCCAGATGCCGACCCGCCCGCCGCGGCGCTCGCCCTTTATGCCGAAACGAGCGAGCGTACGGATCATCCATTCCTCGAGCCGGTGCACGTGGCAGCGCACATCGCGGTCGTGGCGGTCGAGATCGAGCATCACATAGGCGATGCGCTGCCCGGGCCCGTGATAGGTGTAGCGGCCGCCGCGGCCGGTCCGATGCACCGGCAGGAGCTGCCGATCGAGCAGGTCTTCGTCGCGGGCGCTGGTCCCCGCCGTGTAGAGCGGTGGGTGCTCGAGGAGCCAGACGAGCTCGGGTGCCGAGCCGGCTCTGATCGCAGCGACACGCGCCTCCATGGCCTCGACCGCCGGCCGGTAATCGACGGGAATCCTGTCGATTCGCCACTCGATCCGGCTCGTTTGCGTCCCCATCTCAAAGCCCATGCAGCTTGATATGGTGAGCCGGATTTGCTAATCACGCCGGCCCTGCCGTGCGGTCGTGGCGGAATTGGTAGACGCGCAGCGTTGAGGTCGCTGTGGGGGAAACTCCGTGGAAGTTCGAGTCTTCTCGACCGCACCAGCCGAAGCCGCCACCCGGCGAGATTGCTTCGCTCCGCTCGCAATGACACCAAAGAGCCTGTCATTGCGAGGAGCGTAGCGACGAAGCAATCTCGATGAGATAGCGTCCCGCCGATGCAAAACACGCGGCTTCCGGCGCTCGACTTTGACCTCGGCCCCGAGGTCGACATGCTGCGGACGACGGTGCGCGGCTTTGCCGAGGACCGCATCGCCCCGCTCGCCGCCGAGATCGACCGGACCGACCGCTTCCCGGTCGAGCTGTGGCCGGAAATGGGGGCACTCGGCCTGCACGGGATCACCGTCGAGGAAGAATACGGCGGCGCCGGCATGGGCTATCTGGCGCATTGCGTCGCGATGGAGGAAGTGAGCCGCGCCTCGGCTTCGGTCGGCCTCTCCTACGGTGCCCATTCGAACCTCTGCATCAACCAGATCCGGCGCAACGGCAGCGAGGCGCAGAAGCGCAAATACCTGCCGAAGCTGATCTCGGGCGAGCACGTCGGTGCGCTCGCCATGAGCGAGCCCGAGGCCGGCTCGGATGTCGTCTCGATGCGGCTGCGGGCCGACAGACAAGGCGACCGCTACGTCTTGAACGGTACGAAGCTGTGGATCACCAACGGCCATTACGCGCAGACCCTGGTCGTCTATGCCAAGACCCGGCCCGATGCCGGGGCACGCGGCATCACCGCCTTTCTGATCGAAAGCGGGTTCAGGGGGTTCCGGCCCGCGCAGAAGCTCGACAAACTGGGCATGCGCGGGTCGCCGACCTCGGAGCTGGTGTTCGAGGATTGCGAGGTGCCGGCCGAAAACGTGCTGGGTGCCGTCGACGAGGGCGTCCATGTGCTGATGAGCGGCCTCGACTTCGAGCGCGCCATCCTTGCCGCCGGTCCGCTCGGCATCATGCAGGCCTGTCTCGATGCGGTTATCCCCTATATCCACGACCGCAAGCAGTTCGGCCAGCCGATCGGCGAGTTCCAGCTGATCCAGGGCAAGATCGCCGACATGTATACGACGATGAACGCCTGCAAATCTTATGTCTATGCGGTGGCGAGGGCCTGCGACCGCGGGCAGACGACGCGCAAGGATGCCGCCGGCGCCATCCTTTACGCCGCCGAAAAGGCGACGGCGCTGGCGCTCGACGCGGTGCAGATCCTGGGCGGCAACGGCTACATCAACGACTTCCCGACCGGGCGGCTGCTGCGCGACGCCAAGCTCTACGAGATCGGCGCCGGGACCTCGGAGATCCGGCGCATGCTGATCGGCCGCGAAATCTTCGCCGAGACCGCCTGAGATGCCGAGTAGCGAGACGGCCTGAGATGCGCCGCCTGATCTCCTCGGGATCGCCGTTCGAGGCCGCGGCCGGCTACAGCCGCGCCGTCGTCGACGGCGAGTGGATCTTTGTCGCCGGCACCACCGGGTTCGACTATTCGCGGATGACGATCGCCGAGGACCCGGCCGAGCAGGCCCGCCAGGCGTTCCGCAATATCGCGGCGGCATTGGCCGAGGCGGGCGCCAGCCTCGCCGATGTCGTGCGGGTCCGCTACTACGTGCCCGACATCGCCGATTGGCCTGATATCGTGCCGGTGCTCGGCGAAGTCTTTGGTGCTATCCGCCCGGCCGCGACCGCCCTTTTCTGTGGCCTCGTCGATCCGCGCATGAAGATCGAGATCGAGGTGACCGCGCGTCGGGGTGACTGAGCGCAAACCTACTCCGCGTCTTCCTCCGCTAAGATTTGGGCGAAGAGGGGGCGGTCGATGTTGCCGCCGGATTGAACGACCGCGACGCGCTTGCCGGCGAGGCGAAGGCGTTCCTGCATTGCCGCGGCGAGAGGGGCCGCACCCGCGCCCTCGGCCGCATTGTGCGTGTCGGTGAAGAGAATGCGCATCGCGCGGCGGATCTCGGCCTCCGAGACGGTGACGATGCGTGCCGCACCGCGGAGGATGATCTCGAGCGCTTCCGGGTCGGGAACCCGCACGGCGAGACCGCCGGCCATGGTATCGGCGGAATTGGTGCTGACCGGCGCGCCGGCGGCGAAGGATAGCGCGTAGGCCGGGGCGTTCTCGGCGACGACGCCGACGATCTCGGCCGTAACCCCGAGCGCCTCGCGCGCCGCGATAACGCCGGAGATGCCGCTGCCGAGCCCGATCGGCACGTAGACCGTGTCGAGGTCGGGCACCGCGCGAAAGAGTTCGAGGGCGTAGCTCGCCACACCGCGCACGAGCAGCGGGTGGTAAGACCGGACGAAGTGCCACCCTTCCTGCCCGACGAGCTCCGTCGCGCGCTCGTAGGCGGCCTGGAAGTCGTGCCCGGCCTCGACGAGCTTGGCGCCGAACGCCTCCATCGCCCGATTTTTCTCGATGCTGTTGCCGTGCGGGACGACGATCGTCGCATCGAGCCCCAGCCGAGCGGCGGCGAGCGCGATGCTCTGCCCGTGATTGCCGGTGGTCGCGGTCACAACGCCGCGTACATTCGGCTGCGAGCGCCTGACGTCGTCGAGATAGACGAGCCCGCCGCGGATCTTGAAAGCGCCGATCGGCGTGTGGTTCTCGTGCTTGACCCAGAGCTCGGCGCCGATCCGCCGCGACAGCAGCGGCCAGCAATATTGCGGGGTCGGCGGCACCACCCGGTGGACGAGTGCGGCGGCGGCTTCCAAGGTCGCGAGATCGATCATCACCCGGTCATTCGGCTGATTTTTCCTGGCCCGGTCAAGTCATCCGCCGATCTCCCGGTCTTCTTCCAGCTGCCGCAAGCGCCGTTCGAAATCGCTGGCTTCGACCGCCCGGACATAGATTTCGACGACGCGAGCGAGTTCGGCCGCCTCGCCGGGCGTGATCGCACCTCCGGTGGCCGCCGTGGTGATCGCCGCCATCGTCGGGCCGAGATCGGCCGTACCGCTCACCGGCGGCACATTGGCGAGCTGCACCTTGCGCCCGCGGCGTGGCGGAATAAGGCGGTCGAGGCAGAGCCGCAGCGCCACCCCATCGCCCGCCAGCGCGAGCTCGACGGCCTTCCGGGTCAGCGCCTCGGCCTCGCCTTCGAGCAACAGCTCGGCGGTCTCGGTCGCCTTGTTGCGCGTCCCCGGCCGGCCGCCCGGCGGGATTGCCCGACCGGCCCTTGCGGAACCGCCCCTCGGGATTGCCGGACACGCCCGCCAAAAAGCGGCCGCGCTCGTCCCGCGCCTCCTGTTTCTGCAATGAATCTACAAGCACGTACCTCTCCTTCGCCGTCATCGCGCCCGTCCCCGAGCGCCATTCTCGGTGGAATATATCATGCTATTATAGCAATTGCAAGATCGCTATTTGCATGTCGGCGAAACGCCTAT
>CAWCKT010000017.1:0-24205 GCA_963796155.1 uncultured Alphaproteobacteria bacterium | reverse complement strand
CGCACGAGGAAGGTGACCGCCTCGCGGCCGTCGACGAGGCGGTGGTCGTAGGAAAGTGCCACATACATCATCGGCCGGATTTCGACCTGGTCGCCCAGCGCGACGGGCCGCCTTTCGATCTTGTGCATGCCGAGGATCCCGGATTGCGGCGGGTTGAGCATCCGCGTCGACATCCGCGAGCCATAGACGCTGCCGTCGGTGATCGTGAAGGTGCCGCCGGAGAGATCCTCGATCGTCAGCTTGCCGTCGCGCGCTTTGCGGGCGAGTGCCGTGATCGTCTGCTCGATCTCGGCAAACGTCATTCGGTCGGCGTCGCGCACGACCGGTACGACCAACCCTTGCTCGGTGCCGACCGCAACCCCGATGTCGTAATGGTTCTTGTAGACGATGTCGTCGGCGTCGATCGCGGCGTTGACCGCCGGCAGCTCCTTCAACGCGACGATCGCCGCCTTGACGAAGATCGACATGAAGCCGAGCCGCACCCCGTGCTTCTTCTCAAGGCCCGTGCGGTAGCGCTCGCGCAACGCGATCGCCTCGGTCATGTCGATCTCGTTGAAGGTCGTCAGCATCGCGGCGGTGTTCTGCGCCGCCTTCAGCCGCTCGGCGATCCGCCGCCGCAGCCGGGTCATGCGCACGCGGGCCTCGCGCTCACCGACGGCGGCCGGTGAGGGCGAGGGAGAGACCGGAGCGCGCGGGCGCCCGCTGCCCCTCACCCCGACCTTCCCCCGCAAGCGGGGCGAGGGAGAGAGAAGCCCCTCTCCCCGCGACGGCGGGAAGAGGGAGGGGCCTGCGTTAGCGCGAGGGTGAGGGGCGGCGGCCGCGTCCTCGGCGGTTACGCCGGAACCGCGGCGGCCTGCGCGAGCGCCGCGGGCTGCGTCTCCCGCAGATGGCAGGCGACGTGGTGGCCGGGGAGGACCTCGCGCATCGCCGGTTCCTCCGTGGAGCAGCGCTCGAAGGCGTAGGGGCAGCGGGTGTGGAAGCGGCAGCCCGCGGGCGGGTTGATCGGGCTCGGCACGTCGCCCTTCAGGATGATGCGCTTGCGCGCCGCGTCGGGGTCGGGGACCGGGACGGCCGACAGCAGCGCCTCGGTGTAGGGGTGCTGCGGGCGGGTGAAGAGGGCGGTCTTGTCGGCGATCTCGACGATCTTGCCGAGATACATGACGGCGATGCGGTTGCTGATGTGCTCGACGACCGCGAGGTCGTGGGCGACGAAGAGATAAGAGAGGCCGAACTCGCGCTGCAGATCGCCCAGGAGATTGATCACTTGAGCCTGCACCGAGACGTCGAGTGCCGAGACCGGCTCGTCGCAGATGATCAGGCTCGGATGCAGCGCCAAGGCCCTGGCGATGCCGATCCTCTGGCGCTGGCCGCCGGAGAATTCGTGCGGGAAGCGGTCGAGCGCCTCGGCGCGCAGGCCGACCTTGAGAGCGAGCTCGGCGACCCGATCCTCGAGCTCACGGCCCCCCGACACCCCGTAATTGACCAGCGGCTCGCCGATGATGTCGCGGATCCTGAGCCGCGGGTTGAGCGAGGAGTAGGGGTCCTGGAAGACGACCTGCAGCTGGCGCCGATAGGGCCGCATCTCATGGCGCGACAGCGCGTCGATGCGCTCCCCGTTGATGCGGATCTCGCCGGCGGTCGGCTCGATCAATTTGAGGATCGTCTTGCCCGCGGTCGACTTGCCGCAGCCGCTCTCGCCGACAAGCCCCAAGGTCTCGCCTTCGGCGATGTCGAAGGAGATGCCGTCGACCGCGTGCACCTGTCCGACGGCGCGCTGCAACAGCCCTTTCCTGACCGGGAAGTGTTTGACCAGGCCGCTAACCGACAGCAGCGGGCCCCCACCCATTCCCTCCCCCGCCCCCTCCCTAACCCTCCCCCGCAATGCGGGGGAGGGAAGGGTGGGGGCAAGCGGCGGAGGAGCCGGGAACTGGCCAGGCATGCTTGCGGTCACGCGAGGGCCACCCGGTCGGAATGGAAACAGGCCGCGTAATGCCCGGGCTCCTTCTCCTCGAAAGCCGGGATCTCGCGGCGGCACCGATCGGTCGCGAAGGCGCAGCGCGCCGCGAACGGGCAGCCCGGGATCGCCTCCTTCAGCGAGGGCACCGTCCCGGGGATCTCGGCGAGCCGCAGCGCGCGCTCACTCGCGAGCGTGGCGCCGAGCCGCGGCACCGAGCCGAGGAGCCCCTTGGTGTAGGGATGCAGCGGGCGGCGGAACAGGGGCCCGACCGGCGCCTCCTCGGCCTTGCGGCCGGCATACATGACGACGACGCGCTGGGCCATCTCGGCGACGACGCCGAGATCATGGGTGATCAGCACGATCGCGGCGTCGATCTTCTGCTTTAATTCGCGCATCAGATCGAGGATCTGCGCCTGGATCGTCACGTCGAGCGCCGTCGTCGGCTCGTCGGCGAGCAAGAGCTTCGGGTTGCAGGCAAGCGCCATCGCGATCATCACCCGTTGCCGCATGCCGCCCGAAAGCTGGTGCGGGTACTCGGCGATGCGCCGCCGGGCCTCGGGAATGTGCACGAGGCGCAGCATGTCGGCGGCCCTGGCGAGTGCGGCCTTGCGGTTGAGCCCCTGATGCAGGGTCAGGGTCTCGGCGATCTGGTGACCGATCGTCAGGACCGGGTTCAGCGAGGTCATCGGCTCCTGAAAGATCATCGAGATCTCGTTGCCGCGGACATCGCGCATTTCCCCCTCGCTCAACCCGAGGAGGTCGCGTCCGGCAAAGCGGATCGCGCCGGAGACGATGCGCCCGGGCGGCGACGGGATCAGCCGCAATATCGAGAGTGCGGTGACGCTCTTGCCGCAGCCGCTTTCGCCGACGATCGCCAAGGTCTCGCCGGGGATGACGTGGAACGAGACGCCGTCGACGGCGCGGACGACCCCGTCGCGGGTGAAAAACCAGGTTCGGAGATCGGCGACCTCGAGGAGCGGCTCGATCCGGGCCGCCGGCGCCTTCGGGACCGTCGCGACATAGGCCGCCTCGGCCATGCGCTACATCCGCCGCGCGAGACGCGGGTCGAGCGCGTCGCGCAATCCGTCGCCCAACAGGTTGATGGCCAGCACGGTGATCGACAGGAACGCGCCCGGAAAGAGGACGATGTAATAGGCGACCTGGAAGAGGCTGCGCCCCTCGGCCATGATGTTGCCCCAGCTCGGGATGTTGGGCGGCGTGCCGGCGCCGAGAAACGACAGAATCGCCTCGACGATCATCGCCGAGGCGGCGACGAAGGTGCCCTGCACGAGGAGTGGAGGCAGGGTGTTGGGCACGATATGCCGCCACAGGATGCGGAAGAAGCCGGTGCCGCTGGCGTGCGCCGCCTCGACAAAGGGCAGCTCGCGCAAGGTCAACACGACGCCGCGGACGAGGCGCGTGACCCGCGGCACCTCGGCGACGGTGATCGCGAAGACGACGTTCTGGAGGCTGGCGCGGGTCAACGCCATCAGCGCGATCGCGATCAGGATCGCCGGGATCGACATCAGCCCGTCCATGACCCGCATGACGATCGCATCGGTCCACCGGCTGAAGCCGGTCACCAGACCGATCGCGAGCCCGAGGACGGTGCTTGCGAGGGCGACGCTGATCCCCACCGTCAGCGAGATGCGCGCGCCGTAGACCGTGCGGCTGTAGATGTCGCGCCCCAGCATGTCGGTGCCGAACCAATATTGCGCCGACGGCCAGCGCAGCCGGCGGATCGGCGACAGTGCCTGCGGGTCGACGGTGCCGAGATAAGGGGCAAAAATCGCCATCAGCGCCATCAGGCCGAGCAGCACGCCGCCGACAACCATTGTCGGATGCCGGCGGAGATAGGTGCGCAGCCGGCCCTGGCGTAGCGCAGGCGCGTCGAGAAGGGCGAGATCGGCTGGCGTGACGGTCATGGTGTTTTGTCGCGGGCCTCAATAGCGGATGCGCGGATCGAGCAGCGTGTAGCTGAGGTCGACCAGCAGATTGATCAGCACATAAGCTGCCGAGAAGACCAGGATGATCCCCTGGATGATCGGGTAGTCGCGGCGCAGGATCGCGTCGACCGTCAGCCGGCCGAGACCGGGGATCGCGAACACCGTTTCGGTGACGACGACGCCGGAGATCAGCGAGGCCACCCCGATGCCGACGATCGTCGCGATCGGCACGGCCGCATTCTTCAGCGCGTGGCCGATCAGCACCTTGTCGTTGGCCAGGCCCTTGGCCTGCGCGGTGCGGATGTAGTCCTGGGCCAGCACGTCGAGCATGCTGGCGCGCGTCATGCGCGCGATCAGTGCCGCAAAGACCATGCCGAGGGCGAGGGTCGGCATCACGAGGTGCGACAGGAACGGCCACACTCCGCCGCCGATGTCGACAAAGCCCTGGACCGGCAACAAATCGGTCGAGATCGCAAACACATAGATCAAGAGATAGGCAAGCACGAAGACCGGCACGGAAAACCCGAGCACCGCGAAGACCATCACCACCCGGTCGATCCACGAGCCGGCCTTCCACGCGGCGAGCACCCCCATCGGGATCGCCACGAGAACCGAGACGATGAGCGTCGAGATCGTCAAGGTTATGGTCGGCTCGACCCGCTGGGCGATCAGCTTGGAAACCGGCAGGTTGGTGAAGATCGAGATGCCGAGATCGCCATGCAAAAGACCCCACACCCAGGTCACGAACTGGATGTAGAGCGGCTGGTCGAGCCCGAGCTTCTCTCGGATGCGGGCGATGTCGTCCAATGTCGCCGTATCTCCGGCGATGATCACCGCCGGGTCGCCGGGGCTCAGATGGAGGAGCGCAAAGACGAACAGTGCCACCACCGCCATGACCGGGATGGTCGCGAGGATGCGCTGGACGATGTAGGCGAACACGTCGCTACGCCCGCGATCAACCCCTCACCCCGGCCCTCTCCCCGCTCGCGGGGAGAGGGAGGGACCCGCGTCAGCGGGAGGGTGAGGGGCACTCAGGGGCACAACTGTCATTTCTTCTCGACGTTCCACAGGAACACGACCGGAGCGACGATGATGCCGTCGAGGTTCTTGCGATAGGCAGTCGGCACGACGAACTGGCCGGTCGGGATATACGGCACGTCGTTGGTGTAGGCCTCGACCTGGATGTCGGCGGCGAGCTGCTTCTGTGCGGCGAAGTCGGGCGCCTTGAACCAGGCGTCGATCAGCGCCTCGATCTTGTCGTCGGTCGGCCAGCCAAACCACCCTTTCTCACCATTGCCGCGGAGCGCGATGTTGACAGCTGGAGAAAAGAAATCCGGAGCCGAGGTCCAGGTGTGGAAGATGCTCCAGCCGCCCTTCTCGACCGGCTCCTTCGAGGCGCGCCGCGTGATCAGCGTTCCCCAGTCGTTCGCCTGCAATTCGACATTGAGCCCGGCCTTGCGCAGCGCGTCCAAGGTCACCAGCGCCTGGCCGTGCACGATCGGCTGGTCCGTCGCCGAGAGCAGCACGATCTTCTCGCCCTTATACCCCGCCTCTTTGATCAGCTCCTTCGCCTTGGCGAGGTTCGGACCCTTGAGCAAAGCCTCGGCGCCGGCATTGGTCTCGAACGGGGTGCCGCAGCCAAAGAATGCAGCGCAGGTCTTCCAGTATTTCGGATCGCCGGCTGCCGCACCCATGTAGTCTTTCTGATCGACGAGGTTCAGCACCGCCTCGCGCAGTTTCAAATTATTGAACGGCGGCTGAATATGGTTGAACCGCAGGACGCCTTGGTTGCCGAGCGGGTCGACCGTCGCGACGACAATATCCTTGTTGGCGGCGAAGACCGGGACGAGGTCCGCCGGCGGCTGCTCGTACCAATCGGCTTCGCCGGCATTGAGCGCCGCAGCGGCGGTAGCCGTATCGGGAATATAGAGCCATTCGACGCGGTCGACCTTGGCCACCTTGCCGCCGGAGGCGAAGCTCGGCGCTTCTTCGCGCGGCACGTAATCGGCGTTCTTGACAAAGACGGCCTTGTTGCCGGGAACCCACTCCTCCTTGACGAATTTGAACGGGCCGGAGCCGATTGCTTCCGGGATCTGCTGGTAGGGGTCGGTCTTGGCAAGCCGCTCGGGCATCATGAACGGGACATTGCTGGAGAGCTTGCCGAGCGCATCGAGGATCAGCGGGAACGGGGATTTCAGGCTGATCGTGAAGGTCCTGTCGTCGACCGCCCGAATCTCGCCGACGGCGTCCATCAGCTTCTGGCCGAGCGTGTCGCGCTTACCCCAGCGTTCGAGCGAGGCGACGCAATCGGCGGCGCGGACCGGCTGTCCGTCATGCCATTTGAGCCCGTCGCGCAGGATGAAACTATAGGTCAGCTTATCGTCGCTGACCGTCCAGCGATCGACCATTTGCGGCTGCGGCTTGAAATTCTTGTCGAGCGAAAAGAGCGTGTCGAAGACCAGATAGCCGAAATTGCGGGTCACATAGGCCGTCGTCCAGATTGGGTCGATGCTGCGCAGATCGGCTTGCGGGATGAAGCGAAGGGTCTTCGACCCGGCCTCCGCCCATCCGATCGCCGGGACAAAAGTGAGGGCGAGCGCCACGATGGCACCCGGCAAACGCAGCATCCGGGCGAATGAGGTCATCGGTCTCCCGTTCTAGCCTTCGTTGTGGAAGGACCTTACGCGATCCGGGTTCACACTGCAAAAGCCGCGCCATAAATTGTTCTTCAGGAGCGGCAGAAAGGAGCAGCAATGAGCGACGACCAGGATATCGCCTACGCGTCGGCGGTTTCGTTGCTCGATCTCTATCGCAAGAGGGCGCTCTCGCCGGTCGAAGTGACCCGGCTGCTGCTCGATCGCCTCGATCGGCTGCAACCCAAAATCAACGCGTTCTGTATCATCGACCACGACGGCGCGATGGCTGCGGCGCGGGCATCGGAACAACGCTGGCTGCGCGGAGAGGCGGTCGGGCAGCTCGACGGCATTCCGGTGACGATCAAGGACCTGATGCTGATGCGCGGCTTCCCAACCCTGCGCGGGTCGCGCCTCGTCGATCCGAACCAGGACTGGTCCGAGGACGCGCCGGCGACGGCGCGGTTGCGCGAGGCCGGTGCTGTCATCCTCGGCAAGACGACGACACCGGAATTCGGCTGGAAAGCCCTGGGCGACAGCCCGCTGACCGGGATCACGCGCAACCCGTGGGACCTTTCGCGCACCCCGGGCGGCAGCAGCGCCGGGGCCGCCGCGGCGTGCGCCGCCGGGATCGGGCCCTTGCATCTCGGCAGCGACGGCGCCGGGTCGATCCGCATCCCTTGCGCGTTCACCGGCATTTTCGGACTGAAGCCGAGCTTCGGCCGGGTACCGGCCTATCCGCTCTCGGCGATGGGCCTGCTCGCGCATCTCGGCCCGATGGCGCGAACCGTCGCGGATGCGGCGCTGATGCTGACCGTGCTCTCGGCTCCCGACCACCGCGATCCCTACGCCCTGCCGCCCGAGGACAGGAATTATCTCGACGGGCTCGACGGCGGCGTGCGCGGCTGGCGGATCGCCTACAGCCCGACGCTCGGCTATGCCAAGGTCGATCCCGAGATCGCCGCGGCGGTCGCCGAGGCGGCGCGGCAATTCGAGGCGCTCGGCGCCATCGTCGAAGAGGTCGGGGCGATCTTTCCGTCGCCGCGCGAGGCGCTGTTCACGTTGTGGGCAGCCGGCGCGGCTAAGCTCCTGGGCACGTATCCCGCCGACAAGCGCGTGCTGGTCGACCCAGGCCTGGTGGCGACGGCAGCCGAAGGCGAGCGGATTAGCGCCGTCGATTATCTCGGCGCCGACCTCGTCCGGACCGCGCTCGGCCAGGAGATGGCGGAGTTCCATCGGCAATACGATCTGCTGCTGACGCCGATGATGCCGATCCCGGCGCTCCCAGTGGGGCAGGATCTCAACGATCCTCAGACCGAGCGCCACTGGATCGACTGGTCGCCTTTCAGTTATCCTTTCAACATGACGCGCCAGCCGGCGGCGAGCGTCCCTTGCGGGCTGACGGGCGCCGGGCTGCCGATCGGCCTGCAAATCGTCGGCCCGCTCTATGCCGATGCTCGCGTCTTGCACGCCGCCCGCGCGTTCGAGGCGACGCAGCCCGAGCGCCGGCCGCCGCTCGCTGTTTGAGAGGAACGGTGATGGAAACGGACGAGAAGTCGATAATTCGCGAAACCCTCGCCGCGATCCGCGAGATCCTCGGTTCAGGGCACGATCGCATCACCGTCGAGCGGGCGGTGATCGGGCTTTTCTTCACCGGCGTGAAGCTCGACAACGGCATTGCCGGCGCCTGCGCGACGCCGATCAAAACGATCCCCGAGGCGGTGTGCTGCCCGAGCTCGGCGATGGCGATGCCGTTCCCCGGCAAACTGCAGGGCCGGCCGGCCTTCGACCTGGCGCAGGAAGCGCTCGGCGACAACGGCATCCGCCGCGCAGTCGGCATCGCCGCGATGAATGCGCTGGCCGAGACCTGTTGGAACCGCCGCCCGCACCCGGAAACCGACCTGCAACTTGGCATCGACGCGTTCGATGCGACCGAGATCAACCCGGGCGACCAGGTCGTTGTCGTCGGCGCGTTCGTGCCGTTCTTGCGCGAACTGAAGCGACGGCATCTACCTTACCTCGTGCTCGAACAGGATCCCGCGACACTCAAAGCCGACGAGCTGCCCTTCTACCGCCCGGCCGAGCAGGCGGACACCGTCGTTCCCCAAGCCGACGTGCTGCTGATCACCGGCACGACATTGATCAACGACACGCTCGGCGGGCTGCTGGCGCTGGCCAAGCCCGATGCGCGGGTGACGATGGTCGGCCCGACCGTCAGCATGCTGCCCGACGCGTTTCTGCGCCGCGGCGCCGATATTCTCGGCACCGTGCGCGTCACCGAACCGGATGCGTTTCTCGACATCCTCGCCGAGGGCGGATCGGGCTACCACTTCCTCGGCAAGTCGGCGCAAAAAGTCGTTCTCGTACGCCGCGCCGCGCAACCCCAGACCGGGCCGCTCCCCGGCGCGCGGACGCAACTCAGTGTGGCGGCAGCGTCGTTAGGTTGACGGTGACGTTCTTGCGCTGGGTAAAGCTGTCGAGCATTCCCTTCAAGCGAGAATTCGCGGCCGATACCGCTTTCCTTGTAGCCGCCATAGGAGTGGCCCGGCGACTGGCCGAGGCCCTGATTGACCTGCACCCAGCCGGCCTCGATCGCATGCGCCGTCCTGAGCCCGCGCCCGATATCGTGGGTCCAGACATAGGCAGCGAGACCGTAATGGCTGTCGTTCGCCATGCGGACCGCTTCGGCCTCGTCGGTCCACGGTATGGCGACCAGCACTGGCCCGAAGATCTCCTCGCGCGCCAACCGCCATTCGTTCGACACGTCGGCAAAGACCGTCGGGAGCGCGAAATATCCTTCGGCGAGCGGACCGCTCGTCGGCGGCAGTCCGCCCATCACGAGACGCGCCCCGGGCTGGTTGAGCCCGTCCTCGATGTAGGAGCAGACTTTGCGGAATTGCTTTTCATTGATGATCGCGCCGATGTCCGTGGCCTCGTCGAGCGGGTCGCCAATCCGTAGCGCGGACGTCTTCTGTTTCAGTTTGTCGAGAAACGAATCGACAATATCGGCGTGAACGAACAGGCGCGATCCGGCGGTGCAAGATTGGCTCTGGCGGGTAAAGCGCATCGCCGCGATGATCCCGTCGACGACCCAGTCCTCGTTCGCATCTGGGAAGACGATAGAGGGGCTCTTGCCGCCGAGCTCGAGCGAGACCGGGACGATCCGCTCCGATGCCGCCCGCATGACAAGCTTGCCGACTTCGGTCGAGCCGGTAAAGGAAAGCTTGCGCACGAGCGGATGGTGCGTCAGCGGCGCACCGCATTCCTCGCCCAGCCCGGTCAGCACGTTCAGCACAGCCTCCGGCAGATGCTCATGACAGATCTCGGCCATGAGCAGCACTCCGAGCGGCGCGTCCTCGGCTGCTTTCAACACAAGCGTGTTGCCGGCGCATAATGCCGGAGCGATCTTGAGCGCGGCGAGCAGCACCGGCGCGTTCCACGGGATGATCGCGCCGACGACACCCAACGGCTCACGCCGCGTGTAGCTCAGCACCTGCTCACCGAACGGGATCGTCTCGCCCTTGAGCTCGCCGCCGAGCCCGCCGAAATAACGGAAGATATCGGCCGCAAGTCGGGCTTCCGGCCGCGCCTGCGTACGCAGCGCATTGCCGGTCTCGAGCGCAATAGTGCGCGCCAGCTCCTCGGCGCGCGTCTCGATCGCCTCGGCAATCCGCAATAGCGTTCGCCCGCGCTCTCGTGGCGCCACCTTCGCCCAGCCGGCGAACGCGGCAGCGGCAGCCGCGACGGCGCGATCGACATCGGCCGCCCTGCCGCGCGGGATCTCCGCAATGACCTGCCGCCGCGCCGGGTTCTCGACCGGGAGCACCTCACCGGAGACGGCCTCGGTCCAATCCCCGCCGATCAGCATGCGAACCCGGCGAACACTCGCGGCGGGCTCGCTCCGCACTGCCTCGACGACCGCCATCACTTCCTCCTACTCGCGTCTGATGATCGTCCCTTCG
This sequence comes from uncultured Alphaproteobacteria bacterium, assembly GCA_963796155.1. Classification (GTDB taxonomy): domain Bacteria; phylum Pseudomonadota; class Alphaproteobacteria; order ATCC43930; family CGMCC-115725; genus AP-15. The sequence goes on along the minus strand of CAWCKT010000017.1, from coordinate 13,707 downwards.
GCATATGGTCGCAGGAGGCGGGGTATCAACTCGACCCAGTTTGGCGCCTGGCGAGCCACTACCCGCCCCCCAGCCGCAGTCGACGCCGAACCGGCGGTCTTGCTGTTTTTGCTGTTTCTGCAGGAAATTATCAGCGAGCGTTAACATCTCCCCCGCGGAAACCCTGGACAATCCGCGATCCGGCGAAGCCGAAAACAGCGGGCAGCCGAGCGCCGGCTCGCTCTAGACCGGCACAGACGGCATCGCCAGACGCGCATTGCGTTAGTCCATGTTGCGCAAATAGCACATGATATGCAATTTGTCAAAGCTAAATGCGATCCGTGACAACCTGCGCGGCGCGCATGTCCGCATCCTGTGCTGTTTGCCAGCAGACCTGCCGGTGATCGGTCCTTGCCTGGCTTAGCGCGATCAACGGAATGCCGAGCTTGCGCGATCGAGCCGCCCGGAGTACCAGATGTCGCACAGATTTGCGGAGGGCTATGATGGCAGAGACGAAGTCCAATCCCCCGACCGAGGCGGTGAGCCCGTCCGGCATCAACCATCTCGTGCTGAATGTCCGCGACATCGAGGAGTCGCACAAATTCTGGACCGAGATCGTCGGCTTCAAGCAGGTCGGCGAATTGCACGCGCGGCCGGATCGCCCGATCCTGCCCAAGATGCGGTTTTACAGTGCGGTCAATGACGGCAAGCTGACCCACCACACGGTCGCTTGCGTCGAGAGCGCGAACCTGCCGCCGCCCGCCGATTGGGTGCTGGCCAACAGCCAGGTCGCGATCAACCATGTCGCGCTGACCATGCCGAGCCGCGAGGCGTGGCTGAAGCAGCTGGCCTTCCTGCAGAGCAAGGGCGTCAAGTTCAATTGGCGGGTCAACCACGGGGTGACGCACAGCGTCTATATCAACGACCCGAACGGCTACGGCGTCGAGTTCCTCTACGAGATGCCGCGCGAGATGTGGGAAAACGACATCGACGCCGGGATCAACTGGCTCGAAAACCTGCCGACCGAGGGCCCCGAAGCGCTCATCGACCGCACCGACACCCCGAGCTTCGGCCAGGAGGAACCCGCCGCCGCCCCGGCGGAATAAGCGAAAAGCCGCCTCACCCTCGCGCTGACGCGGGCCCCTCCCTCTCCGCGTCACGGGGAGAGGGGCCTTTCTCCTCCCTCGCCCCGCTTTGCGGGGAGAGGGTTGGGGTGAGGGGCCGCCAGCGAGCCCGCTCGGCGGGGGCGGGAATTGCTCTCGCCGGAACCCTCTTTGGTGACCAGGCGGCAGGAACGCGACTGCATGGCCGAGGCGCGTCGAGGGGCTGATCGAATGAAGGCCCGTTGCGCCGCCACCCGCTGTCAGCCGCAATCCGAAGCGAACGCTCTTGGCGATGAATCGGGTATCAATACGCAAATGGGACCAAACGGCGTTGTCGCCTCTGCTGTTTGTCGTGCTACGCGCCCGGCTCTTTCCGGCGCTCTGCGGGCGCTGTCCGGTATTTCGACAACTCCTCTGCCTTCCTGCGGTCCATCACCAACCAGGTCCGCGGCCGGAAGTCGCTCGTATCATTGAGCAGCGCCATCTCGGCCGCCGAGAAACAGAAGCTCGCGGTCTCGTAGGTGACGGTATTCACCACGCAGATCAGCGCTTGGCTCTCGGGGATGTCATGGAAGTCATCGGGCGGGCCCGGTACCCGCTCGGCGCCGTATGTCGCGATCAGGTGGTCGACCTTGCCCCTTGTCGGGCCCGGGAGATGGAAGCCCATGTCAAATCACTCATAAGTTGCCGCATCAGAGCCCGGCCTCGCGTGCAGAGGGGCGAGCATGCGCGTGTTGTGCCAGAAGATGGTCGCTCAGTCTTGCACATTCCTGGTTAAAGCCCGCTTTACCGGGCGAAGCTCGGAGGCTCACGTCGAACGCAGTGCTTGGTGATCTGCGGCACCACACCATTAAGCCCAGCCCGGCTCATCCTCACGGCTTGGTCGCCGTGCACTCGTGTTGCGGAATGCGATAACGCCGAGGAGGGGCGGGTTCGGCCAGTTGAAACATTCACGCCCTATCGGCTCGCGCCTGGGGGGCGAGCACACCGCGGCGGATCTGGTCGCGCTCGATCGACTCGAAGAGGGCGCGGAAATTGCCCTCGCCGAAGCCGTCATTGCCCTTGCGTTGGATGATCTCGAAGAAGATCGGGCCGATCACGGTCTCGGTGAAGATCTGCAGCAGCAGTCCTTGACCGGCACCCGGGGCGCCGTCGATCAGAATCCGGTCGCGCTGCAATCGGGCGAGGTTCTCGCCATGCCCCGGCACGCGGGCATCGACCGCCTCGTAATAGGTGTCGGGGACCGACATGAACGAGATCGCGTGCGCCTGCAGCGCCTCGACGGTCGCATAGATGTCGCCGGTGGCGAGTGCTATGTGCTGGATGCCCTCGCCATGATAGGCTTCGAGATACTCGGCGATCTGTGATTTGTCGTCCGCACTCTCGTTGATCGGGATGCGGATGCGCCCGCAAGGGCTGGTCATCGCCTTCGAGCGCAAGCCGGTCAGCTTGCCCTCGATGTCGAAATAGCGGACCTCGCGGAAATTGAACAGGCGCTCGTAGAACTCGGCCCAGAGTTCCATGCGCCCGCGATGAACATTGTGGGTCAGGTGGTCGATGCCCGTGAGCCCGACCCCCGGCAGCGCCATATCGTCGACCAGCGGTGTGAAGTCGACATCGTAGATTGTCCGGTCGCCATATCGATCGACGAGATAGATCAGGCTGCCGCCGATCCCCTCGATCGCGGGGATATTGAGCTCCATCGGCCCGACCTTGCCGTGCACCGGCTTGGCGCCCAGCGAGATCGCGCGCTCGTAGGCCTTGGCGGCGTCGGCGACGCGGAACGCGATCGCGCAGACCGACGGGCCGTGCAGCCGGGCAAAGGCCTGGGCGAAGCTTTCCGGCTCGGCGTTGAGGATGAAATTGGCGTCGCCCTGTTTGTAGAGAGTGACGTTCTTCGAGCGGTGCCGCGCCGCCGCCACGAACCCCATGCGCTCGAAGAGAGCCGCCAGCGCCTGGGGATCGGGCCCGGTATATTCGACGAACTCGAACCCGTCCGTCCCCATCGGGTTGTCCCAAAGATCGCGCTGCGTCGCTGCCATCGGAGCCTCCGATCGCCTTCTCCGTGAGGCTGATGTGGTCCCGCCGTCGGCGCTCGCCAAGGACGCCGCCATCGAGGCTTGCGCGGGGCTCCCGTACGTGCAACAGAGCGAAGAGGGAGGCGCGGAGGCGAACGACGATGGCAGAGGCGGCTTTGTCGGCCACCGAGTTGGCGCTGGAAAACCAGCGGCTCGGCAGTTTGCAGATCCGCGTCGCGGCGCTGTGCACGCTCGTACAGATCTGCGACGGCTATGACATCGGCTCGATCGGCATCGCGGTACCGGCGCTGACGCATGCTTGGAATCTCCCCGGGCCGGCCTTCACGACCGCGTTCTTGTGGTCGAGCATCGGCATCATGGTGGGCGCCCTCTCGGCGGGGCCGATCGGCGACCGCTGGGGGCGCCGGCCATTGTTGCTCGGCAGTCTCGCGATCTTCGGCGTCGCTTCGCTGCTCTCCGCATTCGCCGGTTCCCTCGGCATGCTGAGCGCGTTGCGTTTCTTCACCGGGCTCGGCATCGGCGGCGCATTTCCGGGGGCGGCGACTTTGACCGGCGACTATGCGCCGCAGCGGCTGCGCGCGACCCTGATCATGGCCACCTTCACCGGCGCGCCGTTGGGCGGCTTTCTGGTCGGGCAGGTGGGCGCTTTGCTGCTGGCGCGTTTCGGGTGGCCGAGCCTTTTCGTTTTCGGCGGCCTGCTGCCGCTGTCGGCGCTGCCGGTGCTCGCGGTGTGGCTGCCCGAAGCGCCGCGCTTTCTGGCCGCCAGGGGCACCCTGTCGCCGCGCCAGGCCGCATTGCTGCAGCGCCTCGACATCGCGCCGGGGCAGGCTGCCGAAGGCCTCGACCTCGCCAGAGGCAACCCGGTCAAGATGCTGTTCAGCGAAGGTTACGCACTGCAGACCGTGTTGCTGTGGATCATCTTCTTCTGCAGCCTGATGGACCTGTTCCTGTTCGGCTACTGGCTGCCCGAGGTATTGCACCTGACCGGCATGACCCCGGCCGAGGCCGCCCGCGCCGCCAGTTTCCGCGCCTTGGGCGCGATGTTCGCGGTGCTCTATCTCGGCCTGTTGATCGACCGCTTCGGCCCCGAGCGCGCATTGGCGTGGCATTACGCCGCCGGGGCCGTGTTCACTGCGCTGATCTCGCTGCTGGCGATGCCCTATGCGCTTTTGGTGGCGGTCATCTTCTTCTCGGGCATGACCACCACCGGCAGCCAGACCGGCGCCAACGGGACTTGCGGAAAGCTCTATCCGGCGCGCATGCGCACCACCGGCCTCGGCTGGGCGCTCGGCGTCGGCCGCTTGGGCGGCATCGCGGCGCCGCCCTTAGGCGGCTACCTGTTGATCATCGGCATGCCGCCGAGAAGCATCTTCCTGAGCGCCTGCGGGTTCGCGGTGATCGCCGCGATCGCTACGGCGCTCTTGGCGTTGCGCGCGCCGCGCGCCGGGGCTCCGGTAGAGAGCCGGGCGGCATCGTGACGGCGCCGATGCGCCAGCGCGAGGCCGCCCACGGCAAGATCAGCGAGGCCCTGCAGTCGGGAAACGGCGGGAGACGAGCATGGCGGAAGCGTATGTGTCGGTAACCGAGAACGCGCTCGAGAACCAGCGGATCGGTGCGTTGCAGATCGGTGTCGTGGCGATCTGCATGTTGATCCAGATGTGCGACGGCTACGATGTCGGTTCGATCGGCTGGGCGGTCCCGTCGCTGACCCATGTCTGGAATCTTCCGCCGCCGGCATTCTCGACGGCGTTCGTGTGGTCGAGCGTCGGCGTCATGGTGGGCGCCCTCGTCGCCGGGCCGATCGGCGACCGCTTCGGGCGCAAGCCGCTTGCTGCTTGCCGGCGTCGCGATCTTTGGCCTGGCCTCGCTGTTGAGCGCGTTCGCCGGCACGCTAGGCGTGCTGAGCGTGTGGCGCTTCTTCACGGGGCTCGGCATCGGCTGCGGATTTTCGGGAACGACAGCGCTGACCGGGGACTACACGCCGAGCCGCCTGCGTGCGACGATGATCATGGTGCAGTTTACCGGCGCGCCGTTGGGCGGCTTTGTCGGCGGCTTGGCAGTGGCCGCACTGCTGGCGCATTTCGGCTGGCAGGTCATCTTTGTCATCGGCGGGGTGTTCCCGCTGGCCCTGGTGCCGGTCATGGCATTGTGGCTGCCGGAATCGGCGCGTTTTCTCGCCCGCAAGCCGAATTTGTCGACGCGTCAGCAGGCGCTGCTTGCGCGCCTCGACATCGCTCCGGGGCAGGCGGGTTCGCAGCCTGTCGACATTGCCGTGGAAAACCCGATCAAGATGCTGTTTGGTCGCGGCTATGCGCTACAGACTGCGCTGTTGTGGATCATCTACTTTTGCAGCCTGCTCAATCTGTTCCTGTTCGTCTACTGGCTGCCCGAGGTCTTGCACCTGACCGGCATGACGCCGCCCCAGGCGGTCTTTGCCTCCAACTTCATCGCGTTGGGCGGAATGTCTGCGGTGCTCTATCTCGGTCTCTTGATCGACCGCTTCGGCCCCGAGCGGGCGCTGGCGCTGCACTATGCCGCGGGCATCGTGTTCATTGCCTTGATCGCGCTGGTCGCCCTGCCGTATTTGGCCCTGCTGATAGTGATTTTCCTCGCCGGCACGACCATCATCGGCAGCCAAACCGGGGCGAATGGGGCATGCGGCGCGCTTTATCCGGCGCGCATGCGTACCACCGGGATCGGCTGGGCGATCGGCATTGGCCGCATTGGCAGCATTGTCTCGCCGATATTGGGCGGCTATCTGCTGGCGCGCGGCCTGCCGCCGACGCAGATCTTTTTGAGCGCCTGCCTATTTGCGCTGGTGGCCGCCGCGGCGACGGCTCTGCTGGTGCTGCGCGGGAGGCCCTCCGCGCGGCTCGCGGACCCGTCGGTGCCGGCGGGCTGGACCTAGATTTGCTCGTCCGCCGCGTGCGGTAGACCCAAGAGGCAAACGGAGGAAGACGAGGATGGCGGAAGCGGTCTTATCGGCAACGGAGACGGCGCTCGAGAACCAGCGGATCGGCGGCCTGCAGATCCGCGTCGCGGCGCTCTGCACCTTGGTGCAGATCTGCGACGGCTACGACGTAAATTCGATCGGCTGGGCGGTGCCGTCTCTGACCCATGTCTGGAACCTGCCGGGACCGTCCTTCACGACGGCGTTCCTGTGGTCGAGCGTCGGGATCATGGTCGGCGCCCTCTCCGCGGGACCGATCGGCGACCGGGTTGGCCGCAAGCCGTTGCTGCTGGGCAGCGTCACGATCTTCGGGCTCGCCTCGCTGCTGAGCGCCTTCGCCCCCTCGCTCGGTGTGCTGAGCGTATTGCGGTTCTTCACCGGGCTCGGGATTGGCGGCGCATTTCCCGGGGCGGCCACCTTGACCGGCGACTATGCGCCGCAACGACTGCGCGCGACGATGATCATGGCGAGCTTTACCGGGGCGCCGCTCGGTGGCTTCGTCGGCGGCCAGATCGTGGCCGTGCTGCTGCCCCATTTCGGCTGGCCGGTCATTTTTATCCTGGGGGCGGTGTTCCCGTTGGTTCTGGTGCCGGTGCTGGCGTTGGGGCTGCCGGAGTCTCCGCGCTTTCTCGCCCGCAAAGCCAATCTGTCGCCACGTCAGGCAGCACTCCTCGAGCGGCTCGACATTGCCGCGGGGCAGACAGAGCTGCACCCAGTCGACGTCGCCCGCGAAAACCCGGTCAAGATGCTGTTCGGCCGGGGCTATGCGCTGCAGACCGTGCTGCTGTGGGTCATCTTCTTCTGCAGCCTGATGAACCTGTTCCTGTTCGGCTACTGGCTGCCCGAGGTCCTGCATCTGATCGGCATGACGCCGGCCGGCGCGGTGTTCGCCTCCAGTCTCCGGGATCTGGGCGCGATCTTTGCGGTTCTCTATCTCGGCCTGCTGATCGATCGCGTCGGTCCCGAGCGATCGCTGGCCTTTCACTATGCGATCGGTGCGTTGTTCATCGCGTTGATCTCGCTGGTCGCGCTGCCTTACGGGATCCTGCTCGCGATCATCTTCCTGTGCGGGATGACGATCATCGGCAGCCAGACCGGCGCCAACGCGACCTGCGGCAAGCTCTACCCGGCGCGCATGCGCACGAGCGGCCTCGGCTGGGCGCTCGGCATCGGCCGCCTGGGCGGCATCGCCGCACCGGTGCTGGGCGGCTACCTGCTGTCGCTGGGAATGCCGCCGACGCACATCTTTCTGAGCGCCTGCCTGTTCGCGCTGGTCGCCGCCGCGGCGACGGGACTGTTGGGGCTGCGCGGCGTGCGCGCCGAGCCGCTGCCCGACCAATCCCCCGCCTAATACAATGCGCCGCCCGCAGTAGAGGTCAGATTCGAAAGCCTTCCTTTTTCGAACGAACCGCGAACACCCGGCCGCACGAAATTGGCGGGTGACGGGGACGTCCAGGTTTCGGTGATAGGAAAGTCCTTGTGCCCCGGCCGGAGGAAAAATGATGCCGCGGGATGCTCCAGGCTTTCTCAGGCCGGGCGCCGTAGGTCGCAGCTGGGGTCGTGCGCTCGCCTCTCGTTTGGATTGGGCTGATCCGCGTGTTCAGGCCCTCAGGTACTTGTTGAACCAATCCAGCGTGCGCTGCCAGGCTTCTTTGGCCGCCGCTTCGTCGTATCGGGGGGTTGTGTCGTTGTGGAAGCCGTGATTGGCGCCTTTGTAGATATGACCCTCGTGCGTCACCTGCGCCTCCGTCAGGGCGGCGTCGAACGCCGGCCATCCTCCGGTGATGCGCGTGTCGAGCTCGCCGTATTGCGCGTTTATCGGCGCCTTGATCTTGGCCGCCTCGGCGGCGCTGGGCTGAACGCCATAAAATGGCACCGCAGCGGCAAGATCCGAGCCCATCCGCACCGCCAGCTGATTGACAACGCCGCCGCCGAAGCAGAAGCCGACGGCACCAAGCTTACCGGTGCCGTCCGGGCGTGATTTCAGCCACGTTGCCGCGGCGAAGAAATCTTCCATCATCTTGGCGCGGTCGACCTCGGTGAAGAGCTTAGCACCCTTCTCGTCGTCTCCAGGATAGCCGCCCACCGACGTCAGCCCGTCGGGCGCGAATGCGATGAAATCGGCAACCGCCAACCGTCTCGCCACATCTTCGATATACGGATTGAGACCACGATTCTCGTGGATGACCAGGACGGAGGGCAGTTTGGTCGCATTCGCCGGCCGCACGAGGTAGCCCTTGATGCTTCCATTGCCCTGCGGCGACGGCACGGTATCGTACTCCGCCTTGATCCGTTTGTCGTCCGCTGGAACCTGTACGGCCCAAGCATAGTTCGGCTTGAGCATCTGGAAGAGCGCCGCCGCGGTGACCCCACCTGCGGCAAATTTTTGTGCACGATTTAAAAAATCGCGGCGGTTGATTTCGCCGTGCACGTATCTGTCAAAGAGGTTCAGAAGCTCCTGCGGAAAATCCGATGCCTTCCTTCGTTCCATAAGTGCCTCTCTGGTGGGTGAAACACTATTAGATGCGGATGGTGTGAGCCGCGGCGGAGAATATCACCGAGGGGCCGATGGTCATGCCGATGATCGATCCGCGATGCGCCTTCAAGGCTCGAACGTCGTGAAGGGGACGCCGTCGCTTCCGTAGTGTTTGTAGAAGCGGTAGCGCATGACGGGTACGAGGATGGATCTCGCCAACCTACTGATCGGGCGAAGACTGGCGAACCGCGAAGGCGAGGCCCGGAAGGTGACGGCCATCGAGGGCGTTCCGGCGATGGGCCTCGACGGGCTTGCCTCTTCGGCTTACGGCCCCGAGGCCGCGCTGACGATTCTGATACCCGCGGGCGCTGCCGGGTTGCATGTGATCACCCCGATCATGGCCGCAATCCTGGCGCTTTTGGCGATCCTCTGCGTCTCGTATTGGCAGACGATCGAGGCCTACCCGAGCAACGGCGGCTCATACACGGTGGCGAAGGAGAACCTCGGAGCCGATGCAGGCCTCCTCGCCGCCAGCGCCTTGATGATCGATTATGTGTTGAACGCCGCCGTCGGGATTTCGGCCGGGATCGCGGCGCTGACCTCCGCCGTCCCGCCACTCCATCCCTATACCTTAGAGCTGTGCCTTGCGGTGCTGGCGCTGATCACGGTTGTCAACCTGCGCGGCACGCTCGAGGCGGGTCTCGTCTTCTCGGTGCCGACCTATCTGTTCGTCGCCGGCTTTGGGGGGCTGCTCCTCTTTGGGGTTGCAAAAGCGCTCGCCTCGGGCGGAAACCCGGTGCCGATCGTGGCTCCGCCGCCGCTTCCTCCGGCCACAGCGGGGGTGACGTTGTGGCTGCTGCTGCGCGCCTTTGCCAGCGGCTGCACGGCGATGACCGGCGTCGAAGCGGTGAGCAACGGGGTCAGCGCTTTTCGCGATCCGACCGTCAGGCACGCCCACCGGACATTGGCGGCGATCATGCTGATCCTGGGCCTGTTGCTCGGCGTCATTGGTTATCTGGCGCAAGCCTACGGCATCGCCGCGATGGACCAGACGCAGCCCAATTACCAGAGCGTGCTCTCGCAGCTCGCCGGCGCAATCGTCGGGCGCGGTGTCGTCTATTTCGTAGCGATCGGCAGCCTTCTGGCGGTCCTATGCCTTTCCGCCAATACGAGCTTCGTCGATTTCCCGCGGCTCTGCCGCCTCGTCGCGCAGGACGAGTATTTGCCGCGCAGTTTCGCGATGCCGGGCCGCCGCCTCGTCTATTCGGTCGGCATCCTGTGGCTGGCGATGACCGCCGGGCTGCTGCTTACCGTGTTCGGCGGCATCACCGATCGGCTGATCCCGCTGTTCGCCGTGGGCGCCTTTACGGCGTTCACCCTGTCGCAGCTCGGCATGGCTGCTCATTGGTACCGGCAGCGGGGCAACCGGACGCGACTACTGATCAACGGCACGGGAGCAGTGGCGACGGGTTGCGCGCTTGCCGTAATCCTGGCGGCAAAATTCGTCGAAGGTGCCTGGGTCACCGTGCTCGTGATCCCTTGCGTCATCGCGCTGCTCAAGGCCATCCGGCGCCATTATCGAATGATCGACCAACTCCTTCGTGATGAAGGCCCGATCGATTTGCGCGGCTCGCGGGCGCCGCTCGTCATCATCCCGTTCGAGGACTGGAATCGGCTCGCAGAAAAGGCGCTGCGCTTTGCGCTGCTGCTGTCGCAGGAGGTGACCGCCGTCCATCTGACGAGACTCGAAGGGCCCGACGCCAAGGAGTATGTGGGCCGGCTGCGGCGACAATGGCGCGGCGAGGTCGAGCGCCCCGTTCGGGCCGCCGGATCGACGCCGCCAAAGCTCGTCATTTCGCCCTCCCCTTATCGCAGCTTTGTCGGCCGCTTGCTGAAGCACGTGACCGAAATCGAAGCGCAGCACCCCGATCGTCCGATCGCGGTGGTGATCCCCGAAATCGTCAAGGAACACTGGTGGGATTACCTGCTGCACAGCTCGCGCGCGGGGCAGTTGCGCGGGGCATTGCTGCGCCACGGCGGCCCGAACCTCGCGGTCGTCATCGTGCCTTGGGTGCGCGAAGAGCCGCATCCGGAGGCGGTGATCGAAGAGGAGGAACCGCAGCAAAAAGAGGGTCGAGCGGACGGCGCCGCAGCCGGCTCAATAGGCCGCGCAGCCGGCGGTCGCCCGCCTTAATAGAGCCCGGGAATAAGCCGCGACGTGCGGCTGCGATAGGCGTCGTACTCGCCGCCGAACTGCGTGCGCAGCAGCCTCTCCTCGGCGCCTATGCGTGCGAGAAGCGGCGGGATCATGAGCACCGTGAGCAGGACCCCGACCCCCGAACGAAATGCGAGGGCCCACCCGAGCGCATTGACGAGCAACCCCAGATAACTGGGGTGGCGGATGACGCCATAGACGCCGCTCGTGACCAACCTATGTCCCGGCTGGATTGCGACCAACCCGCTGAACCGATGGCCGAGCACAAAGACCGGCCAGATCCGCAGCGCGCCACCGGCGGCGAAAAGAACGACGCCGAGCCAACGAACGGCATCGCCGTCGAGGGTCCAGAACCCTTTCCGGTCGGTGTAGGCCGGCAGATAGGCGGCAAAGAGCCCGATCAGCGCGAAGGCTGCGAGGACCCAGCGGTTGGCGCGATCCTCGCGCTCGCCGGGACTCAGGTTGCCGGCGCTGAAGAGCGCGACCCCCGACATCACGAAGAGCGTGACCGCAAGGGCAATCAGGGCCGGGTGGGAGAAGAAGGCGGCAAACCCACCCCAGCCGTGGACGGCGAGCCCGAGATAGGCGAGGGTCGCAGCTGTGGTCAAGAGCGCTAGCCTGGGCGTGGGCGTCATGGCCGCCTCGTTGATACGGTCGCCGTTTTTATCAGAGGACATCGCGCGATCACCGATATGCACTCGCGCCGGAGCGAGTAAATCTATCCGCCGATCACCAGCCTGAGTTTCTTGGCCAGTTCCTCGCGCCGATAAGGTTTTTCCACGACGTTCAAATTGTCGGGCAGCCCGTGTTCGAGACTGAGAGCGGCCGCAGTGTATCCCGAAGTCAGCAGCACCTTGAGCTCCGGCCGGATGCGCCGCGCCTCGACGGTAAGCTGCACGCCATTCATCCCTCCGGGCATGATGACGTCCGAAAGCAAAAGGTCGACCAGCTGATCGCCCCTCAATATCTCCAACGCCTGCGCGGCATTGCCGGCGGTCACGACCTGGTAGCCGAGTTCCCGCAAACTCTCGGACACGACCACGAGCACGTCCTCGTCGTCCTCCACGACGAGTATCGTTTCGTGGCCGCTGGCCCGCCGCAACGACGCAGTCTCGGTACCGATCTCCGGCACGACAGGTCGGTCGGATGATTTCGGCAGGTATAGTTTCACCGTCGTGCCGATACCGAGCTCGCTATAGATCTTGACGTGGCCGCCCGCCGTCTTCGCGAAACCATAGACCTGACTGAGCCCGAGCCCCGATCCTTTGCCGACTTCCTTGGTCGTGAAAAACGGATCGAACGCTCTCGCCAGCACCTCGCGCGCCATCCCAGAGCCGGAATCGCTGACCGCGATCATGACATAGGCTCCGGCTGTCAGCTCAGGGTTGTCGGCGGTGTATTGTCGGTCGAGGGTCACGTTGCAGGTCTCGATCGTGATCCGCCCGCCACCGGCCATCGCGTCCCGGGCGTTGATGACGAGGTTGAGCATCGCCGTCTCGAATTGCGCGGGATCGATCTGCGCCGGGGCAAGGACCGGGCTCAGCGTCGTTACCACCTCGATCTGCTCGCCGATAACCCGATGCATCAGGCTTTCGAGATTGACGATCAGCTGGTTCAGATTAACGGTATCAGGACGGGTGATCTGCCGGCGGGCATAGGTCAGGAGTTGACGGACGAGGTGCTCTCCTCGTTGCGCCGCCCTCATGGCGCCCTGCGCCAGGCGTTCGATTTTCTCGGCGTCGCCCTGCGCCCGCAGGATCAGATCGAGATTGCCGAGGACGACGGTCAGGAGATTGTTGAAATCGTGCGCGACCCCTCCGGTCAGCTGACCGATAGCCTCGAGGCGTTGGGCCTGAGCGAGCGCTTCGCGCGAGCGGGCGAGCTCTGTGTTGCGTTCCCCCGCGACGGCGAGGGCCTGATCAAGGCGGCTGGAAATGCGGCTGCCCTCGACCAGCACAACGGTCAGCCCGACGCTCGCAGCAAACAGACCGAAAAGACGCCCGGCATAAAAACCGATGTCGAAGCGGCCCGCGTTGATAACCATGCCCAGTGCCACGTCGAACATCCAGGCGCAGAGAATGACCATCAGCCACAGATCGAGAATCGAGTAAGGAGGCCGCGAGCCCAGGACCGCCACAGCGGCAAGACAGAGCAGGAAAGCCGGTAGGTTCGCGGCCGCCATAGCGGTTGTGTAGTCGTCACCGAACATGATTGGCGGCAGGAGCTGATGACCTGCGGTGGCAAAGAGCGTCAGCAGGCAGACGCCTGCGACAGCGCCGGCGGCGGCGGCAGACATAGTGCGAGCACGTGTGCCCGCCGGCGATCGCCCGCTCACGCCGTCTCGCCGCTTCACCAGCGCGTAGCAGATTACGAACAGCGGAAGACCCCCGTGCCGGAAGGTATCCAGCCAGGCGCTGGTCTGAGGGCCGGCACCCAGCAGGCCGCCGCTCGAAAACAGACCAGGAAAGGTCAATATGTCTGGGATTGCCATCAGAGAGGTAAAGAGGTACCCGGCCGCGAGAACGACAACGGCGCGCAATCCTGATCGGTTGAAGCCGACGAGCAGGAAACCCGCCGTCACCAGATTACCCAGCGCGAATGTTAAGTCATAAATCGGAATAAAAGCCTCGATGCGAGGCAACGGGACACGTGCAACCGGGATAAGCGCGCAGAACGCAGCGAATGACGCGATGAAAATGGCCAGCGCAGCTCGCTTCGCGTGGCGCGACGCGGGTGCGGTGGCAAGGAATGTACTCGTCTCTTTCGATGCGCGATGGTCGTTCACGTTGCCGCTCCCACGGCTGTCGACAATAGCAGGAAAATCTCCCGGAGCGCCACGCCCTAGTGCTCAGGTGTCTTCAGATGATGCAGTCTCGGCCCAACCGTCTTGCCCGGCCTTGTGCCGGGCATGCACGGAAACCGGCAAGGCGTGTGCCGCGGACCAA
>CAWCKT010000016.1:0-142265 GCA_963796155.1 uncultured Alphaproteobacteria bacterium | reverse complement strand
GGAGGACCACAGGAAGCTAGTTGAGACGATAGATCCTGGCAGCATTGCCTCCGGCGATCTTGGCCTTCTCCTCTTCGGTGCAGTCCTTCAGAACCTCCTCGATGATCTGGTGGCTTCTGGGGAAGGTGGATTCGACATGGGGATAGTCTGAGCCCCAGAGGAGATTGTCGACACCGATGATGTGGCGGTCGCGTATGCCCATGTCATCTTCCTGGAAGCCCGCAAACACGTTGCGGTGGAAATAGTCGCTGGGCAGCATGGCCTCCTTGAACCGATAGCGCTCTTGCTGGACGCGTTGGGTGTAGGTGTAGTCGATGCGGTTCAGGAAGTGAGGAATCCAGGACAGTTCGTGCTCCACGGTACCCACCTGGAGTTTTGGATAGCGCTCGAAGACGCCGCTGAAGATCATGTCGGCAAGAGACATCCGCACCCAGTGGTCGGCGTTGGCCAGGAAGGAGTTGCGAACGCGGTTGCGGTCCTCGAGCCCAAAATCCTGCCCTGGGCCCGGCCGGTTGGTCGCGATGTGCATGCCAACGGGAATGTCCAGATCCTGGGCCGCCGCCCACAGCGGCTCATACATAGGATTGTCGTACCCCTTCCCCTCGGGGGGATAGACGGTGATCATGCCGCCCGCCAGCCCCATCCTGGCACAGCGCTGCAGCTCCTTGACGCCCTCCGGCACATCGTCCACGTTGATCATGGCGATGCCCTTGAGGCGCTTGGGCTCCCCGGCGCAGAACTCGGCGAGCCAGTCGTTGTACCCCCTAAAAATCTCCGACAGCAGCGCACTGTCCGGCACGCTGTACAGCAAGAGACCGACCGTGGGATAGACAATACTTACATCGACCCCATCGGCATCCATATCCGTGAGGTGCGCCCCGGGGTCGTAGCCGCCGCGCCGGACCTTATCGAAAGTGGTAGTGCGGACCAACTTTTCCGGCTCCTCGAATCGCATGCCGGTCTGCGTCCCGGCGGCCAGCCCGATCACCCGGTGGCCGTTGCAGAACCACCAATCGCCATCATACTCGCGGACCAGCTGTGGGACCCGGTCCTTGAACGCCGGTTTGGCTCTGCTCGCCCACAGGTCCGGCGGCTCAAACACGTGATTGTCCGATGATATAACCCTGTAATTCGCCATGATTTGACCCTCCTGCTTGGTGGTGAGCGCCCGCGCAGTCCCGCCATCCTACATGACCCTCACGAGCCCTACTATACCGCTTGCGGAGCCCTCGCCAGGAGGTTGTTGTTCGTGGAGTGGCGAAGCACAGACCGAGCCGCGTCGACGAGCGCGTTCATGAGATCTGCTGATTTGCCCGGCAATACACCGGATTATCACGTGGAGAAGCTCCCGGCCCGGGGCTGTAGAATGGCGCCTCGCCGGGCGCGGCTTACTTCTCTTTGTCGGCGTCGAGCACCGCGGCGATCCGTTTGGGATCGGCGGCAAGCGGCTCGATGCCGGCCCGTTCGACCTGCAGCAGCTGGCCGACGGTGCTGTTGCGCGCACCCCAGCCGCGGTTCATGGCTTCGGTCAATTCCTCATAGGCCATATTGGCGAGGCGCATCGGCACCCCGACCTCGCGTCCGAGACCGACCGCGAGACCGACGTCCTTGTGCAACAGGCGCAGCGCGAAATCGGCCGGGTCGTGCTGGCCGGTCAGGAACCGCTGGCCGAGCCGGTCGAAGGTGCGCACCCGGCCGGTGGCGCCCTGGCGCACCGCCTCCCACAAATCGACCGGGTCGACCCCGGCCTTGACGCCCATCGTGAAGACCTCGGCGAGCGCCACCCCGAGAACGGCACTGGTGCAGTTGTGCACGAGCTTGGCGATCGAGCCGGCGCCGATCGGGCCGATATAGGCCGCCTGGTCGCCCATGGCGTCGAGCACGGTCTTGTAGCGGTTGAAGATCTGCTCGTCGCCGCCGACCCAGATCGCCATCTTGCCGCTGGCGGCACCCGAGGGGCCGCCGCTGACCGGGGAATCGAGCATGTAGAGGTTCTTCTCGGCGAAGGCGGCGTGGATCTTGCGCACCATCGCCACCGAATTGGTCGACATGTCGAAGAGGGCGGCGTCGGGGCGCATGCCCTCGATCAGCCCGTTTGCCCCCAGCGCCACCTGCTCGACATCGGCCGGCACCGGCAGGGACGTGAACACGATTTCGCTCTGCTGCCCGACCTCTTTTGGCGAATTGGCCCAGACCGCACCCTTCGCCAGGAACGGCTCGGCCGCGGCGCGGGAGAGATCGTGCACGACAAGCTCGTGCCCGGCCTTCTGCAGATTGGCCGCCATGCCCTTGCCCATCATGCCGAGGCCGATGAATCCGACGCGCATCTTCCCCTCCGCCGACTACAAAACCGCTGCGGGACGAGTTTGCTGCGCGACGCAGCCGAGCGCAAGGAAGACCGCCCTCTCCGGTGCTGCGGGTAAGGGGCTTGCAGATAATTTCCGATCGGAATTCTCGGTAAGCCGTCAGCCCATTGCCAGGAACGGCTTGGGCAAATTCGGCGGAAGTCTTGAATTTTCGGACGCCATCTCGCCCTTCGCCGGCTATAGCAGGGCTGCCGGTTCGACAAAGTCGCGGGCCGGGATCTCTTACACCCGCGAGCTCGATCGGCAATAGGGCGGGTGGGTCTCGGGGTCGAAATAGCCGTCGTAGAAACGCCAGACATGGGGCAGGAGCGTCTTCGACAGCTGGCGCCGCTCGACTTCGTCGTCGGTCAACGCAAGCTGTAGTGATTGGTGCAATTCGTGCAGCGCGGCGTCGCGGTCGACCCGGGCGAAACGGCCGCCTTCATAGACGACTTCGCCGCCTAGACAGGCGAAAATCGCAAGTCGACTCGCATAGCTATTCGCCTATCCGCCGCCCTCGCCAGGCATCCCAGTCGACCGCTTCGGATTTCGTTAACACCAACTCGGTGACGCGTTCCGTAAAGATGACAAGGTTTGCGCACTGGAAGCGAGCGCTGGGTACCATCAGGCTGTCGAACTCAAGAAAATAAGCCGCCGCGGCGATCGCTTGGGTCGCCTGATATTCGAAGGTGTGATAGCGAGCGATCTCGACCCCAAGAGGAGCCAGGCTCTCGAGATCGGCGAACCTGAGTGTTCGCTCCGTCTCGACCTCGATGAGGTGCACCTCATGCTCGATCCGGCTCGGCCAGACCGGTTCCAGCGAGAGCCGATATCCGATCTCCGCGAGCGCGCCGTCGCGTTCGAGGCTTGTATAGAGGACCTCGAATTCTCCGCCACTCGGGCTCCACCGCCCGTTCGCGATAGAGCCGCGGAGTGCATCCCGACCCTTTCGGGTGACTCGCCATACTCTGCCGGTAAAACGCTCGGGATCGATCGTCTCAAGCGAATCAAGGATACTCCGATCATGGACAGGCCGCCGGCCGATCATGTTCAGGTATACGTGCCCTGATCGAGACTCTCGATGACGGCCAGCACTTCATCCGTTCGACCGGCATGGATCAGATCAATTGCTCGCTCTCCCTCCAGCAGCGGATGCTTTGAATATAGCCAAATGCGAGTTTCATCTGGCGAGTAAAACTCCGCCAACCGATCGACAACATAGCGAAGATCTGAAATTACTAGTTGAGTTTTGGGATGTGGAAATGCCTTGCCAGCCGTCCAGCGTGAGACAGTGGCCGGCGATACTGCAGTGATATTTGCGACGTCAGTGCCCTTCAACGCACCTCGCGCCCTCAAATCATCCAGAATTTTGGAGACCGCGGTGGCCATGCTTATCGTCCAAGCACCGCGGCGACCGCCCTTCCGCCTCCCCGGAACGAACCGGTGCGGGATCGTGTTCCGATGCCACCTCGCGAATCCAAATCGTCCAAAGCATCGTGCAACGGGATCAGACGCTTCCTCGCGTCATCCACAAGCCTTCTTGTATCGTCGTGGGTGATTTTCGATCTCGCGCCGTGACGAGCTGAACGGACCGCCGGCTCTAATTGCTGGAGCAGGAAATGCTCAGCTCGTCGCGCCTCCGGAAGCACTGACAAACTCTCGATCTGCCTGCTCCGCTGGGCGATGAAATGCGCTTGAGGATTCTCCATCATGTCGTCGATGCCATGCGAGCAGCAGCTGGGGTCATTACAGCCTCATCGTGCGCGGCCGAACCGCGCTCCAAATATGGTAGAGGTCGCCTCACTTTACAGTTTGCTTTCACATTCGACAAGCCTGAAAACAAAACGTCGCAGCTGCTTAGAACCTGGCTATCCGGGCCGGGCGTGAGCGAATACGGGGAGAGCTGCTCGCGCCGTCTCAGTTGCGAACGCTCGTCAATCTGGGGAACCGCCGTCCAGATCCACACCTCGCGCCGCTCTTAGATCCGCGAGCTCGGACTATAGTAGGGCACGTGCGCCACCTGCTCGACAGGGACGTGAACACGATTTCGCTCTGCTGCCCGACCTCTTTCGGCGAATTGGCCCAGACCGCACCCTTCGCCAGGAACGGCTCGGCCGCGGCGCGGGAGAGATCGTGCACGACAAGCTCGTGCCCGGCCTTCTGCAGATTGGCCGCCATGCCCTTGCCCATCATGCCGAGGCCGATGAATCCTACGCGCATGTTCCCCTCCGCCGATTACAAAACCGCTGCGGGACGAGTTTGCTGCGCGACGCAGCTGAGCGCAAGGAAGACCGCCCTCTCCGGTGCTGCCGGAGATGTAACGTGATATCGAGGAAACTGGGCCACCCGGTAGCGAAAACCTGACATCTCGAGCCGGGCGGGGGCATTGCCGTATCGATGTAAGATAGACCAGCGAAAGCACCGGCTCCGACCTCTATACCAGCGTCCTATGTGTGATAATGATCCTCTGAGGGATGGCGCGCGGGCGCGCGCGAGGGATCATTTAGGTGCCGACGATTTTCTTCATCACCCATCCGGATGTCGTGATTGATCCGGCCGTGCCGGTTTCCGACTGGCCGCTCAACGAGCGCGGCCGAGCGCGCATGCACGAGATGACCGCTCATCCGTGGGCAAGTGGGGTGCGTCGCATCTTCGCAAGCGGCGAGCGCAAAGCGCGTGATGGGGCTGAAGTGCTCGCCGACGCGCTTAGCCTCGCCGGATACAGCGTCGTCGACGATCTTGCTGAAAATGACCGATCGGCGACGGGTTATCTACCAAAGCAAGAATTCGAGGCGACAGCCGACGCGTTTTATGCGCGTCCGCAGGAAAGCGTCCGCGGCTGGGAGCGGGCGGCCGATGCCCAGGCGCGGATCGTGCGCGCCGTTGACCGGATCGTGTCGCAGACTCCAGCCGACGGCGACGTGGCGATTGTCGGTCACGGGGGCACCGGAACGCTGCTCTATTGCCACCTCGCCGGGCTGCCGATTGATCGCCGCTATGACCAGCCGGCGACGAACGGGGGAAACTGGTTCGCTTTCGACCGAGCGAGCCGAAAACTCCTGCGTGACGGTTGGCAGTCTATCGACGCGGCAGAGGAAGCCACATGAACCAGCTCGTCCCGATCGCCTCGCCGACGATCCCCGTGCTCGTCGCTGCCGCCGGCGACCGCGCGCGCATCCGCTTCCTCGAATTCTTCGCCGCCAACATCCGCAACCCGCACACGCGCCGCCTATGCACGGGCGGCGGCGGAATTTCTGGCCTGGTGCGCCGATGCCGGTATGCCGGCGATCGCTGCCGTGCAACCAGTGCCGTCGCCACCTGGATCGAGGCCGGAACCCGCGAGCCCGCGGCGTCGAGCGTCAAGCAGCGGCTCGCGGCGATCCGCCATTTGTTCGACTGGTTGGCCACCGGCCAAGTCGTGCCGGTCAACCCGGCAGCTTCGGTGCGCGGGCCACATCATGTCGTGACGTCCGTACAAACACCGGTGCTCGATCCAACCGAAGCACGCGCACTGCTCGACAGCATCAACACGTCGACCGTCATCGGCCTGCGCGATCGCGCGCTGATCGGGCTCACGGTCTATTCCTTCGCGCGCATCGGCGCGGCCCTCGGGATGACGGTCGAGGATGTCTTCACACAGAACCGCCGGCTATGGGTGCGGCTGCGCGAGAAGGGCGGTAAGCGGCACGCGATGCCGCGTCACCACAACCTCGAGGAATATCTCACCGCCTATCTCGACGGCGGGGGCCTGCGCGGCGACCCAAGGGGCCGCTGTTCCGCACGATCGGGCGGGCACCGGCCAGCTCACGCGCACGGTCCTGCCGCAAGCAAACGCCTATGCGATGATCGGCCGGCGCACCGCCGGCGCCGGTATTGCCACCAAGCTCGGCAACTTATCTCAAGAACGGCGGCACGCTCGAAAAGGCGGCGGCGATGGCGAACCACGCCTCGACGCGCACGACGCAGCTTTACGATCGCAGGCGCGACGAGCTCAGCCTGGATGAGGTCGAGCGGATCCTGATTTGAGAACGCATCCGACTTTCGCACCTAACTTTTGCAACGCCTAACTCCTTGAAAGCATTGTCTCGCGAGAACTCGTCAAAAGTGTTGAGTTCTGCAACGTGCCGCCAAGCCCGTCAGGTCGCGCGTGCTCGCGACTGTCCTAATTGGGAGAGGGAATGAGACGAACCAACGAAGAAGGCCGGACACGCCATGCCTTCAATAAGTTGACGCGGCTCCTGATCTCGGTTCGCGATTTTCAAGAGGCGCTCAGCGCTGCCACCTTTCTGCTCGAAGAAGTAGACCAATCCGCAAAATACTCGCTTGCCGAGATACGGCGGTTCCGTTGTTACGAAACGGCTATGGTCATCGCCTACGCGCGACCGTTTTCGATGGCAAAGGGGGATGTCGAGCCGCTGAAACCGAAGGACACCGGACTTTCGATGACCGCGGCCGAGAAGTCTCTTCACAGGAAGCTAATAACGCATCGAAACACCGTTTACGGTCATTCGGATGCCGAGTTCGTTGAGATGCGGGTCATGGTTCTTCGGCCGATAAGCAACGGCCGCCCGTTGCACGTGACGACCGGCGCCGATGGAGTACTCGAAATCCGCCACGGCCCCGGCAATGGCGACGGCAATGCCAGTGCCAACCCTGCCGGGTCCGATTGGGTAATGCCTCGTTTCGAGGAAGGCATGCGGTTTTCGTTGACCGAGATCGGCGCACTCCACGACATGTTACTCAAGCTCGTGCGCGCCTTGGCCCACCAATGCCAGAAACTCGGGGCTGCGTTCAAAGATAGGTTTACGACTTACGAAGTGTGAGACTAAGTGGTTGCTTATGCTCATGTAGCCTGTACCGGGACTAGATTTTGTCCATCTAAGAAGCTTGCGCTTATCCCGCGCCTCTGTTTCTCACGGATAGAAAAGTCACAATTTCTCACCGATAGAAATGTCACAAGAAGGTCGGGCTGGACGGACAATCAGGCATTGAACTGATGGTGGAATGGGCAGCGCAGCGGCAGGCCGCCTTACGCTGCCTTTGCCAATATATCGCTACTGAATCCGCAGCTTTCGGGTGTGCTGCGGTGCCGCCTGATTCCGATAAATTTCAATTAGCCGGTCGGGTGATACGCCGAGCCAATACAGCACATGTATCCTAAACCACCCGTAGACGATCTCCAGAGGATGTCGCCCCTCCAAGCGCCGTAACGATGTGACAAGGGGCGGATCCTGGATGCAGCAAGCCCGCCCAAACCGCTCGAGGCGGCGCACAAAGTCCCAATCTTCCATTACCGGGATCGGGCGGAATCCGCCGAGGGCTTCGTAGACCGAGCGACGGACGAAGATCCCGGAGTCGCCGTAATAGAACCGAAGCAACCGGATCCATGCGCAGAACCCGGTAAGCCATCTGCTGAAGTTTGTGTCGCCATCGAAAACGAGGCGAAAATTGCCACCGTTGATATTTGCACCCGTCGAGAGCACCTCGTTGATCCGCTCGAGCGCTCCGGGAGGCAACGTGCTGTCTACATGAAGGAAGAACAACACATCATCGCGAGATGCCTCAGCGCCAATCGAGATGCCTCAGCGCCAATAGAGATCCCGGCGCTGCGACCCGGGCGGGAGACGAGGGTTCGCACCCCGCTATTGCGCGCGACCTCGGGCGTCCGATCCTGGCTGCTGCCATCCACAACAATCACCTCGTGGGCGGCCCTTTGTCGACGAATGGCGTCGAGCAAGGGCGGAAGCGAGCGCTCTTCGTTCAAAGTCGGGATGATTATCGAGATCACCCGAGCCTCTGGGAGCTTCAGAATACCGTTCGCGAGCGGCGCCCAGGGCGCCGGGCTTCGCCCCAAATCTTGCACCCGCGCCCGACCGTTGTCGCCCGGGTATCAATGCGCGCTGGTATTCGCGGGAGGATTGTTTCACCGACCCGGGGTTCGGTTTTGCCGATCCACGGCATCTGCTATTCTCGCCCTCGCGCCCACACCGGGTGCGGAGGGAGGAAACAATGCTCAATCGTCGCCGCCTGATGCTCGCGGTCGTCGGTTCCGCTGCCGGCGTCGTCGCGGCCAGAGCCACACTGGCTGCCAACTCGACCCCGCCCGGCCCGTCGCTGGCGCCGCGCGACTGGAGCACCCGGAACCCGACGGTCCCCTATCCTGATCCAAATGTTCAGGTGCTCGATCCACGCTTCAAAAAATACATCGCCGGTACCACGTTATTGCGGCGCGTCTGGACCGGGGCCGAGTGGACCGAGGGGCCGGTGTGGTTCGGCGACATGCACTGTGTGATCTTCAGCGACATCCCGAACAACCGGCTGTTGCGCTACGACACGATGTCCGGTCACACCGCCGTATTCCGTTCGCCCTCCAACTTTGCCAACGGCAACACGCGCGACCGGCAGGGCCGGCTGGTCAGCTGCGAGCACGCCGCACGGCGCGTCAGTCGCACCGAGTACGGCGGTAATATCACCGTGCTGGCGGACAACTACCAGGGCAAGAAGCTCAATTCGCCCAACGGCGTCGTGGTGAAATCCGACGATTCGATTTGGTTCACCGATCCGAGCTACGGGACCGCCGGCGATCACGAGGGCCACCGCGAGCCGTCAGAGCTTCCGCACAACGTCTATCGGATCGACGGCAAGACCGCGCAGATGACGGTGGTCGCGGATGATTTCGATCAGCCGAACGGGCTCTGCTTCACTCCGGACGAGAAGAAGCTCTACATCACCGACACGGGCCGCGGCAAAGACGGCGTCTCGCCGTCGCTGATCCGAGTCTATGACGTGACGGACGACGGCAAGTTGACCAACGGCAAGCTATTCCACGACTTCAGCGACACCAAGGGCGGCCTGTCCGACGACATCCGTTGCGACGAGGACGGCAACATTTGGAGCGCGGGCGGCTGGGCTCCTGACCCGATGTTCAACGGCGTGGCGGTGCTCGCGCCCGACGGTGATGTCATCGGCCGCATCGTCTTGCCCGAGACCGCCGCCAATCTGTGCTTTGGCGGACACGACCACAACCGGCTGTTCATCTGCGCCTCCACCTCGCTCTACGCGGTGGATGTGAACACCCGCGGCGTGGAGCTGTAGCTTGTCGGCGTAGCGCTGGCGGAGAGATGTTCAGGAAACCTCGATCAGGATGGCCCGTCCTGTTTCCATATTAAATGGAACCCTCACAGCCGCGAGCTTGGTCGGTAGTAGGGCGCGTGGGCGTCGGGGTTGAAATAGCCGGCGTAGAAGTGGCGGACGTGCGGCAGGAGGGCCTTCGATAATTGCCGGCGCTCGATCTCGTCGTCGGCAAGTGCATGCTGAAGTGATGCATGCAGCTCGCGCAGTGCCGCGTCGCGGTCGACGCGGGTGAAACGGCCGCCTTCGTAGACCACCTCGCCCGCCACCATGACGAGGTCGACACCCTCGCTCTTCGCGCGCTGGATGACGGCGTCGAGAACTGGGGTCTCCGGGTCGAGATAGGGATAGGCGAGCTTGTCCCAATCGATCAGCACGAGATCGGCGGCCTTGCCGACCGCGATGGTGCCGATATGGCTGCCATAGGGTGTGGTGGCCGCACCGCCTGTTGTCGCCATGCGCAGCACCTGGCCCGTGCTCGGGACATCCTCGTCCGCCATCCCCGGAACCCGGTGCGCGCGCAATACCATGCGCATCTCCTGCAGCATGTCGCGGTCGTCGTTGATCCCGGCCTCGTCGAGGCCGATCGCGGTGTTGATGCCGCGCTTCTCGAATGCGTTCAGCGGTGCGACGCCGCTGCGCAGCCGGAAATTCGAGCTGCAGTTGTGGCATATGTGGGTGCCGGTTTCGGCGATGCGGTCGAGATCGGCCTCGTTGAGCCACACCCCGTGGCCCAATGTCAGCCGCGGCCCGAGAAAGCCGAAGCGGTCGATATGGTCGAGTGCCGTGCCGCCGCCGCGGCGGCGCGCATATTCCTTCTGGTAGGCGGTTTCGACGAGATGCATGTGCATCGGTGCCTCGTACCGCGCCGAATAGTCGGCGAGCATTTCGAGCGCCGTGTCCGAGCACCAGTGGAGGTTGGCCGGCGCCAGCTGGATCTTGACCCGCTCCTTGTTGTGGTGCTTGGCATGGAGATGCTCGAAGAGCGGGCCGTAATCGGCCAAGCTCAGCCCAAAGCGCCCGAAATGGCGCTCTAATGCCGGCCGCAGCTCGGCCGGCAGGCTCGCGGTGAATTCCTTGTCGTCCTGATAGACGAGCCGGTTCTGGTCGCGCAGCGCGAAGGAATAGGAGACGCGCATGCCGATGTCTTCATAGGCGCGGATCACCTCGCCCGTACCGGCCTCGACCGCCTCCAAGCCGCCCGGCAGCCAGCCGTGCAGATGCTGCACGGTGGTGATGCCCGAGGCGATCATCTCGAAGGCCGAGTAGAGCGTGTCGAGGTAGAGATCGACCCGCCGCATCACCAGCCGGGTCACAAACCACAGCTCGAGCGGCATGTCGGGCGAGCCGAGCTGCACCGGCGTCAGACCGATATGGTGGTGGGCGTTGACAAAGCCCGGCAGCATCACCTGACGGCCGCTGCCGAGCACCGGGACCTCCGGGTGTTTCGCGATCAGCTCGGCGGCGGGGCCGATCTCGGCGATGACGCCGTCGCGCTGCAGCACGGCACCCTCTTCGATCTGCTGCCAATGACGGCGGTCGGCGGGCTCGGTGAGGATGGTGCGGGCGCGGATGATGCTGGAGGGCACGTCTTTTCTCCCAAGTTGAGCCGGAGGTAACCTACCCCAGCCATCGCCCCCTCCCTAACCCTCCCCCGTGAGAACCGCCATTTCGCCGCCGGAATCGTGGCGTATGCTGTAGGATAGGATCGCGGTCTTAGGGAGGCACCCGGCCCGGTCCCATTTCCCTGCCGGCTTCCCCAGAGGCCCGCTTTGGTTCCCTGCTAAGCCCCCTCAGGATCGGCTCGGGCGCTACGCTGATGCCATTGATAAAGAAGGATTTATCGTCGTTTCTTCCGGTGAATTTGAGGGCAGATTTGATTTTTTTCCCTGACGGCAGGGAAAATGGGGGGTCAGGCCGATGAAAACCATCCGCACGCCGACGCTCGAAATCGCCTATGAGGAAAGCGGGCCGGCGGGAGGGCCGCCGGTCGTGCTGCTGCACGGCTTTCCCGACGACGTACGCGCCTATGACGGCGTGGCACCGCCGCTCGCCGCCGCGGGCTGGCGGGTGCTCGTGCCCTATCTGCGCGGTTACGGGCCGACCCGGTTTCTCGACCCGCAGACGCCGCGATCGGGCCAGCAGGCCGCACTCGGGCGCGATCTGTTGGATTTTCTCGACGCGCTCGGCCTCGAGCACGCGGCACTGGCGGGCTATGATTGGGGCGGCCGCGCCGCCTGCATCCTCGCGGCACTCTGGCCGGAACGCGCCCGCTGCCTGGTCTCGATCGGCGGCTACAACATTCAGAACATCGCCCGATCGGGCGAGCCGGCCGCACCCGATCGCGAGCACCGCCTCTGGTACCAATGGTACTTTCATGGCGAGCGGGGCCGCGCCGGACTGGCGGCGAACCGGAGGCCGCTGTGCCGGCTCTTATGGGAGCTGTGGTCGCCGAACTGGCGGTTCGACGACGCGACCTATGAGCGGACGGCGGCATCCTTCGACAATCCGGATTTCGTCGAGGTGGTGATCCAGTCCTACCGCCATCGCTTCGGTTTGGCGCCGGGCGACCCGAGCCTCGAGGCGATCGAGGAGCGGCTCGCAGCACAGCCGCCGATCACCGTGCCGACGATCGTCCTGCACGGCGCCTGCGACGGGGTTTCCCTGCCACAGAGCTCGGAAGGCCACGCGCGGTTCTTTTCCGGACCCTATCAGCGCCGCATAGTTCCGGTCGCCGGGCACTTCCTGCCGCAGGAGGCCCCGGCCGCGGTGATCGAGGCCTTATCGCAGCTGCACAGGCCTTGAGCCAGGCATCGACGCAGGTCGGGCAGACGCGGCGAGGCGAAGCCCGTGCGCCGCCGGGCAGACGCGGCGAGTTAGCCCCGCTACGGTGGCGCGGCGAATCCCACCGCAAAATCGTGAACGCGCTGTCGCACCGGGTCCGCCAGGGCCCGCTGAGGGACGCCTGGATTTAACCCTTGTGTTGCGCAAAATCCGTAGACTTTCAGCAGCTTTGCTATAATGCTTCCGGCCAGCGCGGGCGCGTAGCTCAGCGGGAGAGCACACCCTTCACACGGGTGGGGTCACAGGTTCAATCCCTGTCGCGCCCACCACGCGCGAGAGAATTGCGACAGGCGCGTAGCTCAGTGGCAGAGCGCTCCTAGCACATGGGAGAGGTCAGGGGTTCGATTCCTCTTCGCGCCTACCACAATCACCAAGATAGAGAAATGGATGGTGGGCCGATCCTCGGTGTCAGCCACCTGCATCACCTCCACGACGCTCTCGCATCCGTGAACGTGAATCGCTCTGCAGACTAGCTTATCTCTCTAAACGAGCCGAACGTGCCGCATGGCTCTTTGGCTTTGTCTGAGACCGCTTCCAGGAGGCGACGCATGCCGCAAATACCCTCCTTCTTCCGTCCGACGTTGACTTTAGCGGTACTCTTTCTAGGCGCCGGCCTCGCGTTGCGGGGATTGCCGTCGGCGGCCGAGGGCGCACGCTCGATCCCGCCGCCGGCGCTCGACGAACCGTCGAACCCGCAAGCGACATCCGAGGTCGCGGTACTCGCCGGCGGCTGCTTCTGGGGCGTCCAGGGCGTATTCCAACATGTCGAAGGCGTCACCAATGCCGTCTCCGGTTATGCTGGCGGCAGCGCCGATACGGCGCATTACGAGATGGTTAGCACCAGCACAACCGGACACGCGGAAGCGGTCCAGATCACCTTCGATCCCCGCCTGATCAGCTACGGCCACATCCTGCAGATCTATTTTTCGGTCGCCCATGATCCGACTGAGCTCAACCGCCAGGGCCCGGACGTCGGGACTCAATATCGCTCGGCAATTTTTCCGACCAGTCCCGAGCAGGCGCGCATTGCCGAGGCCTATATCGTCCAGCTCAACCAGACAAATGTGTTTAATGCAGCGATCGTCACCGGGATCGAGCCAGGCCGGAGTTTCTACCCGGCCGAGGACTATCATCAGGACTTCCTGACGCGTAATCCAACCTACCCATACATTGTCGCCAACGATTTGCCAAAGGTCGAGGCCCTGAGGCGCCTGTTCCCCGACCTCTATCGCGCCACCCCTGTGCTGGTCGCTGCGGCAGCGCCACGGAGCTGACGCCCCTGCTAGGCTCGCTCGTTATTCGCTCGCTCCGCGTTCCGGCTTCAAGTCGACCAGCGGCGTGCCGTCGAGGCAGTCGAGCCCGCGCACCTGCAGGGTCGTGCCGTCGATTGCCAGCAGTTCGACGATCGAGGAGGCGATCGGGTTCGGCCGCACCGGCGAGCGCAAGGCGAAGGTTCCCGTAGTGTGCATGGTGGCGAAGGGCGTCTGCAGTACCAGATCGCGACGCGCTCGGTGCATCCAGTACAGGACCTGAATGCGAGGGTGACCGGCAAGACCGGTCAACGCCATCCGCCAGCACTCGTCGACGACGATCGAACAGATCGGTCCGTCGAGGCTGCCGCGCTTCGGGCATTCCTGGCGGGTATGCCAGGGAGTATGGATCGTGCCGATGAAGTAGAGACCGGCATCGCTGTGCGGCGGCAACGCCACGGCCACCTCACCCTGGCGGAGCTCGCTTTCGGCTTCGGACGATTTGTCGGTCATGTTGCAACGATGGCAGGAAAGGTCATGTCCCGTCCAGAGGCACGACCTGTGTGCTGTTGACAGGGTAGTCCTCAGCTTGTCAACCTCCAGGGAGCCTTCTGGAAGGATCGCGGATCATGCCGGTCATCAATCGGATTGCCGAGTTTCACGCCGAGATGACGCAGTGGCGCCACCAAATCCACGCGCATCCCGAGACCGCCTTCGAAGAGCATCAGACGGCGGAACTGGTCGCCGGGCTCCTCGAATTGTTCGGCGTTTCCGTCGATCGCGGTATCGCCAGGACCGGCGTCATCGGCACGCTCAAAGGCTCGCTGCCGGGCGATCGCGCGATTGCACTTCGTGCCGATATGGATGCGTTGCACGTCGAAGAGCAAAACGATGTTCCGCATGCCTCACGCCATCCGGGACGAATGCACGCCTGCGGTCACGACGGCCATACCGCAATGCTCCTCGGCGCGGCGAAGCACCTCGCAGAAACCCGCAATTTCGCCGGCACGATCCATTTCGTCTTTCAGCCCGCCGAGGAGAATGAGGGCGGGGCCCGGCAGATGATCCAAGAAGGAGTGCTGGAGCGCTATCCGGTTGAATCGGTCTATGGCATGCACAATTGGCCGGAGATGCCGGTCGGTCAATTTGCGGTCCGGCCAGGACCGATGATGGCCGCGTTCGATATTTTTGAGATCACGATCAACGGTCGCGGCGCACACGCGGCGATGCCGCATCTGGCGATCGATCCGATTGTTGTTGCGGCGCAATTGGTGAACGGGTTGCAAACGATCGCGAGCCGCAATGTAAACCCGTTGGAGAGCGCCGTCGTCAGCATCACTCAGATCCATGGGGGCGACACCTGGAACGTCATTCCCGAGACTGTAGTGCTGCGGGGAACGACCCGTTCTTTCAATCCGGCGGTGCGCGATCAGATCGAGCCGGCGATCCGGCGCATCGCCGATGGAGCCTGTCGGGTTTGCGGCGCCCAGATGAAGCTCCGCTACGAACGGCGCTATCCGCCTTTGATCAACGCCTCAGCGGAAACCGAGGTCGCGGCCGCGACGGCAGCCTCCATCGTTGGCGAGAGCAACGTCAAGCGCGACCTGCTGCCGAGCATGGCGGCGGAGGATTTTGCTTACTTTCTCGAACAGACGCCCGGGGCTTATATCTGGATTGGCAACGGCACCGCCGAGGCTGGCGGAATACTCCACAATCCACATTATGATTTCAACGACGAGGTGTTGCCGCTGGGTGCGAGCTATTGGGTGCGGCTCGCCGAGTTGGTACTGGCGAAGGAGCGCGCGGCAGAGTAATCGACGTACCGATGACCTCCCGGAGGCTACCAGCGCCGAGTACTCGCAGCTCTTCCGCTGCGGCCGCGCCGTTCGTCGACAATCCCCAAAGGACCGCCAGCAGCAACAATCGCATACCCATTGGATGATCAGTCGCCTTTCACGAGACAGTGGCCGATAAAAGCAAGGCACCGCTATTTAACGCCGCGCAAAACGGTGCGAGCCCGGCACCACGCAAAGGCAGAAACGGCTTGCCCGCTTGACGGCAGGTCCGTTTGATCAACGACATCGCGGCGTGGCTGATGCAATCGACCGGGAACAGCACGGCGTCGGCGCGGCTGATCAGCCCTTGCAACAAGGTTCCGGAGAGTGCTGAACGGTGCTGTTGCGATCACGCATGATCCGCTCTTCGAGGGCGCCCCGCAGCTCTCGGATCGTGGCATCGCGCGACACGATCGCGTCCCGCAGCTGTTGCTGCTGGCGTCCGACTTTGCCTTCGAGCTGCGCGTTCTCGTCTTCCAGCTGGCGAAGTCGCCGGATGTCCGCGCGATTGGCGGCGCCGACGAGGTGCGACAGCATGTGCACATCCGCGAAAATTTCGCGAAGCAGCACGTCGTTCGTCGCCGGGTGGCTCAGCGCTGCCCAATAAGCGCCGGGAATGTCGCCGCGCTGTACTGCCTCCTTCCACGCTGCGCGCACCGCCTCCGCAGTTTTCGCCTTGTCGAAACGGTTGATCGAGACGCGGTGCCGGCGATCGAGCGTCTTGTGCAATAGCTTTGCACCCTCGTTACGCTGGCTGGCGACCAGAACTCCGCTCGCGTGCAAGTCGTGCTCCGAGGCGGTCGCCGCTCCCTGGCGTCCGACCTTGATCAGGATATGCCGCAACTCGGCCGTCGATAGGCAGGTCCCGATGATCGAACAATGGAGGTGCGTGGCGAAATCCCAGATCTTTCGGCGTCCCGGCGGCGCGCCAGTGCATTCCTCTGCCCGTCCCGAGATGTTTCGCTCGCCGAGTTGCTGCGACGTCAAGCCTTCGCCGAGCAAGGCATCGAACATTTGGGCGAAAGACTGAGGCCGGCTCAGCAACGAGCCGTTCGAGAACCGATCGGACGAATTGGGATGGGGCATGGCGACGACCCGTCGAGTGCAGCGTAATTTCCATCGGGATATAACGATTTGCAGAGATCGCCCCTCTAGGTCAAGCGATCCTCCAAACTCGCTCAGGCTATCAGAGGATTGCTGAATTCAGCATTATCCCTTGACAAATTGTGTCATTTATGCTGATATTCACAAATCAATGATCTCGCGCCGAGAGGCCGGTATTCGATGACCGGAGAACGAGCCGCACCCAAATCACCGCAGAATCGGATCGAGCCCGCTGTTCTTTTTTGCGATAGCCGCCAGAAGGCCAGGATTTCTGCGGAGAAAAAGTTAATCGCTGCTGATAATTTCCTGTAAAAACAGCAAAAACAGCGGGGCCGCCCGCTACAACCCGAGATCGCTCAACGATGGGTGATCGTCGGGACGGCGGCCGAGCGGCCAGTGATACTTGCGCTCGCTCTCCTTGATCGGGAGGTCGTTGATGCTGGCGATGCGCAGGCGCATCAGCCCCTGCTCATCGAATTCCCAGTTCTCGTTGCCGTAGCTGCGGAACCAATTGCCGCTGTCATCATGCCATTCGTAGGCGAAGCGCACCGCGATGCGGTTCTCGTGGAAGGTCCACACTTCCTTGATCAGGCGGTAGTCGAGCTCGCGGTGCCACTTGCGCGTCAGGAACGCCTCGATGGCGGCGCGGCCCTCCAGAAATTCCGAGCGATTACGCCAGCGGCTGTCGGTCGTGTAGGCGAGCGCAACGCGAGCCGGATCCCGGGTATTCCACGCGTCTTCGGCCATTCGCACCTTTTGCGCGGCAGTCTCGACGTTGAAGGGAGGAAGTGGCGGGCGGCTCATTGTACGGTCCTCGTTGCGGAATGGTCGTCGGCGACGCGAAAGGCGCCGCCGGCGAGGAAAGGACGACGAGACGATCCATCTCGCTCGCGGCACCTAGGCATGGCCTCCTCAGATGCAGAATGATCTCCGTCGTCCCCGCGAAAGCGGGGACCCAGAGCCTGCCGCTGGCATGAACACGGGGGCGGCCGATCGAGCATGAGCGAGAAGGTCCCCGCATCTACATCCTCGCCAGCAAGCGCAATGGCACGCTTTATGTCGGTGTCACAAGCGATATTGCTCGGCATGCTTGGGAACATCGATCGACTGCTGTCGGCGGATTTGTTCGGGATTACGGAGCGAGTAGGTCAGTGTTTGTCGAGTGCACGAGACTATGACCGATGCCATCCTCCGCGAACAGCGCATCAAGAAGTGGCGCCGTGCGTGGAAACGGGAGTTGATCGAGCGTCATAATCCACGATGGCGCGATCGTTGTTGCGGGTATTGGCGTAGAAGGTGTCGACGGCATCCATCCCGTCGAGCCCGGCAACCCTGTGCGGCGGGTTGACGCCGCGGTCGCGGCCTGATGATGTGTCGTGATGCAGGCATCGGCAACTTTTGCCACCAGGACGGCCGACCGATTGCGACGAATTGGCCGGGCCGTCGTTGACGGCGTGTTGCCGCCGCGCTGCCTTTCCTGCGGAGAGATCGTCGAGGAGCCGAATGCGCTGTGCGGTCGGTGCTGGAGCGGGATCACCTTTTTCGCGCCGCCGTGGTGCGTGCTCTGCGGTCTGCCCTTTCCCCATCCGATGGGCGAAGATGCGCTTTGCGCAGCCTGCGCGCTCGGGCGAGGGAGTTGGGATCAGGCGCGCGCGGTGCTGCGTTACGACAAGAGCAGCCGCCGCCTCGTCCTCGGGCTCAAACATGGCGACCACACGCATCTCGCGGCTGCATTCGGGCAGTGGATGCATCGTGCCGGCCGCGAGGTCCTGGCCGGCGCCGATCTCCTTGTGCCGGTGCCGCTGCACTGGACCCGGCTCTTCCAGCGCCGTTACAACCAAGCCGCACTGCTCGCCCAGGCGGTCCGCGCCGCCGGCGGACCCGATGTCGCGGCGGATTGGCTGGTTCGCCGGCGGCGAACCCCTTCACAAGGTCATCTCGGACCAGTGGCGCGCGAGCGCAACGTCCGCGGCGCCTTCGCGATGCGGCCGCGCCGCAGCGTCGCCGGAAAGCGCGTCGTGATCGTCGACGATGTCATGACAACGGGGGCCACGGTCGAGGAATGCGCCCGCGTGCTGAAGCGTGCAGGAGCCGTGTCGGTCGGCGTGCTGACCCTGGCGCGAGCGTTACGAACGGGGGCATGATTGCAGCCGTGGCATCTCGGAGCATCGACGGCGATGGCTGAAGTCGAAATGTATACGACGCCGTTTTGCCCTTACTGCGTGCGCGCTCGCGCACTGCTGGAGCGCAAAGGCGTCGCCTTTACCGAGATCGACATCATCAAGGAGCCGGCGCGGCGCGGCGAGATGGTCCGGCGCGCCGGCGGCCGCACTTCGGTTCCGCAGATCTTCATCGACGGCGAGCATATCGGCGGTTCCGACGATCTCGCCGCACTCGACCGTGCGGGCGAGCTCGACGGTAGGCTGGGAGTGGCGAAATGAGCACGAGCTTTACGGCCGCCTGCCTCCAATTCACCGCCGGCCCCGACCCCGAGCCCAATCTGCGCGTGCTCTCCGATCTGATCCGCCGGGCGCGCGACGCCGGCGCCGACTTCATCATGACGCCCGAGGCGTCGAATTTTATCGAGAGCGGCAGGCGTCGGCGCGAGAAGGCACGCCGCGAGGCGGAAGATCCCTTCCTCGCCGGTATGCGCGACGTTGCCCGGGAGACCCAGGCGTGGCTGCTGATCGGCTCGCTGGTGATCGATCCGGCCGGCGAACCTGGCGCCGATCCTGGTGAGACGCGGCTCGCCAACCGGTCCTTTCTGGTCGATGCGGGTGGTGCGATCGTCGCGCGCTACGACAAGATCCACATGTTCGATATCGACCTGCCGGATGGCGAAAGCTATCGCGAGAGTAACGCCTATCGGCCCGGCGACGGTACCGTCGTCGTCGAGACGCCGTGGGGCCGGCTCGGCATGAGCGTTTGCTACGACCTGCGCTTTCCGCAACTCTACCGCGCACTGGCGCAGGCCGGCGCTGACTTTCTGACGATCCCGTCAGTCTTCACCGTGCCGACCGGCAGCGCCCATTGGCATGCGCTGCTGCGCGCCCGGGCGATCGAGAACGGCTGTTTCGTTTTTGCGCCGGCGCAATGGGGTGAGCACACCGCCGGGCGGCGCAGCTATGGCCATTCGCTGATCGTCGATCCCTGGGGCGAGGTGCTCGCCGACGCCGGCGAAGGCGTCGGCATCATCAGCGCGCGCATCGAGGCGGCGCGAATTGCCGAAGTGCGCCGCATGGTGCCGTCGCTGCAGCACGATCGGCGGTTCACCCCGCCGGAGCTTGTCGCCCGCCCTCTCGCGGCTGAGTAGCATCGAGCTCGGTGTCCTGGTAGATCGTGTCGAGGCTCACCTCGACGCCGATCGACGAGAGCTTCAGGACGGAGTTGCCCTCGATGATTTCGTCGGTCCAGCTCGTGTCCGTTCGGGTGTAGAGATCGATCCGCCGCGCGTCCTGCTCGACGATCGCGTATTGCCGGATCGACGGCGTCGCAAAGTAGTCGAATTTCTTGCGACCCCGATCCTCGCGCTCCGTGCTCGGCGAGACCACTTCGACGACGAGTATCGGGTCGAGAACAACATCGTCGTTACCACGTACTGGGGTACAGGTAACCGACAAGTCAGGATAACGTAGAGAGTTGTTAGCTATTACCTTCGTATCGCCCCGAAATGCTCGACCGGTGCCCCCGCGAAGCTGATCGCGCAGCATGGTCCACAAATTCGACGCGATTGTAGAGTGGTCGAGCGACCCGCCCGTCATCATCGTGACGACGCCGCCCGCGTACTCGTACCGTTTGGGTTCGTCACGCTCCCAGGCGAGGAACTCGTCCAACGACATCAGCTTTTCGGCGATGTTCGACATGGCGAGAGATTACTCTTTCGACAGACCGCTGTCCAAACGGACCGGTTCGGGCAACCGCCCCGAGCGCGAAGGTGTCATAGATCAGTAATCCATCGGCCCTGACCGAGCGGCCACGGCGCGCCAGTTTCGAGATCGAGCCGCCGGACCTCGCAGCGTCGTCCGGCGAGCCTCAGAAGCGCCGAGACGTCGCGGTCGACCGCGTACAGCGTTTCAGGCATTGTCGCGAGGAATTGTGGACGCCATCTTTGCGGGTGTAAAAGGCTGGTCAAGGAGGTCGTCTCGATGATCCTGTTCACGCTGCGTTGCACTCGCGGCCACGAGTTCGAGGGGTGGTTTCGTGACGGGGAGGGGTTCGAGACGCAGCGGAAGGCCGGTGAGGTCGCTTGCCCCGAGTGCAACGACACCTCGGTCGAAAAGGCAGTGATGGCGCCTCGTCTCGGCCGCTCCCGGGAATTCAAGCCGCCGATGTCTCCCGCGCAGATGCGGGCAGCGTTGGTCGAGCTGCGCCGGCAGATCGAGACCAATTGTGATTACGTCGGCAACCGCTTTGCGGAAGAGGCTCGCCGCATTCATTACGGTGAGATAGATGCGCACAGCATCTATGGAGAGGCGAGTGAAGACGAATTGCGCGAGCTCGCCGACGAGGGGATCAGCTTTGGTCGCATCCCGTGGATTCCGCCCACCGACAGTTGAACGACCAGCTCCCGCCGGACGCCGAACGCCAATCCAGCTCGCCCGTCATAGGCCACTCGAGACGGAGGCTCACCGCCGCACGGCGGCGACCATGTAGTTGACCCGGAGGTCGGGCGAAAGCGACCATCCCCCTTGCCGCGGATCGTAGACGACGCCGGCGAGTTGCGTTGCAGCGAGGCCATTGCGGCGCAATCCCAGGACGAATTCCGAGGGACGCACAAACTTGCGCCAATCATGCGTTCCATAGGGCAACCAGCGGAAGAGGTATTCGGCGCCGACGATCGCCAGGGCAAGAGATCGGGGGGTTCGGTTGAGGGTAGCGCCGATGAAGGCGCCTCCGGGTCTGACCAGTGAGCCGAGGGATGTGAAGAAATGGACGGGATCCGCAACGTGCTCGATCACCTCTAGCGCCAGCACGGCGTCGAAGCGCTCGCCGTCCTCGGCGATCGATTCGGGGGCGGCAATTCGATAATCAATCGCCAGACCCGTCGCTTCGGCATGCGTCCGCGCAGCGTCAATCGCGCCAGGATCGACATCGAGACCGGTCACGATGAAGCCGAGGCGTGCCATCGGTTCGGCGATAAGGCCGCCGCCGCAGCCGATGTCGAGCAGAGCGAGCCCCTCGAACGGCCGCAGCGAGGAGCGATCGCAATGGAAATGCGCCAGCAGATTTTGACGGATAAAGCCGAGCCGGGTTGGATTGATGCGGTGCAGTGCCCGGAAACTTCCTTCGGGATCCCACCAGCCCTCGACTTGCGTCGCGCAGCGGTTGATCTCCTCGGGGTCGACGGTGGCGGTAATCTCGCGCACGCTTCCGATCCTTATCGTTAGCAGGCCCGACCTGATGGAACTTGGCGCCGGGAAAAGAGTATGTGGTGGTGCCTTCGAAGCGGCAATATAGGCATAGCCGGGGCAACCGCGGCGAGCGGCGTTGCGCGCGCCGCCGCCGCCCGGACGGTCTCTCGAGACGGGCATGAGTCGCATTGTTCAGAAGTTCGGCGGCACCTCGCTCGCCGATGTCGATCACATCAAGAATGTCGCCCGGCGCGTCAGACGCGAAGTCGACGCCGGAAGCGAGGTTGCCGTCGTCGTCTCGGCGATGGCGGGGGTGACAAACCAGCTCGTCGACTGGACGCGCCAGACGAGCAGCGTGCATGACGCGCGCGAGTACGACGTGGTCGTCTCATCGGGAGAGCAGGTAACCGCCGGTCTGCTCGCGCTCGCTCTGCAGGACCTCGGAATGGATGCGCGCTCCTGGCTCGGCTGGCAGATCCCGCTCCATACCGACGGCATGCACGGCAAGGCTCGCATCGCAGCGATCGACGTCACCGAGCTCCGACATCGCTTGGGCCGGGGTCAAATTGCGGTCGTGGCGGGGTTTCAGGGTATCGGCCCTCGCGGGCGCATCACCACACTCGGCCGCGGCGGCTCCGATACCTCCGCCGTAGCGCTCGCAGCAGCGCTCGAAGCGGATCGCTGTGACATCTTCACGGATGTCGACGGGGTCTATACCAGCGATCCACGCATCGTTGCGAATGCTCGCAAGCTCGGTAGAATCACCTATGAAGAGATGCTTGAGATGGCATCGCAGGGCGCCAAGGTGCTGGAGACGCGCTCGGTCGAGCTGGCGATGAACCATCGAGTGCGCGTACACGTTCGGTCGAGCTTTACTGATGCTCCTGGAACCCTTTTGGTTGATGAAGACGAGATCGTGGAACATCAGGTCGTAAGCGGCATCGCCTACAGCCGTGACGAAGCCAAGATCACCGTGCAGAAGGTGGCGGACCGGCCGGGCGTAGCAGCGGCCATCTTCGGCCCGCTCGCGGACAGCGCCATCAACGTCGATATGATCGTGCAAAGCGCCTCGGATGATGGGAATACCGCCGATCTCACCTTTACCGTAGCGCGAGCGGATCTCGACCGCGCCGTCGCTGTGCTGGAAGCGAGCCGGCCGTTGCTTGGTTACGCCGCGCTCAAACCGGATTCGAACGTGGTCAAGATCTCGGTGATCGGGGTCGGCATGCGCAGCCACGCTGGTGTGGCTAAAAAGATGTTTCAGACCCTGGCCGACAAAGGGATCAACATTCAGGTCATCTCGACATCGGAGATCAAGGTCAGCGTCCTGATTGCGGCCGAATACACCGAGCTTGCCGTGCGGGCGTTGCACACCGCCTACGGGCTCGACGCGACCGAATGACCGAAGGGATCGGCGCAGCAGATTCTTCAGACTGCAGAGAGTGCGCAGTGAGCGGAGGGGACGCCGAACGCGAGCGCGGCTATGCCGATCTCGATCGGTTGTGGGCGCGCGGCAGAGATATCCTCGGTTGCGACCTCGCGATCATGGGCGGCGCCATGACTTGGGTATCGGAGCGCAACCTGGTCGCCGCGATCTCCAATGCCGGCGGTTTTGGGGTAATTGCTTCGGGATCCATGTCGCCGGAGCTGCTTGCGACGGAGATCTGCGCGACCCAGGCGATGACGACACGCCCGTTTGGCGTCAACGTGATCACTCTGCACCCTCAGCTTTTCGAGCTGATCGATGTCTGCCTCGCCCATCGCGTGGGCCATGTGGTGCTGGCTGGAGGGCTCGCGACCATTGCCGCGGTGAACCGAATCAAGCGCGGTGGAGCACGTGTCTTCTGCTTCGCACCGGCGCTCGGGTATGCGCGCAAGCTCGTCCGAATGGGCGTCGATGCGATCATCATCGAAGGCAACGAAGCCGGCGGGCACATCGGACCGGTTTCGACCGGGGTATTAGCCCAGGAGATTCTGCCGAATGTTGAGTGTGTTCCGGTCTTTGTCGCGGGTGGGATCGGGCGGGGCGAGGCGATGCTCGCTTATCTCGAGATGGGGGCGTCCGGTGTCCAGCTCGGCACCCGCTTCGTCTGCGCCTACGAATTGATCGCCCACCCGCGCTTTAAGCAGGCTTTCATCCGCGCTGCGGCGCGCGACGCCGTCGC
The DNA here is from genome assembly GCA_963796155.1 of uncultured Alphaproteobacteria bacterium. Taxonomy (GTDB): domain Bacteria; phylum Pseudomonadota; class Alphaproteobacteria; order ATCC43930; family CGMCC-115725; genus AP-15. Next base: position 118,240 of record CAWCKT010000016.1, on the reverse strand, counting down.
TTCGGTCCAGCTCGATCCGCGTTTTCCGGTGGTCCCGGTTCGCGCGCTGGCCAATCCGGCAACCGAGCGTTTCGTCGCCGTGCAGCGCCGGGTCATTGATCGATGCGCACGAGGCGAACTGTCGCAAAAGGCGGCCCAGCTCGAGATCGAGCACTTCTGGGCCGGCGCGCTCCGGCGCGCGGTAATCGACGGCGATGTCGAAGCGGGCTCGTTGATGGCGGGCCAGAGCGTAGGCTTGGTGACGCGAGAGCAGAGCGTCGCTGAGATCCTCGATGATCTTGTCGGCCAAGCCCTCGCCGCCCTGGCCGCCCGTGACGGGGCGCACTCCGACCGGTCGCTTGCGCCCGAGCCGGCCCTGCTGAGGAGGCAGCACGCGCGAGGATGACAGAGGCTGCAGGGACTGTTAGTGGAACCCGCCGCCTCCTGCGCCGCCTTCGCGACATCATGGCGGGTTCCGGCACAGCGCAGGAGCGCCTCGACCGGATCGTCCGGATCATCGCTGCCGAGATGGTGGCCGAAGTCTGCTCGGCCTACGTCATGCGTGCCGGCGAGGTCCTCGAGCTTTTCGCTACCCAGGGTCTGCGGCCGGAGGCCGTTCATCGGACGAGGCTGCGCGTCGGCGAGGGCCTTGTCGGGGTGATCGCGGCAACCGCGCGCCCGCTCGCCCTCGCCGACGCGCAATCCCACCCCGATTTCGCCTATCGGCCGGAAACCGGAGAAGAGATCTACCACTCGCTGATGGGCGTTCCGATCCTCCGCGGCGGCCGGGTGCTCGGCGTGCTGGTCGTCCAAAACCGCTCGTTGCGCCATTATACCGAGGATGAGATCGAAGTATTGCAGACGATAGCGATGGTCGTCGCCGAGCTCGCGGCGCGGGGCGATCTCGTCAACCCTTTGGAAATCGCCACCAGTCGGGGCGGAGGCCTGCTCCCGGTTCGGCTTGCTGGAGTCCGGCTCAACGCCGGGCTGGCGATGGGACCGGCCGTGCTGCACGAACCGAAGATCCTGATCCGCCAGGTTGTCGCCGAGGATGTCTCCGCCGAGCTCCGGCGCCTGCGCCATGCCGTTGCCGCGATGCGCGAGGCGATCGACGAGCTGGTGGCCACGAGCCGCGGCCTCGGTATCGGCGAGCATCACGACGTGCTGGAGAGCTATCGCATGTTCGCCGCCGATCGTGGCTGGGTCGCCCGCATCGCCGATGCCATCCGCAGCGGCCTGACCGCCGAGGCAGCCGTGCAGAAAGTCCGCGAAGACACCCGCACGCGGATGATGCAGGCCAGCGATCCCTATCTACGCGAGCGCCTCCACGACCTCGAGGATCTTGCGAACCGCCTCCAGCACCATCTTTCCGGAGATCCGCCGGGCGCGGCCCGGGCCGAGCTGCCGCCCGAATTCATTCTGGTCGCCCGCGCGATGGGACCGGCCGAACTGATGGATTACGCGCGACGGCGGATCATGGGGCTCGTGCTCGAAGAGGGGTCGCCGACCGCGCATGTCGCCATCGTCGCCCGGGCCTTGGACATCCCCGTCGTTGGGCGGGTCGACGATGCGACTAGCCGGATCGAAACGGGCGACATCGTCGTTGTCGACGGCGATCACGCCCAGGTTCTGATCCGGCCGAGCGATCACGTCCGCCAATCGGTGGGCGCAACGGTCGAGGCTCGGTCGCGCCGGCGTGCTTTTTACGACACCTTGCGCTCGGCAGCACCGGTCACTCGCGATGGGATTGAAATCAAGCTTCTGCTCAATGCGGGCCTCCTGATCGACATGCCCCAACTCCGGGCAACCGGTGCTGAAGGGATCGGTCTCTTTCGCACCGAGATTCCGTTCATGGTGCGGGACAGCTTTCCCGGAGTTGAGGAGCAGACCGAGTTCTATCGGAGCGTCTTAGAGCAGGCCGGGGACCGTCCGGTCGTCTTCCGAACCCTCGACATCGGCGGCGACAAGGTGCTGCCCTATCTGCCCCACGCGGCAGAAGACAACCCGGCGATGGGCTGGCGAGCGATTCGCATCGGGCTCGACCGCCCGGCCATGCTGCGACAGCAGCTGCGCGCACTGATCCACGCGGCGGAGGCGCAGCCACTTTTCGTCAAGTTTCCGATGATTGCCGAGATTGCCGAGCTCGAGCGGGCACGCGCGATTCTCGACATGGAACTCGGGCTCGCCGCAAAAGAAAGGAGAGTGCTGCCTGAACCGATCCGGATCGGGGTAATGCTCGAAGTGCCGGCGCTGTTGTGGCAGGTGCCCGCGCTGTGCGAGCGGATCGACTTTCTGTCGATCGGGACCAATGATCTGATGCAGTTTCTCTTTGCCTGCGATCGGGGCAATCCGCGTTTGGCCGAGCGTTACGACCCCCTTTCCATGCCGATGCTGGCTCTCTTCCGCGAGGTCATCGCGCAGACCCGCGATGCCGGCGTGCCGCTCAGCATGTGCGGCGAGATGGCGGGCAACCCGATTGAGGCGATGGCGCTGATAGCGCTCGGCTTCCGGACATTGTCGATGGCGGCGAGCGCAATCGGCCCGGTCAAGACGATGATCCGCAGCCTTGATGCGACCGCGGTCGCCGCTTACCTCGACGAGATCAGGGGCAGGCCGGATCATTCGCTCAGACCCAAGCTCGAAGCCTACGCACGGGACCACAACATCGTCTTGTGAGCGCCCGACCCCGCGGCTTGTCGTCCCGCTCAGCGCCGCGAGGTTGGACAGTGGCTGGCGTCGTTGGTTAAAATGGCGCGTAGCGAGATCATCACATGGCGTTGTTCCGACGTCTCACGACCCCCTTTGTGGAGGATCCCCCCGACGGCGAACCGCTGTCGCCATTTCCGCGATCCGCGGGCGATGCGCTGCGGCTGCGGCGGGAAGCACTCGGACTCGATCTGGACGAGGTTGGGGCCGCGCTCAGGATAAAGCCCGATTACCTCGCGGCGCTAGAGGCCGGACGTCCGGACCTGCTTCCCGGCCCGACCTACGCAATCGGCTTCGCGCGCGCCTATAGCGATCACCTCAGGCTCGATGGTAACGAGATCCTGCGGCGCTTTAAGGCGGAGTCCTCAGGGCTCGATACCAAGCCGGATCTCGCTTTTCCGATGCCGCTCGGTGAGCGCAGCATTCCCGGCGGGGCGATGCTCCTGGTGGCGCTGATTTTGGCGCTTTGCGGATACGGCACATGGTACTACCTGTCGACCAACGAGCGCTCGCGTCCGGAACGAGTTGCCGAAGTACCGAGCGGGTTTTTGCCGTTGCCTCACGAGCAGCGCACAGCCGAGCCCACCAGCCAGCCAATCGCAGAGGCCCCGGGCGAAGCCCCGCTCGCCGCGCCAGCCGGCGCCGTATCCCCGCCATCCGCTCGGACCAGCTCCGAACCTAGTTCGACCGGGGATTCGCCTACGGTTTCGGTGGTCACACTCCCGCCGCAGGTTCCTCCTCCATCGGCAGCGGCATTGGCGCAGCCCGCGGCTGCCGCCCCGGTCCCGGTCGCCCAGCCGTCAGAACCCCGCAGCGGTGGGCCACACGCTTATGGGGACGTCGACGGACCGGCGCGCATCGTCATCCGGGCAACTGCCGACAGCTGGATCCAGATACGCGACACCGACCAGTCTCCGCTTTTCACGCATGTGCTGAAACCAGGCGAGAGCTACCGTGTGCCTGACCGGTCCGGAGTATCGATGCGCACGGGCAATGCCGGCGGTCTCGAGATCTCGGTCGATGGCAAGCCCGCTCCGTCGATCGGCCCGACCGGTGCGGTCCGCAACGTCCCGCTCGATCCGCAAGTACTGATCTCGGGGACCGCCGCCGGCGGCTGAACCCGGCCGCGTTGTCGTCCGACGACAAATCCGTCTATAAGGCGTTCACATCCTGTCAGCTGCGCGAGATTTGACGATGAGCGTCAGGCCTTATCGCGATATCCACCGCCGTCAATGCCGCAAGATCCATGTCGGCAAGGTGCCGGTTGGCGGCGATGCGCCGATCACGGTGCAATCGATGACCAACACCGTGACGAGCGATGTCGAGGCCACGGTCGCGCAGGTCCGAGCGCTCGAGGCCGCCGGTGCGGACATCGTTAGGGTTTCCTGCCCCGACCAGGAATTGGCGCTGGCGTTGCGGGACATCGTACGGCAGGTGACGGTGCCGATCGTCGCCGACATCCACTTCCATTACAAACGGGCGATCGAGGCGGCCGAGAGCGGTGCTGCATGCCTGCGGATCAATCCCGGCAATATCGGCTCGTCCGGCCGCGTTCGGGAGGTGATCAAGGCGGCAAAGGATCACGGATGTTCGATGCGGATCGGCGTCAATGCCGGCTCGCTCGAGCGTGATCTCCTCGAGCGCTATGGCGAACCTTGCCCCGAAGCTATGGTCGAGAGCGCGCTCAATCACGCCAAGATCCTTGAGGACAACGATTTCTTCGAGTTCAAGATCTCGTGCAAGGCGTCCGATGTGTTTCTTGCCGTCGCCGCCTATCAGCAGCTCGCCGAAGCCTGCGACTACCCGCTCCATCTCGGGATCACCGAGGCCGGCGGTCTGCGCAGCGGCACGGTCAAGTCCGCGATCGGGCTCGGCATGCTGCTGTGGTCCGGCATCGGCGACACGATCCGGATTTCGCTTTCCGCCGACCCGGTCGAGGAGGTCAAAGTCGGCTTCGAAATGCTGAAATCGCTAAACCTGCGGCGCCGCGGGGTCACCGTGATCTCGTGCCCGTCCTGCGCCCGCCAGCAGTTCGAGGTAATCAAGACCGTGGAACGGCTCGAGGAGCGGCTCGCGCACATCACGACGCCGATGACGGTGTCGGTGATCGGCTGCGTCGTCAACGGCCCGGGCGAGGCGCGCGAAACCGATATCGGCTTTACCGGCGGCGGCAACGGCACCCATCAGGTCTACATCAACGGCCTGACCGACCACCGCCTGAAGAACGCCGACATCGTCGACCATCTCGTCGAGCTGGTCGAGAAGAAGGCGGCCGAAATCGAAGCCGCACGGCACGCCCCGGCCGCGCCGGCGCTGGAGTTGGCGACTTAGCCGAACATCGCCCGGCGGTTTATGCTGCGACAAAACGCGCGGAGCGAGCCTCGCTGCGGAATACCTGGGCGACGACGAGTACGAGGAGGGTCAAGGCGACGATCGGCGCGACCGGAAGCTGCCAAGCCACGGCGATATCCCGCGGATCCAGGACCAGCAGGAATGATCCTGCCAGCGCCGCCTTTCCCCACGCCGGGAGCGCCCTTTCGCCACGGGCGCGCAGCAGCCAAGCCGCTGCGACCGCGGCCAGCATCAGATCATAGATCAGGACGACCGGGATCGCGACCAGGGTCGCCGCAGCGAGGGTTGCCGCCCTGATCGGCAGGGAGGGGCCGCGGCGCCAGACGAAGCCCACCAGTAGAGCGGCCGATAGCGTCGCACCCGCTTGCACGGCATAGGCGGTGACCGTGGTCCCGCCGAGTACCAATACAGCACCGAATGGGCTGACAAATCCCCCGAACGAGACGCGGCCGGATTCATAAACGGCATGTGAGGCGGCTGCGGCTGTGACAAAGTCGTTCCACGTCTCCCACCCGAACAGCAGCAGCGACAGCAGGAAAAGTGCCGTGACCGAGGCACAGCCGGCGGCGAGCGCCCGCCAGTGGCCTCCGGCCGCGAGCGCCAGCGGCACCAGCAGGCCGAAATGCGGCTTATAACACAGCGCCCCGAATAGCAGGCCGGCTGTGATCGGTCGACGATCGATGTGGAGCGTCCCCGCCCCGAACAACGCCGCGGTAAGAAATGCATTCTGCCCCAAGCCGAGCGTCCAGAACACGGCGGGAAACGCCAACACCGGGACGAGCGCGCCAAAACCGCGCTCGCCGAGGATGCCGCGCGCAACGATCAGAAAAAGAACGAGGGTGACCGCCTCGAAGACCAGGAAGGCCACAATATAGGGCAGGCGGGCGAGGGCCGCGCAAAGCAGCATGAAGACCGGCGGATAATAAAAAAATCGATATTCGATGCCGGGTGCGGTCGCCCGCTCTTCCGCGGCATCGTGCGCCGCCTGGTCGTAGGCTAATTCGGGCGTGCCGGTGTCGGCCAGGCTTCCGGCGGCATAGAAGCTGACAAAATCGGTGCTCACGGGCGCGCTGAGCGGGACAATCCAGCCGTGTGTTCCAGCGACAAGAAATAAAAAGCCGCCAAGCTCGACTGCAAGCAGGATCGCGCAATACGCCAGGATGCGGTCTCGGTTCAACGCGTTGTCCAGGACGCGTAAAAGGGACAAGCGCGTAGACGCCATCGATCTTGCGACTTCCGTTGGATGGCCCGAACCAATTCCGAGCGGCAGTCGATAAGCTTAGGCGCGCGTCGTTAGCAAAGAATTTAGGCGGGACATTAGGCTGATCGCCAAGTCGTCGTGCCGCGACCGAGTGGCCGATCCCGCACCCGCGTCGCTGTCGGCGGGGAAGTCTCGTGTCAGGCCACAGTCTAAAATGGTATTGATGCCGTTCAACTGTGATAATTTTTCAGACCGTGACCAAGCATACTGCTGTCTAGCGTGGTAGGAATGATCGAAATCTCGATGCTATTTTCTTTATTCGTTAAGATTTGTCGCAGTATATAGGCGGACCAATTCTTACATGAAGAATATGATGCGTCTCTCGTCAGTTCTACTAGGGCGGGTTGAGGAGCAGGTGGTCAGGAGCTTGGTCGTTCCCGGCTGATCGGGGACAGAAGCGGCGTCACAGCGGTCGAATACGGCCTGATCGCGGCGCTGATTGCGGTTGCCGCAGTCGTCGTCATGGGAACAGCCGGCACCAACCTCAGCACCGTCTTCTCACAGGTCGCCAGGAGCCTCTGGGACCCTGTTTTCAGCTGTTTTGCAGCTCGGCGCGGACGAGTTTGAGAATTTAGCCCGACGATCGTTTCCGCACGATATGTGGCGTTCCCTCACCCAGTTGATTTAGCAAATGCTGTACTGCGAGCCCTAGTGGCCCACAGACCGATTTTAAGCCCATTATCCGAGCTGGCACGCTTTTCCGGAACTGCACCGGCCTCGCCGCTTGCCGTGGCCACCTGAAACAGTCGGGGCGCGACGAATAAAACGCGATTAATAGCCACTTAATCACCCCGACCCATGAAGCTTAAGACATGCGAGCGAGAATAACGAGCGGGTCGGTGAGGTCATGTATGCTCTCCTCGGATGATTAGCGGCTCAGAGCGATTTTCGGGGTATCAGACGTCGCGGCCGCGGTCAGCGAGCCGTGGCGAGTGGAGCATGTCGCTGCGTGGGCCGCGGTCCGGGATGTCGCCGTGCTGCCGCAGCCGACCGGCATTGCCGCGATAACGTCCTCGTGACCGGGCGCACCCGGGCGGTTATGTTTTGCGGGGTCGGCGCCCTGCGAGCAGGAGGCGGCACAAGGCATCAACGGGGAGGATACGACATGAAAGGACGCTCACGCGACATCGCCGCGGTGGTTGCGGCGGCATTACCGCGCCGCGCCGTGATGCGCGGCGTTGCCGCGGTACCGGCGGCAGCGCTGCTGGCGGCCGGTGCCGGCGACGCGCGCGCGGCGGATGAGGTGGCGTTCCCGCCGCATCCCCGTTGGAAATTCGTCTTCGTCAATCACGTGACGTCGAACCCGTTCTTCGTCCCGTGCCAGTACGGCATTCAGGATGCCTGCGCGCTCCTCGGCGTCGACTATCAGTGGACCGGGTCGGAGACCTCTGATGTTGCCCAGATGGTCAACGCGTTCAATACCGCGATCGCCGGCAAGGCCGACGCGATCGCGGTTTGCCTCGTCGATCCGAAGGGCTTCGACCGCCCGGTCGAGAACGCGCTCGCCGCGGGCATACCGGTGTTCAGCTACAATGCCGATTCGCACAGCAACAAGCGCCTCGCCTATATCGGCCAGGACCTGTTCCTGTCCGGCCAGATGATGGGTGAGCGCATCGTCAAGCTCGTCGGCTCCGGCAAGCTCGCGATCTTTATCGCCACACCGGGCCAGCTGAACCTGCAGCCGCGTGTCGACGGTGCCATGGATTCGATCAAGAAATCGGGTGCCGACATCCAGGCGACAATGATCGCGACCGATCCCGCCGCCAATGCCGGCCTCTCAAAGATACAGGCCTATTACCTCGGCAACCAGGACGTCAAAGGCATGTTCGGGGTCAGCGGCGGCGACACGATGAACTGCGGGATCATCAGCCGGCAGTATAACCTGCCGGCGAAGGGCGTGCATGCCGGCGGCTATGATCTGCTGCCGAAATCATTGGAAGCGGTGCACGACGGCTTTCTCGATTTCGTGATCGATCAGCAGCCCTATCTGCAGGGCTTCTATACGGTCATGGAGATGTTCGTGTGGAAGGTGTCGGGCGGGCTGGTCGGGCCGGCCGACATCAACACCGGCCTCAAATTCGTCACCAAGGACGCGGTCGGGCCGTACCTCGATACCAAGACGCGCTACGAAGGCAGCGCGAAAGAAGCGCAGATCGTGCCGCATACCGGCGCCATCGGCGGCTGACGTGCCCGCGGAGGTGCCGAGAGACGGATCCGCGGGCGCGGCCGAGGCGGGAGGGCATCATGGGCTCGTACGGCGGGCCTATGGCTTCCTGCTGAGGCCGGAGGCGAGCGTCATCGTCGTAACGGTGGCGCTCGTTGTCTATTTCGAAATTGCGAACCGGAATTTTCTGACCAACGCGAACGTGCAGACGATCTCGCAGTTCGTCGCGGCACCAGTGATCATCGCCTGCGGCGAGATCATGCTGCTGATCTGCCGCGAGATCGACCTGTCCGTCGGGCAGGTTTTCGCGCTGGCGCCGTTTCTGATGGAGAACGTGCACGATTGGGGCCTCCCGGTGCCGCTAGCGATCCTCGCAGCGCTTGCCGCCTGCGCGCTGATCGGCCTGATCATCGGCCTGATCACGATCGGGCTCAGCGTGCCGTCGTTCATCACGACATTGGGCATGCTGTTCCTGATCACCGGCCTGACCTTGACGATCTCGCGCGGCTATCCGGCGAACACGGCAGGCGGTCCGCTGCTGACCGGGATCATGGGTGTCTGGGCGTATTCCGAGATCGTCTGGGCGTTGGTCATCGTCGCGATCATGCATGTCGTGCTGCGCCACACGCGCTGGGGGCTGCACACAACTGCGATCGGCGGCAACATCATCGCGGCTGCCGAGGCCGGCATCGCGATCAACCGCATCAAGATCGGCAATTTCGTGCTGACCAGCACCTTGGGCGGGCTGACGGGACTGCTTGAAGCCTTTCGCGTCGGCTCGATCGACCCCTTGGCTGGCGGCAGCAACATTATGTTCCTCGGCGTCGCCTCCGGCGTCATCGGCGGCACCGCGATCGCCGGCGGCGCCGGCACGATCATCGGCGGGCTCATCGGCGGCATCATGCTCGGCGTGTTGCAGGATGGTTTTACGTTGCAGGGCATCAACGCCTTCACCTTCGATATTGTCATCGGCGCCGCGATCCTGATCGCGATGATCGCCAACATCCATCTGGCACGGCTGCGCGGCGGCGGTCCCGCATGACGGACGCCGCCGAGGCCATCCGGGCTGACCGGATCACCAAGGTGTTTGGCACGGTGACCGCGCTGGCGGGCGTGTCGCTCAGCGTCATGCGCGGCGAGACGCTCGGCATCCTCGGCGACAACGGCGCGGGAAAATCGACCTTGATCAAGATCCTGACCGGCTATCACCAGCCGGATGCGGGGCAGGTCTTTGTCAACGGCCGGCCGGTGCAGCTCGCCTCGGTCGACGAGGCGCGGGCGCTCGGCATCGAATGCGTCTATCAGGATCTGGCGCTGGTCAACGGGCTGAGCGTCTACCACAACATGTTCCTGAACCGCGAATTGTTGCACTGGGGACCGCTCAAACTACTGGACCACCGCGCGATGCGGCGCCGCGCCGCTGCGGCGCTCGCCGAGATCGGCGTCGAGGTGGCCTCGGTCGAAACCGAGGTCGGCGCATTGTCGGGCGGTCAGCGGCAGGCGATCGCGGTGGCGCGCTCGGTGCTTTCCAACGCGCGCATCCTGCTGCTCGACGAGCCGCTCGCGGCGATGGGGGCGCGCGAGGCGCAGCGCATCATCGGGCTGATCGAGCGCTTGAAGGCGCGCGGCGACATCGCAATCGTGATGATCGCGCACAACTACGCCCAGACGCTCGAAATCTGCGATCGCGTCGTGCTGATGCAGCACGGCGAGATCACGTTCGAAAGCGTTACCGCCGCCACCTCCGCTGCGGAGCTGCTCGACATCGTCCGCCGCGAATACCGCGCCGTCCGCACCGGGTGAATTCGCCGCGGCTCTGGGTTATTTTGGGCGAGAACGCGGCGGAGAGGAGCGCACAATGACCGACACGGCGACGATGGTGGCCCTTGGCGAGGATTATCCCGAGCTGCGCGAATCAGTGCGCAAAATCTGCGAGCGTTACCCCGGCGCCTACTGGCGCAAACTGGAGGCCGAGCAGGCCTATCCGACCGAGTTCATCACCGAATTGACGCAGGGCGGGTTTCTCGCCTCGCTGATCCCCGAAGAATACGGCGGCTCGGGTCTGCCGTTGCGCGCCGCCGCGGTGATCCTCGAAGAGGTCAACGCGTCGGGCTGCACCGCCAGCCAAGGCCACGCCCAGATGTACATTATGGGCACCGTGCTGCGCCACGGCAGCGAGGAGCAGAAGCGGCGCTATCTGCCAAAGATCGCGTCGGGTGAATTGCGGCTGCAGGCTTTCGGGGTAACCGAGCCGACGACGGGCTCCGACACGACAAAGCTCAAAACCCGGGCGGTGCGGCAGGGCAACCACTATGTGATCAACGGCCAGAAGGTGTGGACCTCGCGGGCCCGGCATTCCGATCTAATGCTGCTGCTGGCACGCACCACCCCGGTCGACGAGGTCAAGCGGCGCACCGACGGGTTGTCGGTGTTTCTCGTCGATCTGCGCGAGAACCTGGGACAGGGTGTGGAGATCAGGCCGATCGAGGCGATGATCAACCACAACACGACCGAGATATTCTTCGACAACCTCATGGTGCCGCCGGAGAACTTGATCGGCGAGGAGGGCCAGGGCTTCCGCTACATTCTCGACGGGATGAATGCCGAGCGCATCCTGGTCGCCCAGGAATGCATCGGTGACGGGCGCTGGCTCCTACAGAAGGGCGTCGACTACGCCAAGGAGCGCGTCGTCTTCGATCGGCCGATCGGGCAAAACCAGGGGGTCCAGTTCCCGCTCGCCCGCGCCTACGCCGAGATCGAAGCGGCCGACATGATCTGCCGCCGCGCCGCGGCGCTGTTCGACGCCGGCGAGGAGTGCGGGGCCGACGCCAACATGGCCAAGCTGCTCGCCTCCGAGGCGACCTGGCACGCCGCCGAGGCCACGTTCTCAGCCTATGGCGGGTTTGCCTTCGCGAAGGAATACGACATCGAGCGCAAATGGCGCGAGGCTCGCCTCTACCAGACCGCGCCGATCTCGACCAATCTGATCCTCGCCTATATCGGCCAGCACGTGCTCGGCATGCCGCGCTCCTATTGACGGGAGCGGCCCGGTGAATGACTGACACGCGCCAGTCAATGCGATCCGGTCAGCGCGGCGTCGGATATTGGGCAGCATGGTTTCGCGCAGGCTGCGATGGAAATAGCCGCCTTTTTCGGCCTTTCCGGTGACACAGTAGTGTTGAACATCGGTGATCAACAGCGCCGCGCGGGCCGGGTCGATTGGAACCTCGCGGCTCAGCTTCTTCATCGGCGGAGAAATTCGCCGTAGGCTGTGGGCAACAGGCGCGCCAAGCGTTCGGCCCAGGCGGCTTGACCCGCTGTTTCGGCGATCTGGTCCTGGCGGATCTCGATCTCGACATGCGGCAGGCCACGCCGCTCGGCATGTACCGGGACGGTGTAGTCGGTCAGATCGCTGACGGCGTAGGGCTCGTTCTCGCCGACGACGAGCCGCCTCTCGGCGCGCAGCAACGTGAAGAGCAGATGCGCGAACCGCGCGTCGCGGTTGTACAGCACCGCCGCATGCCATGGGCGAGCCATCCCCTTGTAGACCGGGGTGAAGCTGTGCAGCGCGACCAGTACCGAGGCGCGCCCCGCCGCTGCGCGCCGGTCGAGCGCCGCCGCAATCGCGTCGTGATAGGGGCGAAAGATCGTCTCGACCCGTATGGCCCGGGCGTCTTCGCCGAGGCTGCGATTACCCGGGATCTCGGTCGTCTCGCTGATCTCCGGGATCGAGCTCGGCACCTTGGGGTCACGGTTGCAGTCGATCACCAGGCGCGAATAGGATTGCCGGATCACGGAGGCGTCCAAGAGGCGCGACAGCCGCTGCCCGACAGCGCCGATACCGATGTCCCAGGCGATGTGGCGCAGGGTCTCGTGCTCTGGTAGCCCGAGCCTTCCGAGCCGGCGTGGAATGACTCGGCCGGCATGGTCGCAAGTAAGAAAAAAGACCGAGCTCCCCGCCTCGTTCTCGAGGTTCACCGGGTTGGGTTCATCGGACTCCAATAACGCTGCTTCAGTCATCGTCCTCCGACGGTCAGCGCTCAATACACTTCCGCGTAGCGGGCGCAGAGATCCGGGTCAGAGAGCCCGGCCACTTTTTCCGCCTCGACCCGTTTGAAGCGCAGATAGGCGTCGAAATGGGTCGGGCCGAACCAGTCCGCCGCCGTCTCGCTGGCGGCGAGCCGGTCGAGCGCCTCCGGCAGCGAGCGGGGAAGCGAAGGTGGCGTGGTCCCGGGGGCGGGCAACGGCAAGGCGCGGCGGATCCCCTCGGCTCCGGCGAAGATCACCGCGCCCAACGCCAGGTAGGGGCTCGCCGCGGCGTCGGCGGTGCGGAATTCGACATGGAACTGGCGCGTCACCTCTTCTGCCGTCCGGGCAGCGAAGACCGGGCAGATGCGCAGGCTGGCACCGCGGTCCTGCCGCACCAGGTCGATCACTGTCGGCGCCCAAGCGTTGGGCACGAGGCGCAAGTAGGAGACCGGCGAGGGTGCGGTGACCGCGCAGATCGCCGGCATATGGTGCAGCACACCGGCGAAGAAGTGCTGCGCCGCTTTGCTGAGCTCCATCGGCTCGCCGGGAGCGTGGGTCGCCGGCCGGCCCGCTGCATCGACGAGGCTCATATGAATGTGCACGCCATTGCCGACGAGTTCGGGGTCCGGCTTGGGCGAAAAGATGACGCGATGCCCCAGCCGATGCGCGGCGGCGCGGGCCATTTCTCGGGTGATCACCGCGTGATCGGCCGCCGTCAGGGCGGGCTGCGGCATCACCGTCACCTCGAACTGGCGCGGGCCGTACTCGGCGAGAAAAGTATCCGGAACCACTCCGGCCGCCCGCAAGGCCGCGATGAAATTCTCGCCGAAAGTGTCCTGGCGGCGGAAGGCACCGAGGGCGTAGGCGTCGCCAGGGCGGTCCGAAGCACCTGCGTAGACGAATTCCTGTTCGAAGGCGGCGAGCAGGCGGAGGCCCGCCACCTCCTCGAGGTGTCGGGCGGCACGGCGTAGGAAATCCCGCGGACAGCATTCCCAGGAGCTGCCGTCGGTATTGCAGATGTCCCCCAAAAAGAAATGCTCGATCGCCGAACCGTCGCCGAAGTCAACCCGCACCTCGACGGCGGGGTCGGGCACGATCATGAAGTCTCCGGAGGTGCCGAACGGGGTGTCCCAGATCGGCCCGAACGGGGACATCATCAGATTGCTGCCAGTCCACCCGATACCCTTCTCGAGCCGGAGGGGCAGCTCACGGGCCGGAAACCCTTTGCCGCGTACAAGGCCCGAGATGTCGCAGGTCGCAACGAAAATCAGCTCTTCGCGTATCATCCCACCGCCACGTGTATCTCGCCGCACCCGATCGATGTCGGTAGGATGGCACATTCGCGCAATCTCGACCATGGAGGAGAGCCATGCCGGTCGCGACCGTCCGCGGTGTCGAAATCAATTACGAGGTGCTCGGCGAGCGGGGCCCTTGGGTGGCGCTGCAGCCCGGCGGGCGGCGCGGCCTGGTGGGGGTCAAGCCGCTCGGGCAGAAGATCGCCGAAGCCGGCAATCGCGTGCTCGTCTACGACCGGCGCAATTGCGGCGCCTCCGGCATCTCGTTCGACGGCGGACACTCGGAAAACGAAATATGGGCCGACGACCTCCACGAGCTGCTGTCGCAGCTCGATGCGCGGCCCGCGTTCATCGGCGGCAGCTCGTCGGGATGCCGGCTGGCCCTATTGGCCGCACTGCGCCATCCCGCCGATTTGCGCGGGCTCTTATTGTGGCGGGTCACCGGCGGCGCCTACGCCGCCAGGCGCCTGGTCGAGAACTACTACACCCAGTTCATCGAGGCGGCGGAACGGGGCGGCATGGAGGCGGTCTGCTGCGCCGAGCATTTCAGCGACCTGATCGCGAGCAATCCGGCCAACCGCGCACGGCTGCTATCGATTGGTGCCGAGCGCTTCATCGCGGTGATGAACGAGTGGCGGCGGAGCTTCAACGAGGGGGCGGACCATCCGGTCATCGGCATCAGTCCGGCCGAACTGCGCTCATTGACCGTCCCGGCCTGCATCGTTCCGGGCAACGACCGGGTGCATCCGCGCGAACCCGGCCAGGTCGCGCATCGCTTGATGCCCAATGCCGAGTATCATGAGGTGTTGACCGAGGATCGCCCCGACCTCGATGTCGCGCTTGAGGACTGGAATGCCAAGGAGGGTCTCCTGGCGGCGATCTTCATCGACTTTGTGCGGCGCGCGCAACGCCGCGCCTGATGAGCGGTCGCCGGCCTGCTAGAACGACGGGAACACTGGGGCCGGTACGATGTGCTCTTGGACCTGCCGAACGCCCGGAATGTTCTCAGCGGCGACGCGCAACGCCTGCCTCTCCTCATCGGAGCGGTCGTCGGAGAACCAGAGATGCACGACCCGGTCTCGGACGATGATGTCCGCCGCCCACATGTGAACCCACTCTTGCCCTTTCAGCTCGGCCAACAGCTTTTCACGGATCGTCCGGTCGTCGCTATCGACCTCGACCGGCGGTTCGCTCTTGGTCATCGCCAGGGCCCGCACCAGGTTCGCGCGGCTGACGATACCGACGAGCTGACCGTCGCGGAGCACCGGCACGCGTCTGATCCTCTTCGACTCCAGCAAGGTCGCTACGTCGGCGAGGTCGGTTGTGTCGCTCACTGCGATAACTTCCGGCGTCATGATTTCCCTCACCGTGCGGCCGTGCGCTTTGACATATTCGCGGGCCGCTTCCTGATCGGACCCGATCGCGTCGAGCCACCGCGAGCGGCGGCGCTCGGTGCGGCGCGCCGTCCCGGTCTCGGCACGATGCAGCAGATCGCCCTCGCTGACGATGCCGACCAACCGGTTGTCTTTCCCGACGACCGGAACCCCGCTGATGCCCCGTTCGGAAAGCAGCGTCGCCAGCGCTTGCACCGATGTGTCGGGATCGACCGTGATCACGTTGGTTGTCATAACGTCCATTGCGCGCATCGAACCGCCTCCCTGCTGATCTGTTCGAAGAATAATCTACCACGCCGCGCCGCTTTGACACAGGTCAACCTCGGGCCGCGGCCGTGCCGCTCATGTCGCGCGCGCCAGGAAGATCTGATGCGATCCGTAGGAAAGCCATACCCGGCGCGAACGGAGATAATCCACACCGAGCACGAGATCGGCATCTTGCAATCGTAGGTTCGTCACGACGATGACCCGGTCCGGAAGCATTTCCCCGCCGATTTCCAGTCTTGCAAAGCGGTGAGCCCGCGACTTGACGACTTCCGAACCCGCACCGCGCAGAGTGGCGACCGGGTCCCTTTCGAGCTCCACTGCGTCGACCCCGAGGCTCAGCGCTGCCGCGGCATCGACGGCCGACAATTCCGCGCCGGTATCGATGAAGGCGGCGACCCGGTGTCCGTTGAGGCTCACCGGGAAGAAGAGGTGGTCGTGGAGCGATCGATTGACCGCGATGGTCGTGTAAGCCAGGCTCCAGGGCGGTCCGGCGATGGCGCATGGCAGTCTCTCGTACAACGTTAAGCGGGCATGTGCGAGATCCAGGTCGACTTCGAAGCTCGAGAAGAAATCGGCACCCAACAGCCCGTCCAGCGGTTTGCCTCCTGGGCCCGGCAACGATACCGGGCCAACGAGCACCCGGAAATCCGCGAGGGCCGTCCGGCCCAGACCCAGAGTGCGCAGCCTCGCATCGCCGCTGGCAAGGATACCGTCGAGGCCGCGCATTTTCCGGGGGTACTCGTAATGAGTTTCCACTCCGAGCCGCTGTGCGGCAGCGGCTGACAACATCGTCCGTTCGGCCCCGGTATCGAGAAGAAACGTCGCGGGGACTCCATCGACCGTCAAGGTGACGAACGGCGCATTGCCCAACATTGTCACCCCGAGCTCTGCCTGCGGCCTGGGTCTGCAGTCACCGCGAGCCGGCGCGGCGGTGCCTTCAGCGAGCACTAAGAGAAGCGCCAGAAACGCAATTTGTAACGCGCTCACGACGATGGCGCGGTACGGTTCAGTCGATCACGGCGATGCCCTGAACCTCGACGAGCAGTTCCGGACGTGCGAGACCGGCGACGGAAATCAATGCGCTTGCCGGGAAATTGTCGCCGAAGATCTCCTTCCGCAGCTGGGTAAAGCGATCGCCAAACCGCGCATCGGTGATGAACACAGTCATCGTCACCATGTCGGCCAGTGCGCCGCCCGCTTCCTCCAGTGTCTTGCCCAGCCGGGAGAAGACCTCGCGCACCTGGCCGTCGAAATCGGCGGCGAGCGATCTGCCTGACGCGTCTTGGGGTGCCACCTGTCCGGCCAACCAGACGACCTTTCCGCCTTCGGTCATGACGGCCTGCGAATAGGCCCGCGCCTGCGCCGCCTCGCGCTTCAAGTAAGCTTTGGTCATTCCTGCCTCCGCGGAAATGTGAGCCGCCATCGCCATCGAGGCGATGGGCCGGCAGGCAGGATGAGCGAGCGATGTCGCCCTGTCCAGTGTGGACACCCGGTTCCTAATAACGGAACAGCCCTCGACTTGGTCCTCCGTAACAGGCATGGCACAGTGCCCAACCAGAGCACACCGGTTTACCGCAATTCGGTCAACGGAGGCGCCCATGTTGCGACTGGACACGCTCAGAAAACAGGCCGGAAGCCGTACCCTATATGAATTGTTCGAGCTGATTATCTCCGGGATTCTGGTTTTTATTATTTCGATAATTATCGTTTACTCGATAATCTTCGTGGCGATCACTTTGGCCGACGATTTTCGCTCGGGGATAACGTTCATGGAAACCGGAGCGCTAAAGGACACCTTCGGGCTGATCCTTACCGTGGTAATCCTGCTGGAATTCAATCACTCGATCGTCCTGGCGATGCGGCAAAGGTCGGGCGCCATTCAAGTTCGCATTATCGTGCTCATTACGATCATTGTGCTCGCCCGGAAGCTCGTTCTGTTGGACTACGCAGCGGCGAGCGTCGAGACCCTGCTGGGACTTGGCGGTCTTGCGCTCGCTCTGGGAGGCCTGTACTGGCTGATTTCCGATGGCGAGCAGCGCAGGCGGGGGTCCGGCTCGACCGTCCCATAATCGGGGTTTTGTCACGGGAATTGCGGTGGTTCGCCATGATCGAGAGCATCAGCGCCGTCACGCTCGCCACCCACGACATGCGGCGCGCCGTCCGGTTTTACCGCATGCTGGGATTTCAGCTGCTCTACGGCGGCGAGGACGCGGCATTCACCAGTTTTCGCGCGGGCGGTAATTTCCTCAACTTGACCGCTCAGCCACGCGATCGCCACTGGTCCTGGTGGGGGCGGGTGATCTTCTACGAGTTCGAGGTCGACGCGCTCTATTCGCGGCTGGTCGCCGCGGGCTGCCTGCCGGACACCGCACCGCGTGACGCAGAGTGGGGCGAGCGCTTTTTCCACCTGACCGATCCCGACGGTCATGAGCTCAGTTTTGCCTGGCCGCTGCGATCCCGACCCGGTTCACCAGATCTTAACGCCTGACATGGGAGATTTCATTCGATCGATTTGAGGGTGATACCGTGCTTGCGTTTCACAGCCTTCCGCATTCCTCTACGCCGCTCGAGGCGGAGACCGGTGCTCAGAATCCACTCTCCGTGCGGGCCGCGATGATGTGCATGGTCACGTTGTCGGTGCTCGGCTGGGCGGCGATCTTGCTGCCACTCTGGGCGGTCGCTCAATAACTCCCTTCGTCGAGGCTCGCACCCGCGCCAGCAGGGATCGCCCTAAATCTACGCCCGCGCCGCGTGCAGATTGTCCCGACGCTTGGCGGCCATATCGGCTTTTTCGAAGTCAGCCTGGGTGAAGCCGTAAAGGCGAGCACCGCCGTACAGGATCTTGCCGGCGGTCTCGGGCGTAATGCTCGGATTGTTCAACACTCGCTTCGACACCTCGGGGAAGCTCGAGTCGAAATGCGGGAAATCGGTCGACACGCAGATGTTGTCGGCCCCTCCGAGAAGCTCGGCGACCGACCCGACCTCGCGCTCGCCGCTCTCGATCGCCGAGAAGCAGTTGCGTTGCCAATACTCGAAAGGCGAGAGCTTGAGATAGGGCGCGTCGGCGTCACGGTGCTGCCGAAGGTCCCATTCGATGCGTCCCAGCAGCCCTGGAACCCACCAGCTTTGTGCTTCGAGGAATGCCACCTTGAGCCGCGGATAGAATTCCAAGATGCCGCCCAACATCAGCGCGATCAGGGCGAGCTGCATCTCGGTCGAGTGGCTCGCCACGTGGCGCATGAAGCGGTTCTCGCCGAAGCGCGGCTCGATCGTCGAATAGTACGATCCGGTTCCCTCGTGAAAGCACAGCGGGACATTCAGGTCCTGGAGCAGGCCGTAGAGCGGGTCCCAGTAAGTGGAGTGCCAGTAGCGACCGTTGACATAGTTGGGCCGCACAAAGGCTCCGACGGCGCCGTAGTCACGGACGCAACGGTCGAGTTCCTGGCAGGCGAGGTTGACATCGTGGATCGGGAGCATCGCGGCCATCTTCAGCTGGTCGGGGCTGTGCTGGCAGAAATCGTGCAGCCAGTCGTTGTAAGCCCGGCAGATCGCGGCCGATAGTTGCGGATCCATGTTGTCACGGGCGAGAAACGACAGCCCCACCGTGGGGAACAGCACGGCGATGTCGATTCCTTCCATCTCCATGCCCATGACTTGAGCCTCGGCGTCGTACCCGCGCTCGACGGCGAACATGACGTTTGTGTTGGCGCGGGCGGAAACGAGGGGTCCACGGATTCGGTTGTACTGCGAGATGTTGCCGTCGTTGCTGATCGGCGACCCGTCGAAGAACCACAGCGGTCGGCGGCGCATCCCGGTGCTACCGGAGTTGGTCGGCCGCGTGGATGATGTGACACGCGGCTTGAATACCGGATCGAGGTATTTATCGAAGAGATCGATCGGCTCCATGATGTGCATGTCGCAATCGACGAACCGGTACCCCTCTTTCATATCGTCCTCCTTTCCACGTGCCTCAGCGGATCGGCCGTAATGGGGTGTCACGCATACAGCCGGTCCATCTCGAGAACGGGATGTCGAGTTTAGCTTCGATCCATTCGGATTTGCACGCAATCGAGAACGCCGGGTTGGCCCGGCGGATTTCCCAACATGGAAGCAGCCGAACCGGCTTTTCCCAAAAGAAATTGGCCGGAACCAAAGTTCCGGCCAAGTTTGAACAGGGAGGCTTCACGTCTGGGAGACGCGAGGGTCCGCAGACCCTCTTTCCGGGCACAAGTCCCGGAAACCTATGCCGGCTGGAACCGCCGACGGAAACTCGTTGCGCCGCAACGCATGCTTAACATGGAGCATTCCGCGGGCGACCACCACCGGGGATTTCTTCTGGCTCGTCTGCAAAAACTGCAACGCTCGTGGGGATACCCTTCAAGATTTGTTCGACGGCCCACGGAGATCAGCTGAGCCGGGTCTCCGCTACCTTACGCAGCAGAAAATCTCGAAAGACGCTGATGCGCTTTGAGGAGCGCAGCTCTTCGGGATAGACGAAATAAGCCTCGACCGGCGGACCGGTCAGTTCAGGCAACACGCGCACGAGGTCGGGGGTTTCATTGGCCATGAAATCAGGCAGTGCAGAGATCCCCAGCCCACTGACAACGGCGCGCAGCATGCCGTAAAAATTGTTGACCGTGAGGATCGGCTTGCGTTCCTGTCCGGGCCTGGTGCCGGCATCGAGCAGCCAGTTGACGTTCTGCACCGGCGGGCGCGCGTCCTCGCCATAGACGATCAGCCGGTGCTTGTCCAGGTCCTCGGGCTTTTGCGGCACGCCGTGCTTCTTGACGTAGTCCGCGCCCGCGTAGACGTGGACCTGGACGCTGACGAGGTGACGCTGGATCAGGTCCGGCTGGCGTGGCGGCGCCATGCGAATCGCTACATCGGCTTCTCGCATTGACAGATCGAGCTCGGAATCATCGACCACCAGGCTGACCTGGATCTCGGGGTAGAGATCGAGGAATTCCCGGATCCGCGGCGTCAACCAGGTCGAGCCGAAGGCGACCGTTGTTTGGATCTTGAGCGGCCCTTTGGGCCGGTCCTTCGATTCGGAGATCATGCCTTCCGCCATCGACAGCTTGGCGAACACATCGCGCGCGGTGCGAAACAGGAGTTCCCCCTGCTCGGTCAGGATCAGCCCGCGGGCGTGGCGGTGGAACAGCGGGACACTCAAGCTTTCCTCGAGCGCGCTGATCTGCCGGCTGACGGCAGATTGGCTGAGATTCAGCGACTCGCCAGCATGCGTGAAGCTGCCCGCCTCGGCCACCGCATGGAATACCCGCAACTTGTCCCAGTCCATCCCCGTTTCCCCTGGAGCACCCCTCGACCAGCTCGGCGCTCGCCTGCTATTCCGCAGCGCGCATGCTTACCGCGTCCTCCTGCGTCGCGAGAAACTTCTCCGCCTCGAGCGCAGCCATACAACCCATCCCGGCGGCGGTGACCGCCTGACGAAAGACCTTGTCCCTGACGTCGCCCGCGGCGAAGACCCCTGGGATCGCAGTTTCGGTCGAATCTGGGCGGGCGATGACGTAGCCTTCCGGGTCCAGCGGCAGCTGTCCGGCGACCAACCCGGTTACCGGTGTGTGCCCGATCGCAATGAATACGCCATCGCAGGCATGCTCGCTCAGGATGCCGGTGCGCACGTTGCGCAGGCGGATCCCGGTGACGGTCGGCGGCTCGGGCAGGCCGAGGATCTCCTCGACCACGCTGTCCCAGACGATGTCGATCTTGGGGTTGCGGAATAACCGGTCTTGCAGGATTTTCTCGGCCCGCAGCGTGTCGCGGCGATGAATGAGCGTCACCCGATGCGCGTGGTTCGTCAGATAGATCGCCTCCTCGACCGCGGTGTTGCCGCCCCCGACCACCACAACATCCTTACCGCGGAAGAAGAATCCGTCGCAGGTCGCGCATGCCGAGACCCCAAAGCCGCGGTAGAGTTCTTCGCTCGGTAAGCCGAGCCAGCGAGCCTGGGCGCCGGTTGCGAGGATCAGAGAATCGCCGACATAAAGATCCCCCAAATCGCCGGTGGCGACAAAGGGGCGGCGCCCGAGATCGAGGCTCGCGATCAGGTCGAGGATAATTCTCGTGCCTACGTGTTCGGCCTGCTGGCGCATCTGCTCCATCAGCCACGGGCCCTGAATGATGTCAGCAAAGCCGGGGTAGTTCTCGACGTCGGTCGTGATGGTCATCTGACCGCCCGGTTGCAGCCCGGCCAGGAGGAGGGGCTGCAAATTAGCCCGCGCGGCATAGATCGCCGCGGTGTACCCGGCCGGTCCCGCGCCGATGATCAGCACCCTGCTGTGATGACGCTCAGACATGACGGGCACCCGGTTGATTGATCTGCCACTTATATCATTCTTCCGGGATGCGGCGGAAAGGACCCGGATCAAAACCCGAACATGTGGTCGAGGCTGAAGGAGCCGCCGCGACCAACGAGTCCGTGATAGCCGAAGAGGCGGCAGGTCGTGTCGCGGATCGTGACATGGGCACCCGCCCCGGCGCGCGCTCGTGTCGCCGCATCAAAAGCATCGTGATAATACCAGAGCCGCGAGCCCGAGCAGGGAATCGCCAAACTCGTCCGAGCAACCTCCCGACCGTCGCCGTCGTGAAGAACGATCTCGGTCGCGCTCGTCGGCCGCCATCGGCGCGACGCGGGGTAGATCAGCTGGCATAACGTGTCGTAGCCGCCCGAGCCCAGCCTGAGGAACAACCGGGTCGACAATCCCGGGGGCCGCCCGCCGTAGGATTGCGGCTCGTCGCGATAGGTCAGAATCGTGTTGAAGACATGCGCTCCAAAGCTGGTTTCAGCGGCATGATTGCTGCGCCGGTGTCGATAGCGGAACAGAGCGTGAAGCCATCCGTCGGCCTGGCCCCCCGCGGCAAAGTCGTAGACCAGCTCGACATGGCCATAGCCGCCGCGGAGAGCTTCGATTCCCGGGACCTCGTCCAGATCGAGCGCCGTCCGGTGTGCCCGCGGCACTCGCCCGAGGGGACGGCGCACGATCTCGTTTCCCTCCGGATCGTAAACCAGCGCTGCAATTGGCAACTCGGTTTGACGGACCGCCATCGGCGTCGGCAGAACCGAAGTCCGCCATTCGCCGAGCGGCAAGATCGGGGCAGGCAGCAGATAGCCTTTGCCGAGGGTGCCTTCGAGACTCGCGAGATCGGGATCGGGCGGCAAGTCGGCACGTTCGACATTGACATGAGCGATACGACGGCGGCCCCGCTCGAGCACCTCGTAGCGCGGTCGGACCATGTGCTTGCCCGCGCGTAGCTCGACCTGACTGGGCCAGGCAAGATCGGGGAGGAGTTTGCCGATGTCGACCGCGCAGGTCGCAAAAGGTGCGATCGCCTCGCCAATCGGGACCACGCGCTCCTCGCCCATCGGGTTGACCCCGATGTCAAATGGCGAAACCGGGATGGGATGGCTGTTCTGAACCCAGAGCACGACCTGCTCGCCCGGGGCAGGCGCAGGGAGGCCCGCATAGCGGTCCGCGGGCCATGCGTTCGCGTCATGCGTGCACGACAGCGAGCAATCCGAACCTGCGCGATCGCCACCAGCGACATTAGCGCAGGCATCGCCAAATGTATCGAGGGCGTATTTGACCACGTCGTGCCCGGCTGCTCCGACGATGTGGAGAAACAGCTGACCGCAAAATTCGGGGAGGCGAAAGCGCGCCCGGATTTCGCGGCTGTCGAGAATGACCGCGCTCGCGAGCGGCCCGAGGCTCTCGCACCACTCGGCGAGGATCTCACCATCACCGGCGAACAGCGTTATCCAGCAGGTGACCGTTCCGGCGCCGTAGCCGGGCCAGTAATTCGCCGTGATGAGCCGCGTATGCAATCCGTCCGCATCGCGGAAAAAAGCAAAGTTGGTGGCGAAATTAAGCGGATCCAAATAAGCGCGGCGGTTGGTCAGGCGATCGGCCGGGATTCGCAGGGCGTCGAGGCTGAAGGTCTGCGCGCCGTCGGGCAGATAAGGCTGGAGCTGCGCGATCATGCGCTCTGCATCGAAAGCGGCAACGAACACCGAGCGGGCACACGAGCCAGCGAGTTCAGTCACCGATGCTGCTGGGCGACGGAGGACCTTGTCGCCGATCCGAGACACTTGTTGGACATAGGTGCCGGCGATCTCGACCCCGTCGAGGCAGAAGATCTCATTGAAGGCCTCGGCAGCCCCGCTCGGATCGTAGACGGCAACCGGCGCATTGTGCATCAGGGCGCCGACCAGCGCCCGGCCTGATCGCGCGGCACGCGGGTGAGTCAGCGCCTTGTAGAGCGTGTTCCCCCCGCGAATGTTATCGAAGGTCTCGATGCGCAGGACCATGATGGCGAGCCGATTTCGGAAGGAGCTAGCAGCATAGTCTCCGATACTACACACGTCGCCGCCCGCGCAACCAGCCGCCAGGCTTATCTCAAACTGGCCCGATCCCGCCCGATGGGTGCTCTGCCAAGGCGCCGGCAGGGCCAGGGCAACGCCTCTCCCGGAACGCTCAGGCCGTGGCGCGCGGCCGCCAGATCGATGCCGGCATTGGCGAATATCTGGGCCACACAGCAGGTGGTCAGTACGGCGATCAACCCGCCGGCGAGGGTGTCGCCCAGGTAGTGAGCGCCGACCACAACCCGGCTTACCGACACGATCGCCGCCACGAGAATGTAAAAGAGGAGGTGTTGCGGCCAAAGATACCAGAGGGCCGTCATCAGTGCGACTATCGTGGCACTGTGCCCCGAGGGAAACGACCACTGGTCGGGGCGCCAACCGAGCCAGGCAAAAGCATAGACATCGGATTGGAAGAGCAGCTTTGGTCGGGGTCGTCCAAAGACGACCTTCAGTACATCGACAATGAGGCCCGAGGCGGCGATCGACAGAAAGAGGAACGCTGGAACCGCCGACAATGCACGCAGCGGCAAGGCAAATCGCCGCAACCGGGGCAACGCGGTGCCCCAATGCAGCGCGACGAAGGCGAGACCGGATATAGCCAGGTAGCCGTAAGTCAGACCGAGCCGCCCGGTCAAGTCGAAGAGCGGGCGCAGTTCGGGCTCTCGAGCATGAAAAAACAAGGCGAGCGGCCTGTCGACCGCAGCGATCGAGATCACCACGAGAATCGCCGTTGCGGCCGCGACGCAAGCCAACCGAACAGTCACCGGCGCGCCAGCGCGCCGCACGACAATCCATGCCGCCGCCCCATCACTTAACACCGATCGATAGAACCGGACGAGCGGCGGCGTCGCCAGACCGTCGCATTCGACGATCCACCAGTAGAGCAGCGCTGTCGTTCCATAGACCAGCAGGCCGGCATAGACGACATCCGACAGAAAGTGGCCGCCTTGAGCGATACGGCCGAGCCCGACGAGCGCGCCAAAGCCGAGAGCGACCGCCACACCACGGCGCCGCGAGGGGCCCGGCGGGAGCAGGAAGGCGAAGGCGACGAGCGAGAACCCGAGCGCCGCGTGACCGGAGACGAAAGCACAGTTGTGGTCGCACTCCGCTGCCGGCAGAGGGGCCGGGGTGAAGCGGTGGGATCCGCCAAACGCCTCGATCTGCACGGGGCGCGCCCGTCCCCAATGGTCCTTTAGAAGGGTGTTGGCGAGGATTCCCGGGCCGAGAGCGAGCGACCCGACAAGAAAAATCAACGCTTTCCGATCGAATCGCCACAGCGGCCGCCCGATGAGAAAGAGCCACATCGCCGCTATCGCGAGAAGGGAGAGGATCCCCCAGGTTATCCAGGCTACGGCGTGGTACAAGGATAGGATGGGTGGCCAATCGCCCCACACGAAACCGCGCCCGGGAACGTAGAACAAACGGCTCGTTGCGAGATCGACCTGCGGCGCGAGGAGAAAAACGATCGACGCGACGGCGAGCACCCCCGCGTAAATCGCGATGCCCCTCATGCTCGCGCACCTTCCCGCCGCTCGATCCTCGCCAGAACGAGCGTGCGCAGCGCCGCTCCGGCGCGCGCGGTATCATCCCGAAGCGGGTAGGACCACGATTCGATCCGTCCGGTAAAGGGACGGGTAATGCCACTCGCCCGCATCGCCTCGTGAAAGCGGGCGAACTTGGCGCTGCCGCCTTCGAGGTCGAGAATGTGCACAGGCTTGCCGGTTGCCGACGCCTCGCTGATCATCGAAATCGAATCGGCGGTCACCAGGAGCGCGTCGGCAAGCGCAAGATATGCAAAATAGGGATTGTCGCCGCCGCCATCCCAGATCGCGCCGGGGAATCTGCCGAGGCGCGCGCGCAGCAACGCGGCCCCCCGCTCGCCGGTGCGCCGCGACGGCGTCAGCAGCAGGGAGCCCCCAGTCTCGGACAGCAACGCGGCGAGCAAGTCGGCAATCTCGGAGAGCCGCCGCAGGGTCAGCCGGTAAGCCTTGTTGGCACCACCGATCAGCACGGCGACGATGGGTCGCGGGAGGGCTGCGAATGCCGGGAAGCGGCGGCGCTCGGATTCAAGTCGCGCCGCTGTTACGCGATGCACCGCACCCCGGGTCACAATCACCCGCGGTCCGCGCAGCCGATCGTGCTCGGGCACGACGATCAGGTCGAACTCCGACCGCCGGAGGTGCGGATCCTGGATCTGCGCAAGAAAGGTGCGCCCGCCACTGGCGCGCCGGATCGCTAAGGCCGGTAGCGCCGCGTTGCGGCCGCACCCGATCACGAGATCGGGCCAAGGCGGCGCGAACAGCGACTTGCCGCCCGCGAGCGCGTAACCAGGCCCGAACCACAGCTGCGGCGGCAAGACACTCCAGGGCGCACGCACTCTGAGCGGCTTTTCGACGAAGAGGCACCCCGTGGCCTCGGCGAGGCCGAGTGCCTGGCTTCTCATGCCGGCTTTACCGTCGTGCAGCACCCAGGCCTTCGGGACAGCGGCGATCGGCGGCGCTTGTGACAAATAGCCGGCTTGCGCGGGCAGCAGGGCCATCGAGTTCGTTTAATGCAATTTCCAACCCGTCATCCGCTCCAGCACCTTCACGGGTGAGCGCGTCGGATCGGCCATCGCCGCGACGTCGAGGTAGAATGTTTGCTCGAGCGCAAACTGGCCGGCCAGGGCGGCATGAACGACTTGATCAGTGTAGCAGAGCCAACTCGTCCCCGCCGGAAAAGCAATCTCGACTTGTGAGGCGTTCCGCTGATAGGCGATGTCGCGTTTGGCGCTGTTATGAAGCCCGAGCATTAGCTGGTCATAGGCAGTACGCCGACCTCTCGTGATGCCAAAACCGGCGAGGACCCAGGAAACCAGCCCAACCGGCCGCCCGAGGGACGGCACGAACTTCTGCGCGAAATCCTCAAACGGCTCGCCGATTCGCCAAATGCGCGCCTCGCCCGACGGGTTGATGTTGGAGAAGAAACGCAGGATGCGGCGCCCTTGGGTGGGGGTCGATGGAAAGGCGTCCACGTGCAGAAGCGCGTCGTCTTTCAGTCGCGAATGGCGCCGGCCCGCTATTTCGACGGGACGATAGCTGGTACGGGCCCGCTCGAGCGCGGAGGCATAGCGGGGCAGGAGATCCGAAACAAGCCGGGTTGCCGCCGCGGCAAAGGCCTCAATCATCGCCTGAAGATGCAGCCGCTCCAGATTCGTCCCGAGCGTCCCTCGGAGGGAGCCGCTCACCGGATCGAGGCTGACGTTCTTCGCTCTGCTGTCGGCGAGTGCCGGTGAAAGCAACAGGCGCCCGCTCTCCTCGAGCTCAAAAGCAAGGTTGGGGAAATGGAGCACCTTCCCGCACTCCAGCGCCGCGAGAGCGCGGCTCCTCTCCGGATCGGGGAAGGGTCCCGTCCAACGCGTTATCTCGATTGTCTCCAGCGCTGTAGCGCTGTGGTCTCCAGCCATTATCGGAACGGCAACAACGCTTCCCCCGCGCAGCGGTGTGCGGACGCGGCGCTCAAGTAGCTCCGCCGAGGCTTTCTGCCCAGCAGATCGACGTTTTTCCGCCGGCTCGCAAGCCCCACGTCCTATGGGATGTTACCGCAACTCGCGCTTATCCGACAATCGGCGGGTGACCAGGGAGGCGTCAGCCGAAAGCGACCGTGACAACTTCGTAGGATTTAGCGCCGCGCGGGGTTGTGACCTCGACGCTCTCGCCGGTCCGCTTGCCGATCAGTGCGCGCGCCAGCGGCGAGGTCACCGACAGCCGACCCTGGCTGATATCGGCTTCATCCTCGCCGACGATCTGAAAGGTCTGCTCCTCGTCGGTCTCCTCATCTGCGAGCGTGACCTTCGCCCCGAACTTGATCACCGACCCCGACAGCTTGGAGACGTCGATAATCTCTGCGCGTGCGATCTTGTCCTCGATCTCGGCCAAGCGCCCTTCGAGAAAGCTCTGCCGGTCGCGGGCGGAGTGATACTCGGCATTTTCCGCCAGATCTCCATGGTCTCGGGCCTCGGCGATGGCGCGGATAATGGCCGGCCGGTCGATGGTCTTCAGGCGCCTCAGCTCCTCCCGGAGCCGATTATAGCCATCGGCCGTCATCGGGATTTTGTTCATCGAAAAGGGTTTCGCATCTTGCCGTCGATTACCGCGGGAAGGGTCGCCGCGGAGCAATCAAAGGTATGATTGTAGCGGCGCGACTTCAAGGCTACCGGCCCGCAGCGCCTTGATCGCCTGGACCGCCGCACGCGCTCCCGCGACGGTGGTATAGTAAGGAATGCCGTTGGTCAGCGCGGTCCGTCTCAGGCTGAAGCTGTCGGCGATCGCTTGCGCCCCCTCGGTCGTGTTGAAGACCAGCTGGACGCCGCCGTTCAACATCAGGTCGACAATGTGCGGGCGCCCGTCGCTTACTTTGTTGACCCGCGAAACCGGAAGGCCCTCGGCGGCCAAGGCTCGAGTAGTGCCATCGGTGGCAACCAGCGCGAAGCCCATCTCGACAAGCTGGCGGCACGGCTCGACGAGCGCCCTCTTGTCTTGATCGCGCACCGAGACGAAGACGTGGCCCTCGAACGGCAGGTTGGTGCCGCTGCCGAGCTGCGACTTCGCGAACGCGCGCCCGAAATCCGCGTCGAGCCCCATGACCTCGCCGGTCGATTTCATCTCCGGACCAAGGATCAGGTCGACCCCGGGGAAGCGCGCAAACGGGAAAACCGCCTCCTTGACCGCAACATGGCCGCCGCTTGCGAGACGTCGGCGGCAGGTGCGGGTGAGGCCCAGCTCGAGACGTTCACCCGTCATGACCCGCGCGGCGATCTTGGCGATCGGGACGCCGATCGCCTTGGCGACGAACGGAACTGTCCGCGAGGCGCGCGGATTGACCTCCAGCACGTAGATTTCGTCGTCTTTGACCGCGAATTGAACATTCATCAGCCCTACCACGCCGAGCGCCCGGGCAAGTACGACGGTCTGTCGTTCGATCTCGACGATGGTGTCGTGTGCGAGGCTGTATGGCGGCAGCGAGCAGGCGCTGTCGCCCGAATGGATCCCGGCCTCCTCGATATGTTCCATGATGCCGGCGACCTCGACGGTCAATCCATCGGAGACGGCGTCGACATCGACCTCGATTGCGTTTTGCAGATAGCGGTCGATCAGCACCGGGGTCGCCCCGAGCACACCGACTGCATGGCGCATGTAACGCTCGAGCGCGTCGTCGTCGTGGACGATCTCCATCGCTCGCCCGCCGAGAACGTAGGACGGACGGATCATCACCGGGAAGCCGATGCGCAGCGCGATCTCCTCGGCCTCGCTCAGGGAATAGGCCGTGCCGTTAATCGCCTGGCGCAGTCCGAGGCTTCTGAGCAGACCCTGGAAGCGGCTGCGATCCTCCGCGAGGTCGATCGCCTCGGGCGACGTCCCGAGGATCGGAATCTGCGCCCGCTCCAGCGCCGCCGCGAGCTTCAGCGGGGTCTGGCCGCCGAACTGCACGATCACCCCTAGCAGGATGCCGCGGCGCTCTTCGACCCGGACGATCTCGACCACGTCCTCAGCGGTCAACGGCTCGAAGTAGAGCCGGTCGGAGGTGTCGTAATCCGTCGACACGGTCTCCGGGTTGCAGTTGATCATGATCGTCTCGATGCCGGCCTCGCGCAGGCTGTAGGCGGCATGGACGCAGCAATAGTCGAACTCGATACCCTGTCCGATCCGGTTCGGGCCGCCGCCGAGGATGATCACCTTTCGCCGATCGCTCGGATCGGCCTCGCATTCTGGCGCCTCGAACCCATCGCCCTCATAGCAGGAGTACATGTACGGGGTGAGCGAAGGAAACTCCGCCGCGCAAGTGTCGATCCGCTTATAGACCGGCCGCAGATCGTGATCCCGACGGCGCGCCGTTACAGCTTCCTCGTCGAGCCCTGCCAGCTTGCCGAGGCGGGCATCCGAGAAACCCATCTGCTTGAGTCGTAAGAACTGAGTGCGATCGTGCGGCAGCCCGTTCCGCCGAACTCGTTCCTCGATCTCGACGATCTCGCGGATACGGTCGAGAAACCAGCACTCAAAGCGGCATGCGGCATGGATCTCCGCGGTGGTGAGCCCGTGCCGGTAGGCCTGGGCGATCAGCAGCATGCGATCGGGCGAGGGCCTGGCCAGCGCCGCCTTGACCGCGTCCTTGCCGGCGCTCTCGACACCCTCGATCGCGACCTCGTCGAAGCCGCTGAGGCCCGTTTCGAGCGAGCGCAGCGCCTTCTGTAGCGATTCGGCAAAGCTGCGCCCGATCGCCATCGCCTCCCCGACCGATTTCATCGAGGTCGTCAGCAGCGGCTCGGCCCCCGGAAATTTTTCGAAAGTGAAGCGCGGTATCTTGGTGACGACGTAATCGATCGTCGGTTCGAACGAGGCCGGGGTGGTTTGGGTGATCTCGTTGGCGAGCTCGTCGAGGGTGTAGCCGACGGCGAGCTTGGCGGCGACCTTGGCGATCGGGAAGCCGGTGGCCTTGGAGGCGAGTGCCGAGGAGCGCGAGACCCGCGGGTTCATTTCGATGACGACGAGGCGACCGTCGGCTGGGTTGACCGCGAACTGCACGTTCGATCCGCCGGTGTCGACGCCGATCTCGCGCAACACCGCGATCGCCGCGTTGCGCATCAGTTGGTATTCCTTGTCGGTCAGCGTCAGCGCCGGGGCGACGCAAACCGAATCCCCCGTGTGGATTCCCATCGGATCGATATTCTCGATCGAGCATACGATAATGCAGTTGTCCGCACGGTCGCGGACCACCTCCATCTCGTACTCCTTCCAGTTGAGGACCGATTCTTCGACCAGCACCTCGTGCGTCGGCGAGGCTCTGAGGCCGTTGCGGACGATGTCCTCAAACTCTCGCGCGTTATAGGCGACGCCGCCGCCGGTGCCTCCCAGAGTGAACGAGGGTCTGATGATCGCCGGCAATCCCACCGTCTCGAGCGCCACGACCGCCTCCTCTACCGAGCGTACGAGACGGCTCTTCGGCGAGGCGAGGCCGATCCTGTCCATCGCCTGGCGGAAGAGCTGGCGGTCCTCGGCCTTGACGATCGCCTCTTGGGTGGCCCCGATCAGCTCGACGCCGTACCGCTCGAGGATGCCCGAGCGGGCGAGCGCCATCGCCGTGTTGAGCGCAGTCTGTCCGCCCATCGTCGGCAGCAGCGCCTGCGGCCGCTCGCGGGCGATGATCTTCGCGACCATCTCCGGGGTGATCGGCTCGATATAGGTGGCGTCGGCGAGCTCCGGGTCGGTCATGATCGTCGCCGGGTTCGAATTCACCAGGACGATCCGATACCCTTCGCTCCTCAGAGCCTTGCAGGCCTGGGTCCCGGAATAGTCGAACTCGCAGGCTTGTCCTATGACGATCGGGCCGGCGCCGATTATCAGAATGGTGTCGATGTCCCCGCGCCTAGGCATTCTCGTCCATCAGCCTGATAAAGCGCTCGAACAGATAATGGCTGTCGTGTGGGCCGGGGCTCGCCTCCGGATGGTATTGGACCGAGAAGACCGGCCTGCCGACGACCCGCAACCCTTCATTAGTGTTGTCGAAGAGCGAGAGATGAGTTGGCTCCACACCTTTGGGCAAGCTCTCCGGGTCGACGACAAAACCATGGTTCTGGCTGGAGATCTCGACCTTGCCGGTCAGCAGGTCCTTGACCGGGTGGTTGGCGCCACGATGGCCGCGCGCCATCTTGTGGGTCCTGCCGCCGAGTGCGAGCGCCAGGAGCTGGTGGCCGAGGCAAATGCCGAAGATCGGCTTGCCCGAACCTAATAGGTCGCGCAGCACCGGCACAGCGTACGCTCCGGTGGCGGCGGGATCGCCCGGCCCGTTCGACAGAAAAATGCCGTCAGGTCTGTGGCGCATAATGTCCTCTATCGAGGCAGTAGCGGGCACCACAGTCACGCGGCAGCCATGCCCGGCGAGCATCCGCAAGATGTTGCGTTTGGCGCCGTAATCGACCGCGACGACGTTATAACGTGGGCTCTGCTGGAGACCATAGCCACGCTTGCGATCCCATACCGTTTCGTCCCACTCGTAGGTTTGGCGGCAGGTCACTTCTCTGGCGAGATCCATCCCTTCGAGACCCGGCCAGGCGCGGGCACGTGCCTGGAGGGAAGGGATGTCGAGTCGCCGCCCGGGATCGTGAGCGATAACACCGTTTGGCGGCCCGAAATCACGAATGCGCTTCGTCAGCCGCCGCGTGTCGACCCCCGAAATCCCGATGAGCCCGTAGGATCGGAGCCAAGCGTCGAGCGACTGGGTCGCGCGATAGCTCGCCGGTTCGGTGATCGGGGTTCGCAGGACGAGCCCGCGCGCCGCCGGGGTCGTGGCTTCGACATCCTCCCGATTCGCGCCGACGTTGCCGATGTGGGGAAAGGTGAAGGCGATGATCTGACCGGCGTAGGAGGGGTCGGTCACGATCTCCTGATATCCGCTGATAGAGGTATTGAAGCAGACCTCGCCGACCGCCGTCCCCGCCGCGCCGAGGCCGCGGCCCCAGAAGCAGGTGCCATCAGCCAGGACCAGCGCGGCGTCGCAGTCGGGTGGTTGCGGCATCGGATCGCGCATCGGCGGGGGTCCTGGCGGCACGCCGCAGCCTACCGGACGGCACGGGCGCAGCCAGGGGGCGGACAGCGGAGCACTTAAGCAATACCTTCTCCGGCCCGTGGCGTCAACCCTGTGCAGGTTCGAACTGCGCGCTGTTTCAAATACTTAGCTGAAGATGTGCAGAATTGCCGCGGACCGCGAAACGCGATAGGCTTAATTCTTCGAGCGGAGGGGGACCGTGCCGATGCTGCGTCAAGCGTTCACCGACCGGCTCAAACAGGCGCTGAAGGCCGGGGATGCGCGCACCCTTTCGACCACTCGCCTGATCTTGGCCGGGCTCAAGGATCGCGATATCGCGGCGCGCGGCCAAGGTAATGCCGAGGGCATCTCCGAGGCCGAGATCCAGCGGATGCTGCAAGCGATGATCAAACAGCGTCGCGAATTGATCGCACTTTATGAGCAGGGCAACCGTGCCGACCTCGCGCAGCGGGAACGCGAGGAGATCGGAGTGATCGAGAGTTTCCTGCCCCGCCAGCTCGAGGAGGGCGAGATCGAGGCGGCAGTGAAGGCCGTGATCGCCGAAACCGGGGCCGCGGGCATGAAGGACATGGGCCGGGTGATGGCGATGCTCCGCGAGCACCACGCCGGAGTCATGGATTTTGGCCGCGCGGGCGTAATCGTGAGGCGACTTCTGGGCTGAGCCCAGCGTGATTCCACAAAAGCGCCGGATAATTTATATGCTCCTTCCGCAAGCGGCCGGAGAGGGCAACGGTTCGGCCGAGAGGGGGAACAGGATGGCCTTTCCGCCTGGCTTCCTTGATGAGCTGCGCAGCCGGATTTCGCTCTCCGGGCTGATTGGCCGCAGCGTGAAGCTGGTTCGGCGCGGGCGCGAGTACGCCGGGCTGTGCCCGTTCCACCACGAGAAGACGGCTTCGTTCTATGTGGTGGACGACAAATCTTTTTTTCACTGCTTTGGCTGCGGCGCCCACGGTGACGCGATTGGGTTCGTCATGCGCGCCGACAATCTCGATTTCATTGCAGCGATAGAGAAGCTTGCGGGTGAAGCCGGGCTCGCCATCCCGCACCCAACCCCGCAAGAGCGCGAGCAGGCGCAGCGCCAAAAGACGCTGCTGGAAGCACTCGAAGCTGCCGCCGCCTTTTACGAGGCCCGGCTATGGACGCCCGCCGGCGCTCGAGCGAGGGATTATCTTCGGCGGCGCGGTCTTGATCCCGAGACGATACGGCGCTTTCGCCTGGGCTGGGCCCCGGACGACCGGCAAGCGCTGCGGCGCAGTCTCGCAGCCGATTTCCCCGTGCTGCTGCTGGTCGAGGCCGGGCTCCTGCGCCGCCGCGTGCGCGCCGAAGCCGAAGAAGGCGAACCGATCGACTACTTTCGCGACAGGGTGATATTTCCGATCGGCGATCGGGGTGGCCGGGTCATCGCCTTCGGTGGTCGTGTGATCGGTGATGGGCAGCCAAAATATCTGAATTCCCCCGAATCCGCATTCTTTGAGAAAGGGCGCGTGCTCTACGGTTGGTCGACAGCACGTGCGAGTGCTGCTCGGCAGCCTGAAGCCGGTGGCGTGGGCGCCATCGTCACTGAAGGCTATATGGACGTAATCGCTTTGCATCGCGCCGGTTTTTCGACAGCTGTGGCGCCACTAGGGACAGCATTGACGGAGTTCCAGCTGAATGAGCTCTGGCGCTTCGGATCGGAGCCCGTTTTGTGCTTCGACGGCGATGCGGCCGGACAGCGCGCCGCTGCCCGGGCGCTGCGGCGGGCGCTGCCGCTTCTGGGGCCGCAGCGGAGCCTGCGCTTCGCCAGCCTTCCGTCGGAAGAAGACCCGGATTCGCTGATCCGCACAGGCGGTCGCGGGGCGTTCGAAGAGGTTCTCGCCGCAGCGCGCCCGTTGTCCAGGATGCTCTGGGAGCTCGAGCTCGGGGTCAAGCCGGCCGATACCCCGGAACGCCGCGCCGATCTCGAGCGCCGCCTGACCGAGGATATCGGATTGATTGCCGATCGGACCGTGCGGGCAGAATATCAGCGCTTCTTGCGTAACCGGCTCTTTGAACTCGGGCGATCGACCTCGTCGGGATCGCGCGGTCAATTTCGCCCACGGCCCACCTTCGTGCGCGATGGGCCGGAGCCGCCGCCGCGCTCGCTGAAGCGGGTTTGCAGAGAAAACCTGTTCCGTCTTCTCCTCCACTTCCCGGGCCTGATTGAAGGGGTCGCCAAGGAGTTCGCCGTCCTCGACGTGCCCGAGCCCGAGCTTGACAGTCTTCGGCGCGAAATTCTGGGGAGCGAAGGTTTGCGGCCGGCACTTGACGCCGGAGCGCTCCAACAACACCTTGTTGAAAACGGGTTTGCGGCGACCGTGGGCGCCCTTCTCGCGCCGTCGGTCGATTCAAGCTTTTTGGTGCGGTGCTCCGACCCCGTTTCCGCGCGCAAGGAATGGGTCTTCATGATCAAAACGCTCGTTGGCGGCGATCGCTCCGCTCTGGCCGACGCTACCAACGACCTAATCAGTGATTTGTCGCCGGAACGTTGGGAACGGTTTCTGGCCGCCAGGCAGCGGGTGTTGCAGGAAGGTCTGCTTGGTGAAGACCAGGTTTGATTTGCCGGGGCCAATTGACGATCTTCGCGACACCCCTTCGGAACGATGGTCTTCGCGCGCTCA
This sequence comes from uncultured Alphaproteobacteria bacterium, assembly GCA_963796155.1. Taxonomy (GTDB): domain Bacteria; phylum Pseudomonadota; class Alphaproteobacteria; order ATCC43930; family CGMCC-115725; genus AP-15. The sequence goes on along the minus strand of CAWCKT010000016.1, from coordinate 83,194 downwards.
GCCGCGCAAGGGCAGAGCCTATACTTAACAGTTTAGGGATGGTGGAATGGCGAGCAAAGCGGCGAACACGGCTGAGGTGACCGAAACTCGCGAGGAGGCGGCGGAGGCTCCGCTCCTTGACACCCTTGCCGCGGCGATCAAGAAGATGCTGGCCCGCGGCAAGGAGCGGGGGTATCTGACGTATGACGAATTGAACGCCGCGCTGCCGCATGACCAAGTGTCCTCGGAGCAGATCGAGGACACGATGACGATGCTGTCCGAGCTTGGGGTCAATCTGATCGAGAGCGAGGAGAGCGAGGAGCCGGCCGCCGCCGAGCCCGAGGAGACCGACAGCGAAGTCCGCGGCAATCTCGACGACGACGATATCGGGCGCACCGATGATCCCGTTCGCATGTATCTGCGCGAGATGGGATCGGTTGAGCTGCTGTCGCGCGAGGGCGAGATCGCGATCGCCAAACGGATCGAGGCCGGCCGCGAGATGATGATCGGCGGTATCTGTGAAAACCCGTTGACGATCCGCGCCATCATCGGATGGCGGGATGCTCTCAACGAAGGAAAGATGCTGCTGCGCGACATCATCGATCTCGACGCCACATATGGCAGCGGCGGGTTTGAGCAGGTGCCGCCGGTGGTGGTCGCCGCCGCACCGTCCGAGGCCGAACGGGAGCCCGAGGCCGCCGCAGGAAACGGCGAAGACCCGCCGGCTGTACTCGCGGAAATCGAGAGTGATCTCGCCGTCGAGGAAGCCGACGGTGAGGAAAGTTCGATCTCGCTCGCCGCGATGGAAGCTCAGGTGAAGCCAAGCGCGCTCGCCACTTTCGACGCGATTGCCGAACTCCACAAAAAGCTCCACCGGCTCCAGGATCAGCGCATCAACGCCTTGCAAAAGCGCGAGGCGCTGCCGCGGGCGACCGAACGCCGCTACGAAAAGCTCAAGGCGGCAATCATCGAGAACGTCAAGCGGGTGCGCCTGAACAACGCTCGCATCGAGCACCTCGTCGAGCAGCTCTACGATGTCAATCGCCGGCTGGTTGCCGATGAAGGCAGATTGCTGCGGATGGCCGAGAATGTCGGGATCAAGCGGTCCGAATTTCTGCAGCAGTACATCGGCAACGAGCTTGCCGCCGATTGGCTCGATCGTGTGGGTGTTCTGCCCGGCCGCGGTTGGGGAAGACTGGTCGAGAGGCATGCGGCCGACGTGGCGAAGCTGCGCGGCGCCGTCGCGCAGATTGCCGTGGAGGCGAAGCTGCCGATCCTGGAGTTCCGACGGGTCGTGCAGACCGTTCAGCGCGGCGAGCGCGAGGCGAGCCGGGCGAAGAAGGAGATGGTCGAGGCCAATCTGCGCCTCGTGATCTCGATCGCCAAGAAATACACCAACCGCGGTTTGCAGTTTCTGGACCTGATCCAGGAGGGCAATATCGGACTGATGAAGGCGGTCGATAAGTTCGAGTACCGCCGCGGCTACAAGTTCTCGACCTATGCCACCTGGTGGATCCGCCAGGCGATCACGCGCTCGATCGCCGATCAGGCGCGCACGATCCGCATCCCGGTGCACATGATCGAGACGATCAACAAGCTGGTGCGCACCTCGCGCCAGATGTTGCACGAGATCGGCCGCGAGCCGACGCCGGAAGAACTGGCCGAAAAACTCGCGATGCCGCTCGAAAAGGTGCGCAAGGTCCTGAAGATCGCCAAGGAGCCGATCAGCCTCGAGACGCCGATCGGCGACGAGGAGGATTTGCACCTTGGCGACTTCATCGAGGACAAGAACGCGATTCTGCCGCTCGACGCGGCGATCCAGGCCAATTTGCGCGAGACGACGACGCGGGTCTTGGCCTCGCTGACGGCGCGCGAGGAACGCGTGCTGCGTATGCGCTTCGGCATCGGCATGAACACCGACCACACCCTGGAAGAGGTCGGCCAGCAATTCTCGGTCACCCGCGAGCGCATCCGCCAGATCGAGGCGAAGGCACTCAGAAAGCTCAAGCACCCGAGCCGCTCTCGCAAATTGCGCAGCTTCCTCGACACCTGAGCACGGCCTCGGGTCGCGAGATTGCTTCGCTTCGCTCGCAATGACGGCGGCACGCGATCGTCATTGCGAGGAGCGCAGCGACGAAGCAATCTCGTCGCATGGTTAGTCTGAGGGCCCGTAGTTCAGCTGGTTAGAACACGCCGCTCATAACGGTGTAGTCGCAGGTTCGAATCCTGCCGGGCCTACCAACGTCTTCAGGATCTTGTGTGAAGGATCCCGAACGGGGGATGCGGCAGTAAGTGCATGGTTCCCGATCGGTGCGGTTGTCGCGGCTTCGGCGCCGGTTCCGGTCGTTCGCACTTAACGAGACGGCCATGACGTGAGAGATTGATCCATCTCGATGCGACCGCTCGCGCGGCTCCCGCATTGCTGACGGGCGACAGAGCCTGAGGCGCGATAACGGCCGGGCGGGGAGAAGACATCAACGAGCGACGAAGGTCACGGTGAACGGGACGGAAGCATGAACTTTGAGCGGGTGCTGCAGAAGGTCCTCTGGCGCCTCCTCACCGAGGGCAGCATCTCGTATCGCCGGATTAAGCTCAGCTTTGGTCTCGATAATGACGGTCTCGAAGAACTGCGTCGCGAGCTGATCGCCATCAAGCGGGTGGCGGCGGATGTCGACGGCGAGTTGCTCGTCTGGGCGCCCGATCGGCGCGCTGGCCCGACCCGAGCCCATGGCGCTGTTGCAACCATTACCAGCCATGCGGCAAGCCGAGAGACCGGCTGCCCCGGCCGCAGTCGCCGCGGCGCCGGATGCCGAGCGCCGCCAGCTGACCGTGATGTTTTGCGACCTGGTGGGATCGACGGCACTCTCCACCGGGATGGACCCCGAAGATTTGCGCGATGTCATCGCGTCGTATCAGAGCCGCTGCAGTGCCGCGATCCGGCATTACGACGGCTTTGTCGCGAAGTACATGGGCGACGGCATCCTGGTCTATTTCGGCTACCCGCGCGCCCATGAGGACGAGGCCGAGCGTTCGGTGCGGGCGGGTCTCGACATCGTCGATGCGATGGCGGAGCTGAATGCCGCGGTCCCGCAGGCCGCCCGGGGTCGAGCTCGCGGTGCGGATCGGCATCGCCACCGGACCGGTGATCGTCGGCGATCAGATCGGCGAAGGAACGGCATCGGAAACCGCGGTCGTCGGCGAGACCCCGAACCTGGCGGCGCGTCTGCAGGCATTGGCGCAGCCGAACCAGATCGTCGTCAGCGCGGCCACGCGCGCGATGCTCGGCGATCACTTCGACCTCGCGGATCTCGGGGCATCTGAGCTGAAGGGGTTCGCCGAGCCGGTGCCGGCCTGGCGCGTCTTGTCGGCGCGGGATGTCGAGAGCCGGTTTGCCGCAACCCGGACCGGGAGCTCGGCACCCCTCGTCGGGCGCCAGGAGGAGATGGGGCTGCTATTGCGGGCCTGGGACGGCAGTAGCCATGGCCGCGGCCAGGTCGTGCTGATCCAGGGCGAAGCCGGGGTCGGCAAGTCCCGCCTGGTGGAGGGCTGCAGAGAGGCGGCCGGCAAGGACCACATCTGGGTGGCGATCCGCTGTTCGCCGTTTCACACGGCGAGCGCCTTTCATCCGATCATCGAACATTTGAAGCGCGTCTTCGGCTGGCAGCCGGAGGATACCGCGCCGCAGCATCTGGCGAAGCTCGAAGCCGGGCTCGCCGGCTTCAAGACCTTGCCCCTCTCCGAGAGCGTGCGGTTGTTCGCCGATTTGATGTCGGTGCCGGCGCCCGAAGACCGCTATCCGCGCCTTGTCGATGACGGCGCAGCAGCAGCGCGATGCGACCCTCGATGCGATCGTTGCCTGGCTGATCGAGGTGGCCGAAGCGCACCCCGGTGCTGATGGCGTGGGAGGATTTGCACTGGGCCGATCCGACGACATTGGAAACATTGGGCATGCTGATCGAGCAGGCGCCGACCGCGGCGATGCTGGTCGTCGCGACCTATCGGCCGGAATTGACGCCGCCCTGGCCGCAACGCTCGCACATGACGCCGATCACATTGAACCGCCTGGAGCGGCCGGAGGTCGAGACGATGGTCGGTCATCTGGCCGGCGGCCGGCCGCTGCCCGGCGAGGTGGTCGATCATATCGTCGCCAAGGCCGACGGCGTGCCGCTCTACGTCGAGGAGCTGACCAAGGCCATCCTCGGTTCGGGGGTGCTCGAGGCCCGCGGCGACGCCTACGTGCTCACGGGCGCGCTGGCGCAATTGCACATCCCGGAGACCTTGCAGGATTCGCTGATGGCGCGGCTCGACCGGGCGCCGCGGCTGCGTGAAGTCGCACAGTTGGGCTCGGTGCTGGGACGCGAGTTTGCCTATGACATGATCAGTGCCTTGGCCGGGATCGAGGAAGAGATGCTGCAGAGCGGTCTCGGTCAGCTGGTGGTCGACGAGCTGCTCTACCAGCGCGGCCGCCCGCCGCGCTCGCGTTACCTGTTCAAGCATGCGCTGATCCAGGACGCGGCTTACCAATCGCTGCTGAAGCGCACCCGCCAGCAATATCACCAGCGGGCAGCAAAGCTGCTGGAGGATCGCTTTCCCGAGGTGGCGAGCACGCAACCGGAGTTGGTGGCCCATCACTACACGCAAGCGAACTGTCCGGCGCACGCGATCGCGTACTGGCACAAAGCCGGCGTGGCCGCGGCGAGCAAATCGGCGAACCCCGAAGCGGTCGACCAATTCCGCCGAGGCCTGGCACTGGTCGAAGCGCTATCGGATCCGCGCGAGCGGGCCGAGCGTGAGCTGGACCTGCAAATGGCGCTCGGTCCCGTCCTGTTCGCGACCAAGAGCTATAGCCACCCCGACATCGGCCGAACCTATGCGCGGGCCTGGGAGCTCTGTCGGCAGCTCGGGGATCACTCCCGCGAGTTCGCGGTCCTTCGCGGCTTGGGTCTTTACCATATGTACCTATCCGAGATGGAGAAGGCGCAGCATTTTGCCGAGGAGGCGATGCGTGTGGCCGAACGGCTTGACGATGCGGCCCGTCTCGTCGGTGCGCACATGTCGCTCGCCGGGGTGCTCTACTGGCAGGGGAAGCTAGAGCCGGGGCTTGCGCACTTTCGGCGAGGCTTCGAGATGTTCGATCCGAACATGCAGTTCCCGGATTGGCCGGGTGTCCACCCCGCCGTGCAAAGCCATTTCTTCGTGACGTTGATTTCCTGGATGCTCGGTTACCCGGACCGGTCCCTCGATGAGCTGAGGGCAGCGGTAACAAGCGCCGAGACGCTTGGGTACCCGTTGACCCTTGCCGCAACGCTGGGTTTCGCCGCGCTCGCTCACGTCTTTCGCCACGAGCCCTCGGCGGTTGCCGACTATGCCGGACGGGCTTTGCGGATTTCCGAGGAGCAGCGCATCGCGCAGTGGCAGGCGTTTGCGCTTTGCGAACAAGGATGGGCGCTCTGCGTGCTCCGGCGAAAGCGCGAAGGGGCTGGCCCAAATCGTTCAGGGGGTGGACAGCTACGGTACCGGGGTGTTGCAACATAACCTGCTGGCGTTGCAAGCCGATGCGCAATTGGCGATCGGCAAACCCGAAGCGGCGCTTGAATCGGTAGCCGCCGGGCTCAAGGCGGTCGAAAAGGCGGGGGGAGCGCCGCTTGAAGCCGAGCTCTGGCGGCTCAGGGGCGAGGCCTTGCTCGCCGGCGCCGGGACGGTGAGCGAGGCCGAGGCGGCCATCGAGAAGGGCATCGCCGTCGCGCGCCGGCAGAACGCGAAGTCCTGGGAATTGCGCGGTGCGATGAGCCTCGCCCGCCTGCGCCGCCAGCAGGGCCGGCCGCAAGAGGCGGCCGCCCTGCTCGCCCCAATCCTCGGCTGGTTCACCGAAGGCTTCGACACCGTCGATCTGCAAGCCGCCCGCACCCTCCTCGGCGAACTCGAGAGCGAGGTCTGCAATCCCCACCTCACCCCGGCCCTCTCCGCCCCTTAGGGGCAGAGAGGGAGGGAGCATCGCTTGGCGCTGAAAAGGCGGACCCGGATTGCGCGGCGACTGCGGCGGGCTGCGACGGAAGCCGAGAAGGCGATGTGGCTGGCTCTGCGCGAGCTTCCAACCGAGCACCGCTTTCGGCGGCAGCATCCGATCGGATCTTACGTCGTCGATTTCGCCTGTCCCGGTCGTAAGCTCGCGATTGAACTCGACGGCGGCCAACACGCGCAGCAAGAGAAGGAAGACGCCGCCCGCACCCTAGAGATCGCGCGTCGCGGCTATCGCGTAATCCGCTTCTGGAACAATGACGTCATGCATAATCTCGTCGGTGTGCTCGAGGTCGTCCGACGAGAATTGGAATGCCCTCTCTGCCCTTCGGGCGGAGAGGGAGGGGACCCGTCGCTTCCGCGACGGGGAGGGTGAGGTGGGCGCTGTCGGCGCTCTGCAATCTCCACCCCACCCCGGCCCCAACGGGCAGAGCTCGCTCGACAAACTGACCGAGCCTGCCATTGCCGCGGAGGATTAAGGGTCGAGCCTTCCCGTTCCGGGGCGCGGGCGGCAAGATCCGGAGTTGGCGCCTCCCCGCCGTTAATCGGCGATCGGTGGAAGCGCAGATCAGATTGCTTCGCTCAAACCCTTTGCGACTCGGAACGCAACCTTCTTTGACGCTTTACTGGCTTTGATCCGGATCTCCTCGCCCGTGGCCGGGTTACGCCCCTTGCGCGCCCGGCGTGCCGGTCTCATTCGTACTTGTAGGACGCCAAGGTTGGGAATGCGGATTTTGCTGCCCTTCTTCAGCACGCGACCGATATCGGCCACGAAGCCGGTGAACATCTCGATCGCCTGCTTCTTGGCTACGCCGTGATTATAGCCCGCCCACTCAGCCAGATGTTTCAACGTGACGATCGGCGGCAATGGCCCGGTCATCGAAGCGGGCTTAGGAGCAGACGCCGCGATCCTTTCTTTGTTGGCCGCTTTCGTGGTGACTAGCTTCAGCACCGCGGGTGCAGCCTTCGGTTTACCGGTCGTCTTTCGGATTGGGTTGCTAGGTGCCGCAGGTGCTGTCTTTCTCACTGTCTTGACTTGACGTGTCGCCATAGAGGGCTCTCCGAGGTTGCCTTTCGAGCGCATAAAATAGCGAAGTGCGTCAAGAAACCGTCAACTTTGCGCGGAAACGCATGGGTTGACGAGGCAGAACTCCCGCTGGGATGTGCGTGCTGCCCCGCTGATCTCTCCGCCGTAGCCGAATCACCGGGCAAAGTTGGAAGCTCGCTCGCTCTCTCCGGCCGCGGCGTAAAGGTCCGGTTTCGGCACACAGGCGCCAGTCGACGCGCTGCTGCGGATCATATGTTGCTAAATTGACAATTCGCTCTAGATGTGTTATCAACACCTAACGAAGATTGAATTTTGGACGAAAGGAGACCACCGATGCCTGAATCCGACCTGAATTTTCAGGTGGACCGCACGGCCGACGGGGCGCTTGGCGAAGGCCCTTTAAGGCAACCCGGCCGGGAGGCCGGAGAACACCCGATGCCTGAATCCGGCCTGAATTTTCAGGCGGAGCGCACGCCCGGCGGCCAGTTCGTCAAAGGCCGATCCGGCAACCCGGCCGGTAAGCCGCCGGGGTGCCGCAACTTCGCCTCGCGCATCGCCGAGGCGCTCGTCGACGGCGAAGTCGAGGCGCTGACCCGCACGGTCGTCGACCGCGCCCTCGACGGCAATGCGGCGGCGATGCGGCTCTGCTTCGAGCGTCTGCTGGCGCCGCGCCGCTCCCGGCCCCTGCAGATCGAATTGCCGCCGATTGCCGAGCCGGCCGATGCCGTGGCGGCGATGGCCGCGGTCACGACGGCGATGGCTCAAGGGGTCGTCAGCCCGAGCGAGGCGGCGGAGGCCGCCAAAGTGATCGACACCTATGTGCGGGCGATCGAAGTAAGCGATTTCGACAGACGGCTGACGGCGCTCGAAGCCGGCGATGCGGCGGACGCTTGACCCCCGCTTTGGTCGGGAAAGGTACCGAGGGCGTCGCCGGCGGCTGCTCCGGCTTTCAGGACACCTGCGCGATCTCGCGCACCCGGGTCGAGCGCGCGGCGGCGAGGTGGTCCTTGGCCAGCACGGTATAGACCGCGGGGAGCACGAAGAGAGTGAACAAGGTGCCGACCGACATGCCGGCCACCACGACCACCCCGATCGAGAAACGGCTCGCGGCACCTGCCCCGGTCGCGGTCAAGAGCGGCACCAGTCCAACCACCATTGCCGCTGTTGTCATCAGGATCGGCCGCAAACGGACCCGGGCGGCCTGTTCGATCGCGCGGCGCCGGTCGAGGTTCTCGCTGACTTGCAGTTCGTTGGCAAAAGCGACCATCAGGATGCCGTGCTTGCTGATCAGCCCGATCAGGGTGACGAGCCCGACCTGGGTGTAGATGTTCATCGTCGCCAGGCCGAAGAACAGCGGGATCATCGCGCCGCAGATCGACATCGGCACGCTGACGAGGATGACCAGCGGGTCGCGCAGGCTCTCGAACTGCGCCGCCAGCACCAGGAAGATCACGATCAGGGCAAAGACAAAGGTGATCGTGAGCTGATTGCCTTCGCGCACGTAGAGCCTGGTATCGGACAAATAATCGTGGCTGAAGCCTGCCGGTAGGCTTTTCACCTGCTGCTCGAGAAAATCGACCGCCTGTCCGGTCGTCACCCCCGGCATCGGCACCGCCTGAAAGGTCGCCGAATTGAGCTGGTTGTACTGGGTCAGCGCGTTCGGCTCAGTCCCTGTCCTTAGGGTGACAAGGTTCGAGAGCGGCACCGGCTGGCCCGCGGCGCTGTTGACGTAGTAGCGGGTCAGCGCCTCCGGGGTCAGGCGGTCGGCCCGCGACACTTGCGGGATCACCTCGTAGGAGCGGCCGCCGAGGTTGAACCAGTTGACGTAGTTCTCGCCGACCAGCAGCGCCAAGGTATCGCCGATCGACCGCATCGTGATCCCGAGCGCGTTGGCCTTCGAGCGGTCGATATCGACATGAATGACCGGCTGGTTAAAATCGAGGTCGCTGTCGACGACGATGAACATGCCGCTCTTGCGCGCTGCGGCTTTGATCTTCTCCATCGCCTCGTAGATCGGCTGAAAGCCCTGCGGCGAGTAGATCACCATCTGGATCGGCAGGCCGCCAATCGTCGCCGGCAGCGGCGGCAACGAGAAGACAAAGGCCCGCAGCCCCTCGACGGCGTCCACTTTTCGCTGCAGCAGCGGCTTCAGTTGCTGCGCCGAGCGGGTGCGCTCGTTCCACGGCTTCAGGATCACGCCGGCGATGCCCTGGTTCGGCCCGAACCGGCCGTTGACGATAAAGCGCAGGTAGGTCTCGGGAAACGAGGTAAAGCCGCGGTCGAGCTCGCCCTCATAGGCTTGGGCATAGTCGAGATTGGCGTATTGCGGCGCCTTGGTCAGCGCGAACAACACCCCCTGATCCTCTTCGGGGGCGAGCTCGGCCTTGGTGTTCATGTACATGAAAGCGATGCTGGCCAGCACCGCGGCGCCGAATAGCGCCGTCACCGGGCGATAGTCGAGCGAGCGCTCGAGGCGCCGCCCGTAACCGGCGGCGAGACGCGAGAACCCCCGGTCAATGAGCCGGACAAAGCGCCCGTGCAGCATCTCGCGGCTCAACAGCAGCGAGCACATCATCGGCGACAATGTCACCGCGACAATGCCGGAGATGATGACGGCACCGGCGAGGGTAAAAGCAAACTCGCGGAATAGCGCGCCGGTCACGCCGCCCAGAAATCCGATCGGCGCGTAGACCGCGGCCAGGGTCAAGGTCATCGAGATGACCGGGCTGGCGATTTCGCGCGCCCCGATCAGCGCCGCCTGTGCCGGGCTGCGCCCCTGCTCGATGTGGCGGTAGACGTTTTCGACGACGACGATCGCATCGTCGACGACGAGCCCGATCGCCAGCACCATCGCCAGTAAGGTCAACAGGTTGAGGCTGAAGCCCATTGCCGCCATCAAGGTGCCAGCACCGATCAGCGACAGCGGGATCGTGACGATCGGGATCACCACCGAGCGCAGGCTGCCGAGAAACAGGAAGATCACGATGACGACGATAGCGACCGCCAAGGCGAGCGAGAATTGGACCTCGTCGATCGAGGCTTGGATGAACTTGGTCGAATTGTAGGCGACCTGCATGACGACCGAAGGCGGCAAGTTGCGCTCGATCTCGGGCAGGAGCGCGCGCACGTCGCGCACCAGGGTCAAGGGGTTGCCGGTCGGCGTCGCCTGGATGCCGATGAACACTGCGCGCTGGCCGTTCATCGCCACACTCGATGTCCAGCTTTGCGCCGCAAGGTCGACGGTGGCGATGTCCTCGAGCCGTACCAGCGCGCCGCTCTTGCTCTTGACCACCATCTGCTTGAATTGCGCTACGTCGGTGAGGCCGGTATTCGCGCTGACATTGGTGACCGTGAAATAGCCTTTCGCCTGTCCCGGCGCCGATTGGTAGTTGTTGGCCTGGATCGCGGCCGAAACGTCGCTGGCGGTGATGCCGCGCGCCGCCATCCGCACCGGGTCGAGCCACAGCCGCATCGCGAACACTTGGCCACCGAGGATGTCGGCCGAGGCGACACCCGGCACCGTGACCAGCATTGGCTGCACGACCCTGGTCAAGTAATCGGAGATCGCCGCGCTCGACAGCTCGTTGCTGGAAAAGCCGATATACATGACGGCGGTCGTCTGGCCCGTCGCCTTGGTGATGATCGGGTCCTGCGCGCCGGTCGGGAGCAGATATTTGACCTGCTGGACCTTGGCCATGACCTCCGTCAGCGCCTGGTCGGGGTCGAAGTCCAGCCGGATATAGGCGGTGATCGTACTGGTGCCCTGAACCGAATTCGAGGTCAGGTAGTCGATGCCTTCGGCCGTCGCCACCGCTTGCGCCAAGGGCGTGGCGATAAAGCCCTGCATCAGGTCGGGCGAAGCGCCGGGATAGATCGTGGTGATAGTGATCGTCGTGTTCGACAGCTTGGGAAACTGCCGGATCGGCAGCCCCATCATCGCCCGCAGTCCGATCAGCAGGATCAAGAGGCTGACGACCAGCGCCAGCACCGGGCGGCGGATGAAGATGTCGGTGAACGACATGACTTAGAGCAACTTCCAGCCGGACGGCACCCCCCTCACCCAGCTCCGGGTAAGGCTCGGGTTCCCCTCGCCAACCCTTCTCGACCCTCTCCCCCAGGGGGGAGAGGGAAGGGTGAGGGGGGCTGATCGTACCGATGCCATTCGGTCGAAATCCGGTCTAGTTGAGCGTCGGGTTCGCCGGCGGGGTCGGGGCGGGGCTGCCGATCTTGACCTGGGCGCCGTTCTGGACCTTGACCTGGCCCGCCGAGACCACCCGCTCGCCGGGCTTCAGCCCGTCGAGGATCGCGACACTATGGCCCCACCGCGCCCCGGTCTTGACCGGCGTGCGCACCGCCTTGAGGATCGGCTGGCCGTTCGCATCCTTCCCGTCATCACGGATCACAAAGACGCTGTCGCCGTAGAGCGTGTACTCGACCGCGGTCTCCGGCAATACCAGCATGTCGGGCTGCGGCGGCAACACTACCTGGGCATCGATGAACATCCCGGGCAACAGCGCGTCATCCGGGTTCTGCATCGTCGCCTGGACCTGCATGGTGCGGGTATCGGCGCTGAGCTGCGGCTCGATCGTCGTGATCTTCGCGTCGAAGGCGCGTCCCGGAAAGGCGTCGGACCGTACCGCGACCTGTTGCCCGACCTTGATCTCGGGGCGTTGCCGCCCCGGCAAGGTAAAATTAACGTAGAGCGTCGACAGATCGGTCAAGGTCACGATCGGCGCCCCGGGGGTCAGGTATTGCCCGACCTCGATCTGCCGCACGCCGAGCTGGCCGGAGAACGGAGCGCGGATCAGCTTTTGCTCGATCAGCGCCTCGGTCTTGATGATACCCGCTCGGGCCTGGTCGAGCTGGCTCTGCTTCTGATCGACGGTTTCGCGCGCTTCGTATTGGTGCTTGGCAAGCTCGCTGGAGTGCTGAAGGGTTATTTCGGCAAAGCGCGCCTGCGCCTCGTAATTGGCGAGGTCGCCGCGATCGGGTGCGTCGTTGAGCTGGACCAGCGGGTCGCCGGCCTTCACAGCCGTCCCCGGCTCGAAAAAGATCTTGACGACCCGGCCGCCGATTTCGGGGTTGATCGTGACCTGATGCACCGCGGCGAGCGAGCCGATGGCCGGGGCAAAGCGCGGCACCGCCTCGGTCGTGACCTCGACCGCGCTGATTTGCGCCGGCGGCGGCTTGTTGTTGGCAAAGAAGGTTGTGATGGCGTGCTCGCGGAACCGGTTGAAGCCATAAAGCCCGCCAAGCACCACCGCCAGCAGCAATCCCATGATGACGAGCCAGCGGACGGTCTTCGGCCGCCGCGTGGTCGTGCGTCCGACGTCTCTGCGCTCGCGCAGTGGCTGGTCCGGGCTCAGCGCTTCCGCAGGCATGCCAGCCGTCAATTCGCCGTCCATAGGCGTTTTCTCCTGCTAGGCGGGTGCGAGCTCGAACGGGCGCTGTGCGCAAGAGGTGAGCGTTGCGGCAATCGCCGCGTCCTTCATCCCGATGCCACGCAGGATGAACCAGCTCGCCTCCTCCACGAGCGCCGTGACCGCTCCTTGGTAGGTGATCGCGACGCGACCGGGGAGAAAGACGAACGCCACCATGGCGGCAACGTGATGGCCAAACCAGAAGCGGTTCGCCGAGGCGATCGCCCCCGGTGTCAGGTCGCCCGCCGCGGCGGCAGCCTCGATCGACGCCGCAAACAGCGGGTGAACTTGTTCGAATATCCGGTCGAAGAGTTCGCGCGCATACTCCCCATCCTCGAGAAAGCTGTGGAGGACAAGGCGCAGGCGTGTGTCGAGCTCGCCACGGTCGACATCCCCGCCGAGTAGGAAATACCGCACCATAAAATGGGTCATGCGGACCAGTGTGGCGGTCGACGGCTCGAGAGCGGCGAGACACTCGAGGGCGGGATCTCCTTCGCAGCCCGATCGCAGGATTTCGCTGTAGAGGTATTTCTTGCTCGGGAAATGTCGGAACAAGAGCGCTTCGGAAATGCCCGCCGCCTCGGCGAGCTCTCTTGTCGTGGTCCCAGCGAAACCCTTACGGGCAAAGAGCGGAACCGCCGCCGCGACGATCGCCTTGTGGCGCTCGTCGCTGTCTAATCTGGTCATGGCCATAACGCCGATGGAGTAAGCGCTTACTAACCAAGTGTCAAGTCGGGGTTCTTTGTGTTCGGAGGTGGAGCGCGGCGCCGAAGGCGTGCCGACCACGGCTGCCGTCGCAACGCCGACCGGTTTTGATAATATCGGGGCGGCGAAACCCGATGATCATGCCGCGCAACCTCTAAAGGATCCGGAATGGCGGCCTACCAATACATCTATGTGATGAAGGGCCTCGGCAAGACCTACCCCGGCGGGCGCGAGGTGCTGAAGGATATCTGGCTGTCCTTTCTGCCAGGTGCCAAGATCGGGGTGCTGGGGCCCAACGGTGCCGGCAAGTCGACCTTGCTGCGCATCATGGCGGGCGAAGAGCGGGACTTCGGCGGCGAAGCCTGGGCAGCGGAAGGAGTGCGGGTCGGCTACCTGCCGCAGGAGCCGGCGCTCGACGCAACAAAGGACGTCTTCGGCAACGTCATCGAGGGGCTAGCCGAAACCAAGGCATTGCTCGACCGGTTCGAGGCGGTCAGCGCGCGCTTTGCCGAAGACCTCTCGCCGGCCGAAATGGACGCGCTGATCGCCGAGCAGGGCGAACTCCAGGAGAAGATCGACCTGGCCGACGGGTGGGAGCTCGACCGCACGGTCGAAATTGCCATGGACGCCCTGCGCTGCCCGCCGGGCGAGGCAGATGTGGCGACGCTATCCGGCGGCGAGCAACGGCGGGTAGCGCTGTGCCGGCTTCTGCTGCAACGGCCCGACCTGTTGCTGCTCGACGAGCCGACCAACCATCTCGACGCCGAATTGGTCGGCTGGCTGCAGCGTTTCCTGGAGAACTACCCGGGCACCGTGGTGACCGTCACCCATGACCGCTATTTTCTCGACGAGGTGGCCGGTTGGATCCTCGAGCTCGATCGCGGACGGGGCATCCCCTTCGAAGGCAACTACTCGGGCTGGCTGGAGCAAAAGCAGCAGCGGCTGGAGCAGGAAGGCAGGCAGGAGGCGGCCCGCCGGCGAACCCTCGAACGAGAGCTTGAATGGGTGCGGCAGAGTCCGCGGGCCCGCCAGGCGAAGAGCAAGGCGCGGTTGTCCGCCTACGAATCGCTCGTCGCCCAGAGCCGGGAAAAGGCGCCGGAGACCGCTCAGATCGTGTTGCCCGCCGGGCCGCGGCTCGGTGATCTTGTGATCACGGCTGAGGGGGTCCTCAAAGGGTTCGGCGACCGGCTCCTGATCGACGGGCTCGATTTTCGCCTGCCTCCAGGGGGCATCGTCGGGGTGATCGGCCCGAATGGCGCGGGTAAGACGACGCTCTTTCGGATGATCACCGGACAGGAGACGCCGGGCAGCGGCCGCTTGAGGATCGGCGAGACCGCCAAGCTCGGCTATGTCGACCAGTCGCGCGAGTCTCTGGTCGCGGCCAACACGGTCTGGCAGGAAATCTCGGGAGGACAGGACGAAATCGATCTGGGGCGCCGCAAAATCGCCAGCCGCGCCTATTGCGCGCTGTTCAACTTCCGCGGCGCCGATCAGCAGAAGAAGGTGGGCCAGCTCTCGGGCGGTGAGCGCAATCGCGTCCACCTCGCCAAGATGCTGAAAGAGGGCGCCAACGTTTTGCTGCTCGACGAGCCGACCAATGATCTCGACGTCGACACCCTGCGCGCGCTCGAAGAGGCGCTGCTCGATTTTCCGGGCTGTGCGGTCATCATCACTCACGACCGCTGGTTTCTCGACCGTGTCGCCACCCACATCCTCGCCTTCGAGGGCGACAGCCGCGTCGTGTGGTTCGAGGGCAACTACGCCGATTACGAGGCCGACCGCCGCCGGCGCCTAGGCGCCGAGGCGGATCAACCGCATCGCATCCGCTACAAACCGCTGGCACGGGGCTGAACCGGCTCGGCCCGGTGCTCGGGTGCTGCCCCCATGCTCGGAGGAACGGCGCCGGCAGGGCTCGTGCCCGCCGGAGCGGTGGTCTTTTCGCGCATCATCGCGAGCAGTCCCTGCACCTGTCCCCCGCTGCGCTGGATCACAGAGGCGAATTCGGAGCGTTCCGAGGCCCCCATACTGACCCCGTCGATTATCACGTCGCTGATTTTGTAGAGCCCGTCGCGCGTGCTCAGTCGCCAATCGACTTTGATCGGCGGGCCACCGTCCGGGCGAACGATCTCACTCGCCACGACGGCGCCGTCGGGATCGGACTGGCTCCCGGTCACTCTGAGGGTCTCGCCGCGATACTGGGCAAATCGCGCACTGTAGACGCGTACGATATAATCCTCGAAGAGCCTGCGAAACTCCTGCTTTTCCGGCTCGCTCGCAACCCGCCAGTACGGGCCGAGCACAAACCGGGCTATGCCATCAAGGTCGAAATCCTGTCGCAGCAGCTGGTGGAAGAACGCCTGCTTTTGAACGGGCGTCATGTCGGCACGGATTACTCCGAGCGCCTCATTGCCGAGGGTACGGACGAACTCGGCTGGTCCCCGATCGGCCATAGCAGGAAACGACGCGGCCACCAGGCCGGTGAACAACACGAAAGCGGTGGTCGCAAGGAAACGATGTCTCGTCACAGGCAAACCTCGCAGACATTGATCTCGTCTGCGGGCTAAACGACGCAGCAAGATGCCCGGTTCCCTCCAACGTGAACCTCGAGAGAGAGATACCCGCGGAGGATGCACCGATTTTAGTGCGGAGCGGCGTTTCCGGTCTTCTCGCGCAACATCGCGATAAGACTCTGCACTTGCCCGCCATTGCGCTGGATCACGGACGCAAATTCCGAGCGCTGTGTCACCGCCATGCTGATCCCGTCGACGGAGACATCCCTGATTTTGTAGGTACCGTTCTGGTCGGCCAGGTGCCATTCGACCTTGACCGGCGGGGCACCGGTCGGGCGGATGATCTCGCTCGCTACGATCGCTCCTTCGGGATCTGCCCGGCTGCCGGTCACCTTAAGCGTCTCCCCGCTATACGCTGCCAGCTGGGAGCTGTAGACGATGGCGATATAATCCTCGAACAGCTTGACGAACTCCCCCTGCTGTTCTGCGGTCGTGGTCTTCCAATACCGGCCGAGTACAAAGCGGGCGATACCGGGCACGTCGAAATCCTCGCGGAACAGCTCGTGAAACCGGGCCACCCTCTGCGCGGGTGTCGCGTTCTTGCCGAGTACTTCGAGCGCACGGTTGCCGAGATTGTTGATTACGGCGGCGGGATCCGCGACGGCAGCGAGAACAGCAGGTGTGAGCGCTCCGGCGATCAATACGAAAGCGGTCAGAACTGTACGTCGCATCATCACCGAGATACCTCAGAAACGTTGGGTGCTTCAGAGAGCAGGGCCGACTGGGACGCGGGGCTCGCGGGCGCCGCGGGGCTGTCGTTCCGGCTGAATGAGGCTGGCGGCGGCAGATTCTGCTCTTTCTCGTGGCGGATCAACGCCGCTCGCCGCTGTCGGTAGAGCGAGCGGATTGTCGCATAGTAGTCGAGCGAGGTGCGCTCGATGTCGGCCAAGGTCTCGATATAGCGGGACCGCTGATCGATGCCGGCGACCCCGCCCCGCACGAACGGAATCCAATAGAGGGTATATGGATTGCCGGTGACGAGCCTGTTGAATGGATCACCAAACCCCTCTGCGACTTGGCCGACGAGGTCGCGCGGGGTTGAGGGGCCGAGAACCGGCACGACAAGGTAAGGCCCCTCGGGAATCCGCCAGACGGCGAAGGTGAGGCCGAGATCATTCTCCTGATACGAAAGCTCCCCCCACCGTCCAGCGACATCGACAAATCCGGCCAGACCGAGTGTCGAGTTGAGGGTAAAGCGCGCAAATGTCTGTCCGGCGCGCTCGAACTCGCCTTGCAGCGCGTCGTTCGCGAAAATCAGCGGTTCACGCAGATTTCGGAGAAAGTCGCGCAACGCGTCGCGCACCGTTTCAGGCAGCACCGTGCGGTAGGCCTTCGCGACCGGCACCAGCACGTTGCGATCGACCTTCAGGTTGAAGTCGAAGATCGCGCGATTTGTGTCTTCGAGCGGGTCGTTGAAATCCTCCACCTCGGCGGCGCCCGGCTGCGGGTTGTTCGACTGCGCTGCGCATCCGCACAAGATCAAGGCGGGGACAAGGAACAGGTTCGAGAAGACGAGGCGTAGCGGGCGAAGGTTCATCGATCGATCTCGCGTCAGACTGTCGTCTACCTCTCGGGCGAGATAATTGCGGGAAATTAGCGGCATCGGCAAGTGGTGGCTGGCAGGGCCGTGTGTCGCAGCGTCTTTCGAAGCGGTGAAGCGCCGCGCAAATCCTCTTGCCGA
Organism: uncultured Alphaproteobacteria bacterium; assembly: GCA_963796155.1. Classification (GTDB taxonomy): domain Bacteria; phylum Pseudomonadota; class Alphaproteobacteria; order ATCC43930; family CGMCC-115725; genus AP-15. The sequence continues at coordinate 65,773 of CAWCKT010000016.1, read as the reverse complement.
TATAAAGATATGTGTATATGTTGCTGTGACCACGGTGGAGAGGCCCGGGTTAATGGAGCACCTGTTGACTGCGCTGCGCGCGGTGGCCGAGCCGACCCGACTCAGGCTCGTCGTCCTTTGCGCGCGCGGCGAGCTGACCGTGAGCGAGCTTACCCAAATCCTCGGCCAGAGCCAGCCACGGGTTTCGCGTCACCTCAAGCTCCTATGTGAGGCCGGCCTGCTCGATCGCTTCCGCGAGGCCTCCTGGGTCTTCTACCGCTTGAGCCAATCGAGTCCCGAGGGCGAGCTGGCGCGCCAGCTCGTGGCGGCGTGCGGCGAGGCTGATCCGACGATCGTGCTCGACCTCCAGCGATTGGCCGCGATCAAGCGGCAACGCGCCGACGTCGCCAGCGCCTATTTCCGTGAAAACGCCGGCCGGTGGCATCGCATCCGTTCGCTTTACGTCGACGAGCGCGAGGTCGAGGCGGCGCTCGTCGAGATCATCGATGCGACCAACCCCCGCGATCTGCTCGACATCGGCACCGGCACCGGCCGCATGCTGGAGATCCTGGCGCCGCAGGTCGAGCGGGCGCTCGGCATCGACCAGTCGCGCGAGATGCTCTCCATCGCGCGGGTCAATCTCGAGCGCGCCGGCCTCGGCAACGTGCTGGTCCGGCTCGGCGATATGTATCAGTTGACCCTGCCCGACGCCTCCTTCGACGCCGTGGTGATCCATCAGGTGCTGCACTATGCCGACCGGCCGGCAGCGGGCATCGCAGAAGCGGCCCGTGTGTTGCGGCCAAACGGAATTCTCGTGCTGGTCGATTTTGCGCCACATGCGCTCGAATTTCTCCGTGACGAGCACGCCCATCGCCGCCTCGGATTTGCCGATAGCGAGGTGGCGGAGTGGTGTAGGGCGGCAGGCCTCGATCCGGCGGCGCCGCGCCGTCTGGCGGGCGATCCGTTGACTGTCGTCATCTGGACCGCTCAACGCCCGCTGGCAGCGAAATTCCGCGTAGCCGGAGATTTTCGCGAAGGAGTGCCCGACGCGCTTATCGAGAGGGAGCTTCGTTGATGCCGCAGAACCCCGGCTCGGGACAATCGCGCGGCCTGCTCGCCGCCGACCCGGTTAGCGATTTCGATGCCGGTCCGCCGCGTGTCTCCTTCGAATTCTCGCCGCCGAGGACCCCCGAGATGGAACTGCGGCTGTGGGAGGTGGTAAAGCGGCTTGAACCGCTGGCGCCGCGTTTCGTCTCGGTGACCTACGGCGCCGGCGGCTCGACCCGCGAGCGGACCCATCACACCGTCCGCCGCATCCGCGACGAGACGACGCTGGAGCCGGCCGCGCATCTGACCTGCGTCGCCGCGACCCGCGACGAGATCGACACCGTCGCCGCCGATTACTGGCAGGCCGGCATCCGCCACATCGTCGCGCTGCGCGGCGACCCGCCTGGCGGGATCGGCGAGCGGTATGCGCCCTATCCCGGCGGCTACGCTTTTGCCGCCGATCTCGTCGCGGGCCTCCGGCGCGTCGCGGATTTCGAGATCAGCGTCGCCGCCTATCCGGAGACCCACCCGGAGGCCCGGAGCGCCGAGCATGACCTCGACAATCTCAAGGCCAAACTCGACGCCGGTGCCAGTCGGGCGATCACCCAATTTTTTTTCGATGTCGAGCTGTTCTTACGCTTTCGCGATCGTGCCGCAGGGGCCGGGATCGCGGTGCCCATCGTGCCCGGCATTATGCCGGTCACCAATTTCGCTCGCCTGAAGCTCATGGCGACAGCCTGCGCCGCCTCGATCCCGTCCTGGATGGCGGCCCATTTCGACGGACTCGACGACGACCCCGACACGCGGCGGCTCGTCGCCGCCTCGATCGCCGCCGAGCAGTGCCGCCGCCTGCACGCGAACGGGGTGCATGAATTCCACTTTTACACCTTGAACCGGGCCGATCTCACGGTCGCGATCTGTCACATGCTCGGCGTGCGCGCGAAAAAGCCGGTCGCCGCTGTCGCCTAGATCTCCTATGGCCCATTTCCTCGATTACCTCGCCGATCGCGTCGTGCTGTGCGACGGCGCGATGGGAACCCGGGTGCAGGCGCTCAATCTCGATGTCGAGCGCGGCTTTCTCGGTCATGAGAACTGCACCGAGATCGTCTGCGAGAGCCGCCCCGACCTCGTCCGCGAGATCCACCGCAGCTATCTCGAGGCTGGCTGCGACGCGATCCAGACCAACAGCTTTGGCGGCTCGCCGATCACCCTCGGCGAGTTCGGGCTCGCCGACCGCGCCTTCGAATTCAACCGCCTCGCCGCCGAGCTGGCGCGCGAGGCGGTCGCCGAGTTCGCCCGGGACGGCCGCACCCGCTTTGTGCTCGGCGCGGTCGGGCCCGGGACCCGGCTGCCCTCGCTCGGCCACATCGCCTACCAGCCGCTCGAAGACGCGCTCGCCACGCAATGCGCCGGGCTGATCGCCGGCGGGGTCGACGCGGTCATCATCGAGACCTGTCAGGACCCGCTGCAGATCAAGGCCGCGGTCAACGGCGCCAAGCGCGCGCGCGACGACGCGCGCACGGACACCCCGATCCTCGTCCAGGTCACGGTCGAGACGACCGGCACATTGCTGGTCGGCGCCGACATCGCCGCCGCGGCGACGGTGATCAAGGCACTCGACGTGCCGATGATCGGGCTCAACTGCGCCACCGGCCCGCGCGAGATGGCCGAGCACGTCAAGTGGCTCGGCGAGAACTGGCCCGGGCTGATCTCGGTCCAGCCCAATGCCGGGCTGCCCGAACTCGTCGCCGGCCACACCCATTACCCGCTCGGGCCCGGCAGAGCTCGCGCAATGGCTCGAGCGCTTTGTGCTCGAAGACGGGGTCAACATGATCGGCGGCTGCTGCGGCACCGAGGCCGCGCACATCGCCGCCCTCGACGCGATGCTGCGGCGCATCGGCCGCGAGCGTATCAGGCCCGTGCCGCGCCGGCGCAACGCCGTCTGGGCCCCCGCCGTCGCCTCGCTCTACGGCCAGGTCCCGCTGCGCCAAGAAAACGCGTATCTGTCGATCGGCGAGCGCTGCAACGCCAACGGCTCGCGCCAGTTCCGCCGGCTGCAGGAGCAGGGCGACTGGGACGGCTGCGTCGAGATGGGGCGCGAGCAGGTCAAGGAAGGCTCGCACACACTCGACCTCTGCACCGCCTTTGTCGGGCGCGACGAGGTCGCCGACATGACCGAAGCGGTGACCCGCATGCGTGGTGCCGTCAACGCGCCGCTCGTCATCGACTCGACCGAATACCCGGTGCTCGAAGCCGCCCTCAAGCTCTATGGCGGCAAGCCGATCATCAACTCGATCAATTTCGAGGACGGCGAGGAGGCGGCCGACAAGCGGCTCAAGCTGGCGCGCCGCTTTGGCACGGCGGTCATCGCGCTGACGATCGATGAAACCGGGATGGCGAAGGAGGTCGACCATAAGCTCGCCGTGGCCCGGCGGCTCTACGACTTCGCTTGCGGCAAACACGGCCTGCCGCCCTCGGACCTCTTATTCGATCCGCTGACCTTTACGATCTGCACCGGCAACGAGGACGACCGGCGGCTCGGCCTCAACACCCTGGAGGCGATCGAGCGGATCTCGCGGGCGATGCCCGAATGTCAGATCATCCTCGGCCTGTCGAACATCTCCTTTGGCTTGAACCCGCCGGCCCGTCACGTATTGAACTCGGTCTTTCTCGACCACGCGCTGAAGCGCGGGCTGACGGGTGCCATCGTCCATTTCTCGCGGATCATGCCCTTGCACAAGATCCCGGAGGAGGAGGTGCGGGTCGCCGAGGATCTGATCCTCGACCGAAGGCGTGAGGGCTACGACCCGCTGCAGGCCTATATCGCGCTCTTCGAGAACCGCGCGGCCGAGAAGAGCGAGAAGCGCGGCCGCCCGGAGAAGCTCGAGGACCGGCTCGCCCAACGCATCGTCGACGGCGACCGGCAGGGGCTTGAAGCCGACCTCGACCTCGCAATGGAGACCTACAAGCCCCTCGACATCATCAACGACATCCTGCTCAACGGCATGAAGACGGTCGGCGACCTGTTCGGCGCCGGCAAGATGCAGCTGCCTTTCGTGCTGCAATCGGCCGAGACCATGAAGACGGCGGTGCGTTTCCTCGAGCCGCACATGGAGCGCGTCGAAGGCCAGGAAAAGGGCACCGTGGTGCTGGCGACCGTGCGCGGCGACGTCCACGACATCGGCAAAAACCTCGTCGACATCATCCTGACCAACAACGGCTACCGGGTCGTCAACCTCGGCATCAAGCAGCCGATCGGCGCGATCCTCGACGCCGCCGCGGCGCACAAGGCCGACGCCATCGGCATGTCGGGGCTGCTCGTCAAATCGACCGTCGTGATGCGCGAGAACCTCGAGGAAATGAGCCGGCAGGGATTGACCTTGCCGGTCATGCTCGGCGGTGCCGCGCTGACCCGCCGCTATGTCGAGGAGGATTGCATCAAATCCTATGCCGCCGGTCGCGTCGCCTATGCCCGCGACGCCTTCGACGGCCTCGGCCTGATGGACAAGATCGTCAACGGCCGGTTTGACACCCACCTCGAAGAGGTGCGCCGCAAGAATGAGGGCCGCCCGGTCAACCAGACGCGCAAGCTCGGCCGCGCCGCCGACCCACGGCCATTGCGGCCGGTCGATGTCGAGGAGATCCGCCTGCGCCGCGCGGAATTGACCGGTAACGTGCCGGTGCCGGAGCCGCCCTTCTGGGGCGCGCGCACGATCGGCCATGTGCCGGCCAAAGCGGTCGTGCCCTACCTCAACGAGCGCATGCTCTACCAGTTCCAGTGGGGCTACCGGAAGGACGGCCGCACCTTGGCCGAGTACCGCGAATGGGCCAAGGACGAGCTGCGCCCGGTATTGCGGCGCATACTCGACATCGCGATCCGCGAGAAGATCCTCGTCCCGCAGGCGGCCTACGGCTATTGGCCGTGCGCGGCCGAAGGCAACGACGTGATCCTCTACGACACCGATGGCGAGCGCGAGCTGACCCGCTTCTCGTTCCCGCGCCAGAATAAGGAGGGCGGGCTCTGCATCGCCGATTTCTTCCGCGACGCGGCCGACGGGACGCGCGACGTGATCGCGCTTGCAGGTCGTCACGATGGGCCGGCGCGCCTCGGAGGCCGCCCGCGAATGGTTCGCCGAGAACCGCTACCAGGATTACCTCTACTCTGCACGGCCTCTCGGTCGAGATGGCCGAGGCCTTCGCCGAATATCTGCACAAGCGGATCCGCGGCGAGCTCGGTTTCGCCGCCGAGGAGGCGCGCGATCCCGAGGCGATGCTGGCGCAAGGCTATCGCGGCAGCCGCTATTCCTTCGGCTACCCGGCCTGCCCCAACCTCGCCGACCAGAAGCAGCTGCTGGCGCTGCTCAACGCCGAGGAGATCGGCATCACCCTCTCCGAGGAAGACCAGCTCGACCCCGAGCAATCGACCTCGGCCATCGTCGTCCACCACCCCCAGGCCAAATACTTTTCGGTGTGAGCGCCCGAAACCCGATTTTCCCTGCCGCACGGGAAAATACGGGAAAAAATCGCATTCGGCCCCGGCAATCGAACCGGCTGATCGGTGGAGAATCCGTGTTGCGCCAATGGCTTAGTATCTCCGGCAAGCTCGCATCGGGCATCTGCCGGCAGGGAATTTTGACGCGCCAGCAGGGAAAAAGTTTTCCCTGCCGGACGAATAGCAGGGAAAATCGTGGTCCGGCGCCAAAAGGCAATGAACAAGAAAAACATCTCAAATCCAACCAAACATAAATCCAAGTGAGACATTGGACCTTACCGCGGAAATTGGCCTTTTCTGCGGCGATGAGTGCAAAAACGCCGGCCACCTATGCGTGGCCGGGGTGGACACGCGGACAGACGGAACCCATCTCCGCGCTGTCTCCCTCGGGAGACCGCTAAACAACCACGGATGTGACCATGAAACCGCAATCTAGTTGCGGTGACGGCCTGGTCCGAGCGAGCAGTCGGAGGGCTTAGCTCAGCGAGTCCTCCCGTCCGTCTCTCGGCAGCCGTTGCCGAGAAAGGAGACGGACGATGCTCTGGAATCTCCTCAAGGGAGTTGTCGTACTCGCCTGCGAGGTGGCTGGGATTGGGGTGATCCCTGCCGCCCTGAATGTGGTCGGTGTTCTGACCACCGCCGTAACCATTCTCGCGGCTGATGATCCGCACACCGAAGTCAAGAATGCTGTTCGGGATTGGGCGATCGACAGGGTTGCTGATCGCATCGTAGCTGCCGCGGTCATCGCAATCGTCTGACACTGGCTTGTAGAAACCCCGCCCGGCTGTTTATCGGGCGGGGCGACCATCAAAACTAGGGGTAATAGCCGACGCCGCAGCCAAGTTCCGCAGGCCGCAATAGGATTTCGTTGTCGCCGGTATCGTCCTCCTCGCGGCGGTTCAACATGTTTGGGCGACGGTGCTGCTCGGGTTTGGGCCCTAGCCTTTTCGGGGCTAAAGACGCCTTTAGCGACTGGTGGATCTTGGCGGGGTCGTTAACCAACGCTGGCGAGTTTGCTTATCGATGCTAATGCGGAGGTCCGCTCGGGGTGGAAACGCGACATTCGCCGGTGCTGCGCACCAGCGCTCCCCGGTATAGAATTGCCCGACCAGGGAGAATGCCATGCAGGCTGGATCGCAGGATCGGGTGGACCGCCGCCTCGCCGCAATCCTCGCGGCCGACGTGGTCGGTTACAGCCGGCTGGTGGGCCAGGATGAGGTTGGCACGTTGGCGCGGCTCCGAGCGCATCGGCGCGAACTGACTGATCCTAAGATCGCCGAACACAAGGGCCGCATCGTCAAGACCACCGGGGACGGTCTCCTGATCGAGTTCCCGAGCGTCGTTGAAGCGGTCACCTGCGGCCTCGCGGTGCAGCGCGGGATGATCGAGCGCAACACCAGTGTCCCGGAAGATCAGCGGATCGAGTTCCGCATCGGCATCAATCTCGGCGACATCATCATCGACGACGGCGACATTTACGGCGACGGCGTCAATATCGCGGCGCGCCTCGAAGGACTGGCGCCGCCCGGTGGGATCTGCGTCAGCCGTGTGGTCCGCGATCAGGTGCGCGACCGGCTGGACGTTGCCTTCGACGACATGGGCGAGCAGCAGGTCAAGAACATCGCGCGACCGCTGCGCGTCTACTGCGTCCGCGTCAGCGAAGGCCGTGGCTCCGAAGCGCAGAGCGTAGCGCCAGCACCGCCCGCGCTGCCGGACAAGCCCTCGATCGCGGTGTTGCCGTTTCAGAACATCAGCGGCGACCCGGAGCAGGAATATTTCGTCGACGGCATGGTCGAGGAGATCATCACCGCGCTCTCTCGCATCCGCTGGCTGTTCGTGATCGCCCGCAATTCGAGCTTTTCCTACAAGGGACAGGCCGTTGATGTGAAGCAGGTCGGGCGCGAGCTTGGCGTGCGCTATGTGCTCGAAGGCTCGGTGCGCAAAGGCGGAAACCGGGTGCGCATCACCGGCCAGTTGGTCGACGCCGCGACCGGCGCGCATCTGTGGGCCGACCGCTTCGACGGCTCGCTCGAAGACGTGTTCGATCTTCAGGACAAGGTGGCATCGAGCATCGCCGGCGTGATCGAGCCGGCGTTGCAGGCCGCCGAGACCGTCCGTTCGGCCAGCCGCCCGACCGCCGATCTGACCGCCTACGACCTCTATCTGCGCGCCTGTGCGGTCTGGCCCTCGGCACGACAAATTCCCGAGGCGCTGCGTCTTTTGGAGCAGGCGATTGCACGCGATCCGCGTTACGGACCGGCACTCGCCTGGGCCGCGTTCTTCTGTTTTCGGCTGCTCACTGACGATCAGAGCGAAGATCCGGCGGCGGACCGTCGCAAGGGCACCGATTTCGCCAGGCGGGCCTTGGAAGTGGCCGGCGACGATCCGGGCATCCTGGCCAATGCCGCCAACGCGCTGGCCTACTTCGGCGAGGACATCGGCGCCATGATGGCGTTGGTCGACCGTGCCCTCGCGCTCAACCCGAACTACGCCCGCGGCTGGCACATCAGCGGCGTCCTCAGGTTGTGGGCCGGCCAGCCCGACATCGCGATCGAGCATGCCGAGGCCGCGCTGCGGCTCAGTCCCCGCGCCCGAGTCGGCACGTCGTTCTTGCTAATAGGCCGCGCCCATTTTTTTAGCCGCCGGTTCGACGAAGCCGTGCCAAAGCTGCTCCTCGCGATCCAAGAGGATCAAAGCTCCTCGGCGCCATATCGCTTTCTCGCCGCCTGCTACGCCCATCTGGGTCGGCTCGACGACGCGCGAGAGATCGTGGCGCGGCTGCGCGCCATCACGTCCGTTGTAGTGCCGAGCGGGCTGTCCTACCGGAAGCCTGAGGACCGCGAGCTTTACCTGTCCGGTCTGCGGCTGGCGATGGGCGAGACCGCATAACCGCCACCCACCGCCTCGCCGCGATCCTCGCCCTCACCGTTATCCGAGAGCGCTACCCGCGTATCCCGGCTTGAATGACCGGTTTGGGTCGGTTTGAGCCGTTGCCTCGGGGTCGAGGGCGGTCGATGAGCTCGACGGGCCGCGAACGGCTTCACCGGGTGGCAAGCGAACTCATGCATCGCAACAAGAAAGCTCTATTCGATCACTGCGTCGGCGCGAGCGAGCAGCAAGGGCGGCAGTTGCAGGCCGAGTTGCCGTGCAGTTTTTTCGTTCACAACAAACTCATATTCCGTTGGGGCTTGAACAGGCAATTCGGCAGGATTGGCACCACGTAAAATTCGATCAACATAGGATGCTGCGTCTGCGAGAAGCTTGTCGGTCTTCACCCCGTACGACATGAGGCCGCCGGCCTCGCAGAAGAGGCGAAGCGGGTAGATCGCGGGCAGCCTGCACTGCGCAACCAGCGCAGTAATCTGAACGCGCCGCGCCGCCGTGATCGCATCCGGCAGAAAAACGAGCCCACTATTCGGCTCATCCTTGAGCGAGCGAATAAGACGATCAATGTCGGAACTATCGCCGCTCGGTGTCTCAACCGAAACAATCCCTAGTTTGCTTGCGACTTCATCAATTGACTTGCGAAACGCTGAGGAGTTGTTGCCCGGTTCAGGGTTATACACTATCCCTATATGCTCGACGTTTGGAGCCGCTTCCTTCAAAAGAGAAAGCCATTTGCCGCCGAGAGACGGTTCAAATGGCGTAAAACCAGTCACGTTGCCCCCGGGCCTCGAGAAGCTCTCGACGTAATGCATTCCGACTGGATCGCTGACCCACGTGAAAACGGTCGGAATGTTAGAATGTTCGGCATACAGTGCGGCCATAGATGTGTTGGTTACTGCGAATAGAACATCTGGCTGCCACGCGAGCAGCTCGCGGGCATATGCTCGTGAGAGATTAGTATCGCCACCAGTTATTCGATATTCAATCTGGAGATTTCGGCCGACTATCCATCCCTTCTCTTTGAGAAGCGTTTCGAGACTCGTTTCGAAAACGTGGTTTGGTTCCGTAAAGTTAACGAGCACCCCGACACGACGCACCCGGCCTTGAGCGCTCGCGCGGCCAGCGTTGGCGAGCATCGCAAGACCGAGAATGAACTCCCGCCGCCTCGTGCGCATCCCTGGCCTCATATGCGCCAATGTTATCACGCCGCGAAAAAGCCGGATACGGCTTCTGTCCGCATTGGGTCGAGCGCCGCCCTCCGAACCAGGTCGATCGAAGCCCAAAGGAGTGCATTATCGAGTCCAGTTACACCCTCCCACGGGTCGTGAAAGCAGCAGAAAAGCTCGGGTCAGGTTGTGAGGTCTTGGGCTGAAGGCCCACGGATCACGTCCGGTGGTGATGGCTCCGATCGATTGGAATACCGGGAGCCGCTTCACCTGCGACGTCTGAAGGCGTTCTCTGCGCGCCGCGTTGCTCCGACGGTAAACGGCCAATGCGTTGTTCGGCGCTAGCCCGCTCGCGCGATACCGAGTAGGCTTTGTGATGCTCGCGTGTCCGATACTTTCGGTGGTCTTGGCGCGCGGGATACAACCCGGGAGACCCCGATGCGCCTCCGTCGTATCGCGATTTCGGCCGCGTTCGCTGCCGGGCTCGCCGCTCTGCCGCTCGCGACCGCCACGGCGCAATATTATCCGCCGCCTTCTTATCCCGCCTGCTCGCCGTTTCCACTGTTCTGGCCGTTCTGCATAGCCGGCGCCGTCGTCGTCGGCGCCGCGACGATCGTCACTGCCCCGTTCTGGCTGCTCGCGGGCGCGCCGCCTCCTTACTACGGCTATTACCGGCCGCCCTATTACCCGCCGTCCGGGTATTACCCGCCGGGATATTACCCACCAGGAAATTACGCACCGCCGTATTCTTCCGGGCAACACTGAGCTGGCCGTCCTCGCGGCGCCGGCAATAACGGCTAGCCAGCGCGCGCTTGGCCCCCGCGTATTGCCTCGACCGCCAGCAGCGGGGGCCGCGCCGGCGGCCGGGCTAAAATTCCGAACTCTGCGATGCCGAGCGGCGGTCCGAAAAGGTTGCGCAAACCGGGCATGAACAGCGCCGCGGCCTGCGCGGCGAACGAGAGGCCGAGCGCGCCGACCAAGTACCGGTTCGGCGGCAACGCCGTTTCTCGTTCCCGCGCCAGAACAAAGACGGCGGCCTCTGCATCGCGGATTTCTTCCGCGACGTCGGCAACGCGGGGCGCGACGTGATCGCGCTGCAGGTCGTCACGATGGGCCGGCGCGCCTCGGAGGCCGCCCGCGAGTGGTTCGCCGAAAACCGCTACCAGGATTACCTCTATCTGCACGGCCTCTCGGTCGAGATGGCCGAGGCCTTCGCCGAATATCTGCACAAGCGGATCCGCGGCGAGCTCGGTTTCGCCGCCGAGGAGGCGCGCGATCCCGAGGCGATGCTGGCGCAAGGCTATCGCGGCAGCCGCTATTCCTTCGGCTACCCGGCTTGCCCCAACCTCGCCGACCAGAAGCAGCTCCTGGCCCTGCTCAACGCCGAGGAGATCGGCATCACCCTCTCCGAGGAAGACCAGCTCGACCCCGAGCAGTCGGCGGCGCATCGCGGAGAGCGCGACCTCCTCGAGGCGATCCGCGACTACGAGGCTGGCATGCGCGACTACGGTTTTCGGGCCGTGCGCAATTCACTGAAAGCGATGCACCAGACCGTCAACGAAAGCCGGCCCGCGTTGATGTTCTCGCGCTTGACGATGCGGGCTATCGAAGCACTGCCGCCGGTGAAGCGCCTGATGGCGAGCCGACTGGGAGAGGAATGACGTATTGGAGCCGCATCCGATCATGAAATCGTCGTTCCCTCGGAAGGCACCCCGGGGAGAGCGACGAACGGCATGTCTGGAACCTATTTCCGCGGGGATGGGGAGGGCGGGTGCAGCGCAAGCGCGACCCGCCGTCCCGTCCCGCCGCGCGACCACGGGTTGCACCCGCCCTACGGTTCCGGTTCTAGCCGGGAGATTGTGGCAACTGCGCCGCCGCGAGCCTGTCGTCGATCTCCTTGGCGCGCTGCGCCGCCGGCCGGGCGCTCAGCCGCTGCCAGTACCGCTCGAAGGCCGGGCGCTTTTCGATCATGCCGAACTGCATGCCAAAGCCGATGCCGGAGCCGACATACACATCGGCGGCGGTGAAGTCATCGCCGACCACATATTCGGCCCGCGACACCGCCTCTTCGAGGACGTCGATGACCCGCTCGAAGCGTCCGTAGCCCATCATCCGTTCGCGCTCCGGCGGCACGTCAAAGCCCATTGCCTTGTTGGTCCAGGCCGCTTCGAGCGGGCCGGCGACGAAGAACAGCCAGCGGTAATAGGGGCCGCGCAGGCGGTCACCTGGCGGCGGCGCAAGGCGAGCCTCGGGAAACACATCGGCGAGGTACGCACATATCGCAGCCGCCTCGGTGACGACCGTGTCGCCGTGCCGCAGCGCCGGCACTTTTCCCATCGGATTGATCGCGAGATAGGCCGGGGCCTTCATCGTCATGCCGTATTCGAGCAGCTCTGTGCGATAGGGCTGGCCGGTTTCCTCCAGCATCCATCGGACGATGCGGCCGCGCGACTGCGGATGAGTGTAGAAGACGAGTTCATCGGGCATTTGCGAATTCCCTTGTCGCCGGTCCTGGTGACTGCGCCTTTTAACTCTGTTCGCGGGTTTCGTGGAAGCGGATAGCGGGCCATTCCTCGAGCGTCGTGCGCAGGTCCATTGTTGTGGGCAAGGAACACTAGAATGCCGTCACGGTCTTCGGCGCTGGCCGAGGGGTTCTTGATGCGGAAGCGGTCGAGCTCGGCGCGGTCGTCGGTCGACCTCGGCCATCGTCATTCACCACCCCCAGGAGAAATATTTCTCGGTGTAGGCTGCAGGCTGCGGTCGCTCCGGCGCGTCAATGAGCTCGATCAGGACACCCACCGGATCAGCGAACGCTCCTAGAAGAAGTAAGCCGCGCGTATGGTTAACCCAAAGGTCTGCTTGAACCCGCCGACGACATTGATGTCATGCGAGATGCTGCCGAGAATTTGGAATGACGGTGAGAGGACCTGCGTATAGGCGGCACGGATCTGTTGCGACTGGGTCTTCACGCCATTCGGCAGACCGCCGAGACTCTCTGTTCCGCCAAGGAGAGCGGAGTATCCGACCGAGACCAGCGAGGTCGGAGAAGATGCTAAGCTCAGCCAAGACTGGAGCTGGTAGGTGGTCTGCTGGAGCAGCGGCTGACGGCTCGGGCCGGCCTGCGCGTTCGTGCCATAGGCGACGATGTCGGCTGCGAAGTCGAACCACACATTGTCGCCGACCATGCCTTGCGTGTAGCCGAACTGCACGTCCTCGCTCCAACTGTTGGCGCCCAGGTTCAGCACGCGCTCGGGCGCGTAGTTTCCGGTCGGGAGCGAGGTGTAGCTGACGATGCCGACATTCATATCCGGTTCCGGATGCGGCAGCAGAGAGACGCCGGCGGCAACAAGAATATCGCCGATCCCCGCGACGCTCGGCAGTTTCTGTCCGGCGATCTCGCCATGCGCTGTGCCCGTCGGGAGGACGAGCTGCAATGCGTATGATCGACCCTCGATGTCTCCGTAATAGATATACCGCAATATTTCCAGGTAGGAATGCACGTCAGTGGCGCTGCGAATGGTGGGACCTCGCGCTATATTGAGGGGCCCGTAGTCGTCGAACAGAGAGTAGAGGGCGATAAGGTTGGTTCCCGAGGGCGCCGGGATATAGTCTCTCGGCTCGATATCGATCGCCCAGGCGCCGGCGGTCAGCCAGCACTGCGCCAGCATGCCGGCCGCGTTCGCAACGGAAACGAGCCGCCAGCGTCGCTTCCGAGAACGGACCTTGCGCGAGCACATCTCTATCTGGCCCTACCATGGACGGCCCGCACACGGGGGCGCCGGTGCTCCTGGAAACGAAACATGGTTTACAGGACTATTCGTGTCCAGATACTTTTCAGGCCAAAACTCAACCTGTGGGAGGGTGCCCTGGCGCACGTGGGCCGAGCGGTCAAAGTTGCGGTCGTCGGCGGAGGCTGCGGTGCGATCGCGGCAGCCTTCGAGCTGTCTCGCCCGGCGCATCAGGGGCGTTACGAGGTCACGATTTATCAAATTGGCTGGCGCTTGGGCGGCAAGGGTGCGTCGGGCCGCGGACCATCGGGGCGGATTGAAGAGCACGGCCTCCATCTCTGGCTCGGTTTCTATGACAACGCCTTTCGCCTACTGCGTGAATGCTACGAAGAACTTGCGGTCAGCCCGGGAGCCTTCGCGGTGGCGGACTGGCGCGAGGCGTTCTCCCCGGAATCCGATATTGGCCTCTTGTTGGAAGAGGGCCCCGAACGCTGGCTGAGCTGGTCCGCATGCTTCCCACCGAACAGCGGCCTCCCCGGCGACGACCTCGATCGAGCGCAACAGTTCAGCCTTCTCTACTATGTCCGTCGAGCGGTCGCATTGCTGCGAACACTCATTTTCGGGGTCGAGGTAACCAACCGTGGCGCTCAGGGTGCCGACGGAGGGTTTATGAATGCCGCGCAAGGAGATGAGCAGCCGGGCGCGAGCGACGTCGACCGACTTATCAGCGCCGTCAACTCTCTATTGGTTGGCGGCGTATTCGCGACGGCGGCGTCATTGGCCGAGGCGTTAGCGCTGCTGCAGACGGCGATGGGATTGCTGGGCGCGGCCTTTCCCAATCTGCTGACCCGCCTGGTGGAAAAGATCGGGGCGGGTCTGCGCGCTTGGCTCGAACATAATGTGCTCGCGGAACACCGGTTCCGCTACATCTGGGAAGTCGTCGACCTGGTCTTGGCGATCGTGGTCGGCACCCTGCGGTTCGGCCTGTTGTCCGATCCGCGCGGCCTCGATGCGATCAACGAGTACGAATGCCGCGAATGGCTGCTCCTCAACGGGGCCTCGGAGCGATCGGTCCAGTCGCCCTTCGTGCGCGGCCTTTACGATCTGGCGCTCGCCTACGAAGCGGGCGATCCGAACCGCCCGGGATTGGCTGCCGGTCAGGCCTTGCGCGGCTCGCTGCGCATGTTCTTCGGCTATCGCGGCGCGTCTGTTCTGGAGAATGCGCGCCGGCATGGGAGATATCGTGTTCGCGCCGTTCTACGAGGTTCTGAGGCGGCGCGGCGTCAAGTTCAGGTTCTTCCACAAGTTGACCAATGTCAGACTGGCCGCCGAGAGCAGCCTTGAACCCGGCGAACGGTGCTACGTGACGACGCTGGAATTCGATGTCCAAGCCAAGGTCAAAGGGGGTCGCGGCTATGCCCCGCTCGTAATGGTCGGCGGCCGGCCCTGCTGGCCATCCGCCCCCGACTATGGCCAGCTCGAAGGCGGCGACGAACTGGCAAAGCAGGAGCGCGACTTCGAAGCGAACTGGGACACGCGGCGCGCCGGCACCAGGACGCTCGAGCTTGGCGCGGATTTCGACTTCGTCGTGCTTGGCGTCAGCATCGGGGTGATCCCGCGCGTGTGCCGGGAAATCCTGGCTCGCGATCGGCGATGGCGCGCGATGGTCGAGCGAGTAAAGACTGTGGCGACTCAATCATTCCAGATCTGGTTGAACGAGGATTTAGCGGAGCTCGGGTGGGGCGGACCGCCGTTCATCGTCTCGGCGTTCGTCAAGCCGTTCGACACATGGTGCGACATGGCCCATCTGATTCCGGAGGAAGATTGGACCAAACCGCCCAAAACCAGTGTTTATTTCTGCAGCGTGCTGGCCGACGCCACTGGCGAGGCAGGTGACGACGGCGGCAAAAATGCGGCGCGGCGCCGCGAGGAAGTCCGCGCAGAACGCCATCGCCTTCCTGCAGCGAGACGTTCGGCATCTGTGGCCCAAGCGTTCAATGCGGACGGGGAGTTCCGCTGGGACCTGCTGGTCGATGCCGCCGCGCAGGACGATCCTTCAGTGACGGCGCCGACCGGCCCGGCGCGTTTTGCAACCCAATACTGGCGGGCGAACGTAGATCCATCCGACCGCTACGTGCTTGCGTTGCCGGGCAGCCTGCGACATCGGATATCGCCTCTGGACATGACCTACGACAACATGACGATTGCCGGCGACTGGACCGATTGCGGGTTCAACGAGGGCTGTGTGGAGGCGGCCGTGATGTCCGGACGGCTGGCCGCGCACGCATTGACGGGCGCACCCGCGCTCGAGGACATCATCGGCTTTGATCACCCGTGATAAGGCGATACCATCAAATTTCGCTCGGGAGGGGGGAGAAGACATGAAAGGTAGAGATCGCGAGCAGCGCCCGCAGCCGGCCCGGCAAGGTCCGAACCGCCAGGTCCCGCCGTCGAACGGCCCGCCTGCCGGGGCGACCGGGGCGACGCCCGGGGCCGCCGACGGCGGCAAGACCGTCGACCAAGTCGTCGCCGATGCGGTCCGTAAGGGATATCAGGTCGTCGAAGAGAACATTCGCCAGGGCCGGCGAGCGGCTGAACGGATGCGTGCCGGCAGCTACGGAGTGTCCGAGATCCCCAGCGAAATCCGAACGGTCGCCAACCGGTTGCTGGATCTCGGCATGGAGCTCGGCACGATCTGGTTCCAGCTGATCGCCGCGGTTATGCGCGATCCGAAACTGCGCACCGCCTTCGAGGACACCGGTCAAGAGGCCGCGCCGAGAACCGCCCCGACCGTCCGGCCAGTCTCGCCGCCGGTCGCCTACCGGATACGTTGCTCGAGGGAGGAGATCGAGCACTCGCTCACCCTGCATCCGCTGAGCGGCCCGACGGTTCCCACGGTTGCCGGCCTCTACTCGATCGAGCCCAATGCACCCTCGATCCCCCGCGAAAGGGTGACGTTCAGGCGCAATCCCGACGACTCGCTGCTCGTGCAGATAAATGTGCCCGACGAGATTCCGCCGGGGACTTACAACGGCACCGTTATCGACCGCGACACCCACGAACCGATTGGGACATTGCGACTGCGGATCTTGAGGTGACCCGGCACCCGCCTGGGGCGGGTGACGGGCCGGCGCCGCGCACCCCGGCCGTCGTGGCCGAGGTGTTGCACGAATACGGCGCGGCGACCCGCGCGGTCCTGGAGCAATACCTGGTCTCTGATCCGCCGGCCCCCCATGTGCAGGACCTCCTGACGGACTACCCGCGGCGCGGCGGGAAGATGATGCGGCCCAGCATCTGCATCGCCCATGCGCGCGCCTTCGGCGCCAGCCTGGAGGAGGCGGTGCTCGCGGCCGCCGCCATCGAGATGATGCACAACGCGCTCCTGATCCATGACGACATCGAGGACGGAAGCGCGTTGCGGCGCGGGCGGCCGACGCTGCATATCCTGCACGGCGTACCGTTGGCACTGAACGCCGGCGACATGCTGATGCTGCTCAGCCTCCGGCCGCTCATGGACAACGTGCCCCGCATTGGCGAACAGCTGGCGCTGGAAATCCTGCGGGAGACGGAGCTGATGGCGAGGGAGACAGCGGAAGGCCAATCGCTGGAGCTCGAATGGCGCGATCGCAATCGGACCGATGTCACCGAGTCCGATTATCTCAGGATGGTTCTGAAGAAGACGGCCTGGCTGTCGACAATCTATCCGTCGCGTGTCGGCTCATTGATCGGGTCGACTGGAACCGTCGATCCATCCATCTTCAACCGGTTCGGGTTCTTCTTGGGCGCGGCGTTCCAGATCCAGGACGATCTGCTGAACCTCGTCGCCGACACCAGCTACGGCAAGGAACTCAACGGCGATCTCTTCGAGGGCAAGCGGACATTGATGCTGATCCACGCCTATCAGAGTTGCTCTGCCGCCGAAAAGTCTGCTCTCGACAAGGTCCTCTGTCTGCCGCGCGAGCAGCGGACGGACGAGCATGTGACCTGGATGCGTCAGGCAATCGACCGACACGGCTCGGTCGACTATGCCAGGACAGTCGCCCAGGCATTGGCCGGAGCGGCGTTGCATGAATATTCCTGCATATACGACTGCCTGCCGGACTCTCGCGACAAGCGATTTATCGAGGGATTGATCACCTGGGTATTCGAGCGCACATGATGTTGTGCGAAGCGACGCGGCCGTCGCCGCTATGACGAGACGCGTCCTGCTGTATGGCGCAACCGGGTTCAGCGGCCGCATGATCGCGGAGCGCTTGCACCAAGGCGGCCACGATATCGTGCTGGCCGGGCGCGACGCCCGGCGGCTATCGGTTTTAGCCAAAACCTTCGGCGCCCCCTACCGGATCTTTGACCTCGGCGATCCGCAAAGGATCGAGCACGGCCTGGCCGACATCCATGTTGTTCTGAATGCAGCCGGGCCGTTCCTGCGGACGGCGAGTGTCATGATCGATGCGTGTATTCGTACGCGCACGCATTACGTCGACATCGCCGGCGAGTGGCCGGTCTTCGCGTCGGCCGTGAGTCGCGGCCGGGTCGCGGCGGCCGGAGGCACGATGCTGATGCCCGGAGCGGGCTTCTCGATCGTGGCGTCCGACTGCCTCCTCGCGCACGCTGCCGCACAAGTGAGTGACGCCACGCTGTTGCGGGTGGCAGTCTCCCAACCTGCCGTCATGTCGCGGGGAACACTGCGCTCAATGTCCGCGATGACCAGCCGTACGGTCATGGTACGCCGGGACGGCACGCTCCGCCCTATACCCGTCGGCCAACTCGAAAGGAGCTTCGACTTCGGCGAGGGATTGCGAACAGGCGTTGCCGTCAGTCTGCCCGACGTCGTTACCGGCCAGCATACCACCGGGGTCGCATCGATCGAGGCGTATGCCGAGGCCGCGTGGTCGTCACGCATCCTCTATCAGGGCGGCGCCATCGCCGCGAGCATCTTGAACGACGGCGTCGTACAACAATCCCTAGAGCTGCTGAGCGCGTTTTGGCCGGCTGCGCCGTCTCCGGCGGTGCGCCAGCAGGCGGGCCACGTCATTGTCGCCGAGACAGTCGATCGATGGCGCCGCACCAGACACTTTCGGCTGCGAACTCTGGATGGCTACACGGTGACCGCCATAACCTCTGGCGCGATCATCGAGCGCATACTCGGCGACGACTTGATCCCCGGCTTCCAGACCCCGGCGGATCTCTACGGCGCCGATCTGATTGCCGGTTTGGGGTGCGCCTGGTTTGATGACGTCCCGGGACCGGCGTCTGTTGACCACAAGGAGGGCGCTTCGCATGCCGTCATTCATACAGAGACGGGACGATCCGCAGCTGCCGCCGCCCTACCGCTTCCCGGGCGTCACGATCCACAGCTTCGAGCTCGAGGCCGACCCGGGTAAGCTCCAGCTACTTTGCGACGCTCTGCTCAATATCGGCAATCCCGCCGACCGAGGCTTCGAATATCGGCCATTGCTGCCCTACGTCGCGCTGGAAGTACTCATCTATCCGAAAATGGTGTGCACGAGTGCGCCGTTCTCGGATTGGGGTTATGTCTCACAAAACGAAGCCTATATAAGGTTTCCCGTCGTTAAATATGAATCGCTGGGATTCCTTCTGCTCCCGATGGAAGTCTCCAACTTCTTCCCGTTCTTGTTCGTGGACAGTGCCTGGTCGGCGTTTTCCGGACGAAACGTCATCGGTTTTCCGAAGGTCATCGGGACAATTACGCAACAGACGGCGCAGAACAGCTCCTACGCGGCTTCCGTAAAGGTGCCCGTCTTCCCGCAGCTTTCGGCGCAAACGAAACAAACTTCCGAGCAGGTCATCCGCATCCAAACCGGGACGCGGACGCCGAGGGCAGGGCGCGTGGCACGGCGATGGCCGTGGGCCTCGATAAACGACCTGGTCACGGAGGTGGAATTGTTGCTGCTGGAAGCGATGGAGCTGATTGATCAGGATTTGTTCTCGACAATCCAGCTCAAGCAGATCCGCGACGCCGAGGATCCGACCACCGCGTGCTTCCAGGGATTGGTTCACTCGGCGTTTGAAGTAGAGAACGTAAGCGAGCCGCAATTCTTTGACGAGGCGTCAATCTCGCTGTCTTCGTTCGGGAACCTCGATATGGTGGCCGACCTTGGGCTCTCGGCAACCAATCCGATCAAGCCTGCTCTGGCCTATTTCACGACTTGCGACATGGCTTTCGGCCACACCACCAACCTGTTCATCAATACGCCCTGAAGACGGATCACCCGCCCAGGGCGGCGGCTTGATTGTTGTGCTGGCCCGCTGAGCCGGCGAGAGAGGCCAGATCCCGCAGACTCGTCCGCGCGTCGGCTTCGAACGTCTTGGCGCCTTGCGCTCGCGCGATCGACAAAGCCTGGCGGAGCTCGGCATCGACCGCGGCGAGAGCAGGCTGGGGTGCCCCTGCAAGGATCTCCGCGCGGATGCGGTGCAAGGGTGACAGGAAGGACACGTCGCCGCATTCGAGGGCCTGGGCAATCGCCGCGTCTATCGTGGCGAGCGCTTCCGCGAAGCGACCAACCGCCCCGAGATGCTTGGCCAGATTTCCGATGTGAATGCTTGTCATGAACCGGCACCCGGCCCTGCTCCAGGCCGCAAGGGCGGGCTCGAGCATCACGATCGCCACATTTGGATCGCCAAGGCAACCGATCGCATTTCCCAGGTTCAGGCGTGCGCAATGCAGCCACACACCAAACCCGTGTCTCTGGCAAGGCTCGATTGCGGCCTCCGCGAGGCCCTTGGCGCGCGCGAAATTGCCCCGCGCGCATTCGTAGAGCGCGGCGAAGCAGAGCGCATAAGCAAGGTCGAACGGGCGGTTGAGCGATTGCGCGAGGGCAACCGCATCGCGACTGGCCCGTTCCGCACCCGACAGGTCGCCTTGGACGTACATGGAAAGAGCGACAAGGCTTGCACACGCCACTTTCGGATCCTGCTCGGTAGGGAACACAAGCCCGCTACCCGCGTGCTCGTCATAAATCCGTGTGGCTCGTTGAAGATGGATTTGGGCTTGGCGGAATTCGCCCCGGGAAAACAGGATATAGCCTAGCGGCGTGTCGCCCTCGATCCCGTATTCCGGGCGGCCCGTCTGTTCGCCGATCTGCAGGCAACGCCTCCCGAGCTCCTCGGCGATCACCAGATCACTGCTGACAATATGGAAGGTGCAAAGGCCGCGCAGCACCGGGTAAAGCTCGGAGACGTTGCCCAACCGATCGCAAAGCTCGCGTGCCCGGGTCAGGATAGCCCGCACCTCTTGCGCTGCATAACCCAGCGACGACGACTGGCTAAGCGCTTGGCGAAGGGACAGTTGCAATTCCTGCTGATCGCGTTCGGCGGTGTCGGGCAGGGATCGAAGCAGGCGAAGCGCCGCGCTGAAATGTCCGGAGGCTTCGACATGCGAGGCGCGCGACGCGGCGCGAAGGCCGGCCCGCTCCCAATATGGGATCGCCTCGATCGAGGCGCCGCTCTGCGAGAGATGATACGCCAGCAGCTCGGGCTCGGATTCGGGGAGATGCGGGAACTGCGCCGAGAGCACGGCGGCGATCCGGCTGTGCAGCTCTTGCCGGTCGGCCCTGAGCAGGGACTTGTAGGCGGCGTCGCGGATCAGGACGTGTTTAAACCTATAGGTCGCAGCTGGTGGCATACCGCTTCGCTGAACGAGCCCGGAGCGAATCAGTTGCCTGAGGGCGGAGTGGAGTTCCGCGACCGATTTGGAGACCAGCGCGGCCAGCAGCTCGTAGGGAAAGGCACGGCCGATCGCGGCGCCGACATTGGCGATGTCTCGCGCTGCCGTACCCAGGCGATCGAGGCGAGCGACGAGCGAATTGTGGAGCGACATCGGGATGGCGGCCGCAACACCGGTGTTGCCGGGCGCGCCTGGGCCGTCCGGGGTGGACGATTCGACGACCGCCATTGTCAGCTCTTCGGCGAAGAGCGGCACGCCGTCACAGCGTTCGGCAATCCGGCGCAGCATCTCGAGCGGCAGTGCATTGCCGGCCACGTTCGCACAGATCTCTTCGGCGCTGTCGCGATCCAGCCGGTCGAGGGCGCAAGATCGAACACAGCTCCGCGCAGACCAGCGGGCTTTGAACTCGGGTCGATGGGTAATGATCGTCAGAACCTTGCGGTTCTCGATCTGCTCGACTGTGAGGTCGAGCAGCTCGAGCGAGGTTGCGTCGAGCCAGTGCGCGTCCTCGACAACCAGCAGCACAGGCGCCGAATTGCTGAGACGGAAGAGCTGGCTCAGCAGGGCTCGCGTGGTCAGCTGCTTGCGCCTCTCCGGCGTCAACGAGTTGAGCGGGCTAGGCCTTCCCAGCGGAAGCGAGAGCAGGGACGCAAAGACGGCCAGATCCCTGTCGGGCATCTCCGACTGACCAAGCAAACGGGTCAGCTTGTCGACCTTGGTCGGGATCGGATCATTGGGCTCGATGTTGGCGACGTGGGTGATCTGCTCGACGAGCGGGTGCAACGCACTATCGGTGTGGTGGGGTGAACAGTACCACTGGATACGAATATGCGTCTCGTCGCCCAGTTGCTCTTGTAGTGCCCGTACGAGGCGCGATTTGCCGATTCCAGGCTCGCCGGAGACGAACACGACCTGCCCACGACCGGCACGCGCATTTTTCCAGCTCTCGAGCAGCGTAGCGAGTTCGCGTCGGCGCCCGACAAACGGAACCGCGCCGCCCTTTTGGCGGGCTTGGAAGCGGCTTTGCACTCTGCTCGGCCGCAGAACCTCCCAGGCGATGATGGGTTCGGCGAAACCCTTGAGCGGGACGGCACCCAGACTGCGGTACGTGAACAACCCGCGGGCAATCTGTCGCGTCGAATTGCTGATGATGACGCTGTCGGGGCCCGCGATCGATTGAAGGCGGGCGGCAAGATTGGGCGTGTCCCCGACTATTCCCCTCTCGCGCACTTCTCCGCGGCTTCTCTTGAGTACCACCAAGCCCGTCGCGATCCCGATACGAGCCCGCAACCTGACCTTCGCCCGATGCTCCAATCGGTGTATCTCATGCAGTAGTGCCATCCCGGCCCGGATGGCGTTTTCCGCGTCCGCCTCGTCGGCACGCGGATATCCGAAATATGCGAGGATTCCATCGCCCAGATACCGGGCGGGGAAGCCGCCGTGCCGCCGGATCGTGACGTCGCAACATGTTTGATAATGGTCAAAAATCCCCATCAGTTCTTCGGGATCGAACCGCGTGGATAGCGCAACGGAGTCAACCAGGTCACAGAACAACACCGTCATCTGGCGCCGCTCTGCCGGGGCTCGGGTACTGGGCGAAGTTTGCCCCCCCGCGGCCGCGTCGGCCCCGGGCAACGCCGTACCACAGCCGGGACAGGCTTTGATTGAGCGCCGCACACGGCGACCGCATTTCGGACAAAGCATTGCTGTCCTACCCAGGGCCACTTATCCCACGGAACACGCTCCGCACGGGTGGTAAATGATCAAGCCATGTTAGCGGATCTTCTAGCTCGACGATTGGTTAAAATTCGAATTCGTCCAAATGGAGCCCGCCGGACGTGCCCCCTACCTCCGGGCGAAGCCGCCCACGTGTCCCGCACCGGCGCCGAAGCCGCCGAGCCTGGCCGGGCCGTGGAAGCCTGCCGGACGGTGGAAACCCCGGAAGCCCCGGAACCTGGCGAGGCGGTGGAAGCGGCCCGTGCCATAGCCGAAGGCAGGATACCCGTAGCCATAATCCGGCCAGTAATCGTAGCCCGGCCAGCCCTCGGCATAATCGCCGGCGCTCGGCCCGAGACAGCCGTAACCCGGGGAAAGGGTGTAACCGGGCGGACAAATCGGGGGCAGGTTGGTTGTGCTGGGCGGAGATCCGCGCAGCACCGTCGGGGGCGGGAGCAAGGCGTCCGAGCTCGACGGAACCGCCGATGGCACCGAAACGATCTCCGCGTGCCCCGCGATCGGCCCGATCAGTCCCCAGATCAGGGCGAGGACGCCGATCGGCGAAACAGTCTTGCGCATCCGAGTTCCCTCATGGCGGACGAGGATCTTGCCTTCCGGTGCAACCGAGCTTGAAGCGGGCACGCAGGGAATATAATGCTTCTCGTGCTCGCAACGACCTTTGGGCAGGGAGGATCAGGGATGCGTGGAGTGGCGACATATAACGCCGCTGCCGATCTCATCGAACGGAACCTCGCCGCCGGACGCGGCGCAAAGCCGGCCTTTATCGACGATCGCGGGGAATACGGCTATGCCGAGCTCGCCGAGCGGGTGAGCCGGTTTGCCAATCTCGTGCGGAGGCTCGGGGTTTATCCCGAACAGCGGATACTGCTCTGCCTCCACGACACGATCGACTTCCCGACCGCCTTTCTCGGGGCGATCAAGGCCGGGGTCGTGCCGGTCCCCGTCAACACCCAGCTGCCGCCCGAAGAGTTCGCCTTCATGCTGGCCGACAGCCGGGCGCGCGCGGTCGTCGTCTCATCCCCGGTGCTGCCCGCGATGACCGCGGCATTGGCGCAGCTGCCCGAGCCGCGGCCCGCGCCGATCGTCTCCGGCGCCGAGCCTCAAGAGCGATCCCTCACCGCGTTGCTTGCCGAGGCGCCCGCGACTTCCGACACCGCGCCCACCCACCCCGACGAGGCTTGCTTCTGGCTTTATTCCTCGGGCTCGACCGGCCGGCCGAAAGGCACGGTCCATATCCATTCGAGCCTCGTACAGACGGCCGAGCTCTATGCGATCCCGGTAGTCGGGATCGCCGAAAGCGACGTCACCTTTTCGGCGGCGAAATTGTTCTTCGCCTACGGGCTCGGCAACGGCCTGACCTTTCCGATGGCGGTCGGCGCCACCAGTGTACTGACCGCGGAGCGGCCGACCCCGAGCGTCGTCAGCCGCATCCTGCGCGAGCGCCAGCCGACGATTTTTTACGGCGTGCCGACGCTCTACAACGCGATGCTGGCCAGCAACGAGCTGCCCAACCCGGCGGAGCTCGCGTTGCGCCGTTGCGTCTCGGCCGGCGAACCGCTGCCGCAGGAGATCGGCCGGCGCTGGTCGGCACGGATCGGCGTCGATATCCTCGACGGCATTGGCTCGACCGAGTTGCTGCACATCTTTCTCAGCAACCGGCCCGGCGATGTTCGCTACGGCACCACCGGCAAGCCGCTTCCCGGTTATGCGCTCGAGATCGTCGACGAGGAGGGCCGGTCGGTTCGGCCCGGCGAAGTCGGCGACCTCCTGGTCAGCGGCCCGACCAGCGCCATGGGCTACTGGAACAATCGCGAACGCAGCCGGTCGACCTTCAACGGCGCATGGACCCGCACCGGTGACAAATATTTTGCGGACGAGGACGGCTATTACGTCTATTGCGGCCGCAGTGACGACATGCTGAAGGTCAGCGGCATGTACGTTTCGCCGGCCGAGGTAGAGGCGGCGCTGATCGCGCATGAGGGCGTGCTTGAAGTCGCGGTGGTCGGCGCGCCCGACGCGGACGGTCTGATCAAGCCGAAGGCGTTCGTCGTCGCAAAGCCCGGTATCCGCGCGAACGACGAACTCGCCCGGAAGATCGAACAGCACGCCAAGACCATACTGGCGCCGTTCAAGTGCCCGCGCTGGGTTGCCTTCCTCGACGAGCTGCCAAAGACCGCGACCGGCAAGATACAGCGCTTCAAATTACGGGAGGTGAGCGGGCACTGATGTTGATTGGCGATGAAATACTGCTAACTTAACTGGCGTCCGCTGCCGCGTGTTCGTCCTGCTCTACAGCGGGAACATAGAATCTGCCGGCCAGCGCCCGCTGCATCGCGACAGGGTGCGCCGTCGGAACCTCGGGATCGGCTGTCGCCGGGCTCGCCAGCTCGACTCGGTTTCGCCCTTTCTCTTTGGCCCGGTACAAGGCTTCGTCGGCAGCTTTCAAGACCACGTCGGGATAATCGCCGGCCTCCGGAAACGCCGCCACCCCAATCGAGACGGTAATACATGGTAGGCTCTTTTCGATATAGCGAACGACAAGAGCTTCCACTTTGCTGCGGAGCTGCTCAGCTCTCCGGGCAGCGGCACCGGCGTCTGCTCCTGGCAGAAGAACGACGAATTCCTCACCACCGAACCGGCAGGGGACATCCTCATGGCGGAAGAGGCCGTCCAGGCAATTGCCGACGGCACGCAGCACCATATCGCCGGCATCATGGCCATGATTGTCGTTGTATTTCTTGAAATGATCGATATCGACCGAAAGGACGCTGACACTTTGGCCTGCCCTCTGGGCTCGTGAAAATTCGCGACTGCAGGTCTCCATCATGTAGCGGCGGTTGTAGAGGCCGGTCAGCGCGTCGCGTATCGACTGATCGCGCAACTCGTCGCGCAGTTTGACGTTCGCTATCGCCAGGCTGATCTGCTCGGCGCAAATGAGACCCAGGCGGCGCTGCTCCGCGACGACTTCTTTGCCCGGCTTTTCGCTATTGGACTGATCGTCGCGACCGAACTCGAGATGGAGCAATCCGATCGTCTCGCCGTGCGCCAGGATCGGAATGCAGCAATATTCGCCTGACAGCGAAGGCGCAACGTGGGCGCACAGAAAGCCGATCTCGCTCTCGCCAAAGGTATGAGTTAAATGTCGTTCGTTCAATTTGTTGGGGTGGGGCGTCTTGTTGAAGGCAGTGGCGGTAGCGCCACCGCCGCGCGGCGGAGCGGCCGACGGGTCCGGCCCTGTCTGTGGCCGGGACAGGCTCAGAGGTTTTTGGCTACCTTACTGAACGTGCTGCTGAGATTGGTGCCTACCGTTCCCATGATAGTGACGGCGGCGACCGCGATAAGTGCGGCAATCAGCCCATATTCGATGGCCGTGACGCCGGATTCGTCGCTGATCAGCTTCGCAAAGAGCGCACGCATCGGCTTCTCTCGCTGGTTCAGCTATAAGCTGCTGCGAAACATTTGAGGAAGTGTTAATTATAGGCGGTCGAGCGGGGGGTCGAGCTCTCTCACGAGGTGCTGCCGCGGCCTCGGAGCCGACCGTAAAATGCCATAATTTGACCTGAAGGGAGACTATTAAACTGGGTATAGCGCGACCGGAAAGCCCGACCGGTCGCGTAGCGGCCGTCGCCTTCGGGGCGAGGGTCGGCGGTTTCGTTTCCCTCCGGCGAGTTGAAGAACCCGGCAGTTGATCAGCGTCGCGAGCATCACCTTAGTCATCGCCGGGTTTTTGGTCCTCGCCAGCCTGGTCCAGCCGGCCGCAGAGCGGCTCCATCTCCCGTACACCGTGCTGCTCGCCATCGTCGGTGTCGCGATCGGCGGCTTGTCCTCATTCCTGCTTTACACGCCGCTGACAAACGCCTTTGACGACATCGTCAGGCCGGTCGCCGACCTTCCATTCAACGCGTCGATCTTCCTCGTCGTGTTTCTGCCGCTGCTGCTGTTTCATGCCGCGCTGACCATCGACCTGCGCGAGATCGCGCCGGATTGGGCGCCGATCCTGACCCTAGCGATCGTTGCCGTCTTTGCCGCCGCCGCGGCGATCGGTTTCAGCCTGTCCTTGGCGGCCGGGGTGCCGCTCACCGCGGCACTGTTGCTCGGTGCGATCGTCGCGACGACCGACCCGGCCGCGGTCGTGGCGATCTTTCGCGAGCTCGGGGCACCGGCTCGGCTCACCCGGCTGCTCGAAGGCGAGAGCCTGCTCAACGACGCCGCAGCCATCGTGCTCTTTTCCGTCCTTGTCGCCATGCTCACGGGCGGCACGCGCCCCGACTACGCGGCTGGCGTCGCGCGCTTCACCGAGGCCTTCCTCGGCGGGATCGTCCTCGGTGCGATCCTTGGGCGCCTCTTTGGTACGATCCTGCCCTTCCTCGGCGGCTCGCGCTTGGCCGAGGTGACCCTTTCGGTGGCGCTTCCCTATATCGCTTACCTTCTGGCAGAACAGCTGTTCGATGTCTCGGGCGTCGTCGCCGTCGTCAGCGCCGGGCTCACCGCCGGCGCCATCGGCCGAGTGCGCCTCGCGCCCGATAATTGGCGATATCTCGAGCGGGTCTGGGAACAGACGGGCTTCTGGGCGAGCTCGCTGATTTTCGTCAGCGCCTCGACATTGGTGCCCAGGCTGCTGACTGGCGTTCACCTGCAGGATTCCTGGCTTTTGCTGGTCGCGATTGCGGCGGCGCTGGCCTCGCGCGCGGCGGTGTTGTTCGGGCTGTTGCCATTGCTCAGCGCGGCCCGTCTGAGCCAAAAGGTGAGCGGCGCCTACAAGCTCGCGATCACTTGGGGCGGGCTGCGCGGTGCGCTCACCTTGGCGTTGGCGCTCGCGGTGACCGAAAACACCCGGATCGATCCCGACGTCAGGAACGCCGTCGCCGTGTTGGCCACCGGCTTTGTGCTGTTCACCCTGCTCGTCAACGGCCTGACCCTGCGGCCGGTCATCCGCCTCCTCAAGCTCGATCGCCTGTCGCCCTTGAACCAAGCGCTGCGCAACAAGGTGCTCGCACTTTCTTTGGCCGATGTGCGTGACGCCTTGAGCGAGACGGCGTCACAATACGCGATCCCGCCGGAGGTGGCGCGCTCGGCCACCGAGCCCCTCGATCGGCGCATCGAGGAGCTGTCCGCGCAGCCCGACCTGGAGCAGGCGATATCCGACCGAGACCGGATCAGGATCGGGCTCGTGGCGCTCGCCAACCGGGAGCGCCGGATCATCCTCGATCATCACGCCCAGCGCACGGTCTCGGGCGCCGCGATCGAGCGCCTGCTGCGCAACACCAATCTGATCCTCGACGCCGCCCGGGCCGAGGGGCGGGTCGGCTACAATCGCGCGGCCCGCGCCTTGCTGGAGTTTACCCGAGGTTTCTGGGTCGCCAATCTGTTGCATCGCTCGTTAAAGCTCGCCCGCCCGCTGCAGCGGCAGATCTCGATCCGTTTCGAATCATTGCTGATCCGCCAGCTGGCGTTCGAGGAGCTCTTCCGTTTTGTCGACAGCCGGCTCGCGGCGCTGCTCGGTCAGCGCGTCGCCGAGTTGCTCGGCGAGGTGATCGCTGCGCGCAGCGAGGCAACCACACGCGCGCTCGATGCGCTTGCGCCTGCAGTATCCGGAATATGCCGAGGCGCTCGATCAGCGTTTCCTGCGGCAGTCCGGCTTCCGTCTATCGCTGTCACGATTTCACGATCTCTTTGACGAGGGGTTGATCGGAAAGGAAGTCTTCGAAGATCTGGAGCGGGAGCACGCGTCGGTGCGCTCGCTGATGGACGAGCTGCCGCCACTTGACCTTGGGTTGCGCGCCGAGGATTTGCTCGCTCAGTTCGAGATGTTCGCCGGTCTCGGTGCCGCCGAATTGAGAGCGCTCGCCCGCCTGTTCCGACCGCGGCTCCTGGTGCCCGATGAGGTGGTCATTCGGAAAGGCGAGCGCGGCAACGCGATGTTCCTGATCTCCTCGGGTGCGGTTGAAGTGGTGCTACCGAACGGGCGGGTGCGGCTGGGGAGCGGCGACTTCTTTGGCGAGATGGCGCTGCTGAGCAGGAGGCGACGCCAGGCCGACGTCGTGGCGCTCGGCTATTGCCGGGTGTTGGTATTGAGTGCCGCGGATTTCCGACGCTTCCTGCGGGGCTATCCGCGCGCCAAGGCGGAGATCGACCGGGTTGCCGAAGCCCGAACCCGGGCGAATGAGGAGAAGGCGCCCGTCTGACGGGCAGGACGCAGTCGGCGCGCCGGGCGCTCACAACCACATCGTCGAGCCCGGTTCGAGGCCAAGTAGATATTGCCCGACGGTTTCGAAATGCTCCTGCCGCCCCTGCAATTGCTGCGACACCGTGTGGATGTCGCGGAAGCGCCGTTCGAACGGGTTCTGCTCGAAGATCGCGGTCGAGCCGGCGGCGTGGTAGGCGGTGTCGACGACCTGCAGCGACTGGTGGATGGCAAAGGTCGAGGCGAGCCGGATCACCATCCGCTGATCGAGGGTGATCCCGCCGGCGCGCTCGACCTCGGCGCTGATCTCTGCCAGCGAGCGCAACAAAAAGGCGCGCGCCGCTCTGAGCCGCGCTTCGGCTTGCGCGACCTGCGACTGGATCAGGTGGTTGTCGCGCAAGGCGCCCGCCGCACGGAACGGCATTTTGTCGCGCGCCAATTCGACAAACGCCTCGAGGGTGCTGCGAGCGATCCCCATAGCCACGCCGGCAAACCCGGCCGCGTAGAGCTGCAGGCTGCTGAAGCGATAAAGCAGACCCTGCTCGCGCCGGGTTGCGTCGTCGCGCGTCGCCGAATGGCGTTGCGGCACGAAGAGATCCTCGACTGAGAAGCGGTCGCTGCCGGTCCCCTTGAGACCGATCACCTGCCAGATGTCGGTCATCCGGGCGCTCGTCTTCGGGAACAGCATCGTGCGGACGACCGGGCTGCCGTCGGGATTGAGAAGCGGCGCCCCGTCCGCCTCGACGACCGGCACATGGCAGCCGAGCCAGGTCGCGTGGTGGCTGCCGCTGGCAAAGCTCCAGCTCGCCGTCACGCGGTAGCCGCCCTCGACGATGCGCGCCGTTCCGGGTCCCGGACCCCAGGCGAGGATGCCGTGCGGTCCGCCAAAGATCTCGCACGCCGCGGCGGGATCGAGATAAGCCGCGGTCATCGAGCATCCCGCAGCCTGGTTGAGGCACCACGCGGTGCTGGCGTCGGCCTTGGCGATTTCCTCGATGACCGGGACGAAATCGGCGGGCGGCAGTTCGGCGCCGCCCAACGATCGCGGCAGCAGCAGGCGGAAAAAGCCGCGCTCGACCAACGCCGCGACGACGGGCTCGGGCAATTCGCGCCGGCGCTCGATCTCGTCCGCGGCGGCGGCGATCTCGGGTGCCAACTCGCGCGCCCGCGCGACGTAGTCGATGTCCGACCTCTCGTCGCCGCAATGATCACCGGTGGTCGGCCGCATGCCTCGCCCCTGTCAGGGAATCCGATTCGGACTCCACAGACAAGCGCGCCCTCCGTCAAGCCGGCGCCGCGCACCCGCTCGGCCCAGATCGCGCCTGCGCCCTCGTCGCGGCCCGCGCGATGGCGTAGAGTTCGGTCATGGCGATCCGCCTTCTCCCCCCGGTCTTGGTCAACCGCATCGCCGCGGGCGAAGTCGTCGAACGCCCGGCGGCGGCGGTCAAGGAGCTGGTCGAGAACGCCATCGACGCCGGCGCCTCGCGCATCGACATCGTCCTGAAGGAGGGCGGCCAGGCCCTGATTTCGGTCGCCGACAACGGCGAAGGCATGACCCGGGAGGAGTTGGCATTGGCGGTCGAGCGCCATTGCACCTCGAAACTGCCGGACGACGATCTCTCGCGCATTGCGGCACTCGGTTTCCGCGGCGAGGCCTTGCCGTCGATCGGTGCCGTCAGCCGGATGCGGATCGTCTCGCGCCCGCCCGATGCCGCGAATGCCTGGGAGATTATGGTCGAGGCCGGCGCAAAGCACATCCCTGCGCCGGCGGCCGCTCGGCCAGGCACGCGGGTCGAGGTGCGCGATCTGTTCTTCGCGACACCGGCACGGCTCAAATTCCTGAAGACGCCGCGCACCGAGCGCGATCTCGCGGTCGACGCGGTGCGGCGGCTCGCGATGGCTTATCCCGGCATCGCTTTCACCGTCATCGGCGACGAGGAGCGGGTGCTGCTGCGGCTCGCCGCGGCCGCCGAACCGGAGCTAGGCCGACGGGCGCGGCTGGCGGCACTGCTTGGACGGGATTTCGCCGAGAACTCG
This sequence comes from uncultured Alphaproteobacteria bacterium, assembly GCA_963796155.1. Taxonomy (GTDB): domain Bacteria; phylum Pseudomonadota; class Alphaproteobacteria; order ATCC43930; family CGMCC-115725; genus AP-15. The sequence goes on along the minus strand of CAWCKT010000016.1, from coordinate 34,830 downwards.
GTCGAGATCGACGCCGAGCGCGGCGGGTTCCGGCTCAGCGGGCTCGCCGGGCTGCCGACCCTGAACCGCGCCGCGCCGCGCGACCAGTATCTCGTCGTCAACGGGCGGCCGGTGCGCGACAAACTCTTGGTCGGCGCGGTGCGCGGCGCCTATCAGGACGTGCTGGCGCGCGACCGCCACCCGATCGTGGCATTGTTTCTCGACGGGCCCTCGGCCGAGATCGACGTCAACGTCCACCCGGCCAAGGCCGAGGTGCGGTTTCGCGAGTCGAGCCTGGTGCGCGGGCTGATCGTCGGCGCCTTGCGCAACGCGCTCGCCGCTTCCGGCCACCGCGCCTCGTCGACGGTCGCCGCCGCCGCGGTCGCGGCGTTCCACCCGGGCGAGCTGCACCGGCATCACCATGGTCCGACGGCGAGCCCACTGCGTTTTGCGTTTCCGCCGACCTCGCCGTCGCTGGCGCTCGCCGAGCGCGGCAACGAATTTTTGCGGCCCGGCGAGAGCGCGGAACCCGCCGCCGCAGCGCCGCAGGAAGCGCCGCTCGGCGCCGCTCGGGCGCAGCTCCACGGGACCTACATCCTCGCCGAGACTGCGAGCGGGATCGTGCTCGTCGACCAGCATGCGGCGCATGAGCGGCTCGTCTACGAAAAGATGAAGGAGGCGCTCGCCGCCCGCGGGGTCGCGCGCCAGGCCCTGCTGTTGCCCGAGGTCGTCGAACTCGACGAGACCGCTGCGGCGCGCCTCGCCGCCCGCGCCCAAGAGCTTGCCGAGTTCGGCCTCGCGCTCGAGCCGTTTGGGCCGGGGGCGGTCGTCGTGCGCGAGGTCCCGGCGCTGCTGCCGGGCCTCGACGTCGCGGCCCTGGTGCGCGACCTCGCCGACGAGCTCGCCGAATGGGGCGATGCCATGGCGTTGAAGGAGCGCGTCGAGGTGGTGTGCGGCACGCTCGCCTGCCACACCAGCGTGCGCGCCGGACGGCGCCTCTCGCCGGCCGAGATGGATGCGCTCTTGCGCCAGATGGAGGCCACGCCGAATAGCGGCCAGTGCAATCACGGGCGGCCCACCTATGTCGCCCTCGACCTCGCCGATATCGAGCGCCTCTTTGGCCGGCGCTAGACTGGTGGTGACTCAGTTTGGTCGGCAAGGGGATGACCGGCACGATGCCCGGCATTCCGTTGATCGCGCTGAGCCAGGCAAGTACCGATCACCGGCAGGTCTGCTGGCAAACAGCACAGATGCGGACATGCGCGCCGCGCAGGTTGTCACGGATCGCATTTGGCTTTGACAAATTGCATATCATGTGCTATTTGCGCAACATCGACCAACGCAATGCGCGTCTGGCGATGCAGTCTTTGCCGGTCTAGAGCGAGCCGGCGCTCGGCTGCCCGCTGTTTTCGGCTTCGCCGGATCGCGGATTGTCCAGGTTTTCCGCGGGGGAGATGTTAACGCTCGCTGATAATTTCCTGCAGAAACAGCAAAAACAGCAAGACCGCCGGTTCGGCGTCGACTGCGGCTGGTGGGCGGGTAGTGGCTCGCCGGGCGCCAAACTGAGTCACTGCCGCTAGCCCTGGGCTAGCGTCGGCCGATTGACAAAACCCGCCGGGGTCGCGACAACCGCGCCGCCAATTTTGCGGTTTAGGGGTCAGATTGATGGGCATGCTCGACGGACGGGTGGCGCTCTGCGCCGGGGCGGGTCGCGGGGTCGGTGCCGAGGTCGCCAAGCTGATGGCGGCGCACGGCGCCAAGGTCATCATCAATGATCCCGGGACGAGCGGCAGCGGCGAGGGCTCAGACCAGACGCCGGCGCAGGAGGTCGTCGACCAAATCAAGGCAGCGGGCGGCGATGCGGCGCCGAATTACGGCTCGGTCGCCAAATTCGACGATTGCCTCGCCATGGTCCAGCAGGCGCGCGAGACCTTCGGCGGTCTGCACATCGTGTTCGACGCCGCTGGCATCCTGCGCGACAAGATGTTTCACAACATGTTTCCGGAGGATTGGCAGGCGGTCATCGACGTGCACCTGACCGGCCACTTCAACATCAACCGGGCGGCGGTCAACCTGTTTCGCGAGCAGAATTACGGGCGGATGATCATGGTGTCATCGACCTCGGGCCTGCTCGGCAATCTCGGGCAGTGCAATTATGGTGCCGCCAAGCTCGGGATCGTGGCTCTCGCGCGCATCGTCGCGATGGAGAACGCCTCGAAGGGGATCACCGTCAACGTCATCTGCCCGTCGGCCGACACCCGCATGACCCGCTCGGTCCCGACCCCGAAGGACCCGCAGGCGGCAGCGCTGCGGGAGGAGCGGCTGCGCCGCAGCCGGGCCGACGCGATCGCCCCGCTCTGCGTCTTTCTCGCTTCCGAGCAGGCGAGCCATGTGAACGGCCAGGTCTTCCACCAGCGCGCCGGTGAGCTGTCGCTCTACGGGCACATGCGGCCGGTGCGCATGGTGCACCGCCAGGGGGGCTGGACACCGGAGACGCTCGCCGAGGTCGCCATCCCGGCGCTCGCCCCGCAGTTTACCCCGCTCGGTGACGGCCGCGCCGTCCATCCGGGCCTGCCAATGGAGTGAGCCCGCCGCGGTCGACGACCACGTGCCCGATCCCGTTTTATGGTAAACGGCTGTCTGCAGCGGCACACCCGAGCGCTAGGCTCGCGGGAGCCAGGGTCATCGCGCCAGGGTCATCGCGTAGGCATGGGATTTGCTTTGGTGCGAGTCATGACGCGCCTTTTCCTCGTCGCGGCGCTGCTGGTCTCCGCCGCAGCCGATGCGCAACCGCCGGCGAATGCCGACCCGACGCTTGCGCCGTGGTTTCGCAGCCTGCTGGTGCCCGGCACGAGCATTTCCTGCTGCTCGGTCACCGATTGCCGCGCCACCGAGTATCGCATCGAAGCCGACCACTACGAGGCGTTGATCGGCGGGAGCTGGCAAGTCGTCCCGCCCGATAAAATCTTGCAGCGCACCGATAACCCGACCGGCCACGCGGTGGTGTGCTGGACGCCCCAGCGGGGGATTTTGTGCTTTGTGCGGGCCACCGAATCGTGAGCGAGGATGCGCCGGACCAACTATTGCGGGTTGCCCGGGCCGCCGGGCGGCGGGTTCGGCGATAGCCCGGGGTAACCCCCGCGGCCCGGGGGCCTGACCCCCGACGGCGCATTCGGCGTTGCGCCGGGGAGCGGCACCGGCTCGGCGCCGAGTAGGGGCACGCCGATCGGGGTTTTGGTTTCACCGGGATGCGCTTCTGCCGACCGGATGAGCGCCTCGAGCTGCTTATCGGTCAGCTTGACGCCATAGAACTTGTCGTAGAACTCACGCACGCTCGCGCGCAGATCCTCCTGGTAGACAGCCGGGTAACAAATCGACGACAACCAGGGCAGTCCAATGATTCGATTAGGTCCAGGCGGGTCGTCGATCCAGCCGAACGGATCTGCGGGGGCGAGGTACACGCGCTTGTTGGTGACCGCCGCCAGGCCGCGCCACGCCCGATCGCGCTGCAGCGCATTATAAAAGCTCCGTTGCTGCGCGATGATGATCGCCGGATCCCACTGGTAAATCTGCTCGCGCGTCACCCGCGTCAGCTCGCCGCTGCCGAGGCGGGCGGCGACGTTGATCACGCCCGCCTGATCGATATCGGCCATGACCTGCCCACCCGCCAGCCCGGTCTCGAGCCCGTCGGGCCCCAGCCCATAATAGACCAGCGGCCGCTCGGTCGATTCGGTGATCAACAACCGGCCGCGCAGGCCGTCGATCGCCATCCGCGCTTCATGAGCCAGGTCTTGACCCCGCTCGGCGACGCCGAGCATCGCGCCGACTGTCGCCAAGGTGTCGGGGATGAGCTGGATGCCGCCGTCGAGCACGATGTAGGGAACCCGCGTTTGCTGCTGGATTGCATCCGCCCGCGCCGCCGCCTCCGGCGACACGGGCCCCGTATCGATGATCAGATCGGGGTGCAGCCGCGCGACCGCGTCGGCCGCCGCGGTCGGGGCCGGCCCGGTCAGTTGGCCAACGACCGGCAGCCGCGCGAATTTGGCCGGCAGATAAGCCCGTTGCTCGCGCGACAAGGGCCGGCTCCAACCGACGAGCTTCTCCGGCGCCAATACGAAGACGAGGACCGCGGCCGACTGGCCGGCCGCCATCACCCGGCCAACCCGTTCGGGCAATGCGACGTACCGCTCGGCGGAATTGACGAAGGCGGCCGCCTGGCCGGGCGCGGCTAGGAGCGCGAAGAGCAGCAACGCAACCCGTGCGATGGGCAAAGGAACCGGCATCACGTCCTCGTCGAGGTAATCGCGGCGACTATAGCGGCAGCGGCTCGTCTGACAACAGCCGGCGGGCAGGGGGTGTGGGCGCAACCTTGGATGTACCAATAGAGGGTGTAGACTGCACTGCGGGGGGTAGCCGATGCGAATCGATCCGATAGAGGCGATCCCGGTCGATCTCGAGGGAGGTTCAATCGACAGCTACCGTCTCGATCTGTGATCGGGTCACCCGGCTTTGGTTGCTCGGCGGTGCAGACGCATCCCGCTGCGACGGCGATTTCTGGTCCATTCCACGGGAGGAATCCGCGGCATGACGCGACCCTTCGAAGGCATCCGCATCATCGACATCACCCATGTGCTGGCCGGCCCGTTCGCGGCCTATCAGCTCGCCGTGCTCGGCGCCGACGTGATCAAGATCGAGCACCCGGACGAGCCCGACCAGAGCCGCGAGACCGGCACCGACCGCGCACTCAACCGGCGCAACATGGGGACCTCGTTCCTGACCCAGGGGTCGAACAAGAAGTCGATTACCCTCGACCTCAAGACCGAGGCAGGCCGCGACATCCTGAAGAAGCTGGTCTTGCGCGCCGATGTGCTGGTCGAGAACTACCGGCCGGGTGCGTTCGAGGCGCTCGGGCTCGGCTATGAAGCGCTGTCGAAGATCAACCCGCGCCTGATCTACTGCTCGATCTCGGCATTCGGCCAGGACGGGGTGCGGCGCGAGCAGACCGCCTACGACCATGTGATCCAGGCGACCTCCGGCATCATGGCGTCTACCGGCACCGAAGAGGTCAACCCGATCAAGATTGGCGCGCCCGCGGTCGATTACGCGACCGGCACGATGGGCGCCTTCGCGCTCGCCAGTGCCCTCTTCCAGCGCGAGCGCACCGGCAGGGGCCAGCACATCGACCTTGCGATGCTCGGTGTAGCGATGATGATGCAGGCCTCGCTGATGACTGGCTATTTCCGCAACGGCACCGAGCCCCAACCGCACGGCAACAAGCAGCCCTTCGCCACCAACAGCGCCTACGACGCCAAGGAAGGCATGGTGATGATCGGCGCCAGCAACATCCGCCAGCAAGCGCGGTTCTGGCGCGCGGTCGAACGACCCGACATGGTCAAGACCGACAACGAGGCACGGGTAGATGACCGCGAACGCGAGGCGGGGATCATCGCCGACATCATCAAGACCAAGACCGCCGACGAGTGGGAGGTCTATTTCCAGGCGCGCCACGTGCCGGCCGCGCGCGTGCGGACGATGGCGGAAGCGCTGGCCGACCCGCATTTCCAGACGCGCCGCGTGTTCCACAAATTTGACGCGGTCGCCGGCATCGACGGCCCGGTCGCGGTGCCGCTCGCCGCGTTCAAGTTTGCACATGGCGGGCCGTCGATCGAGCACCCCCCGCACGGGATGGGCGAGGATACCGATGCGGTGCTCGCCGAGCACGGCTACGACGCGGACCAGATCGCCGCCTTTCGTAAGGCCGGGGTGATCTGAGGGCGCGGGAAGCTACCGGAAATTCCGGCTGGTGATGACGATGTCGCGGGGATCGTATCCCGGCACTTTTTCGGGGAGGGCCAAAGGCGATCGTCGCGTCGGTCGGAGGTCGGCGTCGCCGGTGCGGTCCCGCAACGTATTGAGGCGCGGGGTCATGTCGGCGAGTCGGTCGGCGACGACATGAATGACGCTTTCCTCGCGCTGCAATTTGCCGGTGCAGCAGAGCAGGGTCGCGCCGAGTGCCGTCCGGCGGAAGCGCTCGAGTATCTGCGGCCAGACGATCAGATTGGCGATCCCGGTTTCGTCCTCGATGGTGATGAAGACCACGCCGTTGGCGCTGCCCGGACGCTGCCGGATCAATACGACCCCGGCGATCGCCAGACGGCGGTCGACCGGCAGACGGGCGAGCTCGGCGGCGGTGACCAGACCCTCGCGGGCGAGCTCGGTGCGCAGAAAGGCGAGCGGATGGCGCTTCAGGGTCAGGCTGAGGCTGGCGTAATCCTCGACGACATGCTCGCCTAGCGGCATCTCCGGCAACAACGCCCTCGCGCGTGCTTCGGACGCCGCACCCTCACCCGCTTCGCTGCGCTCAGCACCCTCTCCCGCGTTGCGGGAGAGGGGGGACCCGGCCCGCAGGGCTGGGTGGGTGAGGGTCTCCGTGGCAGCGAAGAGCGGCAGTGGCGGATCGCCGAGCGCCTTCAATGCCCATAGCGCGCGACGGCGATCGAGCTCGGTCGAGCGAAAGGCGTCGGCTTCGGCGAGGCGCTCGAGCGCGCCGCGGCCGAGCCCACTGCGCCGCCACAGCGCGCGCGGATCCGGGTAACCCTTCTCCGGCCGGGCAGCGACAAGCCGTTCCGCCTCGGCTTCGGCGAACCCTTTGATCTGACGCAAGCCGAGGCGCAGCGCATAGCCCCTCACCCCGGCCCTCTCCCCGCCGGGCGGGGAGAGGGAGGGACCCGCGAAGCGGGAGGGTGAGGGGCAAACCACAGGCTCGAGCGTGCAGTCCCAAAAGCTGTGATTGACATCGACGGCACGCACTTCGACGCCGTGCTCGCGCGCGTCGCGGACGATCTGCGCCGGGGCGTAAAACCCCATCGGCTGGCTGTTGAGCAAAGCGCAGGCAAACACTTCGGGATAGAAGCACTTGATCCAGGCCGAGACATAGACGAGCAGTGCAAAGCTCGCCGCATGGCTCTCCGGAAAGCCATAGGTCCCGAACCCTTCGATCTGGCTGAAGCAGCGCGTCGCGAAGTCGCGCTCATAGCCGTTCCCAACCATGCCAGCGATGAACTTGTCGCGAAACAGATGAATGTCGCCGTTGCGTTTGAAGGTCGCCATCGCGCGGCGCAGCCGGTCGGCCTCCTCCGGGGCAAAGCCGGCACCGACAATCGCGATCTTCATCGCCTGCTCTTGAAAGAGCGGCACCCCCATGGTCTTGCCCAGGACCTCGCGCAATTCCCCGGACGGATACGTCACCACCTCGCGCCCGGAACGCCGCCGCAGATAGGGGTGGACCATGTTGCCCTGGATCGGGCCCGGCCGCACGATCGCGACTTCGATGACGAGGTCATAGAATTCGCGCGGCTTGAGCCGCGGCAGCATCGTCATCTGGGCACGGCTTTCGACCTGGAAGACGCCGAGCGAATTGGCGCGGGACAGCATCTCGTAGACCGCGGGGTCCTCGGCCGGGACCGTGGCGAGTTCGAGCCGGCGGCCGTAATGCTGCTCGATCAGCGCGAAGGCTTTCCTGATGCAGGTCAGCATGCCGAGCGCCAGAACGTCGATCTTCAGAACGCCGAGCCGATCGAGATCGTCCTTGTCCCATTCGATGACGGTGCGGTCCTCCATCGCCGCGTTTTCGATCGGCACCAGCTCGGACAACGGGCCGCGGGTGATCACAAAACCGCCGACATGCTGTGACAGGTGGCGCGGAAACCCGACCAATTGTGCGGCGAGGTCGAGGGCGAGCCGCAAGGTACGGTCGGTGGGGTCGAGCCCGGCCTCGCGCACTCGCTGGTCGGCGATCGGATCGTTGCTCCAGCCCCAAACAATGCCGGCGAGCGCCGCTACAACATCGACGCTGAGCCCCAACGCCTTGCCGACCTCGCGAATCGCGGAGCGCGAGCGGTAGCAGATCACCGTGGCGGCGAGACCGGCCCGGTCGCGGCCGTATTTCTCATAGACGTACTGGATCACCTCCTCGCGCCGCTCGTGCTCGAAATCGACATCGATGTCGGGCGGCTCGTTGCGGGCGGCGCTGATGAAGCGCTCGAACAAGACGTCGATCCGCGCCGGATCGACCGCGGTGATACCGAGACAATAGCAGACGGCCGAATTGGCGGCCGAGCCGCGCCCCTGACACAGGATGCCGCGCTGCCGGGCGAAGCGCACGATGTCGTCGACGGTCAGGAAATAACGGGCGTAGTCGAGCCGCTCGATCAGTTGCAGCTCGTGCTGGATCAGACCGCGGACCTTGTCCGAGACACCCTCGGGAAAGCGCTCATCGGCGCCTTGCCAGGCGAGCTCGACCAGGCGCTGCTGTGGCGTCTGCCCTTCCGGAACCGGCTCCTCGGGATATTCGTAGCGCAGCTCGTCGAGGCTGAACCGGCAGCGTTCGGCGATTTCGAGGCTGCGCTCGACGGCATCCTCCCGGCCGCGAAAGAGCCGCGCCATCTCCTGCGCCGGTTTCAGATGGCGCTCGGCATTGGCGGCGAGACGATAGCCCGCATCTCTGATCGTGCAGCTCTCGCGGATGCAGGTCAGCACGTCCTGCAAAGGGCGACGCTCGGGCAGGTGGTAGAGCACATCGTTGGTCGCGACAAGCGGGAGCCCGGTCGTCTCGCCGAGAGCAGAAAGGCGGGCTAGGCGCCGCGCATCGTCGCCGCGATAAAGGTGCTGGGCGGCGAGATAGGCGCGGCCCTTGAAATCCGCCGCGACGTGGGTAGCGAAATTCGCCACATCCGCCTCATCGAGCGGGAGGACCACGACGATCTGACCTTCGCCGTGCGCGACTACGTCGGCATAGTCGAGACGGCATTCGCCCTTGGGTGCGCGGCGCTTGCCTGATGTCAACAGGCGCGTGAGCCGGCCATAGGCGGCCCGGTCTTCGGGAAAGGCGAGCAGGCTCGTGCCGTCGCGGAGATCGAGGCGGCAGCCGACGACGAGCCGGATCCCGACCTCTTTTGCTGCGTGATGCGCCCGCACGACGCCGGCAAGGCTGTTGCGATCGGTGATCGCGATCGCTGCGTGACCGAGAGCGGCCGCGGTCAGCACCAGCTCGTCCGGATGCGCCGCACCGCGCAGAAACGAGAAGTTGGTGGTGACCTGCAGCTCCGCGTAGCGCGGCGACTGCTCAGGAAAAGACGCCATGGACAAACCAGCGCGGCGGACGATCGCCGTCAGGGAGACCTGCCCGAAACAACCAGAAGCGTCGTCCCTCCCCGTCCTCGACCCGGTAGTAGTCGCGGATCGCATCGACCGCACCGGACCCCTCGGGCTGCCACCATTCCTCGGCGATCCGCTCCGGCCCGTCGGCCCGCATGACCCGATGTCGGCGCCGCCGCCACGTAAAACGAAACGGCGGGTCGTCGGGTAAGAGCCAGAACGCTTCGACCGGCTCCGGCAGCTCGAACAGCCGGATCGGCCGCGGCGGTCGTCTTTCGTCATCCCCGCGCAAGCGGGGATCTAGGGATCCGGGCCCAGGCGCCGGTTGCCCCTGGGCCCCCGCTTTCGCGGGGGCGACGGAAATTAGCACCTGGACCGAGGCGCGCTCCGGGATGTGGCTCTCGCGCGGTTCGAGCCGCGACAATGCGGCAAGGCCCAGCTTGTTGCCGAGCCGGTCGAGGAGGGGAGCGATGCCCCCTCCCATTCCCTCCCCCGCAAGCGGGGGAGGGTTAGGGTGGGGGTCGGCGGTGTGGCCGGGGAGGCCGATCTGCTCGGCTGGCAGGGGCTCGACCGCAAAGGTGGCGAGGATCACGTCTTCGATGCCGAGGCCGGGATCGACGGTGTCGAGCCGCTCTTTGAAGAGCGCCGCGAGGTGGCGCGGATCGCGGCTTGGACGAGCGGTGCCGAGGCGGATCCGCTCGACCCGGCCATCGACGCGATGAAAGGCGAGATCGAGCCGCCGGGCTCCGATCCCCTCGCGCGCCAGGCGGGGGATGAGATCGGCGACGAGCCGCTCCGCCGCGCGCACCAGATCGGCAGGATCGGCAATCGGCTCGGCGAAGCTCAATCGTACGCGCCGGGTCGGCGTTTCCCCCAAAGGCGACAACGGCTCCGGCAGATCGCCCTGCGCCTGATCGAGCCGCCGCGCCACGCTTTCGCCGAAACGGCTTGTGAGCGCATCGCGCGGCATCGCATAGAGATCGCCGATCCGCTTCAAGCCGACCCGCCGCAGACCCTGGGCGGCAGCCGGGTCGAGGCGGAGGGCTTCGACCGGCAACGGGGCGAGGGCGGCGCGACAGTCTTCCGGCGGCAGGATGACGGCGCCACGGCCCATTTCGGCAAAGCGGGCCGTCGCCCAGGCGGCTCCGAGAGTGTCGGCGATAGCGATGCGGGTTGCGATTTGCCGGCGATCGAGCCGAGCCATAAGATCGGCGGCGAGTGCCTTTTCCCCGCCCCAGAGATGGGCCGAGCCGGTGATTTCGACGCGCACCCCGTCCGTCCCGTCGGGAGCGGTCCACGGGCTGTACCGGCCGCACCATTCCGCCAGCCGCCGAAGTGCCGCGGCGTCCTCCGCAGGCTGCGCCGCGGCGGTGGCGAGACCCGGAAGAAAAGAGAGCGCGTCCGCCAGCGGCATCCCCGGCGCGAGGCCGGCCACCGCCGCGGCCGGATTGACCGCGGCGAGAAGACGCCGTCCGGCGGCATCGACGACCGTCGCGAACGCGATCTCTTCAGCCGGCGCGCCGGAATTTTCCCGCCGGGACAAGCGCCGCCGGTCGATCGGCCAGCGCTGAAGCCAGAGATACATGACCCGTCGCATCGGCCACCTCCACCTCCCAGCATGCCGGCTCGCCGCCGCGGCAACGCAGCAGCTCGACCCGCCAACGCGGGCATCCGATCCCGGACCCCCACCCTAACCCTCCCCCGCGTGCGGGGGAGGGAACGGGAGGGGGCTGCGACGGCAGCGCAGCGATCCGCCATCGCGTTGCCGCTGCGTTCGGCAGACTGCGCTCGCGCGCCGCTTGTCCTCCGTCGCGCCAGCGCCGCAATAGAAAAGCGGTGATGCCGGAGCGCTCCGCGGCGAGCTGCAACCGGCGGCTCGCCACTGCGGCGAGCGCACCCACTTCGCCGACCACCGCGGCGATGCCGGGAGCGCGCAGCCCCTCCTCCATCGCCCACAGGATCTCGGCATCGCGCGGCGCCCGTACCAGCACGAGGCGCGCAGGATCGAGCCCATGGTCGGCGAGCCCGGGCCCGCAGAGATCCGGGCGGGGAAGGCACCACAGCACCATGCCCCCTCCCCTTCCCTCCCCCGCAAGCGGGGGAGGGTTAGGGTGGGGGCCAAGCCGCCCGATAATGCCGGCAACGAAAGCGGCGGCGAGCGCGCCATCCTCCTCGTCGCCGCCCATTCCGAGGATCTCGTGCAAGGCCCCCCGCGCGAGCCCCCTGCCCGGCAGCACTCGATCGATCGCGTCGATACCGAACGGCAGTACCCCATGGACCGCCGCTGTCGGCTGCTCGATCCGCCTGATGCGCTCGCGCAGCTCAGGAAGGTGGGCTCTCTGATCGACCATGTTCTATTTTCGTTCTCATTCTTGTTTTTGTCAACGGCAAGGTGTGCTTGCCGGGCCATACCGCCATGCCGAGGCTGCATTTGACTTGATTCCGAAGCGGAGCCCACGCTCTGCCTCCAGATTGGACGAGGTTGCATCGCCACCTTTTGGGAGAACGCCATGAGCGGCAACGGTCATCTGAGCCCGGCGCAGGTCCACGCCAAGGTCAAGCATCCGATCGTCGACGGCGACGGCCATTGGGTCGAGTTTCCGCCGGTCTTCGCCGAGAAGATGCGCAAGGTCGGCGGCGACAAGGCGGCTGACGGCTTTTTGGCACCGCGGGGCGCCGGCGAGGGGCTGAAGATGACCCCGGCCGAGCGGACCGAGCGGCGCATTGCGCAGCCCAATTTCTGGAACCGCCAGGGCGAAAACACGCTCGACCGGGCGACCGCGATGATGCCGAAGCTGCTCTACGAGCGCCTCGACGAGATCGGCACCGACTTTGCCGTCATCTACCCGACCGCCGGGCTCGGGCTGCCCCGCATCAAGGTCGACGAGACGCGGCGCGCCGTGATCCGTGCCTACAACATCGTCTCGGCCGATTATTTCCGCGCTTTCAGCGACCGCATGACCCCGGCGGCAGTCATCCCGATGCACACCCCGGAGGAAGCGATCGAAGAGCTCGAATTCGTCACCAGAGAGCTCGGCTCGAAGGTCGGGATGTTCGGCAGCAACCTGCCGCGGCCGGTCGCCTCCGCCGCGGCAGCGGATGACGAGTCGCGCCGTTTCACGGTGTGGTACGACGTGCTCGGCATCGACAGCCCCTATGATTACGACCCGGTCTGGGCGAAATGCGTCGAGCTCGGCATTGCGCCGACCTTCCACAGCGGTAGCAGCAGCCAGGGATTGCGCCTGTCGCCGACCAATTTCGTTTACAATCACATCGGCCATTTCGCCGCTGCCGGGCACGCCGTCGCCAAGGCGATTTTCCTCGGCGGCGTGACCCGTCGCTTCCCGCAGCTCAATTTCGCCTTTCTCGAAGGCGGCGCCGGCTGGGGCGCCCAGCTATTCGGTGATCTGATCGAGCATTGGGAGCGGCGCAACGCCAAGGCGCTCGAACGCATGGACCCGGCAAAGCTCGACCGCAAGCTCTTGATGGACCTCGTCGTCAAGCACGGCTACGACGACATGGCCGAGGCCTTGCGGGCGCGCGACGGCTATCCCAACCCCGAGGCGCATTTGACCGGCGGGCGCGACGAGCTCGACGATTTCGCCGCCTGCCAGATCGCCCGCAAGGAGGATTGGCTCGACCTCTACGCCAGGCCCTATTACTTCGGCTGCGAGGCCGACGACCGGATGAACGCCTCCGCCTTCAGCCGCGCCAACCCGTTTGGGGCCCAGCTCAACGCGATCTACAGCTCCGATATCGGGCATTTCGACGTGATCGACATGCGCCACCCGTTGCCCGAGGCCTGGGAGCTGGTCGAGGACGGGCTGATCACCGAGGCCAACTTCCGCGACTTCACCTTTGCCAACGCCGTGCGGCTCTGGGGCAGGCAGAACCCGCGGTTCTTCGAGGGCACGGTCGTCGCCAAGCAGGCTGCCGCGGTGCTCGCCGAACCGACGCTCCGCGCCGCCGCGGAATAGTTGGAGAGCCAGAGCGGGCGGGAGCGCGGGCTGGTCCGCGCTGCGGCTCGAAAGCCGAAATACAAGGCGAGGCCGACAGCGCTCGGGGGCTGCCCGAAATGAGTCTCGAACAGTCTCACCGAGCCGCCTGACGTCGACGAGCCGCGCGTCGTCGGCCTTCTCAATCTAGCCAGCGGCGGACGAGGAGCCGGGCGAAGAGCGTCGCTTCCCTGGAGCGTCGAGCGGAGCCGTGAGCAAGCGGGCGCAGCGGTTGGGCGCCTCGAAGGCGGCGTCGGTTGGGGTGCCCAGCTGTTCGGCGATCTGATCGAGCATTGGGAGCGGCGCAACGCCAAGGCGCTCGAACGCATGGACCGGGCAAAGCTCGACCGCAAGCTGCTGATGGATCTTGTCGTCAGGCATGGCTATGACGACATGGCCGAGGCCTTGCGGGTGCGCGACGGCTATCCCAACCCCGAGGCGCATTTGACCGGCGGGCGCGACGAGCTCGACGATTTCGCCGCCTGCCAGATCGCCCGCAAGGAGGATTGGCTCGAGCTCTACGCCAGGCCCTATTACCTCGGCTGCGAGGCGGACGAACCGGGGACGTAGCATTTACCCGATTGACAAATTGTACGATATGTGCGATATTGACAAATAGCGGAGTCTCAACGTTGTTTTGGTTTCACTTGTTGTAGCTCGGCGCCGCGCACTCGCCGCTGTTATTTCGAGCGCTGCGCCGTCGGAAATCGAGGATTCGTGCGGAGGTCGGGCCATCGGTCGCTGATAATTTCCTGTAAAAACAGCAAAAACAGCGGGGCCCTTGCGAGCAGGGCTGAAGCGCGCCTTGAGTTTCAGCGGATAATCAGAACGTCGCAGGCCAGATGCTCGACGAGCTCGCGCAGCTCCCCTGGTTGAGCGTCCGCCTCGCTCGCTTCGAGCACCAGAAGCCGGCAGTCGAGTTCGATGATCCGTTGCCGCAAAGCCGCCGGTTCGGTTTCCGCGAACTCGGTCTGAAGGCTCAGCGAATGCCCTTCGAGCAGCGCTGAAACCCACTCGGCAAAATCGTCCGACCCGGCAAGATCCGGGGTTCCGGCCACGGTCAAGTTGCCGCCGTGGAAGCCGGCGATCTGCGCCGCGATATCGAGCGTGCGCGCCGATCGCGGGCCGCGACGGCGCAACAAGGTGAAGACCGATCCGCCGGTCCCCCACTCGCGCCTCGCCAACAGGAAAGGCCGCGCGACGATCGCCAGCCACGACCAGCAGCGCGAGGAGATGCGAAAGTGGTCGCCGATCGGCCGGGTCGCAGCACCAGCGACGACAAAGTCGTGCTCCCCGCCGAGCGTGTCGGGGGCGAGCGGGCCGCGCACGACCTCGAACGACCATTTCACACCGTGCCGAGCCGACCCCGCGGCGACCTCGCGCCGCGCCCGTTCGGCGGAGGCCCGGAAGTGGTTTTCGACTTGATCCTTGGTCAACGGCTCGAGCCCGGCGCCGAGAGTGACCTGCCGCGCGAAGGACAGACCGGCGAAACCGATCAGCTCCTCATCCTCGATGAAAACGCCGTGCAGCGGGACCCGCCAGCGCGCCGCCAGGCGCGCCGCCGTGTCGATCGCGGTGCCGGTTTCGGATGCCGCGTCGAGCGAAACGACGACGCGTTCGATCTCTTGTGTCACGGGTGGGCCTGGGTGACGGCGGTATTGCGCGCCAGCTCGGTGGCTTTGGCGGCGAAGGCGTCGAGCCGCGCGGCGACGTTGTGGTTGAGCGTGCCCGCCGGGTAATTGCCGTCGTCATCGGGCTCGCCCGCCGGAAGCCCGGTCAGCAACGCCAAACCCTGATCGACGGTCTCGATCGGGAAGATGCGAAAGCGCTCCTCGACCGCCGCGGCGACGACGTCCTGACGCAGCATCAGGTGCTTGACATTGCTCGCCGGGATGACGACGCCCTGCCGCCCGGTAAAGCCGGTAATCCGGCAGGCGTCGAAGAACCCTTCGATCTTCTCGTTGACGCCGCCGATCGCTTGGATCCGGCCGAGCTGGTCGATCGAGCCGGTGACCGCGAAGGACTGGTTGATTGGCGCCTCGGCGAGCGCCGACAACAGGGCAAAGAGCTCGGCGGCCGAGGCGCTGTCGCCGTCGACCCCGCCATAGGATTGTTCGAAGACGAGGCTGGCGTTGAGGGTCAGCGGCCGCGTGCCGCCGAACCGCCCGCCAAGAAACCCGCCGAGGATCAGCACACCCTTGGAATGCAGCGGGCCGCCGAGCTCGACCTCGCGCTCGATGTCGACGACCTCGCCGCGGCCGAGCCGGATGCGGGCGGTGATGCGGCTGGGGTTGCCGAACGAGAGACCGCCGAGGGTCATCACCGAAAGCCCGTTCACTTGGCCGATTTGTTCGCCGTCGGTCTCGATGCGGATGGTCTTGCGGCCGATCTCCTCCTGCAGGCGGCGATAGATCCGGTCGCCGCGGCGGAACTGCGCGTCGATCGCCTTTTGCACCTCTGCCGCCGTGACGGCATCCTTGCCGGCGTTGGCGGCCAGCTGATCGGCCTCCTGCAAGAGATCGACGATCTGGCGCAGCCCGGCGGAGAGCCGGTCGGCATCGCCGACGTGCCGCGCCGCCCGCTCGATCACGCGGGCCACCGCGCCGCGGTCGAACGGCAGGAGCTTTTCGCGGCGCACCACCCCGGCAATGAAGCGGGCATAAAGCAGGGTCGTTTCCGGCGTGCGCTCGACCCGGTCGTCGAAATCGGCCGCGATCTTGAACAATTCTGTGAAATCGTCGTCGGCCGAGCTAAGCAGGTAGTAGAGAAAGGGCGGGCCGAGCAGGACGATCTTGACGTCGAGCGGGATCGGCTCGGGCTGAAGCGAGACGGTGCTCGCCACGCTCAGCAACTGCTCCAGTGTCTCGATGCGGATCTCGCCGGCATTGAGCGCGCGCTTCAGTGACGCCCAGCCCAAATTACCGGCGAGCAGGCGTTGCGCGTCGAGCATCAGATAGCCGCCATTGGCGCGGTGCAGCGCCCCCGGTGTCAACAAATTGAAGTCGGTGACGAGGGTGCCGAACCGAGCCATGTACTCGATCCGGCCGACCAAGGTCTGATGGGTCGGGTTGTCCTCGTAGATCACCGGGGCGCCGTGCCGGCCGCTATGGTCGACGATGACGTTGACCTGGTAGCGGCGAAATTGGGTCTCGCTGACGGCTTGCTCGACCGGGGCTGGGGTCGGCATTCCCTGCGGCAGTTGCGCCGTGGTCAGAAAATCGTCGGCGTTCTCCTTGATGTGTTGCTCGACCGCGTCGAGATGCTGCGCGACATCGGGCAAGTCGCAATAACCGGCGCGCACCTCGTCCATCATCAGCGCGATCGCCGCACCCGTCGTGTTGCGGTTGAGCTCGCGGACCGCCTCGCGGTGTTCGCGCTCCCATTGCGGCACCTTCTGCATGACCGCTTCGAGCTCGCCCTGCACCTCTTCGAGGTCCTTTTGGATGCGCTCGCGCTCGGCCTCGGGCAGCGTCTCGAACATCTCGGGTGTGAGCACCTTGCCGTCGCGCCGCGGCGCCAGCGCCAACCCCATCGGCGTGCGCAGCATGCTAATGCCTTTTTGCTCGCCGCGCCGCTGCAGTTCGCCGAACGCCTGCTCGTTGCGCTCTTTGAACTGCTGGTCGATGACGTCGCGCCGCGCCCGGTAGTCGTCGCGTTCGAAGGCCGCCGGCAGGGCCGCGCGCAACTCCTCGACGAGCCGTTTCATCGCCTCGCGCAACCCGTTGCCGCGACCCGGCGGCAGCTGCAGGCGGCGCGGCTTCTGCGCGTCGGCAAAGTTGTTGACGTAGCACCAGTCGGGCGGCGTCGGCGCGTCGTCGGCCCGGCGCTGCAACAGATCGCGGAGGATGGCGTGCTTGCCGGTGCCGCCGGCGCCGAGCGCGTAGACGTTGTACCCCTTGCGGCGCATCGCGACGGCAAACTCTACCGCCTCGACCGCGCGGTCCTGGCCGATCGGTCCCAGCAGATCCTCGAGCTCGCCGACCCGGTCGAACGGCAGCTCCGCCGGATCGCAGGGCCGGTAGAGGAGGGCAGGGGGCAGCGGGCGGCCGGGCTCGGCGGCCGACGCACCGGCCCCGCCCGGGCCCGGCTCGCGATGGGTGATCGAGGGCTCCGTGGCGGCCAACTTCGTATCCTCTGATCTCGCCTATGGTACGCGATTGCTCAGATTATGCCGGTTCCGACAGCAACCCGCATCCTCGTCGATCGGGTTGCGCGGACATTGATGCAGATCAGCGGGTGCTCGCCCGTAGCAACTCGGCGAGGGTCGGATAGGATGAAGGCCGAGACCGCGCGCCGGAAATCGACGAGGCGGGGGCCGTCAAGGTCCTGTAATTCGGAAGATCATCCCGCAAAATCCCAAGGCATCTAGAGGTATTTGAAATGACTGCGAAATCTTTACATGAGAGCCCAATCCTGGTGACGGGCGCAGCTGGCGCCGTCGGTTCTATCGGCCGCAACCTCACCCAGATGCTGCTCGCCAAAGGGCACAAGGTGCGCGCCTTGGTTCGCCGAGAGGATGAGCGCGCCGAGGCCCTGCGCCAGAGCGGCGCCGAGGTCATGCAAGGCGACCTGACAGATCTAACTTCGATGCACCGCGCGATCGAAGGCTGCCAGCGGATCTACTTCGGCATGTCGGTTTCGGCTGATTACCTGACGGCGACGGTCAACACCGCCGCCATGGCGCGCCACCACGGCGTCGAGGCCTTCGTGAACATTTCGCAAATGACGGTCACGCAGATGAGCATCACCGAGAGCACCGACAGCCCGCAGCACAAGCTGCACTGGCTGGCGGAACAGGCCTTGTCTTGGTCGGGCCTCCCGGTCGTCACCATCCGACCAACGGTCTTCCTCGAAGGGTTCTTCCGGCTTTTCGCTGCCCCGGGCGTGCGGGACGCCGACGAACTGGCGCTGCCGATGGGCGGCGGCAAGACCTCACCGATCTCGGCTGTGGATGTGGCGCGCGCCGTATCGGTCGTCCTCGACGATCCGACGCCGCACATCGGCCAGATCTACAATCTCACCGGCTTCGAATTGGCCGATCTTGAGCACTATGCGCGCGCGTTCTCCGAGGCGCTGGGCCGGACGATCCGCTATCGCGACGTGCCGGTGTCTGAGTGGAGCGAGAAGCTTCTGGCGGCCGGTGTGCCGGCGCACACCGTCAAGCACCTCTCCGTAATGACGGAGCTGAACAAGCAGGGCCGCTACGACCGTATGACCGACGACCTGTTCAAGCTCACAGGCCAAAAGCCGATCAGCATGCACGACTTCGTCAAGTTGCACGCCGCTGAATTCACGCGGCCTGAAATCAAGGCTTGATCGGTCAACTGGCGCGCGGGGCCGGAAAAGACGTTGCGCCATGCCACGCGTCTAGCAAGTTGCGGAAAAAGTCGCGTGCCAATGAAAAGAGCCGACGCTACCCTTGAACCGTCATTCCCGTGAAAGCGGAAATCTATATCTTTTAGTGGCTTACTGGATTCCGGCTCTACGCTTCGCTTCGTCCGGAATGACGATTTTCGGCACCAAGTTCGTTTTTACGCAAGCTGCTAGTGCTTCAACTGTGTAATCAAGCATGCCAAAAATATTCGGTTGCCCAGTGCTTGGGCTCGCTGGGCGCTCTGCCGCGCGGCCTTGCGGTAGACGCTGGTCCGTACCCATCGCACTTCTCTAGGTCGAGGGGCAGAATACGTAGCTTCAACAATTTTCAAAATGTCTCTTGATCCGTATGCTGCGCGGTATATATTTTGAGCATAGTTGAAGCATGGAACGTATCGGTATGGATGAGAAACGCGCGATCGCCGCTCTCGGCGCGCTCGCTCAAGAAACCCGGTTGGCGCTGTTCCGATTGCTGATCACGGCCGGGCCGGCGGGTCTGCCGGCAGGGGTGATCGCGGAGCGGCTCGGGGTTCAACCCTCGTCGCTGTCCTTCCACTTGGCGCAGCTCGTCCATGCCGGCCTGATCACCCAGCGCCGCCTGAGCCGGCAGCTGATCTATTCGGCCGAATACGGCACGATGAACGCGCTCTTGGCCTACCTCACCGAAAACTGCTGCGGGCGCGATGCGGCCAGCGCGCCGGTCTGCGATCCGGCTACCGGCTGCTGCGCCGATGCCACGACGAAGACCACGGCCGCATAGGGAGACGAAGCATGGATGAGGATCGAATTAAGGAAATGGTGCGGGCGCGCTATGGCGGCATCGCCGCGGCCGGCGAGGCGAGCTGCTGCGCGCCGTCGCCGGCGTCCTGTTGCGGCCCGGAAGCCGCGTCGCACGACAAGGCGCGGCGGATGGGCTATTCCGAGGCGGAGCTGGCCACCGTTCCCGAGGGTGCCAATCTCGGGCTTGGCTGCGGCAACCCGCAGGCGATTGCCGCGATGCGACCGGGCGAGGTCGTCGTCGATCTCGGCAGCGGTGCCGGGTTTGACTGTTTTCTGGCGGCGCGGCAGGTCGGCGACGCCGGCTATGTGATCGGCGTCGACATGACCCACGAGATGCTGAAAAAGGCGCGCGACAATGCCGCGCGCGTCGGAGCCGGCAACGTCGAATTCCGGCTCGGGGAGCTTGAACACCTGCCGATCGGCGACAACACGGCCGACATCGTGATCTCGAATTGCGTGATCAACCTCGTCCCCGACAAGGAGCAGGTGTTCCGCGAAGCGTTTCGCGTCCTCAAACCCGGCGGGCGGCTCGCGGTGTCGGACATCATCAACACCACGCCGCTGCCGGTCGAGCTGCGGTCAGATCCCGCCTTGCTGTGCGGCTGCGTCGCCGGTGCGGCTCCGGCCGAGCACATCGAGGATTGGCTTGCGAGCGCCGGATTTGCCGATGTCCGGGTGACGCCGCAACCGGAGAGCCGCGAGCTGATCAAGTCTTGGGCTCCGGGCCGGGACATTGAAAACCACATCGTCTCGGCCACGGTCGAAGCCCGCAAACCGTGACGCGCGCGGTCGTCCGAGCATGGCGCACAAACGCACCCACAACGTGCTCTTTCTCTGCACCGGCAATTCGGCGCGCAGCATCCTCGCCGAGGTGCTGGAGCTGCTATGACCTCGGTCACTGAAATAAGCCGGCGTCGCGCGACGCTGGCGCTCGGAACCTTTGAGCGTTATCTGACGGTGTGGGTGGCGCTCTGCATCGTCGCTGGGATCGTGCTTGGGCGTCTGATGCCTACGCCGTTCCAAGCGCTCGGCCGCATGACCGCGGCGCAAGTCAATATTCCGGTCGCGGTGCTGATCTGGCTGATGATCGTGCCGATGCTGCTCAAGGTCGATTTCGGCGCATTGCATCGGGTCGCCGAGCAATGGTGCGGTATCGCCGTAACCGTCGGCATCAACTGGCTGGTCAAACCGTTCAGCATGGCATTGCTCGGTTGGCTGTTCATCGGCTGGCTGTTTCGCCCGTGGCTGCCGGCGGACGAAATCAACAGCTATATCGCCGGACTGATCCTCCTTGCAGCCGCCCCCTGCACGGCGATGGTGTTCGTCTGGTCGCACCTGACCGACGGCGAGCCGAATTTCACGCTCACGCAGGTCGCGCTCAACGACACGATTATGGTTTTTGCCTTTGCGCCGATCGTCGGGCTGTTGCTCGGCCTGTCGTCGATCACGGTTCCGTGGACGACACTCTTCCTGTCGGTCGTCCTCTACATCGTCGTACCGGTGATCGCAGCGCAGCTCTGGCGGCGGTCATTGCTGGCGCGTGGCGCTGATGCGGCATTGGCACAAACCCTGCGCCGGCTGCAACCGATCTCGCTCTTGGCCCTGCTGGCGACACTGGTGCTGCTGTTTGGTTTTCAGGGCGAGGAAATCGTCAAGCAACCGCTGATCATCGCGCTGCTGGCGGTGCCGATCATAATACAGGTCTACCTCAATGCCGGCATCGCCTATGTGCTCAACCGGGCGCTCGGCGTGCCGTACAATGTCGCCTGCCCGTCGGCGCTGATCGGCGCATCGAATTTCTTTGAGCTGGCGGTCGCCGCCGCGATCGCACTCTTTGGTTTTCGGTCGGGTGCCGCGCTCGCAACCGTAGTCGGCGTGCTGGTCGAAGTGCCGGTCATGCTCTCGGTCGTGCGGATCGTGTTGCGGACGCAAGGGTGGTACAAGCGTCGAACGGCATTGCCGTCCGTGTGATCATCATTCAAGCGGCTGCTCGGGGCCACCTCGTTGCCGCCGCCTTCAAGGCGTTCCGGCGGCATAGGGATTGACAGAACCCATGCGGAACGGGAATTCCTGACGGATGGTTGCTCATATCGACATCACGCCGGGCAGCTTGTTGTGGTTGCGCCTCGCACGCCGCGCCAAGTTTTTGGCGGCGCTCACGCTTATCTGGCTAGGGATCGAAGGAGCGGTGGGCGTAGTCTCCGGCATCTTGGCCGGGTCGATCGCGCTGGTCGCCTTTGGCCTCGACAGTGCGATCGAGGGCCTTGCGAGCGTCATCGTCATTTGGCGCTTCACCGGAACCCGCAGGATCTCAGCCGATGCCGAGCGCCGCGGGCAAAAATGGGTGGCAGTCAGCTTCTTCCTGCTCGCCCCGTATGTGGCGGCTGAAGCGATCGAGACATTGATCGAGGGCGCGGCTGCCGAAACCAGTTGGCTCGGCATCGTCCTGACGGCCGGCACATTGATGCTGTGTCCGTGGCTCGGGCGGGCGAAACAGCGCATCGGCGAAACGCTCGGCTCGCGCGCCACCTACGGAGAGGGAACGCAAAACGTCCTGTGCGCGATCCTCGCCGGCGCGGTATTAGTCGGCCTCGCCGCGAACACTCTTTTTGGCCTCTGGTGGCTTGATCCAGTAATTGCGCTGGCGATCTCCGCTCTCTGTGTCCGCGAAGGTCAGAAGGCTTGGCGGGGTGAGCAATGCGGTTGCGCGAGTTGTTCTTAATGCGGCGGCATGATCCCAATCTCGTGATCGTGCGAGTGTCGCAGTCGTGCCGTCCAGACCGACGGCGCCGGCGCGCCCGGAAGAGGCCTAGCGGTGCGGGGTCTGGAAGGAGGCAGCAGGAGATGACGCGGCATCTGCGCGTGCTGGCGGCGGCTGGCGCGGTGCTAGGCACACTATTCGCTGCCGAGCCGGCATGCGCCCAGAAACCTGGCGGCATTCTGCGAATGTACACGCTCGACAGCCCGGCGAGCATGTCGATCCTCGAGGAAACGACGGCTTGGCGCAGCGGCCGGTGATGGGGGTCTTTAACAATCTGGTCATGTTCGACCAGCACGAGAAGCAGAACAGCCTGCAGTCGATCGTGCCCGACTTGGCCACCGGCTGGTCGTGGAATGAGGACCGCACCGAGCTGACGTTTCGCTGCGCCGAGGCGTCAAGTGGCACGATGGCGAGCCCCTCACGGCGAAGGACGTCCAGTGCACTTGGGATTGCTCACCGGCAAGTCGAGCGAAAAGCTTCGCATCAACCCGCGCAAGGCCTGGTACCGCAACCTCGAAGAAGTGACGCCGAACGGCGATTATGAGGTCACCTTCCGTCTGAAACGGCCGCAGCCTTCCTTTATCGTCCTACTCGCTTCCGGCTTTTCGGCAGTCTATCCCTGCCATGTGCCGGCGCGCGATATGCGCGCTCATCCAATCGGCACGGGTCCATTCAAATTCGTCGAGTTCAAGCCGAACGAGTCCATCAAACTGGCGAGAAACCCCGATTACTGGAACGAGGGCCGGCCTTATCTCGACGGCATCGAGTATACGATCATCGGTAATCTCTCGACCGCGGTATTG
This sequence comes from uncultured Alphaproteobacteria bacterium, assembly GCA_963796155.1. GTDB lineage: Bacteria > Pseudomonadota > Alphaproteobacteria > ATCC43930 > CGMCC-115725 > AP-15. The sequence goes on along the minus strand of CAWCKT010000016.1, from coordinate 11,983 downwards.
GCGTTTATCGGCGGCAAGGTCGACATGACCTGGCCATATAGCTTACGGGTCCCGCTGCTGAAAGACATCCGCAGCCAGGTGCCGCAGGCGATTTGCGAGCTAGCGCCGAACAACGTCAGCAGCAATCTGATCGTCAACCGGACGCGCCGCCTTTTCAGACCCGGACCTTCGGCGAGCGATGGCGATGAGTTTGGACCGCAAAGCGTTCATCGACATCAACTCCTCAGCGACGGGCAGGGCGACATCGGCGGGGTCATGCAGCCTCCGCCCGAAGGGATCTGGGGCATGCCGCCTGACATCCTGCAAACGCTGCCGGGATATAATCCCGATGTGGCAAAGAGCCGCGCCGAAGCTCGCAACATCATGGAGCAGCTCGGTTACGGACCCGACAACCGGCTCAAGATCAAGTGTCGACGCGGAACACCCCCTTCTATCGTGATCCGGCGGTGATCCTGATCGACCAGTTGAAGCAGGTTTATATCGACGGCGCGCTCGAAATGGTCGACACGACGAACTGGTACCCCAAGGTCATACGCAAGGACTATACGGTCGGCCTCAATCTTACCGGCAACGCGCTGGACGACCCCGACCAGAACTTTTACGAAAATTACGCCTGCGGTGCGGAAGGAAACTATAACGGATACTGTAACCCCGAGGTGGACAAGCTGATCGACCGGCAATCCGCCGAGACCGACCAGGGAAAGCGCAAGCAGCTGGTGTGGGAGATCGAAAGAAAATTGGCCGAAGACGGCGCCCGTCCGATCATTTTTTACGACCGGCGAGACACCTGCTGGCAAGCCTATGTGAAGGGGCTGACGATCATGGTCAAGAGCGTCTTCAGCGGCGCCCGGATGGAAGACGTCTGGCTTGACAAATAAGGGCGGCGGCGGGCTCTTACTGTCTGATAAGTTCCGCGTGGGTTTAGTGCCGCCGGTGCGCTTGTCGATCCGATCTGCGGCATCGGGATGGGCTCCGGAAGCGTGTGCGGAAATAGCCTACCTAGTCGGGTTGCCGGTTCATCCGTCTCTGCCGCTCAGGAATGTCGGTTGAGTGCTTCTGATCGCGGCTCGTTCGCTCGTGGAAAGCCATTTTTTGCCGTCTATTCCTCCGAGCCGCATCAGAGCGTGCTTGAGCCGGTGCCAAGTCGGGCTTAATGCGGCGGCATAGTGCCATTCTGTGAAAACAGCGACGATTTGAAGGCTCGCGCGTGGCACAGTGCCGACATGGCGCGGGCGAGGGTCAGCATCGTTTTCGAGTCCGGGGCGCGTATCGGCCGCGGTAAGGCAAGCTGCTCGAAAGCATCCGCGACACCGGCTCGATCTTGGCCTCCGCGCGCGAGATGGGATGTCCTACAAGCGCGCCTGGGTGCTTGCTCGACAGCATCAACCGGGCGTTCGTCGAGCCGGTTGAGACGGCGGCACCAGGCGGAGCCGGCGGCGGCGGCGGGCGTCTGATGTCGCACCTTGAAATGTGAAAGTGGCATCATATATTGAGATAACCATAATCCGCTGCGGCGAAGCAGACACAGATGACCATTGATTTTGCCAAAAAGGCAGCCGGAGCGGCGATGCGGCGGCGGTCTCCAGGAAGGTCGGCGTCCCTGGTGATGAGCCGCGCTACAACCAAAAGGAGAAACACGCCTGATCCCCTCCTACACAATCAGGCCGGCACTTAGCAGTGTTCAATTTCAGGTTGTGCAGGCCTCCCATTTCAATGGGTTACGCTGTTTTTCATGGCCGAGGCGTCGCTCGCGCGAGCACGTGCGGCCGCAGTGCGATAATCGAGGGCGCGGGCCTTACCGGGAGGTGCATCGCCTGGCGAGCGAGACCGGCATCCTGTCTTTCATCCGGCCTCGCGACGTCGGCGCCAGCAGCGCGCCCCTGGGTCTGGCTGGCGCGTCGCGAGGATCATCTCCTCGACATCGCGCAACCGGTCTTTGCCGAAGAAGATCTCGTCGCCGACGAAGAAGGTCGGCGAACCGAAGGTGCCGCGTTCCACCGAGCGCTCGGTATTGGCGAGCAGCCGTGCCTTGACATCGGCATCCTGGACCAGCGCGCCGAAGCGCTCGGCATCGAAACCGGATTCGAGCAAGGCGGCCCGCAGCACTGCCGGATCGTCGAGCTTCTTCGGCTCCGACCACATGTGCCGGTAGATCTCGTCGACATAGCGCTCGAAGACGCCCAGTATCTGCGCCGCGATGGCGCCGCGCATGATCGTCAAGGTGTTGACCGGGAAGAACGGGTTCTGCCGGAAGCGGGTGATGCCATGGCGCTCGATGAAGCGCGCCGTCTCGAGGCGCTCGTAATCGGGCTTGTTCTTGATGCCGGCGAGGCTCTCCGCGGGGGACCGGTTGCCGGTCAGTTTGAAGACGCCCCCAAGCAACACCGGCACATACTCGAATTTGGCACCGGTCCGTCGCTCGATTTCCGGGATCACCAGATGCGCCAGATAGGCGTTGGGGCTGCCGAAATCGAAGTGAAATTCCACTTTGGCCATCGTCTCACCATTTTTCTGCAAAGGGTCGGATCTCGCGCTCGAACGACCAGGCGTCGCGCGGCTCCTGATAGATTTGCCAGTAGGCCTCGGCGACCGAGGCCGGCCGCATCAGCCGGCTTGGATCGAGGTTGGCGAGGGCCGCCTCGCCCTCCCGCTCCTTGATCCGCTCGCGCACCCAAGCGGTGTCGACGCCGGCGTCGATGACCAGGTGGGCGACGTGAATACCCTTCGGTCCGAGCTCGCGCGCCGCACTCTGCGCCACGGCGCGCAGGCCGAACTTGGCGCTGGCGAAGGCGGCATAGCCGACTCCGCCGCGCATGCCGGCGGTAGCCCCGGTGAAGAAGATGTTGCCCTGCCCACGCGGCAGCATCAGGCGCGCCGCCTCGCGAGCGGTCAGAAAGCCCGCGTAACAAGCCATTTCCCAGACCTTGCGGAACACCCGCTCGGTAGTCTCGAGCAGCGGGAAGTTGACATTGGCTCCGACGTTGAAGATGCAGATCTCGAGCGATGCCGTCGCATCGGCGTCCTGCAGGAAGGCAGCAATCTCGTCCTCCTTGCGCGCATCGAGCGAGCGGCCGACGATCCGCCCGCCCGCTGCCTCGACCTCGGCGACCAGCGGCGCCAGCTTCTCGCCCTGCCGCCGCCCGGCGAAGACGGTGAAGCCTTCCGACGCGAATTTCTTGGCGATGGCGGCACCGATGAAGTCGCCGGCGCCGATCACCGCCGCGGTTGCATTTCTGTGTCCCAACAGAGCCTCCTCACTGTCGTCCGATGTTTACTGAGCCTGCCGCCTCGGCTGGTCGCGAGCGGCCTCGGCTAGGCGATGAAGGTATCACACCGGAGGAAGGGGCATATCTCGTGCGGATACGGGGCGATTACTGCGGCGACAACAGCGGTGCATAAAGCCCGCCGCAGCGCCGTCATCCTTGGCCAGTTACGGAAGGTTGCGTACCTTGGGCTCGCGGTCCCAGACGCGCGTTTTCTTGGCGATATCAATGAAGCCAGCAACGGTATCGGCGCCGGTGAGCCGCACGATGCCGACATCCATCACCTCGTCGACAATTCCGGCGCGACGGAGAAGCGGTTTGGCCGCGGGGACATGGCCGATCGCCTTGATTCTCCTCCTTCCTCTCCTATACATTACTGCACCATCAAAATCATGGTGCCCGTGCTGGTCAGCCTCGAGAACATTGTCGCGTCTTGGCACGCGACATGCGGAGCGACGATTTTGAGCTTGGCGCCCTCCTTTTTGACTGCCGCACGCAAGGCTTCGATCAAGCACGATGGCCCCATCACTGACGAGCAGGCCAATCACTCTGCCCTTTAGGGTATGCGGGTCCTTGCCGATTATGCTGAGGGCCGGCGAGGGTTTGATTTCGCGGCGCGCCGGTACCGTTGTCGCGGCGGGCTCCACCCCACTTCCGAGGCGCAACCCAGCGGCGACGCGTTTTGCCATGCCTCATCGACCTGCATCAGATGCGAGACGACGCGCTCGCGGACTGGCGGCGTTTCGACCTTGCTCAGCTCGACACCAGTGCCGAAACGATATGGTTTTTTTCGGTCTCGGTCTGGCTCAGAAAGAACATCCTCGCTTGGCTGTAGTGGTCGGCAAAATAGGCCGGATGCGCATCGTGTCGCCGCTCTCGTCCCGCGTCAGCCCGTGAAGCCTCTCTCGTCCGCCTCACTTCACCAATTTTCCTCTTAGTTAACGCACCCTTGCACCCATCCCATTCCTCCTAGCAATTCTCACGCATTTCGCTCTTACATCTCTTTGAAATTCTCCGCCGAGCCGGATCAGCTGAGTATCGATAAGACAGCCAACCCTCAGCTCGTTGCTGAAGTCATCCCCCACACATTCCCCAAAGCATTTGCTCTCTCCAAATTCCTGCTCAACCATCTCCACATCTTCAACACACATTCTCACACTTTCCTCACACATCAATCAACTCCACCTCTTTTCTCACACTCATCAATCCCATCCCAATCCCTTCATCCCTCAACAACCCAATCATCCACCTTATCTTACTCCTCACCCATCACCATCACCATTCCCCAATAACTCTAAAAATACAACAACCCAAACCCAACACCCACAATGTGTCGTGTGCCGAGGCCGCCTAGGGATAGCCGCGATCGGGCTCCATCTTGACCGAATGAACGAGGTCGGGGAACTTCATTGCGTCCTGGATGAAGAAAATCGGTATATTGTTGCCGACCAGATCGGAATTGCCCTGCCGGGTGTAGAATTTGGTAGCGAAGCCACGCACATCGCGTGGCAGGTCGCCCGAACCGGCACCCCCGGCAACGGTCGAGAAGCGCACGAAAACCGGTATCTTGTCGCCGACACGCTGAAGGAAATCGGCTTTCGTATATTGGCTCAGAGATTGAGTCAGCTCGAAGAATCCGTGAGCGCCGGATCCGCGCGCGTGGACGATCCGCTCCGGGATGCGCTCATGGTCAAAATGCGTGATTTTTTCCCGCAGAATAAAGTCTTCAAGCAATGTAGGGCCGCGGAGCGGCCTTTAGCGAATTTTGGTTGTCTGCAATGACCACACCCTGGTTTGTCGTCAACACCACGCCGCCGGCAGCCGGCTGCTGATGCAGCTCGCCGCCGGAGCGGGTTTTGGCGGATTGCTTTGGATGCGAGGGAGCGAATTTGCCTCGAGCCATTCGAAACCTCCTGCAGTCTAATTCTAACCAAAAATATTTGAAATTTCTCGGTCACGCCGCCAGGGCGAGCTTGTCGGTCGGGTAGCCGAGGATGGTGGTGGTCCGACCGGTATCGCGATCGGAATAGATGAAGGCCGGTCCTTCGATGCGATAGCGGCCCTTCCAGGCGATCGCAAACGTGGTATCGGTTTCCTCGATGTGGATTGCTTCACTCTGCCCGTCTCGCGCCAGCCTGAGGGCGAGCCGGTCGGCGGGGTCGAGCAGCCAGGCATCGCCGGTTTGGGTGGAGAACAGCACCAGCTGACCGATGGTGAGGATGCGGCTGTCGTGCCCGGCGGCGCGGCGCTGAATATAGCGCACTTCATCGGCCAGCCGAAAACTCCGGCCTTCGACGATCTGCTGGCCCGGTCCACGCTTGATGGTTTTGCGACCCCTGGCGGGTCTCGGGGGCAATGCCATGGAATTGTTCACTCAGCTGTTCGGCGACCTGCTGGCCTTTGTCTACCACTGCTTTGACCGCATCGTCATATACGGCTATCTCAGCGGCCTGTCGCGACCCGAGCAGGTCGTGCACTTCTTCCGCAACGTGGTCGGCGTCGCCACGGTCGATAAAGAGGTCCTCAGGCAGCGCACTGCCGACTACCAGGCCTGGGTGGAAGCCTTCGCCCGCAATCGTCGGCTGCCGGTCGAGTGGGCCGAGAAGGGGGTGCGCAAGGAAGATCATGTTCTGCCCTGGCAACGCCGCATGGCGCGGCAAGACGCCTACGGCGTCTACTTCATCTTCAAGAGCATGGAGCAGGGTGCCACCTTTCGCGTTACCGTGCCGAAATACGCCAGCAAGGATCCCAATTACCGGATCCTCGCTCCTCAACGCAGCCGCTTCACCCACTACTATTTCTACATCCGCGACGAGGTTCTGGGCCCGATCGTCATGCGGGTGGGCTCGTTCTTTCCGTTTCAGACCAGCTATTACCTCAACGGCCACAGCTTCATTGAGCAGGAGCTGAACCGGGCGCAAATCGGCTTTCGCAAAACCGACAATGCCTTTCTCGCCGTCGACGACGTCGCCGCGCTGCAGGCCGCCGCCGACAAGCTCAGTGCCGACATCATCCGCCAGCGGCTCGACTACTGGACCCTGATCCTGGGGCCGAAGTTCTCCGCCAAGGAACGCAAACAGTTCCAGCTGTCACGCTTTTATGCGATCGCCCAGATCGAGTATTGCCGCAACTTCATCTTCAAGCGCCACTTCCCGATCCACAAGCTGTTCGAACGCAGCTGCGAACTCGGCCTGTGGCGATTGACCGCCGACAAGATCGCCGAAATCTTCGGCACACGCGTGCACCGCAAGATGCAGGGCAAGCTCGCCACCATCCTCGACCGCATCGAGCATGGCCATCATGTCTTCCGCGCCTGCTTCAAGAACGCCTTCTTGAAGCAGTACGAAAAGTTCTCGACCTTTCTGCGCAACGAGCTGGTCTCCAACAATCTCGCCGATTTCCGCCTCAAGAAAGGATTGGAGCATCTCCAGGCCGTGCGCGAGCGCTTCCACACCATCACCGACCGCTTTGCCGGCTTCCAGGCCCAATGGTTCAATGTCCATGTCGACTTCCCGCTGCTCCAACGCTTGGCCCTGCCGGTCACCGTTGGGGCGGTTCGTTATCCTGGCATCAAGATCCACGAGCCCCGCGTCATCCGCCTCCTCGAAATCCTTCTGCATGGCGGCAGTCATCTCGGCGGCTGGACGGCAAAGCAGATCCACCACGCCGTCCTCACCAGCTTCCACCTCCCCGAGAGTACCTACCGGCTCAACCAGCTCCGGTACGACCTGCGCAAGCTCAAAGGCCACGGCCTCTTACAGCGCGACGGCGCGCGCTACGCCTATCGGCTCACGCCAAAAGGCGTCCAAGTCGCGCTGCTCTTTCTGTTCTTTCACAAACGGCTCTGCGGGCCCCTCGCGAGCAGCCGCTTTCACCACCGCCCCGATGCCCGTCACCAACCGGCCAGCAAACTCGAAACCGCCTACCACCGCGCCGACAAAGCCATCCAACAAATCGTCGACCTGCTCGCCGCCTGATCTGCTCCCCAATTCTTCGACTCTTTTTGTCTACAATTCTTGGGGCTAGAATTTAAAATCTAACTAGCCAAGGGCACTGCCCTTGATATCCCTGACATTTGGGGTGCACGCAAGATAACATGACGGCGGCTATGTTGTCGGCTTTGGAACAGGGGAGCCGGCCATGAACGCCTTCTACGAACATCACAGGGACAGCATTCGCTTTGGCTATCGGTGTTTTGACCGGATTTTGCGGAACGGGCTCATCCAGCCATTTCAGCAGCCCGAAAGGGTCGTCGGCTTTTTCGCTACCGATCGGCGCCTCTATCCGGTCAGCCGCGATGTCCTGCGCGGCGCCGCCGAGCAGTTTCAATGCTGGGTGAAGGATCAGGCCGACAAATGGAACGCCCCGATTGTCGAGGCGCCGAAGGGTCGGCGCGACGAATTCGTCGACCCTTACTTCAAGGCAGCCAAGCCGGATCAGGTCGTCGTCATCCTGAAAGCCAGAGAGCCGGCGCGCATCATGACGGCGATCGGCGACAAGAAGCTCAACCGCTGGCATCTTCAGATCGCGGATCGCTGGATCGTGCAATACAACCTTTACGTCAACGACCAGCGCTGGGGCCGGATCTTTGTTCGCATCTGCCCGTACCTTCCGTTCTCGGCCCGGGTGTGCCTCAATCAACATCACTGGCTGGCGAACCGCATGCGCGAGGAAGGCGTCGATTTCCAGCAGTGCTCCAACGCTTTTCTCAGATGCGGCAGACCCGAGCGTCTGCAAGAACTCGCGGACACTTTGACGGCCGAGGACCTATCGAGCTGCGGCCAGAAATGGCTGAGCCGCTTCACTCCGTTCTTTACCGAAACAGAGCGGCGACAAGCGGGCTGCCGGCACCGGCTGTTCTTCTCCCAGATCGAATTTTGCGACAATCTGATCTTTCGTCGCCGCGCCGCGCTCGACAAATTGGGCGAACGCCTGCTCGACGCCAACCGGACCATCGGCCAGCCGAACAAGATCACCGTCATCTTCGGCCGCAAGGTGACCAAACAGTACCGCGGCAAGCTGCAGACCGAGATCGAAGACATGAACCTGCCCAACCCGGTGATCCGCAGCCATTACCGCAACGGCTTTATCAAGCAATATGTGCGCGACCACCTGATCCTCCGGACCGAGGCCGCCGGCAACAACGTGACCGACTACGGAGTGAACAAGGCTGTCGAGCACCTTCCTGCCTTGCGCGACAAGCTCTCCGCGATCAACAACAATTACTTGAATATCCAGCAGGATATCCTCGAAACGTTTGTCGATCGCGGTCAGCTGCAACGGCTGGCCAAACCCACCATCACCACGACCGGCAAACGCATTCCGGGCCTCAAGCTCGACAATCCTCGCCAATTGGCGCTCATGCACGCCCTCGTCCGCTTTGCGCAAATCCCGCCCGCCAACACGTTCAGCACCGGCGAAATCTATCCGCACGTCATCGCCGCCCTCAGCTGCCCTGCGCAGCAATACAGCTTGGCCTCCCTTCGCTACGACCTCTCCAAGCTCCGCGCCAAAGGCCTTGTCGAAAGGCTGCCCCGCTCCCGTCGCTACCGTTTGCCGGCCGAGGGGTATTCGGTTTGCCTGATCTTCTTGAAACTCTTCGACCGCGTCTTCGCTCCGCTCACCGCTGCTCTCCTTCACCCTATCCCCGCTGACCAAGCCCTCCCCAACCGCAAGCGTTCGCCGCTCGACCGCCTATACCAGCGCCTCACCGACGCTCTCGACCATCTCTTGCGGGCCCTCGGCCTTGCATTCTCTCCACCCATCAACGAGAACAAAATCCTCGTTGATGCCCCCATAACGGCCTAACTATAGTAGGTCCATATTCGAGGGATTACCCTACCAGGCACCGTAAAGTACGAAGGCCCCCCAATAGTATTCGTCCTCGAACGGACGCTCTCCGGGCAGGTAGATCCGCCGGCCGAGCGCCGCCTCGCACTCGGGACGTCCCGCCTCCCGCAAGCGTCGAGTGGCTTCGCGCAGGCTTTCCAGACGCCCCATGCCCCGGGCGATCCACGATTCGTAGAACCACACAGCGACGAGCGCCGCAGCGGCGGAATGCACCGGCCACAGTGTGCACACGACAGTGGCCGCACCGGCCTCAAGCAAGGCGCTGACGATTCCGCGCGCGCTGCCTCGCGTGCCGGAGATCGTGCGTCGCCCGGTGTCGCAGGCGCTCAGGAACACGAGCGCCCCCGGCTTTAGCCCGAGGCCGCGCAGGTCGGCGAGCGTCAACCGTCCGTCACCAGCGAGGAGAAGAAACGCGTCCTCCGGCTTCGACCAATCGAAGGTCGCATGACCGCTGAAATGAAGGATGGACGCGCCGGAGCAGAGACCCTTGACGGAGGCTGGTGACGCCGCTGCGCCGCTAACCACTTGGGCGGCACGGCCGATGCCGCGGGCGACTCTCTCGCATTCCCACCCGGCAAGGCTGACGGTTCCGGTCGGGTCTTCCACCACGACCGCGCGCGCCCCCTCCCGTGAAAACTTGTCCGCGTCGAGGATTGTCAATAAACCGGTCAGGTTGGGGGTGTAGCTCACAAGGAAACGGTCCCCGAGACGCTCGCCATCGGGCCCGGGCAAGAGATGATGAGGCATCGCCATCAGCGAACCGTCGGGACTGATGACGAGGTGGCGGATACTGGCCGACGCTGCCGCATCAACGGCCCCGGCGAAGACCGCCCCGTAGACCACGCGCGATAGTTCGCCTTCGAAGGTCGGGACGTTGGCATTCCACTCGAAGTCCCAGCGCCAGCCGTCGTCCCCGCGATAGACATGCACCTGCTGAAACCACGAGCTCCACCGCAGCAGTTCGGACGAGGGCAAGGTCGGATGCCACTCGTCAGCGAGCCTTGCCAAGCGGAACCTCCCACCGGTTGCGCCCGGCCCGCTCACGCTCGGCTCGAGCACGCAGCTCGTAGGCGTGACCGGGCGGGTGCCCCGCACGTCCTCGCCTGGCGGCGCCGGCCGGTCGACTTGCGGCAGTTCGGACCGAAACGACTGGATGCCTCGCCTGCCGACGAGGCGCGTATGGATGAACCGATCCGTCACGATCACGTCGACGAAGACGCCGGTGTCGCCGAGCCGGTCGAGACCGCGCCGCCACTCCTCGTCGACGAACGCCGCCTGCAAATGGAGGTCCAGTTGGCTTCCATTCGGCGCGCGGGGCACCTGCTCGATGCGGAACGGGTCGGCCTGGCGCCAAGCGATCCGAAGATCCTTGAGGAGCGTCCCCGCCGTCGAGATCCACGCCTGATGTGACGGGCCGCGACCGACGTCGACGATTGCGTAAAGCGCCTGTAACCAGTCATCGTAGCGCTTGCGCACGACCTCGCCGTAGCCGAGCCTCACGGCGGCCGCGTACCAGCCGGCGAGATAGAGGAAATGGCCGATCGCCTCGTCGGTCCGGCCGGATAGCAGCGTCGCCCGGGCGAGTACCGCTTCGATGCGGATAACCGTGTCGATCCAGTCGTGCTGCGCCTTACCGGATCGACCGAGCGCACCTTTCGCCCGGTCGGCATAGGCTCCTGCCCTGAGCCACGGGGCTGGTCCGGGATCCGGCCCGGCGGCGATCTGTTCGCGCCACAGCAGGGTCTGCAGCATCCCGTAGGCGAGGGACGTCAGCAACTCGCATGTCTGATTGGGCGGAATCTTGGCCTCGGCGAGGGGGAAAAGGGTTTCCGTCGGCTTGAACAGGAGTTCGGTCGCGCGGTCCGTGAAGCATGCCGCGTCGAGCCGCCGGCCATCGTCCGGGAAGGCCACAGCGAAGTCGCGCTGCCCCGTCCGCTCCAATAACGGCGCGATCGGCGCCAGCAGGCGTTTCATCGGCTCCGGCACGTCGGCGGCGTTCCGCGGGATCGAGTACCGGCGCGGGAAGTAGGCCGGAGGCGGTCTCCTCGCGACCCATTCATCTATGCGGTCGCGCGCAGCCGCCACAAGGGCTCGGGCGTCCCTGTTAGCGCGTCTCCAGAGCATCGATCGCGGCGCTCGCGAACGCCTGGTCCGTCGGCAGTTCGAAACGCGCTCCGTTAATTTCGATCCGGACTTCCGTCACCGGCCTGGCGGCTCTCGATCGATCCGAGACCGCGCCGATGATCTTCTTGATCACCTCAGCTACGGCGGTCGATATCGCCGAGGTGACGACGACGGTTATCAAGAGCGATGCTGTAAGCGGCTCGGCGCGTCTGTCCTGCTCCTCGTACGCGATTCCCTGCGCCGCCAACTCGTCGACATGCGCTCTGAAGAGCTCGCGGTACCCCTCGTGCGCCTCAAGACCGTCGGCGAACACCGAAATCAGGTTCTGTCGCATCGACCGATCCAGCACTGGCTCCACTCGCGACTTTAACAGGATCCCTCGGGGCCGACAAGGCGGGGTCGTTGCTGGCCGGTGAGCACGCGCGTCGGCAACGTCAAGAACAACGACCCGAGCCTCATCGAGCCGATTGCTTTGCCGTGAGCGGAGCGGCGATGCCGATTGCGGCGGTTGCCCGTGATACGCTGAGTTCATTATCCGGATCAGGGAGCGATCAAATCAATGCCCCAAGCCGAAATCGCAAAAGCGGCGCAGTTGCTGGATCTGATGTCGAGTTCTTTGCCGACAACAGCCACTGGACGCGCGGCTGTTATCATGACGGTAATGGCGGCCACTGCCTTGTCGGCGCCCTTCTCCATCTGAGCCGCAAACATCGCCTGCCGAAGGCACCCGCGATCGCGCTCCTGCA
>CAWCKT010000015.1:0-185199 GCA_963796155.1 uncultured Alphaproteobacteria bacterium | reverse complement strand
ACCCGACCATCGGCGTCCCGCTTGCTTGCCGGCTGGCGGAGGGTCGTGCTAGCGTCTCCTGCTCACATGGCTCTAAGCCGGGTGAGGAGCAATAAATGGCAGGCGGCACGACGGCCCAGACCACAACCGGCGATGAAGCTGCGCTGCAAGCGGTCGCCGCCGCGATGCGGGACGCTGCGACGACGGCTTCGGAGCATGCCGCCAAGGTGAAGGCGTCGACGAGCGAGGCGGGGACTGCCGCGCTGGAGAATATCTCGCGGATGGTTTACACCGGCTCCTACGTCATGGCGTACGGCATCGTCTACGCCGCGGTGTTCGTCGCCCAGTCGCTGCCACAGGATAACCCGATCATGCAAGGGCTCCGCGAGGGCGGGCGGGCGGCAATGAACGAGCTCAGTGATGGCTAGCCGCCCGCTGGGCTAGCCCGACCGCGCCGCCGCCATTTTCCCCACTGACGCTCGCATTCGCGCGAGGCGGCGCGATTGACCGGTAATCTGGCGCGGGTATAGTCGCAGCGCCGACGCGCGGGCGTGGCGGAATGGCAGACGCGGCAAACTCAAAATCTGTTGTCCGTAAGGACGTGGGAGTTCAAGTCTCCCCGCCCGCACCATGCGGCCCATGTGATCGGCTACCAACGGTCGGAGGGCTCTCGGAAGCATGGCTTCCCCATCGGGCTGCGCTCCGCATTCGGTCTTCCTCACCTTTCGATCGCGGTATCGGTTCCACCCTTGCAGACGAAGTTCGAACGTCATGCGCTGACGTGAATTTGACGCCTAACGGCTAACCTGCAGCTGCCGCAGCACCGATTTCGTCGGGACGATGGCTGGAAGGCCGGTGAAGGGAGCCAAGGTCGTGACCAAACACCTGCATTCTTCGATATCCACGCTCCATAAACGCTGGGCGAAGCTCGAGGACGAGCACCATCAGCTTGCATCAGCGATCGAAGAGGCCCGAATTGCGGGGACCAACCTGGCGCCGATGCGCGAGCAGCAGGTAAAGCTTCTGCTCGAAATCACTTCGGTCGTCAGCGAAATGCGCGATGCGCCGGCGGCGACCACGGAAGACTTCGCCGCTTTGCTCGACGTTGCGCTCGAGCACGAGCTCGATCTTGCACCGGACATTGCCTTCTATGGGCCGAGCGACTACCCGATGACTGCTCGTCTGCTACGCGCACTGGCACTCGCGGTTCCGGGGTTTGAATTCAACTCCCTGCGGAGGTGGCTGTCGTGCCCGGGTCAGTTCGAGCAGCTGATGGGTGCGCCCCCGCCGTTTGCATCCGCAGGGGGTGACGCCGGTCCAGTCGAGCAGATCGGCTTTGGCGACCCCTAGCCGGTAAAAATCGGCGCCCCGAGGCGGGCAACGGCAGTGCGCCGATGCCCAGTATCTTTTCTTAAGTCATCGAGAGTACCATCGGCGACGCGCGGATCTGCACCGCCCTCGAACGAGCGCGACCCGGACCCGTCCTGAGGGGCTCTTCGATGCTTGCCCTGGTCTTTCACCCCCCGCGCCGCGCGACACCTGCCGCGGCTGTCTTGCTCGGTCTCGTGATGACGGCGATCGGCTGTGCGCCGGCCGATCTGCAATTCTTTGGGCCGGGCATGTCGGGGCGCGCCCTGCCGAGCTTTGCTCCCGTGGTCCAAGGGGTAATGCCCGCCGTGGTCAATGTGTCGGCTGTTCAGCGTGCGAGCAAGGCCGCTGCCGACGAACCGGAACCCGACGCCCGCCGCGCGGAGGACCGAACCGCGTCCCGCGGGCTGCCGCCTTCGGCGCTCGACGAATTCCTGCGCCGCTTCTTTGAAGAGAAGGGCCGCGAAGGCACGCCTGTCCCCAGCACTGCGCTAGGTTCGGGCTTCATCATCGATCCGAGCGGCTATGTCGTCACCGACGATCATGTCGTGGGAAACGCGGATAGGGTGATAATAACCCTGCAAGACGGCGCCCAGCATCCGGCGCGGATCATCGGCCGCGACGCGATGACCGATCTGGCGCTGCTGAAGATCGATGCGGAGCGCCCGCTGCCTTATGTCACGTGGGGCGACAGCGACACCGCCCGGGTCGGCGATTGGGTGCTCGCGATCGGCAATCCCTTTGGCCTCGACAACACGGTCAGCAGCGGCATCATCTCGGCGCGCGGCCGCGACATCCACGCCGGCCCTTACGACGACTTTCTGCAGATCGATGCGGCGATCAACCGGGGCAATTCCGGCGGTCCGACTTTCGATCTCCACGGCAATGTGATCGGCATCAACACCGCAATCTATTCGCCCAATGGCGGCTCGGTCGGTATTGGGTTCGCCATACCGGCGAACTTCGCGAAACCGCTGGTCGAACAGTTGAAAGAACACGGCAAGATCGCGCGCGGCTGGCTCGGCGTCCAGATCCAACAGGTGACGCCGGAGATCGCCGAGAGCTTCGGGCTGCCGAAGGCAGAAGGGGCGCTCGTCGCCGGAGTGAGCGCAGACGGCCCCGCCGCCCGAGCCGGCTTTGCGCAAGGCGACGTCATTCTCTCAGTCAATGGGCACGACATCGCCAGGATGCGCGAGCTGCCGCTGGTCGTCGCCGAAACTCCGATCGGGCAGACCGCCGCGGTGACGATATGGCGGCGGAACGCCGAGATGACCTTGCGGCCGGTCATCGGCGAAATGCCCGAGACCCCAGATGTCGCTGAAATCAAGCAAGGCGAGCGCGGGGAACGGCGGGCGGAGCAACCGGGGGTCGTCGGCTTGAAGCTCGCGCCGCTGACCCGGCAGCGGCGCCGGGGGCTAGGGGTGCCGGATAACGTTAATGGCGTTGTCGTGATCGGGATCGACGACGACAGCCCGTTCGCGGCTCTCGACATCCTGCCCGGCGACGTGATCGAGGCGATCAACCAGCGCCCGGTCGCTTCACCCGAGGATGCTATCGCCGACCTACAGGAAGCCGCTGCAAGCGGCCGCAAGAACGTGTTGCTGCTGATCAACCGTCACGGCACCGACCACTATCTGGCGATGGCGATCGACAACGGCCAAAATCGCAGGAACGGGTGAATCGAAGTCCGCCGCCGACGTCCGACCGAAAAGGATGCACCGGGGCCCTTTAACTTTATCGACGCACACACGAAATGATCCGCCGAGAAAGCTTCAACCGGTCGCACAAAACGCTGCCGTCTCCGGTGGCGTGAAAGGGAGGGCACGATGGCCGATCATGTCTATAGGATCATCGAAGTTGCCGGCTCTTCGGAGAAGAGCATTGAGGATGCGATTTAGAGCGCCGTCGGACGGGCGTCGCGCACCCTGCGGGGGGTCAGCTGGTTCGAGGTGCTGCAGACCCGCGGGCAGGTAGAGGCGGGCAAGTTACAGTACCAGGTCGTTCTCAAAGTCGGCTTCACCCTCGAAGAGCCGTCCTGATCGGCTGACGCGGGCCGCAAACGGCGCGGTGACCTCGCTAATCGACTAGGTATCGAGGGACCGGCGGGAACCACGTTAGGCGAGTTCAGGCCCAGCTACCCGAACCGCTGTCGCCGATCACCGAAAATTGAGCCGTCGCGCGGAGATGGGTCACATGGGTGCGAGTCCGATCCGCCTGATCGCCGGGATCCTCGCCGTTACGATCGTCGTCTCACCGTCGGTTCGCGCGCAGACACCTCCGGTGCCCGCGACGGAAACTCCGGTGGCCCGCGCCGCGCAGACCGCGGCGTCCCCGGGGACCGAGACCCCGGTCCCCGCCGCGCAGACGCCGGCGCCCCCGGGGACGGAGACCGCGGCCCCCGCCGCGCAGACGCCGGCGCCCGAGGGGACCGAGACCCCCGCGCCAGCGGTGCAAATCCCGGTGCCGGCACCCGCAGCCGAAACCCCGGCGGCCGCAACCCCCGCGCCGGTGCCCGCACCACGAGTCGCCCCGATCTTCCGAGCCGAGCAGCTCGACCAGTTGCTCGCGCCGATCGCTCTGTATCCGGATGCCCTGCTGGCCCAGATCCTGATGGCGGCGACCTATCCGCTCGAAATCGTCAAGGCGCGCCGCTGGTTTCAAGATCCTCGTCACGCGGCCTTGAGGGGAGACGCGCTCGCCGCGGCGATCGAGGCCGAGGGCTGGGATCCAAGCATCGAGGCGCTGATGGCCTTTCCGCAAATCCTGCGGATGATGGATGTTAATCTCGACTGGACCGAGAAGCTCGGCGACGCCTTCCTGGCGCAGCAGGCAGACGTCATGGATGCGATCCAACGTCTGCGCCACCAGGCCGCGGCCGCCGGAAAGCTGTGGTCCAACGCCCAGCAAAGGGTAACGACCGAGGGGCAAGGCATCGTGATCGAGCCGGCCACCCCGCCGCTCATCTATCCTCCGGCCTACAACCCGGGTGCCGTCTACGGCCCTTGGCCCTACCCGGACTACCCGCCGGCCGATATCGTCCCCCCCGATTATGGTGTCGGCTTAGCTTGGCCTTTCGACATTGGGTTCGGTGTGGGGGTTGCCGTGGTGGGCCCATTATGGCGCTGGTGCGCCCTCGACTGGACCCAGCGGCAGGTTAGGCTCGACGTCAACAGGTCAAATGCCGCTCATCGCACCGATCCAGGGTCGGGATCGGTGGTTTGGCAGCATGACCCGGCGCACCGTCATGGCGTGGCGTATCTTGATCCCGCCTCGCGCGAGCGGTTCGATGGGTTTCGGAATCGCGCCGTATCGGCAGTGGCGTTCCCGCGGGTCGACGCTCCTGGCGCCAGGGTCCCGAGCCCGGCGCCGCGCACGTTTGCAACTCCCTGGATCAGGCCGAGGGCTCGCACCCAGCAAGGCGGCGGCATCGTCGGCCGACAGTTCATGGCGCCGCGGATGATGCCGCAACAGCCCGTCGCATCGATGATGCCGCGAGCATGGGCGCCTGCGAGAGCCGCTCCGGCGGGCGGCAATCTCCGCTTCGAGGGCGCCTCTCATCGGTGATCACGGTCAGCGATTGCGGTGACGAGCGAGGAAGGCCGCCACGACACCGGTGATCGCTGAAACGATCCCGACGAGGCGGAAGGTCGCGCGAAACGCCAATAAGAAACCATCCGCCGCGGTACCCCCGCTTGCCACCGAGGCGGCTTCCAGACCATGGAAGACGAGGGTGAGCAACGTCGCTCCGGTGACGACCCCGAGGGTCCGGGTCAGCATCGCCAGGCTGCCGGCGACACCGCGATGCCGCGGCGGGAGCGTCCCCATCACCAAATCCATATAGGCCACCTGGAAGAGACCCACGCCGAACCCTTGCAGCACCAGCAGCGTGACGATCACGACGGGAAGCGCGCCGACACCCCAGTTGCCGATCAGAAACAAGCCGACGCCGCTCAGTACCGCACCGAGGGCCGCGACGCGGGCCGCCGGGAGACGTTCGATCATCCGTCCTGCCAACGGCGATGCGGCGATGCTCCCGCCAAAGGAGGCGGCGAGGACCGCGCCGGCCAGCGGCAGCGAGAGGTCGGTAAACCGCACGAGATAGTATGGGGCGAACAGCAGGACCGAAAAGCTCGTCAGGTAAATCAGCACGCTGGCGCCGTTGACCGCTGCGAAGCCGCCGATCCAGAAGAAATCGAGGTTGACGATCGGCTGAACGACCCGACGCTCCCAGCGCACGAAGCCGAGAAAGCTCGCCAAGGCAATCCCGGAGAACGCCATCACCGGGAAGACATGTCGTTCCAGCTGCTGCAGCTGATTGAGCGCCAGCAGCAACGTACTGATCGCCAGCGCGAGCAAGCCGGCGCCGACGATGTCGACCGGCTCGCGCGCGCCCAATCGAGACGCCGCCGGGATCCCCTCGATAAACACGAGTGCGGTCACCGCAATCGGGGCGCGAAACCAGAATACTGCCGGCCAACCCCAGAAATCGACCAGCGTCCCGCCGAGCAACGGCCCGCCGGCGGAGCCCAGCGCATAGATCATCGTGAATATGCCAAGCGCACGGCTGCGCCGGTTTTCCGGGAACAAGCCAGTCACCAGCGCCGGGGCGCAGCTGAGGATCAGCGCGGCTCCGATCCCTTGCAGAAATCGGCAAAAGAGCAGCCAGCCATAGCTCGGCGCCGCTGCGCAGAGGACGAATGCCGCGCCATTCCACAGGAGGCCGGCGCGAAACACGCGGCCGTAGCCGAAAACATCGCCGACCCGCCCGAAGGCGAGCATCAAGCTGGCATGGGTCAGGACATAGCAGATGACCACCCACTGGATCATCTCTATCGGCAGGCCAAAGCTTGTTGTGATGTCCGGGAAGGCGATGTTGACCGCACTGTCGAGCGGGACGACCGACGTGCCCAAGCCAATCAGCACGAGCCGCAGCCATTGCCGCGCCGTCATTCCCGCCGGGCCGACGGCGCGGCCGCGGTCACACGGCCTTTGCGATGGTCGGCGCGTCGCCGGCGAGGGTGGTGCGGCGGACGTCGCGCACCTCGTCGCGGCCAAAGCGGCGCGCGCGGTGCATGGTCGCGCGGTTGTCCCACATCACGAGATCATGGCGCCGCCAGGCGTGCGAATAGACGAAATCGCGCTGCGTCGCGTGCTCGGTCAGGTCGCGCAGGAACACGCGCGCCTCCGGGATCGTCCAGCCGACGATGGCTCCCGCGTGCGAGGCGAGGAACAGCGACTTGCGCCCGCTCGTGGGATGGGTGCGCACGAGCGGCTGGCGCACCGGCCGGAAGGCGGCGATCTCCTCCGGCGACAAATCGGTAAAGCCGATCGCCTCGCGCGAATAGATCAGCGAATGCTCGCAGACGAGATCCTCAACCTCGGCCTTGGTGCGCGCGTCGAGCGCATCATAGGCCGCACGCATGTCGGCGAACTCGGTGTTGGCGCCCCATGATGGGATGACGCGGCCCGAGAGGATCGAATACTTCGCCGGAATCGGGCGAAACGAGCTGTCCGAGTGCCACAGCCGGTCGCCGAGCTTGAAGAACCACACCCGGTCCTCGGCCGACATGATCCGGCCGTCCTTGTCGAGGTTGGAGAAATCGGCGATGCCCGGGCCAAGCCGCTGCTCCTCGCGCCGGCGGATATGGCCGGGTGTCGAATAGCTCTCGAGTTCGCCGAAGTGGCGGGTGAAGGCGATCTGCTCCTCGTCGGTGATGTCCTGGTCGCGGAAGACGAGGACGGCGTATTCGTCCATGCCCGCCTCGATCGCGGCCACCTGCGCGGGGCCGAGCGGCCGGCTGCAGTCAACCCCCGCCGCCTCCCCGACAAAGACCGGATGCAGCGGGCGGATCGAAACGGGCATGGCGGTTTTCCTTCCGGACCATCGGTTTCTTGCCATCCTAGCATGCACGCGAGCTTGCATCTCGGCTGATTCGCCGCCGCGCTGGAGCGTATGCTGGCCCATGTCCTGGCTTTCCTATTCCTCTCTGATCCCGCCAAACCTGTTCATATTGCTGACGACTATCGGGGTGCTTCTGGCTTGGCGGCGGATCCGAGTCGGCCTGCCGGCGGCGGCGATCGGCGCCGCGTTTCTCTACCTGGCCTCGACACCCCTCGTCGCCGATGGTCTGCTCCAGTCCGCCGAGGGGCTCGCCGGCGCGATCCCCATCGTGCCCACCGACGCGGCCCCCGGCGCGATTGTCGTGCTGTCGGGCGACTACCGGAAAAGCGGTACCCCGGGCGAGCCCGACGGGGTGGGGCCGCTGACCCTCGAGCGCCTAGCTGGGGCGGCCAGAGAGGAGCGGCGCCTCGGGCTGCCGATCTTGGTCAGTGGCGGCTGGCTGGATGAGACCGACGACTTGCTCGCCGGGATGATGAGCGCGGCATTGCAGAACGACTTCCAGGTCTCCGTGCGCTGGCGTGAGGACCGTTCGGTCAACACATTCGAGAACGCGGCATTCTCGGCCGAGATCCTGCGTCGGGCCGGGGTGCCGGCAGCGGTCCTCGTTACGCATCCCTGGCACATGGCGCGAGCTCTCTGGGCGTTTCGCGCCGTCGGCTATCCGGTGATCCCGGCCCCTCTACCAAGCGGCAGAGCCGCCGCGCTCTCGGCGGGTTCCTTGCTGCCGCAAATCCCCGCACTGCTCCGGAGCTATTACGCCCTGCACGAGCTTTTCGGGCTGGGCTGGTATTTCTGCCGCTACCGGCCAGTTCGGCTCGCCGAAAAAAATGTCGCAGGGTGAAGTACCTCACACGCCTTTCGCACCACGCGCACCATTTGTCGGGCGCCATCGGCTTGGCGCCGAGGTGTCTGCGTCGTGGAGGACGATCATGCCGAGAACTGATTTGTGGCCGACCAGCGCAACGCGGGTCGAAATCGACCAACGCTCGCGCGAGGCGCGCCTGCGGCTGGAACATCTCGAACGGCTGCTGACGCTGCGCGTGCTGCCGGGGCGGTCGTGGCTCAGGCAGGTCCGGTATTGGAGCGGGCCGCGTTTTTTCGGTGGCGGGCGCATGCAAAGCCGATCGACGAAGGTAGCTCCGACCGGCGCACGGCCCCGGCAATCGCGCGATTTCCCGATTGAAGTCTGCATCGGTGGTGTGCTGCGCAGACCGAGCGCCGCCTAGCCTGTCGAGGCAACCGCTCGTCGGTAGGCCCCTACCCTTCCCTCTCTTGCGAGCCGGGGAGGGACAGGGTGGGGGTGCTTCAGTACACCCGCTCGGCCGGCGGAAAGGCCGGAACTTCGTTGGAGAGCGGGTTGAGGTGGACCGGGCGGTCGCCGAGCCGCACCCGGCCGTCGCCGTCACGCCAGGCGAGGGTATGCTTGAGCCAGTTCTCGTCGTCGCGCTCCGGGAAATCCTCGCGCGCGTGCGCGCCCCGGCTCTCGGTGCGGTAGAGGGCGGAATGCAGTACGACCGCCGCCTGGCAGATCAGATTGTCGAGTTCGAGCGCCTCGACGAGATCGGTGTTCCAGATCATCGAGCGGTCGGCGACGGCGAGATCATCGAGGACCTGCGCGACCTCGGCCATCTTGCGCAGCCCCTCATCGAGCACGCTGGCAGTGCGGAAGACGGCGCAATGGCCCTGCATGGCCCGCTGCATCGCGTGACGGATCGCACCGGTCTTGGTGCCGCCCTTCGCGTGGCGCACCCGGTCGAGCCGCGAGATCGCGGCTTCCGCCGCGGAGGAAGGCAGAGCGCTGTGCGGGACCCCTGGCTCGACGATCTCGGCGGCGCGCTCGGCCGCTGCGCGGCCGAAGACGAGCAGGTCGAGCAGCGAGTTGGTGCCGAGCCGGGTGGCGCCGTGCACCGACACACAGGCCGCTTCGCCGACCGCCATCAACCCCGGAACGATGCGCTCGGGGTCGCCCTTGGTCGGGTTCAGCACCTCGCCGTGAAGATTGGTCGGGATGCCGCCCATGTTGTAGTGCGCGGTGGGCAGCACCGGGATCGGTTCTCGGGTCACATCGACGCCGGCAAAGATCTTGGCAATCTCAGAGATGCCGGGCAGCCGCGCGTGCAACAGCGCGGGATCGAGATGCTCGAGATGCAGCAGGATGTGGTCGTGCTGCGGCCCGCAGCCCCGGCCCTCGCGGATCTCGATCTCGATCGCGCGGCTGACCACATCGCGCGCGCCGAGGTCTTTGGAATTCGGCGCATAGCGTTCCATGAAACGCTCGCCCTGGCCGTTCGTCAGATAGGCGCCCTCGCCGCGTGCGCCCTCGGTGATCAGACAGCCCGCGCCATAGATGCCGGTCGGATGAAATTGGATGAACTCCATGTCCTGCAATGGCAACCCGGCGCGCAACGCCATCGCGTAGCCGTCGCCGGTGCAGATATGCGCCTGGGTCGTGGTCAGATAGGTGCGGCCGCCACCGCCCGTCGCCAACATCACGACATGCCCGCGAAACAGATGCAATGTGCCGTCTTCGAGATTCCAGGCGACGACCCCGCGGCACGCACCGTCATCCATGACGAGATCGAGCGCGAAGTATTCGACAAAGAACTCGGCGTTGTGCCTGAGGCATTGCTGGTAGAGGGTGTGCAGCAGCGCGTGACCGGTGCGGTCGGCGGCGGCGCAGGCGCGCTTCGCCAGTGCCTTGCCCCACTGCACGGTGTGGCCGCCGAACGGCCGTTGATAGATATGCCCGTCCTCGGTGCGCGAGAACGGCATGCCGAAATGCTCGAGCTCGATGACCGCCGACATCGCATTCCTGCACATGTATTCGATCGCGTCCTGGTCACCGAGCCAATCGGCACCCTTGACCGTGTCGTACATGTGCCAGCGCCAGTCGTCCTCGCCCATATTGCCGAGTGCGGCGCCGATGCCGCCCTGCGCCGACACCGTGTGGCTGCGCGTCGGGAAGACTTTGCTGATGCAAGCGGTCTTGAGGCCGGCGGTGGTGGCGCCCAGGGCCGCGCGCAACCCGGCGCCGCCGCCCCCTACCACGACGACGTCGTAGGCGTGGTGGTCGATCGGATAAGCTTGGCTCATGGTCGGCCGCCTTCGTGTTTTCCGAATCTCGGAGCCGTCCCTTCCTTGACACAATAGGCATTCGGCGTAGCCTGACTTCGTCGAATTCGAAGGCGCTCCGCCGATGCGTTTCGATCTGACCGATCTCAGGCTCTTTCTTAACGTCGTCGAGGCGGGCAGCATCACCCACGGCGCCGAACGCATGCATTTGGCCGTTGCCGCGGCGAGCACGCGCATCCGCAATATGGAGGCGACGCTCGGCACGGCGCTCCTGCAGCGTGAGCGCCAGGGGGTGCAGACCACCGAGGCCGGACGCACCTTGCTTCATCACGCGCGGGTGCTGCTGCAGCAGGCAGAGCGGATGCGCGGCGACCTCGCTGAATATGCTGATGGCCTGCGCGGCCAGGTGCGGCTGATGTCGAATACCAATGCGCTGACCGAATTCCTGCCCGAGCCGCTCAGCGCGTTCCTCGCTGCCCATCCGCAGGTCAACATCGATTTGGAGGAGAGGCTCAGCGACGAGATCGTCGCCGCGGTCGCAGAGGGCACGGCCGATGTGGGGATTGTCGCCGGCACAGTCGAGGTCGCCGGTCTCGAGGTCTTGCCGTTCCGCATCGACCGGTTTGTGCTCGTGGTCGCGCCGAACCATCCATTGGCAACAACGGCGCGCATCGCATTTTCCGAGGCCCTCGACTGCGATTTCGTCGGTCTGGACCGGGCGAGCGCATTACAGCGTTTTTTGTCCGAAAAGGCCGAGAGGATCGGCCGCCGCCTCAGATTGCGCGTCCAGCTGCGCAGCTTTGACGCCGTCTGCCGTCTCGTCGAATGCAATGTCGGGATCGGTGTCGTCCCGGCGACAACGGCCGAACGCCACGCCAAGACCATGGCCATCCACCGGATCGAGCTGGCCGACGAATGGGCGGTTCGTAAGCTGACGATTTGCGTGCGCCGGCAAGCCGATCTGCCGCTCTACGCGCGCGAGCTCGTCAGGCATCTGGCCGAGCCCGAATAGCAATTGTGCCCTCTCCGCCCGCTTGCGGGGGAGAGGGAGGGGACCCGTCGCGTCCGCGACGGGGAGGGTGAGGTGGGCGTCGTCGCAACGGCTGGGGGCTCCCCCACCTCACCCCGACCCTCTCCGCCCCCGGGGGCGGAGAGGGGGGATTCAATCAGTTCTTCTGCACAGGCTCCGAGCTGTGTGAATACCGCAGGCGCCCCAGGGGCGGAGGGTGAAGGTCAGGGCGAGGCGTGGCCCATGAAGATCTGCGGGATCGGCTGACCCCACGGGCCGCCGGCGCCCTCGCCGCGCTCTATGATGTTGGGCGGGGTACGGGCGTTGAGCACGTCGGTATCGGCCCAGTGCTCGTGCACCCGGCCCCACGGATCGGCCCAGTAATCGAAGAGCTGGCTGCCGATCAGATGGCGGCCGATGCCCCACATGTGCTGATAGCCTTTGCCGACCAGATGCTCGTGGCCGACCATCACATCATCGATGTCGGCGGCCTCGTAGGACAGATGGTTGAGACCGCTCTTGTCGCCGCGAATGCAGAAGAAGGCGTGATGGTCGACGTACCCGTCGCCGCGGTCGAGGCGGTTGAACGAGCCGACGACGTTGCTCTTCTCTCCGGCGTAAAATTCGTCCGAGCAACGGAAGCCGAGCATCTCGCGGTACCAGCCGAGCGTCTTCTCGAAGTTCTTCGACATCACGACAAAATGGCCGAACCGCTTGATGTGCGAAGGGCCGCGCTCGATCCGGAAGAGTTGGCCCTTGCGGCGGTACTTCTCGTTGCCGGAATTGACCGCAGGTCGTGGCACCTCGATCGGATCGAGCAGCGCCATGCCGTGGACCACTTCGACCTGGTAGCCGTCGGGATCGGTCAGCCGCACGCGCTTGCCGCCGCCAGGTTCGTCGATGTCTTCGATCTTCGAGGCGCCCTCGACCCGCGACACCTTTTCGAGGTCATCCATGCTGGCGGCGTGAACGGCGATGCCGACATAGCGCGGCTCGCCCAGCTCGGTGACGTGGATGTGGTGCGGCGGATCGCTCCCGCGCATGTAGAGCGCCGTCTTTGTCCGGTCGGCGCGGATCATGCCGAAATCGGTCAAGAATTCCTCTTGCTTATCCAGATCGGGCGAGCGGATCCGCCCATAGGCGAGATCGAAGGCTTTGATCACAGGCATGTCTACCTCCCTCAGGGAAAACGTGTCGGGCTAGTTTAGAACATTTCTTCGACCCGGGAAATCCCTCGATCGCAGCCATCGGCCCCCTCGCGCCGATGCGCGCCGGGCAGTAAAACAGCTGAACCACAATAGGAGGCGCATATGAGCGCGTTCGAGGAATACGCCCGGAAATACCAGACCGCGCGGATGGAGCGCCGCGACGGCATCCTCCAGGTCACCTTGCACACCGAAGGCCAGTCGCTGCGTTGGGGGTTTCTGCCGCACGGCGAGCTGCCGGAGGCTTTTCACGACATCGGCGCCGACCGTGAGAACCGCGTCGTGATCCTGACCGGGACCGGGGCGGAGTTTTCCGGGCCACGCGCGACCCCAGGGACCTCCTCGTTCCCGTCGCGCCCGTCGATCGAGCGGATCGACCGCATCCATTGGGAGGGCCGCCATCTCCTGATGAACCTCCTAAATATCGAGGTGCCGGTGATCAGCGCGATCAACGGCCCGGCCTGGCGCCATTCCGAAATCCCGCTCCTGTGCGACATCGTCCTCGCCGCCGACACCGCGCAATTCCAGGATTCGGCGCATTTCAACTCGGATGTCGTGCCGGGCGACGGCATGCACATCGTCTACCCGTTGCTGCTGGGAATAAACCGCGGCCGCTATTTTCTGATGACCGGCCAGACATTGGACGCCGCCGAAGCATTGCGGCTCGGCCTCGTCGCCGAAGTGCTGCCGGCCGACAAGCTCCTCTCACGCGCCTGGGAGCTCGCGCAGGATCTCTGCGGGAGGCCGACCTTGCTCTTGCGCTATACTCGGCTGCTCTTCACCGAATATCTGCGCCGCCAGATGCACGACCTCCTCGGCTACGGGCTCGCCATGGAAAGCCTTGCACTATTCGAGAAGCCCGAAGCGCCCGGCGGCACATAGCAGGAGGCAGCGTGATCGAAGATCAATTAAGTGCGTGGATGGCGGCGAACCGCCTGAACTGGGACGATCGCGCCGCCATTCATCTGCGCAATCGGACGGGCTTCTATCCCATCGACCGAGTCAGGGCGGGAGACAATGCCTTTGGCGAGCCCGAGGATTCCGAGCTCGGCGATGTGGCCGGCAAGCGGCTCATTCATTTGCAGTGCCATTTCGGGCTCGACACGATCCGCCTGGCGCGGCGCGGTGCGATCGTCAGCGGGCTCGACTTTTCGACCACGGCGATCACTGCGGCACGCGCTCAGGCGGCAGAGCTCGGCGTGCCTGCGCGCTTTGTCGAGGGCAATGTCTACGACTCACCGGCTCTGCTCAATGCCCAATACGATATTGCCTTTGTCACCTGGGGATCGATCATCTGGCTCCCGGATATCCGTCTCTGGGCGCAGGTCGTTGCCGAGCTTCTGGCGCCGGGCGGGTGGCTGTACCTCGCCGAGGGACATCCTTCGACATTGTCGCTCGACGAGGTCGATGGCCGGTTGGTGGCCCTGCAACGGTGGCGGACGCCAATGACAGCACCTTTCGTCTACAATGATGCTATGACCTACACCGGTGACCCAACACCGCTCGCCCACACCCGGAGCTATGAGTGGTGCCACCCGTTGAGCGACATCATCGGCGGACTATTGGATGCCGGCCTTCGCCTGGAATTTCTGCACGAGCATGAGACGCTCCCCTGGCGCCACTTCCCGATGATGGTGCCCGCCGGCGAGCGGCTTTATCGGCTGCCCGAGGGTCATCCGCCGCTGCCGCTGTCTTTTTCATTGCGGGCTTCGAAGGGCCTCGGCGCGAATTGACAATGTTATGAAGCGAGTAAGTTGTCCGGTAACCTGACAAATACTGCATTGCGGAAAAGCGGGCAAGGGAGACCTACATGATCGACAGACGCGAGGCGCTGCGGCTCGGCATCTCCGCATCGTTGCTCGGCCTGATGGGCCGGCGTGCGCGGGCGGCGGACCAGAAGATGGTGTTCAAGGCATCGGATGTGCATCCGGAAGGCTATCCGACGGTCCAGGCGGTCGAGAACATGGGCAAGAAGCTCGAAGCGGCGACCGGCGGGCGGCTCAGCATCCAGATGTATGCCTCGATGCAGCTCGGCGGCGAGAAGGAGGCGATCGAACAGGCCCAAGTCGGCGCCTTGCAGCTCGCCCGCGTCAGTGTCGGCGCTCTGGGGCCGGTGGTCGACGACCTCAACGTCTTCAACTTGCCGTTCCTGTTTCGCGACACCGCGCATATGGAGAAGGTCATCGATGGCCCGATCGGCCAGGAACTGCTCGACAAGGTCACCGACAACCCGAATACCCGCCTCATCGGCCTCGCCTGGATGGATGCCGGCGCGCGCAACCTCTATGACACCAAGAAACCGATCAAGAACATCGCCGATTTGAAGGGTCTCAAAGTCCGCGTCATGGGCAACCCGATGTTCGTCGACATGATGAACGCGCTCGGCGGCAATGGCGTCGCGATGGGCTACGACCAGGTCTTTAGCGCATTGCAGACCGGGGTCGTCGACGGTGCGGAAAACAACCCGCCGAGCTTTGTCTTCGACAACCATTACCAGGTCGCCAAATACTACACTCTGACCGAACACTTGATCGTGCCCGAAATTCTCGTGTTCTCGCGCCCGACCTGGGACACGCTGTCCAAGGATGACCAAGCGCTGATCAAACGGCTGGCCCGCGAGGCGCAACTCGACGAGCGCCAGCTGTGGAACAAGGTCGAAGACGAGGCAATGGCCAAGATGAAGGCGGCCGGCATCGAGGTCGACACCGTTGCCGACAAGACGGCGTTCCAGACCGCGGTCAAGCCGGTCTGGGACAAATACGGCGCCAAATACGCCGAGCTGATCAAGCGCATTCAGGCGGTCAATTAAATTGCGCCGGACCATGTCCGAGTCGGGAGAAGCCCCTCAGCGTGCTCCCTCGCCCCGCTTGCGGGGAGAGGGCCGGGGTGAGGGGCTTCTCCGCACTGCAATGGACGCGCTCTACCAACTCTGCATCGTCGTCTCGGGAGCGGCGCTGGTGCTGATCTCGGCGGTGATCCCGTGGGGTGTGTTCACCCGCTATGTCCTCAATAGTGCGGCCTCCTGGCCCGAGCCGATGGCGATCCTGCTGACGATCGTCCTGACCTTCATCGGCGCTGCGGCGTGCTATCGGTCCGACACGCACATGCGCGTGTCGATTTTGGTGCGCGCGCTGTCGCCGCCGTGGCGGCGCCTGATCGAGCCGCTCGCCGAGGCGCTGACCGCACTCCTCAGCCTGTTCATGGTGATCTGGGGGGCAAGGCTCGTCGGCGCGACCTGGCATCAGTCGATCGCCGAGTTTCCGGCGCTGTCGGTCGGCGTGACCTACCTGCCGATCCCGATCGGCGGCGCCCTCACCTTGCTCTTCGTGATCGAACGACTGCTGATCGGGCGGCCTCCAGCGAGCGGCGAACCGCATGGCGGCAACGTCGCGTCCGGCTGACTGCGCATGGAAATCCTGATCGTCGTCGGCAGCCTATTCGTCTGCTTTGCCCTCGGCGTCCCGATTGCCTACGCGCTGGGCCTCGCCGCACTCGCCGGCGCTTATTGGATCGGCATTCCGCTCGAAGCCGTCATGCTCCAGGTCTCGAGCGGGGTCAGCAAGTTTGCGATGCTGACGATCCCGTTTTTCGTGCTGGCCGGCGCGATCATGGCGGAGGGCGGGATGGCGCGGCGCCTGGTGGCGTTCGCCAATGTGCTGGTCGGAATGGTGCGGCTTCGCGGCGGGTTGTCTGCAGTCAACGTCCTGGCGACGACCTTCCTCAGCGGCATTTCGGGGTCTGCGGTGGCCGACACCTCGGCGATCGGCTCGGTGATGATCCCGCAGATGGAGAAGACCGGCTATCCGCGGGTCTTCGCGACCAATGTGACGATCAGCGCCTCGGTCCAGGCGCTGCTCGTGCCGCCGAGCCACAATGCAGTGATCTATTCGCTGGCCACCGGCGGCACGATCTCGATCATCAGCCTGTTTATGGCCGGGGTTACGCCGGGCCTGCTGCTCGGCGCCTCGCTGATCGTGCTGTGTCTCGTCCTCGCCTATCGCAACGGGCATCCCCGCGGTGAGACCGTGCCAGTGGGCGAGGCGGTCAAGATCGCGATCGAGGCGCTCTGGGGGCTGGTCACATTGGCAATCATCCTCGGCGGTATCCTCGGCGGAGTCTTTACTGCGATCGAGGCCGGTGCGGTTGCCTGTCTCTGGGCCTTCTTCGTCACGATGTTCATCTACCGCGACTATCGCTGGCGCGAGCTGCCGCAATTGATCCACCGCACAATGCGCACGGTGGCGATGGTGATGACCCTGATCGCGTTCGCCTCGAGCGTCGGCTATGTCATGGCGTTGATGCAGGTGCCGGCGCGGGTCACTGCACTGCTGCTAACCCTGTCGAGCGACAAGAATGTGATCCTCCTGTTGATCAATGTCTTGCTGCTGGTGCTCGGTTGCCTGCTGGATATGGCGCCGTCGATCCTGATCTGCACGCCGATTCTGCTCCCGGTCGTTGTCAAGTTCGGCGTCGATCCGGTGCATTTCGGCATGATCATGCTGTTGAACCTGGGCATTGGACTGTGCCATCCGCCGGTCGGCTCGATCCTCTTTGTCGGCTGCGCCGTCGGCCGGGTGACGATCGAACAGGTGGTGCGCGAAATCTGGCCGTTCTATGCGGTCATGTTCGTCGTGCTGATGCTGGTGACCTATATCCCGTCGATCTCGCTGTGGCTGCCGCGCACGCTGTCATTGTGACGCCGTGGAGCCCTCTGCGCTTGGGCGAATTTGCACAATTCGTGGTTAATACTGGAAATAGAAATTGCAACCTCGGTAGAATTGTTGCAGTATACCGGCCGCATCGTTACGTCCCCCAACGATGCACTTCGCCTGTCGGACCGGCACGCCGACAGGACGACAGAAGCCCCGGTCGTCCCCCGGCCGGGGCTTTTCTGTTTCTGCCGGGGCGGGCACGCGCTGCTGGCGCACTCTCCACTTGGCTCTCTAGAATGACCCGGTCGAATCTCCTCTGCGGAAGGAGCCGATGATGGCGCTTGATCGCGACGCCGAGCGGGTTCTCGAGATGGTCCGCGCGTCTGGGCGGCCGGCCTACGAGACGGTGAGCCCTGCCGAAGCGCGCGCGCTCTTTCTCGCCGGCCGCGAGGTATTGGCGCTGGAGCCGCCCCCGGTCGCCGCGGTCCGCGAGCTCTCGGGGCCGGGCGGCGTTCCATTGCGCCTCTATCGCGGAATAACCACGGCTGCCGGAACGAAGCTGCCTGCCCTCGTCTACTTCCACGGCGGCGGCTGGGTCATCGGCGATCTCGACACCCATGACAGTGTCTGCCGACACCTCGCCAACGCGGCGCGCTGCGTCGTCGTCTCGGTCGATTACCGCCTCGCGCCGGAGCATAAATTCCCGGCTGCCGTAGAGGATTGCTTCGCCGCGACAGCATGGGTGGCCGTAGAGGCGGCAGCACTCGGCATCGACGGCGAGCGCCTTGCCGTCGGCGGCGATAGCGCCGGCGGCAACCTCGCAGCGGTCGTCAGCCTAATGGCCCGCGACCGAGGGGCACCGCGGCTGCGCTATCAGATCCTGGTCTATCCGGCCGTCGATTGCGAGATGACCCACCCGTCGATCGCACGTTTCGCCGAGGGGTTTTTGCTGACCCGGGCGACGATGCAGTGGTTTTACGACCACTATCTCTGCAGCCCCGCCGATATCGAGGATTGGCGCGCCTCGCCGTTGCGTGCGCCCAACCTTTCGGATGTGGCGCCCGCCTTGGTCTTGACGGCCGGCTTCGACCTGCTCTGCGACGAGGGTGAGGCTTATGTCCGCCGCCTGGAAGATCACGGTGTCGCAGTCCAGCATCGGCATTTTCCCGAGCAGATCCACGGCTTCCTGACAATGGGCAAGATCATTCGCGCTGCTGTGCCGGCGCTCGACGAGATCGCGGCGGCACTGCGGGCCGCGTGGGAGGCAAAGCCATGACGCGTTTTGTCACGCGCACCTGTCAGCCTAAAAGGTAGGGCTCGTCCCAGATCGCAGTGTGGATCGTCCCGTCCGTCCGGACGTAGCCGCGATACATCCCGTCTGTATTGAAGGGCAGCGCCAGTGAGCCGGTGCGGTCGACTGCGATGACCCCGCCCCGACCGCCGAACGCGGCCAGTGCGTCGACGACGGCACGCGCCGCTTGCTGCAATGATTGGCCGGCATGGCGCAGGCGGGCGGCGATCTCGAAGGCGGTGCCGTAACGGATGAAGAACTCGCCGTGGCCGGTCGCCGAGACCGCGCACGTCGCGTTGTCGGCATAAGTGCCGGCGCCGATGATCGGGCTGTCGCCGACCCGGCCGGGAGCCTTGCCGGTCATCCCGCCGGTCGAGGTGGCGGCGGCCAGATTGCCGTCGCGGTCGCGGGCGACCGCACCCACGGTGCCCTGCCCGGTCGCATCGCGGCCGCGCCCTTCGAGCGCATCCTGCAATTCCCGCCAGCGGGTTGCGGTGTAGAAATAGCCGGGCTCGGCGAAGACCACCTGATGCTCGCGGCAGAAGGCGAGCGCGCCCTCGCCGATCAGCAACACATGGTGCGAGTGCTCCATCACTGCACGGGCCGCCAATATCGGGTTGCGCGGTCCGCAGATGCCGGCCACCGCACCTGCGCGGTGATCCCGCCCGTCCATCACCGAGGCGTCCATCTCTTGCGTTCCGGCTGCGGTGAAGACGCTGCCCCTTCCGGCATTGAACAGCGGGTCGTCCTCGAGTGCCGCGACCGTCCGGGTCACCGCATCGAGCGCACTCCCGCTCGCGGCGAGAATGTCGCAGCCGGCCGCCAGCGCGCGGCGCAACCCCTCGTGGTAGGAAGGCGTGCGAGAGGCGGTCGTCGCGTCCCGGCGGATCGTCCCGGCGCCGCCGTGAACGGCGAGGGCAAAGTCCATTCGGGGCGCTACCGAGGGACCCGCACCATTACGCGAAGGCGCGCCGGATCCGGCCCCAATCTTCGATCGCGTGCTCCTGGCGCGGCACGATCTGGATGCTGACCTCGGTGTATCCCGCCGCGGCGAGCGCCGCGATCCGTTCTTTCAGCTCCTTCTCGGTCGCGGTGAAGGTCGTCTCCCGAATGAACTCGGCGGTGACGAATGGGCGCTCCTCGGGCTTGACGAACATCAGGTGACCGCGGTGGTTGTAGAGGTACGGCGCGCCGGAAGGCTCCGAATGCCGGATCGCCTCGACGTAGCCCGCACTCGTCTCGGCGACGGCAGGGGGTAGCGGGACAGCGCCGGGCATTTTCGACAGCGCCCGGTCGGCGATCCGGTGCAACAACATGGCCACACGTGGGCCTGCCTGCGCAACCGCGCGCGGCGAATCCGCGGGCTCACCCGCGTCGAGCACCGCGCCGCCGACAAAGACCACCGCCTCGAGCGTCTCCTTCGCCTGCCCGGCGGTCTGCCAGGCCTCCTGCATCTCGCGAAGCGCGGCGACGGCGCTTTCTACATTGCCTGTCGGGTTGATCCACCCCGCATTGAGCTTCGCCGTCAGCGCCCGTGCCCGCGGGCCGCCGGCGGCGAGGTAGAGCGGGATCGGGTCGCGCGTGTTGATCAGCCCGATTTCGGGGTTCAAGAGCCGGATCAGGCGGCGCTTGCCCTCGATCTCGGTTTCGACCGTCTCCTCGCGCAACAGCGCCGTGACGACGCGGATATATTCCTCCATATCGGCAAGCTTGATCGCGCCCAGCCCCATCGCCCGCCGGCCGGTAAAGCCGGTGCCTACGCCGAAATCGATCCGCCCGGGCGCCAGCTTGTTCAACGAGGCGAAGGCGTTCGCCGCCACCGCTGCGAGACGGTTCGACGGGATCAGCACGCCGGTACCGAGGCGGATGCGCGTCGTCTTGATCGCCGCAGCGGCCATTGCGACAAACGGATCGGCGCTCAGCATCTGGGTGTCGAAAAACCAAGCCCGAGAGAACCCCAATTCCTCGGCGCGCCGCACCAGCCGCCAGGAATCGGCGTCGGTCGGAATGGCGATCGCAAACCGCATAAACCGCCTTCAGAATTCAGCGAGACGACCCATTGAGATTGCTTCGTTTCGCTCGCAATGACAGCGCTGTTTTGGTGTCATTGCGAGGAGCGTAGCGACGAAGCAATCTCGTTGGTTCAGCGCTTCGAGAACTGGAAGCTGCGGCGGGCCTTGCGCTTGCCGTATTTCTTGCGCTCGACGATGCGGCTGTCGCGCGTCAGAAAACCCTGCTGCTTCAGGAGCGGGCGCAGGGACGGCTCGTAATAGGTGAGCGCCTTGCTGATGCCGTGCCGCACTGCACCGGCCTGACCGGAGAGCCCGCCGCCCTTGACCGTACACCAGACATCGAACTGACCCAGTCGGTTGGCCGCGACGAAAGGCTGGTTGATCAGCATGCGCAGCACCGGCCGAGCGAAGTAGACCGGGCTTTCGCGGCCGTTGACGTCGATCTTGCCCACACCGGGCTTGATCCACACGCGGGCGACCGCATCCTTGCGCTTGCCGGTGGCATAGGACCTGCCGAGCGCATCGCGTCGCGGCTCGACATCGATCGGCGCAAATGTCGGAACGGGTGCAGCCGGCGCCGGCCGCGCCGTCGCCAGCGCTGTGCGCAGGCTCGCCAGACCTTGGAAGGTCTGAGGGCCGGGGCGCTGCGGTTGATCGTTATCGGCCATCCTCACTACGCCCTTGCATTCTTGCGGTTCAATGAGCCGACGTCGAGCGGGACCGGCTGCTGCGCCTCGTGGCGGTGCTCGGGCCCGGCAAAGACCCTCAGGTTCTTCATCACCCGCCGCCCGAGCGGTCCGCGCGGCACCATGCGCTCGACCGCCTTCTCGATGACGCGCTCGGGATGCTTGCCGTCGAGAATGGCGCCCTTGCTGCGCCCCTTGATGCCGCCGGGGTAACCCGTATGCCAATAAAAGATGTCGTCCTTGCGCTTGTTGCCGGTCAGCTGGACCTTTTCGGCATTTATGACGACGACGTTGTCGCCGCAATCCATATGCGGCGTATAGGACGGCTTGTGCTTGCCGCGCAGGCGGGTGGCGATGATCGCGGCGAGCCGGCCCAGCACCAAGCCGTCGGCATCGATCAGCAACCATTTCTTGTCGATATCGGACGGTTTCGCGGAGAAGGTCTTCATCACTCGGGGCACAGCCTACGGGCAGGCCGGATTGCAACCCGGTCCGCAAGAGGCGCTGATGTAAGCGATCAGAGGGTGACGGTCAAGCGGAGTTCCTTGCGGACGGTGGCGGCAGTACAACATGACGGGTAAGCAAACGCGAGACGGCGATGACGGCGATGACGGCAATGCCGAGGATCACGGAGAACGGCCCAATTCTGCTCGAGGAGCGCGATCGGGAGGTTCTGCGCCTCACCCTGAACAGGCCTCAGGCGCGTAACGCGCTGTCGGCCGCGCTGATGTCGGCGCTGATCGAAGCGCTCGGCCGCGCGGCGACGGACCCGCAAACCCGGGTCGTCGTCATCGCCGGCGCCGGTCCCGCCTTCTGCGCCGGGCACGATTTGCGCGAGATGCGCACCGATCAGCGGCGCGAGACCTATGAGCGCCTCTTTGCCCAATGCAGCGAGCTGATGCTGGCGATCGTCAGATTACCGAAGCCGGTCATCGCCGAGGTTCACGGCGTGGCGACGGCGGCCGGCTGCCAGCTGGTCGCGACCTGCGATCTCGCGGTCGCCGCCGAAGATGCCCGGTTCGCCACACCCGGCGTCAATATCGGCCTCTTCTGCTCGACGCCGATGGTGGCGCTGACGCGTGCGGTCGGGCGCAAGGCGGCGATGGAGATGCTGCTGACCGGCGCATTAATCGATGCCGAGAGGGCGCAGGCGATCGGGCTGATCAACCGGGTGGTGCCGCGGGAGGCTCTGCGCGATGCGGTCGACGCTCTGGCGCGAGAGATCGCCGGTAAGTCCGCGCTGACCGTCGCGATCGGCAAGGAGGCCTTCTACCGCCAGGCCGAGCTCGACCTCGCGGCCGCCTACCGCTATGCCGCCGAGGTCATGACGACGAACATGCTGGCCCGCGACGCGGGCGAAGGCATCGACGCCTTCCTCGCCAAGCGCGTCCCGGTCTGGCACGACCGCTGAGACCGCCCCCTCCCCACTCCCTCCTCCGCTAGCGGGGGAGGGTCAGGGTGGGGGCCCCGACGGATACGCAGCTCTGCTGCTGCTTGCTGGCCTGATCCGGTACATGTCATGGTCCAGTTATCATCGGGGTTCCGATGACGGGTACGGGCTCACGACGCGTAAGATGGCGATCGACACCCTGAAAGTCGCAAAACGGCTGCGCGAGGCCGGCTTCACCGAGCCGCAAGCCGAGGCCGTCGTCGCAGCGGTGCAGGAGGGGATGGAGGGCGCCGATCTCGCCACCAAGGCGGATATCGCAGAGCTTCGCACCGAGATCCGCGAAGCCGAGTTGCGTCTGGAGGCCAAGATTGAAGCGATCAAGGCGGATATCCTGAACCGTGTCTTCGGGTTGATCCTCGGTACGCTCGTCGTAAACATCGTGGCAATCGTCGGCGCCATGTTCGCGGTGGCGAAACTGGTCGGACATTGAGAGCCGGGTCCGGGGGAGGCCCGACAGCAGGAGTCTCGGTGAATGCGCGCCCGTGACGACGAGGTGATCGAATGAGACGCCGCGAGTTGATGGTGCTGCTGGCCGGCATGATGGCGGCGGCGCATGCCCTGCGCGCGCAGCAGAAGGCGATGCCGGTGATCGGCTTCCTCGGCAGCGGCTCGCCCGGCCCGGCTGCTCCGCTCATCGCCGCGTTCCGGCAGGGACTGAGCGAAACCGGCTACGTCGAGGGACAAAACCTGGCGATCGAATACCGCTGGGCGGAGGGCCGCTATGATCGGCTGCCGGCATTGGCCGCCGACCTCGTCGGCCGCAAGGTCGATTTGATCGTGGCCAGCGGCGGCGCCCCTTCGGCACTAGCGGCGAAAAGTGCGACCTCGACGACCCCGATCGTCTTCTCGGCCGGCGACCCGGTCGCGGAGGGCCTGGTCGCCAGTCTCGCCCGGCCGGGCGGCAACCTCACGGGCATCAGCATCATGGCCATCGAGCTGATGCCCAAGCGGTTCGAGCTGCTGTCCGAGCTGGTTCCCCAGGCCGGGGTGATCGCCCTGCTCGTGAACCCGAACAATCCGAATGCCGAGGCTATGATCCGAGACGTGCAGGAAGCGGCGCGTGCGAAAGGAGTGCAGCTCGCTATTCTGAAGGCCGGCAGCGAAAGCGAGATCGATGCCGCCTTCGCCTCCCTCGTCCAACTGCATGCCGGCGCGCTCCTCGTCGGCGCCGATCCGTTCTTCACCAGCCGGCGCGAGCAGCTCGTGGCGCTGGCAGCACGCCATGCCGTTCCGGCGATCTATGAGCTCCGTGCATTCGCCACGGCCGGCGGCCTGATCAGCTATGGACCGAGCCTCACGGCAGCCTATCGCCAGGTCGGCATTTACGCCGGAAGGATCCTCAAGGGCGCGAAGCCCGCCGATTTGCCGGTCCAGCAGCCGACCACATTCGAGCTGGTCGTCAATCTCAAGACCGCCAAGGCGCTCGGCCTGACGGTCCCGCCCTCGATCCTCGCCCGCGCCGACGAAGTGATCGAATGAACGGGCAGGGCCGCGCCGTCCATGGCCTGCGCCGAACGCCCATTCCGGTGGCCGCTCGTCTTTGGTCGAGATCACGCTTCGGCGAGGTCGAGGCGCCGCTCGATCCGCTCGATCCGCCGATCCATGTTATCCAGTCGCAGCTGGGTGGCCGCATAGTCCACTTTGATTCCCGCAATGTCGCGCGCCACCGCACTGAGCCGCGTGATCACCTCGTCGAGCTTGCGAAGGATCGTGTCATTCTGCTCCCTGATTCGATTCAACGCGCGCAGAACGATGTTTTCGGGTTCGTCGACCATGCGAGAAACTCTATTGGCCGCGCCCTTTACAAGCAAGGCATTATGTCGTTTCGCTCAGATCGGCCGAGGACCCGGTACGCACATTCGGCGGATCCCGGGCTGCGCCGTCGAGGTGATCGAATGAGACGCCGCGAGTTGATGCTTCTGCTGGCCGGCGCGATGACGGCGGCGCATGTCCTCCGCGCTCGCCGGCGCGATCGCTGAGGTTCTGGTGGATCACGAGAGCTACCCCGACGACTATCTGCGCGGCATCCTCGAGGGCGTGCAAACCATCGCCGTCGTCGGCGCGAGCCCGAGGCGCGAGCGGCCGAGCCATCGGGTCATGGCCTATCTGCAGCGGCGCGGCTACCGGACGATCCCGGTCAACCCCAACGCGGCCACCGGCTCGATCAACGGCGAGCGGTGCTTCGCCTCGCTCGCCGAGGTGCCCGAGCCGATCGACATGGTCGACGTCTTTCGCCGCGCCGAGGCGGCCGGCGGGGTCGTCGACGAGGCGATCGCTGTCGGCGCCAAGGTCGTGTGGATGCAGCTCGGAGTGCGTGACGACGCCGCGGCCGCCCGCGCCGAAGCAGCCGGCCTCAAGGTGGTCATGAACCGCTGTCCGGCAATCGAGATCCCCCGCCTCGGCCTCCCGCCGCGCTGACTGAAACAGGGGCGGCGTGGCAGCCCTTCGTGATCAAATAAGGCGCTGGATTACTTCCTGTCGTCCGATGAACCGTATGAATGAGTCTGAACGCTAGCTCGGATAGATCCGCACGCTGGCCGCTACGGAGTCGGCGACGTGTTCCTTTGTGATCACGCCGGCGATGTTCTTCGGCCGCGGGACCCAGCCGCTTTGCACGACAATCGCCATCACCGCGCGCTTGCGCCAGATCCGCTCGATAACCTCGAAGGCGATATCGTCCTCGCGCACGATCGTGAAATTGGGGCGGGCGACATCGCCGAGAGTGATGCCGGTATCTACTTTTGCTAGCCCTCGGCGGATCCCCGTGTTGACGCGGACGACGCCGAAAATACGGTTGTTTCGGGTGACGATGACGTGCCGCATGCGGCCGG
Source organism: uncultured Alphaproteobacteria bacterium (assembly GCA_963796155.1). Taxonomy (GTDB): domain Bacteria; phylum Pseudomonadota; class Alphaproteobacteria; order ATCC43930; family CGMCC-115725; genus AP-15. The sequence continues at coordinate 159,742 of CAWCKT010000015.1, read as the reverse complement.
CATGCTCCGGCCGGCTCAGGAACTCGTCAAAATCGGTCTCCGCCGGCAGAACGAGCACATCGGTATCCATCACATCCGCGGCGCGGCGCACGAGAAACATGTTGGCGTGCAGCGCCTTTGGAACCATGTGACCGCGCCGGCTCAGCTTCATCGTGTAGATGCTCTCAGCTGACAGCACGCGGCGCACGCCGAGACTGAATGCCACGGCGAGGATCATCGGCAGCACGATATTGTAGTCGCGCGTCATCTCGAAAATCATCGTGACGGCGGTCATCGCCGCGCCGGTAGCGCCGCCGACCATTGCCGCCATGCCGACCATTGCGAAAGCCGGCACATTAATGGGGAGCGGCACGTGAACGGCAATCAGAGCCGAAGCGAAGGCGCCGCCGAGCGTCGCGCCCATAAAGAGGGAGGGCGAAAAGATCCCACCCGAGGATCCTGATCCGAGGCTGGTGGTCGTCGCGAACAGCTTGCAGACGAACAGCAGCGCCAACAGCCAAGCCGCGTTCAGCTGGCCGAACACGATGGCCTGTACCGTGGAATAGCCGACGCCTTCGACGTAGTAGTGGCCAAAGTTTTGATGCAGCAGATAGATCAGGATGCCGACCAGCAGCATCCCGAGGATGTGCCTTACGTACGGCCCCTTGATCCTGTCGAACTGGTCTTCGAGGAAATGCAGGCCGCGAACAAAGCCGGTCGCGGCGAGGCCGGTAATCACGCCGAGAATTGCGTAAAGGAACAGCAGCAGCGCCGCGCCGATATCGGGGTGCTGGAGCGGCAGCAGCGGCACGACGAAGGCCGGCTGATCGCCGAAGAACACCCGGCCGATAAAGGTCGCGGTTCCCGTCGCGATCGCGACCGGCAAGAAGGTCCGGACGCTGACTTCCGGCATCATCAGCTCGATCGCGAACAATACACCGCCGATCGGCGTGTTGAAGGTCGCCGCGATGCCGGCTCCGGCGCCGGCGGCCACGAGGGTGATGCGCTGTCCCTGGGGCATCCGGATGATCTGGCCCAGGGTCGAGCCGAATGCCGAGCCGATCTGGATGATCGGCCCCTCGCGGCCGACCGCCGCCCCGCTGCCGATCGCGAGCGCCGAGGCGAGCGACTTCACGACGGCGACGATCGGACGGATCACACCGCCATTGTAGTAAATCGCATCCATGACTTCGGGCACGCCGTGCCCTCTTGCCTCCGGCGCGAATTTGGTGACGAGGAACGTGACGCCGACCGCCCCGATCACCGGCACCAGGATCACGAAGGGTCCCCACGGGCTCGGCGGCGTAAAAATATTGGCGTCGTATCGCACGACGAACTGGCCGAGAAACAAGAGGTTGTGCACGAGACCGATCAAATCGCGGAAAACGACCGCGCCGAACCCGCTCACGATGCCGACGACAAAGGCCAGTATCGAGAGCAGCGGGAGCCCGATGCGTCGGATCTCGTCTTCCGCCGCCGGCGGTCGGGAAATCCCGGACGGGGATCAGCGCCGGCGTCGGCCCTGGCTTTGACCGTCACCGGGTCGGAAACTGTGTTGATCGAGTGTTTTGCTGGCATTGGTGCCTCTCGGCTGTGCGACCGGGCGCATCGGCCGTGCTATCGAGCCGCTGACCAATTTGCCATAATCTTGCGCCGACAGGGGCAAGTCCGATAACACGATTTCTGGAAAGTCACCCTGCGCCGGCAAAAGTATGGGTCGAAGGGAAGCCTACAGAGGCGTCACGGCCGCACAACAGCTTGGCTTTGGGCGGACCAGATATCCGCCCATTTGGCCCGCATAGTAGGCGATTCTGGACAATCACTCAGCCGGACGGCGCTTAACTGGCGACATTGTACCTTCCCAGAACAACGTCATTTTCCACAAGGTCATTAAAGGTGCGCATCATCTTTATTACGCGGTTGGACATATCTTCGAGCATTTGCTCATCTACCTGGATATACTCGCCATGCGCTATATTATTTCTGCGGTACAGGAGAATTTTATCAATGAACTCTAACTCATCCTCAAATTGAGCGTAATCTATCGAGAGGTACGAGCACAATTCCTTAAGTACCTGCGAATTAAGATTCGATTTTGCTGAGACCACTTCCTCGTCAATCCGCCGAAATTGCAAATTCCCGCAGGTTAACACTCGCTCCAGGAAATCGATAATCTGCCCGTAATTTAGTTGCGACCCGCTCATTCTTCTGAAGGTTCCAAAGAATTCATTTAGACGAAAGCTCGGCTTAAGTGTCGAGTAGCGAGGCCTGCGGAGCGCGAGGAATTCCACATACGATTTGGAAACGACCAAGACGTGCCCCTCCCAATGCGCATATACAAGCGGCACGCTAGCCCGCAAGAGACTACGCCTAAACGTCTCATCGATCCTCCGTACCGCCGTCCGGAGATCAGATATTTCCTTGATCCTCCAAGTGAGATCGGCGGTTATCGCGGATGAAAACTCCGCCGTTGTCCGCAGCCGCGGCAACGCACTAGCTCGGTTTAAACCAGCTTCTGCCGAATGGAATTGTCTTTCGGATGCGTTGCGTCCCTCGAAGGCCCGGCCTCGAAAACGTTTTTACCTCCTCATTGCTCCACAGACGTTTCACCTTGTCCGCTATGTAGGTCGTCGGTTCCTGTAACCCCTGTATTGCAGGCAAATTGAAGGACACACCTACTGCTACGATTTCAAGTGCATTCAAGCCAACCCGCCCTCGAAATCGCGCTTCTTCTTCAGTGTATTGCCTCAAAGCATCTTCGCCCAGTAAATCATAGAGCAATTTAAACGTGGCCAAGAGGTTTTGTTCGGCTGTACCGTCAAATATGTTGTTCTCAGCGATTTTAATTATCCCGTCGTCAATGTATTCCTCAACGTCAAGTTTTCCATCATACTCTACGTAACGATAGACGATAAATCGTGTGAGATATTCAATATCACGCTGGATCTCCGTCTGCTCCTCCGAAACATGAATAACTGCTTTGAAAATTTCCGAGTTTGTCAATTCACGCAGTTTGTGAAAAAAGGCTTGACTTACCATGACAACAACGCAGTTGCGTAACTCCTGCGCGTTGGCTGCTGACCCCCACCCATTCAATCTTTGGAATAAATCATACTTCGTATGTGCATCGCTCGGTCGCTTCAATATTTCGACGCTTATCCGACTACGTCTAATTGCCAACTGGAGCGTCTTGGGAAGTGGGTTCTGCTCAGTAATTGTGGCATCGTCTATATCCTCACGTTCGTCCCAAACTACATTGTAGAGCGACGGGAGATATTTTGTCGCCTCAAGAACTGAAGGTGGCTTTAGGTGCTCGTCTTCCTTCAGAAGCCCCATAAACTCTAGCAGAGTTGAGACTCTCTGGAGGCCATCGACAAGCTCCCACTTCCCTTCCGGAGTTTCATAAACGAAGATAGAAGGTAATGGGATGCCGATAAGGATAAACTCGACCAAACGTGATTTTTGTGACAACTCCCATCGAAATAACCTCTGGAAAACGGGGTTTATAATTAACTCCCCGTCTTTATACATATTGACGATCTCGCCTATGGACATTTGGTACGAATCTGTGTTGACAGTCCTTTGCGCGGCCTCGATTTCGGTCATCAGGGTCATAAGTGGGTCTTTCGCTTCAGATAGGGACTCGCTTCGTATCCAACGATGAGAGGCGAGAAATCGTGCTCGGGTGCACGTTGTAGCGCCGGGCCAGGTCGGCGCGGGTTTCGTCGCCTTCGGCTAGGCGGCGCAGAAGATCGCTGCGCTGTTGGGGAGTGAGTTTCGGCTTGCGGCCGAAGCGGACGCCGCGCCGTTTTGCCCGCTCGCGTCCTTCGCCGGTGCGCGCGCGGATCAGCTCGCGCTCGAATTCCGCGAGGCCGCCTAACACGGTGAGCATCAAGCGGCCGTGCGGCGTCGTGGTGTCGGCCCAGGTATCGCCAAGCGAGCGGAAGCCGGCCTTCCTTTCGGTGATCGCTGCGAGCGTGTTCAACAGGTCGCGGGTCGAGCGCGCCAGCCGGTCAAGCCTGGTCACTAACAGCACGTCGCCGGCGTCGAGGTGGTCGAGGATACGGCGGAGCTGCGGGCGCTCGGTCTTGGCTCCGCTCGCCACTTCGCGGAACACCTTGCCCGCCCCGTGTTTCCTCAACGCCGCAACCTGAGCGTTGACGCTCTGGCCGTCGGTCGATACCCGTGCGTAGCCGAAAATCATGGGGGTATTTTGCGCCTAAATTTTGCACGGAAAAAGGCGTTTGTTTTCAACGGATAAATCTCCGTGAAAATGTCTTGATTTCTGCAACCAGTGAGCAGTGGCCACACCCGTCGTCAGTCCTGCCTTGCAAGGACGGCAAGGGATTCCCTGCTCTCTTCTGCAATCTCCTCACGAAGATGGCCGACTGCCGCCTGTAGCGCCTCAAGCTCTTTTTGTAATGATGCTGCTGTAGCGCTGGCACCCGGTTTTCGAAATGCCTCTATTTTCACGTATAGCAAAAAGTAGTTCTCGATTACGTCTCGACCTAGATATCGCGGTTGATCTATCAATTCGTAGCGCGGGGGAAGGCCAATACTTTGCCGAATTTGGTTAGTCGCGCTAACACCTATATCTGCATCCAAATTACCACCAAATCGTCGTGCGGAGACAGCATCATCGACTATTTTGAGAATGCCCTCCAGTATGCGCGCGGCAGTCACCACCATGCTGGCGCGGCGTCGGTCTTCGCTCCTTTTGAGGTACTCATTTTGCCGATTGACCGCCGCTACCTGTTGGACTGCGGCATCCCTAGTCGCCCTGACCTGCATGCGGCCGATTACATACAACGCTGCACCTGCTAAAAGCGCAAAGACGCCGCCGATTATGCTGCCCCAATCGGTAAGCAATTTGTACCACGTGAGGTCTGCGGGCCATCCGATGATCAAAGGCAGTCTCCTCCAAGGGCAGCACTTCTACATATTGTGTTCGACCGCCGTTCTGCAATTCGAACCAAAGTCGGATAATTGCCTATTCTGGAAAGCCCAGCAAAGTCGCTGCGAAATGTTCGCCGCGGTCGGTGAAGCGGAAACACGGCGGGCGTGGGTTTGTGGACTTGCGGTGGCCCTTCGCCGAGGCTAGGGTACTTGACCGGCTGTGCCGTTTCTTGGCGCGTGACGACACAAAATCTAGGTCATGCTGCGAGGCGGGCACGCGGCGCAACGCAGGAGGGGGCGGTCGGCCGCGCCGGCCGGTAGCCAATTCGCAAACCCGGTCCCACCAATCGCGGCCGCGCTCGCCGTGACGACCGGACCGGCTGACGACAGGCGGCGTCGGCCCTTTCGCGGAGAAGGGGTCGGCGGGATATGCTTCGTTGCGATTATTGAGATCACTGAGTTGCCATATTCACATGGCATTCTTTGCGCGATCGCGGGTGCGGGAGCCGCCGAGAGCGAGGAGATGTCGATGACGGATGGGCTTACACCAAAACCGCCGGGGCGGGTGCGCGGGCGGCCCTTCGAGAAGGGCCAGTCGGGCAATCCCGGCGGCCGCCGGGTCGGCTGCCGCAACAAGACGACGATCGCCGCCGCGGCATTTCTCGCGGGCGAGGCCGAGGCGTTGACCCGCAGGGCGGTCGAGCTGGCGCTCGTCGGCGACCCGACCGCGCTGCGGCTCTGCCTCGAACGCATCCTGCCGCCATGCCGCGATCGCATCGTGAAGTTCGTCTTGCCGCCGATCGAGAGCGCTGCCGACCCCAGTTCTAGCCTGGGGCAGGCATCGCCGCCGCGATGAAGGCGGTCACCTCCGCACTTGCCGGGGGCGTGATCACCCCGGCCGAGGCGGCGACGATCGCGGCGGTGGTCGACACCTTTGTCCGGGCGATCGAGACCAGCGACTTCGAGCGCCGTTTGCAGCTGGTCGAGGCCGAAGGCTCCGATCATTCGGGCGCCGCAACCGGGATGAACGGCGCCGGGCCGGGCCAATACTACAATCCATAGGAGAGTTTTGCTGCAGATTCGCTGCTGATGGCGGGGTGCGAAATAATCGATTCAATTGGCGATTGCGGAAAGGTTCGCGCCCCGAAGCCCCGCGCTTTGCGTTGGCGGAGGTCCAGCTTCGGGCCTAAGATTTGCCGATGGCGATCGAACGGTTCGATATCGGAAGGGAGAGCTGAAATGCCAGACAATCAGCATTGGGTCGGGACCTGGACCACCGCTCCGGCACCCGCCGAGGGCGCTGCCTTCGCCAATCAGACCTTGCGGATGACCGCACGCACGAGCCTCGGCGGGACCACCTTGCGGGTGCGGCTGTCGAATGCCTATGGCAGCCGCCCGCTGACGATCGGGGCAGCGCATGTCGCGTTGCGCGGCACGGGCCCTGGCATCGTGTCGGGCTCGGACCGGAAGCTCACCTTCGGCGGCGCCCAATCCGCCACGATCGCGGCGGGCGCGCTCCTGGTCAGCGACCCGGTCGCATTCGATCTCCCGCCACTGGCGGACGTTGCCGTCAGCATCTATCTCCCCGAGGACCTCCCGCCGAGCTTCGGGATCACCGGCCGCTACGCGCGGCAGACGAACTACATCTCGCCCCCCGGTGACTTCGCCGCCTCGGTCGTCATGCCGGTCGGCCAGATCACCGGCGAGTGGTACTTTGTCAGCGGCATCGATGTCGTCGCCTCGGCAGAGACGGGCGGGGTCGTGGCACTCGGCGACTCGCTGACGGATGCCAACATCTCGACCCTCGATGCGCATTGCCGGTGGCCCGATCAGCTGTCCCGGCGGCTTCAGGCGCGGCCGCGCGGGCGCCCGATGGGGGTGATGAACCAGGGGCTCGGCGGCAACCGGATTCTGCACGACATCCGCGGCGACAGCGGCTTGCGCCGCTTCGACCGCGACGTGCTGGCTCAGCCCGGTGTCACGCACGTGATCGTCATGCTCGGCACCAACGACCTCCGCAACCGGTGGGCCAAGCCCGAGGAGGAGGTCAACGCCGACCAGATGATCGCCGGCCTAAAGCAGCTCGCGGTGCGTGCCCATACGCGCGGCATCAAGATCTTCGGCGCCACCTTGACCGGGTTCGAAAACGAGACGTTCCTCCCGGGCGCCTGGACGCCGGAGCGCGAGCGGACCCGCGGAGCGGTCAACCAGTGGATCCGCGAAGGCGGCGCCTTTGACGCCGTGGTCGACTTCGACCGGGCCTTGGGCGACCCGGAACACCCGATCCGCATGCTGCCGATCTACGATTGTGGCGACCACCTCCATCCGAGCGATCTCGGCTACAACAAAATGGGTGACGCGATCGACCTGTCGCTGTTCGATTAAGCCGGTATTTCAACCGCCTGCGGCAGCCGCTATATAGCGTAACCGGCGACCAACCTGGTGCGAAACCCGCGCGGGAATTGTTGGTCCAATGCCGTCGACTGAGAGAGCAAAAGCCGTGCGACCGAGAATTCTGCCCATCGTGCTGCTCTGTGCCGGCTCGTGCGCGCCGCAGGTGCCGCAGCCCGGGTGGCTGCTGCTGAGCAATCCGGATTTCCCGCTGATCAACGTCGAGGCCGTGATCACCGCGAACCCCGACTGCGACGCGCGCGATGCCGGCTATGTCTCGACCCTCGAGTTTACGATGCCCAATAACGCGACCAAGTTCATCGATGTGCCGCCCGGCGCCGATGTCTGCTGGCGCAGTGATCGCAACCCCGGCCGGCCGGTTCCGGGACGATGGTCGATGTGGGACAGAGCCTTCCTCGTGCCGGGAAAGACGATCAGCGTCAACCTGTAGCGCCGGAATCTCACCGCGCAAGACTGAACCGGATCGTCACCGAGACCTCGATGCGAGGCTGGGTCATGCCGGCCGGAAAGGGCGGCAACACCGCGCCGCGCATCATCTCCTCGATCGACGTGTCGAGGTCCGGATAGCCCGAGCTCCGAGCGACGGCAAAGTCGATGACGCGGCCGCTGCGGTCGACCGCGAAACGCAGCACCGCACGCCCCTCCTCACCCCGTTGACGGGCGGAATTGGGGTAGCGTTTGTGACTCTCGAGCCACGCGCTCAGCAGGGCGCGATAGCCCGGACTGACCTCGGCCGATGGGACCGGCGCCGGAACCGGGGTCGGTGCGTAAGCGGTCTGCGGCGCGGCGACCGCCGCTGGCGCCGGTTGAGCCTGCGTTGGAGCAGGACTTGGCTGCGGCTGCTCCAGGGGCCGCACGACCGGCCTTGGCGGGTGCCTGACGACCGGCTTGTGCGGCACGGGATGCGGCGGCGGCTCGAGCACCGGGACCGGAGCTTGGGGTGCCGGCGGCGGCGGCTCGGTCGTGGCGACCGGCTCGCTCTGGCGGCGGCGGTGGGGGCTCCGGCTCGGGGGGCGGCGTTTCAGGGGCTGGCGGCGGCGGTGTCTCAGCCTGGATCGGCGGTTCCTCTGGCTTGGGCAGCGGCGCGAAGATCACCTCGATCCCGCCCGTGGCCAGCGGCTCGGGCACCGGCGGTGCGGTGTTCGGGAGCAGCAGGATCAGCAGCGCCAGGCAAACCGCATGCCCCGCGGCCGAGAAAACCAGCGGAACTCTAATCTCGCTCACTTCGTAGCGACCGCCTCGGCGACCAGCGAGACTTTGGAGAACCCGGCGCGGTTGACGAGGCTCAGCACATCCATCAGCTGGGCGTAGCTGATCGTCTGGTCGCCGCGCACATAGACGATCCGGGTCGCATCCTCCGCGGCAAGGCTGGAGAGCCGGCCCTCGAGATCGCCGGGCTCGATGCGCTCGTCGCCGATGAACAACTCGCCGGTCCGGTTCAGGCTGAGGATCACGGGGGGTTTTGGATCGTTGACCACCGCGGCCACCGTCTTCGGCAGATCGAGCGGCACCCCGACGGTGAGCAGCGGCGCCGTCACCATGAAGATGACCAGCAGGACGAGCATGACGTCGACCATCGGGGTCACGTTGATCTCGGCGAGCGGCTGATAACGGTCCTCGCCGACTTCACCCGAGGCGGGCAGCGAAAGCGCCATCTCTCAAGCCTCCAGCGGAGGCCGCGACAGCAGCCCGGCGGCGCGCCCGATCAGACCTTGCATGCGCCCGGCGAAACGGCCGAGATCGACGGTGATCTTGTTGTAGGCGACGACTGCCGGGATCGCCGCAGCGAGGCCCATCGCCGTCGCGAACAAGGCCTCGGCGATCCCTGGCGCCACGACCGCGAGGCTGGTGTTGTGAGCCGCGGCGATCCCCTCGAAGCTGCGCATGATCCCCCAGACCGTGCCGAAGAGGCCGATGAACGGTGCCGCCGAGCCGAGTGTGGCGAGAAACGGAAGACGCACCTCGAGGCGCCGCAGCTCGGCATTGAGGGCGAGCCGCATGGCGCGCTCGATGCGGTCGCGCCGCTCGCCGGCGGTTTCCGCTTCGGCCGACTGCCCGGCGACGCTCTCCGCCCACCCGACTGAAAGCATCAGCCCGGCTGGATCACCGTTATGCTCTGAGGCCTCCGTCGCCACCAGCTCTCGAGCCGAGCGTGCGGTGGCGGCCCGCGCCTCATGATCGCGGGCTGATCGGCTCGCGGCACCGAGTCGCCAAAGCTTGTCGATGATGACTGCCCAGCTCCACACCGACGCGAAGAGCAGCAGCAGCAATACGCCTTTGACGACAGGGTCGGCATTGAGAAAGAGCTTGACGATCGAGAGGGACGTGGCGGGGTCGTTCACGGTGAGCCTCTGCAATTCATTCGCAACAATATGGTAACAGGCCTTGGAACGCGAGAATGTGGCGTGCGGACGGCAACAGGAGCGCCGCTCAGCCCTGAGGCGATTGGCCGCGGACCGCCGCTGTCCGCCGGATGCGAAGGGCTGGCGGCAACTCAGAACTCCACCTTGAGGCCCGCATAGATCGTGCGCCGCGGTCCGTATTGGTTCGAAAATTCGCCGACCCCGGTCATGCTGCGCAACAGATAGATCTTGTCGAACAGGTTGATGAGGGCAAGACGCACGGTGATGGGGGGGAGGGTCGCCGATTCGAAGCGGTGCGATATCCCCAGATTCACCTGCTGATAGGACGGGACGGTTCCGCCGTTGTACACTGTATTGTTGGGCTCCACCGTGCGCAGGCCGGATCCCGCGACCATGTCGGCGGTAAATCGCGTGCCGTTCCACAGATACGCGACCCCGGCTGATTCGGTTTTTAGCTGGCTGTGATCCGTATTGATAAACATGCTGTCGGCAGAAAGGAGTTGTTCCGGAGTGAAGTTGAACTGCGCCGAGTCAATGCCCTTCGCCAGCTGGTTTGCGATCGCCAGATTGCCATAGAAGGTAAAATTCCCAACGTTATAGTTGGTCGTCAGCTCCACGCCTTTATTGATGGCGAGGTGGTAGTTGAAGGGCGTGAGAACGATCGGCGCCCCGAATTGGCTTTCGTCAAGCAGGTTGTTCGACTTTTTGTAGTAAAGGTCGACACCCACCTTGAGGCCGGTGATCACGTCCTGCGTCGCCCCGACGTCGAAATAGTGGGCGCTCTCGTTCTTGAGCGGCGAATTTTCCGGGCTCGCGGCTGCCCCGCTCGTGTTCGCGTAGAGCACGACATTTTCGGTCGAAACGAGTTCCTGCGGCGGCGGCGTGAAGTACCGGGCGTACCCGGCGTGAAAGGTCGTCGACGGCGTCGCCTGCCACACGGTGTTGACGCGCGGGCTGAACTGGCTGCCCATCGTGTAGCCATTGACGAGATCGAAGCGGCCGCCATAGTTGACGGTAACCGTATCCAGGGCCTTCCACTCGTCCTGGAGATAGGCGCTGTACGAAAAACTCGTCTTGTCGCTGCTAAAGGCGATGGGGGTCGTTGTCGTCGCGAAGATTGGGCTTCCGGAACTGTCGGTACCGATCTGGTCGAGCACGTTGGAGTGCGTATTCGACGTCACATGTTCGCCGCTGAAAAGAAGGCCGCCACGCAGCGTGTGATCGGTCGTCAGCCGGTAGGTGCCCTCCGCCTGAAGGTTGTTGGCCCAGCTGGTCCGCGCCGCATTCTCGCTGATGCCGTTGAAGGCGAGATCGGCCAACGACGTGTCCGGGTAATATTGCAGCCAGCTATATTTTGATATCACCGAGACCTGGAAATCGAAATCCTTTTCCGAATGCAGAAATGAGATCGCCCCGAACTGGCTGGACTCCAGCTGCAGCTCATTGAGGTTTGCCGAGTTGTAGGCAGAAATTGGCACGCCATTGATCGCGCTGATGCCGGCAAAGGTGGACTGGCCCGGGTTGTTCGGTATCTGAAAGTAGCCCCAGAACTCGCCGGCCATCACACTGACCCGGTTGTTCGGGTCGATAATCTTGTCGATATAGGCGAAGTCGTGGGTCTGCTGCGTAAAGTCGTGGATTTGATTGTATGCCGACGTGACGTCATTGATGCCATTGTTGCTTCGCAGGTAACTGCCGGTGGCGAAATAGTTATAGCCGTCGACAGAGCCACCGGCTTCGAAGCTCGGATTGGCAGTGCCGTAGCTCCCGCCATACATCTCGACCGAGCCGCCCGGGTTGAAGATGCCGCTTTTGCTCTGAATATCGATAATGCCGGCGGTCCGCAGCCCGTACTCGGCGGGCAACGCGCCGGTAATAAGCGTCATCGAATTGACAAAGCGGGTGCTCAAATCCTGCCCGAAGAAACTCACTCCGTCCGGAATGATGACGCCATCGATGCGATACTGCACGTTGAGGTGTTCGTTTCGTATGTGGAGCCCGCCGTTGGCTAGATTGTCCTGGTCAACACCGGGCATTTGCAGGATGGCGTTGTCGATTGACGTGTTTTGTGCCTCGGGTAAGTTTTGAATGGCCTCTGGTGTCAGCGTGTAGGTAGAGGCGCCGATCCGTGGCTCGATGTTGATGCGCGCTTCGTTGAGCCTTTTGGCAATGACCTCGATGTCGAGCGAGACGCCGCCTTCGGCGGGCGGCGTTTCGCCCGCCGCCGGGGGCGGCGTCTCTGTTGCCGCCGGGGTCGGTGTTTCCTGCGCTGTGGCGGCGCTGGCGGCGAGTGACACAACCAGCACAGAAGGGAGGATCGTGGCGGCGCATCGCGTCCCCGCGCGCATCGGGTTCGTCATCGAATTCCTCGCGTTCAAGGCGCGCCACAGCGGTGCCGCGGCGCTCGGTCAGGTGGATGAAGCCGACCTCAAGTGCGAGGAGGTGCGCGGGAATGGAAAAGCAGATAGGACGCGACGGGAGCGAAGATCGCCGCGATCGCTGCCGAGGGCCGCGCCGGCTCGACGGGCGGCGGCGCTGCGAAGAAACCGACCGGGGCAGCGCTGTGATGGCTGAGCGCGAAGCAGATCGGGCAATCGTCGTCGACCAGTCCCGGAGCCTCGTGGCCGGCGGCCGCCAAGGCGGCTGGCGCCCCCCGCGGGGAGAACGGAAAAGGGTGGTTGTGCCAGGCGAACAGCACCGCCTGGAGGAGCATCGCAAAAATGCCGAGAAGTGCGACCCCGCGGCGCGGCGTCAGCCCCGGCCCATCCGTCCAAACCCGTGCGGCGAAGCTCGGATGCACTTCGATGCGATCCCCCGCGGCATCGTCCGATCAAACCCTGATGATACGTTATAACACTGCGCCGATCCTGCGAAGCCCTTTCGCGGTTCCGACGCTCGTCTTATCCTGACGGGGATCGAATGAAGGGAAGCCTGATGAGATCCGCTCTTGCTGTCGTCCTGATTCTGGTTTTCTCCTCTTTCTCGGGCGAATCGCGCGCCGCCGGGGACGACCTCGAAGTGGTCCTCGCGGCCGATGTTTCGCGCAGCATCGATGATGCGGAATTCGAACTGCAGCGCAAAGGCTATGCCGCGGCGCTGACCGATCCGCGCGTCCTGACGGCGATCCACGCCCGAGCGAACAGAGTGGTCGCCGTGTGTTTCATAGAATGGTCCGGCGAGGAGGACCAGCAGGTCGTCCTCGACTGGACGGAAATCCGTGACGAGGAGGTTGCCGGCAGCGCCGCCGCGGCGATCATTGCCGCGCCGCGCTCATTTATGGGCCGCACCTCGATCAGCGCCGCGATCGATTTCGCGATGACCCGTTTCGCTGCGGCGAAGTGGCAGGCCAACCGGCGCATCATCGACATCTCCGGCGACGGCACCAACAATTCCGGGCGTCCCATTACCGAGGCCCGCGATCAGGCGGTCGCCACCGGCGTAACGATCAACGGGCTGGCGATCATCAACGACAAGCCCAATCTAGGCTACTCCGCCCACACCCAGCCGCCCGGCGGCTTGCCGCTTTATTACAAACAGAACGTGATCGGCGGACCCAACTCCTTTCTGATCGTCGTCCAGGATTTCAATTCCTTTGCCGACGCGATGGCGAACAAGCTCGCCAAGGAGATCGACGTCGCCGGGGACGCGGGACAGCGGTTGTCCTCGCTAAAGTGACCACGAAGGTTAAGCGCACCGCTCCACCTCGATCGTTACATGGCTGAGACCGGGGAGGTTGGCCAAACGTCCTTTGTAGAAATTTGGCGCTTGCGGCTCATGTGAGACGACCGTCGCGACAACCGCGTTGTGTCCCGGTCCCACCCTCCACAGATGCAGGTCGGCAACACGGTCCGAGCCGGTTTCGAGGCATTCCCGGACCGAGCGGACAAGCTCGGCATTCGGGCGGATATCTAGGAGCACTGCGCCGGCAGCGCGCACCAGACCAACAGCCCAGTTTGAAATTACTGCGGCTCCAATGATGCCCATTACGGCATCCATCCACAGCCACCCGAGTTGCCGAGCGATGACGAGGCCAGTGACGGCAAGGAGTGAAACTGCCGCGTCGGCTAGGACGTGCACATAAGCCGCGCGCAAATTGAGATCGCGGTTATGCTGGTGGTGGCCGGGATCATGATGATCATGGTCGCGCTCGTCCCTCAGGAGCCAGGCGCTGAGCAGGTTGACGCCGAGCCCGAGGGCTGCGATGGGGATTGCCTCATTGAAGGCAATGGGCAACGGGTGGATTAAGCGCCTTACGCTTTCCCACGCGATCAGAAGCGCGATCATTGCCAGCACGATCGCGCTGGTGAACCCCGCTAGATCGCCGAATTTGCCGGTTCCGAAGGTAAAGCGTCGATCGTTCACGCGCCGCCGGGCAAAGGCATATGCCGTGACCGCGATCAGAAGCGCCACGGCATGCGTCGACATATGAAGGCCATCCGCGACGAGCGCCATTGACCGAAACAGCATTCCGCCCACGATCTCCGCAACCATCATCGTGCAGCACAGGGCGATGACGATTTTGGTGCGGCGCTCGTTGCGGGCATGATCCGCGCCTAAAAAGACGTGGTCATGCGTCCAATCTTCCATCGACTCTGCATGCATTTGCCGGTCTGCCTACCGCTTCCGAGTGCGGACGAGGGCTGCATCGACTGTTGTGCGTGCTTCGAGACGCGCCCTTCAGGCGCTCCTCAGCATGAGGTGTGTTATTGATGGCGTTTAGAAATGTCCTCATCCTGAGGAAGCCGCGGAGTGGCTGTCTCGAAGGACGCACAGCGCCAATCCAGCCAATCGTCATCGGGCCGAATGTATCGTCGGCGCGTCTATTTCAAATACCCCCGAATCACCCCCCGGTCGAGCTCACTTGGCGGCGGCGTGCCGCCCTCTGAGCGCCCTTCGACTTCAGGCGGAGGTCAGCCGGCCGTGGTCGTCACAATGGTCGCCGTGCGGGTGGTGAAGGTGGCCGCTGACGCGGTAGTCTACGTGGTTGCCGTGCGGAACCGGCTCATGGCCGCAGCCAGGGCCGTGGACATGGCCCGCCTCGTGCCCGCCGCAGCGATGGTCCGACGTGCAATGGTCGGGGTTCTCGCGTGATACCTCGATCACGTGCTCATCGACATGACCTTCGTGCGGATGATGGAGATGACCATCATGCAAATAGTCGACGTGGCCGCCGTGGCGGACGGCGGGGTGGCCACAACCCGGCCTGTGCTGGTGAGCATGGTCGGGATGGGTCGGCGCGGAGCAGGTCGTCATGGGGTGATATCCTTTCCTTGTAGAGGATCCGCAGACACTGCGGTGCGGCCCTCGGCCGCGTGGTCGATCGCGTTACGAAGCATCGGTAGCAGGTGCTCGTCAGCGAGCGCGTAGAAGACGTGCTTCGCCTCGCGCCGCCGTTTGACCAGACGTACCGCGAACAATGCCTTCAGGCGGGCGGATACAGTGGTGATCTTCTCGCCTTCGTCTTCGGCCAGCTCCGACACGCAGGCCTCGCCCTCGGCGAGCCGTACCAGAAGCCGAAGCCGTTCGGGATCACCGAGCGCCTGGAAGATCTCCGCGGCGGCTTCAATCTCTGCCCGCGCCGGGAGGCGAACGGGAGGACGCGGCGGATGCCCGCCATGCGTGACGCGTCGGTTCACAGGAGTCCATCGATCCATCGAACGATAGAATATAGGACCCGACAGGTGCGGCACAAGGACCGTGCTGAACCGCGGCCGCCGCGGATAGGCTGGTGTGTATGAATTCCGGGCCCCATATGACTTTTCTCAGCGCGGAGCCAAAGGGATGGCTATCGCCTGCGCTCTCGTCGCCCCCGATACAGAGACAGTGATGGGCCGTTACCTGATCACCTCCGCCCTGCCCTACATCAACGGCATCAAGCATCTCGGCAATCTCGCCGGCTCGATGCTGCCGGCGGATGTGCACGCCCGGTTCCGGCGCATGCAGGGCCACGAGGTTCTGTTCATCTGCGCTACCGACGAGCACGGCACCCCGGCCGAGCTCGGCGCCCTCGAGGCGGGGCTCGACGTGCGCAGCTATTGCGACCTGCAGCACGCCTTGCAGCGCGATGTCTGCGCTCGCTTCGGGTTGTCGTTCGACTTCTTCGGCCGCTCCTCCAGCCCGCAGAACCGCGAGCTGACGCAGCATCTCGCCGAGCGCCTGGAGGAGGCCGGCCTGATCGAGGAACGGACCACCCCGCAGGTCTACTCGATCGACGACCAGCGCTTTCTGCCCGATCGCTACGTCGAGGGAACCTGTCCCGTCTGCGGATACGAGAGCGCGCGCGGCGACCAGTGCGACAATTGCGGGGCGTTGCTCGACCCGGTCGAGCTGATCCGCCCGCGGTCGAAGATCTCCGGTTCGGAGCGCATCGAGGTCCGCGATACGACCCATCTCTTTCTGCTGCAGGATCGGATGGCCGATCGCATCCGCGCCTGGGTTGATGCAGCGCAGGAATGGCCGCCCTTGGCCCGCTCGATCGCCTACAAATGGCTCGACGAGGGGCTGCAGCCGAGGGCCATCACGCGCGACCTCGACTGGGGGGTGCCGGTCACCCAGAACGGGCGGCCCCGTCCCGGCTTCGAGAACAAGGTCTTCTATGTCTGGTTCGACGCGCCGATCGAATACATCGCGGCGACCGCGGAGTGGGCGGAGGCGACCGGCGGCGCCTGGCGGCGGTGGTGGCTGCTGCCCGAGGGCGCCGACGACGTCACCTATGTGCAGTTCATGGGCAAGGACAACGTCGCCTTCCATACCGTGAGCTTTCCGGTGACCCTGTTCGGCAGCGGCGAGCCGTGGAAGCTCGTCGACCGACTGAAGGCGCTGAACTGGGTCACCTGGTATGGCGGCAAGTTCTCGACCTCCGAGCGGCGCGGCGTCTTCATGGACCAGGCGCTCGACCTCGTGCCGGCGGATTGCTGGCGCTGGCGGTTGATGGCCAACGCGCCCGAAAGTGCCGACAGCGCCTTCACCTGGAGCGATTTTCAGCACGGGGTCAACGCGGATCTAGTCAATGTGCTGGGCAACTTCGTCAACCGGATAGTCCGCTTCGGTGACGCGCGCTTCGCCGGCATCGTGCCCGACGGCGGAACGCCGGGGCCGCTCGAACAAGGGCTGTTCGACGACCTGGACACTAGGCTGCGCGCGCTGACCGAGCACCACGAGGCTATGGAGTTCCGCCGCGCCGCCGCCGAGACGCGGGCGATCTGGGCAGCCGGGAACCAGTATCTGCAGCGCGCCGCACCATGGTCGACGATCGCCACCGACCCGTCGGCCGCGGCCTGCAGCACCCGCACGGCGCTAAACCTCGCGTGCCTCGTCGCCCGCGTATCGGCGCCGTTCTTGCCGGATACGGCGCGATCAATCCTGCGCGCGTTCGCGGCGGCCGATCGTCCCCTCCTCTGGCCGGCGACCGCGGCCGCGGCGTTGCTCGACGAGCTGCCGCGGGGAATGCCGGTGACACCGCTGCCGCTGCTCTTCCGCCGGATCGAGGACGTCGAGATCGCCGACTGGTCCGCGCGCTTCGGCGGCGAGGAATAACCCCCGGGCCCTCCCCGACCCGCTCGCCGCAAGCGGTCCGAGGGAGGATCACTCGGCTCTAATCCACCAATGCAGTGGCCTGCGTTGCCAAAATAAATTATTGACAAAATCACACCATCGGGTGTACGGTCTCACGCGTTCCCGCCCGGAATAATTCTTGTGTTCGGAGCCTGGCCGATTGACTGATTGCAGTGGGGAACAAGGCGCGCTCGCGGCTTTCCGTCGCTCGCAATGAGCGGCACGAAACTGAGTTTATACTACTTTAGATGTAGATGCCCTGTTTCCCCCAGCAGAAGCAGGCGGGCAGGCGCCCAAGCTCGGCTCTTCTGAAACCGCCGGTTGCGATGAATTCATGAATATCGAAGCTCCCCCACCCCGGGCGGAGTCGCGGCGGAGGGCGGGATTTCGCGGCTATGTAATCCGCGCTGGGGCTCCTAGACTGAGCCTGATGAGCGACCGCCGCGACCTCTATCCGCCGATCGAGCCTTACCGGACGGGCGCGCTGCGGCTGGATGCACGCCACACGATGTACTGGGAGGAATCGGGTAACCCGCGCGGCGCGCCGGTGCTGTTTCTGCATGGCGGCCCCGGCGCCGGCGCCACCGCGGTGCACCGCCGGTTCTTCGACCCGGATCATTGGCGGATCGTGATCTTCGATCAGCGCGGCGCCGGCCGGTCGACGCCGCTCGGCGAGGTGCAAGACAACTCGCCCGACCACCTCGTCGCCGACATCGAGCGCCTGCGCACCACTCTCGGCATCGAGCGATGGCTCGTCTTCGGCGGTTCGTGGGGTTCGACCTTGGCGCTCGATTATGCCGCGACCCACCCCCGGCACTGCAGCGGGCTCATCCTGCGCGGGATTTTTTTGTGCCGGGAGGAGGAGATCGAGTGGTTTCTCTATGGGGTGCGCCGTGTCTTCCCCGAAGCTTGGCGGACCTTTTCCGGGTTTCTTTCCAAGGCCGAGCGCGGCGATATCCTCGCCGCCTACCACCGCCGCCTGCTCGACCCCGACCCCGGCGTCCACCTGCCGGCGGCACGCGCCTGGAGTATCTATGAGGGGGCCTGCTCGACCTTGCTGCCGAACCCGGAGACGGTGGCGGCCTTTGGCGAGGACAGGCTCGCCTTGGGTCTGGCACGAATTGAAGCCCATTTCTTCAGCCATCATCTATTTACCGGCGAGCGCGATCTGATCGCCCGGGTCCGGCGCGTGCGCCACCTTCCCGCGGTCATCGTGCAAGGGCGCTACGACATGGTCTGCCCCGTCCGCAGCGCCGACGAGCTCGCTCAGGCTTGGCCCGAGGCGGAATACGTGATCGTTCCCAATGCTGGCCACTCGGCGATGGAGCCCGGCATCCGCGAGCAATTGGTGCTGGCGACGGAGCGCATGAAACAGGTTTGAGGTTTGCCCGGAGAGTTTTGTTTGCGAAGATCGATACGCCTTCTAGGATACGCGACCGGTGCGCGCGGCCGGTGCGCACCGAAGGGGGAGACACCTGTGAGCATGAGGTGGCCTACGAACCGGGTGGCAGCCGGCTTTGTCCTTGCGCTCGGTTTTGCGACCGCGCATCCCGCCTCCGCGCAAATCACCTTCGGCTCGCCCGCCGATCCGCCGCGCATCGCGATCGGCGGCGGGGCGTTCGACGTGCTGCCCGACAGCAAGAAGCCGGGCAACGGCACGACGGGCTTGGCGCTGGGCGAGTACCGCTTTGGCGATGTGCTGTGGATCGTCGCACCGTTTGTCGGCGCCTTCGGCACCGGCAAGGGCGCCTTCTATGGCTATGGCGGCTTTGGCTTCGACATCAATTTCTTCGAAAGAATTGTTGCGACGCCGAGTGCTGCGGTCGGCTACTTCACACACGGCACCGGCATCGATCTCGGTGCGCATACCGAGTTCCGCACCGGTGCGGAATTCGACTACCGGTTCGACAATCTGAGCCGCCTCGGGGTCGGCATGTACCACATATCGAATGCCGGCATCGGCAAGATGAACCCCGGCGTAGAATTGGTGACCGTCGTTCTGACGATGCCGTTTCGCTGATCGATTCAGGGGACAGGCCTCACCGCCGCATCATTGAACGGGGGCCGCTCGCAAGGAGAGCCTATGCGGGTTGAGGGGCAAGCAGCGATCGTCAGCGGCGGCGGGTCCGGTCTGGGTCGGGCGACCGCCCAGGCACTCGCGGCGGTGGGCGCCAAGGTCGCGATCCTCGACATCAACGAGGCGGCCGCGGCCGAGGCGGCGCGCGAAACCGGCGGGCTCGCCGTCACCGTCGATGTCACCGACGCCGGCTCGGTGGAAGCCGCCTTCGCGGCGGCGCGCGAACGCCACGGCCCGGCGCGCATCGCGGTCAATTGCGCGGGCATCGGGACCGCCGGCCGCATCGTCGGACGCGACGGGCCGTTGCCGCTCGACGCGTTCCGGCGCGTCATCGACGTCAACCTGATCGGCAGCTTCAACGTGATGCGGCTCGCCGCCGCCGAGATGAGCTCGCTCGCCGCTCTGGAAGATGGCGAACGCGGCATCATCGTCTCGACCGCCTCGGCTGCGGCCTATGAGGGCCAGATCGGCCAGGCCGCCTACAGCGCCTCGAAAGGCGGCATCGTCGCTCTCACGCTGCCCGCGGCGCGCGAGCTCGCGCGCTACGGGGTGCGGGTGGTGGCGATCGCGCCGGGCCTGTTCGCGACGCCGATGCTGCAAGGCTTGCCGCAGAACATCCGCGATGGTCTGGCTGCGAGCGTGCCTTTCCCGAACCGACTGGGCCGGCCCGAGGAATATGCCGCACTGGTGCTCCACCTGTGCCGCAACACGATGATCAATGGCGAGGTGATCCGGCTCGACGGCGCGCTGCGCATGGCGCCGCGCTGAGGTTCGCCGCCATTACGGCAGGGGCGGCCGCCGGTCCCGTTCGGGGGCGATCTCGTCGATCGCGTGTGCTAGGCGGATATCGCGATCGCTGAGGCCGCCCGCGTCGTGCGTCGACAGGATCACCTCCACCCGGTTGTAGACGTTGAAGAGCTCGGGGTGGTGGTCCATTTTTTCGGCCAGCAGCGCCATTCGCGACATGAAGCCCCAGGCCTCGGAGAAGTTGCCGAAATGATAACTCTTGCGGATCGCATCGCGGTCCTCGACCTCGACCCAGCCGTGGATCTCGCGCAATGCCGCGTGCCGTGCGGCCCCAACCAGTTTCTCGACCATTTCACCCTCCATACTTGCCGGGATTGATACCATGACGGAGCATCTGCCGCCATCGCTCGCCGATCTCGAGGAACTGGCCCAGCGCGCGCTCGACACTATCCCGCGCCGGCTGAAGCGGCATCTCGGGCCCGTCGTGATCCGGGTGGAGGAATTCCCCGACGAAGAGACTGAGCAGGCGATGGGCCTCGACAGCCCGTTCGACATTCTCGGCCTTTATCGCGGCGTCGCCCTGCCGCACAAGAGCCTCAGCGATCCGCGGCCCAATCTCGACATGGTCTTCCTCTACCGCCGGCCGATCCTCGACTACTGGTGCGAGACCGGCGAGGACCTGGCCCGCCTCGTCCGCCACGTGCTGATCCACGAGATCGGCCACCATTTCGGCTTCAGCGACGAGGACATGGCGCGGATCGAGGACGGGGACTGATGGCCCGGGTAACCCGAACGCGCAACTCGGGGAGGGCCTCTTTCTCGAACCACGGGTTGTCGCGCAGCCAGCGCGTCGTGCGCCAGCTCGGATGCGGCAGGACGAAAATACTTGGGCAGGAAGTCGTGCCACCGCGCGATAGCCTCGGTCATCGACCGTGCTGCGGAGCCCGCCAAATAGTAGTCGATCGCGTAGCTGCCGACGAGTAGGGTGAGCTCGATTGCAGGGAAACAGGCAAGCAATCGCGCGTGCCACAGTGGGGCGCATTCGCGCCGAGGCGGCAGATCGCCGCCCTTGCCATCGCGTCCGGGGTAGCAAAAACCCATCGGCACGACCGCCACCCGGGTCTCGTCATAAAAGGTCGTGCGATCGAGCGCCAACCAGGCGCGGAGCCGGTCACCGCTACGGTCGTTGAACGAGAGCCCGGTCTCGTGCACCTGCGTTCCGGGCGCTTGGCTGATGATCAGGAGGCGCGCCGAGGGCCGGCCGCGCACGATCGGGCGAGGGCCGAGCGGCAGGTGCGGCGCGCAGACCGTGCAGGCACGGATCTCGCCGACGAGGCGCTCGAAGGCCGGCTCCACGACCCGCCTTTACACGCGCTCCGGCGTATTCGGAGCGGGAATTGATCGAACAAGGACGAGATGATTGCGCTCTCCTACACGGCTGTATTGGGCATGGTCGACGAGGGACCTCAGGATGTGCAGGCCGAGCCCGCCGATCGGCCGGTCCGCCGACGGTCGATCGAGATCGGGCACGGGGGCGATCAGCGGATCAAAGGGCGGGCCGTCGTCGCTGAAGTCAATCGTCAGTTCTCCGGCTTTCAAGGTGAGGGCGACCTCGATGCTAGCCGCCGTTCCAGCGATGTGGCCGTGGTTGAGGACGTTGGCGAACAGCTCGTCGAGCACGATCATGAGCCGCGATCGCTCCGCACCCGGCAGAGTGTGACGACGAGCGAATTCCTCGACGAAGCAGACCAACCGGGCGAATGCGGCGGTCTCGGTACGGAGGCTGACCGATGCTCTTGCGGGCGCCTTTTCCGCTCCTCGGCGCCCAGCCTGCCGATGCCGACGCATTGATCGCGCCACCTTGCGGGTCTCCAAATGTTTGTTGCGCCGGTCCGCCCGACAGACCACAGATGCGGCTATCGCATCGCGCCGTGCAGCGACTTCCACGGCTGCCTCCGTTGGCTGCGGCAAATCGGTATTCTCGGATCATTGCGCCGACCGAGGGCTGGAGCAACCTCATTACTGCTTGCCCGACGCTGCGACACACCGGCGGGTCGCCCGGACCGGGGCGAATTGACTCGGTGAGAGCCCCTCTTTACAAGGGTTCGCGCATACGCCGTGTCGATCCCACTCATCGGTGGAGGGGTGGCCGAGTGGCTGAAGGCGGCGGTTTGCTAAACCGTTATACGGCGATAACCCGTATCGTGGGTTCGAATCCCATCCCCTCCGCCACTTCTGCTTGACAGTTGGGGGGTCGTCGTCGCCGGAAGTCAGCTTGACTGCAGCTGTTTGGCCCGCCTGGCCAAGGCGCATGTCAACCGCTGCGGGAGAGCAAATCAACATCGCGGAGTCCCGGCGCGGCGACCAATTCCTCCGTTTATTCAAAAAGTTACCCGACAGCCGACAGCAGCCGTGCATAACCGTGACGAGCCGGAGCAGGCGCTGCTGCAACTTATCCTTGGGTTATGTGTAATCTTAGGTATATTGTCGGCCGCCCGGACGGTCCGCCGTCTATCGAGCTTCGAATTGGCGCTGATCGGGCCTCGCCTGCGATCGGCGGGCCGGTTTCGACGTCCAAGGGGCCATGACGCCCGGCGGTCGGGTGTGACGTGCCACAATCGTCCAATGGAGGTCAACGATTATGACAAGGATTTCCCAGATGACCAGAAACCGGACTATCGCGGCCACCATCCCACTCGCCGCGCTGCTGCTGTCAGGCTGCGTATCGGAGCAGCAGTACAACGCGGTGGTAACCGAGAACAACGATCTCAAGGCGCAGATCGCAGAGGCGCAGGCGCAGCAGAAGTTTGTCGAAGCCGGTGACCTGCTGTTCCCGGAGGGCGGTTTCAACCTGAGCCCCGCGGGCCAGGCAGATCTCACCCGTAACATCGTCCCCAGGCTGAAAGCTCTCCCTCCGACCACTAAAATCGTGGTCTACGGCTATACCGACAATACGCCGGTCGGACCCGATCTGCAGAAACAGGGCATTCCGGATAATCTGGTTCTGTCGGCGCGGCGGGCTGCCGGGGTTGCCTCGTTTCTCGCGACCCAAGGCATCAATCCGAGCAGCATTTCGGCCAAGGGTTTCGGCGACACCAAGCCGGTCGCCTCGAACGATACGCCGCAAGGCCGCGCGCAGAATCGCCGGATCGAAATCACGATCCAGGGGCCTGGCGCCTGACAGAATACCCTGGGTGGCGGGGTGCGTTGAGTTCGAGGTTTCATGAGTTGCGTTCGTCCAATACGAGGAGGAGATATCCCATGATCACGAAACCAGTTACCGCGGCCGGTGCCCTCTGCCTGGGCGCGCTGATCCTGACGGCCTGCGTCTCGCAGACGCAATACGATGCAGCAGTGGCCGAGAACCAACAGCTCAAGGCGCAGCTCGCTGCGCTGCAGGCAGAGCAGAAATATGTCGAAGCGGGCGACCTGCTCTTCCCGTCTGGCGGTTATCAGCTCAGCCCAGCCGGCCAGGCCGAGCTCGCCAACAATATCGCACCGAAACTCAGGGGTCTCCAAAACGCCAAGGTTGTGGTGTACGGCTATACCGACAACACGCCGGTCGGACCTGATCTGCAGCGGCAAGGCATTCCGGACAATCTTGTCCTGTCGACGCGGCGGGCTGCCACTGTCGTCTCGTTTCTCGTGTCGCAGGGCGTCAACCCCAACATCATCTCGGCCAAGGGGGTCGGCGATACCCGGCCGGTCGCCCCGAACGACACGCCGCAAGGTCGCGCGCAGAACCGCCGGATCGAAATCACCGTTCAGGGGCCGGGCGCCTGAGGCCTAGGTGTCTTTGCCGGGGTCGTTGACGGCATCAAACCTGGCGGCGCCGCCGACGGTCGCCGATCGCCTTTGGCGATCCCTGCCTCCACCGCTGTTCACGCAGTCACGCACCCGCTCCGCACCGCATCCATGACCACCTTTTGCCCGATCTCGCGCAAGAGCCGCCGGTCATCCTCCGGCGTCGGAGCCGCGGGAATTCCCGAGACGACCCTGTCGTGGGAGTAAGTCTGGATGGTCTTGCCGTTGAACGGGCTGTTGCGGCCGTTGTGTCTTGAGCCGGCACCGTCCTGCGTCGCACGAATACCTTGGCGGATCATGTTGCGGAGCATGATGACGCCGCGGTCGGTCGACGCGAGGTGCTCGAGCCCGTGGCGGGCTATACCGCCATGGATGCTCATCTGCGCGTCGTAGTCGCCGGGGACGCGCTGACGCGCCTCGTAGGGACGGTCGCCGTCCTGCCCGAAACCGGCGTCGCGCCGCAGCTCGCGACCCTCCGGTGCGCGGCGGAAGCCGATCTGCATCGTGTGGGTGTCGTCGAGCGGCACCGCCCAGGTCGTCGCCGCCGGCCGATTGATCGTGGTCCGCAGTGACATCGGGTCGGCGTTCGGCGGGAATTGGTGGATGTTGGGTAGGATGAAGTCGGCGACGCGCACCCATACCCGGTCGCCCTGCCGCCGCGTGTCGATATAGACCATGCCGCCCGGGGTCTCCATCCAGTCCCACTCGCCGAGCGCGCCGAGGTCGTCGGTGAACCCCTGGCTGCCGGGGAGCGTATGGAGAAAGGCTAGATGCGCCGGGTCCATGCTGTTTTCCTTGACCTGCAGCCAGTTGCACGGCCAGACCGTGCCTTGGCGTGCCGCGAGCCGATAGTCCGGCAGGTCATAGGTGTCGAGGATCGGGAAATCAGGCTGCTGGTCCGGCGGCCCCATATAGGCGAAAACCAGCCCTTGGTACTCGTGCACCGGATAGGCGCCGTGAAAAAGGCGATCCTTCAGGGTGCTGTCCGGCGGCTCGCCGGGCGTCTCGAGGATCGTGCCGTCGACGTCGAAGAGCCAGCCGTGGTAGCAGCAGCGAATCCCTTTCTCGCCGACCAACCCATATTCGAGCGAGGTGCCGCGATGCGGGCAGTGCAGCTCGAGGAGGCCCACGGAACCGCTCTTGTCGCGGAACGCGACGAGGTCCTCGCCCAGGATGCGCAACCGCTTCGGCAGGTCGTCCAGATCCTCGGAAAGGACGACCGGCTGCCAGAACCGCCTCAGGTACTCGCCGCAGGGTGTGCCCGGTCCGACCCGGGCCAGCTCCGCGTCTTCGGGCGGCCGCTCGCGGTGGTGGTAGGCGCTGAAGGCAGTGTTCAGAAAGGGCGCTCTCGTGGCCATCTCGTTTCTCCTTCGCAGACGGTTACAGTCCCTGGGCGAGGAACCGGTGGGCGACCGAGGCGTGCATCGCGATGCCGACCGCCATGCAGTCCTCGTTCAGGATCATGCGGTTGGAGTGGCAGGGCGCCACATGGTCGTGCCCGTCATGGCCATCCGGCATCACCCCCAGGAACATCATGCAGCCGGGGATGCGCTGCAGGACATAGGAGAAGTCTTCCGCGCCCATCAGCGGCGCGGGCCGGTCTACGTAATTCTCGGCGCCGAGAAGCTCGGTCGCGACGGCGCGGGCGAAATCGACAAAGCCGTGGTCGTTGACCGTAACCGGGTAGCCCCGCCGGATCGCGACATTGGCCTCGCACAAATGCGCCGCTGCGACATTTGCGGCGACCCGGCGGAGCCCCTCATGCGCCCGCTCTCGCGCTGCCTCGGAGGTCGCTCGTATCGTACCGCCCATCTCGGCCAACTCGGGAATGACGTTGTTGGTGGTGCCGGCGGTAACCCTGGTGCAGGTGAGCACTATAGGATCGGATACATCGGCCCGCCGGGTAACCATGGTCTGCAATGCCAGTCCGATCTCGAATGCGACCGGGATCGGATCGACCGCGTCGTGCGGCATCGAGGCGTGACCACCGCGTCCCCTGATCGTGATGGTCCAAACATCGGCCGAGGCCAGCATCGGACCCGGCTTGCTGACGATCGCGCCGGCCTTGACATTGGGCCAGATGTGCAATGCGAAGGCGCCATCAGGCTTGGGATCGGCGTCGAGCAGGCCGTCTTGGATCATCAGCCGAGCCCCGCCGTGCCCCTCCTCGCCGGGCTGGAACATGAACTTGACGGTGCCGGCAAGCTCGTCCCTGTGCCGGTGCAGCAGATGCACCGCCTGCACCAGCATCGCCGTGTGGGAGTCGTGACCACAGGCATGCATGCGGCCGGGAATCTCGCTTGCGAATTCGAGTCCGGTATCCTCCGGCATTGGCAGCGCGTCCATGTCGCCGCGCAGCAGGATCGTGCGACCCGGCTTGCTGCCGTTCAACGTCACGATGAGGCCCGAAGTCGACGGGCCGCGGGCAATCCCAACCTCGAGACCTTGCAGCCCGTCGAGCACCGCCGCGGTCGTCAGCGGCAGGTCGAGGCCCAGCTCGGGCTTGGCATGAATGCGGCGGCGCAAGGCCACGGCGGCGGGCAGCAAAGCGCGCGCCTCGTCGAGAAAACGATGCAACTCGGACATCCTCGCCATCCTCTCTGTCGCGGCCGACCGATCCGCCGACGACCTCGGTCGTTCATGCCCCGACTTGTTTCGTGGGCATCCACGCCATCCGGCGCCACTGAACAAGGCGTGGATCACCGGGTCAAGCCCGGTGATGACGACGATGGAGGGGACACGACCTGCCCGCTACAGGGTCCGCACCACCCGCCAGCTTCTGATGTTCTGCCAATCGCCGTCGGGCGACACGATGACCGGGCGATCGAGAACGAATTCGCCGGCAGCGACGCACCGCGTGCATTCCTCGGCAATACTCCTGAGCCGGCTCTCATCGGACGACCAGCTCGGCTGCCGGCCGGTTTCGTCGACCGAATAGAGCAGGCTGATGTGCGGCGGCGGCGGCTCTGCCGCACCGGCGATCCGCCGCAAATCCTCGCGAAAGGCCCGGAGTTCCGGGGTGTCGTCGACATCGATCACGACAGCCCTCATCGGCACCGCGGTGGAGAACGAGATGCGCTTTTTTGCAACACGGAGAGGCAGCGCCTTGCTGCATCGGACATGCTCCGCCACGGCGTCCCAGGAGTCCTCCGATTGCGGACTGCAGACCGTCAGATGGGCCCGAAACGGCAATGTCCCGTGCGCGCTCGCCAACCGCTCGATCAGCGCCCCGAGCGAGGCTTCCTGTTCGTCGCTCAACCGCAGCCAAATCGATGCGAGCATGATATCCTCCTCGGAAGGAAGGCACGGTAACTCGGGCGGACAAGAGCAGGCGAATGGCGGAGCCGGGCCGAAGCGTCGTGGTCTTTGATGTCGGCGGTGTGCTGATCGATTGGGACCCGCGGCATCTCTACCGCAAGCTTTTTTCGGGCGACGAGCGGGCGATGGAGCATTTTCTGGCGAATGTCTGCACCCATGACTGGAACCGCTGCCAGGACGCCGGGCGCAGCTTCGCCGAAGGCGCCCGTCTGCTCAAGCTCCAGCATCCCGACAAGGCTGAGCTCATCGACGCCTACGGCACCCGCTTTGACGAGATGATGGCGGGGCCCATCACGGGCGCTGTCGAGATCCTCGCCGAGCTGCGCGACCGCGGCACGCCGCTCTACGCTCTCAGTAATTTTTCGGCTGAGACCTTTCCGCCGGCGCTTGAGCGCTTCGATTTTCTGCGCTGGTTCCACGGCATGGTCATTTCCGGCGAGGTCGGGGTCATCAAACCCGATCCGCGCATCTACGAGATCACGCTGGAGCGCTTCGCGATCGACCCGCATCGCGCGGTCTACATCGACGACGTCGCGGCCAATGCCGACGCGGCGCGACCATTCGGCATCCACGGCATTCATTTCACGACCCCCGGTGCTCTGCGCGCAGAACTAGTCGACCTTGGGCTACTCTGAGATGTCATTCCGGGGCGCGGGCAAAGCACGCGAGCCCGGAACCTATGAACACGGCTCTTGGCATATTGGCAAAGCGGGTGTTCATCGCTTCCGGACGCGGCCCTTCGGGCCGTCCCGGAATGACCGATCTACTTGCACCCTTGCAGGGGGGTCAGGGCAGCTGCTGAGACCCTCGAGCCCAGCCCGCGCCTTTCGCTCGCGACCGTCCGGGCGTCGACGTGACCCGTGGGCGCTATTTGCGGAATGACGCATTACCTCCTGATGGCACCGAATTCATTTTGGGTCAGCTTCTGAAATGGACGCGTCGCCGACCGCGCTCGAAGTGCGCGAGGCTCGGGTGTTCTACGGCGCGCATTGCGTGCTCGATGGCGTCTCATTGGGTGCGGCGGGTGGCGAGTTCATCGCGCTTCTCGGTTCGTCGGGGTGCGGCAAGACGACCTTGCTGAGGGCGATCTGCGGCTTTGTCACAGTGACGAGCGGTGCGATATCGGTCGGCGGCCGCGACATAACCCATCTGCCGCCCGACAAACGCAACATCGCGATGGTATTCCAGTCTTACGCTCTGTGGCCCCACATGACGGTCGCTCAGAACATGGCATACGGGTTGAAATTGCGGCGGGTGAGCCGGGCCGAGATCGCTGAGCGGATCGCCGCGCTTCTGGCCATGCTGCGCCTGGAGGGGCTGGGCGAGCGCAAGGTGACGGCACTCTCCGGTGGGCAGCGCCAACGCGTGGCGCTCGGCCGAGCGCTCGCGATAAACCCGCAGGTCCTTCTGCTCGACGAGCCGCTCTCCAATCTCGACGCACGCATCCGCGAGGAAGTGCGGCACGAGATCAAGACCCTCCAGCAGGATCTCGGCATCACCACGGTGCACGTCACGCACGACCGCCAGGAGGCGATGGTGATGGCCGACCGCATCGCCATCCTCGATGCCGGGCACATCGCACAGATCGGCACCCCGGAGGAGATCTACAATCGGCCGAACTCGCCCTTTGTCGCCGGCTTCATGGGCGCTTCCAACGTCGTGCCGCTTACAGTGAGCCGCAACCAACGGCAGATCGTCATTTCCGAAGGCCCGTTCAATCGCAGCATTGCCATCGATCAGTCGAGGTTTGTCACCGACGTCATTGGGCAGATGTCCTGTGGCACCTCCGCGGTGGCTCACTTCCGCAGCGAGCAGGCGCGGCTCTGCGCACCCGATCAACCCCTTGACGGCTGCCTGGTGCTGAGCGGGCGGATCACCCAAGCCTCTTATCCCGGAGGCTTTTACCGCTATGCGGTTCGCGTCGGACCTCACCAATATCTGGTGGACGACCAGCGTCGGCTGGCGATCGGTGATGCGATCGGCATCGCCTTGCCGGCGGCGGCGTTGCATCTCTATCCGGCATAACGCGCGCGCAGTAAACCCAGGGGAGGCAGCCATGCAACCAGTGAAAATCGTCTGTGCCGCGCTGGCGGCGCTCGCTTTGAGCCTGCCGGCGGCGGCGCAGCAAGCAGTCACGCTCAACGTCGTTACTGCGGGCGACCAGAATATGGTCGATTACGTCAAGGACTATCTGGGTCCAATGTTCGAGAAGGATCACCCGGGCGTGACCGTCAGGGCGGTCGGCACCGGACCGGGCGACGCCGGCTCGCAGAAGATCTATGAGAAGCTCGAAGCCCAGAAGAGCAATGCCGCCTGGGACATCGATGTCGCCGTGATCCACCAGAAGGCGGCCGGCGAGATGGTCGGCAAAGGCCTTCTCGCCCGCTATACTGCGGAAATCCCGAGCGGCAAGCTCGTCACCTCCGCAGCAGCGAAGAACGCGCTCGGGACCGATGTCGGCGGCTACGTCATGCCGATGTTCAACAGCCAGACCGCGATCGCCTACAACACGGCAATGGTCAGCGACCCGCCAAAAACATACGCCGAACTCGAAAAATGGGTCCAGGCGAACCCGAAGAAGTTCGGCTATAACGGCATCAAGGGCGGCATGTCGGGCGTGGCTTTCATCGTCGGCTGGATCTATGCGCACTCGCCCGACCCCGACCGGCTGATCAAGGGCCCCTACGATCCCGACACCAAGAAAAGCTGGGATCCGATCCTCGCCGAGCTGGCGGCGTTCAACAAGAACGTAGTGCTCACACCGGGCAATGCCGGGACGCTCGACATGCTCAATCGCGGCGAGATCGCGATGGGCCCGGTTTGGGTCGACATGTTCTACGACTGGCAGCACGACGGTAAGATTCCGCCCGACGTCAAGCTTAAGCTGATCGGGCCCGGCATGCCCGGCCAGCCGATGTACTACGTCGTCCCGGCCAAGGCGGCCAATGCCAAGGTCGCCGAGGAGTTCGTTGCTCTGGCGACGAGCCCCAAGGTCCAGGCCGACGGCATCGTCAAACGCTTCAACTGGTACCCGGGCATCGACGCGGCGGCGGTCAAGCCGCAGCTCGACGAGGCCAGCTGGCGCAAGCTCTTCGTCGACGTGACACCGGAGGATCTCGCCGCCAAGAGCAAACCCTTTCCGATCGCCCCCTATTTCAACGACATCCTGGAGAGCTACGAGCGCAAGGTCCAATAGGCGAGTAGACAAACGCTGATCGGCATACCTCCGGAATTATGTAGCTGTCTTAGCAACGATAGATCGCTTTGCGCAACTGGACCTCCCCGAATGGCCGCCCTCAGGCCCCGTCCCACCTGCTTCTGCAGGATGGGAACAGGTCGGGGTCTCCTTCCCAGGCCGGCCTACCGGATTCACCGGACATCTGTCTTGACCGACCCCTCTCTAACGGGCCTTCGCTGTTTCTGCTGTTTTTACAGGAAATTATCAGCGACGGACCGCCCCTTCGCCGCAGGAATCCTCGACCGCCGGCCGCGCAGCGAGCGAAAGAACAGCGGAGTAAGAGCCCATGCCAGGCGGCTCGTCCGCTCGTTGACGAAAGTGCAAAGACCCCGGGGGGCATGGTTGCGCACGGCGCTGAGCGTTTATAACGATTGTTGATATTGGTCAGATGTTGCCAAAATAGCATGTATATGCAAATCTGTCAATCAGTAAATGCTGTTTGCTCCTATCCGCCCCGGGTGAGGGCTCTATTCGTGGCTCGCCTCCTCTGAGTGCCAACGAACAGCCGGAAATATGTTCGGCTAGGCCTGTTTCGCTTCGATGATCGAGCGCCGGATCGCCCGGGTGCGGGTGAAGAGATCCTGCAGCTTGTCGCCTTCTCCCCAGCGGATGGCCCGCTGCAGGGCAGTCAGGTCTTCGTTGAACCGCTGCAGGATCTCGAGCACCGCTTCGCGGTTGTTGAGAAAGATGTCGCGCCACATCACCGGATCCGAGGCGGCGATCCGGGTGAAGTCGCGAAAGCCGCTAGCCGAGAACTCGATGACCTCGGATTTCAGGCTGTCTTCGAGGTCGGTCGCGGTGCCGACGATCGTGTAGGCGATCAGATGCGGCAGGTGCGAGGTCACCGCCAGCACCTTGTCGTGATGGTCGGGACTCATCGTCACGACCCGCATGCCGACGCGCTCCCACATTCGCGCGAGGTCGGCCACCGGCCCGAGGGCGGTCTCGGGCAACGGGGTCAAAATGCACCAGCGGCCGCGAAACAATTCCGCAAAGCCCGCCTCTGGACCGGAATGCTCGGTCCCGGCAACGGGATGGCCTGGGACGAAGTGGACCCCTTCCGGCACGTATGGCCGGAGGTCACGGATCACCGCCTGCTTGACCGAGCCGACATCGGTCAGGATCGCACCCCGCTTCAGCGACGGCGCGATCCTCCGCCCGATGTCGGCGTAGGCCGAGAGCGGCGTGGCGATCACCACCAGATCGGCATCGGCTGCCGCTATCGCCGGGTCGTCGGTGGTCTCCTCGGCGAGTTCGAGGCGGCGCACCGTCGCCAGCGTCTCCGCGCGCCGGGCGCAGGCGACGATCGACGTGCCGGGGCTGTCGCGGCGCAACGCCCGGGCGAGCGATGATCCGATCAGCCCGATCCCGATCAGCGCCACTCGGTCGAACAACTTTTCGATCATGGCGACGCCACGATTTCGGCGAGCGTCGCCGCCACCCGTTTCATCTCCTCGCCGGTCCCGATTGTTATCCTGAGATATTGCGGCAGTCCGTAGGCACCCATCTTGCGGGTCAAAATGCCCCGCGATTGCAGAAAGGCAAAGACCGCATCGGCATTCTTGCGTGGATCCTCGGGGAAGCGGGCGAGGACGAAATTGGCGACACTCGGCGTGAGGGGGATGCCGAGTGCGGCGAGCCGCTCGGAAAACCACGCGAGCCAGCGCTCGTTATGGGCACGGGCGCGGTCGAACGCCGCGACATCCTCGACGGCGGCCACACCGGCGGCCAAGGCCGGCGCGTTGATGTTGAAGGGGCTCCGCATGCGGTTCAGCACGTCGGCTACGGCCGGCGGGCAATAGGCCCAGCCGAGGCGCAGCCCGGCGAGCGCATAGATCTTCGAGAAGGTCCGCAGCATCACGACGTTGTCAGCCCGATCGACGAGTGCCACCCCCGCCTCGTAGTCGTTGCGGTTGACGAACTCGGCATAGGCGGCGTCGATCGCGAGCACGACCCCTTCCGGCAGCCCGGCGTGCAGCCGGGCCATCTCCGCGGCACCGAGATAGGTCCCGGTCGGGTTGTTCGGGTTGGCAATGAAGACGATACGGGTGCGTTCGGTGATCCGCTCCAACAGCGCGTCGACATCGGCTGTCAGCGCCCGCTCGGGAGCAGCGACCGGCGTAGCGCCGACCGCCTGCGCATTGATCGGATACATCAGGAAGCCGTGGCGGCTGTACAGC
This sequence comes from uncultured Alphaproteobacteria bacterium, assembly GCA_963796155.1. Classification (GTDB taxonomy): domain Bacteria; phylum Pseudomonadota; class Alphaproteobacteria; order ATCC43930; family CGMCC-115725; genus AP-15. The sequence continues at coordinate 127,174 of CAWCKT010000015.1, read as the reverse complement.
ACCTCGTCTCCGGGGCCGGCATAGGCGCGCAATAACAGAGTGATCAGCTCGTCCGAGCCGGCGCCGCAGACGATGCGCGCCGGATCGAGTCCGTGGCGGCGGCCGATCGCCTCACGCAGTTCCTCTGCGCTCCCGTCAGGATAACGGTGGATTTCGCCGGCGAGCGCACGATAAGCGGCAATGGCCTTGGCGCTCGGCCCCAGCGCGCTTTCATTCGAGGCGAGACGGATCGGCCGCTCGACGCCGGCAATCTTTGCCTCGCCGCCGACATAAGGGACGATGCCCAGGATGCCCGGCCGGGGCACCGGACCCGTTGCGATTGTCATTTGCTCAGTCTTTTGCCGCTCTGGGGGTGAATTCTGCGAGATGAGCGCTCGACTTCGCCAGCACCCTCGCGGGCAATGGTACCGCATAGCCGCCGAAGGGAAGCAGGCGGTGGAGTCCGCCGCGAAGTTGCGTGCGGAAGCTGTCGAGGCGCGGGTCCGAGAGACGCACGAAGCCCTCCATTTCAATCAGATTGAGGGCGCCGCCGGCATGCTCGCAGGACGCAAAGAAGGTGCAGACCAGCCCGAGGGACGAGAGAATCCGCAAAGTCCGACCGCGACTGATGTCTGCTGCGCACTCGGTCGCCAGCAACGTGCGATCCTCACCGGTCTCTTGCTGTACACCGCGGCCGATCGCCAGTGCGTCAGCGCCGTCGCTGCGCGCATTGCCGCGGGCACCGAAGGGAAGTCGAGCCACGACGCGCGGCGCGCTTTCATCGCTCGACAGGAGATGGCGCCACCAGGGATCGGTGTCTCCCTCCTGCGGCATCGGCAGGATACCGACCGAGGCTTGCCCTTCGCTGACGGCCCGGATCACTTGGCCGATCGAGCGATAGGCTGACATCGGCACGTTGCTGCCATATTGGTCGCGTGCCAGATCCCAAAAGCCTTGCGACTCGATCGGCGCAAAAACCGCAACCGCGAACGGGGACTGCAGCCTGACCGTCGCCGCGAGCAGTTCGCGCCACATACGAACCAGCGTCGCAACCGGGAAATCACCCCGATGCCGATCGACGAGCCGGCGGATGATCTGCGCCTCGCGTCCCGGCTGGAATGCGGCGAAGTTGCCGTTTCTTTTGCTTGCCGCCACCATCGAGACGATCTCCGCCCGTTCGATCAGAAGGTCGTGCAGCTTGTCATCGATCTCATCGAGACGCCGTCGCAACTCTGCGAGATCGAACGGGGTGGCGGACATGGCTCGTTCGCGTGTAGGAGCCCATAGTACTAGAGTTGCGACCCGGCGAAATCAAAGAAAACGTTGACATCCTTCCCTGCGGAACCCTACCTAGCGCGCCCGAATCGGCAACCGGCGGCGGCTCTCCTCAGGGTGCCGTCGCCGCCTTTGCAATCGCATTGGTTTAGATGTCGGCTTTAACCTCGCTTCGCCTCGACGCGCCTCCCTACCGGGAATGGCCCGGGCACCGTCTGCTCGTGCATGAGCCTTTGCGGCTGGACTGCGGGACCGATTTCGGGCCGTTCACGATCGCGTACCAGACCTACGGTACCCTCAACCGGGATCGGTCGAACGCCATAATGGTATGCCACGCGCTGAGCGGGGACCAATATGTTGCCGATCCCCACCCGATCACTGGTAAGCCGGGCTGGTGGGAAACGATGGTCGGGCCCGGCTTGGTGCTCGACACCAGCCGATATTTCGTCATCTGTGCCAATGTTCTCGGCGGCTGCATGGGGACGACCGGTCCCCAGGACATCAACCCCGCGACCGGCGAGCCCTGGGCGTTGTCGTTCCCGGTGATCACCGTGAGGGATATGGTCCGCGCCCAGAAGCGGCTCCTCGACCATCTCGGGATCGAGAGTTTGTTCTGTGTGACGGGTGGGTCGATGGGCGGCATGCAGGCGCTGCAATGGGCCGCGAGCTATCCCCAGTGCGTTTTCGCCGCGGTGCCGATCGCCGCGGCGGCGCGCCATTCTGCTCAGAATATCGCCTTTCACGAGGTCGGGCGGCAGGCGATCATCGCCGACCCGGAGTGGTCAGGCGGACGTTACCTAAGCCTCGGCCGAAAACCCGTCCGCGGCCTCGCCGTCGCCCGCATGGCGGCCCACATCACCTATCTCTCCGAAGCGGCGCTGCACCGCAAGTTCGGGCGCAACCTGCAGGATCGCCACGCGGTCACCTACGGCTTCGACGCCGACTTCCAGGTCGAAAGCTATCTGCGCCATCAAGGCAGCACTTTCGTCGATCGCTTCGACGCGAACTCGTATCTCTACATCACCCGGGCGATGGATTATTTCGATCTTGCCGCCGAGCACGACGGGTCGTTGCCGAGCGCGTTCAAGGGTACGCGCTCGCGTTTCTGCGTCATCTCCTTTACCAGCGATTGGCTGTTCCCGACCTCCGAGAGCCGAGAGCTGGTGCAGGCGCTGAACGCCGTCGCGGCCAATGTCAGCTTTGTCGAGATCGAAACCGACAACGGGCACGACGCCTTCTTGCTACACGAGCCCGAGCTGTTCGAAACGCTGCGCGGCTTCTTGACCGGTTGCGCCGAGCACCGCGGCCTGACCCGGTCGTGGTGAGGGCGGCGCTGAGCAAAAGCACCGCGCTGAATTTCGGCCGCGCCGAAGCGCATTCCGCGGTCCCGGGCGTTGCCCCGGGCGAGCTTCGCCGCGACCTGAGACTGATCGCGGAAATGGTCGACCCCGAGACCCGCGTGCTCGACATCGGTTGCGGCGACGGTGCCTTGCTCGCCTTTCTGGTTCGGCACAAGAAAGTCGACGGCCGCGGCATGGAGCTTAGCCAGTCGGGCGTCAACACCTGTGTCGGCCATGGGCTTTCGGTCATACAGGGCGACGCCGATCGCGATCTCGAAGCCTACCCGACCGGTGCCTTTGACGTGGTGGTGTTGAGCCAGACCTTGCAGGCGACGCGGCAGCCGCGCAAGGTGCTCGAAACCCTCGTCCGCATCGGCCGACGCGCCATCGTGTCGTTCCCGAATTTCGGCTTCTGGCGAATTCGCCTTCACCTGCTGCTCCGCGGTCGGATGCCGATGTCGCATCTGCTCACTTATCCGTGGTACGAAACCCCCAACATCCATCTCTGCACGATCCGCGACTTCGTTGCGATGTGCGACGACATCGGTATCCGTGTCGAGCGCGGCGTCACCCTCGACCGTCATGGGCAACCCTATGCTCTCGATCCGCATGGGAGCTTGGCGAATTTGCTCGCTGAGCAGGGCATATTCGTCCTGTCCGGGGAGCCGCGAGGAAGCTGACGCCGCGGCGGTGCCCTCGGTCCGGAGAACCTGATGCTGGTCGCCCAGATCACCGACACTCACATCACGGCGCCAGGCAAGCTCGCCTACGGCGTTGTCGACACCATCTCCGGTCTCGAACGCGCCGTGACGGCGCTCAACCGAATGTGTCCGACCCCCGACGTCGCCGTCCTGACCGGCGATCTCGTCGACCTGGGCGAGCCCGAGGAGTACGCCTATTTGCGTACCCTCCTCGCGCCGTTGCGCATGCCGCTCTTTGTCATCCCCGGCAATCACGACGCGCGCGAGGCCTTGCGCGAAGCCTTCATTGCGGACGGGTATCTCCCCCGCCAGGGCTTTCTCAACTACGTGATCGAGGATCGGCCGCTGCGCATCGTGGCACTCGACACCGTTGTCCCCGGACAGGTCGAAGGGGAGCTGTGCCGAGATCGGCTAGCGTGGATCGACCAGACCCTCGCCGCCGCACCGGAACGGCCGACACTGATCCTGATGCACCACCCGCCTTTCGCGACCGGCATCGATCCGATGGATCGGATCGGCCTCAGCGGCGGCGCCGATTTTGCCGAGATCGTCGGCCGCCATCCCCGGGTCGAGCGGATTCTTTGCGGCCATGTCCACCGTGCGATCGACCGCCGTTTCGCCGGGACGATCGCTGGTACGGCACCGAGCACGGCGCATCAATCCTTCCTCGACCTCCGTCCGGGGGAACCGCTGACTTTCGCTTTCGAACCGCCGGGCTACCAGCTCCACCTCTGGCACGAGGACGCCGGGCTCGTCACACACACCGCCGTAATCGGCGACTGGCCCCGTCTCTACCGCGCCGGTAAAGGTCAGCTGCGGCTCGGTTGAAGCGCGTCGTCGGCGCCGGTTTGCCGGGACATTCCGTGCGGGGCCGGCGTATACACCAGACGGTGACGCGGCATGCGCGCCGTGGCCGGCTTTGCATAGATCTGTTTCGTCGCCTCGACCAGCACGACCCCGGCAAAAGTCGGGAACCAGCGCTTGCCGATCCGCTCCCAGGCGGGTGCCGAGCGCAACATCATCCTCTTGCGGACAGGCGGGATGAACAGCGCCGTGTCGGACCCGACAGGCGTGAAGAGTTCGTCGCGCAGCAGCTGCGACAATTGAGACATCGTGTAGGGTCGGCCAGATCCGAACGGCGTGCGGTCGAGACGGGCCCAGATCCCGCGCCGGTTAGGGGCGACGATCAACAAGCGCCCGCCCCCCGCGAGAACGCGCCAGATCTCCTTCAGCATCGGCCCGATCTGTTCGCTGACCTCGACCGCATGGACGACCAGCACGCGGTCGATCGAATAGTCGGCAAAGGGGAGCTCGCCCTCGTCTGCGAGAGTGACTTGATTGGGCCCGTCCGAGGGCCAGCCGAGCACCCCGAGCGAGGCCGGCATCAACGCCAGGGTGCGCTCGGTTCCAGGCGCGACCGCCGACAAAAACGGCGTGGCATAGCCGATCCCGAGGAGCCGCATGGCGTGCAGATCGGGCCACATGCGTTGGATCGCCCGGCGGATCATGCGCCGCGCGACCTGGCCGAGGCCGGTGCGGTAAAAGTCTCTGAGATCGACGACGTCGGACGACATCGCCCATCTTAACATGGAGATGTCGCGGTCGACGTTGCCCGCACAAGGCGCAATTGCGGCTTACCGGATGACCGGCTTGCGGGTCCTTAGGCAAGGCAAAGGCCGCGGACGGCGCGAGTGTGGGGGACCTCACCCTCAGGTGCGGATCGTGATCGTGCTCCCCGGGCCCAATAGCGGTATCAGAGATACCAGGACTTCTCTCCTCACCGCGATACATCCTTCGGTAGCCGAAAAATTGGGCCGCGCTATGTGGAAAAATATGGCGCTGCCTGCACCTGGAACGACCGGTTCGATGTTGTACCCGATAACGACGATGAGATCGTAAATCTCATCGTCGCGCCAGAGCTGCTCGGTCCGGGCAGGGTACGGAAGCGCGACGAGGCGATTGTACTGTGCATCGGCGGGATCGTCGACCCATGCGTCATATGATGCGAGCGCACGCATCGGGAGTCGCGACGGTGGAGGCCTGATCCGATCCTCTCGATAGAACCCGAAGACGAGCGGATAAGTCCCCGCCGGGGTCGCGCCGTCGCCTTCTCTCTTGTTCGCTCGGACCCCTCCTCGGCCGATCGCCGCGATCGCGCTTCCACCCGACCAACCGAGCCGGCCGTCGCGGTATTCGAGGTTTTCCGCCGCCTCAGCAAACCGTGCGGCCATCAGCTGCGCCGGAAGTAGCAGCAAGCTCCTGCGAGCGATCGGCACGCATCAGTACATGTGCTGGCCGCCGTTAATCGACAGGGTAGACCCGGTGATGAAGCCGGCCTCGTCGGCGACCAGGAACAGCACCGCGCGGGCGATCTCCTCGGGCTTGCCGAGCCGGCCCACCGGGATGCGGGCAAGGATCTTTTCGAGGACGTCCGGGGCCACCGCGCGCACCATATCGGTCTCGACGTACCCCGGAGCGATGACGTTGACGGTGACGCCCCTGGCTGCGCCCTCCTGTGCCAGAGCCTTCGTGAAGCCCTGCATTCCCGCCTTGGCCGCGGCGTAGTTCGCCTGCCCGAATTGGCCTGCCTGGCCGTTGATCGAGCCGATATTGACGATGCGCCCGAACCCGCGCGTGCGCATTCCCTCGATGACCTGCCTCGTCATGTTGAAGCATGAGGTGAGGTTGGTCTGAATGACCGCGTTCCACTGCTCGAAGCTCATGCGGTGCAGCGTCGTGTCGCGCGTGATGCCCGCATTGTTGATCAGAATTTCGACCGGCCCGAGCGCCGCCTCGATCGCCTTCACCCCGTCCGCGCAGGCGGCGAAATCGCCGACGTCGAACTTGAACACCGGGATGCCGGTATCATCCTTGAACTGCTGTGCGGCCCTGTCGTCGCCGGCGTAGACCGCAGCGACCCGATAGCCGGCGTCCTTGAGCGCCACGGAGATCGCACGGCCGATGCCGCGCGTCCCGCCGGTGACGACCGCGATCCTAGGCATCCCCTCCTCCCTATTTTCTTTGAGCGCTGCTAATCGCGCTCGACGCACATCGCGATACCCATCCCGCCGCCGATGCACAGGGTCGCCAGCCCCTTGTGCACATTACGCCGCTGCATCTCGTGCAGCAGAGTAACCAGCACGCGCGCCCCCGAGGCGCCGATCGGATGACCGAGGGCGATCGCGCCGCCGTTCACATTCACCCTCTCGACATTCCAGCCGAGATCCTTGTTGACGGCGCAGGCCTGCGCGGCAAACGCCTCGTTGGCCTCGATCAGCTCGAGATCGTTGGCCGACCAGCCGGCCTTTTTCAGCGCCATGCGGCTCGCTGGGATGGGTCCCGTACCCATGATCGCGGGATCGACGCCGGCCGTAGCCCAGGAAACGATGCGGGCGAGCGGGCGGACCCCGCGCTTCTCGGCCTCGGCCGCGGTCATCAGCACGACTGCGGCCGCGCCGTCATTGATGCCCGACGCGTTGCCGGCGGTGACCGTTCCGTTCTTGTCGAAGGCGGGGCGCAGCTTGGCCAGCACCTCGACGGTCGTGTCGGGCTTGGGATGCTCGTCGGTGTCGACCACCGTCTCGCCGCGGCGGGTCGCGATCTTGACCGGCACGATCTCGTCCTTGAAGCGGCCGGCCTTCTGCGCCGCTACCGCCTTGGTCTGCGAGGCGGCGGCAAAGGCGTCCTGCTGATCGCGGGTGATCTGCCAGCGCTGAGCGACGTTCTCGGCGGTGTTGCCCATGTGATAGCCGTTGAACGCATCCCACAGCCCGTCCTTGATCATCGTATCGACGAGTTCGGCATCGCCCATCTTGACGCCGTTGCGCAGATGGATGCAGTGCGGCGCCTGGCTCATGCTCTCCTGCCCGCCGGCGACGACGATCTCCGAATCGCCGGTGCGGATCGCCTGATAGCCGAGCGCCACGGTACGCAAGCCCGAACCGCAGAGCTGATTTACGCCATAAGCGGTCACCTCGTAGGGAATGCCCGCAGCGATCGCAGCTTGCCGGGCCGGGTTCTGGCCTTCGCCGGCAGCGAGGATCTGGCCCATGATCACCTCAGAAACGTCTTTCGGCTCGACATGGGCGCGGCGCAGAGCCTCGATGATAGCGACCTCGCCGAGCTTGTGCGCCGGCAGGCTGCTGAGCCCGCCGTTGAAAGCCCCAACGGGGGTGCGCGCAGCGCTGGCAATCACGATATCGGTCATCAGGGGTTCTCCTCGGTGGATCCACGTGTTCAGGGACAAGTGGCCGCGAATGTAGGGTTCGGGTCACCGCGAGTCCAGCCGGCACGCTTCTGGCGACGCGTCGGTATGACCCGGTCCGACGATCTCGAAGCCCGGGAGGACGCCGGCGGGTAGGCGCCCGTTTGTTCTTGGCAGGCAAGTCTGCGGAGCCTAAGCTCGGCTGCCATGGATGATCGATTCGAAGGCGGCATATGCTCCGGGAGGAGCGCTTGCCCTGGTTGTATCTGGGCGCCTCGTGAGCCCGTGGCGACCTGCTCGTCGCCAGCGCGGGCGTAAGTTCATCCACCAGCGGCCATAGGCATGCGGAAGAATCTCCGGCTGCATTACGCTTGGGTCATCGTCGCGGTCACTTTCGTGGTGGTGGTGGTGACCGCGGGTGTGCGCGCCACGCCCAGTGTGCTGATCGTGCCGCTCGAACAGGAATTCCACTGGTCGCGCGCCACGATCTCCCTCGCCGTCAGTATCAACCTGCTGCTCTTTGGGGCGGTCGGTCCATTCGCCGCGGCGGTGATGGACCGCTTCGGGGCGCGCCGCACGATGATCCTGGCGCTGGCGGCGACAGCCGCGGGTGTGGCTCTGACCCCGGGGATGGGCAAGGTATGGCAGCTCGTGGCACTCTGGGGTGTCGTGGTCGGCCTCTCCACCGGCTTTGTCGGCGCCTACCTGGCGGCGTTTATCGCCGCGCGCTGGTTCCGCGCGAGGGAAGGGCTCGTTGTCGGCGTCCTGACCGCAGCCAACGCGGCCGGTCAGCTCGTCTTCCTGCCGACGATGGCGGCACTGGCCACCAGTGCCGGCTGGCGGGTCGGGTCCCTGATCCTGGCCGGCGTCGTTTTTGCCTTCCTGCCGGTGATCGCGGTGTTGATGCGCGACCGGCCCGAGGATCTCGGCCTTGCCCGTTACGGCGAGATAGGCCGGTCGCTACCCTCCGCTCCTCCCGCTGGCAACCCGTTCTCGGTGGCGTTCAGCGCGCTTGCGAGCGGAGCACGCTCGCGCGACTTTTGGTTGATCGCCGGGAGCTATTTCTGCTGCGGAGCGACGACCAACGGGCTGATCGGCACCCACTTGATACCGGCCTGCACCGATCACGGGCTGAGCGAGATGGCCGGTGCCGGACTGCTCGCTGCTACCGGCGTCTTCGCTCTCCTCGGCGCGACCATCTCGGGCTGGCTCAGCGACCGTTGCGACAACCGCATCCTGTTGTGCTGCTATTATGGGTTTCGCGGCTTTTCGCTGCTCTATCTGCCTTTCGCATTCGACATGTCGTTCTACGGTCTGACATTGTTCAGCATGGTCTACGGGCTCGACTGGATCGCCGGCGCGCCGCCGACGGTGCGCCTGCTGAGCGGCGTCGTCGGCACCCAGAGGATCGGGATCATGGTCGCCTGGATCACCGTGATCCATCAGGTCGGCAGCGCCTCGGCGGCCTATCTGGCCGGCGTCCTGCGAATGGCTTTCGGCACTTATTTCGAGGCCTTCATGATCTCCGGGGTCTTGCTGATCGTTGTCGCGGTGATGGTGCTGTTCGTTGGCGACGGCCACGGCCGCCAACCCGAGATCGAGCCCGCCATCGCGATCTGACGCCGCCGGCCAAGCGGGCGCCCCAGTCTGCAATACCAGGATATTCGGCGGCACGCGGGACCCGATGCGGGGTGGATGGAAGAACCGAGGAGGCAGAGTGAGTTGAGTGAGTGAGGGGTGAAGGCCGACGGGACGCGGGTGTCTTGGCGCGTAACTCGGCTGAGGCGGGCAGCGTTGCCCGATGGAGCCCGCTCGTCCCGTCCTGGCCGCTGATCGTCGGGCTCGCGGTCTTTCTGCGGGCGCTCGCCCAGCCGATGGCGCTGCTCAACGATCCCGACACTTATCTCCATGTCGCCGCGGGCCGGTGGATGCTCGCCCACGCGGCCCTGCCGGTGCACGACCCGTTCTCCCACTCGATGGCCGGCGCCACTTGGGTGCCGCATGAATGGCTGGCCGAGATCGTCCTCGCGGCGGTCTATGACACGGCCGGGTGGAGCGGGCTGGTGCTGCTCGCGGCCGCGGCCTTCGCCACCAGCCTCGCCCTCCTGACCCGCTTTCTGCTGCGCTATGCCGAGCCTTTCTCCACGCTGATCGCGGTATCGCTGGGCGCGGCGCTGGTCTTGGGCCATCTCCTGGTGCGCCCTCACCTGCTCGCCCTGCCGCTACTGGTCCTGTGGTCGGGCGCTCTCTTCGCCGCGCGCGACAGCAGGTCCGCACCGCCCTTCCGGCTGCTCCCGGTGATGGCGTTGTGGGCCAATCTGCACGGCGGTTTCATGTTCGGATTGGGTTTGGCGCTCTTCCTCGGAGGCGAGGCGGTCTTCTCACCTGGAGACCGCGCGGGCGAAGCGCGTCGTTGGGGGGTGTTCGGCCTGCTCGCCATCGCCGCCGCGTTGATAACGCCGAACGGCATCGCGGGCTTCTGCGAGCCGTTCCGGCTGATGGCTATGCCGGCGCTGCAGGCTTCCTTCGGCGAGTGGCTGAGCCCGAATTTCCAGGCCTTCCAACCACTCGAAATCTGGCTCCTGGGGATCATCGCTCTCGGCTTCTCGACCGGCCTGAGGCTGCCGCTGCCGCGGTTGCTGCTGCTGCTGGCGCTGTGCCACATGGCGCTCGGGCATGTCCGGCATGCCGAGCTACTCGGCCTCGTCGGGCCGCTCGCCGTCGCCGCGGCGCTCGGCCCGCCAATCGCCGCCAAGATCCGGTCGATGCCGATCTCGGCGCTCGGCCGAGGTGCGGCCAGGCTCGCCATGCCGGCTGCGGCGCCGGCGGTCATGCTTATCGCGACGATCGCCGCCGCGGCGAGCCTGCCGTTGCTGTTGCGGCCGATCGAACGTGCGGACGATTCGGCGACCCCCGCGAGCGCGCTCGCCGCCGCGGCGCGCTTGGGGCTCGACGGTCCGGTGTTCAACAGCGAAGGCTTTGGCGGCTATCTGACCTTCAGCGGCATCCCGACTTTCATCGACGGCCGCGCCGAACTCTACGGAAATGTGTTCCTCGACCGCTACCTCGCGGCCGAAGGAGGCAGCGAACATGCCCTGACGGAGCTGCTCGACCGGTATGGCGTCACCTGGACCCTGCTGGCGCCGCAGCAGGGCGCCGTCAGCCGCCTCGATGCCCTTCCGGGATGGCGCCGCGTCTACACCGACGCGTACGCCGTCGTCCACCGGCGCATCGCCGCCCAACCCGGTTAGAGCGCGTTACTCGACGAGGAGCGGCGGCGGCGCCGGGTCCGATAAGCCGGCCCCGGCGCAGTCGTGCCGGAAATAAGAATTTCCGGTAAAGGTGACGCTCGAAGCAACCAGCTGACTGCAGCGAGTTCCGGCGGAGGAGCCTCCGGAATACCTCGCCTCTCCGCTCGGCAGATAGACCGCACCGTTGATATTCTAACTCGTGCCGCCGTCGAAGGTGTCGTCGGCGGCCGGCGCGCGCTCGTCGACCCAGATGGCGACCCCCGGAATTCCCACCGCGGCACCGACGACCGGCGCGCTGATCGCGATTGTCGAGCCGGCACGAATGTTTACCGAGCCATAGTTCGATCCGGTGCGGCTGGCGAGGATAATGGTCACGCCGGTACCGTTCACGGTATCGCCGGCGCCGACCGTGAAGTTCCCTCTGTCCAGGATGTAGCTGCCGGGATCGAGGTTGAGCGTGGCGCCACCGGTTACCTCGATCCCGCCGCAATAAACTCCCGGGGAAATGGTTGCTGTTTTGCCTGCATCGAGCTTGTAATGGTCTTTTGTGCATCCGGTATAACTGGGCACTTTGAGACGGGCGTAGGGATCGACAGCAGGTGATGTATGGGTCGCCAGGTACCGGGAAGCGGTCATAAGGGTGCCGGCCGAGAGCGCATAACCGCCGGAGAGGAATATGTTCCGGGCGCTGAGACTTGCCCCGCCGACCAGCTCGGTCGACTCCATCCCGCGGGAGGCATTGTACAGATCACAGGCCGCGAGGCTGACGATGACGTCGCGGTTTGACTCCCTGGAGCCGACGGACAATTTGCTGTTCTTGCCGAGAGCCATCACGCAGGCGTTGCGGGATGAGCCTTCGAGCACCACCGATTTCACGATTGTCGTCGGCGACTGCCGGAAAATTGTGCTCGTGAGCCGCGACGGCTGCGGCAGGCCGCGAGCGGGCGGAGCATCGAACGCAAATCCGCCGATCCGGATCAGCGCCGCCACCCCCAAGGTCGCGATCGCGAAAGATATAGACCCGCTTCTTGTCGAGATCGGAGCGACAGCAGCCATGCCGGATCACTCCCGGCCCGCAGTGATCCTCTCGTCGACAGGATGTGCGACCGGTATCCCCGGCTCCTTACGATAGAAGCGATGAGCAAACCGTTAAGGAACTCGCGGCACTGCGACCGGGACGGAGGACGCCCTCACCTCTGAGGTGAGGGCGTGCTAGTTGCCTTGCCGGCCTACCCGCCAATCAGGGCATCGATTTCCGCGTCTTCCGGAAACCGGCCGAGTTGTTTTTTGGAGAAGGCGAGCCGCCCATCGACGGTGATCTCAAACACACCGGCGACACCCTTGACGAGCTCGACCTCTTCGGCGCCTCGCTCCATAAGCCGCGCCCTCGCACGGAGGGCTCTTGGTTCATAGTTTCAGGGCACGCAGTATTCGATTCTGACCTTCATCGCTGCCACCTCTAAGGCAAAACCAAACACCACAGCTTATCACGCACGACCGACCGCTGCTATTCTCCGGTGATGCCGCAGTTCTGCACCTCTACCCGGCCGCGAGCTACCCATTATATAGCCGTCAGGTATGGCTAGAGGTGAAAGCATGGTCACCGTCGTCCGATCGGAGAAAGTCTTGCGCTTGTTTCGTTGATGGCCGTGGCCGGTTTCACCCCAGACGAGATCGACGCGGTTCGGTTGAGCCTGCGCGTCGCGTTCTGGGCAATGCTCTGCAGCCTTCCGTTTGGTATCGTCACCGCGATGGTGCTGACGCGCGGCCGTTTTTGGGGCAAGAGCCTGCTCGATGGGGTCGTTCATCTTCCGCTGGTGATGCCGCCTGTCGTCACCGGCTATCTATTGCTACTGCTGTTCGGCCGCCAAGGGCCGCTCGGACGGTTTCTCGCCGAAAGCTTTGGTCTCGTTTTCGCCTTTCGCTGGACCGGCGCGGCTCTTGCCGCCGCGGTGATGGCGTTCCCGCTGATGGTGCGGGCAATCCGCCTGTCGCTCGAGGCGGTCGACCGCAAACTCGAGGAGGCGGCCGGCACGCTCGGCGCCGGGAGTATCTATGTCTTTCTGCTGATCACCCTGCCGCTGATCGCCCCGGGGATCGTCGCCGGCATGGTGATGTCCTTTGCCCGCAGCCTCGGCGAATTCGGCGCAACGATCACTTTCGTGTCCAATATCCCGGGTGAGACACGGACCTTGCCGTTGGCGATTTATACGCTCACCCAATCCCCCGGGGGTGATCCCGCCGCATTGCGCTTAACGATCGTTGCGGTCGTCCTGTCGATGCTGGCGCTGCTCGCCTCCGAAACCCTGGCGCGGCGCATCGGCCGGCGCCTTTCCGGCGACTGAGCGCGATGCTCGAGGTCGATATCGAGCATCGGCTCGGCGCTTTCGAGCTCGACATCCACTTTCGCAGCGGGCGCGGCCTCACCGCGTTGTTCGGCCGCTCGGGAAGCGGCAAGACCTCGGTCGTCAATGCGATCGCGGGGCTGATCTACCCGCAACGGGGACGTATTGCCGTCGACGGGTCGGTGCTGACCGATACCGAGCGCCGTATCCGCGCCCCTGCCCATCGGCGCCGGGTCGGTTACGTCTTCCAGGAGGGCCGCCTGTTTCCCCATCTCACGGTCCGCCAGAACCTGCTGTTCGGGCGCTGGTTCACACCTGGCTCGGCACGTGTCGCACGCCTTGACGATGTCGTCGATCTGCTCGGGATCGGATCTTTGCTCGACCGTCAACCGGGCCGGCTGTCGGGCGGCGAAAAACAACGGGTCGCGATCGGCCGTGCGCTTTTGGCCAGCCCGCGGCTGTTGCTGATGGACGAGCCGCTCGCCTCGCTCGATGCCCGGCGCAAGGACGAGATCCTCCCCTATATCGAGCGGCTGCGCGACCAGGCGAGTGTGCCGATTGTTTATGTCAGCCACGCTGTCGCCGAGGTGACCCGGCTGGCGAGCACGATCGTGCTGATCTCGGAAGGCCGGGTACGGGCGGTCGGGCCTGTGCAGGAGGTGATGGGGCGCGCCGAGCTCTATCCAATGGCAGGCCGCTTCGAAGCGGGTGCCGTTCTCGCGGTGCGCGTCGCGGCACATGATGCCCGCTGGGGGTTAACCGAGCTCGCGGGTGCCTTTGGCAAGCTGACGGTGCCGCGGCTGCACGCACCGGTCGGCACTGCGCTGCGCGTGAGAATCCGCGCCCGCGACGTGATCCTCGCAGAGACCCCGCCGACGGGGACCAGCGCCCTGAACGTTCTGGCTGGGCGGGTCGAAGCGCTCGTTCCGATCGAGCAGGCCGCGCTGGAGGTTCAGCTCCGCCTCGGCCAAGAGCGGTTGTTGGCGCGGGTAACCCGGCGCTCGGGCGCGACGCTCGGTCTCGCACCGGGACGCGAAGTTTTTGCCGTGATCAAGACCGTTGCGATCGACCGCCGCAGCCTCGGCCGTCAGGACGAGACCGCCGACCTCGACGACGAGGTCGAGGTCTTCGACGGCGAATAGAACTTGACGCGCATCGACTAGGGAACAGGCGCATGGACTACAGTCTCGGACGTGTGACGGCCGTTTCGGGCGTGCAGATGACTGTCGAGGCCGACGAACCTTTCACGGGCTCGATCCGCATCGGCGCCATGGTCAAGACACGGGGCGTCGAGTACGAGGTGGTTGGAACAATCAGCGCCGTGGAGGTCGCAGGCAGTTCTACGCCGCGCAACGTCTTCAGCGTCGACTTGTTGGGCGAGATCGTAAGCTCGGCCGAGGGTCAAAAGGAATTCCGGCGCGGCGTATCGCTCTACCCGACTTCGGGTGCCCCAGTTGTAGCGGCGACGGATGCTGACGTCAGGACGATCTACACCCGGCCGTCGGTCTCCAATGTAAGTATCGGCACCTTGTATCATGATCCGACGGGACCGGCCTTCGTGCTGGTAGACGAGCTGCTGGCCAAGAATTTTGCCGTGCTCGGCACCACCGGTTCTGGAAAATCCTGCGCCATCGCGTTGATATTGTCTGCGATCCTCGCCGGCCATGCGCATGCACATATCGTCGTGCTCGATCCGCACAATGAATACACAACGCCATTCGGAGAACTCGCCGAGGTCGTCAATGTCGACAATCTCCAATTGCCGCTGTGGCTGCTTGATTTCGAAGAAGCGGTCGGCGTGCTGGTCCGCGGGGGGACCGCTCAAGAGCAGGAAGCCCAGGCTATCATTCTGAAGGACGCGATCATCCGGGCGCGGCGCCGCTATGCGAGCGAGAGCCTCGCCGCCGCCTCGATCACGGTCGATACGCCGACCCCATACGGGGTTCCCGATCTTCTCCGTTTCATCGACGAGGCGATGGGTCGCCTCGAGAAATCTGACAGTTCAGCCCCCTACCTTCGCCTTCGGACCCGCCTCGAATCCCTGCGGGACGACCGAAGGTTTTCATTCATGTTCTCCGATTGGCTGGTCGCCCGCGACACGCTTTCGCAAATCGTCGGCCGTCTGTTGCGCATCCCGGTAAACGGGAAGCCGATCACGATTATCGATTTATCGGGCATCCCGTCCGAGATTGCCGACGTCGTGGTGTCGCTGACGTGCCGCCTTACATTCGATTTCGCCGTCTGGTCCGAACGCGAGAGGATGCCGCCGGTTCTGCTGGTTTGCGAGGAGGCGCATCGCTACGTTCCCGCCGCCGAGTCGGTCGGCTTCGCTGCGACTGCCAGAGCGATCACGCGGATCGCCAGGGAGGGACGCAAGTACGGCGTCGCGCTCGCTTTGATCTCGCAGATGCCCTCGGGGCTTTCTCCTCAAGCGCTCTCCCAGTGCGGTACGGTTTTCGCGCTGCGCCTTGGGCACTACCTGGATCAACGCTTCATGGAGACGGCCCTGCCGGATGCGGCGCGGGGGATGTTGGGGGTGCTGCCGAGCATGCGCACGCAAGAGGCGATCGTTTTCGGTGAAGGCGTCCGATTGCCCATGCATATTCGCTTCGACGACCTGCCGCCCGATCGTCGGCCGCGCAGCAACAGCGCTCCGTTCTCCAAGTCCTGGCAGGCGGAGTCGGCGGACGCTGAATTTCTCAACGAGGGAATCCGCCGTTGGCGCCAGCAGAGCCGCAATCCCGGGACGAAGTAACTGGGTGATCTTCAGTTGCGTTCGAACGCGGGTTAGCCGCGATGGCGAGCAGCTTTGATCGAGGGATCGATATTGGCGCGCTAACCCGCGACGGGGTGCGCCGCGCTGATCGGCGGAAGCTGGGCGCGGGGCTACAAGGCTAGAACCCGACGTCTCGCTCCATCATTTCGAGGACTTTCACAGCAGCGCACGTCGCTGAGTCGCTGTCGCCGCGCACCTGGCGCTGCAACTCGACCACGTGCTCCTGCAGTGCATATGCCTCGCCTCGATCGCCTTGCTGCCACAGGACTGCGGCCAGATTGCCCATTGCCGTGAGGCTGTCGGCATGTTGCTCCCCGTACTCGGCGCACGTCGTTGCTATCACCGACTCCAGGAGTTCGCGTGCGGTATCAAAGTCGCCTTGGGCCGACACCGTCCCGGCCAAGTTGTTGATCGCCCGGAGCGTCTCGAGACCGTTGTCACCATGGACGCCGCGCATCCCGCTCACCACACGCTCCTGAAGCTCGCGCGCCTCGGCCAGATCGCCTTGCGCGGCCATCGTGACGGCCAGCTTGCCGATTGCCTTCAGCGTGTCAAAGTGCTGCTCGCCCAGCCACCGGCGGCGCCCGGCGACCACTTGTTCCTCCAGCTTGCGGGCTGCGATGAGCCGGCCTTGCGCCCACAGGCAGTCGGCGAGGGCTAGCATCGCCGTAAGGGTCTCCGGATGATCCTCCCCGAGCGCGCGGCGTCTCTCCGCCAGCACACGCTCGTGCCTCTCGCAACTTTCGGGGGCCGTCCCGCTCATCGGCGATCGAGCCTCCCGGCCGGCGGCGAAATCTTCCGCCAGCGCGGCAGGCACCGGCTCGAATTCTAAATTAAGCTTTTTCCCGCCTCCCTTTTGGGGAGACGGGAAAGACGGCAAGCTTCGATGCCGGGCGCCCGATGCGGCAGCGCCCGATGCGCAACAAATTCCTAGAGGTTCGCCTGGAAATCGCTGTAATCGCGAACCTTCTTGTAAATCTGCAAGCGGTTCCGCTGACTGTCGGCGACGATCAGCTGGTCGGTTGTCCGGATTAAACACCACCGCCGTCGGGAAGCAGAAGCGCCATTGTGGCTCGAGGCTCTTCACCCGGCGCCGGGCTTTCATCATGTCAGGGTTGGCGTCGATGCTCTGCTGCCCCCATTTGGACAACACCTGGGCATCGCCGATCAGATTGCAGATCGGCTTTCCTTCGGCATCGAACACACAAACCCGATGATTGCCCCAGTCCGTGACGTAGATGTCGCCATCAGGGTCGACGGCGACGCCGGTCGGATGATTGAGCCGGCCCGGCTTCGGATAACCGGCGGTCTCCTCCCCCTGCGAGACGTAGGGTCCGAACATGGTCACGGCAAACGAACCCTCGGGCTCTTCGATCGTGCCATATTCGCCGATCTTCATCAGGAACTTGCCCTCTGGGGACAGTTTCTGGACGCGGTGATTTTTCCAGTCCGCGACATAAATGTTGCCGTCCTTGTCGAGGGTGATCCCCCAAGGCTGGTTGAACTCGCCGTCGCCGCTGCCGGCTCGGCCGCACTTGCCGACAAATTTCCCTTCGGGGGTGAAGACTTGCAGCCGATTATTGCCGCTGTCGACGACGATCACGTTGCCGTTTTTCTCGACGGCTAGGCCGGCAGGGCGCAGCAGTTCGCCGTCGCCACTGCCTGTCTTGCCCCATTTCCGCAGGAATTTGCCGCTGGTGTCGAACACGGAGATCGTGTTCGTCCAGTCATCCGACACGTATACATGGTCCTGGCCATCGGTGGCGATGCCGAACGGCCAGACGCAGTGCCCCTCCCCTTCGCCGTATTCGAAGAACTCGGCGAGCAAATCCTCTTCGCCGGGACCGCCAATTTGCACTTTGTTGCAGTGCATCCCGAAATTATTTTCGCTGCCCCGATTGGTCGTGTACAAGTGGCCACTTTTGTCGAGACACATGGTTTGAATATAGTTGAACCCTGTGCCTCTGGCCGCGCCACGCCCGACGGCATGGCTCCAATCGTAAACTCGTCCTTCCTGGACCGTTGTGAGCGGCATAGCGCTCCTCCTCTCTGATCGAACGGTTCCCTCCCGACGGTTCGGAAGGGTTGTGCACGCGTTTGCTCTGAGCCCCTCCTTCCCTTGGGATTTGGCCGCGGGAAGAAGGGGCTCAGCTGACAACTTTCCTTAATTTAGGAAAGCCGGCTGCTCAAAGGTGCCGTTGACGATCGGCGCCGGATTGAGCTTCAGCCATTTATCCAAGATCGTCGAGTAGACGCTGCGGAAGTCCATATTCGGGTTGAGGTCGCCCTGAACCAGATGCTCGGGCTTCAGCGACGGCATCTCGCCGTAATGGCCACCCTTGACCTTCTCGCCGAGCACAAAGGCTACCCCTCCGGCGCCGTGGTCGGTCCCCGACCCATTGTCGCGGACGCGACGGCCGAACTCGGAGAACATCAGCAGGATCACGTTGTCGGCGTGGTCGTGCTCGCGCAGGTCCTTCATGAAGGCGTCGATACCCTCGGTGACCGCGCGTCCACAAATTACCGGTGGCCGGGGTTCTGGCCCGCATGGGTGTCGAAGGTGCTGTGATCACAGTAGAAGATGCGGCTGCCCAGATCAGCCAGATGGGTCTGCGCGATGCCCTTGAGCTTTCGGGCGATCGGGGTGTTCGGATATTGCACCGTCGAAGAGTACTTCTGCGGTGCCACCTTCAGAATGTCTTCGCCCTTCAGCGAATCGAGGCCCGTCATGCCCATGTAATCCATGACCGGACCGCTGCCGATGGCCGGCTGGTACATCTGCGAAAAGCGACCGAGCACCTGCTTGCGCTGCTCTCCCTGAATGGTCGGCAGAAAGCCGTAATTTTCCAAGGGGCCGGCCACGCACGCCACCGGAACGCCGTTGACCGCGAGAGCCCGGGGCAAGCTGGGCCCGAAGCTGACCGTGGTGACCACGTTCTCCTTGTTAGGGTCGAACTCGCGCGCCACCCGGCCGAGCCAGCCTTCGGTCCCGACCTTAACCGGCTCGCAGGTATGCCAGATGTCCATGGCGCGGAAGTGGGACCGCGGCGATTCCTTCCAGCCGACGCCATGCAGGATGGCGAGCTTGCCGTCATCCCAGAACTGCTTGATCGGCGCCATGTAGTGCGGGATGCCATAGTCCTTGTCGAGATGCATGATCTGATTGTCGGGGATCCCGACCGCCTTCCGGTTATCACGGTACAGCGGGTTGTTGTAGGGGATCACCGTATTCAGATAGTCGTTCCCTCCCGTGAGTTGCAGCACAACGATCACGGGATCCTTCTGTGCTGTTTGCGTTGCAGGCATGTGTCTTGCTCCTCGTCTGATGTCTGAGTGCGGGTTGGTTAGGCGAATTGGTACTCTCTGGTCGCCGCGATCAGCTGCAGCATTTCAGCGGCATGCCGGTCTGCAGTTTGGGCATTCGCGTCGCTGTCCCAGGAGATGCGGCCCCATTCCTTGGCCTGGGCCGTGAGTTCCTGCTTCGTCTCGGCACCGACGTGCACCGGGCCAAACAGATCGAGACAACCGTCGACCAGTTGCTCGGGGTCGAGCGTGCCCCTGGCCTTCAGTCGGTCGATGATGGCGCGGACGCCGGGCAGCGACGTGTCGCCGATCTTCTCCGCGACGAAGTTGATACGTGCCATCAGGGAGCCGCTGTTGATCCACTCCTTGCCGGTGTGCCAGCCTTCGACGGAAGGCGGATTGAGCAGATCCTGGCCCATATAGGTCGGCTGCATCGACAGCGTGCCGTATCCAGGCATCGGCAGCTCGTGGCCGCCGACCAGCCGCAATGTGCCGACCACCACCTCGGCGGGCGACTTCATGTGCTGGAACCGCGCGTTCTTGAAGAACTCCGAATTGAACAGCACGCGCAGAACCTGGCGCATGTCGAACTTCGCGTCGCGGAACGCTCCTACCAAGGTGTCGAGCGCCTTCTGGTCGCGCGGCGGCTCGATCGGCCAAGCGGGCACCTGCGGTTCATCTGCGACGAAGAAATTGTACAGGTGCCGGCAGATGAAACGCCCGCAAGCCGGCTGCTGCACAACGATGTCGATGATGTCTTCGCCGTTGAACCGACCCTTATGACCGAGAAATTCCTTCTCGCCGTCATCATGGTCTTCCGGCCGGTACTCGAATTGCCAGGGGAACCGGCCATAAGGTGCACGCGGGATCTTGGTCGCGAAGGTCCAGCCGGTGAAGGCGCGTGAGCATTCCCGAACGTCCGTCTCGGTGTAGTTGCCAGCGCCGAGGCTGAACAATTCGAGGAGCTCGCGGCCCCAGTTCTCGTTGACCGCGGTCCCATGGTTCTGCTGGTTGTCGAGCCAAAAGATCATGGTCGGATTTTTCGCGACATCGAGCAACAGGTCGCGGTAATTGCCCATGCCCTTCTCGCGGAACAGATTGATCTGCGTCAGCAGCTGGTCGTAATTGTCGACCTTCGAATTGCCGGTGGCGAAGACATGGTGCCAGAACAGCGCCATCTTTTCTTCGAGGGGCCGCTTGGTGTTGACCAGATAGTACATCCAGTTCACGTTGCCCATCGGCGGTTGACCGCCGGGAAGCAACGACGACGGCTGATAGCGCAGCAGCGTATAAGGGTCAGCCGCGGGCTGCGCCTTCGGATGCAGCAGCTCCTCGACCGTCGCCTCGTAGCCCTTGGCGACACGCGCCTCGAGCTCGTCGCGGCCGGCTCCGAAGCCCGCACGTCGCATCAGGTGCGCCATCAATTCGATGTCGTCTTGGTATGCCATATTTGGGTCTCCTCCTTGATTTAGTCAGTCTCGCATCGCTACCGTCTTGCGTCTCGTCCCCTTGGGGGACGCGGCCGGGGCAGATGCAGGCGACGCCTGCTTCTTAGAACGATTGTATCCTAGGGCAGCGGCCTGTCAACCTGTTCCGATTATCAAATAGGGTGCTCCGGCTCGGGTTGCCGGGGACGGCCGTGGTCCGGTCAGGCACTCGCTTACAGTCTTCGGATCGGACGTATTTCAACTTGATTTCGCTGCAGATTTGCTGCGGATGCGCTGGCTACCGATTGCGGATGGCGGGTCTGCCCTTACGCGCTTTCCCTGGGAGCCGATCCCTGCCCCGCACATGGTCCCTGGCTACGGTCGCCCGAGTCTCCAAGTTGCCCGAGCGCTCGACCGCGGGCGAAGCTTGGACGGCGATTTCAGACGGTTGCGTGGCCCCTAGGGGTTCTACGGCCAACGCCCGGGGGCGATCAGCGGCTTTCCGGCCGCACTCGGATGATGACGTCGACTCGACAAATCTCGGTGCCGAGGGGTGGCAGCGGAAACCCGCTGACCACGACATCCCGACCCGGGATGTCCTGTAACTTGCTGGTCGCTTCGCAGAAGAAGTGATGATGGTCGGCCGTGTTGGTGTCGAAATAGGAGCGCCCCGGTTCGACCACGACCTCGCGCAGCAACCCGGCTTCGGTAAACTGATGCAGGGTGTTGTAGATGGTAGCGAGCGACACCCGGATCGCCGCACCGAGCGCTTCGCCGTGCAACTGCTCGGCGGTAACGTGGCGGTCCCCGTTTTCGAGCAGAAGCCGTGCCAAGGCGACGCGCTGCCGCGTAGGCCGTAGACCCACTGCGCGCAGGCGTTCCAGGGCGGTCAATGAGGCCGACGTCATCGTCATCGAACAAATATAAACATTCCTGTGGCGAAAATAAACAACCCTTTCGCGACCCGCCGGCGCTCAGTCGCCGGTTTGCAGGCGTTCGACCAGCTCCCGCACGGTCGGCACGTATCCGTTTGCATAGAACGGGTCCGAGGAGAAGCGATAGGCGTTGTGCCCGGCGAACATCAGCTGGAAGTCGACATCATCCGAATGCCGGATCGCCTGAAGCGTCTTTTGTATGCAGAAGCTCCGCGGATCGGCCTTCTTCCCGGTGGTACGTGCTTCGTTCTGCGCCCAATTCGAGAACTGGCAGGCGCTGAGGCACCCCATGCAGCCGATCTGGTCGGTGCGGATCTCGAGGGCCTTTCGCGGGGTGACGAAGATCAGCGTCGAGTCGGGTGTGCGCAGAGCTTCGGTAAAACCTGCGGCAACCCAGCCCTCGGCCGATTTCTTGTCGTGAGCCGTCAAAAAGACGGTGCGGCCGCGCGCGCCGACGCTGAAAGGCGCGACGTGCTCGCCGACCGGATCAACGGTGTAGGCGACTTGATGCTCGGAGCGCTCCTGCAGCTCATTGAGAAAGTTGTTGCGCACCGCCGAGGAATAGAAGCCGGTCGGGCTGAAGCGGTTGAGGTAGACATCGCCTTCGCCCAAGGTCAGGAGCTTGCGTTTCCATGTTTCGGAAATCGGGCTCTCCTGTGTCACGAGCGGACGAGTGCCGAATTGAAACGCGACCGGGCCGAGTTCGGGGTTATCGATCCAATCCAGCCATTCGCGCAGATACCACAGCCCGCCAGCCATGAAGATCGGTGTCGTCGCAAGCCCGAAATCGACCATCAGGTTGCGCAGCTCGCGGACCCGAGGGTAGGGTGGTTCGGGATTTTGCGGGTCCTCGCTGTTCGAAAGTCCGTTATGGCCGCCCGCGAGCCAGGGATCTTCATAGACTACACCGCCGAGCCACTCGCAAAACCTATAATAGGCACGCTTCCACAAAGCGCGAAACGCGCGGGCCGACGACACGATCGGGTAGTAGTGCACCCCATAGCGCGCGCAGATCTCGGCGATCTTGTAAGGCATCCCGGCGCCGCAGGTAACGCCGTTGATCAGACCTTTGGCCCCTTCCAGCACCCCGTGGAGGACGCGTTCGGCCGCGGCCATCTCCCACAGCACGTTCATGTGGATGCGGCCTTCGCCATTGGAGCGCTCGTGGGCGACGCGCGCCTGATGAATGCCGCCCGCGATCGCATAGGCGACAAGTTCTTCGTGTCGTTCGCGTCGCGTCCGTCCGTGGTAGATCTGCGGGATCGGCTGGCCGGGCTCGGCGTAGCTGTCGGCGTTGACCCCCGAGAACGTGCCGACACTGCCGGTCGCAGCCCAGGCTCCGGAGCTTTCACCATTCGACACCGAGATGCCCTTGCCGCCTTCGACGAGCGGCAGCACCTCGCGTCCGGAGATCACCAGTGAGTTGAGCGGTTTCACCGAACTGCTCCCTGCCGCGAGGTTTCTGCCGGACGAAGAATATGGGGAACATCCGAGAACACGGAAGTGACCCCCCAACCGAACAGCGTGTGCGCCCGCCCGGGATCGTTGACCGTGTAGGCGAGCAGGGGATATCCCGCCTGGCGGACCTCCGCCACCAGGGCCGGACGCAAACCCCGGTGGTCGGCATGAATCGTCACACAGCCGAGGCTCTCGGCGAGAAGGCGCCAATCTTTCGGCACCGAATGGAACAATATGCCTCGGCCGATCCTTGGAGCGCACGCCTGCGCCGCCGCGAGGGCGGTAGGAGAAAAGCTCGAAATCAGCGGCGCCGGCAGCTGGGGAGGCCACATCCGGCAGAGCAGTTCGGCGGCCATGGCTGCGGTTTTGGCTTCGCGGCCGCGAACGGCTTTCACTTCCACGTTTGCTCCGACACCAAGCTCGCCAAGGAGCGCTACAGCTTCCGCCAGCGTCGGCACCCGCTCTCCCCGGAAGGCAGGACCGAACCAGCATCCCGCGTCGTAGCGTCGAATGTCCGCCAGAGGCAACAGGGCTGCCTTTCCCCCGCCATTCGTCGTACGCTCAAGCCTCTCGTCATGGAGAAGAATCAGGTGGCCGTCAGCGGTGAGACGAACGTCGAACTCGACCCAGCGACAATCGAGGTCCTTTGCCTTACGAAATCCGGCAAGCGTGTTTTCGGGCGCGCACGCAGCGGCGCCGCGATGGCCGATCACCGGTGGAGGCAGGACGCCGGCTGTTCGGCCCGCACCGGTGAGCTGGCGCAGATCCGAAGCGCCAGTCGCGGGAAGTGCAGGGCCGTCCCGCCCGGCACCGTCTACCCTCAGGGCGCTGCCGCCCTCGGCGGCTCCTGGCGCCTCGCGCCGAGATCCTCGCCGGTCTGCTGATCGACTTGGCGCATGCTGAGCTTGACTTTGCCACGGTCATCGAAACCGAGCACTTTGACCTTGACCGTGTCGCCCATCTTGACCACGTCGGCGACCTTACCGACCCGCTGCGGGGCGAGCTCGCTGATGTGCACAAGCCCATCGCGTGATCCGAGAAAGTTTACAAACGCGCCAAAGTCTACAACTTTGACGACCTTCCCGGAGTAGATCGAGCCGACCTCGGGCTCGGCGACGATCCCGCGGATCCAATCGATCGCGGCCCTGGCCGCATCGCCATCGACAGCGGCGACCTTGACGGTGCCGTCGTCATCGATGTCGATCTTGGCCCCGGTCGTCTCGGTGATCTCGCGGATTACTTTGCCGCCCGAACCGATCACCTCGCGAATCTTCTCCTTCGGAATGTTGAACGTCGTGATGCGAGGGGCATTCTCGCTGACCGTGTCGCGCGCGCCGGTCAGCGCCTTGGCCATCTCGCCGAGGATGTGAATCCGCCCTTCGCGTGCCTGGCTCAGCGCAATTCGCATGATCTCCTCGGTAATCGAGGTGATCTTGATGTCCATCTGCAACGCGGTGACGCCCCTCTCGGTGCCAGCGACTTTGAAGTCCATATCGCCGAGATGATCCTCGTCACCGAGAATATCCGACAACACGGCAAACCCTTCCGCCTCCTTGATCAGGCCCATGGCGATCCCGGCCACCGAACGGGGCAGCGGCACGCCGGCATCCATCAGAGCAAGCGAGGCGCCGCAAACAGAGGCCATCGACGAGGACCCGTTCAACTCGGTAACCTCAGACACGACGCGTATCGTGTAAGGGAAACTGTCCTTGCTCGGCAGCAACGGGCGAATCGCCCGCCAGGCGAGCTTGCCGTGCCCGACATCGCGCCGGCTCGGCGAGCCTAACCGTCCCGTTTCGCCCGTCGAATACGGTGGGAAGTTATAGTGGAGCATGAAATTCTCGCGGTAGTCCCCTTCGAGCGCGTCGATGATCTGCTCATCCTGACCGGTCCCGAGCGTCGCCACCACGAGCGCCTGCGTCTCGCCTCGGGTGAACAATGCCGAGCCATGCGCGCGCCGCAGGAGTCCCACCTCGCATAAAATCGGTCGAACTGTGCGGGTGTCACGGCCATCGATCCGTAGTCCACCCCGCAAAACGGCGCCGCGGACAATCTCCTTTTCGACATCCTTGAATAGCTTCAGCGCGGCTGCACGCTCAAGCTCGTCGGAGAACAGCTCGGCTGCCTGCGCCTTTGCCGCATCGAGCCGGTTGCTGCGATCCTGCTTGCCTTGCTCGCGATAGGCGGCCTCGATCAGCGGACCGATCGTTTCGCGCAGCCGTGCCTCGATCGCAGGCAGCTCGGGTAGCGCAGGCGGCACGCTCCACGGCTCGCCGGCGCAGGTTTCGGCCAGCTCGATAATTGCCTGAAGCACTGGCTGAAACTCACGATGGCCGAAGACCACCGCCCCGAGCATGACTTCCTCGGAAAGTTCTTTCGCCTCGGATTCGACCATCAGCACACCGTCGGCCGTTCCGGCGACAACCAAATCAAGCTGCGAACGGGGCATCTCGCCCAGTGTCGGGTTCAACACGTAGTTCCCGTCGATATAGCCGACGCGCACCCCGCCGACGGGTCCTAAAAACGGTATCCCCGAGATCGTCAGCGCTGCCGAAGCGCCGATCAGCGACACGATATCGGGATCGTTTTCGAGATCATGGCTCAGAACCGTACAGATGATTTGGGTTTCATTGACAAATCCTGGAACAAAGAGCGGCCGTAGCGGCCGGTCGATCAGCCGCGAGACCAGTGTCTCCTTTTCCGAGGGGCGACCCTCGCGCTTAAAGAAGCCGCCCGGGATCTTGCCGGCGGCAAAGGTCTTCTCCTGATAGTTGACCGTCAGCGGGAAAAAGTCTTGACCGGACTTGGCCGTCTTCATCGCGACCGCGGTGCACAACACGGTGGTCTCGCCGTAGGTGGCGAGCACCGCGCCATCGGCTTGGCGCGCGAGCCTCCCCGTCTCGAGGACAAGGGGACGTCCGCCCCAGATTAGTTCCTTACGATAAACCTGGAACATTCGAGATCATCCTTTTCGCAAGTATCGGGCGGGCGAGCTGGGTCGCGCCGGAGTCAAGCGCGATGACGGCACCAGCCTCGTCCGAGTTGGGGCTTTGGAAGCTGAGGCGGTCCGTCGCGCACGAATTCGAAGGGTAGCAGGGGTTGTCAATTGCGCAGAGGGTCTCAACGAAGTATCAGCGCCTCAGTCCGAGACGTCCGATCAACGTCTCGTAACGCGTTGCGCTCGACCGCTTGAGATAATCGAGCAATCGGCGCCGCTGGCCGACCATGACAAGCAGTCCGCGCCGCGAATGAAAGTCCTTCTTATGACTAGTCAAGTGATCGGTGAGGTTGCGTATCCGCTCGCTCAGGATCGCCACTTGGACCTCCGGCGACCCGGTGTCTCGCTCGTCGGTGGCGTACTCAGTGATGAGCGCCTGCTTGCGCTCGGCGGTAATCGACACCGCTCCATCCTTTCAACGATTGATAACTCGCGCCGGTCGGAGGCCGCCGTTTTCGATCCTGGCCAGGGCGACTACCGCTTGGTTGTGCCAAGCGCCTACAACCGTACCCTCGTCGAGCTGATCAAGGTGCGCCCGCACGCTAATATCCCGTGGCGTCACCCTCTGCCCGCAACGCAATCGAGTGGCTTCGGCTGCGGTCAAGACTAGCGCCGGGATGTCGTCCAGCGCGGCCTCGATTGGCAACAAGCACCCCGATGCGACCAGACTATGCCGATGCTCGACCATGGAATCCAACGAAATCGCCTGCGCTTCGCTGAACGACCCAACCGCAAGGCGACGCAGCTCGGCAATATGGCCGAACGTTCCTAGTGCGGCGCCGAGATCGCGGGCGAGGGCACGGATGTAGGTCCCCTTGCCGACGAGGGCCTCGCAATCGGCATGATCGCGATCGGGCACGGCGATCAGCCTCAGTGCGGCGATCTGCACCGGCCGCGCCGGCAGAGCCGGCGGGCTCGCGGCGCGCGCGAGCGCATAGGCGCGGCGTCCGTCGACCTTGATGGCCGAATAAGGTGGCGGCGACTGCAGAATCGTGCCGGTAAAGCGCGGCAGGATCTCCTCGATCGCAGCTTGGCTCGGCCGCGATGTACACTCCGCCACGATCGCGCCTTCGCGGTCGTCGGTGGTGCGAGCAATCCCCCATCGGATACGGAAGCGATAGCGTTTTCGCGCGCTCATCGCATACGCGACGGTCTTTGTCGCCTCACCCAACGCTACCGGCAGCACGCCGGTCGCCAAAGGGTCAAGTGTGCCCGCATGTCCGACTTTGGCTCCAGTGAGGCGACGGATCACCTCGACGACCCGAGCCGAGCTGAGCCCGAGCGGTTTGTCGATGACGAACCACCCGTGGGGATCGCCATCATTCGGCATCGTCGTGGTTCTCGGCCAGGGTGGCGCCAAGGCGAAGGTCGCGTTCGACTTTGGGCTGCGCGAGCAAGGCGGCGATGCGCGATGCGTGATCAAACGAGACATCGAGTTCGAATCTCAGGTCGGGCGCGTAGCGCAGGGTTACTTCGCCGGCGACCAGACGCTTCAAGTATGCCGTGCTCCGTTTCAGCCCGGCGACGATCTCGGTCGCGTTCGCACCGCCGAGCGGCATCACGAACACAGTCGCATTGCGCAAATCGGAGCTGAACCTCACCTCGGTGACGGCAATGCTGACATCCCGTAGCGCGGGGTCGCGACATTCGCCCTGGCGGAATATCTCGGAGAGCAGGTGTCGCAGCTCTTCCCCGACCCGAAGCCGCCGTTGACTGATACCACGCTTCAGCCCCTCCCGGTTCGAATATTGCCGCCGTTTTCTGACCATGAGCCGAAGCACTATAAAGAGCGCGCCACTTCTTCCACCTCGAAGCACTCGATGACATCACCGGTCTGGATGTCCTGGTAGTTCTCGAAGGCCATGCCGCACTCGTACCCCTGATTGACCTCGCGAACCTCCTCCTTGAAACGTTTCAAGGTCTTGAGCGTGCCTTCGTGAACGACGACGCTGTCGCGCAGCAGACGCACCCTGGCGCCCCGCCGTACCGCGCCTTCGGTGACCATACACCCTGCAACTTTGCCGACTTTGGTGATGTTGAAGACATCCCGGATCGAAGCGTTGCCAAGGAAGCGCTCGCGCAGGGTCGGCGCGAGCAGGCCTGATAGCGCCCCGCGCATATCCTCGATCAAGTCGTAGATGATCGAATAGTAGCGGATCTCGACACCATCGCGCCTTGCAAGATCGCGTGCTTGCGGATTAGCACGGACATTGAAGCCGATGATCACCGCCGCCGACGCCTTGGCTAGGATAACGTCGCTTTCATTGATCCCGCCGACGGCCGAGTGCAGCACACGAACCGACACTTCGTTGGTCGAGAGTTTTTCGAGCGAACCGACGATTGCTTCGAGCGAACCCTGCACATCCGACTTGACGACGATCGGCAGTTCCTTGGCGATGCCGGCGGCGATTTGCGAGAACATCTGCTCGAGCGTCCCGCGCGCTCCCGACGCCGCGATCGCTGCGCGCCGCCGGCGCTGGCGAAAATCGGCGATGTCGCGGGCCCGGCTCTCGTTCTCGGCGACCACAAAATCATCGCCCGCAAGAGGTGTCCCGTTAAGCCCCAAGACCTCGATCGGCGTCGACGGACCCGCCTCCCGCTGGTTTTCGCCGCGATCATCGACGAGTGCACGCACGCGGCCCCATTCGCTGCCAGCGACAAAGATGTCGCCGACCCGCAATGTCCCCCGTTGGATCAGCACCGTTGCGACGGCACCGCGCCCACGCTCGAGCTTCGCCTCGAGGACGACGCCTTCCGCCGTGCGGTTCGGGTTCGCCGTGAGATCGAGCAGCTCGGCCTGCAGAAGAATCGCCTCTTCGAGCTTGTCGAGATTGGTCTTCTGAAGCGCCGAGACCTCGACATCAAGAACCTCCCCGCCGAGCTGTTCAACCACGATTTCGTGTTGCAAGAGCTCCTGCCTAACGCGCTCAGGCCTGGCGTCAGGCTTGTCGATCTTGTTGATGGCGACGATCATCGGCGCCTGCGCCGCTTTGGCGTGGCGGATCGCCTCGACCGTCTGCTCCATGATGCCGTCATCGGCCGCCACGACCAGCACCACGATGTCGGTGACGTTGGCCCCCCGCGCGCGCATTGCGGTGAAGGCCTGATGACCCGGCGTGTCGATAAAGGTGATCTGCTTGCCGCTCTTCAGGCTGACGCGATAGGCGCCGATATGCTGCGTGATGCCGCCAGCCTCGCCGGCCGCGACATCGGTCTCGCGCAGAGCGTCAAGGAGCGAGGTCTTGCCATGGTCGACATGGCCCATGACCGTGACCACCGGCGCGCGCGGTTCGAGGGTCTCGGGAATATCCTCATCGCCTCGCAGCCCCATCTCGACATCGGCTTCGGAGACCCGCCGCAGGCGATGGCCGAACTCTGTCACGACGAGTTCGGCGGTGTCGGCGTCGATAGTCTGATTGATCGTCGCCATCACCCCCATGCGCATCAGCGCCTTGATCACGTCGGCACCGCGCTCGGCCATGCGGTTCGCCAGTTCCTGGACGGTGATCGTCTCGGGTACGACGACCTCGCGCACGACCTTGATTTGCTCCTGCTCGCCCTGATGCAGCCGCTGGCGCTCGCGCTCCCTGGCTCGGCGAACCGAGGCCAAGCTGCGCATCCGCTCTCCTTCGTCGTCGGAGAGTGCGCGGGTGACCGTGATCTTTCCGGTCCGACGACGCGCCTCTTCGCGACGCGCCGGCACCACCGGTTTTTTGGCCTCCGGCCGGACCCCACGCCGCGTCGTCGCAGCCGGCTCTTCCTCCTCCTCGAGAGCAACGCTGACTTTGCCCGCCGCGGCGAGCGCGGCGACTTTCGCAGCGGCCGCCTTCCCAGCCCGTTCCGCGACCTCTCGCCGCGATTCTTCG
This sequence comes from uncultured Alphaproteobacteria bacterium, assembly GCA_963796155.1. Classification (GTDB taxonomy): domain Bacteria; phylum Pseudomonadota; class Alphaproteobacteria; order ATCC43930; family CGMCC-115725; genus AP-15. The sequence goes on along the minus strand of CAWCKT010000015.1, from coordinate 97,316 downwards.
TCCTTGCGCCGCTGCGCCTCTTCCTCGGATCGCTTCCGCGCCTCCTCTTCCGCGCGGCTGCGCCTTTCTTCTTCTTCGGCCTTTCTGTGCGCCTCCTCCTCGGCCCGGCGGCGCGCCTCCTCGGCGGCCTGCTCTTCCTCCTGACGGCGTCGGTCGGCTTCGGCCAGAGCGGCGCGTCGGCGCGCTTCCTCGTCAGCCTTGCGGGCATCGTGCACTGCGCGGACGCGACCGGCCTTTTCTTCCGCGGTCAATGCGCGCGGGATCGCGACGGGCCGGCGCGTCGGCTCCCGCGCCGCCGGCCCAGGGGACGCCTGCTCACGAGCAACAGCGGGGGCGGTGTCGCCGCGACCGGGTTCGAGCGCCGGCCCGATCGAGCGCTTCTTACGAACCTCCACCGTAACAGTCTTTGAGCGCCCGTGCGAGAAGCTCTGACGCACCTGCCCCGTCTCCACACTCTTGCGGAGCTCCAGCCTGCCGCCGGTTCGGGCGAGGGTCAGGGGTCGCTTCTGTTCTTGCTCATTCGCGTCGCTCATCTCGATCCAATACCATCTTGCCGAGCCCGCCGGCGTGGAGCGGTTCCACTCCTCGATCAACCACCGCTCCTGGGCGAAAGCCGGTAATCTTCTCCGCAATGGCGATCAACCGGCCGCTCAGCCGGCCAAGCCCGATCGCTATGTTTACCACATGATCTTGACCAAAGATCGCGCCCATCTCTGCTGCGGTCAAAACGATCGCAGCCGGCAAACCGCGCCCGGCGGCGCGGACCTTCCGGCGCCCGCCTTCCGCCCCATCGAGCGCGAGGATCAGCAGGCCAACTTTGCCGGTTCGCACCGCGTCACAGACCTTCTCGAACCCGGCAACCGCGAGACCAGCCCGACGGGCAAGACCAACCATGTCCAGGCACCGCTGCACCAGCAGGGCCTCGACGCGATCCGCGAGCCCGGGCGGTACAATTACCGAACGATGCGCTAAACGTGCCAAGAGGCGTCGCGGCGGCGCGCTCTCGATTATATCGCGCCGAGGGATCATCCACAAACCCCGCCCGGGCAGATGGGACGCCACATCGGGAACGAGCTCGCCGCCCGGTCCGATGACAAAGCGGAGCAGGTTTGATCGGTCTCGGACCTCCCCCGTGATGATGCATCGGCGCTGCGACCCGACGGCGTTCACCCCCGCGGTATGCCGTTCCGCCCGGGTCCTATTGCGAGCCCTCGTGATGCCTACTCCGGAGTTGATTTCGTAGACCCCTCGGCTTCATCCGCGTACCAATGTGCTCGTGCCCGCATGATCAGCGCATTCGCCTCCTCTAGGTCGAGATTGACCCCGACTTTGTCGGACCCTGCGAGCACCTCGACGAGCTCATCGCCGGCAAGGCCGGCAAAATCGTCGAGGGTCGTTATCTTGTTCTCGCCGAGCGCCACCAGCATGCCCGGCGTCAACCGCTCGAGCGACGCCAGCTCGTCGCTGACCCCGAGTTCTCGACGCCGCTCCTCGTATTGGCGATCCCGTCGTTCCAGCGAGCGGCGCGCCCGCTCCTGCAACTCGGTTGCTACCTCGGCGTCGAATCCTTCGATGTCGGCGAGGTCTTCCAGCGGCACATAGCCTACCTCTTCGAGAGAGGTGAAGCCCTCGGTCACCAGCAAATGGGCAATAACATCATCGATGTCGAGGGCCTCGATGAACATCTGGCTCCGATTGCGGAATTCCTCGGTCCGCCGCTCCGACTCCTCGGCCTCGGTCAGGATGTCGATATCCCAGCCGGTAAGTTGTGACGCGAGCCGAACATTTTGGCCCCGTCGCCCGATCGCCAAGCTTAGCTGATCGTCCGGTACGACGACTTCGATGCGCCGTTGCTCCTCGTCCATAACGACTTTGGCAACTTCGGCCGGCGCGAGCGCGTTGACCACGAAAGTGGCCGGGTCCGGCGACCAGGGAACGATATCGATTTTTTCGCCCTGCAATTCGCCTACGACCGCCTGAACACGGCTGCCGCGCATCCCGACGCAGGCGCCGACCGGATCAATCCCGCTGTCGCGCGAGATCACCGCGATTTTGGCGCGGCTCCCAGGGTCTCGAGCGACCGCCTTGATCTCGATGATGCCGTCATAAATCTCCGGCACCTCTTGTGCGAACAATTTGGCCATGAACTGCGGATGGGTGCGCGACAGAAAGATTTGCGGCCCGCGCAATTCCTGGCGCACATCGTAGACATAGGCTCGGGCGCGCTCTCCCTGACGGAAGCTTTCGCGCGGCAACAGCTCGTCGCGGCGCAGCATTGCCTCGGCGCGCCCGAGATCGACGACGACATTGCCGAACTCGACGCGCTTGACAAGCCCATTGACGATCTCGCCCACCCGATCTTTGAATTCGAGGAACTGCCGCTGGCGCTCGGCGTCGCGCACCTTTTGAACGATGACCTGCTTTGCCGTCTGCGCGGCGATACGCCCAAAATCGATCGGCGGCAGCGGATCGGTGATGAAATCACCGATCTCGGCTTCCGGGTTCAACCGCTGCGCCTCGGCGTGAGCGATCTGGGTCGCCTCGTTCTCGACCGCCTCTGCCACTTCTCGGAAGCGAAGGAGCCGAATCTCGCCGTTGCGGCGGTCGATCTCGGCGCGAATGTCGTATTCCTGGCCATATTTGGAGCGGCCCGCCTTCTGGATCGCCTGCTCCATCGCCTCCAGAACCTCGTCGCGATCGATGCCCTTGTCGCGAGCAACGGCATCGGCGACTTGCAGCAGTTCCGGGCGCGCGTAAGTGACTGTCGTATCCATGACGTTCTCGGCGTTGTGCCTCAGTGAATTCGGGACAGGGGTGCGGCTGGCGGCGGATGCAACTCGGACGGCTTGTGTCGCGCGGCAGCGATCAGATCATCGGTGGGGACGAGCTTAGCGCGCGCGACGGCATCGAGCGGCAAACGCGTTTCGCCCGCTTCGGTAACGAGACGAATGGCGCCTTCCGAGGTTCCCAGGAGGCGGCCGCGGAACCGCCGGCGTCCGTCGAGCGGTGTCGCGAGTTCGATCTTGGCCTCGTAACCGCGGAAGCGGTCATAGTCCTCGGCGCGAACCAACGGGCGGTCGATGCCCGGAGAACTGATCTCCAGCGTGTAGCTGCCGGCGATCGGATCGGCGACATCGAGCAAGGCGGAGACGGATTGGCTGATCTGTGCGCACTCAGCGAGGGTGATCGGCATATCGTCGAGCCGCTCGGCCATGACCTGGAGCGTCGCCCCGCGGCCGCTCGTCATCACCACCCGGACCAAACGATAACCCATCGCAGCCAGTGACGGCTCGATCATCTGCACAATACTGTTCGTGTCAACCAAGAAGCCCCGACCTCCCCACGAAATTTGGCAATACGCAACAGGCTGTCTTCGCCCAACCGCCGGCGCATGCGCGTTGCCAGTCTCACCTCCCGCAGCGGCCCTCCGAAAACAAAAAATGGGCCGTCGGCCCACCCGCGCAACGTCCGCCGAGCGGACCTATGGGGCTAATCGTCCTATAGATATAATGGTCTTGCCCGCGTCGCAAGGTCGTTTCCATCATCTCCGGAACCGCCGCCTCACTCGGATAAAGGCGGGAGCGCGCCCCGCGGCGCGCGCTTTCTCCTCGTAACGCGTCGGCGGCCAATCCACGGGGCGTTCGCGCCAATCGCTAGGATCTCGAGCCAGCCATTCGAAATCTGGATGGTCGGTCACTCGTTCGAGCATCCAGCAGAGGTAATTGGGATCGTCCGTCGCGAGACGGAGTTCGGCTCCGTCCGTCATGATCGCCGCCAAGGCATCGAGGGTCTCGCGGGATAGGATGCGGCGCTTCTCATGGCGGCGCTTTGGCCAAGGGTCGGGAAATAGGACAAAGACGCGATCGATCGATGATCGCGGCAGGGCCGCGATCAAGGCCCGCGCGTCGTCGGCAAAAACCCGGATGTTGTCGAGATGACGGCGCTCGATCTGCGCCAGCAGTCTGACGATGCCGGGTTCGAATACCTCGCAGCCGATCAGAGTGACCTCGGGATGACACTCGGCCTGGACGGCAAGGTGCTCGCCCCCGCCAAAACCGATCTCGAGCCAAACCGGTCGTCCCGGAGCCCCGGAAGCAGTATGGGGTTCGAGCTGGCCCGTCGGCGGTATCGTCAAGACGTGCCGCGGCAGCCATTCGCGGATCAGGACCTTTTGTCCCGGCCGAAGTGCCCGCCCGCGGCGTCGCCCGTAGACCGGCGGACGCCGTGCCGGCTCCACAATCAAGGAAATTCAGAAGGCGCGCCGCAGCTCGTCCACAAGATCGAGCTTCTCCCAAGAGAAGCCGCCGTCGGGCTCGGCTGGTCGGCCGAAATGGCCATAGGCCGACGTGCGCGCGTAGATCGGTTTGTTCAAACCAAGATGTGTGCGGATGCCGCGCGGCGACAGGTCCATCAGCTCCTGCAGCACCGCAGCCAACTTTTGCTCATCGGCCGCCCCGCCGGTGTCGACATAAAACGACAGGGGCTTGGCGACGCCGATCGCGTACGCAACCTGGATCGTGCAGCGCTCGGCAAGGCCCGCGCCGACGACGTTTTTTGCGAGGTAGCGCGCGGCATAGGCCGCCGATCGATCGACCTTTGTCGGATCCTTGCCCGAAAACGCGCCACCGCCATGCGGTGCTGCGCCGCCATAGGTGTCGACGATGATCTTACGGCCGGTGACGCCGGCGTCACCGTCGGGACCGCCGATCACGAAGCGGCCGGTCGGATTGACGAGAAAGTGCTCCTCGTCGCACATCCAGCCTCCAGGCAGAACACCGAGGACATGCGGCCGCACGATTTCGCGCACCTCCTCCCGCTCGATCCGGTCGGAATGCTGGATCGAGACGACCATCTTCGTTGCCCCCGTTGGCCTCCCGTCGACGTATCGCAGTGTCACTTGGCTCTTCGAATCAGGCCCGAGCAAGGGTGTGTTTCCCGCGTGCCGCGCTTGAGAAAGAGAGCGCAAAATCGCATGCGCATAGAAGATCGGCGCCGGCATCAACTCGGGCGTCTCGGTGCAGGCATACCCGAACATCATACCCTGGTCTCCGGCGCCCTCGTCCTTGTTGCCGGAGGCGTCGACGCCCTGTGCAATGTCGGTGGACTGGCCGTGGATGAAGCACTTGATCGCGGCGTGCTCCCAGTGGAAATTCTCCTGTTCATAGCCGATTTCTCGGATGGCGTTCCGCGCCACCTCGATCAGCCTTTCGCCGGTGATCGATGCCGGACCGCGGACTTCTCCCGCCAGCACCACGCGGTTCGTGGTGACCAGCGTCTCGACGCCGCAGCGCGCCTGCGCATCCTCCGCAAGAAAGGCATCGACGATTGCATCGGAGATGCGGTCGCAAATCTTGTCGGGATGGCCTTCCGATACGGACTCGCTGGTGAACACAAAATCGCGGTTGGCCAAGAGACTGCCCTTCCTGAAGGCCTCAAATCATGGATAAGCGCAAAGGCGTTGATGCAACCTTACGGGGCGAGCGTCAAGTCCGATCCGGCCGTCCCGGTCGCCCTGCGACGGCCGGAAATCGCTATTTCGCCTCTGCGCGTTCAGACCCTACCGCCAATGCTCTCGCAAGTTCGAAGAGGCGACGGCGCAAGGCCGGATCGTCGATCCTGTAATAGGCGCTGACGAGTTCGACCGTCTCGCGCCGGCGCAACGGGTCGGAGTCGAAAGCTTCCGCGGCAGGCTCGGCAAAGCCTGCAGGAATCGCCGGCGCCCGCACCGGATCCATGTCGTCGAAGAAGAACGACACGGGGACGTCCAGCACGCGGCTTAGATCGTGCAAGCGACTGGCCCCGATGCGATTTGCGCCACGCTCGTACTTTTGCACCTGCTGGAAGGTCAAGCCAATCGCCTCGCCGAGCTTTTCCTGGCTCAAGCCGAGCATGTTGCGGCGCAACCGCACGCGAGAGCCGACATGGATGTCGATCGGGTTCGGCTTGTCGCCCTTTCGGCGGCCCGGCCGCCGGGTCTGTTGCTGCATAGGCATCTTCGGTCGATCGCCCTCGCAAAGGCAGCGGGTTGAGGAGATAGAGTACACCATCATACGCGATGAACAACCCGGCTCGATATAAAAGAAACCGCTCCGAGCTGCGCCAATATCCACGCCCGGGAAGAATGTGGACCGTGGCACCGCGGCTCAGCGGAGCCGCAAGACAACCGGGAGCGCACCGAGCAAGAGGAGCGCGACCAGGGCCCAATCGCCGACGCGGGAGTAGAGCGTGCGGCCGTCGGCACCCGGGAGCGCAATGTCGGCATAACCGATAGTGTCGAGATCGATGCGCGCGCGGACCCGCCCGACGGCGTCGATCACAGCACTTATTCCGTTGTTGGCGACGCGTACCATCGGCAATCCTTCCTCGACGGTGCGGGTCCGGGCGCTGGCGAGATGCTGAAATGGGCCCGAGCTACGGCCGTACCACGCGTCGTTGGTGACATTCAGGATCCAGGCCGGGCGCTCTCCTTCGTCGACGATCGCACCCGGAAAAATGACCTCGTAGCAAATCGCTGCTGCAAACGGCGGAAGCCCCGGCAGCGCGATCGTGCGGCGCCCAGGTCCGGCGCTGAGATCAATGGTCCCGGCGGTGATCTTTTTGAATGGCAGCGCATAGCGCATCGGAACGTATTCGCCGAACGGGACAAGATGCGCCTTGTCATAATAAGTGACGACGTCACCCTCTGCGTTCAACATCTCGATGCTGTTCCAGATCCGGGTCACCGGACCCGGCGGCGGGTTTGCCCGCAGCGCACCGGTAATGACGTAGCCTTTCTCGGGCACGATGGCGGCGATCTGCCCGCGATGCGTCGCATCCCGCTCGAGGAGAAAAGGTGTTGCGGCCTCGGGCCAAACGATGGCGCTGATCGGGTGGGGCGCCGGTGCGGTGCTCAGATCGAGAAGCCGCCGAAAATTTGCTTCGGCAGCGCCCGGGTCCCATTTCATCGTTTGGGGAATCGAGGGTTGAACAATGCGTAGCCAGATCCCGCTGGCAACCGTCGGCGATAGTTCGAGCCGAACCGCTCCCGCGACACCGAGAATAAATAACGAAAATGCCGCGGCGATCGGCGGAGCCCAACGCCGACCCGCTGAAATCGGGACCAGTGATGATGCCCCGAGGAGCGCCGGTAACGAGGCGGCAAGAACCGTCACAAAGCTCAATCCATAGATGCCGATCCAGGCCACGCTCTGCAGCATCGCGATCCCGCCCGGAAACCCGCCCGACCATGTGTAGCCGATCAGGTTCCAAGGGAGCCCGGTGAATGCATGGCCGCGGACCCATTCGGCGGCGGTCCACGCGATCGCGAAACCGAAGATCTTGGCGGTTGCCGGTAATCGCAGATGTTTGGTCGCCAGATTGATTGCGAGCAGCGCCATGCCGACGTAAAGCGCGAACGCTGCCGGCAGCGCGACGGCGACGATCGGCACGAGCCACCAGAAGGCAGCGATGTCGACAAAGAGCGCGCCGGCGATCCAATAGAGCCCCGCGAGAAAAAAGCCGCAACCGAAGGCATAGCCGAGGCCGAAAGAAGCGCGCGGCCCGGCGCTGCCCTCATCGAGCCAGAGGAGCCCGGGAAAGGCCACGACGAGCAACGGGGTCAGATCTACCGGAGGCAGCGTCGCCGCCGCGATGCTCCCCAACAAAAGGGCAAGCCCGTAGCGTCGCCAGCCGGACAGCGCGGCGAGTTCGTGGGCTAGGAGGCAGAGCGGCGTCTCGATCCGAGATTGGGGTCGGACGCGGAGGACTGAAACCTCAGGCACCGGCTGCGTCTCTGCGACCCGCCGCCGCCGGCGGGCTGCGCACGCGCAGGCGCTTGATCCGGCGCGGGTCGGCATCGAGCACTTCGAACTCGATCCCCGATGGGTGCGCAATGACCTCGCCGCGCTTTGGCACGCGGCCGGCCAGGCTGGAAACCAGCCCGCCGAGCGTGTCGACCTCTTCCTGCTCTCCGGACGGGCGCAATCGTATACCCCGGCGCTCCTCCAGCGCTTCAATCGGAGTGCGCGCATCGGCGATCAGCGTCCCGTCCCCGCGCTCGGTCAGGCTGGGCCCGCCGGCCACGTCATGTTCGTCCTCGATCTCGCCAACGATCTCCTCGATCAGATCTTCGATTGTCACCAGCCCATCGATCCCGCCGAACTCGTCGACCACCATGGCGATGTGAGTACGCGCTTGGCGCATCTGGACGAGAAGGTCGAGGATCAGCAGCGAAGGGGCGACGAACAGCACCTTGCGCAGCATCGGCGAGAGCCTCGTCTCCCGTCGTTCCGCAGCGGGGCCGAGCATATCCTTGACATGGACGAAGCCGATCACATCGTCGAGCGTTTCGCGATAGACCGGGACCCGTGAATGGCCTTGCTCGACCATACATTTAACCACCACGGGGAAAGGCGTCTCGGCATCGAGCGCGACGATGTCGACGCGCGGGACCATCACGTCTGCAGCTGTGCGGTCGTGTACCTTGAGTATATTGCCGATCAGGACGCGTTCATGCGCGCTCAGCGGGTGGGGACCGCTAGTGGACGGCTCCTCGATCATTTCGTCGATGGTCTCTCGCAAGCTCTCGCCGTTGCGCGGACGCCGGATCAGCCGCAGGAAGCTGCGCAGACGGGCAAACGATCGATCGTGCTCGGGCTGGTCGGTTTCCTCGGGCGGCGCGGGATCGCTCATCAGCCAACAGGCTCGTGCTCGATTGACCACATAGTCTCGTGGTAGGGATCCGAAACCCCCAGCCTGGCCAGTATCGAAGTTTCGAGATGCTCCATTTTAGCCGTCTCGGCCTCCGTCCGATGATCGCAGCCAAGCAGATGGAGGACGCCGTGCACGATCAAGTGGCGGAAGTGGTCGACAAACCGCTTGCCCTGCTCGTCCGCCTCGCGAGCCACCGTCTCGAAGGCGAGCACCACGTCGCCGAGCAAAAGCGGTGCATCGGGCGGAACGTGTGTTCCCGGTTCCCAAGCGCAAAATGCGAGCACGTTAGTCGAAGTATTCTGCCCCCGATATCTGTGATTGAGCCACTGCTGCTCGGTGTCGTCGGTCAACATGATGCCGAGTTCGACCCCCGCCGGTGAAGCAAGTTCCGTCGCTGCTATGCCGTCAACCAGCGCGGCCCGAGCGGTGTCGCGAGCAAGCCTTTTCGCATCCGGACAAGCCCATTTCCAGCCGAGACAAGGCGAGGTGATACCGATGGCGGCGACGGATTTCATTACGATTCGTCGGCGAGCGCCGACCGCTCGCGCGCCTCGTAGGCGCGCACGATACGGGCGACGAGCTCATGCCGGACCACATCCTCGTCGGTGAACCGCACAGTAGCGATCCCATCGACGCCGCGCAGGGTTTCGAGGGCCTCGGCCAGGCCCGAGCGGGCGCCCGCGGGAAGATCCACCTGAGTGGGATCGCCAGTCACGACCATGCGTGAACCTTCCCCGAGCCGAGTCAGGAACATTTTCATCTGTACCGGCGTGGTATTCTGCGCCTCGTCGAGAATCACGAATGCATGCGATAGCGTACGTCCGCGCATGAACGCGATGGGGGCGACCTCGATCTCCCCGCTGCCGAGCCTTTTGGCGAGTTGATCGGCCGGCAACATGTCGTTGAGCGCGTCGAAGATCGGTCTCAGATAAGGATCGACCTTGTCGCGCAGGTCACCGGGAAGGAAGCCCAGCCGCTCGCCGGCCTCGACCGCAGGCCGCGAGAGGATGATGCGCTCGACCCGTCCCGTCATCAAGAGGTCGACTGCTGCTGCGACCGCCAGGTAGGTCTTGCCGGTGCCAGCGGGTCCGAGCCCGAACACGAGCTCATTCTCACGCAGCGCCCTGATGTATGCCGTCTGGCCCGGCGAACGTGCTGCGATGTGCCGCTTGCGGGTGCGGAATGCCGCCTCCTCCCGCCATAAACCGGGGCTTTTGTCACCGAGCTCGGCCGCGGCAAGCCGAATCGCCGCCTCGACCGCGGGCAGATCCACCTCCTGGCCGCGTTTGAGACGGTCATAAAGATGCGACAATGCGAGATGGGCCGTCTCGGTCGCCGAGGCCGTGCCCGAGATCGCGAGTCGGTTCCCGCGGGTCACGAGCGAAACGCCGAGCTGCCGCTCAATCCGATCAAGGTGCTGATCGCGTTCGCCGTAGAGCAGCGGGAGCAGCAAGTTATCGTCGAATTCCAGCTGGGTGCGTCCTTCAACCAGCTCGCCAGCAGGCATGTCCGAGGCGAGCGCGGTCACGCTGCCTCAGCCTGGGCGACCGAGCCCGAAAGGCTGTTTGCGCTCGCTGCTGAAATCAGCACAGGGACGATCTCGCCGATCCGCCGCGCGGCCGCCGCAACGTGGACGCTTTGAAGATAGGGGCTGCGTCCGGCAAGTTGTCCGTCGTGCCTGCCCGGTTTCTCTAAAAGTACCGGCAGAACTCGTCCAATGCAGGCCTCGTTGAAATTGCGCTGTTGCCTGTCCAGCAGCCGTTGCAAGGCGGCGAGCCGATCGGATTTCACCGATTCCGGAACTTGGCCGGCTGCCGACGCAGCGGGTGTACCGGGCCGGGCTGAATATTTGAAGGAAAAGGCCTGAGCGAAGCCAATCTCGTCGACGAGATCGAGCGTGGCCTGGAAATCCTCGTCGCCCTCACCTGGAAAACCCACGATCAGATCCGACGAGAGCGCGAGGTCCGAACGGACCGAGCGCAGGCGCTCCACGATGCGCCGATACCAGTCTGCGGTGTGCCGCCGGTTCATTGCGGCTAGGATTCGATCGGCCCCGCTCTGGAGGGGGAGATGCACGAAGGGCATAAGTTGCGGCACGTCACGATGGGCTGCGATCAGCTCATCGTCGACATCGCGCGGGTGCGAGGTCGTATAGCGAATCCGGTCGAGGCCGGGCAGTTCGGCCAGCGCTCGTACGAGTTCGCCCAGACCCCAGTCTCTGCCATCCGGGCCCTCTCCGTGGTAAGCATTCACGTTTTGGCCGAGAAGAGTGATCTCGCGCACCCCGCAACCGACGGCGTGGCGCGCCTCGGCCAAGACCTGCGCCACCGGACGCGAATACTCGGCGCCACGCGTATAGGGTACGACGCAGAAGCTGCAAAACTTGTCGCAGCCTTCTTGCACTGTCAGGAAGGCGGTCACCCCCTTTACCGCCGCGGCTTCGGGCAGGTGGTCGAACTTGGGTTCGGCGGGAAACTCGGTGTCGAGCACCCCGACGCCACCTTTGCGGCACGCCCGGGCGACCAATCCCGGTAGTCGATAGTAACTCTGCGGACCAAATACGAGATCGACGAATGGCGCCCTACGGAGGATCTCGGTACCCTCGGCTTGGGCGACGCAGCCGCCCACTGCGACGATCATCTCACCACCGCGCCGCGCTTTCGCGATCTTCAGCCGGTGGATCTTGCCGAGCTCGGAATACACTTTCTCAGCTGCCTTTTCTCTGATGTGGCAGGTGTTCAAGATGACCAGATCCGCATCGTCCGGCGCCGATACCGGAACAAAGCCGTGCGGCGCCAGAAGCTCGATCATCCTTGCAGAGTCATAGACGTTCATCTGGCAGCCGTAGGTCTTGATGAAGACACGGTTCGTCACATGCCGCATCCCCTCTGTTAACACTTCTTGCACGTCTTGCATGATCAGGCGGCTGCCTTCGGGATAGAGGTGGAATATGTGTCGCGCGTTTCGGAGTCCGGCGGCTTAGGCATCGGCTGCGGCCGACCGGAGAGCGCGCCGGCCATTCCGCCGGCAATCCGCGCATAGCAGTAGCTGGCCAGCGCCTTGCGCGATCCACAGTCGGCCAGACGGGTGGGCGGATGGAATTGGACCACTACTTCGACTGTACCCAGCCCGATCATGCCCCACAAATGAGGTAGCAGACCCATCGTCCCGAACCAGGAGAAGAACGGGCGCAAGAACCTGCCGATCGGGATGCCGTCGAGCCGCGTGTAGGCGAGCGAAACCGGCTGAACGACTACGCGGCTGGCGTTGCCTCTGATATCCGCGGCGCCGAACAGTGCCGTCTTGAAGGGGAGCGGTCGATTGCCGTCCCCGCTCGTTCCTTCCGGAAACAGGATCAGCGCGTCGCCGGCGACCAGCCTTTGGGATATCGCGTCGCGCTGGGTTGCGATGCTGCGGACCTGCCGATCGACAAAGACCGTGCGCTGCAATTTGGCAAGCCAGCCGAAAAACGGCCAGTCGGCCACCTCGGCCTTGGCAATGAAGGAGCCGGGGATGAGCGAGCCAAGGACCGTGATGTCGGTATAGGAGACGTGATTTGCCGCGAACAGCACGGGGCGGTCGGCGGTGGGCTTTCCGATCCGGCGAACTCGAAGCCCGAGCAATCGACAACACCAGCGATGATAGAACGCCGGCAGCGTGCGTACCCATCTGCAACCTAGGGCTAACCCGGCCCATTGCACCGGCATCAGACTTAATGTCCAGACGAAATAGAGCGCGAGGCGCGCAATCCTCAACATAGAGGAATTCATGCGCTCAACCGGACCATGTACCTTTGAATTTCCGCCAGTAATGACGAGAATATTTCTCGGTAACTAAGTTGGTTTTGACCAAGATACAAACATCGGTGGTGTTGAACTGATGGTCGATCACGGCGCCGTCGCCGACAAACCCGCCAAGGCGCAAATATCCTTTGATGAGTGGGGGCAGCGCCGCCAGCGCCAGTACCGGGTCTATCGCGCCGATCGAGAGCCGGCGCATTTGGACATACCGTTCGCCCAGCGCGCGCGGGCGCAGGGCGGGGGGTGCAAGATGGTAGTGGTGCAGATAAGAAAGCAGCATCGCGAGCACGCCAGGATCGGTACCGGGCAGGCTTGCGCATCCGAACATCAAAGTGATGTCGTGATGAAACGCATAGGCCGCGATCCCGTTCCAGAGCAGCTGCATGGCCGGTCGCTGGCGATAGGCGGCATCGACGCACGAACGCCCCAGTTCGAGGATTTCGCCGGCATGGGCGACGAGCGGAGCGATGTCGTATTCGTCAGCAGAATAGAAGCCGCCAAGCCGTCGAGCCGCTTCCCGCCGGAGCAACCGATAGGTTCCGACAACTGAATCGCGCCCGCTCCCACGGCTGTGGTCGAGGACAAGCAGATGATCGCAATCGCCGTCGAAGCGATCGAAATCGCGCCGCCGACGCAGCATCTCGGGCAGTGGCCGTGCCCCCAAGGTCTCGTAAAAAATCCGATAGCGCAACGCCTGTGCTGCATCGATGTCCGCAACCGTCTCCGCCAGCCGGACCTGCAGCGGGCCCGATCGGATATCTACGATGCGGCCCCCGGCATGTGCCGTTGTGCCTTCGATCGGACGCGGCGGTTCGATCGGCGGGACGAGTTGCTCGACCGCGGCGCCGCTGATCACTCCGCCCGCCCTTGGCGAACCCCGGAGTGGACCTGGCGGAGCATCGCTAAACAGGTCGGCACTTTCCGCCTCGGCGAAGCGTCCCACGAACGACCGGCGCGCATCATTCCGAGCCGGCCCGCGGCGTGCCGCCACGCGGCACAGCATAGAGCTCAAGCCGATGGCCGACGAGTTCGTAGCCGAGCTCATCGGCGACTATTCTTTGCAGTCGTTCGATCTCTTCGTTGCGGAATTCGATCACCCGACCGGATTGCAAGTCGATCAAATGGTCGTGGTGAGCGCTCGGCATTTCTTCGTAGCGAGAGCGTCCATCGCCGAAGTCGTGGCGCGCGAGGATGCTGGCCTCTTCAAACAGCCGCACGGTGCGATAGACCGTAGCGATGCTAATACGCGGATCGATCGCGGTCGCTCGCCGATACACCTGCTCGACGTCAGGGTGATCGGCTGATTCGGACAGCACGCGCGCGATCACCCGGCGCTGCTCGGTCATCTTCAAACCCTTATCGAGGCAGAGCTGCTCCAGCCGCGAGATCATCGCGCCTCCACCGTGGCACGGGGTTCATATGCACTATACCCAAAACTTGCGGACGAACCTATGCCCCTACCGATGGTGACCCAACCCAACGCCGCATCACCCCAGTCGCGCAACGGCCCTCGTAATCAGGCTCGCGTGCGTCGCGCCCGGGTTCCGAGACCGATTTCCTTCGCGAGCCGGCTGCGCTGGCGAGCATAGTTGGGAGCGACCATCGGATAGTCGGTCGACAATCCCCAGCGCTCGCGATAAGCCTCGGGCGTCATGTTGTAGGCGGTCTTCAGATGCCGCTTCAGCATCTTCAGTTTCTTGCCGTCTTCGAGACAGACAATGTAGTCCGGGAAAACGGATTTCTTGACCGGGACTGCCGGCTGCGGGCGTTCTGCGGGGGGCGGCGGTACGTTCCCGATATTCGCCAGAGAATTATATACCTGGTTGATCAGCTGCGGCAGATCTCCCACCGATACCGTATTGTTGGAAACGTGCGCGGCAACGATTTCGGTTGTCAACGCCAGCAAATCGCTGTTCTGGTCGGAGTTGTTCATCTTGCGGATCCCACCGTGAGCATGATGTCGAAATATAATTAACAATCAGCGACGAGGCAATCCGGTCAACCACCGACGACTTCAAATCGTGTGAGCGGCCCAAGAGCAGTCATTTCGCGGCGGCTAACAAAGCGAGAGGAAAGCGCCGGCCTTGACGAACTCAAGGGGCGATCGTGGCGTCGTCGAGCTGCAGACGCAGCACGAGGGCATCGACCCGATGACTCGCCTGCCGGTAGTAATTCGAGCGGCGACCGACTTGTACAAAGCCACGGGCGGCATAGAGGCCGATTGCTGCGATGTTGTCCACCGCCACCTCGAGAACAATGCATTCAGCCCCGCGCAGGCGCGCCTCGAGACATATGGTCTCAAGAAGTGCCGAGCCGATCCCGGCGCGCCGCCTTTCCGGCACGACTCCGAGCGACAGGATCTCGCATTCCTTGCCGAGGTCGAGGGCTAAGGCGAACCCGGCAGGCGTCTCATCCTCCCAAGCGATTCGGCCGAAAAATCCGCCGATACGCATTATTTCGGTGATCGCTGCGAGGTCCCAGGGATTCTCGGGAAAGCACACGCAATGCAAAATCGACAGCGGGTGGGCCATTACCTGGGACGCCGGCTCGATACGGCGGTTCACCGGCTGGCCTTGCGGCACACGGTCGAAATGGTTACGTCCGGTGGGCGTAAGTAAAGCGGCAATGGTTCAGCCGCCCGTTCGCCCGGCCGCCAGCGGTGGAGCACCGCCCGCAAGACGCCGGCCGCATCGGGCGCAGATCCCTGGGCAACGATCGTGTCCGGGCGTCGCGCGAGTATGCTCGCCGCGCGCTGCGCCGCATCACCGGCGACGAGCAGCGGTGCTGGGCCAATGATTGGGCACAGTATTTCGTCAAGCGCCGCTGGGATCACCGCCATCGGGTTTCCGAGCGGAGTGTGCGTGTGATCGAAGAGCTGGATGTAAAGGTCCTCCCGGCGGCTTTCCAGAGCGACGAGAAGGAAACCACCGCCTCGGTCGTGAGCCGATGCCACGAGGTTGGCGGCCACCGCTTCGAAACCGGTCACCCCGATCAGCGCCGCACGTGTCGCGAGCGCTATCCCGCGTGCGGCAGCAAGTCCAACACGGATGCCAGTAAAACTGCCGGGTCCGATTGTCGTCCCTATGATATCGAGCGCGGACGCCGACAACCCCGCCTGGCCCATCACGGTATCCACCATCGGGAGGAGCCTCTCGGCCTGGCCGTGCTCGATCGCAAACCGCTCGGCGCCGAGCACAGTCTCACCAGCGGCAACCACCGCCGAGCAGCCCAACCCTGCCGAATTGAGCGCCAGTACGATCGGACCCAGCGTTGTTCCGGTCATACGCGTCGCAGACCCGTTGAGGTTGTACCCCTCATCGCGCGCCGCAGGTTGCGGTCATCACCCTGGTCTGCCGCCGACTACCAAAACCTGGATCGGCAACATCCCGACCCCGGCGGGCGGAAGCCGATGTCGCGAGGAGCGCCGGAAAGGGCGTTAGACCGCGCGTACTTCTACGACCTCGGGGATGTAGTGACGAAGCATGTTCTCGATACCCGCCTTGAGCGTCGCAGTCGAGCTAGGACACCCCGAGCACGAACCTTGCATGTGAAGATAGACGACGCCGTCTTCGAAATCGTGAAAGATGATATCGCCGCCGTCTTGCGCGACTGCGGGGCGCACGCGTGTCTCGAGCAGCTCCTTTATCTGAGAAACAACTTCGTCCTCGTCATCCCCAGCTGCTTCGGCTGCCGCACTGTCGGCGGCCGCTGCGAGCAGCACCGGCCGGCCCGCAGTGAAATGTTCCATGATCACCGCGAGAATTGCCGGCTTCAGTTGGTACCAATCGCCATCACCGTCTTTCGTCAC
The DNA here is from genome assembly GCA_963796155.1 of uncultured Alphaproteobacteria bacterium. GTDB lineage: Bacteria > Pseudomonadota > Alphaproteobacteria > ATCC43930 > CGMCC-115725 > AP-15. The sequence goes on along the minus strand of CAWCKT010000015.1, from coordinate 81,017 downwards.
CGTAATAAAGTCGGCACCAAGGAAGACACCGGTCACCCGCGGCAAAGAGAAGAGCCGCTCCGCCAGAGGCGACAGCCGGCCGGCCGCCTCCGCCTCGGTGAAGTTCGCGGTGCCCGAAGCCATGACCGTGCGTCCGGGTAGGAATTTCAGGGTCGCCGGGTTCGGGGTCTGTTCGGTCTGGATGAACATTGCTGGCTCCGAAGGCGAGAGGAAACGGTACGTCTCTAGGATGGGGGGCTCGGCCCGCCGAATCAACCCTCGGCCGCCCGGCTACCCTCGCGGCCCGGGGCGGCAAAACCGCAGCACATCACGTCAGCGCACATCAACTGACGGCGTCGAGCTGCTCCAGGGTGAGGCCACCTGGGACGATCGTGATTGGAATACGAAGGCGGGCGGCGGGTTTGCCGGTCAGGTAGGTGATCAGCGGCCCCGGTCCTTCCGGCCCGGTTCCGGCCGCGAGAACCAGGATCGAGATGCTCGGCTCCTCGGCGATCAAGGCCAGCAGCTCGTCGCGACGGGGACCCTCGCGGATATAGACGATCGGCATCGTCCCGGCGATCGGTGCGATTTCCTCACAGAGCCGCTGCAACAGCTGCTCGGCTTCTTCTCGCTGTTCCTCACGGGCCAAGTTCTCGATCGAAACCCAATGCTGCAGCTCCGAGGGTTCGATTACGTAGAGCAGCGCGATCCGCCCGCCGGTGTGGGCCGCGCGGCGCGCGGCGTAGTGCAGGGCAGTCTGAAGCTCCTCGGAGTTGTCGACCACTACCAGGAATACACGCGGATTCGCGGTCTCTTCCAATGGGCCCATTCTCTGCTCCTCTGGAAGGATCAGGCGCTTCTGAACGGCAGACTTGCCAACCATCCTGCCACCATCGCGGTGAGCACGGCAATCGCCCCGTAGAGCCCAGGTTGCCGACCGGCGAAACCGAAAACGTCGGCATCGATGCCGACCTTCGAGACCACGAGCGGGGTCGTCTGGCCGCTGACCACGTCCTTGTCGCGGACCAGGAACACCTCGACAAGATAGGTCCCGGTGGGCACGTTCGAGGGAAACTCGATCGTCGTGCGAAACAATCGCTCGCCGATGAAATTGACCTTCGCGATGGAATTCGGGAACAGTCTCGCGCTCTGTTGTGTGCGCACGAGTGCGGTCGCGAACTCGTCGACCACCTCGGGCGGCGCCATGGTCTGAGCCTTCAGCTGCAGGCTCTTGCTGCCGAGGCGGTAGAGCGCCGCGGTCGCCGGCGACACGATTTCGTCGAGCGGCCGGCTCGCGGCAACGAAATAAAAGCTCGGCACATTGGCAAAGGTCACCTCTCGCGAATTCACCCAAATGCCGGCGATGCGGCTCTTCCGACGAACCGTCATCTCGCGGTCGGGGCCGCGTACCACGACTGCGACGTCACCCGGTCCATCGATCGCTCCGAACAGCACCACCGCGGCACCGGTAAAGCCGGTCGTGATCGCAATCAGATGGCTGGTGAGATCGGCGACTAGAGCTTGGGCGTGTGCCGGCGCAGTCCAAAACAACATCAGCGCCAGCAGCTGGAAGGGCCGGCCCAAGGGACGGTCCGCGAACCCGCTGACACGTGCGCTCATCCGCTGCGACCCCGGTAGGATTTCCGGTGCGCTCGGCTCATTGCTTTTCCGAGGCGATGGAGTACGGATCCTTCGGAGGCACGGTCAGGTCGAACGCAAGCTTTGCAGCGACAGCGAGCACCATCAAAGCGAGCAGGAGGCGAAGCTGCTCGCCGCGCAGCCGCGTTCCGAACCGGCTGCCGACCCGGGCACCTATCACACCGCCAACGAGTAGAACGAGGGCAAGCACGGCGTCGACCGTGCGGTTGGTGTAAGCTTGCAGCAGCGTCACATTGGCGGCGACGAAAATGATTTGCAGCAGCGAGGTCCCCGGCACCACGGCGGTTGGCATCCCGAGCATGTAAATCATCGCCGGCACCATGATGAAGCCTCCGCCGATGCCGAGAATCGCGCTGAACACGCCGACCACGAAACCAAGCCCGATCGGCAGCAGCGCGCTGATGTAAAGCTTCGACCGCCGGAACCGCGCCTTTAGTGGCAGACCGTGCATCCAGTTGTGCTGATGCAGCTTTCGCCGCGCGGCTCCCGGCCGGTGCAGCCGCAATTGGGTGCGGATGCTCTCGATCATCATCAACGCACCGAGCGTCCCGAGAAGAAGCACATAACAGACGGAAATCGTGAGCTCGATCTGCCCCAGCTGTTTTAAAAATGTGAAGATCCATACTCCCAGAACCGAACCGGCGAGTCCGCCGGCCAGCAACACGTAGCCCATTTTGAAATCGACGTTGCCGCGCCGCCAATGGGCAAGCACCCCCGAGACCGAGGCGCCGACGAGCTGGTTGGCTGAGGAGGCGACGGCGACCGTCGGCGGCACGCCGATAAAGATCAAGAGCGGGGTGAGCAGGAAGCCGCCGCCGACGCCGAAGACGCCCGAGAGAAAACCGACTACGCCCCCCAGGCCGAGCAGGACGAACACGTCGAGCGACACCTCGGCGATCGGGAGGTAGATGTCCATGATGTGGGAGGCGCCGGATTCGCGTTGTCGTTTCACGCGCTGCTGTGCGGCGCGGCGCGCTTGCGCAGAGAGCCTACAACCGGCGCTGCGGAGAGAAAAGCTTGAACCCGGCAGAACCTGCCCTCGTTAGCCCTCGCTCAACCCCTCCTGCGGATCTCCGCCCAAGGTGCGGATCAGCGCTTTGAGTTCGTCGGTCGCCCCCGCGAGGCGGACCCCGTCGGTGCCGCGCAACACCAGGGTCACGCCGAAATCGCCTCGGCGGAAATACGGGTAGGAGCCGATCTCAACATCGGGGTACCGTGTCTGCAGCGCGCCCAGGTCCTTCGCCAGCGTGCCCTCGGCGAGGTGGCAGCTGACGCTGCGGCTGAGCATTTTCTCGCCGCCGACGAGGCGGTGCTTCAGCTGCGCGAAGATCCCCTGCATGATGCTCGGCACCCCCGGCAGCACGAAGACGTTGCCGATCTGGAACCCCGGTGCGCGCGAGATCGGGTTGGGGAGCAGCACGGCGCCCTCGGGAACCATCGCCATGCGCAGGCGCGCCTCGTTCAGGTGACCCGGCAGGTAATGGGTTTCAAGGAGCCGCTTTGCCTCGGGGTGCACGACCAGCGCCACCCCGAACGCGTCGGCGACGCATTGCGCGGTGATATCGTCGTGCGTCGGGCCGATCCCACCCGTCGTGAAGACGTAGTCGAAGGCGTGCCGCACCGTGTTGATCGTGGCTACGATGACGCCGGCGTCATCGGGGATCACCCGCGCTTCGCGCAGCCGAATGCCGGCCTCGTTCAGGCTCCGGGCGAGGAATTCGAGATTGGCGTCCTGGGTGCGTCCAGACAGGATCTCGTTGCCGATGATCAGCACGCAAGCGGTGACGATTTTGGGTTCGGAGTTGCTGGTCGTGATCCTCTCCTCTGCTCGGTCCCACCCGGCGGCGCCCTTCATAGGCAAATGCGCGCACCGGCACAATCGCGGGCGGTGCCCTCCAGGATTGCCGCGCAGCGCCCGAATGCCTACCTTGATGTCGCTGCGAGAGCCTTCTCGACCTCTGAACGACGATGCGAAACACATTTGCCATGTCACGGGACGTTATGATGGGCCTCGCCCCGTCAGAGGCTCGCGACGGCCGGATCAAGATCCACGGTCCCGAAGCGTTTGGAGGAATGCGGCGGGCCGGGGTCCTCGCAGCCGAGACGCTCGACTTCATTACCCCCCATGTCCGCCCGGGGATCACCACCGAAGAGCTCGACCGGCTCTGCCACAACTTCATTGTCGATCACGATGCGATCCCGGCGCCGCTCAACTATCGCGGTTTCCCGAAATCCATCTGCACGTCGATCAACCATGTCGTTTGCCACGGTATTCCGGGCGATCGTCGGCTGATGGAGGGCGATATCGTCAATATCGACGTAACCGTGATCGTCGACGGGTGGCACGGCGACACGAGCCGGATGTTTTTTGTCGGTGAGCGCATCCCGGTCAAGGCGAGGCGGCTAGTCGATGTCACCTACGAGGCGATGATGCGTGGCATCGCCGTCGTGCAGCCGGGTATCCGCATCGGCGCTATCGGGGACGCGATCCAGCGCTACGCCGAGAGCCACCGGTATTCGGTGGTGCGCGACTTTTGCGGCCACGGCGTCGGGCGCGTCTTCCACGACGCCCCTTCGATCCTGCATTACGGCCATCCCGACGAGGGGCCCGTACTGCGGGAGGGCATGTTCTTCACGGTCGAGCCGATGATCAACGCCGGCCGCTGGGAGGTCAAAATTCTCAGCGACGGGTGGACCGCCGTCACCAAGGACCGGTCGCTGTCGGCGCAGTTCGAGCACACGATCGGGGTGACCGCGACCGGCTACGAGATCTTCACCATCTCTCCAGCCGGCCTGCACCGGCCGCCGTATCCGCTCAGCGCTCGGGAAGAAACGTGCGCGACAGGATGTGGTCCTGCGTAAAAGGACAGGCCTCGGGGAAAGCCTCCTCGGCGAGCCCGGTCTCTGCAATCGCCCAGGGCGCGGGCAATCGCGTAAGCCTCCGATAACATTGCGGCCATCATTTTACCAAGGCGGGCAGGAGGGGTCATGAAGATCGGTTTCGTCGGACTCGGGATCATGGGGCATCCGATGGCCCTCAACCTGATCAAGGGCGGACACGAGCTCTTCGTCTACGGCAAGCGCCGGCTGCCGGCCGATGTCCGCGGCGTGGGCGCTATTGTCTGCGATACCCTGAAGGCGATCGCCGAGAGTTCCGAGATCGTCATTCTGATGGTTCCGGACACGCCCGACGTCAGGAGCGCGCTGTTCGACCCGGACGGAGTCGCCGACGGGCTGTCGCCCGGCAAGATCGTCGTCGACATGAGCTCGATCTCGCCGATCGAAACCAAGCTCTTCGCCGACGAAATCAATAAGAAGGGCTGCGATTACCTCGACGCGCCGGTTTCCGGCGGTGAGGTCGGCGCCAAGGCGGCGTCGTTGACGATCATGGTCGGCGGGCCCGAGCGTGCATTCGGCAAGGTCAAGCCGCTCTTCGATCTGATGGGCAAGAACATCACCTTGGTCGGCGGCAACGGCGACGGCCAGACGACCAAAGTGGCGAACCAGATCATCGTCGCATTGACGATCGAGGCGGTCGGCGAGGCGCTGTTGTTCGCCTCGCGCGCCGGAGCCGACCCCGCCAAGGTCAGAGAGGCGCTAATGGGCGGGTTCGCCTCATCGCGTATCCTCGAGGTCCACGGCGAGCGGATGATCAGGCGCAGCTTCGACCCGGGCTTCCGCATCGAATTGCACCAGAAGGATCTGAACCTCGCACTGCAAGGAGCGCGCGCGCTCAGCCTCTCGCTGCCCAACACGGCGACGACGCAGGAGCTGTTCAACGCCGCGGCGGCACTCGGCGGCAAAGGCTGGGACCATTCGGGGCTGGTGCGGGTGCTCGAGCACCTCGCCGGCCACCAAGTCGCGAAGTAGCGGGGAGTGCTTGGAGAAGCTCGGACTAGCCAAAGTCGTCGTCGGGCTCCTCGTCGCCGTCCGATTCGCCGGGTTCGGGCTCATAGTCGGCATCGAGGATCATACCGGGAAAAGCACAGGTATTGCAATTTTCACACCACCAGCCGGGTCCGAACACCGGGCGAAAGCAGTGGGGGCATCCGCAGGATGGAGGCTCGCCCGCGAGAGCGGCTTCAAGCCGTGGCATGGTACAGCTGAGCGATGATATTGCCATATGTTCCTGTCAACGATCGCTTTAATCTGTTACGGTTTGTAACACAAAGGCGTCGAAAATGAGTTGGCCCGAGCGTCAGATTGTTTGAAATTTATCGTCAATTTTATGTCAACTTTGATGGAATCGCTAAAAAGGCAAAAACTGGCAGGCTTATAACCGATAGAAGTTGCGGCTGTGGCAATGTGGCTCCAACCGCGTCGACTTCGTAGGTTGTCGCCGATCTCGGACTGCCGCGCTTGGGGATGCCGATGATCTCTCCCCTGGCACGCCCCTTACCCCTCGGAGACACCAACCCGGCACCCGCCGAATGGCTCCATTGAGGCGGGCTCTTATCCCTCGCTCCGGCACACTGCTGAATTCATCGCGGCATCACCACTAATGCCCCATATACCGGCCACGCACCCGGAATGAAGCCTTCGGTTTACGGGATTTACGAGCGGGATCGCGCTTGGGCGGAACCGAATGCTCACTTGTCGACATGTGGCGCTCCGCGGGCAGCAGCCTGACGCTATTCGAGCGTGACGTACATTCAAAACCGCAAAGCCGCCTCTTTCAAGCAGGCCGCGCCGGAGAGAGTGTTGAATCGAGCCACGATTCGTGGTGAAGGGGTGCGCGACTGCCCACAGCGCGCCATTCCGTCACCGGGCGCGGGCCGCACCGACAGGGGTCGCTGCCGGCGAGCCGCTCCGTGACGCGGTTCCCGCGTATTTCGGTCAGCTCTGCTCTCGGGTTTCCTTGAAGCGCAACGAGGGCCATTCCTCGATCGTGGTGCGCAAGTCCCACGCGTTGCGCGCGAGAAAGACCGCCACACCGTCATGGTCCTCGGCGCTGGCCGAGGGGTTCCTGACGCGGAAGCGTTCGAGCTCGGCGGGGTCGTCGGCTTCGAGCCAGCGCGCCGCCTGAAAGGGCGCTGCGTCGAGGCGGGTGGCGAGGTCGTACTCGGCGGCGAGCCGCGCCTCGAGCACGTCGAGCTGCAGCGCACCCACGACGCCGACGATCCAGTCGCCGCCGGCGACGGGCTTGAAGACGCGAGTCACCCCTTCTTCGGCCAGCTGCTCCAGGGCGTGACGCAGATGCTTGGACTTCATCGGATCCTCGACGCGGACCCGGTGCAGGATCTCGGGCGCGAAATTCGGGATGCCGGTGACGCGGATCGCCTCGCCTTCGGTCAAGGTGTCACCGATCCGCAAGCTGCCGTGATTGGGGATGCCGATGACGTCGCCGGGCCATGCCTCCTCGGCCAGGTTGCGCTCGCGCGCCAGAAAAAACACCGGCGCCTGCACCGACATCACCCGCCCGGTGCGGATGTTCTTCAATTTCATGCCGCGCTGAAAGCGGCCCGACGAAATCCGCACAAAGGCGATGCGGTCGCGGTGCTGCGGGTCGATATTGGCCTGCACCTTGAACACGAAGCCGGCCACACCCGTCTCCTCGGGGCTGATCGGGCGCGGTCGGGCGGGTTGCAGCCGGGGCGGCGGAGCCAGTGCGGAGATGCCGCGCAACAGTTCGCGCACGCCGAAATTGTTGAGCGCACTGCCAAAGAACACCGGGGTCGTATGGCCCTGAAGAAAGGCTTGCCGATCGAAGGGCGGACAGAGGCCGCGCGCCATCTCGACCTCCTCGCGCAATTTGGCGAGCGCAGGTCTGGGCAGACGGCGAGAGAGGTTAGGGTCGTCGAGGCCGCTGCACCGGACCGGCTCGATGACCCGCTCGCGAGTGCCGCGCTCGAACAGCAACAGCGCATCGGCGAAGAGGTCCCAGGTGCCGAGAAAGTCGCGCCCCATGCCGATCGGCCAGGAGGCCGGGGTCGCATCGAGCGCCAGCGCCTGCTCGATCTCGTCGATGAGGTCGAACGGGTCGCGGCCTTCGCGGTCGAGCTTGTTGACAAAGGTGATGATCGGCACGTCGCGCAACCGGCAGACTTCGAAGAGCTTGCGGGTCTGCTCCTCGATGCCCTTGGCGGCGTCGAGCACCATCACCGCGCTGTCGACCGCGGTCAGCGTGCGGTAGGTGTCCTCGCTGAAATCCTGATGGCCCGGCGTGTCGAGGAGGTTGAAGGCGAGCCCCTCATGCTCGAAGCTCATCACCGCCGAGGAGACCGAGATGCCGCGCTCGCGCTCGATCGCCATCCAATCCGAGCGCACCCGCCGCCTCTCGCCGCGTGCCCTGACCTCGCCCGCGAGCTGAATCGCCCCGCCGAACAGGAGCAATTTCTCGGTCAATGTGGTCTTGCCGGCGTCCGGATGCGAAATGATCGCAAACGTCCGCCGGCGCGCAATCTCGTCGGTAAGCGTGCTCATCAATCGGCTTCAGCTGTTGCCGGGATCCGGGCCGTCGCTGGCAAGCGGTCCCGCTGCGCCGGCCCTGGGAGCCGATATGATGCGCGCGCATCTATTTGCCAAGCATGAGCGCCGAGGCCTGGCGTGAGCCATAAGCCCTCACATCGGAGGGCGGATTGGGGATCGCGGCTTTCACCGATTGACAAATTCGAGATTTATATGCTATTTTGGCAATCTCCAACTTGGATCTCGACAATGATTTCGGCTCGCCCGCTGCCGTCTGCGCCCGTGCATTTATGGATGCCGCCTCAAGTGGCCCATTATCTCGCTGTTTTTTTGTTCGCTATGTCGCCAGCGCTCCAGGATTCCTGCGGAGAACGAGCGGTCGGTCGCTGATAATTTCCTGTAAAAACAGCTAAAACAGCGGGGCCCATTCGGCTAGGCTTCCCTGAGAAGCCCTTGCCGGGAGCCCGGGGTTTTCTCATAACCGATTGATTGGAAAGAGGATATAGCGCTGAGACTGATCACTTCTCGAGTTTTGTCGCGGCTTCGCCCTGACGTCAGGGAATTGCCACAACTGCGGCGATCAGCCTTCGCGCTCGTCGTCCTCGTGATGGCCGCGGTGCCGGTAGCGGCCGACGACGCGGCACCGGGGATCGTCTATGCGCAGGGTGCCAAGTTCGACAAATCCTTCAACGAGGCCGCCTACAACGGCGCCGAGCGGTTCAAGCGAGAAACCGGCATCGCCTATCACGAGGTCGAGATCACCAACGACAGCCAGCGGGTGCAGGCGCTGTCGACCCTGATTCGGCGCGGGGCACCCGTCGTCGTCGCGGTCGGCTTCGACCAGCGCGCGGCGGTCGAGACCGTCGCCGACCGCTTTCCCGAGGCGCGGCTCGTCATCATCGACACTGTCGTCGATAAGCCGAACGTGCAATCCGTCGTGTTCCGTGAGCAGGAGGGCGCCTTCCTCGTCGGCGTCCTTGGTGCCATGGCCTCGAAGAGCGGCACGATCGGCTATCTCGGCGGCATGGACATCCCGATCATCCGCCGGATCGGCAAGGGCTATGCGGAGGGTGCCCGCTGGGCGGTGCCCGGGATCGCGATCGTCGACAACGTCACCGGCACAACGCCGGCCGCTTTTGTCGACCCGGCGCGCGGCGCAGAGCTCGCGCGCAGCCAGTTCGACCGCGGCGTCGACGTGATCTTCGCCGCCGCCGGAATCACCGGGTTCGGCGCGTTGCAGGCGGCCAAGGACGAGGGCAAGCTCGCCATCGGCATGGATTCGAACCAGAACCCGCTTTTCCCGGGGACGGTGCTAACCTCGCTGCTGAAGCGGGTCGACAACGCGGTCTACGACGCCTTCGTTGCGGCGCGCGCCGGCACCTGGCAGCCCGGTGTCAGGAGCCTCGGTCTCGCCGAGCATGGTGTCGACTACGCGATGGACGACAACAACAAGGCTCTAGTGACGCCGGAGATGCAGGCCAAGGCGGAAGCCGCCCGCGCGGAAATCATCGCCGGCCGGATCCGGCCAGCCGAGCCGTGACGGAAGGGGCGCCGCCGCCCGCCGTCGAGTGCTGCGGCATCCACAAGTGTTTCGGGGCAATCCGGGCGAATGACGGGGTGGACCTCGCTGTCGCGCACGGCACCGTGCACGGGATCATCGGCGAAAACGGCGCCGGCAAGTCGACCCTGATGGGGCTGCTCTACGGGCATTTCCGGCCCGATGCCGGCGAGATCAGGATCCGCGGGCAGACGGTCGGCTTTGGCTCACCGAGGGACGCGATCGCCGCCGGGATCAGCATGGTCCATCAGCACTTCGTGCTGGTCGACACTTTCACCGTGCTCGAAAACCTGCTGCTCGGCAGCGAACCCGGCCCGCTGCTCCGCGGCGCCGCCCAAAGAGTGCGCGACGATCTCTCGAGTTTTGCCAGCGGCTTCGACCTGGCTCTCGACCCCGAAGCGATGGCCGGGAGCCTCCCGGTCGGGCTGCGCCAGCGCCTGGAGATCCTCAAGGCGCTGCGCGGCGGCGCCGACATCCTGATCCTCGACGAGCCGACCGCGGTCTTGACCCCGCAGGAGAGCGAGCGGCTCTTCGCGGTGCTGCGCCGGCTCGCCGCCGAGGGCAGGACGGTGCTGCTGGTAACCCACAAGCTGAAGGAGGTCCTCGCCGCCACCGACCGGGTCAGCGTCATGCGCACCGGCCGTATCGTCGCGACGCTCGACACCGCGGTGACCGACGCCGAGAAACTCGCCGAGCTGATGATCGGCCAGCGGTTGGCGCCGCGAGAGATCCGCCCCCACCCTAACCCTCCCCCGCGAGCGGGGGAGGGAAGGGAGGGGGTGGGCGCCCCGGCGCTGGAGGCCGATGGCCTAAGCGCGCCGGGGCTCCGCGATATCAGCTTTTCAGTTCGCGCGGGCGAGATCGTCGGGATCGCCGGGGTGGCCGGAAATGGCCAATCCGAGCTTCTCGCCGCGCTTGCGGGCATGATCCCGATGCGCGGCTCGCTGCGCTTCTCCGGGTACGAGGCGACCTCGCTCGATATCGATGCCCGGCGCGCGCTCGGGCTCGCCCATATCGCCGAGGATCGCCTCGGCACGGCGCTGATCGCCGAGTTCACCGCCGAAGAGAACGCCATTCTCGGCAACCAGCGCAGGCCGCCCTTCGCGCGCGGCTGGTTCGCGGCGCCAACAGCCATCACCGAAGCGGCCCGGCGGCGCATGCAGGATTTCGATGTGCGTCCGTTGGAGCCCACGGCACTCGCTGGCACCCTATCCGGCGGCAACCAGCAGAAGCTCGTCTGCGCCCGCGAGATGGGGGGTCGCCCGCGGTGCCTGATCGTCGGTCAGCCGACCCGTGGGGTCGATATCGCGGCGAGCGACTTCATTCACCGGCGCCTTCTGGCGCTGAAGGAAGCCGGTACCGCGATCCTGCTCGTCTCGGCCGATCTCGACGAGATCCGCGCGCTCGCCGACCGCATCCTGGTCATGGAGGGCGGGCGGATCGCCGGCGTGCTCGGCCCCGCGGCGAGCGAGCGCGACCTCGGCCTGCTGATGGGCGGCAGCCTCCCGCGCTAGGCGAGCAACTTCTTCAGCCGCGCGGCGATCTCTTCAGGCGTGCTCTCATGCGTGAAGCTGGCGGTGAAGCGCCCTTCCGGATCCATCACATAGATTACCGAACTGTGGTCCATCGAGTAATCGCCGCCGGCTTCCGGATGCTTCGCATAGTAGACGCGGTAGGCCTTTGCCGCCCGGGCGATGTCGTCCGCACTTCCGCTCAGCGCGAGGATCGGGGCGTCGAAGCTCGTGACATAGTCCTTGAGCACTGCCGGCGTGTCGCGCTCGGGATCCACGGTGATAAACACCGGCTGGACGGCGTCGCGCTTCGGCCCGAGCTCGTCGAGCGCGATCGAGATGTCGTTGAGCGCGGTCGGACAGGCGTCGGGGCAATGCGTGTAGCCGAAATAGACCAGCGACCACTTGCCCTTGAGATCGGCATCGGTGAACGTCTTGCCGTTCTGGTCGACGAGCCGGAAGGGGCCCCCGATCGCGCTGCCGAGCACGGTTCTGGCCGCACCCCTTGGTGTTTCGTGCAGCGACAGCGCGAGAAAGGCGCCGGCTCCCAGAATCACGAAGCCGGCGAGTAGTGTAGCGATGAGGACGAACCGGCGGGAATTAGCCTGCGCCGCGGCTCGGGGCACCCGGTCCGGCGGATTGCCTGCCATGATCGATCCTCCCTCAGTGTTGCATCGAGGGCATCGCGCCGGCTTTCTCGACAGCCACGGTTACGATGCGAGCTCCGGCCTTTTCAAAGTTCAAGGTGAGCGGAAACGATTGACCCTCGCGCAAGGGGTGCTCGAGCCCGATCAGCATGATGTGCTCACCCCCGGGCTTCAAGGTGACCGGCTGGCCGGCGGGAATGTCGAGGGCGGCAATCGGGCGCATCTTCATGACCATGCCGGCCATCTCCATGGTGTGCAGCTCGACCTTTTTCGCCACCGGCGATGCGGCCGAAAGTAGTCGGTCCGCCGTCGGCGACTGGATCGTCACATAGGCGGCGCCGGTTTCGGCCCTGCCGGGGGTGGCGCGAGCCCAGGCGTTGCTGACCTCCAGCTGATTGGTCTGCGCCAGCGCAGCGCCGGCGACAGCAAGGCTCGCGGCGAAAGCGAGAAATTTGATCGACATCGAGGATTCCTTTCGAAAGGCAGGCGGCCAGGCACGCAGCCGGCCGGCTCGGACGTAAGTTCGTATCGGTCGGGCTCAGGCTGTGACCGGCGGCGCGCGCGGCTGTGTCCGATAATTTCGAAAAGGAGCCCTGAGCGCGGTCGTCGGGCGCAGCGGGAACGCCTCGCCAACGACGACAGGCAGAAAGGTGACGGCGGCTTGCCGACCCGGCGGCAAACCATCCGGTGCAATCGCGCACAGCGCACAATGATGAACGATCAGCGCCGGTTTGGTTTTTGCCGGGATGTTGCGAGCTGGAGTTGCGCTGCAAAAACCGAACCGGACAGCGCTGTTCGCATCGGCGCCACCGATGCCGACCGCAAAGGCTGCGGGCAACAGCGCGTTGCTGAGCACCGCGACAATCGCGATCCAGGCAAAGCGTGCTCGCCAGAGTGGGAGCAGACCCGCAACGCGATCGCATTCGGCGAGCAAAGCTTTTCCGCCGGGTCAGCCGCTTCGGTGGATCGGATCGATCCAGCGCACCTCTTCGGGACGCTCGATCGGCTCGATGTCGAGGTTGACGACGACGGCTTCGTTGTCGCTGCGCACCAGCACGCATTCGAGCGTCTCGTCGGTCGAGGCGTTGATTTCCTGGTGCGGCACATAGGGCGGTACGAAGATGAAGTCGCCCGGACCCGCTTCGGCGACGTATTCGAGGCGGTCGCCCCAGCGCATCCTCGCCCGGCCCTTGAGAACGTAGATCACGCTTTCGAGATGGCCGTGGTGATGGGCGCCGGTCTTGGCATTGGCGTGGATCCTGACCGTGCCCGCCCAGATTTTCTGAGCGCCGACCCGGGCGAGGTTGATCGCCGCCGCGCGGTCCATGCCAGGGGTCTGGGCGGTGTTCGGGTCGAGCTGATCGCCCGGAATAACCTTGACCCCGTGGACCTTCCAGTCGATCTCGCTCATCTCGTTCACCTGTCGGCATCCGGCCCGCTCTTGATATGGTTGCTTCCTACCGGAAAAGGAGTTTCGGATGAAGCTCGCCGTCCCCGACCTGATCTCGAACTCGTATTTCCCGGCCGTAGCGGCGGTGGAGCTCGGCTTTTTCAAAAGAGAAGGGCTCGACGTCTCGCTCGAGCTGATTTTTCCGGTCGACAAGGCCTATGAGGCGCTGCGCGACGGGGCGGTCGATTTTGTCGGCGGCTCGGCGCATTCGGTGCTGGCCGCCTTCCCAGAATGGCAGGGCGCCAAGCTGCTCTGCGCGCAGGCGCAGGGCATGTACTGGTTTCTGGTGATGCGCGCCAGTCTCGGCGCTCGGCGCGGCGATGTTGGCGTCGTCAAGGGCCGCAGCATCGGCGCGGCACCGTGGGTCGAAATGGGCCTCCGCCGGCTGCTGATCGAGGCCGGGATCGACCTTGATCGTGACCGCGTGACGATCGCGCCGGTACCAGGGGCGTCCGGAGCCGGAGTGGTCAATTTCGGCGTGACCGCGGCGAAGGCGCTCGAAGACGGCAAGATCGACGGGTTCTGGGCGAACGGCATGGGCACCGAGGTCGCGGTGCGCCGCGGCGTCGGCACCGTCGTGCTCGACGTGCGCCGCGGCGACGGGCCGCAAGGTTGCTTCAACTATACGATGTCATCGCTGGCGGCGAGCGACCGGCTGATCGACGCGGTCGCCCGAAACGGCAGCGGCGGCGATCCGGGCGATCGTCGAGACACAAGCGGCGCTGAGGGAAGATGTGAGCCGCGCCGCTGAGGTGGGCCGCAAGCTCTTTCCGCCGGCAGAGGCCGAGCTGATCGCCGAGCTGATCCGCCGCGATCTGCCGTACTACGACCCGTCGATCTCGCCGAGCTTTGTCGCCGGCATGAGCCAGTTCGCCCGCGACATCGGCATCCTCAAGGGTCAGATCCCCTATGAGAACGTCGTCGCCACGCGGCTTGCTGCGCTATGGAGCAGCTAAATGCGCGATCGAGCGGGACGCCTCCGTCGGTCCGTCCCGAGAGACCTGCCGATCGCCCGCAACTATTCGGGCCGATCCGTCCGGTAGGACTTCAATATGGTCGTCCTTGCGGCGTTGATGTTGGCCATCAGCTCGTGGGTTGTCTGATTGCCTCGATCGGGGTGGTAGCGCTTGGCAAGGACGAAATAGGCCGCCGTGAACTCCCTTTGGGAGATCGACCGGACATCGACACCGAACCGTCGAAATAACGTGAATGCGTCGTCCAGCAGCAATTTAGTCACTGCCCACTGTCGCGTGACTTGTTCTCCCGACGACGTTAAAGTTAACGCACGCCAGCGGCGTCCAATACAGCAGAGCGGGCATCCCAATTTGTTCGGGCCACTATAATTCAAATAGAAATTCAATGTAAAGACCCGATCAATGGTTACCGGGCGGTACCCGGTGTCTTAGAGCTCGAAGTGGTGAGTCGCGTGGCGCACGCGGCGAGCGACCGGCGAATCTTACGCGACCCCACCTCGAAGCTCGGGACCGAGGAGATTCCAGCCTACCTCAACCCATCTTGCTCGCCTCCAGGATGAAGAGGGAGAACTCGTCGGATCTACCCAGCCTTGCCGTTTCAGCACTGATCGGATCTTTCGGGCACCCCAACCCGGGATGTGCTAGGGTTGCGCTGCCGGCCTGCCGTGCCACTTAAGGCCAGATCAGTCGGGCCGGTCTCGGTGTCTTCTTTCCTTCAGAGCAGGGATCTCGAAGCGAACCTTCCCATGCGCTTGTTCCGTTTTTTTGAAAGCCTTCTCGAGCCGACCGCCCTGCCGACGCAGGGGCCTCCGCCGTCCGGGCTGGCGGCGTTTTATTGGCATTATGCGCGGCAGGCGCGCGGGCTCGTCGCCGCCCTCTTCGTCGCCGGTTTCATCGTCGCGCTGATCGACATGACGATACCGGTATTCGTCGGCCGGGTGATCACGCTCGTCTCCAGCCACGAGCCCGGCTCGCTGCTGCGCGATTCGGGGCCGTCGCTCCTCGGCATGGCGTTTGTCCTGTTGGTCGCCCGGCCCTTGGCGATGCTGCTGCAGAACATGCTGACCAACCAGGCGATCATCCCCGGGTTCTCGAACCTGATCCGCTGGCAGAGCCATTGGCATGTGGTCCGGCAGAGCTGGAGCTTCTTCCAGAACGATTATGCCGGGCGAATCGCCCAACGGGTCATGCAGACCGGCCCGTCGCTGCGCGAAAGCGTCGTCTCGGCCACCACGGCAGTCTGGTACATCGTCGTCTACGGCGGCGGTGCGATCGCCTTGCTCGCTCGCAGCGACTCTCGATTGGCCATCCCGGTGGTGCTGTGGTTCGCCGGCTACGCGGTGCTGCTCCGCCATTTTGTTCCCCGGCTGCGCACCCGCTCGCGGCGCATGTCGGAGACGCGTTCGGCCCTCACCGGCCGCGTCGTCGACAGCTACACCAATATCCTGACGGTGAAATTGTTCGCCCGGCCGCGCGACGAGGACGAGTTCGTGCAGGCCGCGATGGACGACCTGACCGAAGCCTTCCGTGAGCAGACGCGGCTGACGACCACGCTCGGGCTGTGCCTCGCGGTGCTGAACGCGAGCATGGTGGTGGGCACCGGCGGGTTGGCGATTTGGCTCTGGAACGACGGGCGGATCGCGGTAGGCATCATCGCGATGGCGTTGCCGCTGACCTGGCACATCGCCGCGATCGCCGGCTGGGTGGCCCAGAACGTAACGACGATCTTCGAGAATATCGGTGTTGTGCAAGAGGGCATGCGGTCGATCGCGGTGCCCCGCCAGATGCCGGACCGGCCCGACGCCGTCGCCTTAGCAGGTCGCGCGCGGCGCCGTGCGCTTCGAGGGGGTGCGCTTCGGATACGGGACCGCGAAGGGCGTCCTGCACGGGATCGACCTCTCGGTGGCGCCCGGCGAACGCGTCGGCCTCGTCGGACGCTCGGGCGCCGGCAAGTCGACCCTGGTCAACCTCTTGTTGCGCTTTTACGAGATCGAAGCCGGACGCATCCTGATCGACGGACAGGACATCGCCCGCGTTACTCAGGAAAGCTTGCGCGCCCACATCGCGATGGTGACCCAGGACACCTCGCTGCTGCACCGCTCGATCCGCGACAACATTCGTTACGGCAGGCTGCAGGCGAGCGAATGGGAGGTTCGGCGCGCCGCGGCGCAGGCGCACGCCCTCGAATTCATCGAGGGGCTCGAGGACTGGTACGGTCGCCGTGGCTTCGACGCGCATGTCGGCGAGCGCGGTGTCAAGCTGTCGGGCGGCCAGCGCCAGCGAATCGCGCTCGCCCGTGTCATTCTCGAAGGACGCGCCGATCCTGGTGCTCGACGAGGCGACCTCATCACTCGATTCGGAGGTCGAGGCGGCGATCCAGGAGCAACTCGACAGCTTGATGCGCGGGCGCACGGTCATCGCCATCGCCCACCGGCTGTCGACGATCGCGCGCATGGACCGTCTCGTCGTGCTCGACCAGGGGCGGATCGTCGAAGAAGGGACCCATGCCCAGCTGCTCGCCCGCGGTGGCACCTATGCGCGGCTGTGGCAGCACCAGTCGGGCGGGTTTCAGGACCTCGCGATCCCGGTGGATGCCGCCGCGGCCGAATAAGGGGGCGAACCGGCGCCGGATGACCGACCCGAAAATAGCCATAGATGCGTGGCTGAAGGTTTGAGGATGGCGGAGCCGGCGATCAGACATATGACCCTCGTGGAGTTCCTGCGCTGGGAGGACGGGACCGATACGCGCTACGAGCTGATCGGCGGCTTCCCGGTGGCGATGGCCCCGCCCGCACGGGCTCACGGAATGCTGTGTGCACGGCTTGGAGGAATGATCGACGCAGCGCTGCGCTCGCGCCGCCCTTGCAGCGCGCAAACCGAAGCGGGGATAGCCCGCCCTGATCGGGACGATACCTACTACGTGGCAGATCTGGCGGTGACCTGCAGTCCTTACCAAAGAGGGGAACAACTCGTTAAAGATCCGATCCTGATCGTCGAGATATTGTCTCCCGGAACGGAAAGGCACGACCGTCGGATCAAGCTTCCCGCTTACCGTGCTATCGACAGCGTAAACGAAATCCTGCTCATCAACTCGGAAAGTCTCTACGCCGAGATTCTCCGGCGCGAGGGCGACCGCTGGATCACCGAGCTGGTTCGGGGAGGAGACGCGACCCTAGGGCTCTCCTCGGTCGAGCTGCGGATCGCGATGGCGGAGCTCTATGAAGGGATCGACATCGATGCCGAGAACGCAGCCTGAGAGGCCGCGACTGCCGTCTCCGCGGACCCGCCCCGGGACGTGATCGCTCGTCTCTATTCTCGGACGCTCGCCATCGCCGCACACCGTCATGCGATGGCGGCGCTGGCGCTGGTCTCGTTCGCCGAGAGTTCGTTCTTTCCGCTGCCGCCCGACGTCCTGCTCGTGCCGATGATCCTGGCGCGGCCGCGCCGGGCCTGGCTGATCGCCGCGGTCTGCACGACAGCCTCGGTCGTCGGCGGTTATGTCGGCTACGCGATCGGCTTTTTCCTATTTGACGCCCTCGGCCGGCCGCTGCTCGAATTCTATCACGCGATGGACAAATACGAGGCGTTCAAAGCGGCCTTCGCCGAGTGGGGCGCATGGATCATCGTTATCAAGGGGTTGACTCCGATCCCCTACAAGCTCGTGACGATCGCCAGCGGTGCGGCGCAGTTCAACCTCGCCGCCTTTACCTTGGCGTCGATCGTGTCGCGCAGTCTTCGCTTTTTCCTGCTCGCCGCCCTGTTGTGGCGTTTCGGCGAGCCGATCCGCGACTTTATCGAGCGCCGGCTGATGCTGGTTACCAGTGTGGTCGCGGCGGCGCTCGTTGGCGGGTTCGTGGTGCTGCGCTATCTATGAGGTCATGAGAGGCGACCCCGTTCGTTTTCCGGTCTATGTCCTGGTGGCGAGCGCCGCGGTGCTGGGCGGCGCACTCTTCTCGCAATATTGGGGCGGGCTCGCCCCATGCGAACTCTGCCTCTACCAGCGCTGGCCTTGGGCCGCGGCAATCGTGATCTCGTTGATCGCGATCATGGTTGGCAGCCGATCGGCGCTGCCTTGGGTGGCGCTGGTGCTCGCAGCGGTCTTCACAACCGGCAGCGCGCTCGCCTTTTATCACGTCGGGGTCGAGAAGCATTGGTTCGAGGGCCCCGTCGCCTGCACGGCGGCGTCCACCGCCGCCGATACGCTCGAGGCGCTGAAAGCGCAGATCCTGCGCCAGCAGCCAGTGCGCTGCGACGAGGTGGCCTGGTCGCTGTGGGGTGTTTCGCTCGCCGGCTGGAACCTCCTCGCCTCGCTCGCGATGGCTGGAAGCTGTCTTGCTGCCCTCCCGTGGCTGCGCCGGCCGCGGCGCGCCGGTATGCGCCGGGGGATCGCATGAGTGATGGGCGTCCGCACCGCTTGCCCGGGGATCCCGACCCGGCCGAGGAGATCGCGCGTATCCTGCGGGTCGACCACGCCGGAGAGTACGGCGCAACGCGGATCTACCAGGGTCAGCTCGACCTGCTCGGACGGGGCCGCACCACCGGCGAGATCCGCCGCATGGCGGAGACGGAAAAACGCCACCTCGCCCGGTTCGAGACGTTGCTGCATGAGCGGCGGGTGCGGCCGACCCTCCTCCACCCGATATGGTCGGTCGCCGGGTACGCGCTCGGCGCCGCGACCGCACTCCTCGGCGAGCGCGCCGCGATGGCCTGCACGGTCGCGATCGAGGACGTCATCGACGAGCATTACCAGCGGCAGGCCGAGCGTCTCGCCGACGCGGATCCCGGCCTGCGGGAGACGATCCTCGCCTTTCGCGATGACGAGATCGCCCATCGTGAGGTTGCGATCGCACAGGGCGCGGAGGATGCCCTCGGCTACGACCTGATCAGCGCTGCGGTCAAGGCCGGGTCGCGGATGGCGATTTGGCTCTCGACCCGCCTCTAACCGGGTTCGCCGGGGAACCCGCTCCGCAGGACGCTGCTGCACCGTTGCGCGAGGCCTGGTATTACGCGGCGCCGAGCCGGCGCGTGCGACGCCGGGCGATGCTGGCGAAAGTCATGCTCGGCGAGCCGATCCTGATCGGCCGCGACGCCGGCGGCGCAGCGTTCGCGTTGCGCGATCTCTGCCCGCATCGCGGCATGCGGCTCACCGCCGGCCTTTTCGACGGATGCGAGGTCGAGTGCTGCTATCACGGCTGGCGCTTCGACACCGCCGGGCATTGCACCTTGATCCCCTCACTGGTGACGGGCCAGGCCTTCACGCCCGGGCGCATCCATGTCCGCAGCTACCGGGTGCGCGAGGTACAGGGAAACATCTGGGTGTTCTTTGGCGAGAACCCCGCCGCGGCGCCCGAGATTCCGCTTCTCGAAGGCTTCGAGGGAGCCGCACCCGCTCTCGTCGAAAGCGTTAGCTTTGCCGCCGCGATCGACCACGCCGTCGTCGGGCTGATGGACCCGGCGCACGGGCCTTTCGTGCACCGCGCCTGGTGGTGGCGCTCGCGGCGGTCGATCCAGCGCAAGGCCAAGGCCTTCGTCCCGTCGGCCTTCGGCTTCACGATGACCCGCCACCCGCCCTCGACGAATTCGCGCGCCTACCGCCTTTTAGGCGGTGCGCCAGAAACCGAGATCGTCTTCCGGTTGCCGAGCATCAGGCTCGAGCAGATCCGCGCCGGCCGGTATCGCGTGGGGAGTCTGACCGCGATCACCCCGGTTGACGACCAGTTGACCCAGATCAACCATTGCGTCTACTGGACCGCGCCCTGGCTCACCCTTCTAAAGCCCGGTCTGCGGCATTACGTACGCGCCTTTCTGCACCAGGACCGCGCGATCATGGAGCGCCAGCAGCAAGGGCTGCGCTACGACCCGCCGCTCACCCTGATCGACGACGCCGACACGCAGGCGAAATGGTATTACCGGCTAAAGCGAGAGTACCGCCGCGCCCGCGCCGAAGGCCGGCCGTTCGAGAACCCGGTCAAGCCCCGCACCCTCGAATGGCGCAGCTGAGAGGCGTGCCGGCGAAAGGTAGCCGATCCGGACGGCGGAACAAAAAAGGCCCCGGCCTGTCGACCGGGGCTCGCGTCCCGAAAGCTTTCTTCGAGGTCGTCAGCCTCGTCGCCGGCGGCGTGAAAAGATCCCGAGCCCCGCCAATGCCGTGCCGAGCAGAGCCAAGCTGGCGGGCTCCGGTACCTTGGCCAAGATTGCGCCGCTGTTCGCCGTCGCCAAGTAGCGGGTTCCCGATGACAGGAACGCGACGATATATGAATTGGCCTGCACGCTGCCGATGCCGAACGGGTCGCTCGGGCTCGACGGCGACGGAAGCGTGTTTGTGCCGAGGTTCGCTTGATAAACGAAGAACCCCGTAAGGCCGGGATCGTAGGCGTTGGCGCACGTGCTGGCCGGCGAGCAATCATAAGCGCCGATCGGATTGGCAGGCGAAGCGCTGATGCCGAGGTATGCGTCAAGGAAGCCACTGGTCCACGCGGTCGTGCTTACCAGGGAGGCGGTCGCCGGCGAAGTCGCTCCGCCCGTTATCTTATAGCTGAGCGCCGCCGGGTTGCTGTCTTCGTTGTTGGGAACCAACACATCGATAAGGAGGGTACCCGTCGAGGGTCCGGACGATGCGGTGAACCCGAACGGGCTTGGCGGATTGGCCGTCGTCGGCGTGTTCACGCCGTTGTCGGTGCAGTTGGGTGTGGCGCCGGTGCAGCCGTGGAGCGCGGGGGCCGCCGAGGCGGGGCCGGCAAGCGTCAGGAACAAAACGCCCCCTAACACACCGAGTAGCGATGCGGTAAGGGGTTGACCGCTTGACATACCGACTAGCTCCGCCGCCCATCGACCGGAACAGGCACTGCAGCTTTCATGCCATACAGCAGAAGGCCTCAAAACGTTGGTTAATCGCGAGAGGCCACGCTGTCGCGAAGGCCAGAATGTAAAGAATTCCGACAGGCGTGCTCCGCATCCGACGCGCAGCCTGATGCTTCTTGTCCACGGTTATCAACGAGTTAGAAAGAGACCGAGGTCTGCACCCGATCAAAGAGATGTAAAGAATTCCGACAGCGCATAGCGAGGCCAACATCGCGATATCAGAATTACCACAGATTTTCGGCGACAGAAAGCGCTGGCCGAAGTGTAAGGAAATCCAACACGCGCGGGCACCGCCCCGTCATCTGTCACGACGCACCTAGCCGCGCTTCAAGTCTTTGAGCAGCTTCTCCGCCTCGGCCTTGTCCGCGAAGGCGACGCCGGAGCCGAGCAGGGTCTCCAGCATCGCCTGAGCGTCGGCCGATCGGCCGACGCGGTCTAGGGCTACTGCGAGGTGGTATTGGATGTCCGGGTTGCGAGGGGCCGAGAGATTGGCAGCGCTGAGGTAAGTCGTCGCCCTGGCGGCTTCGCCTTGCCTCAACAGAATCCATCCGAAGGTGTCATCGATGTCCGGGTCACGCGGAGAGATGGCAAACGCCCGCTGCGCCAATTCGCGAGCCGTCGCCAAGTCGCCCTGACGCTGATAGAGCCAAGCGAGGGTGTTCAGCGCGGCGGGGTCGGCCGGGCGGTCTTCGACCACCCGGGAGTATTCGGCGAGGGCCGCGGCATACCTCTTTTGCTCCAGATAGTATGACCCCAAAGCCGAGCGGGCAGCAAAATCCTTTGGGTCGGCCTCGAGCCGAGCTTTCAAGACCGCCTCCGCCTTGGCGTGCGCCCCTGTGCGCGTGTAGAGGCCGGAAAGCGCCAGGGTCAGATCGGTGTTCGAGGGCCGTGCCGCGACGGCTTTCTCGAGCAGATCAACCGCCTCCGGGATGCGTCCGGCTTTCTCGTAGAGTTCGGCCGACACCACGTCGTAAAGGCTGTTGTCCGGATCGTCCCTGGCGAAATTGCTCGCCGCTGCGAGGCCTGCCCCCAAACCGCCGATTTCTGCTTCGACGCGGATCAGGTCGGCTTTCAGAAATGCGTTCGGATGATCACGGTCGAGCGCGGCTCGCAACACGGTCCGCGCCTCGGCAAAATTCTTGGTGGATTCAAGCAAACCAAGATAACTGGCCAAAATCGACATGGAATTAGGTGCGACCGCGTGCGCGCGCTTGTAGGTAGAAATTGCCCCGTTCGTGTCGCCGGCCCAGAGCTGGACCCGCCCCTGCAGATCTATGACATCGAGATTTGTCGGGAACTTGTCGACCAGTTCGGCGGCTGCTGCGGTGGCGTTCTTCCAATCCTGACGCAACAGGTACATGTTGACGAGCCTCAGCCCGGGTGCCGGATCGTCCGGCGCGGCGGCGCGCGCCCTCGTGATGTAGTCCATCGCCTCCGGCCAGTTCTTCTCCGCGATGGCGATGTCGGCAAGGCCGACGAGGGCAGCGACGTCGTTCGGCCGCTGCGAAAGAACCTCGCCAAAAACCCTTCGGGCGTCGTCCGGACGACCGGTCGTCAGGTAGAGCGGCGCCACGGCTATGGCTGCGGCAATGTTCTTCGGGTCGGTCTGCAACCGAGCGTTCAACACCGCCTCGGCTTTGGCGAGATCGCCTTCGCGTGCATACAGCCGGGCTAGAGCGACGATCAGATCGTCCGACGGCCGCGACGCAATCGCCTTCTCCAACAGATCAGCTGCGTCTTGGACCCGCCCCGCCTTTTCGTAAATCTCGGCCGATACCAGATCGTAGAGCGTGTTGCCGGGATCGTTCTTGGCAAAGCCGCGTGCCTCGTAGAGGGCTGTGTCCAATCCATATAATTCAGCTTCGACCCGGATCAGATCGGCCTTGATCGAGGCGTTGCGTGGGTTACGCGCGACAGCG
This sequence comes from uncultured Alphaproteobacteria bacterium, assembly GCA_963796155.1. Lineage (GTDB taxonomy): Bacteria > Pseudomonadota > Alphaproteobacteria > ATCC43930 > CGMCC-115725 > AP-15. The sequence continues at coordinate 58,051 of CAWCKT010000015.1, read as the reverse complement.
TCTTGCAGCACGTCCTGCGCGTCGCGAAAATATTTCGCTCGCCGCAACAAGGCGACATAGCGAGAAAGGATCGGAACCGAATCCGGCGCGAGTTGCTGGGCGAGTTTGTAGGCGGCTATAGCTCCCTTTGTGTCGCCGGCTTCGAGCCGAGCACGGCCTTGCGCCTCTGCGACATTAGCATCAAGCGGGAACAGTTCGCCGAGCTCGATCGCGATTGCCTTGGCGCTGTCCCAATCCGCACGCGATTCATAGACCCTGACCAGCTTGAGCCCGGGCGCGGGATCATATTTGGCGACGCCGCGCGCACGGTTGAGATGGTCGATCGCTTCGGCCCACTTCTTTTCCGCGATCGCGATGTCCGCGAGCCCGAGAAGGGCGGTAACGTCATCTGTTTTTTTCGAAAGACGATCGGCGTAGACCTTCTTTGCGTCGTCGTCGCGCCCGGTCGCCCGGAATAACTGCGCCAAATCGCGCGTCGCCGGGGCGAACTCGGGGTCGCGCGCCAATGCGGCGCGGAACGCGGTTTCCGCCCCCGCATCGTCCTGCCGCGCAGCGCGGACCTCGCCCATCAATGTCAAATAGAGCGGGTTGTCGGCATCCCGCTTGATCAGGGACGCTGCGACCTCCTCCGCCTTTTCGAGCTGCCCGGCGCGCAGTTCGGTCAGCACGAGGGTCGGCCCGGCGACGGATGCCCCGGCCTCGGTGGCGAAAAGCTGCTCGAGCTGTGCGAGGCCTTGCTCGGCTTGGCCGGTATCGATCTCCGAAATCGCAACACGTGTCTTGATCGTCGGGTCTAATGGATCGAGAGATGCGGCTTTTTCGAATTGCTGCAGCGCGAGCTCCGGTTTGCCGTCAGCCATATAGGCGTTGCCGAGCAAGGTGAGCGTCGTGGCGTCCCCCGGCACTTTATCGAGCAGGAGATTGAGATAATCGATCGCTCGAGGCGCGCCATGCTGCTTCAACGCCGCGATCGCGAGGAGCCATGCCGCCCTCCGATCGTCGGGGATCTGGCTGAGGTACTTGACGAGGGCTGGCTCGGCCTTTTCGAATTGTCCGAGCACGAATTTCGTGGCTCCTTGGAGATAGTAGCCCGCGGGGAACACTCGAAAAACCGGACTGATTTGATCAAGCGTCCGATCTGCCGCGGCATATTGCTGTTGTTTAAACTGTTCCAAACCGCGCAGGTAATTGGCCATAAAATTATCGGGAGCGGCCTGGAGGATCGGATCGAGATCCTCGTCCGCGGCCTTGAACTTGCCCTGCGCGACGGCGACGTGAGCGCGGCCCAAAAGAGCCTTCAGATTCTTGGGATCGATCTGGAGTGCCTGGCCAAACGCGCGCAACGCCCCGTCGAGGTCACCCCGGGAGCGCAGCAGCTCCCCCCTGACCTGCAGGGTCTCGGCCGAGTTCGGATCGGCGGCAGTCGCCTCGTCGATCAGCTTATCGGCCTCCTCGGGGTTCTTCGCGTTCAGCAGCTGGGCGAGTTCGATCTTTGGCCGGACCGCGCTCGGATCTAGGCGGATCGCATCACGCAGCATCGTTTCGGCCTTGTCCAGGTCGCGCAGACCGGCTGCCGCGGTGCCGAGCGCGGTCCTGACCTCGCTCTCGAGAACGGGGGCTCGAGCGCCCGGCTGGATCAGATCACTGACAGCATCGAATTTATATTGACGAAGCAGGGCGTCCGCTAGAATGGGCAAGAAATCCGCTTCGTCACCCCCGCGCTCTTGTGCGGTTCGCGCCTCGCGTTCCGCCGATGCGGCATCGCCGAGCTCGAGATATACTTTGGCGAGCCGCGCGCGAATCGCGGGATCCTGCGGCGATTGGGCGACGGCATTCTTCAGTTCGATGACCGCGGCCTTCAGGTCGCCCGCTGCGAGGTATTGTTCGGCATCTTTGACGGAAGCCGATGACTCTTTGGCGTATGCGGCAGGGCAGGCGACTGTCCCGATGGCGGCGGCGAAGGCCAACGAACGCCACACACAACGGCATTGAGCCCGAAGCATTGCCTTTCCTTTCTCGGGCAACCAACGGTCCCGAAATCGGAGCTAATCCGGGCCGCTCCGTCAGAGCGTAAAGCGGCCGGCTGATCCCAAGCGCCCACAGGTGGCCCTCCGCCCGAATTCGGGGTCAAACGCCTGAAGAAAAGCCTAAAACCGACCGAGACTGCGCCGCGGCCCAATGTCCTTCCTCCGCGCGAAACAATCAATGGGTGGTGTTGAGCGTCACCAACTGTTTCAGGGACAGGCTGTCACGGATCGCATTTAGCTTTGACAAATTGCATATTATGTGCTATTTACGCAACATCGACAAACGCAATCCGCGTCTGGCGATGCCGTCTTTGCCGGTCGATAGTGAGCCGGCGCCCGGCTGCCCGCTGTTTTCGGCTGCGCCGGATCGCGGATTGTCCAGGTTTTCCGCGGGGGAGATGTTAACGCTCGCTGATAATTTCCTGCAGAAACAGCAAAAACAGCAAGACCGCCGGTTCGGCGTCGACTGCGGCTGGTGGGCGGGTCGTGGCTCGCCGGGGGCCATCCACACATGAGTCACTACCTGTTTCAGACCACGCTCGCCCGGAACTATGTTAACTCCCTATTGAGTTGGTCAAACCGGGGATGGAGGTCGCCTGATGAAAATCGTTGTATTCGGCCCCGATAAGCGAACCGGTGCACTGTGCGACGGCAGCGTCGTCGACCTGTCTTATGCCTGCGCAAAATATCTGCGCGAGCGCATGGGCGAGTCCAGTCCGTTGGAAATGGCCGAGGCGCTGGTGCCGTCGGATCTCGCGCGTCTGATCGAAGGCGGCTCACGCGCGCTCGAACACGCGCAGCAGGCGCTCGACCATCTTTTCAAGCGGGCGCAGGACAGATTTGGGCCGAGGGGCGAGACGCTCGTTCGGCCTGCAGCGGAAGTGCGCCTCCACGCGCCGCGGCCCAACAACGCGCGCATTGCCTGCGCCGGCGGGAACTTCGCCGACCACGCCGCGGCGATGGCCGTGAGGATGCGCCGCAGGCCCTATGAGGGCGATGCCTATCAGGAAATCCGCAAAGCCGGGTTCTGGGGGTTCTGGAAGCTCGCGCGCGAGATCGCCGGTCCCGACGGCGAGCTCGTCTATCCCGACCGCTGCAACCGTCTGGACTACGAAGGCGAGATCGCCATCGTGCTCGGCAAGCGCGGCGTCGACCTGAAACCCTCGCAGCTGATGGATTATGCTTGGGGCGTCACGATGCTGGCGGATTGGAGCATCCGCGCACCGCGGGAGACGCCCGGCGGGCCGCTCAATTTCGCCTTTCCGAAGAATTTCGACGGGTCGTGCTCGCTGGGCCCATGTATCGCGGTGGGTGAGGCCGACCCGACCAATGTCGATATCGAGACATTGGTCAACGGCGAGCGTCGCCAGCGCTTCAACACGCGCGACATGGTGTTTACCTTTGGCGAATACCTCGAACACCTGTCGCGCGACTTCACGCTTTATCCGGGCGATATCATCAGCGGCGGAACCGCAGCCGGCACGGCCGCCGATTCCAGCGAATTGTTGGCGGACGGTACCTCCGCGCCGGAGCGCTTTTTGAAAGCCGGCGACCTCGTCGAGATGAACTCCCCATCGATCGGGTCGCTGCGCACCCGCGTCGTCGCCAAGAAGAAGTGAGCGACTTCAACGAGCGGCGAGCACTTCGATGGCCGAAGCCCACGCATCGCAGGTGTGCCGGATATCCTCCGCGGTGTGGGCCAAAGAGACGTAGTATTTGGACTCGCCTTTGAGGACGCCTCGTTCGCGCAGCAGCGCATTGAAACGCCGCAGCATGTCGCCGTCGCCGCGCAACGTGCCCCGGTAGTCCCGCACGGGCTCGCCGCTGAACACGACATCGAACAGTGGCGGCTCGCCGATCACCTGTGCCGTGAGCCCGCTGCGCTTCAGCAAATTGGCCAGCGTGCCCATCAACTCCCGCCCGGTGGCGAAGAGGCGGTCATACGTGCCGGGTCGCCGCAGGATCTCGAGGGTCGCGAGCCCGGCGGCGGCCGCGACGGGATTTCCCGAGAGGGTGCCGACTTGCATCAGAAAACCCTGGTCGCCGACCGCATTGCGGTCGAAATGGGCCATGATGTCCGCCCGCCCGGCGATCGCCGCGAGCGGGAAGCCGCCACCGATCACTTTGCCGAGCGTGCATAGGTCGGGCACGACGCCGTAGTATTCCTGTGCGCCGCCATAGGCGAACCGGAAGCCGGTCACGACCTCGTCGAAGATCAGCAGGATGCTGTTTTCCGCGGTGAGCTTACGCAGCCCTTCGAGAAAGCCCGGGGCCGGCGGGATGATGCGTTGGAATGGCTCAATGATCACGCCGGCTAGATCGTCCTTGTGCTCGCGCACGAGACTCTCGACGACATCGAGGTCGTTGAATGGTGCCACCAGAATTTCGTCGCGCAGGCTGCGCGGAATGCCGGCCGAATCCGGGATGGGCTGGGGGAAGTTGCCCGGCCGCTTCGGAGCCAGGCTCATCAGCGAATAATCGCTCATGCCATGATAGCCGCCCTCGAATTTGAGGATCTTGTCGCGGTTTCGGAACGCCCGGGCGGCGCGCATCGCGTAGAGGTCCGCTTCGGAGCCGGTGGACACAAAACGCACCTGCTCGGCGCAAGGCACGGCCGTAACGATGGCCTCGGCGAGCTCGATCCCGTAGCGATTGTTGGCGAAGAAGGTCGTGCCTTGCGCAATGCGCGCCTGGGCGGCGGCGGTGACCTCAGGATGGGCATGGCCGACCAGCATCGGGCCGGAGCCGAGCAGGAAGTCGACATATTCCTTGCCGCTCTCGTCCCACACCCGGCCGCCACGGCCTTCACGGATCACCACTTCGGACGGAAAATTGCCGAAGGTGCCGCCAGGTAAAACCCGTTTCGCCTTCTCGACGAGCTCACGCTCGACCTCGCTCTCGTTGACTGGGGTCACCGGCGTCGCCTCCTCCATCGTTCGACCGCAGTTGTCTCCTCGCCGACCGGTCTCGGGGTCAAGGGTGTAGCGGTATCGGAGCCTCGGGGATGGGCGGCGAATCGAGCAACTCCGAGATGACGGCGGCGAGTGCCTTCCGCCACGGCGGCGGCGCGATGCCAAAGGCGTCCCCGATCTTCCGGCAGTCGAGAACCGAGTTCATCGGACGTCGCGCCGGGGTGGGGTATTGGTCGGTGGTGATCGGGTCGACCTGCGGACGCACCGCAAGCCGGGGTGCGGCCAGATCAAAGATGGCCTCCGCGAAGCCGTGCCAGGTCGTGGCGTCGGCACCGACGAAATGATAGGTGCCCCATTTCGCCTCGCCTCTTTCGATGTGTTCGGCCACCACGATCAGCGCCGCCGCGACATCGGCGGCGCCGGTTGGACATCCGCGCTGGTCCGCGACGACGGACAGAACCGGTCGTTCGGACGCGAGCCGGAGCATCGTCTTGACGAAATTCGCGCCGTACACCCCGAAGATCCACGCCGTGCGCAGGATCACATGATGTGCCAGAGCCGCCCGCACGGCACGCTCGCCGGCTTCTTTGCTCCGCCCGTAGACCCCGAGCGGATCCACCGCATCGTCCTCGCGATAGGGTCCGGCCTTTCGTCCGTCGAAGACATAGTCCGTCGACAGGTGGATGAGCGGAGTCGCGCTCTCCTCGCACGCAGCGGCAATGTGAGCGGCCCCAGCGCAGTTGACCGCCCAGGCCTCTTCCGGCTCGCTCTCGGCGCGGTCGACGGTCGTGTAGGCCGCGAGATTGATCACCAAATCGGGCGTCTCGCGCGCCAGAACCGCGCCGACCGCGGCACTCTTGGTGATATCGAGGGCCTTTCGCTCGAGCGGCAAGACCGCGCACCGGGACGGCCAAGCCGCGCGGTAAACCTCGCGGCCGATCTGCCCGCCCGCCCCGAACACCAGAATTTTCACTAACTCGTCCTATCGGCGATCGCGGCTAACCCGGCTCCGCAGCTCGGTGCTCGATTTGGCTGCGTTCGCTGAGGAGCCGATCGAAATAGGCGATGGTTCGGGCGAGACCGTCGGCGAGCGGGGTGGTGGGTTGCCAGGCGAGGAGTGCGGTGGCCTCGGTGATGTCGGGGCAGCGCTGGACCGGGTCGTCGACGGGGAGCGGGCGGCGGGTGATGGTGGAGCGCGATCCGGTCAGCGCGATGATCATCTCGGCGAGTTCGGCGACCGAGGTTTCCTGCGGGTTGCCGAGGTTGATCGGCCCGGTGACGTGGTCGGGGGCGGCCATCAGCCGCAAGAACCCCTCGATCAGGTCGTCGACAAAGCAGAAGGCGCGGGTCTGCGAGCCGTCGCCATAGAGGGTGATCGGCGCCCCCTGCAAGGCCTGGACGATAAAGTTGGAGACGACGCGCCCGTCATTGGGGTGCATGCGCGGCCCGTAGGTGTTGAAGATGCGGGCGACCTTGATGCGCAGCTGGTGCTGGCGGAAATAGTCGAAGAACAGGGTCTCGGCGCAGCGCTTGCCTTCGTCGTAGCAGGCGCGCGGCCCGATCGGGTTGACGTTGCCGCGATAGGCCTCGGGTTGCGGGTGCACGCCCGGGTCGCCATAGACCTCGGAGGTCGAGGCCTGGAAGATCTTGGCCTTCACCCGCTTGGCCAGCCCCAGCATGTTGATCGCACCGATCACGCTGGTCTTGGTGGTCTGGACGGGATCGAACTGGTAGTGGATCGGCGAGGCCGGGCAGGCGAGATTGTAGATCTCGTCGACCTCGACAAACAGCGGGTGGGTGATGTCGTGGCGCAGCGCCTCGAAATGCGGGTCGCCCAACAGCCGCGCGACATTGTCCTTGCGGCCGGTGAAGTAATTGTCGACGCACAACACGTCGTCGCCCTGGGCGACGAGGCGCTCGCACAGATGCGAGCCCAAGAACCCCGCACCCCCGGTGACGAGAACCCGCTTGGCCACGACGCTCATCAGGCGAACGCCCCCAATGACATAGGCACATGGCGTTCGGGCCGGCCGATGCTGACGTACGAGAGACCGGCCGCGGCCATCTCCTGGGGCTGGTAAATGTTGCGCAAATCGATCACGAGGGGCCTCGCCAGCAAGCGTTTGACGCGGCCAAGATCGAGCCCGCGGAATTCGTTCCACTCGGTCAGCAGCACCAACGCGTCGGCTCCTTTCATCGTCCGGTAGGCATCCCGGCAGTAGACCAGATCGGGCATCAGCTTTTGCGCCTCGGCCATGCCCTCGGGGTCGAAGACCTGGAGGCGCGCCCCGGCCGCCATCAGGCGCGGCAGGATCACGAGGCTCGGGCTGTCGCGCATATCGTCGGTGTTGGGCTTGAAGGTCAGCCCCAAGACGGCCAGCGTCTTGCCGGCCAGATTGCCGCCGCAGGCGGCGGCGATCTTGTCGGCCATCCGGCTCTTGCGCGCTTCGTTGACCCGCAGCACGGTCTCGACAATTTGCAAATCCGCAGCGGCATCGCCCGCGGTTCGCACCAGTGCCTTGCAGTCCTTGGGGAAACACGACCCGCCAAAACCGGGGCCGGCGTGTAGAAACTTGCGGCCGATGCGGCCATCGAGTCCGATGCCGCGGGCGACGTCCTGAACATCGGCGCTCAACGCCTCGCACAGATCGGCGATCTCATTGATGAAGCTTATCTTGGTCGCGAGAAAGGCGTTGGCCGCGTATTTGATCAGCTCGGCGGTCTCTATGTCGGTGAACAGCAGCGGCGTCTCGAGCAGATAGAGCGGCCGGTAGAGCTGGCGCATAACGGCCCGCGCCCGCTCGCTGTCGGCGCCGATAACCACTCGGTCGGGACGCATGAAATCGCCGATCGCCGAGCCCTCGCGCAGAAACTCCGGGTTGGCGGCGACGTCAAAGCCGTCGTCGGGCAGGGTGCGGCGCAGGATCCGCGCGACCTCGCGCCCGGTGCCGACCGGCACCGTCGACTTGGTCACCACGACGGCATAGCCGGTCAGCGCCCGGCCAATCGCCTCGGTGGCGGCAAAGACATAGGACAGGTCGGCATGCCCGTCGCCGCGGCGCGACGGTGTGCCGACCGCGATGAACACGGCATCCGCTGCGGCCACCGCTGCGGCAAGATCGGTCGTGAAGCACAGCCGCCCGGCCGCCGCATTGGCCGCCACCAGCGCTTCGAGCCCCGGCTCGAAAATCGGTATCTCGCCGCGTTGCAGGCGCGCAATCTTCGCCGCATCCTGGTCGACGCAGGTCACCGACCACCCGAACTCGGAAAATCCCGCCCCCGAAACCAGACCCACATACCCCGTCCCGACCACCGCGATCCGCATCCGACCGATTTCCTTTGGAAAGGATGTAAGCCGACCGTAACGCGCCCCTGGATCACGACGATCCGATGCGCAGTACGAGCAACGATCTCCCTCGCAGTTATTATCGCAGACCGCATCGTGACACAAGCCGACCGATAACCGGACACTAAGCTATCCAGGCTTGAGTATTATTTGGATGTTCGCTTGCCCTACGGAAAATAGTTAAGTAATTTACTTCAGATACCGGCAATTGACGCCCCGGCCTTCGCAGTTGCGATTCGGGACATCGGCGAGGACCGTGAACGCCCGCCACACCGGCGGCCGCGATAGGCTGTTTCGAATGCCAGATCCACGGTCTCGGCCGCCCTGCCGTTTGGCAGTTTGTTGCGCCTTCCTGCTGGCTTTACGGTAGGCAAAGGCAACCAATGCTTGCATAGTGGTTAGCGGATGGTCGCAAAGGTTCGCACGGTGGCGTTTCACGGGGTCGAAGTCATCGAGATTTGCTATTGAAGCAAATCAATAAATTGTGTATATAGCATCCCCCGCATCGTGGCGCCCTAGAACGGGCCGCCGGTTGAACCAAGGAGATGACCATGTCTGATGTGTGCTTACCAAAACCGCCCGGTCCGGTACGCGGGCGACCGTTCGCAAAGGGCAACCGCCCCGCCGGCCGCCGGGCCGGCTCCCGCAACAAGAAGACGCTCGCCGCCGCGGCGCTGCTCGAAGGCGAGTCCGAGGCCTTGACCAGGAGGGCTGTCGAGCTGGCGCTCGCCGGCGACCCGACCGCGATGCGGCTCTGCATCGAACGTATCCTGCCGCCGTGCCGCGAACGGGCGATCAAGTTCGTCTTGCCGCCGATCAAAAGCGCCGCCGACATCGCCGCGGCAATGGAGGCGGTCACCTCGGCGCTCGCAGCGGGCGTCATCACCCCGGGCGAGGCGGGGACGATAGCAGCGGTGGTCGACACCTTCGTCCGGGCGATCGAGACCAGCGACTTCGATCGACGCCTGAAGGTCGTCGAGACCGAATATGACGAGCACCGCGCAAAGGAGCGCGACATGTACGGCGCCGGGTCGGGCTGGCAATTCAATCCATAGGCGAGAATTTGCGCTAGATCCGCGTTAGACTTTGTCGGCCGGGGATCGCAATAAAACTTGTGATTGTGGTTTCCGGGCCCCGGAGAGGGCAGCGTTCGGATCGCGCGAACGGGTGCGCGCAGCACTCGCCGCGCTCGGCTTGTTGCCGTCAACCTCGCCTCGGCCGATGTCGTAAAGACGGGCAGCCACTTCGACTTGCCGATCGCGCCAGCCCTGCTGGTGGCGCTAGGAGGTGCTGCCGGTCGACGAACTCGGCTTTGGACTGGCTTTATGGTACGCAAAGGATTAAATTCAACCAATGCTTGTATAGTGGTTAACGGATGGTCGCAAAGGTTCGCACGGTGGCGTTTCACGGGGTCGAGGTCATCGAGGTCGAGACCCAGGTGACGATCGCCTCAGGGCTGCCGGCCTTCACGGTAGTCGGGTTGCCGGACAAGGCGGTCGCCGAGTTGCGCGAACGGGTGCGCGCCGCGCTTGCCGCGCTCGGCTTGGCGCTGCCGCCGAAACGGATCACCGTCAACCTCGCCCCGGCCGATGTCGCTAAGGAAGGCAGCCACTTCGATCTGCCGATCGCCCTAGGTCTGTTGGCGGCGATGGACGCGCTGCCGGCCGACGAGCTCTGCTCTTACACGGTGCTCGGGGAACTGGCGCTCGATGGCTCGTTGACGAACGTCGCCGGGGTGTTGCTCGCGGCACTGGCCGCGGCCGCCCGGGGCAGCGGCGTCATCTGCCCCGCTGCATGCGGTGGCGAGGCCGCCTGGGCGGGCGAGGTCGAGATCATCGCCGCGCCGAACCTGCTGGCGATCGTCAACCACTTCAAGGGAGTCCAGCTCCTGCCGCCGCCGGACCCTCGCCTCGCCGCCTCGCGGTCCGCCGGGCTCGACTTTCAGGACGTGAAGGGCCAGGAAAGCGCCAAGCGGGCTCTCGAGATCGCCGCTGCCGGCGGCCACAATCTGCTGATGGTCGGGCCGCCGGGAGCGGGTAAGTCAATGCTGGCGGCGCGGCTTCCCGGCATCCTGCCGCCGCTCGAACCCGCCGAGGCGCTCGAGCTCGGCATGATCCAGTCGGTCGCGGGCGGGTTGCGCGGCGGTGAGCTGACGCGCGAGCGGCCGTTCCGCGATCCCCACCATTCCGCCTCGCTGCCGGCGCTCGTGGGCGGCGGGCCTCGTGCCCGGCCGGGCGAAATCTCCCTCGCCCACCAAGGCGTCCTGTTCCTCGACGAGCTGCCGGAGTTCAACCGGGCGGCACTCGAAGCGCTGCGCCAGCCGATTGAGACTGGTCGCGTCAGCATCGCCCGTGCCCAGGGCCATGTCACCTACCCAGCCCGGTTCCAGCTGATCGCCGCGATGAACCCCTGCCGCTGCGGTCACTTCGCCGAATTGGCCTGCGGCCGGGCGCCACGCTGCGCCGAAGATTATCAGGCGCGGCTGTCGGGTCCGCTGGTGGACCGCATCGATCTGCATATCGATGTCCCGGCGGTGCCGTCCGGCGATCTCGCCTTGCCCCCACCCGCCGAGGGAAGCGCGGCGATCGCTTGCCGCGTCGCCGCGGCCCGCGCCCGGCAGGCGGCACGCTATGCCGCACTCCCCGGCGAGCGGCGCATCCGGACCAATGCCGAAGCGGATGGAGCGTTGCTCGATCAGATCGCGAGCCCCGAGGCGGGTGGCCGCGCCCTCTTACTCCGAGCCGCCGAACGGCTGCGCCTCTCGGCGCGCGGCTATCACCGCGTCCTGCGCGTCGCCCGCACTCTGGCCGATCTCGAAGGCACGCCCGGTGTCGGACGGCGGCACGTGGCAGAGGCTTTGAGTTATCGCCGGCTATCCGAAAGCGCGCCGCGGGTGTGACGCGGAGCAGGACGGGGGAGCAAATCGTTCCATGCGTTTCGCGCATAGGGCCTTTGCGCGGTTCGACGGGATCGGTCGGTGTTACAAACTGTTAGCGTTTTGACACTAAGCAGGGCGAGGATGTGACATTGTGTAACTCTATGACCTCCGAACCCAAGCCTAAGACCGCTGATGCATCCGCCCGTTGTGGGGTTTCGGAGCTCGATCCAGGAGCGCGCTCCGTGGCGGAGCGGATCGCTGACTTCCTCGCCGGCAGAACGCATGGCGAAGAACTGCTTCACGAGCTTTATGATTACGTCCTCGAGGAACCGGTCCCGCAGCGCCTGCGGGCGTTGTTAGGAAGGTGACGATTGGCTACGGCTGGTCTGGGACGAGCGGTGGGGCCCCGCCGCCGACCTCGTCCCAAATCTTGATCTGGTGGGTTGGCTCGCGCAGGAAGGCGCGGCTGACGACGACCCCGATCGCGGCAATCGCCATCGGATAGAAGAGCCCGCTCAACGGGATGCCGGTAATCGCGGCGATCGAGGCTCCTGCAGCCGGGACCAGCCCGCCGAAGACGCCGTTGCCGACGTGGTAAGGGAGCGACATCGAGGTGTAGCGGATCCGCGCCGGAAACAGCTCGACCAGAAACGCCGCGATCGGGCCGTACACCATCGTCACCAGGATCACCATGTAGAAAACCAGGATCGTGAGGACGACCGGGTTGTCCTTGAAGGTGCCGAGCCAGGTGAAGACCGGCCAATAGCTGATCACCGCCAACGCAAATCCCAGGGTCATGATGTTGCGGCGGCCGATCCTGTCGGACAGCGCGCCGAACGCGACAAAGAACGGAGCGCCCAAGGTCAGCGCGATCATCATGATGATGTACACGGTGACGTAGTTGACCTTCAGAACCGCAGTCAAATAGAACAGCGCGTAGAATTGGCTCGTGTACCAGACGACGCCTTCCGGCGCGGTGGCGCCGAACAACGCGAACAGCATCAGGCCCCAGTTCCTGCCGCCACTCAGGAAGCTTTCGGCGGCCGGGTTGGTCGACGCCTTGCCCTGCTCCTTGAGGCGGGCGAACAGCGGGGATTCCTCGAGCTTGAGCCGGATATAGCCCGACAGCACGACGAGGATCGCGGAAAGCAGGAACGGCACGCGCCAACCCCAGTCGCCGAACGCCTGGTCGCCCATCGCCAGCCGACAGATCAGGATGACCAAAAGCGCGAGGACGATCCCCATCGTCGCCGTGGTCTGGATCCAGCTGGTATAGAGGCCGCGTCTGCCGTCGGGCGCGTGCTCGGCGATGTAAGTCGCCGCGCCGCCGTATTCGCCGCCCAAGGCAAGACCCTGGAGGACGCGCATCGTGACCAGCAGGATCGGTGCGAGGGCCCCGATCGCATCATAGCCCGGCAAAAGGCCGACGACGAAGGTCGCCGCACCCATCAATCCCAAGGTCAGCATAAAGGTGAATTTGCGGCCGATCAGGTCGCCTAGATGGCCGAAGAGGATTGCGCCGAAGGGGCGCACGAGGAAACCCGTCCAGAACACGAAAAGACTTGCGATGAAGGCGACCGTCGAGCTCAGCTCCGGGGAGAAGAAATGCTTGCTGAAAAAGAGGGCGAGCACGCCGTAGAGGTAGAAGTCGTACCACTCGATCAGCGTACCGACCGAGGAGGCGGTGATGATCCACGGCAGCCTCAGCCTGCCCGCGGAGGCTCCTCCACCAGCGGTTTGTGCGGCTACCGTCATCGCTCTTCCCCTCGGCGTTTACTCCCGCTGCTTGACTACACGCAAATAAGGACAACTTTCAAGCTTGTGGGTGAGGCGGATCTGGCCGGTATCTGTTTGCGCCGCCGTGATGCCCTGGCCGGGCGACGGCAGTGCGAAAAAGTTCCAGCCGGTCGACGGCGAGCCGCGCGCGATGGCGCCGGTGAGCGTCACCCGCTAGTACCTCGTTGCAAAAATTAGCGCATCGAACTTCCGCCTGCTCGTCGTCCCCGCGCAAGCGGGGACCCAGAGCCTGCCCCTGGCATGAACAGGGGGCGAGCGCTCTCACGCCAGCTCGTCGTAAAGATCGCCCCATCGCGGATTATCGCGCTCGATCAACTGCAGTTTCCACGCACGGCGCCATCTCTTGATCCGCTTTTCCCGGCGGATGGCATCGGCCATGGTCTCGTGATACTCGACAAACACCAACTTATGCACTCCATAATCCCGAACAAATCCGCCCATAGCATTCGAACGATGTTGCCAAGCACGGCGTGCAATATCGCTTGTGACACCGACATAAAGCGTACCCTTGCGCTTGCTGGCGAGGAGGTAGACGCAAGGACGCTTCTTACACATGCTCCGATCGGTCGCCCTGGGTCCCCGCTTTCGCGGGGGGCGACAACTCGAAAACGTGTGCGATTGGATTACACGCTCGTTCGCGGGAATGATGGGATGGACCTTTCCCCTCGCCTCATGGAGGCAAACGGGCTCACAAGGCCCAAGCACGACGCATCGTGGAAACGGAAAGGTCCATGGACGAGATTAGCGTGATCGGCATTGATTTGGCAAAGCGGGTGTTTCAGCTGTGCGCGATGACGCGCTCGGGCGCGATCGTCTGGGAGAAGCGATTGCGGCGCGCGGCTCTGATCAAGTTTCTCGAGGATGAGGCGCCGCGATGCCTGATCGGGATGGAGGCGTGCGGTAGCGCGCACCACTGGGCGCGTTGGCTGATGGCGCGAGGCTTCACGGCCAAGCTGATGGCGCCGCGAGCGGTCAAGGCCTATCGCGCCGGGGTGCACAAGAGCGATCGGCGCGACGCCCGCGCGGTCGCAGAGGCGACCAGCCGCAGCCAAGTGGCTGCCGTCCGCGTCAAGAGCGCGGCGGCGCAAGCCACTCAAGCGCTGATGCGGGTGCGCGAACGGCGCATCCGCCAACGGGTGCAGACGGCCAATCAATTGCGTGGCCTGCTCAACGAGTTTGGGATCGTGCTGCCAAAAGGGCGCACGGTTCTGCTGGCGCGGCTCGGCGAGGTGATGACCAGCGAGCAATTTGCCGCGTTGCCGGCGTTGGTGCAGGAGCTGGTCGAGAGGCGGCGCGCGGAAATCACCGAGCAGGATGAAAAGGTCGAGGCGGCTGCAGCGATGCTGCTCCAGGCCGTCAAAGCCGACGCCAGCTGCCGACTGCTGATGACCATCCCCCATATCGGCCCGATTAACGCCGCTGGGTTGTCGGTGGCGCTGGAAGCACCCGGGGTCTTTGCCCGCGGCCGCGCCTTTGCCGCTTATTTGCGGTTGGTGCCGCGCCAGCAGGCCAGCGCTGAGAGCAACGCCTTGCGCGGCCTCGGCCAGATGCGCGCCTGCGAGATGCGCCGCTACCTGGTGCTTGCCGCCCAGACCCTGCTGATCCACGTCGATCGCAGGAAAGAGCCGTCGCAGGACCCGTTGCTGGCTTGGGCCGGCCGGCTGCTGCGCCGCAAGATGCGCAACGTCGCGGTTGTCGCTGGCGCCGCCAAACTCGCTCGCATCGCCTGGGCGCTGATGGCCAACAACCAACCCTACCAGCACCGTTCCGTCGGCGCCCAGCCCGTCTGAGGGAGGCCCCATTGTCGCTGCCGTCCCTTCGACGCCGGACAACGGCCGGCCCCGACCTCAGCCCCGCCGGCGCGCGGCTGACCCAGCAAGCAAGCGAACACCAATGCAAGGACCGCAAAGATGGCTTGAAAGCAACGCGGCGCTGACACCGACTTCGTCATTGGGCGCTTGAGCCCGTCGGAATGAACCAGGCGCAGGCCGCTATGCTGACCCCATCCTGGCCCGCCCGATCCCGGGCAGAAAAGGCCGAATACATTACCGTCCAAGCCACTTTCGATCTTGCATCCGGGGAAAGGTCCATACATGACGAATAACCTGCTGACGTTCCGAGATTCATTCTCGGTCGGCCTCTGAGATTATTTCGCCGCGGCGCCGGCACCTCGCCCGACCGCGGCCGCCTACTCGAAGAAGTGCGGCACAAAGCGCGACTGGTTGCTGATCACCAGGGATCGGTCCTCCCGAATCCCCATTCCGCAACAGGCATCGTGAACCATCCACGCGCCGATATTGGCGTAGTGACCGTCGAAGTAACCGGGTCGGGCGAACGCCTGGTAGATGAACCCGCTGTCGGCGTATGTGCCGGCTGTCTCGGCGAGCGTCCTGCCGCCTTCGGTAATACTGATATTGGCGCCCTCGCGCCCGAGCAGCGGCTTGCGGACGACCGCACCGTTGCCGAGCGGTTCGGGCTCACGATAGGCCGGCAGAAGGTTCTCGTGCTCGGGAAACATGTCCCAGAGGATCGGCAGCAATCCTTTGTTCGACAGCAGCATCTTCCACATCGGCTCGAGGAACAAGGCGCCCGACGGCTTGACGTTGGCGCCGAAATCTTCGCGCATGATCCATTCCCACGGATAGAGCTTGAACAGGGTCTGGATCGGCTCGCCGTCGAGATCGACGAACAGTTTGCGGCCCTCGTCCCAGCCGATTTCCTGGATCGGCAGGAATTTTACGCGGTATCCTGCCTCTTGCGCGGTTGCGCCGATGTATTGGACAGTGGTCTCGTCCTCCGGCATCGGCGTGGCGCAGGTAACGTGCAGCCGGTCCGCATTGCGCCGGCCAACCAGAAAGCTGCGCCACCGCGCGACCAAGCTTTCGTGGATCGAATTGAACTGGTCGGCTTTGGGAAAGCGCTGCTCCCGCCAGTTCCATTGCACGATCGACGCCTCGAACAGCGATGTCGGGGTGTCGGCGTTATACTCGAGGAGCTTCGGCGGCGCCGTCCCATCATAGATCAGGTCGAACCGGCCGTAGACCGCAGGCTCGTGACGCTCCCAGCTCTCGGTGATCAGGCGCCCGATCTCGGGGTCGATGCCGAGCAATGGGAAAAGCCGCATCTCGATGATGCGCTGAACTGCGTAGGCACAGAGCTTGTGCAGCTTGTTGGCCGCTTCCTCGATGACGTCGACCTCCGCGGCGGTAAAGCGGTAGCATGCGTCCTCGCCCCAATAGGGGACCCCGTCCTGCCTATAGAAGTCGAAACCCAGCGCTTCGATCTCCTTTGTCCAATTCGGGCGGGGTTCGATCTTCAGCCGCTCCATGTCATGATCCCACACTGTGCAAGGAAGCGGTCATCCCGAACCCGCCGCGCGTCACCGACGATGACGAGGCCGCGTTCGGCGCGCTCGCCACGCCGAACGAAGACGACGGCGCCGAGGACGCGCTGCTTCCGAAACCGCCGCGCATCACCGATGTCCTTACCGACTCGACGGCGTAGCTCTTCGACGACCAGACACTCGACGCGGAGGACGATCCTCCTCCGGTGCCGCTCGACGCATAGACAAAACCTCCGCCGCCGCCAAAACCGCCGCCTCCCCGGCAATAGGGGTCGTCGGGGTTGACAGCGCAGCGGGACCGGTAAGCGCCGATTGGGCTCCCTCCGGTATAGGCCGTGCCGCGATGATCGACATAGACGGGTTGGGAGACAACACTCGCCACCCCGCCCGTACCGAGCGCACGCCCGAGCATGAATCCGATGATCGCCGGAACAAACCAATCGCCGGTGCCGTCATGCAACGCGCCGCAGCTGCCGTACTGCGCTTCGCAGAGTTCGCGAGCTGCGAAACGCGGTGCCGTCTTCGCCTGCTCCTCTTGGGCAGCGGCAAAAGCCTTGGCGCAATCTTCCGCCGGCTGCTCGACCCGGCAGGCTTCGACCGAGTTGTAGATCTTGATCCGTTGCTCACTGGGTTTGGCGGCCCACATCATCCCGACAGCGACCACCAGGAGCAGCGCGCTGATCCAAATCGCCGCCCGAGCGCCCATGGCTCAGCGCCGGAGCGCGGAGAGCCGATCGGTAAGGCTCTTGGAGGCCGTGCCGCGAACCTCGGCAAGCGCTGCAGCGACATTCTGATCGGCAGTCGCTTCCTTCAGGTGGCTGAGCGCTTGGGCCTTCATATTCATCGCCTCGGCCCGCTGGCGAGCCTCCTGCGCGCTCTGCTGCATGACATTGAGCGCAACGGTGAGTCCGCTGATCGGCGAGGCACCCAGCCCGGCGACGGCCGCCGCCTGCCGCGCACGCTCGGCGCTGCGCTCTTCCTCGATCCTGGCGTGCTGCAGATCATGGCGGGCCGAATCAAGGTTCTTCTTGGCCTTGGTCAGCGCCTCGGCTTTTTGTTGATAGACGGCTTCGGCCTCTGAGAGGAGGGCGCGCGTGCTCTCGACGTCTTTCTTGTCGCGATCCAATTCAGGGGCCATCTGCTCGATCTTTTCGACCAGCGAGGCAAGGCTGGTGTTCAAGGATGGCCGTTGCGCCTCCGCCGTGCCGGGATCGGCGATCCGCTTCTGCAGCAACTCGGCTGCAGCCATCAGCTCGTGATACTGCCCGCCGATCGAATCGTATTCGATTTGCTCGTGCGCGAGGTCGGCGCGCAGCTTTGCGATCATGCCGCCGGCCTTGTCGAGATCTTGCTCCATCGTGCGCAAATCGGCGATCGTTGCGGATTCAGGATCGAGCTGCACCAGAGCCTTGACGACACCGGCAGCAGCGTTGTCGCCCTTCACGCCGATAAAATTGCGTACGAACGGCAATAGGGACATGGTTCTCTCCGCTACGGTTAAGGTGTCAGACAACCTGCATTGATCAGCCCGATCGCCAGCGAGAAGGCACCCAGCGCGATGCCGTGGGCGAGATCACCCTTTTCGATTTGCGCCTTCCAATCGTCACGGATGACGACGCGCAACAATTCAACTGCAATTATTTGAACCGCGAGAGATATAGCACTCCAAATCGCGGTCTCCAAGAGGGTGCTGCCATGAGCGGTTGCACTGTAAACGACGCACGCGTAGCCCAGCATCGCACCACCGAGCGCAATGGCGGCGGCGACATTGCCGGCTCGGATCAGCGCGATCTCATCCGATGGCGTGAAACGCACATAGACAAAACCGGCGATCAGCAGCATCGCGATCGTCGAAGCGAAATACAGCAGATAATTGACGATGCCGCCGAGCACGCTGCTCTCCGCTCGTCTGTGGAAGGATGAGCCCAAGTTTCCGAGAATGTCATAAATTTTTCATTGCTCCCGCACTCGATCGGCTTGACCAGCGCGACGGCACCACGCAGGCTCGCCTTCGTCTGATCGGAGGCGCACCATGGGACCGCTCGCCGGCATCAAGGTTGTGGAACTGACGGGCATTGGCCCCGGACCGATGTGCGCGATGCTGCTGGCCGATCTGGGTGCCACCGTGCTGCGCATCGATCGGCCGCAGCCGAGCGATCTCGGCGTCGCGCGCCCGCTGCGCTATGACCTCCTACTGCGCGGCCGGCGATGCCTGGCGCTCGACCTCAAACACCCGGACGGCAAGGCGCTGGCACTGCGCCTGATCGAACGCGCCGACGCGCTGATCGAAGGGTTTCGTCCGGGGGTCACCGAGCGGCTCGGTCTCGGCCCGCAGGATTGCCTCGCGCGCAATCCGCATCTCGTCTACGGCCGGGTCACCGGCTGGGGCCAGGAAGGGCCGCTTGCCGATGCCGCCGGGCACGACCTCAACTACATCGCGCTCGCCGGTGCGGTGCACGCCTTCGGCCGCCGCGGCCAGCCGCCGACCCCGCCCTTGAACCTGATCGGCGATTTCGGCGGCGGCGCGCTCTATCTCGCTTTCGGGCTCGTCTGCGGCATTCTGGAAGCGCATCGCTCGGGCCGGGGTCAGGTCGTCGACGCAGCGATGATCGACGGCACAGCCTCGCTGATGACGGCATTCCACGGGATGATGGCGGCCGGTCTGGCGAGCCATGAACGCGGCACCAACATCCTCGATACCGGCGCCCATTTCTACGAGGTGTATGAATGCGCCGACGGGCGCTGGATCTCGGTCGCCGCGATCGAGGCCAAGTTTTATGCGGAATTGCTGCGGCGCCTCGACATCGACCCTGCGGAGCTGCCGGCGCAGCTCGACCAGGAGCATTGGCCCGCGGCCAAGGCCCGCCTCGCCGCACTGTTCAAGACCCGGACGCGCGAGGAATGGTGCGCCGTTCTCGAAGGCACCGACGCCTGCTTTGCGCCGGTTCTGACGACCGACGAGGCGCCGAACCACCCGCACAACGCCGCGCGCCGGACTTACGTCGAGATCGACGGCATCGTCCAGCCGGCGCCGGCGCCGCGCTTCAGCCGGACCGTTCCGGACCTGCCGATCCCGCCGCAACCACCGAGCGGCCCCGAGGAGGCCGAAGCGGCGCTGGCGCCCTGGCTCGATCCGGCCGAGATCGCGGCACTGCGCGCCGCCGGCACACTCGGGTGAGCGGAGCCCGATCATGATCCAGCGAAATACCCCGACGTAAGGAAGATACCAGTTGGCAAAAACTGCTGAACAACCAGAGCAATGGGCGGGTAAGAAAGCCCCCGAAGTCATCGATGGAACCGCGTATTGGAGGAGATAATACGCTGTATAAGTGCTGCTGAACGGAGACGGCGATTCGCCTAACGGACGATCAACGACGCGTTCAGAAACTGATCCGCCGTCCGGGTAGATAGCCAATCAGGAGGACGGTATGGAAACGGTCGGGCGCGGCTTCTCTTTCGAGGATTTGCCGGTCGGGCGGCAGTTCAAGACCATTGGACGCACCGTCACCGAGGCCGACATCACCAATTTCGTCAATTGCACCGGCATGGTGGAGGTGTTGTTCACCAACCTCGAATTCCTCGCGCATGAATCGGACATCAAGCAGCGCCTCGCGCCGGCGGCGCTGGTCTACGCCTTTGCCGAAGGCCTCCTGGTGCAGTCGACGATGCAGCATACCGGTCTCGCCTTTCTGCACATGGAGCTCAATGTCGAGAACCCGGTCTTCGCCGGCGACACCGTCCATGCCGAATGCGAGGTCATCGAAGCCCGCTGCAGTAAGAGCCGCCCCGACCGCGGCCTGGTGCGCACCCGCGTCCGCGTCCTCAAACAGGACGGCACGGTCGCCCTGACCTACACGCCGCTGCGCATGGTCAAATGCCGCTAGAACAGCGGTCCGGGTTGACGACGACATTCGCAAATTTGCGGAAGGTGATCCCCGCTAGGATCAGCACCGATCAGTCAGCGGCGGACGGCCATCCAATGAGGTCGAGATGCGCCTCAGTGGTGTAATGGCTCCGTCGGAGTGCGCGAGAAACGCGACGGAGGCCGGGGCGCTACCTGACGGGGCCGATCGGAGGCATGGTCAGCACGCCGGAATTGTCGAGCATGGTTTCGAGGCGCTGCAGCAGCGGCCTCGCCGCCTTCAGCGACCGCTCGATCGAGCCGGCGTTCGTACCGGCCTCGTCGCCGTCGTGCTCCGTGCCGAACAGCCGGTCATAGATGATTTCGAACGGCTGTTTCTCGCGCGGGAATACGGTGAGCTTGACTGGCGCGTCGGGCGCCAGTTTGGCGGCTTCCCTAACGAGGCGGAGCGCCACGGCGTAGCCGCCCAGTTCGTCGACGAGCCCGCGCGCCTTGGCGTCCTCGCCCGTCCAGACCCGGCCTTTGGCGACCTCCTCGACCGCCTCTTGCGTCATGTGCCGGCCGGACGCGACGTGATCCTTGAAGCCTCGGTAAGTGTCATCGAGGAATGCCTCGAGACGGCTGTGCGCACGCGCCGAGAAATCGGAGCTGCTGCTGAACATCGCCGCGTTGGCGCCGATTTGCGCCGAATTTGCCGTCACCCCGAGCTTTTTAAACAGATCGGACACCACGAGCTTGCCGGCGAGAACCCCGATCGAGCCGGTCAGGGTCGCCGGCTCGGCGACGATCTTGTCGGCTGCCGCGGCGACGTAGTAGCCGCCGGACCCGGCAACGTCGCCCATCGACACGACGACCGGCTTGCCGCGCTCGCGCGCGAAGACAACCTCGCGCCAGATCGATTCAGAGGCGACGACGGAGCCGCCCGGGCTGTCGATGCGGAACAGGATCGCACGTACCGCGGGGTCGCGCACCGCAGCGCGAAACGCGCGGGTGATCTCGTTCGCCGCCATCACATTCGATTGGGTCAGCGGATCGGCCGAGCTTGCGGCGCGTTGGATCAGGCCCGAGCCATAAATCAGCGCGATCGTCGCTCCCTCGCGATGCGGCCGGCCGGCGCGGTCGAGATAGGTCATCAAACCGGTAAGCTCGGCGCCGGACCCGGCATGTGCGCGGGCCTGCGCCAAAACTTCATCGCGGTAGCCGAGGCGATCGACGAGCTTCGCCTGGCGCGCTTCCTCGGCAAGCAACGGGCCGCGATCGATCGCCGCGCGCACCTCGGCCTCCGGCAGCTGGCGGCCTTCGGCGATGCCATGGACGATTTGTCCCCCGATCGAGGCGAGCAGCGCGTCGATCTCCTCGCGATGCGGCGGGGTCATCTTGGTTTCGGTCAGACTGTTGATCGCGGTCTTGAACTCTTCGCGATGGTCGAATTCCGGGGCGACCCCGAGAAGGTCGAGTGTTCCCTTGAAGAACGGCACCTCGGCGTAAAGGCCGGTCAGGCCAACATTCCCCATCGGCTGCAGCCAGATTTCGTCGAACGCCGTCGCGAGGTAATAGGGCCGCGTCCCGGGGCCGAACTCGCCGAAGCTGTCGGCGAAGGCCAGCGCGAACTTGCCTTTGGCTCGAAAGGCGGCGATGGCGTCACGCAACTCCTGAATTTTGCCGAGGCCGAGCTCGTCATCGCCGACGCGTGCGAACAGCACTTTGACGCGCGGATCACTCGAGGCGGTCTCGATCGCGTCGAGAACATCGCGCAAGGTGGGCTCGGCGCCGACAAGAAGGCGCAGCAGGCGGTCTTCGCGGGCTCCTTCGGCGAGCCCCTGCGTCAGGTCGACGTTCAGAATGATGTTTTCGGCGAGCGGGGTCACGTGCGGCTTCATCCCGGTGGCCAGCAGCACGACACCCGCGACAAGCAGCACGGTCAGAAAACCGACAACGGCAAAAAATCCGACCACCAACCGGCGCATGCCGTCAGCTGGATCCGGTCAGCCCGCGGTGGCGCAGCAGGTGGTCCGCGAGCACGCATGCCACCATCGCCTCGCCGACCGGCACCGCGCGGATGCCGACGCACGGGTCGTGCCGGCCGTGGGTCGAAATCTCGACCTCGTTGCCGTCAACATCGACAGTCCGCAGCGGGTTGAGGATCGAGCTCGTTGGCTTGACCGCGAAGCGGACGACGATGTCTTGGCCGGTTGAGATCCCGCCGAGGATGCCGCCGGCGTTGTTCGACAAAAAGACGACCCGGTCGTCCTCCATCCGCATCTCGTCGGCGTTGTCCTCGCCCTTGAGCGCGGCCGCGGCGAACCCGCTACCGATCTCGACACCCTTGACCGCGTTGATCGTCATCAGCGCGCGAGCGAGGTCGCCGTCGAGTTTGTCGTAGACCGGCTCGCCGAGGCCGGCCGGAACACCGCTAGCAACGATCTCGATGACCGCGCCGGCCGAGGAGCCGGCCTTGCGCACACCGTCGAGATAATCGGCCCAGAAGAGCGCCTTTGCGGCATCCGGGCACCAGAACGGATTGTCTTCGACCGCCCGCCAGTCCCAGGCGCTGCGGTCGATCGGGTGCGGTCCGATCTGAACGAGAGCGCCGCGGATCATCACGCCCGGGCCAAGGATCTTGCGGGCGATCGCCCCGGCGGCGACGCGCGAGGCGGTCTCGCGCGCCGAGGCCCGGCCGCCGCCGCGATAATCGCGCACGCCATATTTCTTCCAGTAGGTGTAGTCGGCGTGGCCCGGGCGGAAGCGGTCGGCGATGTTGCGATAGTCCCGCGGACGCTGATCGGTGTTTTCGATCATCAGCTGAAGCGGCGTGCCGGTCGTCATCCCGTCGAACACGCCGCTGAGGATCTTTACGAGATCCTCTTCGCGCCGTTGCGTCGTGAAGCGCGATTGGCCGGGCTTGCGCTTGTCGAGCCACTGCTGGATGTCGGGTTCGGCGAGCGGCAGGCGCGGCGGGACGCCGTCGACGACAACGCCGATTGCCGGCCCGTGGCTTTCGCCCCAGGTCGTGAAACGGAACAGGGTGCCGAACGAGTTGCCGGCCATTGCTTCAGCACATCCTCCGGCGCGGGCACACTTGGCTTACACCACCGAGATGTCGGGGGCGTCGACAGCCTTCATCCCGACGACGTGATAGCCGCAATCGACATGGTGGACCTCTCCGGTAACCCCGGCCGACAGATCACTCAACAGGTAAAGGCCGGCGCCGCCGACTTCTTCGATCGTGACGTTGCGTTTCAGGGGCGAATTGAGCTGGTTCCACTTCAAAATGTAGCGGAAATCGCCGATCCCAGAGGCGGCCAATGTCCTGATCGGACCGGCGGAGATCGCGTTGACGCGGATGTTGTCGCCGCCGAGGTCGACCGCGAGGTAGCGCACGCTGGCTTCGAGTGCTGCCTTGGCCACGCCCATCACATTGTAGTGGGGCATCACCCGCTCGGCCCCGGCGTAAGTCAGCGTCAACAAGCTCCCGCCCGCCGTCATCAACGGCGCCGCGCGGCGGCAGACATCGGTGAACGAGTAACAGGAAATTTCCAGGGTGCGCAGGAAATTGTAACGCGTCGTCTGCAGGTACTTACCCTTCAACTCGTCCTTGTCGGAAAAGGCGATCGCATGAACGACAAAATCGAGCCGATCCCAACGTCGCGACAAGGCCGCAAAGACGGCGTCGAGGCTTTCCTCCGAGGCGACGTCGGCGTCCACGACAAAATCACTGTCGAGGCTTTCGGCGAGCGGCCGCACCCGCTTGCCCAGCGCGTCTCCTTGATAGGTGAAGGCGAGCGCCGCGCCGTGCGTGTGCAGCGCCTTGGCGATGCCCCAGCCGAGCGAGCGCTCGTTGGCGACACCCATGATGAGGCCCTGCTTACCCGCCATCAGCGGCATCGTCTTCCCCAGTCCTCGCGGTTCCGGTCATCCTACACGAACGAACGCGCCGGGGCCAATTAAGGTCGGGCGGGCGGGACGATCGCTGGGAACTCCTTGTTTGCCAGGACAGAGGCACCTAAGGTTTTCGACATGACGGCTGCCGAGGAAGAGGGCGGGTCGGCCGGGCGGGGCGGAAGGCTGCGACAGATGGCGGCGACGACGGCCGCCTTCGCTCTCTATTCGCTGCGCCGGTTCAACGTGGACGGCTGCTTCGCTGCCTCCGGTGCGCTCAGCTACACGACACTCGTTTCGCTCGTGCCGCTCGCCGTCATAGCGCTGGGCTCCCTGTCGAGTTTTCCGATCTTCGCACCGGTGCGCGACAAGATCCTTCGGCTGGTTTTAGAAAACTTCGTGCCGTCGATCGGCGAGCAGGCGGCATGGTGGTTCCGCGCGTTTGCCGAATTCGGCAACCCAGACGACGGCGATCGGCGCTGCCGGCATCGCCGCGACGGGAATCTTGCTGCTGGTCACCGTCGAGGATCAGCTCAACCTGATCTGGCGTGTCTCCGCGCCGCGTCCCTGGGTACAGCGCATTCTCGCCTATTGGGCATTGATAACGCTCGGCCCCATTCTGGTCGGGATCAGCCTGTCGCTTTCGACCTATTTCGAGATTGCTGCGCGCCAGGCGGGCTTCGGGCAGGAAGCGATGGCCTGGCTCGCGAGCAGCTGGCTGCAGGGCCTCGCGCGCGTGGTACCGGCGTTGCTCGAATTCATCGCTCTCACCTTGCTCTATTGCCTGATACCGAATTGTGCGGTGCGCTGGCGGGACGGCGCGCAGGGCGCGGCATTCGCGACCGTGACGATCGAGATCCTGAAGGTCGGGTTCTCGATCTATGTCGGCGCCACCTCCTTCTACAGCACGGTCTACGGTGCGCTCGCGATCATCCCGATCTTCCTGTTGTGGATGTACATTTCATGGATTGCGGTTCTCCTCGGGGCCGTCATTGCCGCCGCCTTGCCGAACTGGCGGATCGACGAGCGGATCGGCGCGGTTCCCGCCGGAGGGGTGCGGCTCGGTCTGAGCCTCGCCCTGATTGCCGCATTGGCGCGGGCGCAACGACGCGGCAAGCGGCGATCGACGCCGGCGCTGGCGGCGGAACTCGGAGTGGCGACGACGGTGATCGACGAATACGTCCATCCCCTCGCCGCGGCCGGCTTCGCCGCGCATACGCAGGATGGCCGTTGGGTGCTCGCCTGGAACCCCGAGAACGCCACCTTGCACGACCTCTATGAAGCGCTCCACCTGCCGCTCGCCGGGCGCTGGACGGCGCAGGCTACGACGCCATGGCAGAGGCAGGTGGCGCCGGCGATGGATCGGATCGTCAAGGCCGAGGCGGCGGCGATGCAGGTGACGATCGCCTCGCTGCTCGCCGAAACCCTCGAACCGGGAATGCGCCGGCGCGGCCGCTGGCGCTCGGCCCCGCCGGTTGCCGAGAAGGTTGCCTCGGAGTAGGAGGGGGCTTCGATGATCGCCGAGATCGAACCGTTTGCACCGTTCCAACGCTGGCTCGACGAGGCCTGGAAGGGCGAGCCCAACGCGCACGCGATGACGCTCGCCACTACGGCGCCGGACGGACGGCCGTCGGCTCGCGCAGTCTTGCTGAAAGGGCTCGATCCGCGCGGGTTCGTCTTCTACACCAATCTCGAGAGCCGAAAGTCGACCGAGCTGTTCGCCAACCCCCATGCCGCGTTGTGCTTCCTGTGGAAATCGCTGAACCGACAGGTTCGCGTCGAGGGTCCGGTCGAACAGGTCGGGGACGACGAAGCGGAGGCTTATTTTGCCAGCCGGCCGCGCGACAGCCAGATCGGGGCCTGGGCTTCGGACCAGTCGCGCCCGCTCGAGAGCCGCGCCGCGCTCGAACGCCGGGTCGAAGAGTTTTCCCACCGCTTCGGCGAGGGTAACGTACCGCGTCCGGCATATTGGTCCGGCTTTCGGGTCGTGCCGCAACGCGTAGAATTCTGGCAGGAGCGGCCGTTTCGGCTGCATGATCGGCTGTTGTTCATTCGCGAAGGCGAGGGATGGCGACGGGAACGGCTTTTTCCGTGATCCACGGGGCGCCCGCCAACCGGCTCCGGCGGATGGCGACCTATGCCTCGGTCGCCGTCGCTACGCTGTTGATTGCGGTCAAATTCGCGGCCTGGCTCGAAACCGGGTCCGTCGCGCTGTTGTCGAGCCTCGTCGATTCGCTGCTCGATATCGTTGCGTCGCTCGTCAATCTGGTAGCGGTCCGCCATGCGATGAGCCCGGCCGACCGCGAGCATCGCTTTGGCCACGGCAAGGCCGAGCCTCTGGCGGTACTCGGCCAATCGGCCTTCATCATCGGCAGCGCGATGCTGCTGTTCGCCGAGGCGGTGCGGCGGCTGATCTGGCCGGTCCCCATCGAGAACGCGCCGGCCGGGATCGCGGTCATGATCTTCTCGATCGCGGTGACGGTCGGGCTGGTCCTCTACCAAGGGTACGTCGTGCGGCGCACCGGGTCGATCGCGATCGGCGCCGACGAGCTGCACTATCGCAGCGACCTTGTCTTGAACATCAGCGTAATCGTTGCGCTCGTGCTCGGCAGCGCCCTCGCCCTGCCGCTGCTCGATCCGCTGTTCGGCGCCGCGATCGGCATCTGGATCGTCTACAGCGCCGTGCGGCTGGCCCGCCTGTCGCTCTTCCAGCTGATGGACCACGAGCTGCCCGACGACGAGCGCGAAAAGATCCGCGCCATCGCGCAATCGCACCCCGACGTGGCCGCGGCGCACGATCTGCGCACCCGGATCGCGGGACCGACCGCGTTTATCCAGATCCACATCGAAATGGACGGTTCGCTGAGCCTCGTCCGCGCGCACGAGATCTCCGACGAGGTCGAGGCCAAGCTGCGCGCCGCCTATCCCAACGCGGAGATCATCATCCATCAGGATCCCGAAGGGGTCGAGGAACCGCGCGCAAACTTTCCGCGGCGGGTTGCGGCGCGATGAGCGGCGAGCGGAAGGTCCTGCTGCTGACCGGCGCCAGCCGCGGGATCGGGCATGCCACTGTCAAACGCTTCAGCGGTGCCGGCTGGCGAATCATCACCTGCTCGCGCGACGCGGTGCCGCCCGAGTGCAAGCGCGACCCGAACTGGACCCACCACATTACCGCCGATCTCGCTGATCCCGCCGACCTAGAGCGCTTCGTCGCCGAGGGGAAACGGTTTTTCGACGGGGGTCTGCATGCGCTCGTCAACAATGCCGGGGTCTCGCCCAAATCGCCGACGAGGGAGCGGCTCGGCGTTCTCAACGGCGATCTCGAAGATTGGCACAGGGTTTTTCAGCTGAACTTCTTCGTGCCGCTAATCCTGGCGCGCGCCTTCGCTCCGGCGCTGGCGGAAGGCAGGGGTGCGATCGTCAACATCACCTCGATCGCCGGCCATCACGTGCATCCGTTCGCCGGCTCGGCCTATTCGACCTCGAAAGCGGCGTTGTCGGCGCTGACCCGCGAGATGGCCGCCGAATTTGCCCGGCTCGGCGTCCGCGTCAACGCCGTTGCGCCGGGCGAGATCGAGACCGCGATGCTGTCGCCCGAGACCGCGGTGCTATTGCCGCGCATCCCGCTCAACCGGCTCGGGATACCCTCCGACGTCGCCGGCACGATCTTCTTTCTGTGCAGCGACGACGCTGCTTACGTCACCGGGACGGAGATCTCGGTCAACGGCGGTCAGCACATCTATTGAAGGCATGCTCTACAAATTAATGCCGGCTCTACAATTGGAAGCATGCTCCGTGCGCGTCATCGCGAACACCAACAGAGCTATATCCGCGGGGCGCGCTGG
Source organism: uncultured Alphaproteobacteria bacterium (assembly GCA_963796155.1). Classification (GTDB taxonomy): domain Bacteria; phylum Pseudomonadota; class Alphaproteobacteria; order ATCC43930; family CGMCC-115725; genus AP-15. The sequence continues at coordinate 30,162 of CAWCKT010000015.1, read as the reverse complement.
CTTCTTTTGGCCGTGCTGGCAATCCCGAGGCTGGCGGTAGCTGGGCCGCCCTTTGTGACCGATGATCCCGAACCGACCGACACCGGGCATTTCGAAAACTATCTCTATACGCAAGGCACGCGTGTTGCCGGGCAGGCTCTCGATCCGGGCGCCGGCGTCGAGATCAATTACGGCGCGTTCGCGAACACCCAACTGACCTGGGCCGTACCCCTCAACCCCAATCCCGGGCCCGGCGGAATGGGATTGGTGTGGGCGCCTCTCGGAGGCGGCGTCAAATACCGCTTCATCCAAGAGAATCACGACGGCTGGCGGCCGCAAGTCGCGATATTTCCCCAGGTCTTCATTCCCGTAGGTCCCGCTTCGCGCAGCATGCCCACGACCGAGCTTGTGCCCATCTGGATGCAAAAGTCCTTCGGGGCGTGGACGACCTTCGGTGGCGGCGGTTACACCAATAATCCGGGGGCAGGCAACAGGAATTACATCATCTACGGTTGGGTGCTGCAGCGCCAGATCATTGACAACTTCGTGCTGGGCGGCGAAGTGTTCGGCCAGACTCGTGATTCGGTCAGCGACCGCGCCAGCACGGCAGTCGGACTGGGCGCGCTCTACGATTTCAACGACGCGTTGCACCTCATCGCTTCGGTCAATACCGGAATCGTCGACGCTCGCCAGAGCGATCAGTTCTCTTTCAATCTTGCCCTAAAGTGGACGCGCTGACGCAGCCGGGCTACCGCAGCGAGCTCATCCGCTCCGCTATTTCGGGAGTTGGCTCAGGCGGCGCGGCGCAGGGTCAGCCGGGTCCACACGTCGCCGAGCCCGGCAACCAATGCTTCGATGTCGGCGTCGCTGTGCAATGGCGTCGGCGTCAGGCGCAGGCGCTCGGTGCCGCGCGGCACCGTCGGGTAATTGATCGGCTGGACATAGATGCGATGGCGCTGCAAGAGCTCGTCGCAGGCGGCCTTGCACAGCCCGGGGTCGCCGACCATGACCGGGACGATGTGGCTCAGCGACGGCATCACCGGCAAGCCTGCTTCGGCCAAGCGGCGCTTCAGGGTTGCCGCACGCTCCTGATGGCGCGCGCGCTCGACTTGGCTCGTCTTCAGATGGCGGATGCTGGCGAGCGCGCCGGCGGCGAGCGCCGGCGGCAATGAGGTCGTGAAGATGAAACCCGGTGCGTGGCTGCGCACAAAATCGACCAGCGCCGCCGAGCCGGCAATATAGCCGCCGATCGTGCCAAACGCCTTGCCGAGGGTGCCCTGGATCACCGTCGGACGGTGCATGACCCCGTCGCGCTCGGCGATCCCGCCGCCGCGGGCTCCGTAGAGTCCGACGGCATGCACCTCGTCGAGATAGGTCATCGCCCCGAACCGGTCGGCGGCATCGCAGAGTGCCCCGATCGGGGCGATGTCGCCGTCCATCGAATAGACCGATTCGAAGCAGACGAGCTTGGGCCGCTCGGCCGGCGCGCGATCGAGCAGACGCGCGAGATCCGATGGATCGTTATGCCGGAAGATGTGCTTTTCGGCGCGGCTGTTGCGGATGCCGGCGATCATCGAGGCATGGTTGAGCGCATCCGACAGCACGACCGCTCCCGGTAGCTCGCGGGCCAGGGTCGACAATGCGGCGTCGTTGGCGACATAGCCCGAGGTGAAGATCAGCGCCGCTTCGCGGCCGTGCAGATCGGCGATCTCGCGTTCGAGCAAGAGGTGGATGTGATTGTTGCCCGAGATGTTGCGGGTCCCGCCGGCGCCGGCGCCCATCGCCCGCAGCGCCTCCTCCATCGCCGCCAGCACCGCCGGATGCTGACCCATGCCGAGGTAGTCGTTCGAGCACCAGACCGTGACCTCCTCGCCGATCCGGTGATCGAAGGCGCGCGGAAAGCGGCCGCACCGCCGCTCGAGATCGGCGAAGACCCGGTATCGCCCCTCGGCGCGCAACGCATCCAGGCGCTCTTTGAAGAAGCATTCGTAGTCCATCGCCGGCACGGTCACCCAGACCCTTAGTTAATAGCATATCCGGCCGCGAACTGCACCGGGCGACATGTCGCGGTTGCCGAGGGCGCGCGACGACGGGCTCGACCCTTCGGCGTCACTCCTTCCGCGTCCAGATTCCGCAAGTGCGTCGAATTGCTGCTCCCAATGTGCCGCGCGGTGCTGGGCGCGAAGCCAATAATCGACCGCCCGAGACTCCTCCCTGGCCGCGAACCAGTGATGGGCGAGGAGCTCCGGTTGCTCCTCCGCCAAGCCAGGGGTCATTTCCGCGATGGCCTGCGCGATCCGCTCGCGCAGCTGCCAACGTCGTTGCTTGAGCAGGCTCTCATAGGCGACATCGCAGACGAGCGCGTGCTTGAAGCTGTAATTCGCATCGGGCGGGGTGCCGCGGCGGAACACCAGTTCGGCGCGGACGAGCGCAGCAATGCCCTCGGCCAATTCGGACGGGGAGATGTCGGCGGCCCTATCGAGAAGGCGTAAACCCTTGATTCTGCAACGAGCGGAACACTGACGCGCGAAAGAGACCATTTTCGGAGGCGGAGGCCTAGATGCCTCACCCGAAATGGCGGAGAAATACCGAAGAAATGCTGGATGACGTCATGTCCGGGCTCATGGCCCGCAGGGGGGTGCGGCGCCAATTCGTTGACCCGCTGGGTGGCGGTGGCCGCGCGCTCGGCGATCTTGCGCCGCATTCCACCGGCGGTGGCGTACACCGGCTCGTTCGGTGGCGCGATCAACAGCGCCCCCAGGTTCTTGCTGCGCGGGCCGCGCGGGTTGCCGGACCGGCGCTCCCCGAAGCGCCGGTTTGCCATAACCGACCTCGTAATCGCGGTCCGTCTCGGACACCTACCTTCTTCATTTGCTCGAACGCCGATCCGCCCGCCAGGCTTGCGGCGGCGCGGCCGTCTCCTTATATCGACATGCGTGTGATATTATCAATTCATAACGGCATTGACCATGCCGAAAAAGCAAAAACCCCAATCTCCGAAAGCGGGCCTATGGCGACATTCCTACACCTTATCCGTGTGATCTCGTCAATTATTCGGAGCCTTACCGTGCTCGTAACGCAACACAGAGCAGAGCCGGCGAATTGCGCGGCCAATTCGCTTCCGACCCCGCTTTGGCGCCCGAAAACCGCCCGGAGTTCCGCCGCCGGCCGGCTCGGCCAAACTACACCCGAGAGATCGATATCGGCTGATTTTTCGACCCCGGAGGGGCGATTCCCGGATGCTGAAACGGGTTTTTTCGCTGCCGGCAGGGAAATTCGACAAGTCCCTCCCGGCCATTCGGGGCTTCCCTGCCGGTTCCCTGCCAGGCATTCGATTCGCCCTCGGCGGCGTGACCAAGTCTTTGATCAGGCGTGGTTTTTCGACGTGAGGAGAGCCCAGAAAAATTTTTTCCCTGAGTTTTCCCTGTCGGCAGGGAACGGGAGGGGCGACATTTCTCGCTCGCGGGTCAGGTGCCCGGCTCCGCGAACTCGGTGCCGCCGCCTTAAAAGTGAGACACTAGTGCGCCAGGAAGCTGGCGCGATCCAGCCGGTGGAAGTCCGGTCCAGGTAAGGGGTAGCGCCCGCCTGGTAGCGAGTGTTGCGTCTTGGAAGGCGACGACCAGGGCGAAGCGTACACAGCGATCGTGTGGGGTGGGCTATTGAGCCGCGTAAGCAGTAATGTCGTAGGGGCCGAGGCTTTTAGTGTAGCCGAAGGCAACATGTGCGGCGCCGTCATGCAAGGCGCTGTCGCCCTGCCGAGGTCGAAGACCCCATCACGCACGAAGGGATTGCGTCGGAACCTGGGAGATCTCGGGTCTGGCCGGGTGGCAGCGGCCATGCCGGTCCGCGTCGGGAAGGCGAGAAGCCGAAGCCGATGATGAACGGGCGCGAGAAGTCAGGCCCGGTCGTAGTAGCGGTGAATGCGCCGAACAAGGCCGGGCGACCGGCGGCGGAGGCGCGGGAGCGAAGGGCCGGGACCGAGGGGAAGGCGGGCCAGCACAGCACGCACCGGGCGCTGAACCGGGCGCGCGTGAGCCAAGCGCTGGAACGCCTACGACAAGCCGCGAGGCAAAGGAAAGGAGATCGGTTCACCGCGCTGCTCCACCACGTCAACCTCGATAGCTTGCGGGAGGCGTTTTACGCGCTGAAGCGGGACGCCGCCCCGGGTGTCGATGGCACGAGGTGGCGCGAGTACGAGGCAGACCTCGAGCCCAGGCTCGCAGACCTGCACGGCCGTGTTCATCGCGGCGCGTATCGCCCGCAGCCCTCGCGCCGGACGTATATACCGAAGGCGGATGGGCGCGCGCGGCCGCTGGCAATTGCCGCCCTGGAAGACAAGATCGTCCAGGGCGCCGTCGTCATGGTGTTGAATGCGATCTACGAGGAGGACTTCCTCGGGTTCTCGTACGGGTTCCGACCCGGCCGCGGACCACACGACGCGCTCGACGCCCTGATGGTCGGGATCGCCAGCCGGAGGGTGAACTTCATCCTGGACGCCGACATCCGGTCGTTCTTCGATACGGTGAGCCAGGACTGGCTGATCCGTTTTGTGGAACACCGCATCGGCGACAAGCGCATCATCCGCCTGATCCGCAAATGGCTGCGGGCAGGCATTCTCGAAGACGGGGCGGTGACGGTCAGTGATCGGGGGACGGGGCAAGGCGCGGTGATCTCGCCGCTGCTCGCCAACATCTACCTGCACTACGTCCTCGATCTGTGGGCCAAGCGCTGGCGACGGCGCGAGGCCACCGGCGACATGATCATCGTGCGCTATGCCGATGACGTGGTGGCCGGCTTCGAGCACGAGGCCGACGCCCGTCGGTTCCTCGGGGCGATGCGGGCGCGATTTGAGGAGTTCGCGTTGTCGCTGCATCCGGACAAGACCCGCCTGATCGAGTTCGGCCGCCACGCGGCGACCCGACGCGCTCAGCGTGGTCTTGGCAAACCGGAGACCTTCAATTTCCTCGGCTTTACCCTCATCTGCGGCAAATCCCGCCAGGGCCGTTTCCTTCTCAAGCGAAGGACCAGGCGCGACCGCATGCGGACAAAGCTCCAGGAGATCAAGGGGGAGCTGCGGCGGCGCATGCACCAGCCGATCCCCGAGCAAGGGCAATGGCTGAGGCAGGTCGTCACCGGTTTTTTTGCCTACCACGCGGTGCCAACGAACTTTCGGGCACTCGGGGCCTTCCGGCTTCACACGGTCCGCCTCTGGCGACGCACGCTGCGGCGGCGTAGTCAGAAGGATCGCGTCACGTGGCAGCGCATCGAGCAACTGGCCGCCGACTTTCTCCCGACCCCGCGCATCCTCCATCCTTGGCCCAGCGATCGCTTCGCCGTCAAACACCCAAGGTGGGAGCCGTATGCAGGAAAGCTGCACGTACGGATCTGTGCGGGGGGCGCCCAGTAATGGACGTCCCTACCGCGATCCCGCGGCGACAGTCCTATTTCTTGGGCGCGCAGACGTAGGTCGCCCGTGCCGGCAACAGCAGCGGGCAATTCTGCAAGTACCAGTCGGTGCTGGAGTATGTCGCGACCGTGTCTGCTGCACACTCCTGCTGGGCCGCCTGTTGCACCTCGTCGAGGGTGCTGACGAGCGTGTCGTAGCAGATCGCGACACGCGGCCCGGCATCCTCACCGGTGCGCGCCGCCCGCGGAGCGGTTGCATAGGGTTCGAGCGCAGAGCAGCCGGCGAGCGCCGCGAGCAGTAGGATCGCGCAGGCGATCTGCATCAGGCCCGGACGAGCGCCCGTTCGAGAAAGGTCGCGCAAGCCATCAGCCGCACATCGCCGCCGATCCGCCCGACGAGCTGTACGCCGGTCGGCAGACCGTTTTCGGCCCAGCGCGCGGGCAGGGTGACGCACGGGACGCCGAGCAAGGTCCACATCCGGTTGAAGATCGGGTCTCCGGTATTGCCGAGCCCCACCGGCGCCTCGCCCGGCGCTGCCGGAACGACAATCGCGTCGCACGCGCCGAAAAACGCATCGAGCGCCGCGCGCGCCTCGGCGGTGGTAGCGAGCGCCCGATCGTAATCCGCCGCCCCGATCGTCAACCCGGTATCGACCATCTGGGCGAGGCGCGGCGAGAGCTCGGCGCTGTGCTCGATCCGCTCATAGGCGAGCGCGCGGACTATCTCGAACAACATGATCGTATTCTGCACCTCGGCAAGGCCGTGGTGCTCGGGCGCGATCGCCAGTTCTGTGACCGCGGCGCCTGCGCTTTCGAGCGCCTCTCGTGCCGTGTCGAGAGCGGCTGCGGTCGCGGGCTCCGCCTCGTCCCACATCGGGGTGCGATAGAGACCAAAACGCGGGGCTTCGCTCGGCACGGCGAGATGCCGCAACGCGGGCCGCTCGGACAGCACGCCGGCAAAGAACGCTGCATCCTCGACCGTGCGGGCGAGGATGCCGATCGTATCGAGACTGTCGGCGAGCGGTTTCACCCCGGCGCGGTTGATCAGCCCAAAGCTCGGCTTGTAGCCGATGCAGCCGCAATAGGCTGCCGGGCGGATCACCGATCCGGCGGTCTGCGTCCCAAAAGCGAGCGGCGCCATGCCGTCCGCGACCGCCGCGGCCGAGCCGCTCGACGAGCCGCCGGGGGTGTGAGCAGGATTGCGGGGGTTCGCCGTTTTGCCCGGCGTGAACGCCGCGAATTCGGTGGTAACGGTCTTGCCGAGAACGATCGCGCCGGCGGCGCGGGCGAGCGCCACGCACGACGCATCCGCCGCGGGCCGGTGGTCGCGGTAGATCGGCGAACCGTAGGCGGTCGGTATTTCGACGGTGTCGATCAGATCCTTGACGGCGATCGGGATGCCGTGCAGCGGCCCACGCGGCGGTTCGCGGTCGTGCCGCCGCGCGGTCGCCAGCGCCTGCTCGGGGTCGAGATGTTGCCAGGCGCCGACCACGGCCTCGCGCGCATCGATATGGTCGAGATAGCCGGCGACCAGCGCCTCGACGGAGAGCCGGCGCTCGGCGATCTGCCGGGCAGCCTCGCGAGCGGTCAGCGAACGGGGGTCGGTCACGAAGGTCTCCTTTGCGCAGCTTGGGGAGCCTAACAAGCGGCGTTAGGATCGTCGATGCTCAACCCGAACGGAGAAGCGGCATGATCGAGATCCCGGCGCGTCAGGGCAAGGCCGTGCGCCTTCGCAAAGGCCAGACCATCAAAGTCATCAATTCGAAGGGTCAGCAGGTGGTCGACACCTGGGCGTTCAATGCAGACGACATGCGGGAGTTCATGTCGATGGAGCACAGCCGGGTGGCGATCGGGCGGATCATCCCTGGGATCGACGACACGCTCGTCACCAACCGGCGGCGGCCGGTCCTGACCCTGGTCGAGGACACCTCGGGCGGGATTTACGACACGCTCTTCGCCGCCTGCGACCGCTGGCGCTACGAGACGCTCGGCTGCACGGAGTATCACGACAACTGCACCGACAACCTCGCCGCGGGTTTGGCGGCACTCGGGCTCGCGCCGCCGGAGACGCCGGCGCCGTTGAACCTGTTCATGAACATCCCGGTCATCGACGGCAACCGAGTCGAGATGCGCCCGCCGGTCTGCACCCCCGGCAGCTACGTGGCGCTGCGCACCGAGATGGACTGCGTCGTCGCGTTCTCCGCTTGCCCGCAGGATCTGATACCGATCAACGGCCTCTCAATGCGGCCGACGGAGGCCCATTTCGAGGTGCTCGACTGACGGGCCCGGGAGCGCGGCCTAGTGAAGCCGATACCGTTGGGAGCCAAAGGCTCCTTCACTCTCCTGGTCCAGCCCGAGCATCTCGCGAACCGCTTCAAGGATGCGACGCTGCCCGCGGTGTTCGCCACCCCGGTCATGATCATGGTGATGGAAAACGCCGCGCTCAACGCGATCAAGGCTTATCTCGACCTCGGCGAGAGCGCCGTCGGCACCGTGGTCAATATCCGCCACTTGGCGGCAACCCCGGCGGGGCGCGTGGTCACCGGCGAAGCCGAGGTGACAAAGGTCGAGGGGCGGCGCGTCGAGTTTAAAGTCCGCGCGACCGAAGGAGGGAAAGAGATCGGGGTCGGATCCCACGAGCGGGCGGTGATCGACCTGGCCAAATTCGCCCAGCGGCTCGCCGCTCCAGAGCATCGGGAACAGTCTCGAAGCGATGGCGTTACGCAGTGAGAGCGACTTCGAGGCCCTGCGCCTCGTCGGCCCGTCGACTCCCAGCGTGAGGGTGAAGCATAGCAATGGTTCAGATCAGCAGAGCAAGGCAATTAACCGGTCCTCTTTGTCGGTGCATCCTGTGGTCCGCCATTCTGATGACCACAGCCGGCGCCACCTGGATCAATCCGCCAACGGCAAATCAATCCGGCGTCAACGTGGCGCCGCAGCCTGGCGTCGCGACGCCTTCGCCCTCAGGCACAGAGGGAGCCCCGGACGCGGGGATCACCGTGGACCAATGGCAGTTCAGCCCCACGGTGCCCGGTCAGCCGGTCTACTTCTCGATGACCCTTGCCGGGTCGCAGGCAGCGATCGACCGGATGCGCGCCGGAGGCTCTGTGACGATCCAGGTTCACTGGGAGAGGGAGAATGCCGCGACCGCTCCCGGCGCGCCGAATTTGGTGACCGATCTGACCATCGGTCGTCCCGGTCTGGCTGACGCCCTCGAGCGGGAGGTAAGCCGCAAAGGGTTTTTCGAATGGCACAGCTGGGCGCGCAAGGACATGCTGGGGGCCGGGACATGGACGGTGTCGCTGACTTATCCCGATGGGCAGCCCCTGGCCTGTGGAGCGGACGCACAGCCCTGCCGCTTCACGATAAACATCGGCTGATCGACCGGGTCGGACCAGCCCCGGCAGAGAGCGGCGGAGGAGAGCGGCGATGTTGCAGACTTACGAAGGCGGCTGCCATTGCGGGCGGATCAGATTCCGGATACGGGCCGATCTCGAACCGCCGGCGATCGGCGAGTGCAACTGCTCGATCTGCACGAAGAAGGGGATATTGCACATTACGGTGGCGCCGGAGGATTTCGAGTTGCTGCGCGGCGAAGGCGAGATGACGACTTATCGGTTCAACACCGCCACGGCGCGGCACACCTTCTGCTCGACCTGCGGCATCCACGCCTTCTACGTGCCGCGTTCCGACCCCGACAAATATAGCGTTAATGCCCGGTGCCTCGACGATTTCGACCCGGCGAGGATGCAGCCGGTGCGCCTGTTCGACGGACGTAACTGGGAAGCGGCCTTTGCGGAGCGGGAGCGGCTGCGCCCCCGATGAGCTGCTCGTCCGATCGTCCTCCCGATGATCAGCGCTCCCACAGTCCCCGCCCGGCCGAGCGAGCCTCTTCCTCCGCGCTCTTCAATTCGGCCGGGGCATCCGGAGCGGCGCGGCCTGCGCCGTTGAGCAGCACTGCTTCGGCGAGATCGTATTCGCCGACCTGACAGCGATATTGCGAGCTCGACGCATCGGCCGGGCGGCAGGTGACCTCGCGGCCGGCGATATAACGCGTCATGTCGCGGGCAAGCTGGCCATTCTCGCCCGAGACGCCGGAGAGATGCACGAGCCGGTCGCCGAACGACAACGTCCCGGTGTCGACGACGCGAGGAACGCCTTCGATCACCGAAAGGGCATTGGCCGACGCCACAGGGCTGCTTGTCGCCGCCGTGCGGCTCGCCTTGATCTGCTCGGCTGCCGCGACAAAGTCGTGCCAGATCTTTGCCGGCAAATCACCGCCGACAACCTGCTGCATTGGCGTATCGTCGTCATTGCCGGTCCACACGCCGACGACGAAGTCGCTGGTGAAGCCGACAAACCAGGCGTCCCGATAGTCCTGGCTCGTCCCGGTCTTACCGGCGACCGGACGGTCGAGCCGCGCCGCCTTGCCGGTGCCTTCGTTCACCACCGCCTGCAGCAGGCTCATCATCGCGCCCCGGTTCCAGCCGGGAGTTTCCGGCACCACCTCGGGATGCGCGTAGAGCGGCGTCTTCCCATTCGCCCGGATCGCCTGCACCGTGTAGGGCTCGATCAATTTCGTATTCGTCGCGATCGCGTCCATAGCACCCGTCATTTCGAGGAGGGTCACATCCGCCGTTCCGAGCGCCAGGCTCGGCACCGCCGGCAAGTCGGAGGTGACGCCGAGGCTTCGCGCCATCTCGATGACGCGCTCGACGCCGATTTGCTGCACGAGCTGCACGGAGATCGAGTTGAGCGACTGGGCGAATGCCGTCCGCAGCGACACCGGGCCGCGGAACCGGCCCGCGTAATTCGTCGGCTCCCAATCGCCGATCTCGACCGGCTGGTCGACGAGCGTGCTGTCGGGGGTGTAACCGGCGTTAAAGGCTGCGAGGTAGACAAAGATTTTGAACAGCGAGCCCGGCTGGCGACGCGCCTGGGTCACCCGGTTGAATTGGCTTTCGCCGTAGTCGCGGCCCCCGTACATCGCCAATATCGCGCCGTCCGGGGCGAGCGCCACCAGGGCTGCCTGCCCGACATGCCGCGCCCGTCCCTCGGTGCCAAGCCAATGCGCCACAACACGCTCGGCCGCGCTTTGCAAGGCGGGATCAAAAGTCGAGCGCACCGTGAGGTCGGTCAGCGGCGACCCGAGCAGCCGTTTCACTTCGGCCTCGGTCGCGTCGACGAAATAGTTACTGCCCGGCTCGGTTTCCGGCGCGACGGCGAGACGCGCCGGATGGGCGCGCGCGTTGGCGGCCTGCTGACGAGTTTATGAAGCCGGCGTCCACCATCGCCTGGAGCACGGTCGCCGCCCGCTGCCGCGCGGCCTCGGGGTCGCGGATCGGCGAAAGTGCCGAGGGGGCACGGATCAGACCTGCCAGCATCGCCGATTGGGCGAGATCGAGCGACTTGCGCGTCCTTTCCGAAATAGCGCTTTGCCGCGGCATCGACGCCATAGGCGCCGGCACCGAAATAGGCGGCGTTGAGGTAGCGGGCGAGGATCTCCTGCTTGCTGAGCCGTGTCTCTAGCCAGACAGCGAGCATCACCTCCTGCACCTTGCGCCGGATCGACCGCTCGGGGGACAGGTAGGTCAGCCGCACCAGCTGCTGGGTGATCGTGCTGCCGCCCTCACGCCGCAGCCCCGCTCTCGAAGTCGCGCAAGCCCGCCCGCGCCATACCCCAGAGATCGATGCCGGAATGCTCGAAAAAACGCCGATCCTCGATCGCCACCACCGCATGGGCGAGATCGGCCGGCAGCTGGTCCGCCGAGATCGGCTCGCCTCTGAAGACGCCGCGGGTCGCGAAGGCCTTTCCGGTATCGTCTTCGACAACGATCGCCGGCGGCAAAGGCTGGACCGCGAGGCCGCCGGAAAGCGGCAAGGTGTAGGCGCAGTAACCAAGAAACGCGCCCGCTCCGAGCAGCACCAGCACGCTCGCGCCGAGCATTCCGAGCACGAACGCGCGGAGGCGCGGATGGATCAGATGGGAAAAGCTCGGGGCGGGTAGCCGCGGCAGCGCACGTCGGAACCGTGCGGCAACCGTCGAGACGGACTCGAACAGGGAGATGCCGCGATCGATCCCTTGCCGAAGAATCCGCCACGCCGCAGCGGCGTCTCCGGGGGCGCGGCGCAACAAAGCCATGGCCAGCGCCCGGCCGCGTCGAAGACCGCGCCGCAACAGGGCGACAATCGCCGCCGCAAGCGCACGCAACGCCGGTCCCAGCTCGGGAGCAAGCTCCGCTGGTCGGCCTGCGCCGACGTTTTCGGGAACGGTGCGCCGACCCGGTATTGACGGGCGGTCCATCTCTCAATTCAGCGGGCGGGCTCGTCCGGATCAACCCAGGGGGTCGATGCCCGCCCGAACGAACGCAACACCAGCGCGGCCAGCGCCGGCGGGAACATCAAAAGCGACCCGATCGGCTGCCGCCGCCAACTGCCGTCCCCTCTCTTTCCGCGGACCGAACCACAAGCGATTGTCGCATCCCCGCATCTCGCCGCTCCTGCCATCATCGAACAGCGCGGTCGGGTGGCTTGTTCCCAGGGATCGGCTCCCCGCCCCGCAGCTTTCGCCTTTTGGAGCTGAGGCCGGGAGAGCGGCGGCTAGTTGCCGGCTAGGCGAACCTTGGCTGCACACCGGCGGGCAAACCGGACGATCCGCCGGCCCGCCTCCTCGAGGCGCCGCTCCGGGGCGGTCAGCGCGATGCGCAGGTGACCGACCGCGCTCGGTCCGAACCCGTCGCAGGGGAGCAGCGCGACATTTTCCTCCTCCAGCAATCCCCGCGCGAAATCCTCGGCGCCGAGACCGCTGCCGCGGACATCGAACAGCACGAACATGCCGCCCTCCGGCGGGATGGCCCGACAATTCGGGGCATCCGCCAGAATGCCCGACAGCAGAAGGGCGCGGTGCCGATAGGCCTCGCGCAATGCGGCCACCTCGGGGAGTTCGCGGTCGAGTGCCGCCAAGGCGCCGTCCTGGATGAACGCAGGGCCGCCGAAATACATGCACAGCAAAAAGTTGAAGAGGTGGCGAGACAGCGCCGGCGGACCGATGACCCAGCCGAACCGGAACCCCGCCATCGCGTGCGATTTCGACAGGCTGGAGACGACGATCGTGCGTTTTGCCATCTCAGGCAGCGACCACGGGCTGACATGCGGCCGAGCGAAGGCGAGGTCCTCATAGACCTCGTCGGAGAGCAGCCACAAATCGCGCTCCCGGCACAGCTCGGCGATGCCGGCGATCTCCTCGGCGGTGAACACGGCCCCGGTCGGATTGTGCGGGCTGTTGATCCAAATGAGGCGGGTGCGCGGCGTCACCGCGCGGGCGAGGCTGTCGAGGTCCGGATGAAAACCCCTCTCGGCCCGGAGCGGCACATTCACCATATGGGCGCCGCTCGCCCCAATCACCCCCTGATAGGGTCCATAGATCGGCTCGGGCAGAATCACCTCGTCGCCGGGTCCCGCGAGACAGTGCAGCGCGCAGAAGAGGCCGCCCTGGGTCCCCGGTGTCAGGACGACGTTCTCGGCGCTGCACGGGCGCCCGGTGCGCCGCTCGAAGCCGCGCGGCGACGGCCGCGCGCACCTGCGGATAGCCGATGATCGGCGAGTACCCGGTGCGGTTTCGCCGCAGCGCCTCGATGGTCGCGCCGATGACCGGCTCGGGGGCTCTTTGGTCGGGATCGCCGACGGTCAGAAAGATCACGTCGTGATCCGGCGTCGCGGCGGCGCACGCCCTCTTGGTGAACGCCCCACGCTTCGGCTCCCTTGCCCGCGATCCGGTCGACAAGCGGCGAGAAACGCACAATGATCTCCTCGTCAGCGGAATTCGGCCAGGGGTTACCACAAGGTGCGGACGGCGAGCCAGCTTCGCACGGATGCCGATCCTATGCGTCGGCATCGCTTGAGTCTCCGCGCCGAGCTCGTGCGCCTCGGTGGGCGCTGGTTCATCAAGCATAGCGCCCGCCATGGCGTGACGATCGAGCAGGCGCGGCGGCGCGCCGCCGCGGCCGAGCGCCTCGTTCCGGGTCCACCGGCGGACACACAAACGCTCGCGGTGGATGCCGGCGGCGTCAAGGCGGTCCGAATCAGCACCCCTGCGGCAGAGCCGGGTCGCCATGTCCTGTTTCTCCACGGCGGCGCTTTCATCATCGGTTCGCCCTCGCTTTACCGGCACTTCACCTGGCGCATCGCGTCGGCAGCCCGTGCCCGCGTGCTGTGCCTCGACTACCGGCTCGCTCCGGAACATCCCTTCCCGGCGGCGCTCGACGACGCGGTCACGGCCTACCGCTGGCTCCTCGCCGACGGCGCCGACCCGCAGCGGGTTGCCGTGATGGGCGATTCCGCCGGCGGCGGGCTGGCGTTGTCCCTGCTGCTACGGCTGCGTGACGAAGGCGTTCCGCTGCCGGCTGCGGCCGTCGCGCTGTCGCCCTGGACCGATCTCGCGCTCACCGGCGCCTCGCTCAGCCGGAACGCCGCCGCCGACCCGTTGGTGATCGCGGAACACGCGCGACGCTTCGTCGACTACTATCTCGCCGGCGCCGATCCGCGCTCGCCCTACGCCTCACCGCTGTACGGCGAACCCGCGGGTCTGCCGCCGACCCTCATCCAGGTGGGCAGCGACGAGGTATTGCGCGACGACGCGGTGCGCATGGCCGCTCGGATGCGCGACGCAGGATGCCGGGTCGAGCTCGAAATATGGCCGCGCATGCCGCACGTCTGGCATCTTTTCGCCCCGGTGATGCCCGAAGCGCGCCGCGCGATCGCACGCATCGGGACGTTCGTAACGGAGGCTATGAGACCGCGGCACCCCTCACCCGATCCGCCCCGATGACGTGAGCAGCCGGGGGAATTCGCCGGACGGCGCCGATCGTGCCCCAGCTCAGCAAGCAGCGTGCCGCCGAAGACGATCGAGCCCTTGACGATTGCCGCCATCGCCACGCCGAGGAGGATATATTGCAGCCAGACGACAAATACATAGTGCACCAGGTACATGCCGTAGGCGTCGCGTTTGAGGCCCTCCAGCATCCGTAATCGCTTTCCCGCGAACCGCAGCACGAGCGCCAGTGCGGCAAAGCAGTTGCCGAAGCAGGCAAGAACAAAGCTGAGATCGTCGAGGATTTGCAACCCAAGGGAGGGCGGGCCCGCCATGGTCAGCGCGGTGAGCCCCATCCAGCAGAGTAAAAGACCGAGCGCCGCAACCGGCCAGACCGCCCAGCGCCGGACCAGCGCGCCGTCCGGCGCGAACAGACCGCGCTCGATGCCGCACGCCCCGAGGCCGACACCGGCGAAGAAATAGACCGCGTAGTGCAGCGGGCGGCTGAGCTGGAACGCGAACGGCCCGAAAGCCACCCACGCCGATGGTGTGAAGGCGACGGCTAGTGGGATATAGGCGAGGGCCGAGGCGATCACAAAGCCGGCGAAATACCGAATGGGACGGAGGCCGGCAGAAGACGAAAACCGGATCAGTTCATTACCCCACCGGGGTAAGAATTTGTGGAGCCCGGCGGCGGCAAAATCGGCTGCCAGCAGCAGCCAGAGGAACCACATCGGGCCGCACGGCCAGAACGGCAATGCGAGCCAATGCCGCCAGAAGGCAATGAAACCGGGATCGGCTGCGGTCTGCAGGTAGGTCGGATAGTTGGCCAGCGGCATCAGCAGCGCGACGACCAAGGCAAACGGTACACCGAGCCGCAGCACGCGATCCCCGAGAAACGTTCGCGTTCCCTTGCGTTCGAGGCTCCGCCAAACGAAGAGGCCCGAGAGGAAGAAGAAAAGCGACATCAGAAAGACGTCTTGCCACGCGCAGAACAGGTCGAAGCCGAGCCACCGCTCGCTGTCGACGATCGGAAAGGCGCGCCAGAGATAAGGGGGTGCCTCGAACGGGAATGGAGATGCGGGAAGGAAATTGAGATAGGCGAGCACCGAATGGAACGAGAGCACGAGGAGGATGACAACGGCCCGCAGGTTGTCGATCGCCAGGCTCGCTCTCGGTGTCCGTTCTCCCTCGCCCCGCGGGCGGTGCGGGCTGATCAGGCACCCCGGCCGTGCGACCGGCTCAGGCCAGGGGCTCACCGATCGACCACTTCGTCGGCGGGCTGTTCGGCCGTGTGCCGCGGATCGCCAAATTCGGCCTGCGGTTCGAAATCGAACGCCGCCTCGGCCGGCAGGGTGCGAGCCCGCGGCCGTCCCATCAAGGCGGGCTGGAACAAAACTGCTGCTGCCATCGTGCAAACGAGCGCCAGCGCCATCAGTTTGCCCATGCTGGAGGTACCGGGATCACTGGAGAGCCATAGGCTGCCGAACGCCGTTGCCTGAGTCATGGCGCTGAAAATCACTGCGCGGGTAAGGGTCGATTGCACAAGCCCGGTCTTCCCGTTTCGCCATGCCATGACATAGTAAATCTTGAATGCGACGCCGACCCCGAGCAGCAGCGGCAGCGCAATGATGTCGGCAAAATTCAACGGAATATCGAAAGCTGCGCAAAGCTCCAATGTCACGATGCCGGCGACGAGGAGCGGCACCAGGGTCAGCAGGACATCGGCGATCCGGCGCAGGGTGATCCACAGCAGAAGGGCGATCGCCGCCATGGCGAATATCCCAGCTTCGATAAAGGCCCGCACTACGGTATTGCCGGCTTCGAACAGCAATACCGCCGGACCGGTCGCATTGGGCGCGACCGCCAATACGGCGGTCACGAAGTTACGCAATACCGTGGTGTCGTCGGGGTCGCCCTTGGGCAGGACCTCTACCCGCGCACGCCCGTCCGGGGTCACCCATTCCCTTCTGAGATCGGCGGGAATGGTGTCAGTCGTGATGCGCTGAGGCTCGAGTTCTTCGCGCAACTGACCGAGCGAGACCCGCAACGGCTCGACCACCGCGGCCTCGGCCGCCTTGCGAACCGACGGGTCGGCTTTGGCCAGCTGCAACAAGAGCCCCGAGAGGCGCTTTCCTGCCGCTGCTCCGGGTCCCTGGCTCGTTCCCTGCGACGGTCGACAAGGTGGCGGCCGTCGATGAGAGCGCCTCGATATTCTGCTGGTCGGTTGGCGGCGGGACGACTTCCCGGGGGTTGAGCGATGGTTCGATCTCCTCCGCTGCCTCTTGGATGAGCCTCAGCTTTTCATCCTGATCGCCGGGGACAAGACTGCCCAAGGTCTCCGTCCGCGCGACTTGCGGGAGCGATGATAGGCGCTGTGCGAGCGCATCGGCCGAGCCCGAAGTCGCTGTCATGATCTCGATCGCATTGGCGCCGGTCTGCGGATCCCTTCTCAGCTCGAGGAAGGTGGCTACCGAGGGAGCCTTCGGATTTCGCAGATGCAGCGGATTGAAGTCGAACGGCAGGAACAACAGAAGGGGCGACGCAAGCGCGACCAAAATGAGGGTCGCCACGATGACCTGGATCCGGTACCGCTCCACAAACCGGTCGACCGGGGCCAGCGCCGCGAAGCCCATCGGGCGCGGCTCGTCGGCCGGTTTCAGGACCATCAGCAGCGCCGGAAGAAGCGTGATGCTGACGAGAAAGGCGATGATCATCCCGGAGCCGGCAATCTCGCCGAGTTCGGAGAGGCCCCGGTACGCCGTCGGCAGAAAGGACGAGAACCCCACCGCGGTCGCCGCCGCGGCGAGCGCCAACGGCGCACCGGCCTTTCTTGCAGCACTTCTCAGCGCAGCCCGCAGATTGCCGTAATCGTGACGTTCCGCACGGTAGCGCACGCTGAATTGGAGCCCGAAATCGACGCCGAGGCCAACGAACAGCACGAAAAACGCCACCGAGATCACATTCAACGCACCGACCAAAAACAGGCCGAAAGCGGCAGAAATCGCCAGACCGACGACCAGGCTGATTGCCACCGCCAGGATGATCCGCGCCGAATGGAGCGCCAGCCACAGAATGACGAAAACCGCAAGCAGCGACACCGTGATGTTCAGAGCCGCGTTGTCCTTCAGGGTCAGGAATTGGTCGTCATTGATCGGCACGATCCCGGTCAGGCGGACCCGCGCCTGATAATCGCGATCGAGGTGGAGATCCCGCGCAGTCTGCGTGATCGCCTCTGTTGCCGCACGACCGGGTTGCAACGCGCTGAAGTCGAGCACCGGCTCGACCTGGATGAAGCGGCGCAACTCGCTCGGCTCCGCCGGTTTGCCGCTGGCGAGGACTTGCCACGAAAAGCTTGCGGGCCGGCCGTCGAGCACCTCGCTTACGGTGTCGCCTGCCATCGTCATGGGGCGGGTCAGATCGTCGAGGTTCAGCTGCCCCGATTGCACGCCCATAACACCGAGCGACAGCGCACGGAGGGCTCCTCTGAGACTGGGGTCCGCGCTGAGCACGCCGAGGACCGGATCGGCCTGGAGGAGACCATCCGTCAATCGCGCGACCTCGCCGGTCGGCAAATACAGCAATCCGTTTCGCTCGAAAAACCTGCCGCTGTCCGGTTCGTGCACCGCCCGGACCTCGTCCCGGCGTGCCGAGAGCGCCTGGGCAAGTCTGGTGGCCGCCCCCTCGACCAATTCGGGCGTCGGCGCGTCGACGACGACCAGGATATCGGGTTGCGGGAACGCCTTCATGTATTGGTAGGCCCGCTGCGTCCACCCCAAGTCGGGCGCGAAGAGCTCGTTGACGTCGGTCTTGATCGCGAAGTGTCGCGCCGTGTAAACGGTGGATAGACCCGCCAGCGCGACGGTCAACACGATCACCCACCACGCGTGCCGAGTACAGAAATCGACGGCACGAAAAACTGATGATCTTAGCATGTCATCCCCGTTGCTGGCCTGACTTGCCTTTACAGGACAACTGCTAACGAAACCCTTTGGTTCCGGAGCGGGGCTGCGCAGCAAGATGCGGCCGGGCTCTCCTGGAAATTCGAAGCCGCGCGGCGCGCTCTCAGCGACAACCCGTCGTTTCGCGTAAACGTTGACCGGCGGATCGTTTGCATGAGCAAATCGGACCTTGCGGGGTCAGCCTTGTTGATAGGGAGAGGATGAACGACGTCGCCGAACTCGTCGAAGCCGCCTATGGGCTTGACCGCCGGACTGTTCCAAAGGGGCCGTGGCGGCGTCGGCTACGCAGCGCGATCCACTTTTTTTCGTATCATTTGATCTTGAAACGACGCACCACGCGGGTGACGCGGGCGGCCGGCTTTCGGCTCATCGTCCGACCGACGGTCTTTCACCCGCGCTGCTTCATCACCAGCGAATTCTTCGCATCCTTCATCGACCGGCTCGATTTGAGCGGCAAGCGGGTGGTGGATGTGGGGACGGGGTCGGGGATCCTCGCTCTCGCTGCGGCCCGCGCCGGTGCGGCGAACGTCACGGCCATCGACATCAATCCGAGCGCGGCGCTGACGGCGGCGGAGAACGCGCGGGCAAACGGCCTCGGCGACCGCTTCACGGCCGTGTGCTCGAATCTCCTCGTAGCGCTCGCCCCCGTTGCATTGTTCGATGTGATCATATCGAGCCCGCCGTCTTTTCCGGGCGAGCCGCGCGATATCGCCGACCGCGCGTGGCACGCCGGTCCGAACTACCGCGACGTCGTTCCATTGTTCGATCAGGCACGCGAACGGCTAGCCCCGGGCGGACGCGTTTACCTGTTGGTCTCGTCCGATTCCGACCTCGATTTGTTCAGCGCGCTGATCGTCAGGGCGCGCTTCCACGCGCGTCTGGTCGCCGAGCGCTCGATCTTCATCGAGTCCCTGATCATTTACGAGCTCGAAGCGCTTTAACGCACAAATGACACATTCAATAGCCGACCGCGGCGCCGGCCGGGCGGCGGGGGTCGCTGGCGCCGTAGAGCCGGCCGTTGGCGATCTCGATCAGTTCGACCGCACCCCACGGCCGCTGCTCGACGAGCCTGTAGCCCATGCCGGTCAGCGCGGCGATCGTAGCGGGCGTCAGGCCCGAGCGCTCGTAGGCAACCTCGTCGGGCAGCCATTGGTGGTGGAGGCGCGGCGCGTCGACCGCCTGCTGCGGGCCCATGTCGTAATCGACGATGTTCGATGATCGTTTCGAGCACCGTCGTGATGATTCGCGACCCACCCGGGCTGCCGAGCACGAGGAAAACCCGGCCGTCCTTCTCGACCAGGGTCGGCGACATCGACGAGAGCGGGCGCTTGCCGGGCGCGATCGCGTTGGCCTCGCCCTGCACGAGGCCGTAGAGGTTCGGCGTGCCGGATTTGACGGTGAAGTCGTCCATCTCGTTGTTGAGGAAGAAGCCGGTGCCCGGCGCGATCACGCCGGCGCCGAAGCCGCCGTTGATCGTGTAGGTGACCGCGACTGCGTTGCCTTCGCCGTCGACCACCGAATAATGGGTCGTCTCGGCCTTCTCGGGCAGCGGACGGGGTGCGGCGGCGGGCGTTGCGTTGCCTGCGTCGATCACCGCGCGGATCGCGGCGGCGTAGTCCTTCGATAAGAGGCGCTCCAGTGGGTTCTGCACGAAGGCCGGGTCGCCGAGATAGGTGTTGCGGTCTCGGTAAGCGTGGCGCATCGCCTCGACCAGCAGGTGCACCGACTGCGCCGAGTGGAAGCCGAGCGCCTTCAGATCGTAGCCTTCGAGGATGTCGAGGATTTCGCAGATCGCCGTCCCGCCCGAGCTCGGCGGCGGCGCCGAGAGGATCAGGTAGCCGCGGTAGGAGCAGCTGAGCGGCGGTCCTTCGGTTGCCGTGTAGTCGGCGAAATCCCGCGCGGTCAGGATGCCGCCGTTCGCCGTGCTCGCCTTCTCGACCGCCGCCGCGATCGGGCCTTTGTAGAAGGCGTCGGGGCCTTGCTCCGCGATCCTTTCGAGCGTCGCCGCGAGGTCGGTTTGGACGATGCGGTCGCCCGGCGCAAAGCGGCTGCCGTCGGGCCGCAGAAAGATCTTCGCAGCGACGGGATCCTTGGCGAACCGCTTGCCGTCGAGGATATCGGTGTCGCCCGGTCCCAGCACAAAGCCGTCGCGCGCCAATGCGATCGCCGGAGCGAGCAACGCGCGGCGCGCGAGCCTGCCATATTCGCTCGCCGCGCGCTCGAGTCCCAGCACCGTACCGGGCACGCCAGCGGCGCGATAGCCCCAGCGGCTGAGATCGGCGATCGGCTGGCCGCCTGCGTCGAGATACATCGCCGCGGTCGCCGCGGCGGGTGCGGTCTCGCGGAAATTGATGAAGGTGTCGCGTCCGTTCTTGAGGCGGATCGTCATGAACCCGCCGCCGCCGATATTGCCGCAGCACGGGTCGACGACGGCGAGCGCGTAGCCGATGGCGACCGCCGCGTCGATCGCGTTGCCGCCTTGGGCGAGGATCCCGGCGCCGATCTCGGAGGCGTAATGCTGCGCCGAAACCACCATGCCGTGCTCGGCCTCGACCGCCGCTGCGGCGCCACCGCCGAGCACCGCCAGCCAACAGAGCGCGGCGAGCAGGGAGCGGCGCACGCAGGTTTTTCCCTGCCAATCAGGGAAAATAGGGGAAAAAAATCGCATCGCGACCGCGCTCGCCACCAATAAGGCCTTTCCGATCAGACACTTGAATACCCAATGCCGGCTCTTTCCATGCCGCCGGCAGGGAATCTTCGACGTTCTTTTGACACCCAGACCCCTGCGGGGAAGCGGGCCTCCTTGCCAATATGGAGATTAATGCTTATATAACAATATACACCTGGGGATAAAATTGCGAAAATGGGTCAGAGGACCGCCTGGTACAGCCGCTCGTCATAGAGCGCGCCTTCGAGCGGGTTCAGCTTTTGCCGGAACTCCTTGGTGTGCGCGGCCATGATGCTGGCATCAAAGGCCTTGCGGTCGCGCCAGCCCTCGAACAACGTGAAATGGTTGGGCCGGCCGTCTTGCTGGAGCACGTCGAACCACAAATTGCCGTTGTCCTTTCGCCCGGCTTCGGCCAGCGCCTTGACGAGCTCCACGGCCTGATCCTTGCCGGCCGGAAAGACATCGACATGGGTGAGGACATAAAGCGTCCCGCGGCCGGGCCGCGCGGTCGGGGCCGCGACCGAGAGACCGCCGAAAACCCGTATCCCGGTCCCGCCGATCAATAGCGGCTGGAGCTTGTCGCGAAACGCTGTCGTGGCCGCGGCGGCGCCATGCGCGTCGTACGCCTGCTTGTCGCGCCAGGTCTCCAGGATCGCCAGCCGGTTCGGCCGGCCGATCTCCTCAAGCACATCGAAGCCCATATTGCCGGCTTGCTTACGGCTCGCCTCGACGAATTCTCGCGCGAGGGCGGCCGTCTGCGCCGCCGCCGGCGGGGCGACGTCGAAATAGGTCACGACATAGACTGGGCCGTTCACGGTCTCCTCCGCGTGCATGGGCCGCCCCGTCGCGAGCGCCAGCACCGCCAACCCGACGGTTAGATAGGTCAAGCGCATCTCTTGGCTTCCTTCGACTGCGGCGATGATCCGGAGCTTACGAAGCGGGACGCCGAAACACAATCAAGGGCGAAGCGCCTGCTCGATGAGCACGGCGACGGCGTCGGAAAACGCCCAACTTGACGTATGTCATAATGGCCTGAAGCGCGAGCGAATTCGGGTAGTGGCCGGTTTTGGGGCTAGGTGGCCGATTTTGCGGTGCTGTCCCGAATTTGGATGGTAGGCATCCTAACTTGATTTCCGCCGTTGACGCTTGCGCGTCGGATAAGCCAGGTCACCTGATGGGATTTGCTCGCGGTCAGAAGTGAGAGAGACCTCACGTTCGGTGGTAGATAAGCCCAACATCTTCACGGCCTCTCGCTGGCTTTCAAGGTTTGGCTGAAAGGTGGGCGAAATAGGTATAATGCCAACCTCCATTTCAAACGCATCCACAAGAGACCGCATAGTCTTCTCAAACATTTTTAGCTCTGGCCACGCCATAACAATCTCTATTTGCTCTTCGATCACGTCACCAGTGATTAAAATACCTGGTCGATGAGTTATTCTGCTAAGTACTATAGTTACTTCAGTAGCACTTATGCGAGTTCTGTAAATATTGCAATAAACGGTTTTATAATCGCTGGATCTGGTGACGGTCAATGCGGCAAGAGCTGGGGCCAATTTCGCTGCCTGATCGGCTAAATGAGGAGGGATCAACTTGGCCAACTGCTCCGCGGTCGCGGTCGGATTTTCAACAGGTTTTTGCTCTTCAGGCATTTGGACCCCCGATCGTTGCCGGGAGAGACATCAGATCAGTGTGGTCCGTCACTGTCCGTGATCGCAACTCTGGCTCCATAGGTAATACAGATGTTACGTCAAACTCAAGAAATCTGCTGACCTCCGTTACCTGTTCCACAGATATCAATCCCACTTCATGCCTATGTGTAGGCATTGCGACAAGTGCATTGACGATAGCGGCTTGCTGATTTTCTGGGTTGCTAGCTGACGCGGGAGTGATTTGTTGGCTAGCGCCTTCGTCAAGGTCGAGAAATTCTTTAACCGCATCTTCGCAGGGTTCAAGGATCATGCGCCAACGTGCGTTGAGTGCGCCGGCGGCGCGAAAAAGGGTGGCGAGCGCCCAACTCGCGTACTCCGCTTGCTCGATCCGTGAGACTGCGGACTGCTTCATGCCCGCCAACTCAGCAAATTTGGTCTGAGTTAATCCGCGCACTTTCCGTAGCGCACGGATTTGGGCGGCAATGTCGTCCTGAGTGACCGTTCGAAAGAATTCTTGCCGGCGTACGGGATCGCTTAGGATCTCTCGAAGCCCGAGGTCAATGGAGCTGAGCGACATTGATTCTCTCCTGTGCGGCTACCGCTTCGGCTAGGAGGGTCCGTGCCCTCTGGATTACATCAGGAGGCAAGCGCCGCTGATCCTTGGTTCCTCCCCACACAAAAACGACGCAGCGCCCCGGCATAAAACCAAATAGCAACCGTATCCGCACTTTCTTCCACCTAGCACGAAACTCAAACAGCCCATCTCCCATAGGTTCGGTGAGCGGGGAACCGGTTTGGTTTCCACTCAAAGCCAAACGCGCAAGCTTTGGGCGTAGCGCGTCCCGCATTTCTGCGGTGCAACCCGCCCAGAACGTGTCGAACGCCCCATTATATTGCAGGAGCCGCCAAGCCATCAAGGCCTATTATCACAAATATGATATGCTTGCCCTTGACTCAGATATCACAAAATCGGTATAATTAGACACTTGACGCAGCGAAAAACCACCTCCGAGCCGCTTACACCAGCCAAGAAGTGGGCTTTTCAAAGAGTTAGGCGGGTCCCCCGGTAGTTTAGCGGTCTAGAACGCGGAGCTTACACCTCCGAAACACGGGGTCAGATCCCGTCCGGGGGACCACTAACGAGCGGAGCTGGTCACCGCGCCAACGGCAGCCAGCTCCTAGACCACCAACCCAGGGATTGCCCCCTGAAGCGATGATCGTGAGCGCCAATATAGCGATTGTGGTGGATACGTTCCATCCGCTTCAGGGGCAATGCCGCATCATGGATTGCCCCATGAATATTCTACCTCGCGACAAGCAGGTTGAGGCGATTGCCGCGCTCTGTGAAGGCGTCAGCGTCCGCGCAACCGAGCGGGTGACCGGCGTCAACCGCGGCACGATCCTCAGCCTTGGCGTCCGGGTCGGCGACGGGTGCGCCCGCCTGCACGATGCGATGATGCGCGGTTTGCATGTCAGCCGAATCTCCGCGCCCGCGTCCTTGGGCTCGTTCGATCATCACTTTGCCGCGGCCGGGTTCAGGCTGGTCGCTTAGCAAGCCAGAGAGGGTCGGCTGCTGCTCCCCGGCGTCCGGTGCTATTCTGTGCCGATGACGCCGAAGAATCGCGCCAGGCTTGCCGATCGCATCAGCAAAGCGGCGGAGACGGCGCTCGCAGCCCAGCACTATGTGAGCCCCCTCGACGTGCTCGTCGGTATCGGTTGGCTCGACCCCGGAACGGTGAAACGCTGGCAGCAGGGTCAGATCGACAGCCTCGAGGAGGCCATCCAGACCAACCCGGCGCGCATCTCCGAAGCGATGAAGCGGATCCGCACCTGGGCGGCCGGAAAGGGGCTTGTCGCGAGCGAGACGGACTATGTCGCGCGCACGCCGCAGCGAACGAGACTGCGCTTCAGCCGGAGCGGGAACACGACGATCGAGAAGCTCTACCGAACCCACTGGGTCTCGCCCGAGCTTTCCGAGCGGAAGCGCGAGCGCTTGGCGGAAAAAGCAACCCGTGCACCGGATCTGGTGGTGATCCAGCCATTGAACACCGAATGGACCTGCCATCGGTGCGGCGGCAGCGGCGGTCTTCTGGTGATGGAAAATCCCGGCCCGGCTTGCCTGCGCTGCGTCGGTCTCGAAGATCTCGAGTTCCTGCCGGCGGGAGATGCGCTGCTGACCCGCCGGGCCAAGGCGAAAAGTGCCAGATCCGCTGTCGTGGTCCGCTTCAGCCGGAGCCGGCGCCGCTACGAACGACAGGGTCTCTTGGTCGAGCCACAGGCCCTGACGGATGCGGAACGAGACTTGGAGGAGCGGCGGCCCGAGTAATTGGGGCGCGCCCCCTCACTCAGCTGAGGCGAGCCGGAAGCGGCAGTCCCCGTCGCGGGCGATCTGATTGACGAGATCGATCTCCCAGGCGAGGTATTCGCGCATGTAGCGCTCGCGTTCGGCGGGCGGCCGGTCGCGGGCCGATAGCGAGACGTCGTCGGGCTCGCTGGCGAGCGGGCCCATGCCGGTGTCGAGCGGCAGCCCGGCGGCTTTCCACGCGGCAGTCCCGCCGGCAAGCACCTTGACCCGCCGGCGGGTGCCGATCTCGGCGGCGGCAAAGCGGGCGATGGCGCCATCCTCGCTGGTCAGCACCAGCTCGCCTTGCGCCGGCAGCTTGTCGAGCACCTCATCGAGATGCGCCCGGATCGCGAACCAGGCTCCCGGGATGTGCCCCTGCCGGTGGTAGCGGCTGAGCGCCAAGTCGACCACGACGGCCGGGTTCGCTTGCAGCTCCGAGGGCTCGACCGTCGCGGGTTCCGGGCCGGCGAGCGGGAAGATTTCGCCGCGCACCGCCGGCGTGCCGCGCTCCGGCGCCACGCCATCGAGGCCGCCGTCGAGCACGGCGGCATCCCAGCCCATGCGGCGCAGCCAGGACGCCGTCATGCGCGCCCTGACGCCGGTATCGTCGACCAGCACGACGCGGGCACCCCAGACGCCGAGCCAACTGTCGGTCTCCTGGACCAGCTGGCCGCCGGGAGCCATCACCGATCCCGGCAGGTGGCCGGCGCGGTACTCGGCCGGGTCGCGCACGTCCATGACATAAAGGGTGCGGCGGTCGGCCTCGCGCTGCCATTCGGCGAGCTTGGCACGGTCGATCACCGGCACCCCATAGCGGCGGGCCACGGCATCGGCACGCTGCCGCGCCACGGCGAGGCCCTCGGCCGAAACTCCGGGAGCCTTCCGCTCCGCGCCCGCGACCACGTCGAACCCGGCGAGGTGCCACGCCATTGTGCCGTCTTTCAGCGAGACGACGCGGTTCGGCACGCCGGCATCGATCAGCGACTGCGCGCCGATGATGCTGCGTGTGCGCCCGCCGCAATTGACGACAACAAAAGTGTCAGGCGACGGCACCATCTCGTTGAAGCGATAGACGAGTTCGGCGCCGGGCACGCTGAGGGCGCCAGGGATGCTGTTCGAGTGGTATTCCTCGTAGGACCGGCTGTCGAAGATCGCCAGCCGCTCGCCGCGCTTTTGGCGCTCGGCGAGCTCCTCGGCGCTGATCCACGGCGTCCCGCATTCGTGTTCGACGACCTCGGCGAACGCCTTGCTCGGCACGTGCACGCCGCTATAGATCGGAAACCCGGCCGCCTCCCACGCCTTGACGCCGCCCTCGAGCACCGAGACGTCGGTATAGCCGCCCTCGATGAGCCGCGCGGCCGTGCGCTCGGCCAACCCCTCGCCGTCATCGCAGACGACGATCGGCGCCGAGCGCCGCGGCAATAATCCCGGCGCGAGCAATTCGAGCCGGGAGAGCGGCAGGCACGAAGCCATCAAGAGATGCCGTTCGTGAAAGACTTCCCTCGTCGCGCGCATCGACGATCGCGATTTCGCCGCCCGAGTGGTACCGGACTCGCGCAATTGCGCAGCACTGATGGTCTTGGCCATGCTGGTCTCCTTGTTGATACCGGGCAGCGTTACTCCGGCAGATCCAGTCGGCGCAGCGCGTCGCCGATCGGCTCCCAGATCTCGGCGCGGCCGGTATGAGCCCGAACGAAGCCGGAGACCGTGAAGCCGGGCTCCAGTTCGAGCCCTCGCCGGCCCGCGACCTTAGCCTCCTCGATGCGGCCGAGCCGCGCACAAGGCGGCGGCTCGCAGGAAATAGGGCAGGCTGAAGCGCGGATTGGCTTGTTCCGCCCTGCCGCAGGCTGGGATTGCGGCCTGCCAATCGGCAGCGGCGCAATGGGCGATGCCGAGGCCGACATAGGGCAGATGGACTGTCCGGTCCAGCGGACACCACCGCAGCGCGCGTTCGGCGTATTCGACGGCCTCCGCCGTCCGCCCGGCATGGCCGAGGATGACCGATCCCAAGCTCAGCGCCAACGAAGACGACGGGGTGAGTGCCAAGCCGCGGTCGATCGCGTTCATCGCGGTCTCGTAGTCATGGTCGACGAGACCGATGACGAACCCCGCGGTCGCCAATGTCCCGGCGTCGTCGGCGCCGGCCTCGATCGCGGCGCGGGCATGGTCGAGTGCGGCGGTTTTGTCCGCGGCATGCAGGCCGCCGCGCAGATAGCGCTGTTCGTGGCACCACGCCGCGGCGGCATGCGCCGCCGCGAAGTCCGGCTCGAGCTCGAGCGACTGGCGAAGCAGCGGCAGCGCCTTGTCGGCATCCCCCGGCATAAACACCATGGCGTGAGGCAGGGCGCGCAGGTAGAGATCGTAGGCGTCGAGGTTTTCCGGGCGCTTGCGTTTGGCGCGCTCGATCTCGGCCTGGCGCAGGCTCGGCTCGATGTAACCGACCACACTCAAGGTGATCTCGTCCTGAACCGCAAAGATGTCGTCGAGCGCGCGATCGTAGCGCTCGGCCCAGACATGCCTGCCGGTCCCCGCCTCGATCAGCTGGGCGGTGAGGCGGACGCGGTTGCCGGCCTTGCGCAGACTGCCTTCAAGGACATAGCGCACGCCCAGGTCACGGCCGACCTGCTTCACGTCGACCACCCGGCCCTTGTAGATAAAGGTCGAGTTGCGGGCGAGAACGTGAAGCCATCTGATCCGCGACAGGCCGGTGATGATGTCTTCGACGATACCGTCGACGAAATATTCCTGCTCGGGATCGCCGCTCATGTTGGCGAACGGCAGCACCGCGATCGATGGTGCGTCCGCGCTGAGCGCGAGCGGCTCTTTTCTCGGATCTTCCGCAGCGCCCGTGTGCGGCTCGGCTCCCTTCTCGACGCGGTAGACGCGCACCGGCCGTGCGATGTTCTTGACGCCATGCTCGCCGAGATCGGCAAACCCGATCGGCAGCTTTTCGCCGATCTGCTCGCGCACCGAGGCACTGACGCAGATCTCCCCTGGTGCGGCGAGCGCCTCGATCCGCGCCGCCACATTGACGCCGTCACCGAACATGTCGCCTTCGTCGACCATGATGTCGCCGAGGTTGATGCCGATGCGAAAGCGGATGCGCTCGCTCTCCGGCAGATTGGCGCTGCGATCCTCCATCCCTTGCTGCACGACGACGGCGCAGCGCACGGCGTCGACGACCGAGGCGAACTCGATCAGCATGCCGTCGCCGGTGGTCTTGAAGATGCGCCCGCGGTGTTGGTCGATCAGCGGATCGATCAGTTCACGCCGGTGGCCCTTCAGAACGGCGAGGGTTTTTTCCTCGTCCGCGCCCCCCATCAGCCGCGAATATCCGACGACATCGGCGCAAAGGATCGCCGCCAGCCGCCGCTCTACCCGTTCCTCCGCCAAATCGCCTCCTCCCCTAACCGGCGCTATTCCGGAAGGCCCAGCCGGCGCAGTGCGTCGCCGATCGGCTCCAGATGTCTGCCCGGCCGGTATGAGCCCGAACGAAGCCGGAGACGGTGAAGCCAGGCTCCAGCTCGAGCACGCGCCTTGCTGTCATCGCAGACGACGATCGGCGCCGAGCGCCGCGGCAACAGGCCCGGTGCGAGCAATTCGACCCGGGAGAGCGGCAGGCACGAAGCCATCAGCAGATGCCGTTCGTGAAAGACGCCCTCGTCACGCGCATCGACGATCGCGATCTCGCCGCCCGCGTGATACCGGCGGCGCAATTCCGCCGCTGCGATGGTGCCCGGCATGGCTGGTGCCCTCCCGCAATCCGGATGCGGCGCTTCATAGCATCAGCGCGACGGCCCGCCCACTACCGTCGCGCCCTCGGCGCGATAGATCCAGGCCGTGTCGTGCGCCGGCGCCTTATTGGCATCGTAGCCCGCAAAATAGACGGCGTCCCCATCTTGCGGGAAGGGCGAAACCCGGATCGACCGCGTCGCCACCAGCGGCCGGCCTGGTGCTGCGGCAATCCGGGCGAGATCGTAATGCCCGTTGGCGCGGCGCACCAGGTACCAGCCACCGGCTTCGAGACGTCCGTACCCGACGGTGACGACGCTGTGCTCTGCGGCGGTCGCCGCCTGCAGCGGGATGAACGCCTCGATCCCGATCAGCAGCGCCGCGCCGCCGGCGGGATCGCGGATTTTCGCCATGTCGTTGTAGGCGGCGATCACATAGCTGGCCGGCATTCCCCAGCCCCGGCGGAGAAAATCCGCCAGGTCGAGCTCCGTGACCTCGCGGCCGTCGCGCGGATCGACGCGCACGATCCGCGCCGCGTTGCCCTCGACGGCTGCGAGCAGGACCTCACCGTGGCCGGCGGGTTCGGGGATCGCGGTGAGCCCGCGCAGCCCGGTCTCCGAGTGGCCGGGATAATTGTTGGTGTAGACGAGCCGCCAATTCGGCGTCTTCCCGTCGATCCTCTCATAGATCTGCTGTCCGATGGCGGCATAGAGGCGGCCATCGCATTCGGCAAAGCTGCTGACCCGCAAACCGGCATTCGTGCCGGACAAGCCCGCTTCCGACACGTCCGAAAGACCGAGTTCCGGAGCAGCGTCCCAGCGGACGCGGCCGGGAGCCGAGGCATCATAGCCGCCGCTGAAGATCCCGCGCGGACTGTCCCCCGCAAAAACCAGGTCGACCCCAGTCACCCGGTCGCGGTGCGCGCCGAAGCTGCGCAGCTGCGGCAGGAAATTCGGTTTCGGGCGATCCTCTGCCAACGTCGCGGCGGACCACGCGCCGGTCGCATCGTCGCGCGCGAACGCCCGCGCCGTGCCGGTCAGGTCCCACACCGCGGCGAGCAGCACCGTGACCCTTTGTGGCAGACGCGTGCCGCGCCAATCGGTCGCGAAGCCAATCTCATTGAGGGCCGAGACCGCGAGGTCGCGCGGGCGCCCGCTCGGCATGCGCTCGTCGAAATCGTGGTCTACGCGCCACCCGGCGCCAGGGCCGTCGAGCACGAGGATCTGCGCGCCTTGCAGCCCCTCCGGCCCAGGCCGATCCTCCCAGTAGCCGTTCCCGGCATAGAGCTTTCCGGCATGCGCCTCGAGCGCGCGCATTTCGGTGCCGCCCATGAACCTGCCCGCAGCATCGCGCGACCCCGGCACGAACACGCCCGCAGCGGCATTGACCGGCGCTTGCGCGCGGCAGGGTGCCGCGAGGGCCATCCCTGCCGCTGCCAGGATCGCCAGGCGAATCCTCGGTCGGCGCATGACTGGGGTTTTCCGATTGCCGATGCGAACAACGGTGGCGACCGCAGGCGAAACGCCGACGCTCATCTTCCGTTTGCCCGAATTCCTGGCAGGCGTCAAAGTCCATCCCCGAAAGCTCTGAGGTGAGGTGGGAAGAATGTCCGA
>CAWCKT010000014.1:0-21412 GCA_963796155.1 uncultured Alphaproteobacteria bacterium | reverse complement strand
CGCTGACGGCAGGAGCGCCAAAACCCCACCCAAGGCACTGATCTACAAAGGATTCTTGACGTTGCGATACCTCGATTTGGATGCCGAAACATGGTTTTTCCCTGACCTCAGGGAAAAACGTACCCGATGAGGACCGGCGGAGAATACCGCGACGCGCTGCGCGACGGGCGCCGGGTCTGGGTCATGGGCGAGGGCTGGGTCGAGGACGTGACCACCCACCCCGCCACCCGGGCGATGGTCGACGAGTACGCCCTCTGGTACGACCGCCACCTCGATCCCGAGTGGCAGGATCTGCTGCTGGCGCCGCCCGATGCCGCCGGCGAGCGGGTGCCGTGGGCCTATCTGTTGCCGAAGGACTCAGAGGATCTGATCGGCATGGGCCGGTCCTTTGCCAAGACGACGTTTCTCTGCGCCGGCAACATCACCCACACCCCGGCCTATGGCAATCTGATCCAGCTCGGGGTTTTGACCGCCGCACAGGCACTGAACGCCTCGCCCGAGCAGATCGCCGAGGCGGCGGCGTATCGCGAGGGGATCGCCCGCACCGGGCGCTTCCTGACCTATTGCGGCGGCGCCCCGATCATCGGCCAGCGCATGCACCCCGACCCCAAGGAGCGCGTCTCGCTGAAGCTCGTCCGCGAGACCGATGCCGGGGTGGTGATCCGCGGCAAGCTCGGCATGCATACGAGCCCGGCCTATGTCGAGGACCTCTACATCGGCGCCATGTCGCGCATCGAAATCGGCGGGCATCCGGCGAGCTTCATCGTCCCGGTCAATGCCCCCGGGATCACCATCCTGTGCCGCAAGATCGCGGTGCGCGAGGTGAACCCGTTCGTCGCCCCGCTCAGCAGCCGCTACGACGAGCTCGACGGGCAGATGTGGCTCGACGACGTCTTCGTCCCGTGGGAGCGCGTCTTCTTTGTCGATCCCTCGCCCGAGGCGATCCCGCGCTGGCTGCGCTGGCATCACCTCTACGGCTGGCTGGCGAAGGCGGAGTTCACCTTGGGCCTGGCGCTGGCTTTGACCCATGCGATGGGCCTCAAGGAGCACGAGCAGACGATCGAATACCTCGTCGATCTCGTCGTCCCGGTGCAGACCGTCCGCAGCTCTTTGACCGCGGCCGAGCGCGACCCCGATTTCACCCCGGCGGGCTATTGCTTTCCCAGGCACGCCCATCTCGCGGCGGGCGGCATCGCCCTCCTCAAGGCCCGGCAGCGCATGTCCGAGATCCTGCGGATCCTGCCCGGCTCCTCGCTCGTCGTCGCCCCCTCCGACCGCGATCTCGCAACCCCCGAGCTGAGCGACGGGCTCGAGCAATCGTTTGGCGGCGGCGGGTACACTGCACTGCAGCGCGCGGCCTTGTTGCAGCTCGCCTGGGACCATGTCTCCTCCGCCCTCGACGCCCGCGAGTCGGCCTTTGAGAATCACGCCAGCGGCGGCATGCCCAACTGGCGCCATTGGCTGCGCCGCAACTTCGGGGACTACAACGAGCTCGCCAATGCGGTGCTGAAGCAGCTCGACCTGCCGATGCCGGAAATCGACCTCGCCAACATCCGCTCGGCGCCGATCGCTGCGCGCCGGGCCGTCACCCCGCCGCCGGCGGAAAAGGCGTAGTGCAGCGCTGCCATCAAAAACTCTGTCACACCGGCGAAGGCCGGTGCCCATGGCGGAAATGGGTCCCGGCCTTCGCCGGGAAGACAAAGGAGGGAAATGCGGCATGGTGGCGATGAGCGTGCCCGAGAAATCCTTCGAGCCCGGGGCGGCGTGTCCGCTCGACGGGGTGCGGGTTATCGACATGTCGCGCCTCGTATCGGGCAACATGGTCAGCCTGCAGCTCGCCGATTTCGGCGCCGAGGTCATCAAGATCGAAGACCCGAAGAAAGGCGACCCGCTGCGCGCCTGGCAGACCGACGGGGTCAGCGTCCATTGGAAGGTCTATTCGCGCAACAAGAAGAGCGTGGCGGTGAGCCTCAGGGAGGCCCGCGGGCGCGAGCTATTGCTCGAGCTCGCCGCCACGGCGCAGGTGCTGATCGAGAATTTCCGGCCAGGCACGCTCGAGGCAATGGGCCTTGGCCCGGACATTCTTCACCGGCGCAACCCGGGCCTGATCATCGTCAGGGTTTCCGGCTGGGGGCAGGACGGGCCCTATCGCGACCGCCCCGGCTTTGGCACCCTGGTCGAGAGCATGTCGGGCTATGCCGCGCGCACCGGCTTTGCCGACCGTGAGCCGGCCTTGCCGCCGACCGCACTCGCCGACATGGTCGCCGGGCTCTACGGCGCGATGGCGGTGCTCGTCGCATTGCGCGAGGTCGAAGCCAAAGGCGGCAAAGGCCAGGTCATCGATCTGCCGCTGCTCGATCCGTTGTTCTCGTTCATCGCCACCGAGGCGGCGATCTACCGCCTGACCGGAGAGGTGCGGGAACGCACCGGCAGCCGCTCGGAGACGACCTCGCCGCGCAACGTGTTCCGGACCAAGGATGGGCGCTACATCGGCATCTCAGCCTCGATCCAGGCGATGGCCGAGCGACTGTTCCGCGCGATCGGCCGCGCCGACATGATCGCCGACCCGCGGTTTCGCACCAACTCAGACCGGGTCAGGAATGCCGCGGCATGCGAAGCGCCGATCGCCGGCTTTATCGCGGCGCGTACCCTCGCCGAGAACATGGCGGTCTTCGAGCGCGCCGAGGTCACGGCCGCACCCGTCTACGACATCGACCAGTTCATGGCCGACCCTCATGTAATCGCGCGCGAGATCCTGGTCGACCTTCCCGACACGGAGATTGGGCATCTGCCGACGCACAACGTGATCCCCCGCCTCTCCGCGACACCCGGCCGGTTGCGCCGCCCGGCGCCGGCCCTGGGCGAGCACACGGCCGAGATCCTGACTGCACTCGGGTTCGACCGCGCCGCGATCGACGGGCTCGCGCGCGACGGCGTCATCGGTCTCGCCGGAGATATTCCATGACCACCGCAACCTTGCCGGTGTGGCGCTCGCTGCTCTTCGTGCCGGTGACCGCCAAGCGCTTTGTCGACGGTGCCGCCCGGCGGGGTGCCGACGCGATCATTCTCGACCTCGAGGACAGCGTTGCGGCCTCGGAAAAGGCGCGGGCCCGCGAGCTGGTGCCCGAGGCGGCCGAGATTGTGTCGCGCGGCGGTGCGGATGTCGTGGTCCGCGTCAACCGGCCGTGGCGGCAGTGCGTCCGCGATATCGAGGCGGTGGTCGGACCCCGCGTATTGGCGCTGGCACTGCCCAAAGTCGACAGCGCGGAGCATGTGCAGATGGTCGCCGAAGTCGTCGACGAGCTCGAAGCCGAGCGCGGCATGCCGCCGGGCACGACGCGCCTTATCGCAATGGTCGAGACCGCGGCCGCCCTCTTCCGCATCGCCGAGATCGCGCGGGCCCACCCGCGCCTCGTCGGGCTCAATGTCGGGGCCGAAGATTTCGCGTTGTCGGCCGGCATATTGCCCGAAGCCGAGGGGCTCTTCATGCCGAAGCAGCTCTGCGTCTTTGCCGCACGCGCCGCCGGCATCATGCCGTTGGGCTTTATCGGCACGGTCGCCGAGTTCCACG
Organism: uncultured Alphaproteobacteria bacterium; assembly: GCA_963796155.1. GTDB lineage: Bacteria > Pseudomonadota > Alphaproteobacteria > ATCC43930 > CGMCC-115725 > AP-15. The sequence continues at coordinate 17,841 of CAWCKT010000014.1, read as the reverse complement.
ACCTCGACGCGTTTCGCGCGACCATCTGGCGCTCGCGCCGCCTCGGCTTTGTCGGCGCCTCGGTCATCCATCCGAGCCAGGTGCCGATCCTGAACGAGGAGTTCCGGCCGAGCCTCGAGGAGGTCGATCACGCGCGCCGCGTTGTGGCGGCCTACGAGAAGGCGCTCGCCGAGGGGGTCGGCGCCGTCACCGTCGACGGCAAGATGATCGACGTGCCGGTCGTCGAGCGCGCCCGCCTGCTGCTCGAGCGTGAAGCGGCGATCGCCGCCCGCGAAGCCAAGATGCGCGCCGTCACCGCCGGAGCCGGGTGACGCGATGCGGACCACCTCGCCGTCCGCGCCGGAAATCCCGGGCCTCCTGGCAAACGTCGCCCGGCTGAAGATCACGCTCGATCGCGTCAAGCCGCAAGTCCTTCGTCGCGTCGAGGTGCCACTCGATCTTCGACTCGACCGGTTGCATCTCGTGATCCAAGCGGCAATGGGATGGGAGAACTGTCACCTTTACGAGTTTCAGGCGGGGAATCAGCGTTGGGGCATCCCGGACAAAGAGCTGGGCTGGGGTCTCGGCGACGGCCCGCACAATGCCAAAAGGGCAACCTTGGCCGAGCTGCTCGGGCCGGCACGCGGCAAGTTCAAATACTGGTACGACTTCGGCGATGACTGGTTCCACACGATCACGCTCGAAAAACTGGTCCCTGCCGAGCCCGCTGCCGCCTATCCTCGGTTGATCGCGGCGAAGCGCCGTTGCCCGCCCGAGGATGTCGGCGGCCCGTGGGGTTACGCCGATTATCTCGAAGCGATCGCCGACTCGACCCATGAGCGGCACGATGAACTGATCGACTGGCGCGGCCCGGGCTTCGACCCGAACGACCCCGACGAGGCTGGCATACGCAAGCGCCTCGACCGCCTCGCGGCTCGATTTTACAAGCCAAAGCCCAGACCAGCTCGGCCGCGCGGCAAGACCGACGCTGCCCTTGACCGATAGCTTTCCGCCTCAGCCGGGGGGTCCTGGCGTCGGATCAGATCGGCGACGGTCTCGTCACCTGGAAGCTTTGCCGAGTTGCCATGTGCTTGATCCAGTTCTGCAATTTCGGGTGCTCCGCCATCGGCGCCCGGCCGTCGGGCACATTGCCGAAATAATAGAGCAGCGGGATCACCATCAGATCGGCGAGGCTGACGTGATCGGCCGCGAGAAACCGGTTGTCCTCCATCAGCCGCTCGATTTCCGAGAGGCAGAGACGGGCGCGCGGCAGGGCCGCAGCGATCGCTGCCTCGTCCGGGCTGCCGCCGAGAAAGCGCGGCACCAGCACGCGGTTGAACAGGATGGTGCCGGCAATGCTGGGCCAGGCATAGGCATCGACGATGCCGATGATCTGGTTCATTCGCGACCATTGGTGGACGTCCTCGGGCTGCAATGGCGTTCCCGCGAAGCGCTCGTCGACATAGCGCATGATCGCCTGGGTCTCGTAGAGCGCAAAGCCGTCATGCTCGAAGGCGGGGACCTTGGCAAAAGGCTGGCGCGACAGGTGAGGCTCTTCGCGATGGGCGCCGAACGGCACGTCGACCAGCTCGTGCGTCACCCCTTTTTCTGCCAGTGCGAGCCGCGCGCTCCACACATAGGTGCTGAGGGCCGGTCCATAGACGATCGGGTGGGCCATCATCCTTCTCCCGTGCAAATCCCGCTCATTTTTTGGTTGATGACCCGGCGAGCGCCGGCGTGGCGCCGCCGCCGTTATTGAGCAGCGCTCCCAAAACCGCCGCAGCACTGTCGAGGCCGGTCCCTTGACCGCCGGTCGACACGACGGTTTGCGGGACCAGCCGTCCGATCAGCGCAACAATCTCTGGCTTCTCCTGGATGGTCTTGAGGAGCTGCTGGACGAGGGTGATGGTCAGCACCCGGTCCTGGCCGAGCACGTCGGCCTGCGCCCGCTGGCCTTGGGCAATCTGTTCGAGCTCGAGCTTCTGGCCCTCGCCGTGCAGCGCTGCCGCATTCTTGTTCTGCTCGGCGACCTGGACGCCGATCATCGCTTCGACGAGCTGGTGTTGCTGTTCGGCGGTCGCGCGCGCCTTTTCGGTTTCGATCCGCTGTGTCTGCGCCTTCTGCTCCTGCTGATAGGTAAGCTGGAGCTGATCGGCCAATTGCTGGCGCAGTCGCGAGACCAGCAGCTCCGGCGGCAGCGCTACGTCGCCGAACTTGACCTCCTTGATGACAATGCCGGCGCGCAGACCTTCGGGCCGGATCGCCTCCTCGACCGCGTGCTCGAGTTCGGCGCGATTGTCGGCGAGGTCCAGGACATGACGACCCTGAGCGCCGACGACATTACGGACGATGGAGCGAATGGTCGGGACCATGATATTGTTCTCGATTTCCGGCAACCCGCCGACGGCAGCGACGACAAAGGGCGCGTTGTCGGGCGTCACTTGAGCCAGCACCCTGAGCTCGAGCGGCACCAGCCAGCCTTCGACAAACGGGGTGACGGCCGGGTCGGCCGAGCCCGGCGGCACCGGAAGATCCTGCGAACGTTGCGACTGCGTCAGGTTGCCCGCCTGATCGAGGCTGAGATCGATGTAACGTCTCTTATAGCCGCCCTTGAACTCCCAGGTCTGGACCCGGGTACTCATCATCGTGATCTTGTAGGCCGCTTCATTGGCGTAATAGCGCCCGGGTTGCAGCGCTTTTTCCCAGACGCCGATGCAGCCGACCGGGACGAGAATCGCGGTCAGGACGCCTTCATCCTCTTTTTTTAGATCAGCGGCGACCGCTTCGCCGCTCGAATTTGTGGACATCCGCTTTTGCGGGCAGGAGCCGGGTTTTTCAGCGATCATATTGCCGAAATTCACAGCGGAGACCACGTTGGATTTGACGACGCCGACAGAGCCTTCGGCGACATCGACGGCGTTATAGACGCTCAGATCCCACAGGTAGGTGTTGAGGCGGTAATTTCCCGGCGTCAGGATCGTCGTCTGCGGCCCCCGCTGGCCGCCATGGGTCAGAAAATACTGGGCGTCGAGCATGTCCAGCTCGTGGTCTGGCGGAAAGGCGTCGGCGAGGTATTGATCAGGGCGAAGCGGCGCCCCGTCCTTGGCATTCAAGAACCCGTATTTACCCGATGGAATCGAAACGACTTTTTTATTTTCGACCTGATAAATCACGTTGACGAGAAACCAGGGATGCCAGCCGGGGGTCAGAATCTCCGCCTGTGGGCCCTTTTCGCCATTGGTCGCGACGATGTGCTCTGCGGGTAGCGAGGTAGTCCCGTAAATCTTGTTGAGCACGGCGATTTCGTCCGAGTCGACATGGACGTAGGAGGTCGCCGCCAGACAGATCAACGCAATCGCGACAAACACCGCGCGCAGCGACAATGAGAGGGTGCGGAAGTCGGGCCGCGCCCGATTGACGAAAAGGCCAAGGATGCTCGGGGCCACCGCCGCGAGGACAAAGTAGAGAACCGCTACAACAACCCAGAACATCGGAACCTCCACACACCCCTTGTACCGAGCCGCGTCAGCTTAGGACGGTGACGACCGCGGGATGGCCGGCAGGGCGCGCAACTCGCGCCGCATGATCTTCCCGGTAGCGGTCAGCGGCAGCTCCGCAACGAAGGCAATCTCGCGCGGCGCCTGATAATGCGCCAGCCTAGCGCCGACGAATGCACGGATCTCCTCGGCCAGGCCGGGGTCCGCGGCGATCTCGGGCTTGAGTACGACAAAGGCCTTGACGATCTCGCCGCGTACCGGGTCGGGGCTCCCGACGACCGCGGCCATCAGCACGGTCGAGTGCTTCATCAGGCACTCCTCGATATCGGTCGGGCCGATACGATAGCCGCCGCTCGATATCAGGTCGTCCTCACGCCCCTTGTACCAGATGTAGCCTTCGGCATCCTTGAGCGCGACATCGCCGGTCAGCAACCACTCACCGGCGAATTTCGCGCGCGTCGCCTCCGGATTGTTCCAGTAGCCGAGGAACATCACCGGGTCGGGGCGGCGCGCTGCGATGATTCCGCTGGCTCCGGCGGGGAGAGGCTCGCCGTCCGGCGCCACGACCTCGACGCGGTGGCCGGGGATCGCCCGGCCCATCGACCCCGGGCGCACCGGATACAACGAGGCGCAGTTGCCGACGAGGAGATTGGCCTCTGTCTGCCCGTAGAACTCGTTGACCTCAACCCCAAACGCTTCGCGGCACCAGCCGAGGATGTCCTCGCCGAGCGCTTCGCCGCCGCTTCCGATCGAGCGCAGGCGATGGCCGAAACGCCCGCGCGGCGCCCGCACCTGGCGCATCATCTTGAGCGCAGTCGGCGGCAGAAAAGCGTTTCGCACACCGTGCCGCGCCATCAGAGCGAAGGCTTCCTCCGGGTCGAATTTGCGTGCGCGATGGGCAAGCACCGGGACCCCGAAATAGAGGCTCGGCAGCAGAACATCGAGCAGCCCGCCGATCCACGCCCAATCGGCCGGGGTCCAATAAAAATCGCCCGACGCCGGAAAGAAATCATGCGCCAGCTGAACCCCCGGCAGGTGGCCGAGCAGCACGCGATGCGCGTGTAGCGCGCCTTTGGGCTTGCCGGTCGTGCCCGAGGTATAGATGACGAGCGCCGGGTCGCCGATCCCGGTACTCGCCGGCGAAAACTCATCGACCGCGCGCTCCAGGCTGGGCCAGAACAGCGGGTAGCCGCCGCTGTCGCCGTCGACGACCAGGATCGTCGCAAGGTCGGAGAGGCCGGTCGGCACCTTGGTCAGATTTTCGCCGTCGGTGATCAGCGCCCGCGCGCCGCTGTCGGCGAGCCGATGTTCCAGCGCGTCAGGACCGAATTGTGTGAAGAGCGGCAGTGCTATGGCGCCGAGCTTGTAGATCGCGATATGCGCGATCGCCGTCTCCGGGCGTTGCGGCAACAGCACACCGACCCGATCACCGGGCCCTACCCCCAGCGCCGCGAGCGCATTCGCGCAGCGATTTGATAACCGTTTCAGGTCGTCGAACGAGAAACGCTCGACCTTGCCGTTCGGCCCCTCGTACGCCAGCGCGAGCCGGCCGCTGCCGTCGGCGTGCCTGTCGCACACGGCAACACCGATATTGAAGCGCTCCGGCAGCTCCCACCGGAAGGCGCCATAGACCTCGTGATAGCTCTTGCCGCGCTGGATCACCGCGCGCCTCCACCTACGTCTCGGAGCTACTCCTCAAATGCGCTCCTTGCAAGCAGACGGTGGTTGCGCAATGGGTCAGGTTCCGACGGCGAGGGGACTCGACAGTTTCTTCAGCGCGGCGACGACCGAAAGCGCCGTCATCCGACCGGTGCGGGGGTTCTCGGCAGATGGCACATTCTCGATCTGCATCGAGAAACGCGCGGCTTCCGCCTCGACCTCTATCCGGTGCGTGTTACGGGTAACGGTCGGGTCGGCCCAGATCTCGATGGTCGTGCGATCGGGTCCGATTCCGGCGAGCGCCAGGGCTGCCGCCACATTGACGTTGGCCGGAAAACCGCGGGCCGCCTCATGCGCGGTACCGGCGAAGACGCGTTTGGGCTCGGACAATCCGAGCACGTCGATGGCGTTCTCCTCGAGATAGGGCGCGCCCAAGAGGCCCCGCGGCGGCTTGCGGGTGACCATGTGCACGTTCGAAATGCCGCCTTCCGCAGCGGCCGCGACAGCATCGAGACCCAACAACGCGCCCGTCGGCACGATGATGCGCCCGCCGTGCCGGCGAGCCAAGTCGACAAGGTCCAAATTGTCGAGCAGCGCGCCGCAACTCAGCGCCATGACGAGGCGGCCATGGGCAAGGGCCGGCTCGGCGAGTTCGCGCAATAACGCGGCCGGAGCGCATTCGACGACGATCTCGCCGTGTTCCCATAGGCTTGCCAATGGCACCACCGGCACCGGCTGGGCGAAACCGGCCATCGCCGCCGTCGCGCGCCTTATATCGCGCGCCGAAACCGCGCCCAGCCTCAGCCCCTCGATCCCGCGATCGAGATGCCGGGCAACAACCTTGCCGATCGCCCCAAACCCGCCGATCGCCACTCTCATGTCATCGCAAAACCATTCAATACGATTTCGGCAGGCCGAGCACGCGCTCGGCGATGTGGCTGAGGATCAGTTGCGGGCTGACCGGGGCGATGCGGGCGATCTGGATCTCGCGAAAATAGCGCTCGACATGGTATTCGCGGGCGTAGCCCATGCCGCCATGGGTCATGACCGCGGTCTCGCAGGCGCGAAAACCGGCCTCGGCCGCGCAGAATTTGGCGGCGTTGGCATAGGCGCCGGCCTCCTCCCCGCAATCATAAGCGGCGGCGGCGCGCAGCACCATCAACTCGGCCGCCTCGAGCTCGATCCAGCGCTCGGCGAGAGGGTGCTGGATCGCCTGGTTCTGGCCGATCGGGCGGCCGAAAACGACCCGCTCGCCGGCATAACGGGCGGCGCGGTCGAGTGCCGCGCGGCCGAGACCGACCGCCTCCGCGCCGATCAGGATGCGCTCGGGGTTCATCCCGTGCAGGATGTACTGAAAGCCTTTGCCCTCTTCGCCGATGCGGTCCGCGACCGGCACCTTTAGCCCGTCGATGAACAACAGGTTCGAGTCGACTGCCTTGCGGCCCATCTTCGGGATCTCGCGCACCTCGACGGCCTCGCGGTCGAGATCTGTGTAGAACAATGTCATCCCCAAGGAGGGCCGTGCGACCTCTTCGATCGGGGTGGTGCGCGCCAGGATCAGCATCTTCTCGGCGACCTGGGCGGTCGAGATCCAGATCTTGCGGCCCGAGAGCACATAGTGATCGCCCCGGCGCACCGCCCGCGTCTTGAGCCGCGTCGTGTCGAGGCCGGCATCGGGCTCGGTCACGGCGAAGCAGGTCTTCTCCCGGCCGGCGATCAGCGGCGGCAGAAAACGCTGCTTCTGCTCGTCGGTGCCGAAGACGACGACCGGGTGCAGCCCGAAAATGTTCATGTGGATCGCCGAGGCGCCGCTGAACCCGGCGCCCGATTGGGCGACGGCTTGCATCAGGATCGCCGCCTCGGTGATGCCGAGCCCGCTGCCGCCATAGGCCTCGGGCATCGCGATGCCGAGCCAGCCGGCCTCAGCCATCGCCTGGTGAAACTCGTGCGGGAAGCCCCCCGCTTCGTCTTTCTTCAACCAGTATTCGTCGTCGAAGCGCTCGCAGAGCCGCGCGGCGGCGTTCCGGATTTCCTGCTGCTCCGTGGTCAGCGCAAAGCTCATTTTCGCCTCCGGGCCGCTGCGGCAAAGCTAAAGTCGCCAGCCGCCGCCCCGACGAAACGCCTCAAAGAACTCGGGACTGTAGGCCGCCTCGGGTGCCGCGCGCACCCGTTCGTCGAGAAACTCGGCATCCTTACCGACGAGGATGCGCCACCTCTCCGCCTTTACGCCATCGAGGATGATCCTAGCCGCCTCGGCGGCACTCGTCGGGGCACCCTCACGGAACCGCCTTTCCAATTCCAGCACCCGAGCCCGGATCTGATCGTCAGAATAGCCGGCGACGTCGACACCCTGCACCGCAAACCTTTTTCGCGCCGCGGGAATGTCGATCGCCTCTTCGCTGCCCTTTAGAATTTTGCGCGAATTCGTCGGGATGTCCGTGCCGATATGGCCCGGCATGACCACCGAGCACTTGATGTGTGGCGCATTCAGCGCTAGGTCGGTCAGCAGCGCTTCGCTAAAACCCTTCACCGCAAATTTTGCCGCGCAATAGGCGGTATGCGGCCGATCCCGTCCCACCGAGGCCCAGAAGCCGTTGACGCTGCTGGTATTGACGATGTGACCCTCATCGGCATTGCGCAGCAACGGCAAAAAGGCGCGCGTGCAGTAGTAGACACCGTACCAGCAGACGCCGAACGTTCTTTCCCATTCGGCCCGGTTGCCGTCGACAAACCCGCCGCCGCCGCCGATGCCGGCATTGTTGAACAGAAAATGGATATGGTCCGTCTCGAGGTCGCGCCTTACGCCTTGGGCGAAGGCGAGCACCTGATCCTCGACCGACACATCGGCCGGGAATGTTGCCACGCGCGTGCCTTGCAGCGCCTGCGACAGGCAGAGCCGCTTGGTTTCGGCCATGCCTTCAGGAAAGACATCGCAGATCGCGACGTCGCAGCCCATCGCCGCGAGTTGAAGCGCCAGCTCGCGCCCCATGCCCGAGCCGCCACCGGTGATGACGGCAATCTTCCCTTCGAAACTCTTCATAGCGATCTCCTCGTCGCCAGTGGCGCGTTCAGGCGGCCCGCCGGATCTCGCACAGATAGGAGCGGTGCGACGCCGTGCCGCTGACGGGATCGAGCGCAGCGGTGCCGATCAGCAAGTTGAGATTGGCGCCCTGCGGGCCGAACGGGTCATAGCCAGGCGCACCGATCTCCGGGCAGGCCTGCCACCAGCCGTGCTCGCCGACCGCGACGCGCGGATCGAGGCTGTCATTGAGCCGGACGCGGGCGCGCACGCTCCCCTCCGGGGTCTCGATCGACACCCAGTCGCCATTGGCCACGCCGCGCGCCTGCGCTGCCGCGGGATGAAGCTCCACTTCCGGGTGCAGGGCGCGCTTGCGCAGGCTGGGCAGCGCCCTGTGCTGGGTTTGGCAGAACAGTGTCGGCTTCGCGCTGGTCAGGACAAGCGGAAAGCGCGAGGCGAGATCGGGGCGCGCTGTCGGGCCGATCTGTGGCTCTTGGAAATCGGGCAACGGCGCGTAGCCGTGATCGAGGAAGGTCTGCGAATAGAATTCGACCTTGCGCGACGGCGTGGCGAAGCCGCGCGGCGTTCCACTCGCGTCCATTTCGGCATGTTTGGCGTGGCGCGTTTGTAAGGGCACCCGTACGCCGCCGGGGGCCGCACGCAACTCTTCGAGCGTGACGCCGGTCGGGGCGAGCTGGTGGCGGTAGCCGGCATCGATGTCGCCATCCCAGAACTGCGAGGCGAGACCGAGCCGCGTGGCGAGATCAAAGACGATGTCGGTATCCGGGCGGGCTTCGCCCGGCGGCGGCACGACGGCCGGGCGGAACTGGATCCACGACTGTGCCTCCTCGCTGATCTCGAAGCCGATCTTCAATGCCTCGCGTTCGAAGGCCGATGCAACCGGCAACACCAAATCGGCGAGTTCGGCGGTCGGGTTCATGAACAGGTCAGCATGGGCGTAGAAATCCAAAGCGGCGAGCGCCTCCCGTCCATGACCTCCGTCGGCATGGGCCAGCAGAATGTTCGCACCGAAGCCGATCAGGGCGCGTACGGGGTGTGGTTTTCCCTCCAGGATCGCCCGGTAGAGATCGCGGGTCGTCACGTGATTCCATCGCGCCGGTCCGAGCGGGCGCCCGGCGAGCCCCAGGGTTGGAGCCATATGTTGCGCCGCCGGCAGCTCTTCACCGGTAATCGACACAGACGGCGGCACCGGGAGCAGCACGTTGCCACCTGGCAGGTCAAAGCAGCCGGTCAGCGCATAGAGCAGCGACATCGCCCGCGCGGTCTGCGTGACGTTGGCGTGCTGCTCGTGGCCGCTCCACGCGTAATAGGACACCGGGCGGGCATCCCAGATAAGCCGGGCGGCATCCTCGATCTGGGCGCGCGGGATCCAGCAGATCGCCTCGACGGTCTCAGGCGGGTAGCGTCGGCAGAGCCGCGCGTAGAGTTCAAAGACCGGGTGACAGATCACCTCGCCCTCCGGCGTGGCGACGGAGTACTCCCCCTCCAGGGCGAGCGTCGCATGGTCGTCGTCGTAACGGCCGGCAGCGGTGTCGTAAGGCACCAGCCGCGCCGCCGCAGTGTCCCAGGCAAGGATGCGGCGTTCATCGCCGCTCGGCGTAAGGTCGCGGTCGGTCAGCAGCCGGCCGGTGTCAGCTCGCACCAGCAGCGGCCCATTGCTCCACCTGCGGATGAAGTCGCGGTCGTACCAGCCGCGCTCGATCATCAAATTGGCGAGGCCGAGCGCGAGCGCGCCGTCAGTGCCGGGCCGTACCCTGAGCCATAGATCGGCCTTGTTGGCAAGGCCCGCATGGCGCGGATCGATCACGATCAGCCGCATGCCGCGCTTCAGCGCCTCGACGACGGCGGTTGCATGGGTGAGGCGGGTGTGACTGGGGTTGTACCCCCACAGGATCAGAACGCCGCTGTTGGCAATGTCCGGCATTGCACCACCGCCGCTGCCGGTGCCGACGCTGCCGACGCCGTAAGTGTAGCGGGTGGCGAAGGCGCGCCCCCAACCGCAGATGTCGAGGGTGAAGCTCGAGTTGGGTGTGCCAAAGGCATTCATCAACCGCCGGACGAAACCGTTGGAATCTCCGATCGCGGTGGTGGAGGGGGAAGAGAGGGTGAAGGCGACCGCCTCCGGCCCGTACCGCTCGGCGGTCCGGCGCATTGCGGCGGCCGTCAGGTTCAGCGCCTCGTCCCAACCGATCCGTTCCCAGCCGGGATCGGGATCGCCCTTCGGGCGGGTGCGGCGGAGCGGGTGGGTTAGCCGCTCCGAATGATAGACGAGCTCCGGGGCGGCGCGGCCTTTGGCGCAGAGCGCCTGGCCGGTCGGGTGCGCGGGATCGGGCTCAAGGCGGATGAAGCGGCCGTCTTCGACGACCGCGACCGCACCGCATCGGGCGATACAGAGCCCGCAATAGCCGTGAATGCGCTGTGTGCCGGTAGGATCGGCCATTGCGTCTTGCTCCCTGCCGTCGGGCGCGTACCCGAGCTGTGCATCATGAGGGCGGCGCGGCTACTTACCAGGCGGGCGGCTGGTAATAGGGTGGCGGATAGCAGTAGGGGGGTGAATAGCAGTAGGTCGAGGCCGCTGCGGCACCGGCCGCCGCACCAACCGCGACACCTGCCGCGACGCCGTAGCCGACACCCGGGCGATACACGGTGCCGCCATAAACAGGACCGCGATACACGGCGCCGCCGCCGTAGACGGGACCGCGGACGGCAGTTCCACCATAGGGACCGCGAGCGGCGGCGCCACCGTAGGGACCGCGGACGGCAGCGCCGCCATATGGGCCGCGGACGGCGGCCCCGCCCATCGGACCGCGATAGGCGGCGCCGCCGCGGGGTCCTGTCACCGCTCCCCACCCAAAAGCGTTTGGCGCCGCCGATAACGTCAAGAGAGCACCTATGCAGACGACGGTCAGGCGTTTCATTGCTTGTGTCCTCTCTGGTTGGACGCCGGCGCCGCAGGTTTCAACTGCGCCTTCACCGCTCCCGCAATAACCGAAGATGGGTATGACATGCAAATCGGAAGAAGTAGGCGATGATGTTCATCCAGTCTTGCGACGAGAGGGAATGACGGGGTTCGGGCCTGGCACCGTGAGGCTCATACGACATGATGAAGGCAGCTACCGAGCCACTGATCGGCGTGATCAACGCCGGCTCCTCATCGCTCAAATTCAGTTTTCACAAGGGCAAGGCCGAAGTGCCCGACTACCCCGGGGGAATGCCAGACGACATCGGCTTCTTCCTTACGTGGAAGTAGCACGACGCCCGCCGAGCGTTTTGACGTGCGGGTTGGCGGTCACGCCGTGGGTGACCCCGATTGCGATCCTGTTCACCCTGGTCCAGGCGTGGCGAGCCGCCGTCTCCCGTCATCCCGCCGCGGAGGTGATGAAGCCGGCGGCATAGCGGTCGCAGAACCCCGATCCCGATCATCGCCCGCATTTCGAACCGGTGTTAATGTGCAGATGGGTTAGCAGCGAAATTCGACGAGCGGAACCAATGTCCGACGAGAAGAACGGAGATCTTGCAGCCGACGGAAAGCTGAAACGGAAAGAGTACGAGCGGCAACTCGCCCGCCTGCACGTCGAGTTTGTCAAGCTCCAGCAAAGGGTGGTGCAGAAGGGGCTGAAGGTCTGCATCGTCTTCGAAGGCCGCGACGCGGCCGGCAAGGGCGGCACGATCAAGGCTATGACCGAACGCGTGAGCCCGCGCATCTTCCGGGTGGTCGCTCTTCCGGCACCGACCGAGCGCGAGAAGTCGCAGATGTACGCCCAGCGTTACATTCCGCATCTCCCGGCGGCCGGGGAGGTCGTGATCTTCGACCGCAGCTGGTACAACCGGGCCGGCGTCGAGCGGGTGATGGGGTTCTGCACCGAGGACCAGGCCAAGCGCTTTCTGGAGATGATTCCCGGGGTCGAGAAGGCCATCGTCGAAGACGGGATCATTCTGTTGAAATACTGGCTCGAGGTCAGTCCCGACGAGCAGACGAGGCGGCTGGAGGCGCGCATCGATGACGGGCGCAAGGTCTGGAAGCTGTCCGACATGGATCTCAAGTCGTATTCGCGCTGGTACGAGTATTCGAAGGCCCGTGACGAGATGTTTCTCGCTACCGACACCTCGTGGGCGCCATGGTATGTCGTTCGTTCCGACAACAAGCGCCGGGCAAGGCTGAACGCGCTGACCCACATCCTCAGCAAAATCCCCTACGAGGAGATAAGGCGCTCGAAGGTCGAGCTGCCGAAACGCCAGGACCGCGGCGACTACAAGGAAACCGACTACCCGTTCAGAACCATTCCGGAAATCTTCTGAGCTGCGGCGGATCGCAGGCGGTTTCGCCGTGGCGAAAAAGCCAGTCATCGTGGCGGGCCGCCAGCGCGTCTTAGTCGCCGTTGGCGACAGCCGCAGCCGCGATCAAGGAGATCGGGGCGGCGCTGCCCGCCGCCAAACGCATCGGCTTCGCTCGGTTCAAGGAGGTGGCGAAGGAGCAATTCCTGCTCCTCCTCTTGGATGAAGAGCGAGCGATCGCGGCGCTGCCCAAGCTGCTCCCCGCGGATCATTCAGAGTGCGAGGCGGCGCTCGCCATGGTGCGGCGCGTGGTCGCCGCGCGCGGAGCTTGCCGGAAGAAGGCAGCCGGCGGCTCAAACGCATCGAGGCGCTGTTCGGCCGCCTGCCCGCGAAGGTGGCCCGGGAGCGGCAGCGCGAGTTGGCCGAGGACTGAGCAGAGCGATGGAAAAAGAACCGATCCGGTCGAACAAGCGATACGAGCGGCTTTTGCGTTTCGCGCAGGGCCTGCCCCCGGTGATGACGGCAGTTGCGCATCCTTGCGACGAGGTTTCGCTCCAGGGGGCCGTGGAGGCGGCTCGGCTCGGCCTTATCAGCCCCATACTGGTCGGGCCGCTGGACCGTGTTCGCGACACCGCCGAGCGGGCAGGGCTCGACATATCGGGCTTCCCTCTGAAGGCATCGGCGCACAGCCACCATTCAGCCGCGAAAGCGGTCGAGCTCGTTCGCGAGGCCAAGGCCGAGGCTTTGATGAAGGGCAGCCTTTATACGGACGAGCTGATGGGTGCGGTCGTCGCACGCGATACCGGCATTCGCACGGCTCGACGCATCAGCCATTGCTTCGTGATGGACGCCCCCGGCCACAAGGACCCGCTGATCGTGACCGACGCCGCGGTCAACATCGCGCCCGATCTCGGCGACAAGGTCGACATCGTGCAGAACGCGATCGACCTTGGGCATGCGTTGCGGTTCGAGGAGGTGCGGGTGGCGATCCTCTCGGCGATGGAGACGGTCAATCCCAGGGTGTCGTCGACGGTCGAAGCGGCCGCACTGTGCAAGATGGCCGATCGCGGGCTGATGGAGCGGGTCGCAGAGCGTGCGCCGGCCCGGCGTCTGGTGACGATCGAGGAGGTCGGCGCGGCCCTGCGTGTTCTTCGCAAGCCGCTATGCCGGTGCGATGACCGGCGACACGATCTACATCGACGGCGGCTACCACATCCTCGGCTGAAGGCTTGCGGCTGGGCGTCGCCATCTTGCCAACAGAATTGACGCGTATGCTCGGCGGTTGTTGTCAGGGCCGCTGATGACGAAGGAGGCGACCCGCTTGCGTTTCCCTGCCGTTTCCCTGCCAGGCGTGACGCCGGGTTGATAAGCGGCTGATCAGAAAGGATAATCGTCGATGAGCCGGGTCGGATCGCGATTTTTTCCCGTAGTTTCCCTGCCCGGCAGGGTAATCCAATGAGGAGGCCGGCATGACCGCCACAGCGGGCGAGCCGTTGATCGGCGTGATCAACGCCGGTTCCTCATCGCTAAAATTCAGTTTTTACGAGGGCGAAAGGCGGCTTCTGACCGGCCAGGTGGATGGCTTGGGGGCACATCCCTCGGCGAGCGCCACGGGGCCCGACGGCGAAACGATCCCGCCGCCGGATCTCGGCGCGGCGCCGCCCTCGACGCCAAGCGAGGTCTTGCCGGCGGTGCTGCCGTGGGCGAGAGAGAGGCTTGGCGCGCGGCGCCTCGCGGCCCTCGGCCACCGGGTCGTGCATGGCGGGCTGCGCCATTCCCGGCCGGCGCGCGTAACGCCGGAATTGCTGGCCGAACTGGAGGCCCTGGTGCCGCTGGCGCCTTTGCACGAACCGCACAACCTGGCGCCGATCAAGATGGCGCTGAACCTCAATCCCGACTTGCCGCAGGTGGCCTGTTTCGACACCGCCTTCCACCGCACGGCATCCGAGGTCGAGCAGGCTTTTGCGCTGCCCTACGCGCTCTACGAGGAGGGGGTGCGGCGCTACGGCTTCCACGGCCTGTCCTACGAATACATCGCCTCGGTGCTGCCGGAGCGCGCGCCGGAGATCGCCGACGGACGGGTCGTGGTGCTGCATCTCGGCAATGGCTGCTCGGCCTGCGCGCTCAAGGCCCGCACCTCGATCGCGACGACGATGGGTTTCACTGCTCTCGACGGCCTGCCGATGGGCACCCGATGCGGCGCGCTCGACGCCGGCGTCGTGCTGCACCTGATCCAGCAGAAAGGAATGTCGGCCGAAGCGCTGGTCGACCTCCTCTACCGCCGCTCTGGCATGCTCGGGCTTTCCGGCATCTCCGCCGATTTCCGTGAGCTGCTGGCGAGCGCGGAGCCGCGCGCACGGTTTGCGATTGAGGTGTTTTGCTATTGCACCGCCCGCCATATCGGTTCGCTCGCGACGACGCTTGGCGGCCTCGACGGGATCGTCTTCACCGCCGGCGTCGGCGAGAATGCCGCACCGGTGCGCAGCGCCATCTGCCGGGCGTGCAGCTGGCTCGGGCTGGAGATCGACGAGGCGGCCAACCAACGACACGAAACCCGCATCAGCACGTCGCAGAGCCGTGTCGCCGCTTATGTGATAAAGACCGACGAAAACCTGATGATCGCCCGCCATGCTCGCGCGCTGGTGGCGGCTGATATCGGCAGTATGGATAGGGCATCATAGCTCTTCCTGCGTTGGAGCCCGGCGCGAGGGCGCTCTACCCTCGCCTCCCACGCGGTGTCGGTGGCCGGCGCTCTGACCGCCGTCGACGTGAAGAATTTCGCCCGTCACGAAGCCGGCCCCTTCGAGGTAGAGGATCGCCTCGACAATGTCGGAGATCTCGCCCATATGGCCGACCGGGTGCAGCGCGCCGAGCTGAGCATAGGTCTCGACGGGATGCATCGGCGGATCCCGGCGTTGTTGACGAGCGTGTCGATGCGCCCAAATCGAGCCATGCCTTCGGAAATCGCACGCTTGGCCGTCTTCCGATCGGCGATGTCGCCGGGCACCGCGATGACTTCGTCATCGTTCGACGGCTTGATCGAGCGCGCCGTAGCGACCACCCGGTAGTTGCGGTCGCGGTACGCCTTGACGAGGGCCGCGCCGATGCCCTGCGACGCGCGGTAATAACAGCTACTTTCTGTTCGATGCCCATCGTGAACCTCCTTTAGGCATCCGAGGGGTTGGGTGGGACGAGGGCCGATCGGGCCGTGCGGCACCGATTGGCTTGAAGTGACGCCCCATCGGTATGGGAGGAATATTCGCCATTCGGTAGACATTCTTCCGCTGCGTGATTGAATGCGGGATCGGCGCCGCTGTTTTCGCTGTTATTGCAGCGAAAACACAGTGGGGACTGGCCGTAAGCCGCGGAATCCCTCAATTCTCGAATTCCGGATCAGCGAAATAACAGCGCGTAAGCCTCGCTGTTTCCCGCTGTAAAAGACCCAATAACAGCGAAACAATCCATAAAATGCTTTGATGCTGCCGCGCGTACGCGCGGAACAGAGATCAGGAGCAAGTTGTTGATAAGCCCCGATTCCCCGCCGGAAAAGCAGCGGACACGAGCGAGGCAGAAGGAATTGTTTACGATTTCCGGCATCGGCGCGCTTCCGGGCAAACAATCCCGGCATATGGATTCATGATATGTTCTTTTCAAGGGCGCATTCAATCCGGAGGGCGGATCGAGCTCTATTCCGACGAGATTGCCCGGTTCGCCTATGACGACTGCCCGCCGCATCCGGCTTGGATCGAACCCGCGGAGTGGCTTGGCGGCGGGCAGACGACCGCGTTGCCCCTGCACCTTGTCTTCCAGCCAACCGCGGCACCGCCTGCTCAGCCAGATGGGTGCGGGGCCGGTCAGCGCGCGCGGCAAGATTGCCGGGCGCGAGTCATTGGCGATCAATCCCGTCGATGCTCAGAGCCGCGGCATCGGCGATGGCGGCGTCGTGCGCGTTTTCAACGCGCGCGGGGCCTGCTTCGCCGGCGTATCGGTGACCGAGACTGTGCGCCCCGGCGTCGTTCGGCTCTCCTGCGGCGCCTGGTACGAACCCGCGGGGGACGAGGACGAGCCGGCATGCGCCCACGGCAAGGCCAATGTTCTGACGCGCGACCATGGCACATCGCAGCTGAGTCAGGGTCCGAGTTCGGCGACGGCGCTCGTCGAAGTCGCCAAATGCGCAGACCCGCCGCCCGTCCGAGCGTTTGCGCCGGTGCCGCTGACAGCCCCGGCTTAGCGGGGTGCGGAAAAAGTCCGGCACACTCATAAAATCGTCATCCCGGCCGTACCCCCGCGAAAGCGACGCGAAAGCGGGGGAAAAGTCGGGATCCATAAGCCCTTGACGCACCAGGATTGCCGCTTTCGCGGGAATGACGGTCGAGGGCGTCTGTGACCTACTCAGCTATTTTCCCGCATCCTGTTAGCCTAGGATTTTGTGTGCAATTCGTTACGTCTCGGTGAAATCTGTGGACTCGCTGAGCGCGCGCCACTCCGCCATCTCCTGAACGACAAGGGCGCTCTTATCGGCAATGCGCTGTAAGGCGTCGGCTCCAAGAGGCAGTCGAAGTGGCGGCTTCGATGCATTCGCAAGTTGCAAGATGGCTTGACCGAATTTCGTCGGATCGCCCGGTTGTTGGTGGTTTCGCTCGACCGCAAAGGCCCGGGTCTTTCCGACGGTTTCCGCATAGACCGGAATCTGCTGTCCTGTGTTAGCGAGCGAACGGCTGTCCATGAAGTCGGTTCGAAAGAAACCAGGCTCGACAACAGTTGCGTGGATTGCGAGAGGTGCCAGCTCATCGTGCAGTGCCTCGGTAATTCCTTCGACAGCAAATTTCGTCGAGCAATAGACGCCCCATCCAGCCGAGGCGCGGAAGCCCCCGAGCGAGGAGAAATTAATGATATGGCCGGCGTGCTGCTGACGCATGATCGGCAGTGCGGCCCGGATGACGTTCAGTAACCCGAAAACGTTGGTGCGGTAGATGCGCTCAACCTGCTCGACGGTAGTTTCTTCGATCGCCCCGAGGGGCCCGAACCCGGCGTTATTGACGAGAACATCGATGCGGCCAAAGCGGCTCATACTGCTTTTGACCGTGGCTTCGATCTGGATTTGGTCAGTGACATCCATCTCGAGCGCCAGCAAGGCTGCATGATCAGCGGCAAAATTCAATCCGTCTCTGCCACGACGCGTCGCAATGACTTTCTCGCCCGCGGCCAAGGCAGCCTTAGCGACTTCCGCCCCAAGACCACGCGACGCACCGGTGATGAACCAGACTTTCTGCGTCATTTCGTGTTCTCCCCGTAGCGCGTTCGATTCCCCTTCGATTTATACATGCCTTGTCTCAGGGGGACATAACGACACGTCTAGTCCGCTCGGCGATGCCGGCGGACCATAGTGAG
>CAWCKT010000013.1:0-149578 GCA_963796155.1 uncultured Alphaproteobacteria bacterium | reverse complement strand
GCTTAGGCCCTGGAATCCGGGCGAGTTTTGCGATCGGCCGGCTGCCGGCTGCGGCAGCCGGGGGCAGAACGATGGCAGGAACCGGCGGTAAAGTCTGGCACGTTTTTGACACGCGGCCCGCCGAGCGTTTGCGCTTTGTGCCCTCGGTAATTGACAGCGATTTCCTGTTCTGTGCGCGGGGTGCGGGCAGAACCCGCGGCTGCTGGCGCACCACCTGGTGGCCGAGTTTGACGATCACCGGCGCCGATCTCGACTACTAATGCAGCCCTGCTGTGGTCAAGTAATGGTGGCTGGCGCCGCGTCGCTCCTGGATAAAGGCCTCGGCGATCGCCGCGCGGCCGGCTTGGCTGGTCAGCACGCGGCGCACCGGCCGCTCTCGACCCCAAAGCAGCCGCTGGCCGACGCTCATGCGTTCGACGCGTCATGCCCCGCACCCGTCATTCGCGATCGAGGCAGGATCGGCTCAGTTGGGTGACCGCTCGGGATGGGGTAGACGGACCGAGTGGTTGTGCGGGGGCTATATGGACGAGAAGCTTCAACGAGCTCGTGCGCTTTGCCTCGAACAGGCGGAGAGTTTCATCACTGCCGCTAATCATCTCGGCGGCGGTACAGAATGGCCACACATCGTCTACCACTTGAGCCTCCTTGCGCTCGAGGAGGTGGGTAAGGCGAGTATGCTGGGCGCCAGAACGATCGGCCATACCAGCCTTGATGGAACCTGGATCGAGCGATCGCTCGATAATCACAAGCGCAAGCTGCAATGGGCCGTTTGGTCGCCCATGGTCAGGATCAATCCGGCAGACTTCGAAGCGGCCCGGCAATTCGCCGAACGGGCCCATGCCATGAGGTTGGCTTCGCTCTACGTCGATCCGAAGGCCGACCTGACCGACCTCCCTCCCGGTGACCACGTCAAACCGGATGATGCAAAAAAGGCCCTCGCCCTGGCGCGTGCCCGCCTAGATCACGAGAAGGCACAAGGAACTCCAGCCGGCGAAGTAGACGAATTGACGGAGTGGTTCCTCGACACCATGGCCGACCCTGAGCGCTCCCGGATCATCCTGAGTTCGCCGTTCATCGCGAAATACGAGGAGCTGAGCGGCGAGCCCCGGGAGTGGGTCAAGTGGGTGAGAGCGGAGATGGAGCGACAGGACCGTGAACTTCGCGCCCTCGCCGAGGAAGAATTAAAACGCCCAGGAGCCACAAAGGGCGCCGAGAAGCCGCGCTGGCGTGCGAGCATGACGGTCTACACTCCGTCGCATTCGATTAGGGCCAAGGTTCTCACGCGTTGGAACGAGCGTTTGGATCATGTGCGACTCCTCTGGACCGGCAAGAAGGACCGCTTCAGTCTGCAGATCACGTTGCATGACAACCTGCCAGTTTCGTCCCTACACGGCCGGCTATCCACCTTGGCCAAGCTCGTGTTGGCCTGCCTGAACATCTCGACCATCGGCTATTTTTGGTTTGAGCCTCCCGGCTTCACGAAGGAGATGTTCAAAGGCGTTCAAGACCTTGAACGCAATCTCGCGGTCAACATCGACGTCGGCGAAAGCTTCTGGGGAACAGGGCGGGTAGTCGCAATGACCGAAGAAATGATCGACCGAGCCGTAACGTGCATGATGGCCTTTTTGCCTCTATCCGAGGAAGAGGCCGAGCCAATCTTCAGCCATTATTTTCACGGCTTGGCTTTCATCGCCAAGTCGGACGTTTACTACAATTGTGATCAGACCGCCCGGCAGGCCTTCATCTTCAGTCTGTTCGGTGCGCTACGGCAGTATGGCGGTTGGAACGGTACCCAGGAGGAGATCGACACCCGGCTGCATGAAGCCTTCTCACCGATTGTTCCAGAGCGCGAGCACCGGGAGCTGTTGTTCAAATCCCTCACCGTCCAAGGGAACACCGCCGAGACCTCGCTGGCTAACTTGCGAACCGCCAAGCAAGTCGCAGATCTCTACCTGATTCAGGTGGCGCAGAGTTCGTGGCGCCGCATCTTGGACGTTCGGGCTAAAGCCGACCTGACGTCTTCCGAAAATCAACCCAATTAGACAGGATGGTGGTTTAAGATCATGGTCGATCTGGCCGAAGAATGCCTTCGGATATTAAATGAGGGTCACTTTCAAATCGTCGAACCTGGCCCCCTGCACACGCCGATTTACGGTTTTTCGATTCGGCGAGATGAGAAGCTTACGCTGATCTTGGAAACAGAGGTCCCGTCGAACGCGACGTCTCGGGCGATCGACCATCCTCCTGGAACGGTTCGGATGAGCACAGAGTCTGCCCGACTACGAAGCATTGGCGGCGTCGATGCTGAGCTTGTTGGCGTCATTCCGTTTAGCCTGAAGACGCGGTCGAGCGGCGTCTCGGAACATCAGCGCAAGGAAGAGTCCCGGGTTCACATAGCGAAGACACGCTTCGGCGGCGACTCGCCAGCAGCCTATGTGATCGACTGGCTCGATAACCTGCCTGCCAGTCCCTTTGTTTGGCCGGCCGCATCGCGGGTCGTGACCAAAACCACGTCGACCCGGACGATCGCCTTAGACGACGGGATCACGATCGCTCGGGAGAGCGATGAATCCCGCGTCTCTCACAACACGGCGAAGCTGACCATCGAGGGCACCACCTTTTACCTCTGCGCGCTGGGGTTTGACGACAATGTCGAGGGCAGCAGGCGGGGGTGCATCGTCTTCGACGGTATGCCTAACGACGGCTTCCGGAAGAAGATCCGAATCGCTCTTTCCTTCGCTCTCGGACTTTACTTGGTTGACCTTGGTACGACGCATTACGACCGCGACTGGCACATCGTCTCCACTCTGGCCCGAAGCGCCTACAGCCTGGGCCGTCGGGCGTTCGACATGGAACCGGATCAACTCGCACCCCTTGGTCCACGATATCGGAACGAGCTGAATCCTGGCCAACTAACCCGGGCGGTCACCGCATTGGTGTCGGCGTTCGACGAGTTGGACCTTGCCAACCTGAGTTGGGCCTACTGGCACGCCTGCGCGGCGATGCCCCATATCGCGCCCGCTCATTTTGGCGCGGCCGTCGAAGCTCTGCAGAACGCCTACATCAAGGCTCACCCGAGCGCGGTTCCAGAGGGCTGGGCGCCGAGGGAAGTCTGGGCGGCGCTACGAGCAAGCATGGCCGCCGTCATTGAAGGATCGAACATTTCAGACGAGGCCAAGGCCGCGCTGACTGGCAAGCTGGCTACGTTAAACGCGATGGATCAGCGTCCTCGCCTCAAGGCCGTGATGTCAGCGCTCGGTTTGGAGTTGGGGCGACGAAGATGCGGCCTGGCGTCGTCGCAACAAGGCTGCTCATGGCACGCCGGTTCCGGAACGTCAGGAGCTGGCGGCGATCCGGGACATGAAACTGCTTAGGGGGCTGTTCAACCGTCTGCTGCTGCGGATCACAAACGCCGCGGATGAATACATCGACTACACCTCCCCAAACTTCGAGTATCGGCCCCTCAGGAGTGCACCCCCAGACGCTTCGCTGGATCGACGACGCTGAGCTCAATGATCTTGCAGTTGCGCTTATCGAATTCCGACTTCGCGGAGGCGAGGGCTAAGGACGCGTGGGAGCGGAAGAGTTGCGCCCATAGCCCCTAAGCCATTCCGGCTTGTACGGCTTGGGAGCCGCGCCGACAAACCGCTGTCATTCAAGCGCTGTATCGCTTCCTGGATGACACGCTCCGGTGACGCGTAACACCGCGGCGGGGAGCTCTCGGTGACGCGGTCTGAGTGAATCTTCGCTTCGCGCAGCATCTCCGGGAACGAGTTGTCGAACGGTTCGAGCGCTCCCCAGCGGCGATGCAAGAAATCGAGTTGACCGGTGTGCAGGCCGCGGCGTGCCGGCATCGTCCGCAGATCACCAGAAACCAGACGATGGCGCTCGCCGGCGTCCTGTGAATGCCGGTCGGCCCGCCGATGTTCTATATGCTGGGCGAGGAAAGCACCGGCAACCCGAGCGGTAATGGCGATGTCCTTCCCGGTTTCGATCAAAGGCGTTCTGCTTGAAGCAGGTCAGGTGGTGCTCCTCGAAAACGAGCGCAGCGAGTGGGAACTTCCCGGCGGGCGTCTCGAAGCCGGCGAGGATCCGGCAATCTGCCTTGCTCGTGAATTCGCCGAAGAGCTGGGCATAAAAGTGGCGGTGAAGACCATCCTCGACAGCTGGGTCTACGAGGCATTGCCGGCGCAGCACGTGGTCATCGTGACCTATGGCGTCGAGCGGGTCGACCAGGCGCCGCTGCGGCTCAGCCACGAGCATCGCCGCATCGGCTCCTTCTCCATCACCAAGATTGACGGCCTTGCGATCCCGGAAGGCTATCGCCGCTCGATCCGCACCTGGGCAGCGATGGCTGACACCGCAGAGCCGGCCTGGCTCGGCCTCGCCCGCGAGCTGCAGGCGATGTCGCAAACCGGCCTGTTCTACTCGAAGGACAAATACGACACCGAGCGTTACGAACGCCTGCGCATTCTCGCTACCCAGATGATGGCGATGGGCGGGGGCATCGCCGCCGAGCAGATCATCGACCTGTTTCGCCAGGACACCGGCTATGCGACGCCCCGGGTCGATGTCCGGGGCGCGGCATTCTGCGATGGGCGCGTGCTGATGGTCCGCGAACGCAGCGACGCGCGCTGGGCGCTGCCGGGCGGCTGGGCCGACGTCAACCAGACGGCCAGCCAATGCGTCGCGCGGGAGATCGAGGAAGAGTCGGGGTTCAGCGCACGTGCAGTCAAACTCTGCGCCGTGTGGGACCGGCGCCGCCACGGCCACACGCCGCCGCACCCGTTCTATGTCTACAAGATGTTTTTCCTTTGCGAGATCACCGGAGGCGAGCCGCGCCCGAGCCTCGAAACCAGCGAAATTGCCTTCTTCGCCGAGGACGAACTGCCCGACCTATCCCCGGGCCGGGTCCAGCCGGCTCAGATTCGGCGGATGTTCGAGCATTGCCGCTATCCGGAATTACCGACCGATTTCGATTAGCGTCCATCGGATTTGGTCGCATCGAGGACCCGGTACCATGCGCGAGGCAGCCGGTCCAGCCTCTCGCCGGCGGTAAGCGCCGAGTCCTCCGAGCTGATAGCGTTCGTGGCTACCATCGCTTCCCCCGCTAAATTATTTCCCCCGCCTGAGCCAATCCGCAGGCGGCTCGTTTGGTTGCTCCCGCCATACTCCTCCCGCGGGCCTAGTACCTGGTTGCGTAAATTGGCGCGGACGCCTGGTCGTCGTTCCCGCGAAAGCGGGGACCCAGGGCGAGCACAACCCAGCCCGTGGTAGCGTCGTTCCCGCGAAAGCGGGGACGCTCAGGGCGACGGCTGTTACGCCAGCTCGTTGTAGAGATCGCTCCATCGTGGAAATATGACGCTCGATCACCTCCCGTTTCCACGCACGGCGCCATTTCTTGATGCGCCTTTCGGGAGGATGAGCATCGGTCATGTCTCAGTGAAACTCGACAACGCTAGCCCACTCACTGCGTAATCCGAACATCCGCCGACAGCATCGATCATTGTCTCGTGCAGCCGACAAATCGCTTGCACGCAGCGTCACTGCGTTCTCACGATGCTAGATCGGCCGCCCGCATGTCGATCGTGTTCCCAGGACGGCAGGCACTATCGCTGGATAGCACCTGACAAATCGCGCCCGCCTATCCGTCATACCGGCGAAGGCCGGTATACGCAGGCCAGACTGTAGATCCCGGCCTGCCGCCGGGATGACAAGCACGCAGTTCAAGTGTCTGGTTTCTACGCACTGGGTCCCCGCTCCAATCTGTCAAACTGAATTCCACCACCGGTCAATTTTGTAATCACGATTGACACCCGCTCGAGGACGTGGAGTAGTGAAAGCGCCTCGATGCGCTCCAAATCGTGACGCGCCAAGGCTGAAATCCGCCGCAGAGCAAGTTCAACAACGGAGGAGTCCAATCATGCCGCTCGATGTCGCCGTAGCCCCTAAAACCCTTACATCGACGCTCCATTACCTGCACCGCGGCACCGAAAAACCGGCGTCGTACCGCATCGAGCCGCCGCCTGGCGTGCCGCGCTGGAACGGCATCGACGATCCGCACGAGGTCACGATCGAGGACGCACGCGGCCGCGAAGCGGAGTTCACCCTGGACCGCAACGGCTTCGCCTTGGTCAAGGCACCGACTGCGGTCGCCGATTTCTATTCGCCCGAGGAGATCAAGCGCGGCTACTACCCGGAGGTCGAGCGCCTGCTGCGCGACAAACTGGGCGCCAGCCGCGTCTTCGTCTTCGACCACAACGTACGCAACGCCACGCGGGAAGGCCTCGCCGTGCCTTCGCGGCAGGTGCACAACGACCATACCGTGAACTCGGCACCGCGCCGGGTGCGCGACCATCTCGGCGCCGACGCCGAAGAGCTCTTGAAGCACCGCTTCGGCATCGTCAACGTGTGGCGCCCGATCCGCGGGCCGGTACAGGATTCGCCGCTGGCGCTGTGCGACGCGCGCAGTTTCACCGACGACGATCTGATCGCCAGCGACCTTGTCTACGCTCATGTGCGCGGCGAGACCTCGCGCGTCGCCTACAATCCGGCGCACCGCTGGTATTATTTCTCCGACATGCAGCCCGACGAGGTGCTGTTCATCCGGGTGCATGACAGCGCCAATGACGGCCGTGCCCGGCTGTCGTTCCACACTTCGTTCGACAACCCGCTGACTCCCGACGCGCCGCCGCGGGAAAGCATCGAGGTGCGCACTCTGGTGTTCTTCCCGCCGGCTAACTGACCGGGTTCTGTTGGCGGCTGCCTTGCCCCGAACGCGTTTGGGGCAAGGCGCCGACCGTCAGCCACGCGTCATTGGAGCGCGTAGAACCCCATCGCGCCGCCGGCCAATACCTGATGCCGGGCCGCTGGTGACAACGGCTCGATCCGCTCGCGGACCATCTGCGGCGCACCCGGAAAGAAGCCGTCCTGGTGCGGATAATCGGTCGCCCACATAATCTTTTGCGGACCGATATAGTTTGCCAGCGCCGCGATGCTGTTCTCTACCGGCTCGAATGAGATCCAGCAATTGCGCTGAAAGAGTTCGCTCGGCCGCATCTTCGGGGCGGTGTCGTTGAAGCCCTGGTCATCGAAATGCCGATCCATACGGTCGAGCCAGGGTGCCATCCAGCCGCCGCCCAATTCGAGGAACGCGATACGCAGCCGCGGGTGGCGATCGACCACACCGCCCCAGATCACGCTCAGCGCCGCCAGCATCATCTCCATCGTATGGCTGATCATGTGGCGTGCTGCGCGGTCCGTCTCGAAGCGGTCGACGCCGACGGTCGGCATCGCGGTGGTCGAGCCCTCGTGAAACCCGATCGAAAAGTCGAGCTCCTCGGCCATCGTCCAGAACGGCTCGTACATCGGGTCGCTGATCATCTTGTTGCCATGGTACGGGTTCGGCCGCAGAAACCCGCCGCGCATCCCGAGCTCCTTCCTGGCGTAGCGCATCTCGTCGATCGCGAGGTCGACCGACTGCATCGGCAGCATCGCGACCCCGAAGAGCCGGTCGGGATAAGGCTTGCAGTAATCGGCAAGCCAGCGGTTATAGGCGCGGCACATCGCGGCCGCGAGCCCGGGGTCTTCGACGGCGCCGGCAAACAGGCCGAGGCTCGGGTAGAGGAAAGCAGCATCGATTCCGTCGAGATCCATGTCGAGGATGCGAGCATGCGGGTCGAACCCACCCTTCTTCCCTTCGGCATATTTGAGGCTGTCGAGCTTCACCGCACCTTGCCGCACGCCGACCGAACCGAGGCTGCCGATCCCCCGCGGATTGCCCAGCAATTTGCCCTCGACCTTGAGGCGCTCCTTGCCGTTGTCGTCGATGACAAACCGCGGCCGGCGGTCGCGGAACTCAGGATCGATGTATCTGTCCCAGAGATCGAGCGGCTCCAGAATATGACCGTCGGCATCGATGACGTTGTAGGCGAGAGCCATAACCCGTCTCCTTTCGGATGCGTGCAATGCGATGATCCTAGCGGACGCGCGACACCGGCGCGAGGCCTTAACTGCGCGCGACGGCGGCGTGAGCACTAGCAGGATGCGGAAAAACTCCGCTGTCGTTCCGGGATGGCCCTTCAGGGCCAGGTCCGGAACCTAAGAACACAGGCCAAGCCTTTGATTTCTCGGGCCGGTGTTCCTGGATTCCGGGCTCGCGGGCATGAGCCCGCGCCCCGGAATGACTCACCCTCCAGCGTTTTTCCGCACCCTGCTAGAGCCTGTTTGCGCCCTCGATATTCAGGAGATGGCCGGTCTTGACCCAGACCTTGCAGCCCTCCGGACCGGCCTTGGCTTGGAGCATGCTGCCGGTCGGGAGCCGAAGCCACGATTGCACCTCGAAGCGTTCGCCACCCTCGTAGAAATCGCCGTCCAGCACCAGCACCTCGGCGCCACCCGGCGCGGCCATCGTGATCGCCGCTCCGGGCGCCCAGCGCTCCAAGCGTACCTCTTCGCGGTTGTCGCGGAACAGTGGAATGAGCTCGACCCCCGCTCGGCCGGTGGCTGGTCGATAGAGCATCGGCCCAGTTTTTATTTCCACCTGCGTTCGGTCGGAGAGATCGAATTGCCAGAGCTTGACGAAGAGGATGCATCCCGGCGCCGAGCCGGGCTGGTGACGCGAGGTCGGCGGATTGCGAACATACGAGCCCGCCGGGAACTCGCTGTGCTCATCGGCGATGGAACACGAGGCAGCCGCGCGGCTGAACAGCGACGCGACGCGATAGATCCGCATGAGTTCCGACGGGCATCTGCTCGTCATGCTCCGAACTCAGGACAAGGTGACGCGCGACGGCATGGCTTTCTCCGTGACGCCAACCGAGGATAGCGGCAAAATCTACCGCGAAATCGATCGGAGGCGAGGATGAACGATACAGGCACTCTACCACGCCACATGCTGGAGATCAGGGAGCTGACGGCGGAAGCGTTTGCGCCCTACGGCCAAGTCATCGCGCCGCTGCGGACGGGCGGCCAGGGTGCCGAGACCGCTCACGACCCGGAAACCGCGGCCGGCGAGGCAAAGCTCGTCCTCGGCAATGGCGAGCCGCGCCTCTGGATCATGCACCTGCCGCATGTCGGGCTCGGCTTCACCCGGATCGCACGCCATCGGCGGGTCACCCAATGCCTGGGATCGCTCGGCGGCAAGGAATGGCTGATCGGCGTGGCGCCACCGGGCGACCTCGGTGATGATACGCGGCCGCGCGTCGACGACATCGTCGCCTTCCGGGTGCCGGGCGACCGCCTGATCAAGCTGCACGTCGCGACTTGGCACGCCGGCCCGCACTTCGTCCACGATGAATGCCTGTTCGTCAACCTCGAGAACCGCGACACCAATCGGCACGATTTCCACGGAGTGCCGCTCTCTGTTGAGTGCCGCTACCGCCTCTGAGCGCTCGCGCAGCGAGATTGCTTCGTCGCTGCGCTCCTCGCAATGACAGCGTGTCATTGCGAGCGAAGCGAAGCAATCTCCGTCCTGTCAGATGCCGGCGGCGGCGCCCTGAAGCTCGCCCTTGAAGGCCGGGTCGTCGAATACGCTTGCCGGCCAGGGCAGACCGTAATGCTCGCGCAGCATTGTCCCGGTGTATTCGGTCCGGAACAACCCGCGTTGCTGCAGGATCGGGATCACTTCGGCGCCGAACACGTCGAGCTGTGCCGGCAGCAGCGGCGGCATGATGTTGAACCCGTCCGCGGCGCCCTCGGTGAACCATTCCTCGATCAGCTCGGCAATCTGTTCGGGGGTCCCGGCGGTGACGAAATGACCTCGCGCGCCGGCCAGATAGCCGAGCAATTGCCGCAATGTCGGCTTGTCGCGCTTGACCAGATTGAGGATTACCTCGGTCCGGCTGCGCGCCGCCTCAACTGAGGCCGGGTCGGGGAAGTCGCCGACCGAGAGGGGCCGGTCGAGTGGCAAATGCGAAAAGTCGTAGCCGCCAAAACGGCCCGACAGGCGCTTGCGCCCGACCTCCGGATCGGTGAGCTCGTTGACCTCGCAGACCATCCGGTGCGCCTCGGTTTCGGTCCCGGCGATCATCGGGCTGAGCCCGGGCAGGATCAGCATCTGCTCCGGCCGCCGTCCCTCGGCCGCCGCCAGCGATTTCAGATCGGCATAGAATTCCTGCGCCGTCGCCTTTGCCATATGCGCGGTGAACACGGCATCGGCATGCCGCGCGGCAAAGCGGCGTCCAGTGTCGGACGAACCCGCCTGTACCAGCACCGGTCGGCCCTGCGGGCAGCGCGGCATGTTGAGCGGCCCGCTCACCGTATGGAAATCGCCGCGATGATTGATCGGTCTGATGCGGTCGTGGCGCGCGTAGACCCCGGCGGTCCGGTCGTCGACGACCGCGTCGGCCGCCCAGCTGTCCCAAAGGGCCTTCACGACCTCCATGAACTCCTCGCCGCGGGCATAGCGGTCGGCGTGGCTGACCTGACCGGCGCCGCCGTAATTCTCCGCCGCGGTCGCGAGCCACGAGGTCACGATGTTCCAGGCGGCGCGGCCATTGCTGATGTGGTCGACCGAGGCGAACTGCCGCGCGAGATTGAACGGTTCGGTGTAGGTGGTCGAGGCGGTTGCGATCAACCCGACCCGGCTGGTCGCCACCGCCATCGCCGCCAGTACGGTGATCGGCTCGAGCCAGGTGCGCGGTGCCTGGGCTACGTCGCCGCCGAGCGCCAGCTGGTCGGCGAGAAAAACGGAATCGAACAGTGCCGCTTCGGCGCGCTGTGCCAGATCCTGGTAATACCGGATGTCGGTCAATGGCAGCGGCGAGGAAGCCGGATGGCGCCACGACGCCTCATGATGGCCGCGGCTGTGGATGAACAAGTTGAGGTGCAGCTGCCGTCTCATCGCGCCAATCCTTGTTGGTGCCTGCCGCCCGGTTCTCGACGAGAGGGCGGACGCCGCATCGGAAACCTATGCCCCGGCCGTCGGTTCGGGCAAGGCGCTTGCGGAATAATTGGGGTTGCCTGTCGTCTGCCGGGCGACCATCGGCTAAGAACCGCTGCCGAGCTGCGACGTGTCGCGACCATGCTCCGGCAGCGATTGCCACCCGGCTGAGGCTCAGGGTTTGCTCAGCGCGCCTTCGCTGATCAGCACTTCGTGCGCGGCGCGGAATGCATCGAGCCCGGCCGGAATTCCGCAATAGGCGGTCGCATGCAGCAAGGCAGCTTTGATCTCCTCGACCGTAACGCCGTTGTTGAGCGCGCCTTTCACATGCAGCTTGATCTCGGGCGCCCGGTTCAGGGCAGTGAGCATCGCAAGGTTCATTAAGCTGCGGGTCTTTCGGTCGAGTGTTCCATCTCCCCACGCCCAGCCCCATGCCCAGGCGGTGGTCGCCCGCTGGAACGCCATCATAAATTCGTCCGCGCGCGCCATCGAGGCGTCGACGTATTCAGTGCCCAGCACCTCGCGCCGGATCGGCATGCCTTTCTGGAACAGAGCGTCGTCGTCAGCCATCGCTTTCACCCTCTCGCAGCCGGTTGCGGGTCGTATCTCACCGTAGTGTCTCACAGTCCGCCAACCACCGGCACCATCCTGATGCCGACGCCCGTAGAGCGCACCTCCGTTCGTTGTGTCTCGCCGTTGATCGTCGCTATCTCGAGGAGCAATCTTGCGCGCGCTTCATATTGCCGGCGTGATTGCGATGTAAAAAGGTGTCTCCATCGATACCTAAGGTTCTTTAACACTTTAATATAATTGGAGTTTTGATGGTGCCCAGGGGCGGAATTGAACCACCGACACACGGATTTTCAGTCCGTTGCTCTACCAACTGAGCTACCTGGGCGCCTCCGGCAACGGGCGCTTATAGAGGAAGCTCCCTACTCCTGTCCAGCCCGGCGCTACCGTGCCCGCCGGGCATCGATCGAGGCCGATCAGGGTCATCGAGGTCGACTTTCCTTTGGATGTAGAAGTCGACAAGGATCCGGAAACCGACGTTTAACGGCGACACTGTCGCCGCCCGGCCCGGTCTCGACGACAATGCCGGCTGCTTGGTGCCGAGCACCCTCGGCAGTGGCAGCGGCCAATCGCCGTTCGGGATGCCGATCGCTCGCACGACGGCGCGTTGTGTATCTCGCGGATTTTGGTGAGTCCCGCCCAGGGTTGCGTTGTGTCGCGGGGATCAACGGCGGCCACAGCGGCGGCCGGCAGCGCACCGATGCGGATCACGCAACGCCGCCTGTTGCAGATTTCGCTTGACTAGGTTCATGTTTCGTTCTAAAACGAATTCTATCAATTAAAACTCAAACGCGGGCGATCCGGCATCCCGCTCGGTTCTCGTGCTGCGAGTCACCAGGGCTCAAAGGTGGGCGGTCGCAATCGGTGTACCGGCCTGTCGCGATGGATTGTCCGAGTATTTCTGCAGCTACTGTGAAGATCACTGGAGGAATAGGGTATGGCATCTCTCGACGGCGCATCATTGAAAAAGCTCGCCCGGGTCACACCAGGGCCAGACACAATTGACGAGTTCCCAAGCGCGATCAATGCCTTGCTCGAAGGATACCGGCCGTCGCGAATGCCGTTCTTCCGGCATTTTGCTGCTCTGCCGTTCGCCGTCGCGAGCGACGCTGCATTGCTTGGTCAGATCTATCTGATCTACCAATCGGCCATGCACGCCACGCGCACTGCGGTCTATTACATGCCTCACCTCGACAGTCCCGCCCTGCGTAAGCGCAAACTTCAGATCTTAATTGACGACGACGGTCTGCCGGGCGGTGACACGCACCATTACCAACTGACCCAGGCTTTCCTTAACATTGGCGCGAAATCCCCTCTCGCGGACGAGGATTTCGGCGATCCTGAGGAATTGTGTCGCCATCTCGATGCCGAGACGTTGCGTTTTGTGCGACTGGCCCGCGAACTGTACCGTCGATCGCTCGGTCCCTGGTGCGCGGTCGAGGTGCTCTCCGTCGACTGGATGCGCGCCCTCGCTGACGCGCTTTCGGCCCATTTCCCACAGTTCGCCAACGAGCCCTATTTCGAGGAATGTTTCGCACAGCGGGTCGAAGAGCGGCACGCAGACGAGTTGCTCGCGGTGACGCAGATGGTGCTGAGGGCCCGGCCCGCGCTGCTGCCCGAAACATGGCATGACGCCGTTATAATGGCCGAGGCGCTCGACGGCGTGTGGACCCACTTGGACAGGATCGTGCGAAATGCCCGTCGGCGAGCGCGGCATGCCGGCGCTCTCCAAAGCACTCAAAAGCGCGCCGCCGTTAGCCGATAAGCCACTAGTGGCGCGACCGGTGGCTCTCGACACCGACCGCCGACTGGCGAACCTGCCCTGCGAGCCTGCGGCGCTAACCGGTCGAACGGCGGTCTCGAGCGCCAGCGGACGCCCGATGGCAACCGATTGCGCGATCCGCCGCCAAAGAGATGGCCGACAAATGAAGATCAACCCTATGCTGCCACCAGCCGAATTGGCTGTCGGTTGGTTGACCATGTTCCTCGTCGGAACCGAGCTTTTTGTCTTTTCCCCCTTACTGCCCACACTCGCTGCTAATTACGATGTTTCCTCAAGGCTGGCGGGGCTGAGTGTGACAACCTTTTCCCTCGCCTATGTAGTGAGTGCCCCTTTATTCGGTTACGTCTCGGACCGGGTCGGGAAGCGGCAGGTGCTGATCTGCTGTTTGCTCGCGTTTGGCACAGCCAACCTGCTCACCGCCTCAGCCGGGACATTCCCGTCGCTGCTCGCTGTCAGGTTACTCGCGGGCGCCGCCACGGCGGGGGTCTCGCCATCTATCTATGCGTTGGTCGGTGACGCCGCCCCGTTGAATAGCCGCGCGACTTGGCTGGCGCTGACGGTCTCGGGGTTGCTGGTAGCCCTCGGCATCGGCGCCTCGATCGGCGCGCTGGTTGGTGCGACTCTTGGCTGGGCTGTTGTCTTCGTCACTCTCGCCGCCTTCACCTTGGTCCTCGTGTGGCTGAACTCTCTGGTATGGCCGAGCGAGCGCTGCCGTTCGGATGCGGCCGGATCGCCCCTCGATCCTCTTGACTTGGCACCTCTGACGCGCCGTCTCATGCCGACGCTCGCATGGAGCACCGGGCTTTATGGCGTATATACTTATCTCGGAGCCGGCCTCATCGCGATCGGCTTCTCAAATGGACAAGTTGCTCGAGCGATCTTGTTTTACGGGTGCGGGGCGATTGCTGGCGCCGTGGTCGGTGGGCGTCTGGCCGATCGGCTTGGAACAAAATTCACGGCTGGGGCGAGCCTCGCTGGGCTTTGCGTCTGCTTTTTGTTGCTGCTACTTGCGCTTCGCGCTGGCGTCCTCATCTACCTCGCTTTGGGATTGAGCTCAGCGGTGGCGCAGGTATTCTTCCCGGCCCAGCAGGCCGGGCTTGCCAACGACTTTCCCATGCGACGTAGCACTGTGCTTGCCTGGAACAACAGTGCGCTTTTCTTGGGTATTTCACTCGGATCCCTAATCGGAGGAGAGGCCGTCGCAATCGGCAGCTTCGACGCGACATTGATGATTTGCGCCGGCATCGCTCTCACCGGCTGTATCATAAATTGGGTCGCCGTGCCCGGCCAACCAGGGCCCAGACCAACTGCCCCAAGCACTGGATATGCCGGCAGTGACCGGACGGTGCTTGGGCCTGAATTGAAGAAGCCGAGAAGGGCAGGTTTTTGACGACAATTGGACGTTATATTGACGATCGCATAGTTAAGATTGTTGTTTGCGGATCCGCAAAACGGGTCGGGAACCCAAGGCGAGAGTGGAACAGCTTCCGGACAGCGACAGCGAGCGACGGTACGCGCACTCCAATTGCCTCGGCTTTCGCGTGGGGCCATCGTTATCCGACCGATCGAGGTTGGGGCTTTGTGGTGGCGCTGGCGGTCTGAGCGAGATCGAGCGATCGCACCACCTATATCGGCGATCTCGAGTTCCAAGCCAATCGCGAGGGATCATCTACCGGCCCGATTGCACCCCAGGGCTTTCCGCAGCGCCGTCGCAAGCGTCGGCATAAGAGCCAAGCGAGGTAGCGGAACCGATAAATGGACCCCATTCAGCACCAATCACCGAAGAAGCAGCGTGGCTCGGCCGTCGGGGCCGCGGTCAAGGCCGCGCTCCGCCAGGATCGTCTGCTCTTTGCTTTCCAGCCTGTGGTGTGCGCGGCAACCGGAAGGGTCGATTATTTCGAATGCCTGCTGCGGATGCGCGACGAGGCGGGAGGCATCGTCGCCGGTGCCGAGTTCATCACGATCGTCGAGGAAGAGGGCTTGATCGGCCTGATCGACCGCTATGTTCTCGAAAAAACGGTCGAGGAACTGGCCGGCGATCCCGAGATCAGGCTCGGTCTCAACATTTCCGGGTTGACGGCTTGCGATCGACAGTGGCTGCGGTTGTTGCTGTCGCTGTTGCGTCACCGCTCCGAGATCGCCCGTCGCCTGGTCGTCGAAATAACCGAAACCGCGGCACTTTCTGACATCGCCGAATCGGCGCGCTTTGTCGACACGCTGCGGCAGGCGGGTTGCCGCGTCGCGCTCGACGATTTTGGCGCAGGCCATACGACGCTGCGGCATCTTCAGATGCTGCCGGTCGACATCGTCAAGATCGACGGCTCGGTGGTGCGAAATCTGACCAGCCGGTCGCAAAGCCGGGTTTTTCTCCGCCATCTGCTCGCTCTCACCAAGGGCTTCGGTTTGACCACCGTGGCCGAATGCGTCGAAAACGCCGAGGACGCGGCGCTGTTGCGAGCCGAGGGCATCGGCTTTCTGCAGGGTTACCATTTCGGGCGGCCGACGATCGGGCGCGCCTCGCTCGGGACGGCCGAGCGGTCGATGCCCTGAATGGTCGAGAAATCCATCATGTGCAATCTGGCGCCGTCCGATCCGGCGCCTCCTTTCGCGCAGTGGAAGTCAGGTTGGCACTGGCCCAACCTGCTGGCGGACGTCGACCAATGATCGGACGACTGACAAGCGCAGGCGGACCGAGTATCAATAAGATGCGGCGGATTGTCTTCCCGCGCAGCGTTCGTATCGGTCTGATGGGCCGATTGTTCCTGCTCGTCATCTTGGCCGTTGTTCCGGCGCTGGTAATCCAGGCCTGGAATGAATACGACCAGCGCATCGCCCGCGAGGCCGATATCCGCCAGCACGTCGTCGAGATTACCAAGCAATTCGGCGAGGAGATCGGCGTGCTCCGCGAGGGCGCTCGGCAATTGCTGCTGGCACTCGCTCAATTGGACCCCGTCAAATCTCAGCAGCCAGGCGCATGCAGCGCCCTTTTCTCGAAATTGAAATCCCGATACCTAAATTACAGCTTCCTCGGGGCAGCGGATACTACCGGTCGGGTCTTTTGTGCGAGCGGGCCCACGTCTCTCTTTTGGGTAACCGATCAGCCTTTCTTCACGCGGGCCTTGGCTCAGCCGGAGCTTGCCGTCGGAAATTATTGGGTCGATCCCGCCAGTGACGAGAGGATGATACATTTCGCGGAGCGCTTTGAGGACAGCGACGGCCACATAGGAGGTGTCGTGTTTGCCGGCCTCGATTTGGCTTGGCTGTCTGATCATCTCAAAGAACGCGGATTGTCCCCGACAGCCTCGATCTTGATAGCCGATCGCGAGGGCAACATCATCGCGCGGTTACCCGGTCCCGAACTCCTCGTCGGTCAAAACATGAGGAACTCCCATGAAAGGATCATGGACGGAGACAAAGCGGGATGGGAAGAGGCGGCTGGCGTCGATGGGGTTATGCGAATATATGGGTACGTCCCAGCGGCTCTGCCGCCAAAGGATTTTTTTCTCAGTGCGGGCCAATCAAAAGCCGAAGCATTCGCGGCAATAGACAACGCCACTCGACGCGGAGTTGGGCTCATTCTCGCAGGCCTCCTGGCGGCGGTTTACGCAGCTTGGGCCGGCGGCCGGAAATTTATCCGGCATCCCATCGAGGGTCTTCTCAAGGTCGCCGCCGAATGGCGCAATGGTAATTATGACGCCCGCGCTCACCTCGAAGATCGTGCGTCGGAAATCGGTCGTCTCGGATTGGCGTTTGACGAGATGGCCGACGCCCTAGCAGCTCGTCACACCGCACAAAAGAGAGCCGAAGCGGAATTGCGTCACTTGAACGCAACCCTCGAGGGGCGAATCCAGCAGCGGACTATCGAGTTGGAGCGAGCGGTTCAGGCAAAGTCGCAGTTCTTGGCCAACATGAGCCATGAAATCCGAACGCCGCTCAACGGCGTACTCGGGATGCTGGAACTCGTGCGACAAACCGAACTGGGGCCGACGCAACAGCGCTTCCTGGAAACCGCGCGACGTTCGGCGGAAACTCTTCTGAGCGTCATCAACGGGGTTCTCGATCTCTCGAAGATCGAAGCCGGAAGGATCGAGCTCGAGCACAGCGCGTTCGACTTGCGGGCCATCGTCGAGGAGGTGACTGAAGCATTCAGCAACTTGGCTTACGGTAAGGGTCTGGAGCTCGCTTGCTTTGTCCCGGCTAATCTGCCGACGGCGCTCGTCGGCGATCCCGGCCGTCTCCGCCAGATTTTGACGAACTTGATCGGCAACGCCATCAAATTTACCGAACGCGGTGAGGTAGGCGTTCGCGTGCAGGTGATCGAGTTCAGACGGCTCGGCGGTACTGATCTCGTTTGAGGTCACCGACACCGGGATCGGTATTCCCGTGGAAAAGCAAGGGCAGATATTTGAAGCCTTCGCGCAAGCCGACAGTTCGACTACACGTCGGTACGGCGGCACCGGTCTCGGTCTTACTATTGCCAAGCATTTTTGCGAGATGATGGGCGGGGCGATCCAGGTGGTGAGCCAGCCGGGTGTCGGATCGAGTTTCCGCTTTACCGCGCGCTTCGGACTCCAGAGGCAGGCGGCAAAGAAGATTGAACCCGTGAGCTGGCCCGGCGGTCGCAGGCCTGTCCTAGTGGTTTCCCACAGCGCGCTCATTCGTGAGATCTTGACCGATCAGTTGTCGGCCCGTGCCGCCCGCGCCGGTCAGACGCAAAACGGTTCGGAAGCGCTTGCCGCTCTGCGCGCCGCAACCCTTTGCGGGGATCGCTATGGGTGGGTGATCATCGACAACTCGCTGCCGGACATGAGCGGGATCGAGCTGTCGCGCGCGATCAAATCGGTCCCCGCGCACGCAGATCTGTCCTTGGCGTTGCTGGCGCCTTTTGGTCAAGACGTCGGCGAGTCCGGCGACGGCCTGGTCAGGTGCCTGACCAAGCCGATCCGGCAATCCGCATTGTGGGATTGTCTCGCCTCGGGCGATGCCACGACGACGTCAAACGCCGCAGCACCGACGCCAAAAAGCCCGGGCACCAAAGGGGCGCGCGTGCTGTTGGTCGAAGATAGCCCAGTCAACCTCGAGGTGTGTGTCGCCATTCTGGAGAGCATGGGATGCATCGTCGAGACCGCCACAAACGGTTTGCAAGCGCTCGACCGGCATGCCACCGGCGAGTTTGGATTGATTTTTATGGATTGCCAGATGCCCGAGATGGATGGGTACGACGCGACTGCCGAAATCCGCCGGCGCGAAGCCATTTCGAACCGTCACACCCCAATCGTTGCCTTGACAGGGAACGTGATCGAAGGTGCACGCGAACGCTGCCTGGCAGTGGGGATGGATGACTACCTAGCGAAGCCATTCACCCTGGATCAAATGAAAGCGATGTTAGCGGCGTGGCTCACCCCGTCCGCGCCCACTGTCAAGAGAGACCGTATAGCGCTGGTGACGGCATCGCTGCCGCCTACCGAACCTTTCGACTACAAGGTGCTCGAACTCACTCCGGCAACTGCAGAGGGAGGGTCGACCGGATATTGTGCAGCAAGTGATAAACTTATTTTTCAAAGCCGCAGCGCGTCTGCTAAAGGACTTAGAGGAAGGCGCAGCCAACGGCGACGCGGCGCTGCTTCGCGACGCCAGCCATGCGTTGAAGTCGGCCAGTGCCAATATGGGCGCCGTCGCACTATCATCGCGTTGCACAGAGCTCGAAGCGATGGCGAAAGCGGGTAGCGTGTCTGACGCAGTACCAATGGTCGGCGCAATCGTCGAAGACTATCGGGCGGTGGAAATCTTGCTCTCGGCCCGTCTTCCGAAAGTTGCCTGATCGCGATAGACTGGCGCTGACTAGCGCGAGATCGTCGCAAACGAGGCCCAAATGAATGCATATTTCAAAGTGATTTCGCTCGTCGAGCGACTTCACCGTCAATTTCTGGAGTTGGTGAAACTTGAGTTGGAAGGCCTCGGGATTCACGACATCAATAACGTTCAGGGAATGATACTATTTAGTATCGGCGACTCCGAAATGACCGTCGGCGAACTCACGCTGCGCGGCTGTTATCTCGGCTCGAACGTCTCCTACAACGTCAAGAAGATGGTCGAGAACGGCTATCTCGCTCAGGAGCGCTCGTTGCACGACCGCCGTTCCATCCATGTCCACCTCACGGAAAAAGGGGGCAAGCTAAGGGACTGCCTGACTGCGATGCATCAGCGTCATATCGAAATGCTGCCGCAAGCCGGGCTCGCCGCAGACGATCTTCAGGCTATCGGCGTCACGCTGCGCCGGCTCGAGCAGTTCTGGATCCGCGCCGCCGGCCCGTGAGCCGAAAGCCCGGCGCACGACTTCCGGCTGCTCTAGCCCCCGACACCGCGAACGACCGCACCGTTCACCGCCGGGTCGTATCACCGGGCGGGCGGTTTATTCCTCGGCCGCCGCATCCACCGTGGCAGCCATCATCGCCTCGGCCACGAGGCCTGCATTGGCGCGGATCGCGTGCTCGATCGCCTCACCGACTTCGCCGTGGTCTTTCAAATAGCCCTTGGCGTTCTCACGGCCCTGACCGATGCGCTCTCCCTGATAGGAAAACCAGGAGCCGGATTTCTCGACGACACCCGCCTGAACGCCGAGGTCGATCAACTCACCGCGCTTCGACACGCCCTCCCCGTACATGATGTCGAAATCGACCACTTTGAACGGAGGTGCCATCTTGTTCTTGACCACCTTAACGCGCGTCTGGTTGCCGATGACCTGATCCCGCTCTTTGATCGCGCCGATGCGACGAATGTCGAGGCGGACCGAAGCATAGAATTTCAGCGCGTTGCCGCCCGTCGTAGTCTCGGGATTGCCAAACATCACACCGATCTTGAGGCGGATCTGATTGATGAAGATCACCATCGCGCGAGAACGCGCGATCGACCCTGTCAGCTTGCGCAGTGCCTGGCTCATCAGCCGAGCGTGTAGACCGACGTGACTGTCGCCCATCTCACCCTCGAGCTCGGCGCGAGGAACAAGGGCAGCCACCGAATCGATGACCAGGACGTCGATCGCACCGGAGCGGACCAGCGTGTCCGTGATCTCCAGCGCCTGCTCGCCGGCATCCGGCTGGGAAATCAACAGCTCGTCGACATTAACCCCGAGTTTACGAGCGTAGGCCGGGTCGAGAGCGTGCTCCGCGTCGATGAAGGCGCAGGTGCCGCCTCCGCGCTGTCCCTCGGCGATCACGTGCAAAGCGAGGGTAGTCTTGCCGGAGCTCTCGGGACCATAGATTTCGATGATGCGGCCGCGCGGCAATCCGCCGATACCGAGCGCAATATCGAGGCCGAGAGAGCCCGTCGAAATCACCTCGGTCTCTGCGGCAGCCTCGCGCGACCCGAGCTTCATGATCGAACCCTTGCCAAAGGCGCGTTCGATTTGGCTGAGCGCCGCGTCCAAAGCCCGCTGCTTGTCCATCGCTTCCTTGTCCAATAGGCGCAGCGCTGTCTGCATTATCCCGTCTCCCTTATTCCACAGCCGGCGAGGCCGTGCAACGCCGGGCTGGAGCAATATGTACACGTTTTGTTCGAGAACACAATCGGCAAATGGACCCGAGATAAGAGTTTAGCGGCCCCGGTTTCCTACATTTGCTCCTCGGCGGCAGGTTGCGGATCGAGCCTGCCCGCTCCGATGGTCGGCCGGGAAATCGCCACGTGGGTTATCCATCCATACGCGTCAACCCAACGTCATAATGCGCCGAGACGATTCTAGTTTCCCGGTCGATCAGCGGTCCGCATCGTCCTGCTTTGCCGTCCGGGATTTCGCGGGGAGGTCGCGCCCCTCAGACGGAGCCTCCACCGATCACGTCTTTGACCTTCGTCGCCAGTTGCTTCAAGCTGAAAGGCTTAGACAAGAAATCTATATCACTCTCGCTGTCCAGCCGTTGGCGGAATGCGTCCTCGGCGTATCCCGAGATAAAGATCACCTTGATATCGGAACGCATCTCCCGCACCTCGCGCACGAGCGCAGGCCCGTCCAGGCGCGGCATCACCACATCGGTGATCAAGAGATCGATCTTGTCCGCAGCATTGCGGATCACGTCGAGCGCCGCTTCGCCGCTCTCGGCCTCGATCACTTTGTAGCCCTTGTTGCGCAGCGCGCGGGCGCCGAATTTCCTGACGGGATCCTCATCCTCGACCAACAGCACCGTACCGCATCCGGTCAAATCCTTGCCCGTGGAGGGCTCGGCAGTGTCGAGGCGGGCGTCCAGTGATGTGTGCCCCGCTTGATAGCGCGGCAGATAGATCTCAAATGCCGCTCCCTGACCCGGGTTGCTGTCGACAAAGACGAAGCCGCCAGTTTGCTTGACGATGCCGTAAACCGTTGACAAACCAAGCCCGGTCCCGGAGCCGAGTTCTTTGGTCGAAAAAAATGGATCGAAGATGCGCGCCAAATTGTCACCGGCGATTCCGACCCCGGTATCCACTACCTCGATCAGCACATAGTCCCCGGCCGGCATCACCTCGTGCCCGCGCCGCCGGGCCTCGTCGCAACGAATATTCGAGGTGCGGATGGTCAATATTCCGCCGGCCGGCATCGCATCGCGAGCGTTGACCGCGAGATTGATGACGACTTGTTCGAACTGGCCTTGGTCAACTTTGACCCGGCCAAGGTCGCGGCCGTGCACGACTTTGAGTTCGATGTTCTCGCCGATTAGCCGGCGCAATAAGTGGGACAAATCGACCAGAACATCGGTGATGTTGAGAACGCGCGGCTGCAACGTCTGCTGCCGCGAGAAGGCCAACAACTGCCGCACGAGGTTGGCCGCTCGATTGGCATTCTGCTGGATCTGCATTATGTCGCCGAACGAGGGGTCGCCTGGTTGAAAGCGTAGCAACAACAGGTCGCAGAACCCGATCATTGCGGTCAGCAGATTATTGAAATCATGCGCAACCCCACCGGCGAGCTGGCCGACGGCCTGCATCTTCTGCGACTGAGCGAATTGAAGCTCAAGGTTCTTCTGCTCGGTGACGTCGATAAAATGAAGGGTGAACCCGCCCCCCCGACTGGGACCTGTTACAGACAGGTCGCCCTCTGCATCATCATCGATCCGGCTGAGGAACAGAACAATCGTCTTTTCGCGCGGGCGAGCAATCCGAATCTCGACCGGATCGCGCTCGGTTCGCCCGTCCGCCGCCGCCGCAAGCTTAGAGGCGATGCCGTCACGGTCTTCCTCGTTGAGCAGACTGATTAGCTTCCGCCCAATCAAATCTTGCGGTGCAACGCCGAACAGCTCGCCGAGTGCACGGTTCGCCTCCTCGAAGCGACCGGAATGGTCGAGCAACGCGCTACCGATCGGCGCGTTGGCGAAGAAACGTTGAAACCGGCGTGTCAATCTGAGCGCGGCCTTCCACTCACGCTCGGGCGTCAAGTCGCACACCACCGAACGCGTGCGCAGTTCGCTGCCCGATCCGACGACGCTCTCTCCGATCCAGGCATGGACGACGCGGCCTTGACGGGTTCTAAGTAGGACCTCTCCGCGATGCGTCCCATCGTTCCGTCCACCGAATGGATCGAAGGGCGGCGTCTCCCCGGCCGGCAAGGAGGCCAGGAAGTCGTGCAGGCGCACCCCGCCCATGAGTAATTCCGAGGGAGTGCCACCAAGCCATTGTGCCAATGTCTGGTTGACGAAGCGGAAGCGACCGCTGCCATCGACCGAGTAGAAGCCGACCGGCGCATTATCAAAAAAGTCGATGAGCTTGTTTCGCTCATCGCGAATCATCGTCTCTGTTTCGTGGCACGCCGTTACGTCGGAGAACTTCCATAAGCTGTACCCGGGACGCCCTGTAATCGGGCTCGCGGTGATGTTGAAGCGCCCGATAGCGGCACCGTGCGTATGGCGCAGGGAAACCGCCGCAATCGCGTAATTCCCTGCCGCAGCCCGGCTGCGCAGCCGGCGAAATTCCCCTACGGACTCCGGATCTGGGGCCATTGAGCGCTCGATCCGATCGAGGGGCGGCTCGCCCCCTTCGGGGAATAGGTGGTCGAATGCAAGGTTCGCATAAGCCAACCATCCGCCGGCCGCGACAATCATATGCGGGTCCGGCGCAGCGTCGAGTGCCTGACTCAGGATATCGAGGCGATCAGCGAGCGCCGCGTGCGCCCAACGGGCGGCGAAGGCACCGGCGCCGCTGACGCCCGCGAGCCCGATCATCGTGATCGCAGTCGCTCGAACGGTTGATCCCGTGATCGTCCATGCCAAATAAAGAGCGCCGACGCACGCAATCGCAGCAAGGACCTGCGCCGCACCCGCGAGAGAGCGGATCCACCATGGGCGCCAGCGGTCGGGAATCCCACCTAATCGAAAACCTGTTCGTTCAGCGTCGACCGCCATTTTTGCCTTCTGTGGTTGCCATACTACGCGATACTACAAATGCTTGTATTTTACTCAATCGCATTCCCTACCCGTAGGTGTCCTCCTGGTGCCTTTTTGATTCCATCGCAACGGAGAACGCCCAATCGCCTTCGTCCGAGCAGTCCGTCTCGGTAGAAATGCTCTGATCGGAGTAATCGGACGTCAGTCGTCGCGGTGCGTTCGCTCCATGCGCTCGTGCCGCTCCTGTGCTTCTATGCTGAGGGTGGCGATCGGGCGAGCTTCAAGACGGCGGATACCGATCGGTTCGTCTGTCTCCTCGCAGTAGCCGTAGGTACCATCATCGATCCGGCTGAGCGCTGCATCGATCTTGGAGATCAGCCTGCGTTCGCGCGCGCGGGTTCGCAGCTCGATTGCATGCTCGGTTTCGAGCGAGGCTCGATCGGTCAGGTCGGGTTTGAGCAGGCTTTCCTCTTTTAGATGCTGAAGCGCATCTGAAGACTCCGCGAGCAGCTCCGCACGCCAACTCAATAGCTTTTGTCGAAAATATTCGACCTGCAGCGGATTCATAAACTCCTCATCGTCGGTCGGATGATAGTCGGGCGGCAGCGACGGACGCATCGGTCTCCCCGAAACCCCGTGAACGAAGCGCGCGGAGTATATGAACCATGCATCCGCTGTTCAAGCCAGAGAATTACGTCGACCGTATTGATTCAGCTTGCGTTTCAGCTGCAACCCTGCAATTCGGCCGGGGCCAAATGCTAAGCGCAGCGCAAATTGGCCGAACCCGGGCAACCCTCAGCTGACGCGATCTCCAAGCCACCGGCCGATGAAGCGAGACGGGCCGCAACCGACATCCCGCTCGTTATCTCGAAATTGCGCTCTCTCTTGCTAGTTTGACTTAGGGGTTCTTTAAGGTCTTTGAGTTTACTCTGCCCTGATGGACAAGAACGCGAGATTGTACGATTTGACCGGAGACGACATCTTGCCGCGCATCGGCACCAATGTCACTGACTTGCCATCCCCGGACACCAAACGTTGGGTCGCGCGCCGCAAGGCCGTCGTCGTCGACGCCGTGCGCAACGGCGCCATCAGCCTCGAGGAAGCTTGCCGTCGCTACGAGTTGTCGGTTGAAGAGTTTCTCGCATGGCAGCGTGCGATCGAGTCGCACGGTGTCGCAGGCTTGCGCGTAACGCGGCTGCAGATCTACCGCGATGGTCCTCCCGCCCGGCTGACGAAACCCCGCTACTGAGCATCCCCCGCCGCGAAAGCCAATCCTGCGGCGGATGCCCATGGATGTCCCAGCCCGAGCCGCTTTCACCGGGAGCCTAACCCGAGCTCGTCAGCGGCGCTAAAAATGGATTTTGGTACGATAGGACTGGCAGTCGCCATGACTGCCTTTTTCACTGTCTCTGGGCTCCCGCTCACCCCACCGGCGCATCCCTCAAACCGGTTGACGTCGGCCTCCTCACTGAGCCGGAGTCATCACGGACGGATTGGCGCCAAAAACTGTTCAGACTCCGGGAAGCATCGGGCATTGAGCACGCAAATCGCGTGTTGACTCGGCGCCTCGCCGAACTCGAGGCAAAGCTGGTTGACGACCCAAGATCCCGAACAGTTCCTCAGTGCCGCTATGGCAGGGACGTAGGCCCCAGCTGGACCTAGCGCAGCGCAGCCAAAAAGCGTAAGGGACACCGGGGGTTACTCAGGGCGTCCGGCCCCAACCGCGAGCGGATCATTGGGAGCCGGGGGAAACGCCGCCCGCATGGTGACCACCGCTGGACGCCCGTCTGGCTTCGATGTGCATGATCCGATTCGCCCTTTGACCACCTGCATTCATGTTTGCGACGCGGTATTGTCAGCAAAGCGCCTCGGCAAGGCTGTGCCGTCGTATGGGGCGGTGAGAACCAGCCGGACTGTCCGCAAATGCCGTCATAGACGAAGACCAGTCAGCAGCCGGGACGTCAGCAGCTCGTCAAATCTCGCAATTCTACCGGCACCGGCTCTCAGTTTGATGCAAAAAGACCGATCGAAAGTCTCTTTGCGTGGTAAATTCGTCGAATTCCTCGCTCAGACGTCGAACTGCTTGCGTTTTTGGTGCATAATGGTATAGGTTAATATATTTGGTTACGCGCTGGCGATAACCTGCCGCGAGTCCGTCGCAATGGGGGCGGAGCGGATGCCTGTGATAGTCGGCGACCGCGCCCGACTGTACGACCGAGGCGGGGCCGGTCGGCTTTGGCAACCAATACGTCCCTCGGGGAATTTGATTGCCCTTTGATAGTGTGCTTTCCCTTGAGGTAAGCCAATCAAATGGCCCGGCTGTCACGCTTCTTGAAACCGCGATCGCGGCATTCAAGGCCGGTCATCCTTATTTGTTGTTCCACAGCCAGGAAATCGCTCGCATCCGCAACGTTGCCAACAGCAATTCGAAGCTGCTGCTGCGTCTAGAAGCCGCGATACATCAAATAAATCCTCCCCCGGCTGGGCAAGAGTTGCGCACGGCTATCAAACGTCAGGCTCGCCGCCTTATCAATACTTCTTTCATGG
The DNA here is from genome assembly GCA_963796155.1 of uncultured Alphaproteobacteria bacterium. Taxonomy (GTDB): domain Bacteria; phylum Pseudomonadota; class Alphaproteobacteria; order ATCC43930; family CGMCC-115725; genus AP-15. The sequence goes on along the minus strand of CAWCKT010000013.1, from coordinate 123,453 downwards.
CGTTGATATCGGACGGGCGTGGAGCAGACGATGCCCTTCGAGCAACACGCACTCTGCTTCGGGAATTCACCTCGGCAACAAGCTGGAGACAGCGCTCCGTAATTAAGTCCTTTCTTGATTGCGCGGAAATCGCCGTTGCGGTCTCGCTCGCTTATGACTGGCTCTATGATAAGTTGTCGGCCGAAGATAGACAAGACATTGAGCAGTCCCTCCTGAAACATGTGCTTGAACCAGCACTCGCCGCGTACGATGATCAATCTCTGCTATGGCCGAAGCGGCGTGATAACTGTGCATTGGTATCGAATTCCGGAATTCTACTTGCATCGCTTGCGATGCTTGAACGGTACCGGGATCTCTCAACAGCGCTCATAGCGAAGAGTCTGGCTTCGTCTCGGCGCATTTTCGAGGCTTTTGGTCCGGACGGAGCATGGCCCGAGGGGCTGAGCTACTGGTCCCTCGCGATGCGCTACGCGAGTCTCATGGTCGCGGCGCTCGAGAGCACACTGGGGACCAGCTTTGGCCTAGCCGACCGGCCAGGCTTCGCGCAAACCGGTGACTTCGCCCTGCATGCGGTCGGACCTTTCGGAGCCGCCTTCAATTTTGGCGATTCCGAACGCCGATTCGATGTTTCGCCGCTCGCTTGGCTCGCCCATAGGTTTAAGCGACCGATCGACGGCTGGCTCGTCCGAAACTATGACGGATGGTATCTCCCATTCACGACGATCTGGTCGAAAAGACCAACGGCCGGGCCGACAGCGCTAGATCTGCCCAAGGGTAAGATATTTCACGGCGTTGACCTCGCCTGCTTTCGAAACACGTGGTCGTCCGCCGGGAAGGCGCGGCCGGTCTATCTCGCAATAAAAGGAGGAAACTTCTCCGGCAACCGAGCTGCATCATCTGCCGGTCCGGAAGGAGTGATGCTGCACACCCAAGCCGATGCCGGCAGCTTCATCGTCGATGGGGCAAGACGGCGCTGGGTGATCGACCTCGGCTCGGACGATTACGATTTACCCGGATATTTCGACCACGGCGCCGATAAGAAATCCGGACCACGGTGGCGGTACTATCGTAACCACGCAACCGGCCACAACACCCTCGTCATCAACAGCCTCAACCAGATTCCGAACGCTAGGACGCCCATTCTGGGTAGTTGCGTCGAAGGCGACCGCAAATGGGTGGTACTGGATCTCTCGGCGGCCTACGGAAAACCGGCCGGCTCGGTCCTGCGCGGTGCGGCGCTGATCGGCCGCCAAGTGCTGATCCAAGACGAAATCGGCCCGGAAATCTCCGACGATATCGTGTGGGCGATCCATACCAGCGCCGACCCCGCTTCGGTGGTCGGGCCGATCGCCCGTTTTCGAACGGGCGACGACCGGTTTGTCGTCCGTATTCTCGAACCGGCGACTGCCCGGTTCGAGCTGACCTTGCCCCCGGCACCGTGCTCCTTTCCGGTTGGCGATGCCCAGCGGCTGCACGGCCGCCAACCGGCCGGTGACGGCGCTCTGGTGTCCGAGTTGCCGCGCCGCGACGACGCGGACGGAAAGCGCGCAGCGAGTGCCCTGATCCGGCGGCTGGAAATCTGCTGGCCAAAGGGCGCGCGACGCCTGAGCGTCTTGTTATTGCCGGATTGCGAAGACGACCAACGCGCGGTGCCGGTGAGGCCGCTCGAAGACTGGCTTGCCCGGCGCCCGCTCGGGCTCGCCCGCTATCCCCAACCCTTGTACCGAACCGGGGGTCTCTGCGATCCCGAGCAGAGCTCTCCGGACGAATTGCCGGCATTGGAGGCCGGTCTTCCCGGGAAACATCCATGGATAAGGGTCGATCATGCCTGAATTTTTTACTACCCGCCCGCTCAGGGACAATGGGTTAGCCTTCTCTCGTCCCGCGCGGATGCTTCTGCTGACCCTGACGATGACCTCATCGCTCGGGATGGTAGCTTCGACAATCTACGTTCCGTCGCTGCCGGCCATCGCCGGCGCTTTTGGGACATCGATTGGCCGGGTGCAACTCACCTTTGTCGGCTACCTGTTGGCGTTTGCGGCGAGCATGCTCGTGCTCGGTCCGCTATCCGATCGCTACGGACGCCGGCGGACGATTATTTGCGGCCTCGCAGTGAGCGCACTCAGCAGTGTCGCCTGCGCGGTAAGCCCGACAATCGAGTTTCTGATCGCCGCTCGAATTGTGCAAGGGATCGGCGCGTGTGCGGGATTGGTCGTTGGCCGCGCGATCACCCGCGAGCTGTGGGGCCGGGAGGCTGCTGCCCAGGTCATCGCCGGGCGGGCGATCGCCGCCACCTTGATGCAGGCCTTCGCGCCGATACTCGGCGGATATTTGCAAGGTTGGTTCGGCTGGCGCGCCAATTTCGCGGTTATCGCGCTGCTCGCCTGCGTGGCGATGACGCTGGTGATCCGATATGTGCCTGCAGGCCGCACGGCCGGCCCTCCCGGCGTCGGCGCAAGAGCGATGCTGGCAAGCTATCAGACCCTGATCGGAACCCGGCGCTTCCTGTCATATGCATTTACCGCAGCCGGTTCTCATGCCGGCTTTCACATCTTCGCCGCCGGCGCTCCAGCGGTATTGATCGCCGGCTTCGGGATACGTCCGGAGGATTACGGTTTTTACGCTTCGCTGCCGCCCATGGGCTTTCTAGTCGGCAGCTTTCTGTCCAACCGGCTGACGCGGCGGCTCGGCGTCGATGGTCTAATCGCGGTCGGCTGCCTGGTGCTGATCCCGGCCGGTTCGATTATGGTCACGCTGGCGCTGCTCGGCGTTGCCAGCCCCTATGCGGTAATCGGGCCGATGATGCTGATTTGCTGCGGTAGCGGTCTGATTACGCCTAACGCGGTCGCCGGCAGCCTTGGCGTTGATGCCGGGATCGTCGGCACGGCGTCGGGTCTCGGGAGCTTCATGCAAATGACCGGCGCTGCGGGCGCGACAGCGGCGCTTTCGCTCGGGCCGAGCGGGAGTCCGCTGATGCTCGCCAGCATCATTGCTCTTGTCGGCGTATTCGCCGTAATGGCCTTTGGCGCGCTGATTCAGCTCGATCGGCGCCCCAGACGAAGCGCCGCGAATGCGTTGGTCTAGGCCTCGGCAATTGAAGCAGCAATTAGTGCTTCAGCCTCCGGCCGGCTGGAGCCCGCAGAGCACGATTGCGGCGTATTTTCCGGCGATGGCCGAGCTGTGTCGGGCTATACAGCCCGCGCTTCAGCCGATCGAAGCGCGGCTGGATCGTGACGAGGCTCTGGGTCGTGACACCTCGTGTCTGCGCCAGGCTCTGAGAGAGCTGCGCTGGCGGCTCGAATATACCGGCGACGCGGCGGGTGTGCGGACGACCTTCGCCAGGATCCGCAGTCTGGCCGCTCTGCCGGCGGCTCCCAGCGCCGCTCTCCCGGGCCAGGACGGCAGATACGGCACCGGCACCGAAGTCTGGTTTCTACAGCTCGACGCGTCGGTCGACCACCTGCTCGCTCCCGATTTCGCCGGCACACCACCGCGCTTTCTCGACCGTATCAACGATCCCGCGCGGCTGAAGCGCTACCTCGAGGGGCTTCTCGTTTCCCGCCTGGCTGAAGAAGGCGTCGACCATCGCAAGGAGCTCAACTTCGCGACCGCCGATCTCGTCCGATTGATTTTGTGGCGGCGGCCGGCGAATTACCGCTGGGATCCGCGCCTCGAAGCTGTCATCCGGGGCTTTGTAGCGAGTTGGCAGGACCCGGCCACCGGGTTCTTCGGCGCAACCTATGAGATCGCCGGGCAGCGTTTTCGGACGACCGACCTCAGCCTCACTTTTCACATGGCCCGCTACCTCAATGGTAGGATTGGGCATTGGCCGGAGCTGATCGACACACTGTTGGAAATTCGCGACGACCGCTATCCCAATGGCTGGCTCGACGAGGAGGGTATGACGAGCCACAACAACTACGATGTCGCGACCTTGTTCCAGCTAGGCTGGCCAATGATGCGTGAAGATCAGCGCCGGCGCGCCCGCACCGAGCTCGACCGCCTGCTCGGCTGGTGTCTCGCGACCGCAGTCGCCCCGGACGGCCGGGTCGTGGCACGCGCGAAGAGCGAATCATTGCCCGAGGGTTATTACTTCACGATCGCGTTTCTCGATACGCTCGGTTATTTTGACCCGGCTAAGCGCTTTTGGACCGATCGCGCATTTCCGGACGCGCCGGCGCTCCGGGAGCGGCTCGAGCGCCATGTGAGGCAGCTGTATCCGGGGGATCCGATGGCTCGAATGGCGCTCGAGCGCTTGTCGCCGCTCTGACCCGTTACCGCTCGGCCGCTGCGAGCGCCTCATCGAGATCGCGGATCAGATCGTCGGCGGATTCGAGGCCGATCGAGAGGCGGATCACGTCGGGGCCGGCGCCGGCCGCGAGCCGCTGCTCGTCCGTCAATTGGCGGTGCGTCGTCGAGGCGGGATGCAGGATCAGGCTGCGCGTGTCGCCGATATTGGCGAGGTGCGAGAACAGGCGGACATTTTCGACGAGCCTGATCCCGGCCTCCCAGCCGCCCTTGACGCCAAAGGTGAAGACTGCCCCGGCGCCTTTCGGCAGGTATTTCCGCGCGAGATCGTGGAACGGGCTCTGCCTCAGCCCGGCGTAGGATACCCAGGCGACGCGCGGATGCTCGGCGAGGAATTCGGCGACCCGAAGGGAATTCTCGACATGGCGGTCCATGCGCAGATGCAAGGTCTCGATCCCAGTCAGCGTAAGAAACGCGTTCATCGGCGACAGCGTCGGGCCGAAATCGCGCAGTGCCACGGCGCGCGCCTTGGTGGTGAAGGCGAAGTCGCCGAAATTCTCGTAGAATTTGAGCCCGTGATAGGCGGGCTCCGGGTCGGTCAATGATGGAAACCGGTCGCCTTGCGACCAGTCGAACCGCCCCGATTCGACGACGATGCCGCCCAGCGCATGCCCATGGCCGCTCAAGAACTTGGTCGTCGAATGGCAGACGATGTCGGCGCCCCAACGGAACGGCTCGCAGAGATAGGGGGTCGCCAGGGTATTGTCGACAATCAGCGGAATACCCGCCTCGTGTGCGATCGCCGCCACCCGTTCGAGATCGAGAACGATGCCGCCCGGATTGGCGAGGTTCTCGACAAAGATCGCCTTCATCCGCGGGGTCAGCGCCTTGCGGAAATTCTCCGGGTCGGTCGGGTCGACAAAATGGCACTTCCAGCCGAGCTTTTTAAACGACAGCCCGAACTGGGTGAGTGACCCGCCATAGAGGTTGCGCGAGGCGATGAACTCGTCGCCCGGCTCCATCATTGTAAAGAAGATCAGAAACTGTGCGGCATGTCCCGATGCTGCGGCGAGTGCGGCTCGGCCGCCTTCGAGGCTCGCCACCCGCTCTTCGAGGACGGCGACGGTGGGATTGTTCAGCCGCGAATAGATATAGCCGAAATTGTGCAGGTTGAAGAGCGAGGCGGCGTGGTCGACATCGTCGAACACATAAGAGGTCGTCTGGTAGATCGGCGTCGAGCGCGCACCCGTCACTGGGTCGGGTGCCGCACCGGCATGGATCGCCCGGGTCTCGAAGCCGTAGGTCGCATTGTGGGACTGTGCCGGCCGTTCTTTCGCGTGCCGCGGGATCGGCGCCTCGGGCGGCCGGTTGCGGATGATGCCGCTATTGACCCCGCTCCACGACAGCTCGCCGCCCAGCCGCCCGAACTCGATCTTTGGGCAGCGGTTCATAATCACCTCGATCCCGGCCTTCTCGGCCGCGGCTGCCGCCGCGTCGTTGCGGATGCCGAGCTGCATCCACACCACTTTCGCGCCGATCGCGATGGCGTCCTCGACAATCGTCGGCGCTTCGCGCGCAGCGCGAAACACATCGACCATGTCGACCGGCTCCGGAATGTCTCCCAATGAGGCGTAGACTTTTTCGCCGAGCAGGGTCTGGCCGGCGATCCCGGGATTGACCGGGATCACCCGGTAGCCTTTGCCCTGCAGATACTTCATCACGAAGTAGCTCGGCCGGTTCCAGTTGGAGGACGCGCCGACCATCGCGATGGTCTTGACGCGCTGCAGGATCGCGCGGAGCTGCGCGTCCGAATATGGGATTGGGTCGAGGCTGCTCATGGCTCTCTCATCGATGCGGTGCGCGCGGGTTGGCGCGTGCCGCCGTAATGTGTCGGGCAACCGCATCGCGGGTCAACCCGCGGCACCCGATACAACCCGAACCTTTCTCTTTCCCGGGGCCCCGCAGGATCTACCTATCCTTCGTAGCCTGCTCTATTGGTAAGGGCTCCCGCTGTTTCTGCTGTTTTTACAGGAAATTATCAGCGACCGATCGCTCCTTCTCGGCAGGAATCCTGGCGCGCCGGCGGCTCAGCGAACAAAATAACAGCGGGTGCAGGGCAGTCCGTCATCCCTAGCCCGCCCAGACGGAAATGTGTGAACGCCGGAGCCACCCGGGCCTGCTTCTGCTGGAGAAAAACAGGCTGGGATGGGCCTCCCCGCGGGGATCCGCAGACCCGAGCGGGCACGCCTGAGGGACGACGGTCTCCATCATGCTTTCCTGCGCCTCTCGCGTGGTTCGTTCTCCGGCATGGTTTATAACATGCAAATGAGAAAATATCAATAACAGATGTTTCGTTAGCAACAGAGCGTATCGACGGAAGGCGGTGAGTCCGCGTAATCTGTGCTGGCTTAAGATGGGTTCGCCAAACCGAGGCGGGGTCCCTGGCTGAGGCTCACCCTCGCCAGGGACGCGCGTCTGGACGCAGCGGATGGCGACCTGAGAGATGCGTTCGTTGCAAACGGCTTGACGACAAGCGCCGGCTCTGTGATCCCTCGATGTGTCGCTCTTCATTACGATGCGGCTCCACCTAGTCAGGCGTCGGCAGCAAATTTGGGAGACTAATATGAGTGCTTGGTTGCTTATCCATTGGTTTGAGCTGGCCACCCTGGTTCTACTTTGCCTCAACCTATGGTTCGTGGCCTCGGTGTTGAACGCATTGAGAGAGACCAACCGCTGGATCGGCTTTCTCTCTCGCGTTCAGTGGGAGCAGACGCACGAACCGGGAACCGGTTCAGCGCCTTCGTAAGGAATTCGCCCGGCAATCAGCCCGGCAATCTCCAGCCGATCCAGTCGCATAGCGCGCGGCCCATCACTAGTTCGAGGTCGCGGCCTTTGAGCCACGGCATCTCCTCGGTGAACATCGTCACGCACTGGCGCCATGAGCACGGCATGCGGGTTATGTCGGTGCCCCAGAAGCTGCGCTGCGGCCCGAAGGTCTCGATGATCTGCTGGGTGTATTTGTGAATGTTGCGATAGGGATAGGGCTGGCTCGAATTGCCGGGCGCGCCGGTGCACTTGACCGCCACGTTCGGGTGCTTCGCCAATGCCAGCAAGGCCGTCTGGTTGCCGTGTGCGGCGTCGTCCTTGCCGTCGCGGACGCGGGCGTAATGGTCAAGCAGCAATTTCAAGCCGGGGTGCCGCTCGGCGATCTGCCCGACCTGCGGCAGATAATTCGACGCCATCAGTGCAATTGGGATCCCGGCGCGCTCGGCAGCCGGCCATAGCCAATCCATCGTGCCGTCCGTCATCCAGTTGGCCTGGTGCGGCTGAGTGAACGCGTAACGTAGCCCGAGCATACCGGGCCGGCTCTTCCAGCTGTCGATCAGCGACCGGTTTTCCGGTTTGTCGAGCGGGAAGTTGCCGAGGATCGCGAAGCGGTTCGGATACTTGGCCGCCGCCTCTTCGGAGATCTTGCCCGAGTTCGGATCCCAGCCCGGCGGGTGAAGCAGGCAGGCATTAACCCCGGCGGCATCCATCTCGCGGATGCATTCCTCGGCCGTATACGAGGTAACCTGACGATGTGAAGGATTGGTCGGCGGTCCAGCGGACCAGATATGGACTTGTGCGTCGACGATCAACATGGCGGCTTCCCTCCTTTTGACGCAGTCGAGTTCTCAGCCGAGCAGCTTCCAGCCGATCCAGTCGCACACCGCGCGCCCCATGACCAGCCCCAGATCGGGCGGGTGGAGCAGGGCTGCGTCGACTCCGCCCTCATCCATCTCCTTCAGGCGAACCTCCGCGCTATAGCTGGAGATCTGCCTATACTGCCCGGACCGCGTGCCTTGCGACCAGATATGGACCTGTGCATCAACGATCAGTTTGTCGGTCTCCTGCCCGTTCCGATACGCGACGGCTATGCTACGCGATGTCGCGCGCTTTCGGATAGTATTCTCGCCCGCGTGGATTTTGTGATTCGCCGCAATGATCATGCTGGCGGGGCGAATATCGACTACGACTTCACCGGTCCGGCGGTCGGGCCCGGCGCCCCGCCCCGGCGCGGTCGGGCTGATCCGCCGCCTTGACCGGCCGTCGGCTCGGGAATATTTGACCTCTGTCGTTGAACAGGTCCCTCGATGAGAGCCGCCGTCGTCATTTTTCCGGGCTCGAACCGCGAGCGCGACGTTTGCGCTGCACTCGCGCTGGTCACCGGGCATCAGCCCGTCCGCGTCTGGCACCGCGATGCGATCTTACCCGAAACCGATCTGATTGTCCTCCCCGGCGGTTTCGCCTACGGCGACTATCTGCGCTGCGGCGCGATGGCGGCGCACTCGCCGATCATGCGGGAGGTGCGCGAGCAGGCCGCCCGAGGTACCCCCGTCCTCGGCATCTGCAACGGCTTTCAGGTCCTGACCGAAGCGGGGATGCTGTCGGGTGCCCTATTGCCGAACCGTTCGCTGCGCTTTACCTGTCGCGACATTCACCTGCGGGTCGAGAACAACCAGACGATCTTTACCTGCGGCTACGAGGCGGGGCAGACGCTTCGGGTGCCAGTGGCGCATCACGACGGCAACTACACCGCCGATCCCGCTACGCTCGACCGCCTCGAGGATAGGGGCCTTGTCGCCTTCCGCTATTGCGGGCCCGACGGGGGTCCTTCCGAAGCGGCAAACTTCAACGGCTCGGCGCGCGCGATTGCCGGCATCTTCAACGACAGCCGCACCGTTCTCGGCCTGATGCCGCATCCCGAGAATGCCACCGATCCGCTTCTCGGCTCCACCGACGGGAGGGCGTTCTTCGAGGGTCTGGTGAGCGCCTTGCAGTGAGGGGCGGAAGCAATGTTACCCCTGCCCTCGCTGCCGAACACGGGCTGACGGAAGAGGAGTTCGAGCACGCGGTCGCGATCCTCGGGCATACGCCGAACCTGACCGAACTCGGCATCTTCTCGGCGATGTGGAGCGAGCACTGCTCGTATAAATCATCGAAGATCTGGCTCAAGACATTGCCGACCACCGGGCGGCGCGTGATCTGCGGGCCGGGCGAGAACGCCGGCGTGGTCGATATCGGCGACGGCGACGCCGTGGTCTTCAAGATCGAGAGCCACAACCATCCCTCGTTCATCGAGCCTTATCAGGGTGCTGCGACCGGGGTCGGCGGCATCCTGCGCGACGTCTTCACAATGGGCGCCAGGCCGATCGCGATCCTCGATGCGCTGCGCTTCGGCAGCCCGGAGCATCCGCGGACTCGCCATCTCGTTTCGGGTGTGGTCTCCGGGATCGGCGGCTACGGCAATTGCGTCGGCGTGCCGACGGTCGGCGGCGAGTGCGAGTTCCACCCGTCCTACGACGGCAACATCCTGGTCAATGCGATGTGCGTCGGGCTCGCCCGCGCCGACCGGATATTCTATTCGGCCGCCGCCGGCCCCGGCAACCCGGTCGTCTATGTCGGAGCGAAGACCGGACGCGACGGCATCCATGGTGCCATGATGGCTTCGGCCGAGTTCGGGGCGGACGCCGGAGAGAAGCGGCCGACCGTGCAGGTCGGCGATCCCTTTACCGAAAAGTTGCTAATCGAAGCCTGCCTCGAGCTGATGGAAGGGGACGCGATCGTTGCGATCCAGGACATGGGTGCCGCAGGCCTGACCTCTTCCTCGATCGAGATGGCCGGCAAGGGCGGGCTCGGCATCGAGCTCAATCTCGACCGTGTCCCGCTGCGCGAGACCGGCATGAATGCCTACGAGATCATGCTGAGCGAAAGCCAGGAGCGGATGCTGATGATCCTGCGGCCGGGCAGCGAGGCGGAAGCCTGGCGGATCTTCACAAAATGGGAGCTCGACTTCGCCGTGATCGGCCGGGTCACTGACACCGGGCGGCTCGCGCTGCGGATGAACGGGGAGATCGCGGCCGACATCCCTGTCGAGCCCTTGGTGACTGCGGCGCCGGTCTACGAGCGCCCGTGGCGGCAGCGCGATCCCGAGCCCGAAATCGACCCGGCGTCCCTCCCCGACCATGACCCGCTCGAATGCGTGAAGCGCCTCCTCGCCTCGCCGGCACTCGCCTCGAAGCGCTGGATCTGGGAACAGTACGATCACCTCGTGATGGGCAACACCGTAAAACGGCCGGGCGGCGACGCCGCGGTGATCCGAGTATCGACAACCGGCAAAGCCCTGGCGCTCGCGACCGATTGCACGCCGCGCTACTGCCGGGCCGATCCGGCGCGCGGCGGAGCACAGGCCGTCGCCGAGAGCTGGCGAAACCTGACCGCGGTCGGCGCGGAGCCGCTGGCGTTGACCGACAACATGAATTTCGGCAACCCCGAGCGGCCCGAGATCATGGGAGAGTTCGTCGGCGCGATCGAGGGCATGCGGGAGGCTTGTCTCGCTCTCGACTATCCGGTCGTGTCCGGCAATGTGTCGCTCTACAACGAGACCAATGGCACCGCGATCCTGCCGACGCCGGTGATCGGCGGGGTCGGGTTGATCGCGGATCTGCGAGATGTGGTGGACCTCGCATTGAAGCGCGACGGCGACGCGCTGATCCTGATCGGCGAGACCCGAGGCCATCTCGGCTGCTCGCTCTATCTGCGCGAGATCGAGGGCAGCGAGGCCGGCCCGCCGCCGCAGGTCGATCTCGCCGCCGAGCGGAAGAACGGCGACTTCGTGCGCGGCGAGATCCGCGCCGGGCATGTTGCCGCCTGCCACGACCTGTCGGATGGCGGGCTGCTCGCCGCGCTCGCCGAAATGGCAATCGCGGGCGGCCGCGGCGCCGTCCTCGATCCCCCGCCTCCGGGTCTCCCGCGCAACGCCTACCTCTTTGGCGAAGACCAGGCGCGCTATGTCGTCGAAACAGCCGATCCCGACAGGCTGCTCGAGGCCGCGCGGGCCGCCGGTGTCGCGGCCCGCCTCATCGGCGCGGTCGGCGGGGTCGCGTTGACACTTCCGGGTGCCGGTGCCATATCCGTTGACGCGTTGAAGGCCACGAACGAGGCTTGGCTGCCGGGCTATATGGCGCAGGCGTGAGCGAGGGGAGTCGGGCGATGGCGATGGATGCGGCGATGATCGAGCGGTTGATCAAGGAGAGCCTGCCCGACGCGCAGGTGTCGATCGAAGATCTGCGCGGCGACGGCGATCATTACGCAGCGCACGTCATCTCCGGCTCCTTCCGGGGCAAGACCCGGGTCCAGCAGCATCAGATGGTGTATCAGGCGCTGCGCGGCCGCATGGGCAACGAACTGCACGCGCTCGCGCTGCAGACCGGCGCGCCGGAGGACTGAGGTCAGGATAAAGACCAGCTACAATCGAGGATCAAGAGGATGGACAGTACGGTTCACGAGCGCATCCGCCAAGACGTCGCCGATAACCCGGTCGTGCTCTACATGAAGGGCTCGCCGGTCTTCCCGCAATGCGGCTTTTCCGCGGCGGTTGTCCAGATCCTGAGCCACCTCGGCGTCAAGTTCAAAGGCGTCGACGTTCTTGCCGATCCGGGGATCCGCCAGGGGATCAAGGAATTCTCGAACTGGCCGACGATCCCGCAGCTCTACGTCAAGGGCGAGTTCATCGGCGGCTGCGACATCATCCGCGAGATGTACGAGACCGGCGAACTGCAGCAGGTCCTGGAAGAGAAGGGTGTTCCCGTCCGCGCCTAAAAGTCCGTCGCCCGCGGCGCAGGAGAAGGGCTCTTCGCCGTGAGAGCCACCAGTACCTGTAGGGCATTCGGCGGCTCTTGCTTGATCTCGATCGTCTGAAAACGGGCGGCCTTGAAGGCCGGCGACCAGTGATTGGCGTGCAGCCCGGCCTTGTGCTTCAGCTGGCCGAGGAATTGGCGTCTGTCGGGTAACTGCCGCCACATCGCAGGAAGAAAAAGCGCCCGGCGTGGGCCGTCCTCGATGATCAGGCCGTCGCGGCCAGGGCGAAGTTGTCCCAATAGATCGGTCTCGTCATCAAAGCGCATCGGCGCCGGTGCGGTCAGCACCGCGAGCGACAGTTCGAGGTCGGCGAGCTCGTCATGCCGCAGCGGCGGAAAGCGCGGGTCCTGGAAGGCGGCCTTAAACGCATTATCGGCGACATCGGCGATCAAGGGCCGTTGCGCAATCGGCGAGCCGACGCAGCCGCGCAGCTGGCCGCTGCGCTGCAAGGTCACAAAGACGGCCCCGGGGGCAGCCAAAATTGTGGGCAAGTCAGGGGTAACAGCGACCGGCTTCGGATTGCCGGCGGTCAGCCCGTGGGCGATCGAGGCGCAGGCCAGCTCGATCAATGTCTGGCCGACCGCGGCCAGCGCTGCCTCGACCCCCGCGAGATCCTCTACAAGCTGCCCGCCCGCAGGCTCGAACAGCGCCCAGCTTCCGTAGCCGACCACCCGATCGCGCGGTCCCGCGGTGTCGCCGGAGTTGCGCAGGTCGAGCCTGGCGATGCTCATGCCGCGCCGCCTTGCGGTGAACAGAAGGCCCCGCACCGGCACCCGGCCGCAAGCGCTGTGGGGCCCGAGAGCGCTCGTATCGAGGCGCTCGATCGCGTCGGCGGTGCGGCGGTCGGTCTCCTGGCAAGAGCGATAATCGAGGTAGTGCGAGAGGTCGGTCGATATGACGATCAGCGTCTCGGGCCCGCCCCAGACCGTGTCGAGCAATGCCGCCACCGCCTCCGGCGAGGCGTCGCCGGCGACGATCGGCACCAAGGTGAACTCGCCCAGCGCTCTTTGCAGAAAGGGTATCTGGACCTCTAGCGAGTGCTCTCGCGCATGCGCCGCATCGAGCACGCCGACCAGCTTTGCTTCTATGAGACGCTGGACGACAGGCCGGTCGATCGCCACCGCGCCCAACGGCGTCTGCCAGGCCTCGGCCGAGCTCACCGCCAGGCCGCGGAAGCCGACAAAGTGCGATGGGCCGAGCACCACCACGCGAGTAATGAGCCCACGGGCCGGAGCGAGCCGGGCATAGGCGGCAGCGGCGATCGGCCCGGAGTAGATGTAACCGGCATGCGGCGCAATCAGCGACTTGGGCACGGGCGCGGTCGCGTCAGTTCCGGCACCGCCGAGGAAGTCGGTGATCTGTCGTTCGAGCTCGACGGTGGCGGACGGATAAAACGATCCGGCGACCGCGGCAGGGCGAATGGCGAGCAAGGGGTGGGCCTCCGACAAGAATCTGCCTACATTATAAACAAAGCTGGCTTTGTGACCTTGCAAATCCGGCGTCGTAGCAGCCTTTCGGTTCATGGAACAGGAGCTCGCAGGTTCGCATTTTCCGGCGCGGTACTGGCACCGGCTGGCCGACGGCCGCATCCAGTGCGACGTCTGCCCGCGCTTTTGCAAATTGCACGAAGGCCAGCGCGGGTTGTGCTTCGTCCGCGCCCGCGCCGCCGATGCAATGGTGCTTACCACTTACGGCCGCTCCTCCGGCTTTTGTGTCGATCCGATCGAGAAGAAGCCGCTCAACCACTTCCTCCCCGGCACTCCGGTCCTGTCGTTCGGCACCGCGGGGTGCAATCTCACCTGCAAATTCTGCCAGAACTGGGACATCTCGAAGGCGCGCGAAATCGATCGGCTGAATGATCGCGCCGCGCCGGAGGCGATCGCCGCGGCGGCGGTGCGGCTCGGCTGCCGCTCGGTGGCGTTCACCTATAACGACCCGGTGATCTTTCTGGAATACGCGGTTGACACCGCCAAGGCGTGCCGTGCGGCCGGCCTCGCCGCGGTCGCGGTTACTGCGGGTTACGTCGCGCCGGAAGCGCGCCGGGAATTCTTCGCCCACATGGACGCGGCGAATGTCGACCTGAAGGCGTTCACCCAAGACTTCTACCGGCAGGTCTGCGGCAGCCATCTCGACGGGGTGCTCGACACCCTCGTCTACCTCAAGCACGAAACCAGCGTCTGGTTCGAGATCACCACCCTCCTGATCCCCGGCGAGAACGATTCCGACGGCGAGATCGATGCACTCAGTCGCTGGGTGAGGAATGCGCTGGGTCCCGACGTGCCATTGCATTTCACCGCGTTTCACCCCGACTGGAAAATGCGCGACAAGCCGGCGACGCCGGCCGCGACCTTGGCGCGCGCCCGCGCTATCGCCCGCGCCAATGACGTGCAGCATGTCTACACCGGCAATGTCCACGACCCGGCGGGCGGCAGTACCTGGTGTCACGGCTGCGGCGCGCTCTTGATCGGCCGCGACTGGTTCGAGCTCACCCAATGGCATCTCGCCGAAGACGGGCGATGCGGCGAGTGCGGAACCCAGCTTGCCGGCGTGTTCGAACCCAGACCCGGCACCTGGGGCCGCCGGCGCCAGCCCGTGCTGTTGCGGCATGCGGGAGCATAAATGACGGAGGAGCCCTCGCTTGGCCTGGCCCGCAACTGGTCGAGCGGGCGAAAGAGCTATCGCGACGTCAAACACGATCGCTGGCGCAAGCGCTGGCTCGGGTGAGCCCTCAGCTGCGCTCGATTGCGAAGGCTAGTGCGGCGCCGGTTAGAAAAATCGAATAGAAATACAATTCGGCGTCGAGCGTGCGCTTGATGGTCTGCGCACGGCGAAAGCCGTGCTGCTCGCCATCGAACAACAGATACTGAAACGGCACCCCCTTTGCCTTCAGAGCCTCGACCATGGCTTCGGCCTGGTTGGGCGGGACGATAGGATCCTCGGCACCTTGGAAGAAAGCGATCGGGACCGTCAGGCGATCGGGGAAATGAACAGGCGACCGTTCGAGGTACAAGTCGCGCCGCGCCGGATAGGGACCGATCAGACCATCGAGATAACGCGACTCGAATTTGTGCGTATCCTTCGCCAGAGCCTCGAGGTCGCTGACGCCGTAGTAACTGGCGCCGGTCTTGAAAACATTGCGGAACGTCAAGGCGCACAAGGTCGTGTAACCCCCGGCGCTGCCGCCGCGGATCGCCATGCGCTCGCCGTCAACCTTCCCGGTGGCGGCGAGGTGTTTGGCGCCGTTGACACAGTCGTCGACATCAACGATGCCCCATTGGCCGCGCAGCCGTTCGCGGTACGCGCGCCCGTAGCCGGTGCTCCCGCCATAATTGACATTGAGAACGGCAAAGCCGCGGCTCGTCCAGTATTGGACGCTCCAATCGAGCGCGGACGAAAACGCGCTTGTCGGCCCGCCGTGACTGCGCACGATCAACGGCGGCAGCTCGCCCGTCTGGGCGGTGAAATCGCGATTGACAGGGGGGTAGAAGAGGCCGAAGGCCGTCAATCCATTCTCGGTAGGGAACTCGATCGATTGCGGTGTCGAGAGGTAGCCTTCGAAAGCCCGGACATCTTCCGCGTTGGAAAGTTTGAGGATGGACACGCCACCTGAGCTCGGCGCCAATTTGACGATCGCCGGGAAATGCGTCGGCGAAGCACCGACGAAATAAACACGGTCGGCATCGGCATGGAGCGAGCCGATCTCAGTGAACTCGGTGGCGATGGGCGTCACTGCCAGCGTGCTCAAGTCGACGGCCGCCAGCGACGCCGAGCCGTCGCGCGAATAGCTGCAGATCAGCCGCTGCGCGGATGCGAAGGCGTAGCGCGACGGGCGAAAGCCCCATTGCGCCGAACCGAACTCCGCCGATAGCGGGTAGACCGGCTCGATCTCGCCGCTCGCACTCAGCGGATCGCTCGCTATGCGGTAGAGGTTCCACCACCCGCTGCGGTCGGAGACGAAATAGAGAACGCCGTCGGGTGACCACTCCGGCTGGCAGATCGACTCGGCGTCGCCGCCGGCCACCTTTTTCTTCTCGGCAATCGCTCCATCCGCGACACAGCGGCCGACCCACAACTCGGTGCCGTCCCACGGCATGTTGGGGTGACGCCATTCGAGCCAAGCGAGCCGCGTATTATCCGGACTGAGGCGCGGAGCGGCATAGAAGTCGCTGCCAGCGACCAAGGTGCGTTGTGGCCGTAATCCGTCGAGCGGGATGTCGACGAGTGTATTGACCGGCTGCTCGGAGCCGGTTTGGTGGTCTTCGCGGACCCAGATCATGCGGCCGCGCGCCCTGTCCATGACGCCGTCCGCATAGCGCACGCCTCTCGGCTTGAGAGGGGCTTCGGTGATCGCGACAGGGGATGCTCCAGGCTCCTGCCGATAGAGGCGCTGGTCGGCGTCGTTCGAAAAATAGACGATGCCGTTGCCGACCAGATACGCGCCGCCGCCATATTCATGGACTCGGGTTCGGACATTAAATGCGCTCTGGCCGTTTGTTGGCATCGGTGGCGTCACGTCGGTCGGATCGCCTGCCTGCGAGCAGCGAACGAGGACCGATCTCCCCTGCTCCTGCGGGCGACTTTCGATCCAATAAACGTCGCTGCCGTCGACCAGGATATCGCCTAGACCGATCGAGGAGGCGACGATCAGATCCGAAGTGATCGGCGATGCCCACGACCCAAAGGGGGCGATCCGCGGCTCGGCCATACGGGAGACGATCGCCTCAGCTACGGTAGCTCGGATCGAGCTTATCGGCGAGGCGCAGCAATGCCGGCCATTCGCGCTGACCGCCGAGGCGTGGCGTGTTGACCGCGTTGGCGAACTGGGCCGCCTGGCGTTCACAGGTGTCGGGCGACGGCACCACCATCTTCGCCCCTGCGGCGACCGCCGCCATGATCTTCAACTGTGCCTCCGCCGAACGCTCGAAGTGGTAGGTAAACGAGAATGCCTCGGCGACATTGCGGCCGGTCGCCAAGAGACCGTGATTGCGCAATACCAAGACCGGATGGTTGCCAATGCTCTGCTGCAGCCGCTCACGTTCGTCGAGGTCGAGCGAAACGCCTTCGTAATCGTGATATCCGAGCCGGTTGTAGAACCGCATCGCCCACTGGCTGAGCGGCAACAAGCCCTCCTCCAGCGCACCGACCGCGATGTCGGCCTCGGTATGGGTGTGGATGACGCACTCGACGTCGGGCCGACCCAGGTAAATCGCGCTATGGATCACGTATCCGGCGCGGTTGGCCTCGTACTCCGAGGGTTCGACGAGGTTGCCCTCGAGATCCATCTTTAAGAGGTTCGATGCGGTGACCTCATTGAACATCAAGCCCATTGGATTGATCAGAAAATGGTCCGGCTCGCCCGGCACGCGCGCCGAATTGTGGGTCAGGATCAGGTCATCCCACCCGAAATGGGCGAGCAGTCGATAGCAGGCGGCGAGGTCGACCCGTACCACCCATTCTTCCGGATTGATACGGCTCTGCCGCTGGACGGGTGTCGCTTCAATCGTATCCATTTATTGTTCTCCTTGAACGCGGTCAGACTGGCGTGAACATTGGCACCGGCTGTCCGCTTTCGCTCGGCTTGAAGACGAGGCGGACGGCCTGCCCGATCTTGATCTTGTCGAGATCGCAATCGACGATGTTGGTCATCATCGAGACGCCCTCCTGCAATGTCACATAGGCGATCGCGTAGGGGATCGGCGCCCGGCGCATGACGCTGTAGGTGTAGACCGTCCCGTTGCCCGAGGCCTGCTGCAATTCGGTCTTGTCGCTGAGGCAATAGGGGCAGATCGCGCGCGGATAGTAATGTACCTGTCCGCAAGCGGTGCACTTGCCGATCATCAGCCGGCCCGCCGCCGCCGCATCCCAGAACGCTTTGGTCTCGGGATTGGGCTGCGGGGCCTGGATCTTGCGGTCCTGGCTCTGCATCTCGACTCACTCCCTTTCCATGATCACGGTTGCAGCACCGTGTCTTGTGCCGAGCGAGCCGCCGGTGCCATGGGCGATCGCCAGATCGCAATTCTTGACTTGCACGGCGGGATGCGCCTCGCCGCGCAGCTGGCGCACGGTTTCGACCACCTTGGTCAGACCGCCGCGGTTGGCCGGATGATTATTGCACAAGCCCCCGCCATCGGTATTGAACGGCAATTTGCCGGTGCCGGAGATCAGATTGCCGTCGGCGACGAACCGGCCGCCCTGACCCTTCTCGCAGAAGCCGAGATCCTCGATCTGCATCAGCACGGTGATCGTAAAGCTGTCGTAGATCGAGGCGTATTTGATGTCGGCGGGCTTGACCCCGGCCTCGGCAAAGGCCGCCGGCCCCGACCACACCGCACCCGAATAGGTCAGGTCGACATGTCCGGCCATCTGGTGCTTGGGGGCTTCGCCGGCGCCGATGATCTTGACCTTGGGCCGTTTCAGGCTCCTCGCCACCTCCGGGCTGGCGACGATGATGGCGCCACCGCCGTCGCTGATCACGCAGCAGTCGAGCCGGTGCAGCGGATCGGCGATCATCGGCGAGTTCACCACATCCTCGACGGTGACGACGTTGCGCAGCATCGCATGAGGATTGTGCTGGGCGTGATGCGAGGCAGCGACCTTGATCCAGGCCAGCTGCTCGCTCGTCGTTCCGTACTGGTACATGTGGCGCATCGCGCACATCGCGTACATGTTCGCGGTGGCCGGGCCGTAGGGGTTTTCGAACTGCACGTCGGGGGCGTTGCCGCCGGCCGAGCGCTGCGCCGTTCCGGTCGCCTGCCCTTCGCTGCGCGGCCGGCCCGCCAAGGTGATCAGTGCGACACTGCATTTGCCCGCGGCAATGGCCTCGGCGGCGTGGCCGACATGGATGATATAGGACGAGCCGCCGCTGTCGGTTGAATCCATATGGCGCAGCTTGAGGCCGAGATAATCGGTCATCGACAAGGGGCCGAGGCCGGGCGCGTCGCCGGCGCAGAAATAGCCGTCGACATCGGCCCTCGTCAGACCGGCATCCTCGAGCGCGCCCTTGGCCGACTCGGCATGGAGCTGGGCGAGCGACTTGTCGTCGGCCTTTCGCGTCGGGTGCTCGTAGATCCCGACGACATAGGCCTTGCCTTTGATGCTCATAGCGATTGGGTCCTCCCCTCGGGGCCGGGCATACGGTCGCAGCAGGATGGGATACCGTTCGACGCGCGGGGTCAATCGCAGATTGCCGCCATGCCGCCGACAACATGGCAACGCCACCGTTCCGCCACCCTCTTCCGCCTGCTTCTGCAGGAGGGAAACAGGTCTCCGGTCCGCAGCGTGCACGACGGACTTGATCATATTATCCTATTTATGCGAATTTGTCAATCATCATTCTGATAATATAGCAGGCCGTCGCGGCCAGCGAGATCGAATGAAATTCTTCGCTGTGTGAGCTGGGTCACAAGTCGGCCGCCTGTCGATCGGCAAGCATTACCCTCGCGGTTTTGCAGACGTCGGAGTTCACAATGATTGATCAGTGTCTATCTGCGCTCGCCACCGCTTGGTTCATTACCTTTATTGCGACGACCGGGCTCGTCACCGCCCTCGCGGCGGAGTTGGTTTGGGACAGGCAGGTCTACGTTCAAGCGCTGCAGGACGTGGTATCCGCCGACCCCATGTAGAAGTCTCACCGCCGTCGCCGGTGCTGCCGAATAAGGATTGAGTAAGTCCGGCTAACCCGCGATCCCGTCGATCTCGGCGTCGGAATAGCCGAGTTCGCCGAGCACGCTCCGCGTGTGTTCGCCGAGACGCGGCGGCGCCAGGCGGAAACTGTCGCCGGGGGAGCCGGAAAACATCACTGGCACTGCGGTCGTAAGCATCTTGCCCTCGGTCGGATGATCGACCCGCTTGAAGAACCCTGTTTCGTCGAGATAGGGGTCGGCGAGCAGGCCTGCGAGATCGGTGACCACGCCGTTGGGGACATCGAAAGCGTCGAGCCGCTCGCGCCATTCGGCGGTGGTGCGCCAGCGCATCCGCTCGATGACGATTTCGTAGAGTTCGCCGATGTTGTCGGTGCGCCGCGCCAATGTCGAGAACCGCTCGTCGTTCGCCAGTTCGGGGCAATCGATCGCCTCGAACAGGTGGCGCGACTGCGCGTCGGTCGTTGCCAGGATGCAGATGTGACCGTCCTTGGTCGGAAACGGCCGGCGGTGCGGCGTCAGCATGCGCGGATAACCGAGCCCCTTCTCCGGCTCGGCCAGGACGCCGTGCCAGAGATGGTCGACGAGGTTGAAGGCGACCATCGTCTCGAGCATCGGCACATGGACCTCCTGGCCCTCCCCGGTGCGCTCGCGATGGAACAGCGCCATGCCGACCGCCGAGGCGAGGACATAGCCGCACACCTTGTCGCAGACCGCCATCGGCACGTAGCGCGGCTCGCCGCCGACCCCGCCATTGAGTGCCGCGAGACCGCTCTCGCCCTGGATCACGTCGTCGAAAGACGGACGGTCGCGGTAAGCGCCATCCTTGTGAAATCCGGTCGCCGCGGCATAGACGATGCGTGGGTTGCGGCCCGCAACGGCGGGATAATCGAGGCCGAGGCGTTCGGCCGCCCCGAGCCGCATGTTGTGGACAAAGACGTCGGCCGTCTCGACCAGCCGCAACAGCGCTCCGCGCGCCGGCGGGTGTTTCAGGTCGAGCACGACGCTCTGCTTGTTGCGGTTGATGTTGAGAAAATAGGCACCCATCCCGGGATGACGCGCGGGCCCGAGCGTGCGGATCGGATCACCGCCCGGCGGCTCGATCTTGACCACGTCCGCCCCCATATCGCCGAGGATCTGCGTCGCAACCGGCCCCAATACCGCCGTCGTCAAATCGACGACGCGAACGCCTTCAAGGGGCCCCGACATATGAGATCTCCGGTAAGTGTCCAACCGAAAACGGCGCGCAATGTTTGCAACGGGTTAGCGTCACCCCCGCGAAAGCGGGGTCCAGCGCAACCGCTTCAGTCCTTGGGTCCCTGGATTCCCGCTTTCCGTGCAGGGCTGTCCGGGGAAATTCCCGATGCGTGTGCTCCAAGTATACAATGACCATCGCGCAGCTCAAAGTGGTCATGGCCGGGCTTGATCTGGTCAAGCCCGCGCATGACGACCTTCAGTTGGTTCCGATTAAGATACAACAACCGCTTTCCATTCCCCGGACAGCCCTGCCCTTTCGCGGGAATGATGGGATGGACCTTTCCCCTCGCTTCATGGAGGCAAACGGGCTCACAAGGCCCAAGCACGACGCATCGTGGAAAGGGAAAGGTCCATGGACCTTTGGGCACGGGTCTGCTGGGTTCCGTCGGTGGCTGCCCCTCACCCTCCCGCTTCGCGGGTCCCTTCCTCTCCCCGCTCGCGGGGAGAGGGTTGGGGTGAGGGGCGCTTCCCTGAAGTTCCTCCTCCCCAGGATTGCCGCAGCCTTGTGATGAAGGTCGCCATGACCTCCTCGTCCGCCGCGGTGAACGGGGCGGGTTCCGGCGGCGGCGTCACACCGGCCTTTTTCTCGACGTCCTTCAGCATGTCGATCAGCATCTTGGTGGCGCGCAAATCCGCCCCGGTCGATTTGTTGACCAGCTGGGTGACGACCACCTCGCGCTTGGTGATCTCGCGGCGCTCTCCGTCGATGGTCACGACCACCGGCTCGTTGAGTGCGGCGACCAGCAGCGCCGGCAGGTTTTTCGGGCGCGGTCCGCGCGGGTTGCCGGACCGGCCCTTCTTGAAGCGGCTGTGCACCGGCGGCTTGCCACGGCCGACCTCGTAATCGCGCTTGTTCTCGGACATCGGGCTCCCGCCACCCTGTCACCCCGCGCGGCCCGGGCGACACCGCTGCCTTCTTGCCTAAACGCAGATATGCCCCATATAGCAGGGTCGTGAGAAAATATCAATTTATTAATTGGTATGTCAGCAATGATCGGGGCGATGCTAAACTACATCCGATGGTTTTCGGGCTTCCCTGCCGGTTCCCTGCCACTCCTTCGATTTTGCCCGAGCGTCATGCCCAAATGCATGATCTCACGCGGTTTTTCGGCGCATGGCAAGGCCCGAAAAATTTTTACCCTGAGTTTTCCCGCGCGGCAGGGAACGGGAGAGGCGGTGATCACCGCCGCGGCAGCATTCCTCCCAGGTCGCGGCCGCCGACAACGTGCACGTGAAAGTGCGGAACCTCCTGGTGAGCGGCTGGCCCATTATTGGCGATGACGCGATAGCCGCTTTCAGTCACCCCGCGTTCTCTGGCGATCTTCCCGAGGGCTCGGACCAGGGCGGCGATCTCTTCCGTCGAAGCTCGTTCGGAAAAATCGTGGAGTGAGACGTATTCGCCCTTGGGAATGACCAAAACATGCGTCGGGGCTCGGGCGGTAATGTCGTCAAACGCCAGAACGTGCTCGTCCTCGTAGACCTTTTTGCACGGGATTTCGCCGCGCAGGATGCGCGCGAAGACGTTGTTGCGGTCATAGGCCATAACACCTCCGGTCAAAGGTTGGCCCGCGAACGTTTTTCCTCCATCCCGGAGATGCCCTCGCGGCGCGCCAACTCAGCGGCGACATCGGTCGGCGACACGCCGGCCGCAGCCCACAGCACCAGCAGGTGATAGAGCAGATCGGCGCTTTCGCCGACGAGCGCGGCGGGGTTGTCACCGACACCCTCGATGACCGCCTCGACCGCCTCCTCGCCGAGCTTTTGCGCGATCTTTGCTCGGCCGCGGGCGAAGAGCCGCGCGGTATACGAACTCTGCGGATCGGCGCCGCGGCGCGATTGGATGACCTGCCATAGGCGGTCGAGCGCAGCACCCAGCTCGGCAGCCATTGCTCAGCGCCGCACTGGGATGCCGCATGCAGCGAGCTGGGCCTTGGCTTCGCCGATCCGGTAGGTGCCGAAATGAAAGATCGAGGCGGCGAGCACCGCGGTGGCGTGGCCGTCGCGAATCCCCTCGACCAGGTGATCGAGCGTGCCCGCACCGCCGGAGGCGATCACCGGCACCCGCACCGCATCGGCGACGGCGCGCGTCAGCGCGATGTCGAAACCGGCTTTGGTTCCGTCGCGATCCATCGAGGTCAAGAGGATCTCGCCGGCCCCGTAATCGACGAGGCGGCAGGCCCATTCGATCGCATCGATTCCGGTCGGCCGGCGGCCGCCATGGGTGAACACCTCCCACTCGCTCTTCTCCCGCTCTCTTGGCGTCGATCGCGGCGACGATGCACTGGCTGCCGAATTTCTCGGCTGCCTCGCGCACGAATTCGGGACGGGCGACCGCAGCGGTGTTGATCGACACCTTGTCGGCGCCGGCGAGCAGCAGGCGGCGGATATCGTCGATCGTGCGCACGCCGCCGCCGACCGTCAGCGGCATGAAACATTCCTCCGCGGTGCGGCGGACCACGTCGTAAAGCGTGTCGCGGTCTTCGGCGCTGGCGGTAATGTCGAGAAAGCAAAGCTCGTCGGCGCCTTCACGATCGTAGAACCGCGCCTGCGCCACCGGATCGCCGGCATCGACGAGGTCGATGAAATTCACCCCCTTGACGACCCGCCCGTCCTTGACGTCGAGGCAGGGGATGACGCGCATCTTCAGCACGGCGGCTCCTCCGAGAGCAAGCGCAACGCCGCGGCAGGGTCGATCCGTCCGTCATAGAGCGCGCGCCCGCAAATGATCCCGGCGATGCCGTCCGCCTCGCGCGCCTTGAGCGCGGCAATGTCGTCGAGCGAGGCGACGCCGCCCGAAGCAACGACCGGAATTCGGATCTGTCGCGCGATGTCGGCAACCGCCTTCGCATCGACGCCGGAAAGTGCTCCGTCCCGCGCGATGTCGGTATAGACGATTGCAGCGACCCCGCAGTCCTCATAGCGGCGGGCGAGCTCGACGACGCCGATCTCGGTCGTCTCGACCCAGCCCTCGATCGCCACATGCCCGTCCCGCGCATCGATGCCGACGACGATCTTGCCCGGATGATCGGCCGCCGCCTGCCGCACGAGTTCGGGGTCGCGCATCGCCGCGGTGCCGAGCACGACACGGTCGATGCCGAACGCCAGCCACTGTTCGATCGCGGCGCGGTCGCGGATGCCGCCGCCCAGCTGGATCCGCAGATCGACCGTGCCGCGAATCTCTGCCACCGCCCCGCCATTCCGCGAGCTGCCGGCAACGGCGGCGTCGAGATCGACGATGTGCAACCAGTCGAAGCCGGCGTTCGCGAAGTGCCGGGCTTGCGCCGCGGGATCCCGGTTGAAGACTTTGGCGCTCCCCATATCGCCGCGGACGAGGCGCACGCAGGCGCCGTCCTTGAGGTCGATCGCCGGAAACAGGATCACGGCGCCGCCGGCTCGGCTTCGAGGAGCTTGTAATAATAATGCCCCGGCACGATGCGTCCTTCGACCCGTGCATAAACGGGATGTGTACCCCAACGCATGTAGCCGAGGCCCTCATAGAGTCGGATAGCCGCGCGCTGGGTGTCGCGCAAATCGAGGTTGAGGACCGCCAGACCGATCTCCTTGGCGAGACGCTCGACCTCGAGCACGATGCCGCGGCCGATCCCGCGGCGGCGTGCCCAGGGTGCCACGAAGGCGCTGGTCAAGGTTCCGGCGAAGGCCTGCGCCTCGTTGTTGCGCGGGGCCCGGCTGAGCTGCGCCGAGCCGGCGATCACGCCGTCGAGACGGCCGGCGACGAGTCGGCGCTCGGGGACGAGCAGCACGCCTTTCCAATAATTCTCCAGCACCTGCCGCGGTGGGGGCTTGAGCCAACCGAACCCGCCGCCTTCGGTGATCGCACTCTCGGTTGCCTCGCAGAGATCGTCGAGATCGGTGCCGGAATAGCGGGTGACCCGTTCGACCGAGATCGTCGCACCGGATGATTCGCCCATCGCTCATGGACGCCATCGCAAAAAGTTTCCGATCAGCCGCAGCCCCGCTTCCTGGCTCTTCTCGGGATGAAACTGGGCCCCCGCGAGATTGCCGCGCCCGATCATCGCCGTCAGCGGACCGCCGTAATCGGTGACGGCGATGAGGTCCGCAGCGTCGCCAAGGCGGAAATGGTAGCTGTGGACGAAATAGGCATGGGCACCCGCTCCGAGCCCGGCGAGCAGCGGATGGGCCGCCCGCGGCTCGATCTCGTTCCACCCCATATGCGGGATCTTGAGCGCGGGATCGCGCGGTTTGATCGCCACCACCTCGCCCTCGATCCAGCCGAGGCCCGCAACCGTCTCGAACTCACGGCCCCGATCCGCCATCAGCTGCATGCCGACACAGATGCCGAGAAACGGGCGGGCGCGAGCGATCACCGCCTCACGCATCGCCGCTTCGAGGCCGGGTACCGCGGCGACACCGCGTCGACAATCGGCAAAGGCCCCGACGCCCGGCAGGACGACCCTGTCGGCGCCAACAACCGCTTCGGGTTTGTTCGTCACCTCGATTTGCGCGGAGATCCCATTCTCGGTCGCCGCGCGCTCGAAGGCTTTCGCCGCCGAGCGCAGATTGCCCGAGCCGTAATCGACGATCACGACGTTCACGGCAAGCTGCCGCCGAGCACGCCTTTGGTCGACGGGACCGCCCCGGCCCGGCGCGGATCAATCTCGACCGCTTGACGGAGCGCTCGGGCGAGACCCTTGAAGCAGGATTCGACGATGTGGTGGTTGTTCTCGCCGTATAGGTTCTCGATGTGGAGGGTTACCCCCGCCGATTGGGCAAAGGCCTGGAACCATTCCTTGAACAGCTCGGTGTCCATCTCGCCGAGCTTCGGCCGGGTGAAGGCGACTTTCCACACAAGATAGGGGCGGTTCGAGGCGTCGAGGGTGACCCGGGTCAGGGTCTCGTCCATCGGGATCACCGCATGCCCGTAGCGGGCGATGCCGGCGCGGTTGCCGAGGGCGCGGGAGACCGCCTCGCCGACGACGTAGCCGGTGTCCTCGGTGGTGTGGTGGAAGTCGATGTGCAGATCGCCCACCGCGTGCAGCGTGACGTCGATCAGGCTGTGCTTGGCGAGCTGCTCCAGCATGTGATCGAGAAACCCGATGCCGGTCGATACCTCGGCGTTGCCGGCGCCGTCGAGATCGACCCGACCGCTGATCTGGGTCTCCTTGGTGTTGCGTTCGACCGTCGCCACTCGCACGGTGTTCTCCTCGAGTGCCGCACCTGCGGCGGCATCCTTTTATCAATTTCGCCGAGTGGTTGCTACTGTCGGTGCTGGGCGCAGCGCTCCGCTTGTCGCCGGGACCGGTCTGGCTTACATCACAGTTCCTTGAGTGCTCTCCGCCCAGTGATACCGGATCCCCCCAAGAGGCGCATGGATCATTCCGACGAGACCGTGTGGCACGGCACGACAATCCTCTGCCTGCGCAAGGGCGGCCAGGTCGTGGTTGCCGGGGACGGGCAGGTCTCGATGGGTCAGACGGTGGTCAAGTCGAACGCGCGCAAGCTGCGCCGGCTCGCCGGCGGCTCGGTCATCGCCGGGTTCGCCGGCGCCACCGCCGACGCGATCACCTTGTTCGAACGGCTCGAGGGAAAGCTCGAGCAATATGCCGCCCAGTTGCCGCGCGCCTGCGTCGAGCTGGCCAAGGATTGGCGGACCGATCGCTACCTGCGCCGGCTCGAGGCGATGATGGCGGTCGCCGATAAGAACGTGTCGCTGATCCTGTCGGGGACCGGCGATGTGCTCGAGCCCGACGATGGGATCATCGGCCTCGGCTCGGGCGGCGGTTATGCGCTGGCTGCGGCGCGCGCGCTGATCGATATCGACGGCATCGACGCCGAGGAGGTGGCGCGCCGCGCGATGGCGATCGCCGCCGGGATCTGCATTTACACCAACGACAAGATCACCCTCGAGAAACTCGAATATTGAGGCTGACCGAAATGAGGCGGTTCTTTCGGCTTTTTACCGTCACCCCCGCGCAGGCGGGGGTCCAGGGCCGCCTGGTAAGTCGTCGTCGCCCCTCTGGATTCCCGCTTTCGCGGGAAAGACCGACTGAGCGGGGTCTGCCCTTATGACCTCCTTCAGCCCGCGCGAGATCGTCTCCGAGCTCGACCGCTTCATCGTCGGCCAGCACGACGCCAAACGCGCCGTCGCGATCGCTCTGAGAAACCGTTGGCGCCGCCAGCAGCTCACTCCCGAGCTGCGCGAAGAGGTCCTGCCCAAGAACATCCTGATGATCGGACCGACCGGCTGCGGCAAGACCGAGATCTCGCGCCGCCTCGCGCGCCTCGCCCAGGCGCCCTTTGTCAAGGTCGAGGCGACCAAGTTCACCGAGGTCGGCTATGTCGGGCGCGATGTCGAGCAGATCGTGCGCGATCTCGTCGAAATCGCGATCGGGATGACCCGCGAGCGGCTGCGCAAGGAGGTCGAGGCCAAGGCCGAGCTCGCCGCCGAGGAGCGAGTGCTCGACGTGCTGGTCGGCTCCGGCGCCAGTGCCGATACCCGTCAGAAATTCCGCCAGCGGCTGCGCGAGGGCGCGTTCGACGACCGCGAGATCGAAATCGCGGTGCAGGAGAGTGCGGCGGCCAATCTGCCGACCTTCGAGATCCCCGGCATGCCCGGCGCACAGATGGGAATGCTCAACCTCGGCGACATCTTCGGCAAGGCCTTCGGCACGCGCTCGAAGCCAAAGAAGATGACCGTCGCCGAGAGCCATCGCGTGCTGGTCGCCGAAGAGAGTGAAAAGCTGCTCGATCAGGAAATGGTGGTGCGCGAAGCGACCACCGCGGTCGAGCAGAACGGCATCGTCTTCATCGACGAGATCGACAAGATCTGCGGCCGCGGCGAGCGGCTCGGCGGCGGCGGGCCCGATGTCAGCCGCGAGGGAGTGCAGCGCGACCTGTTGCCGCTGATCGAAGGCACCACGGTGGCGACCAAGCACGGTGCCGTCAAGACCGACCACATCCTGTTCATCGCCTCGGGCGCCTTCCACCAGGCCAAACCCTCCGATCTGTTGCCCGAGCTGCAAGGAAGGCTGCCGATCCGGGTCGAATTGAAGGCGCTCGACCGCAGCGACTTCCGGCGCATCCTGACCGAGCCCGAGGCGAGCCTGATCAAGCAGTACAAGGCGCTGCTCGCGACAGAGGGCGTCACCCTCGATTTCGACGAGGCGGCGATCGACGAGATCGCGCTCCTGGCCGAAGAGATCAACACTGCGGTCGAGAACATCGGGGCGCGGCGGCTGCACACGATCCTCGAACGGCTCCTGGAGGAAATCAGCTTCACCGCCTCCGACCGGCCCGAGGGAAGCTTGGTCGAGATCGATCAGGCCTATGTGCGTGACAAGGTCGGGGCGCTCGCGCAAAACGCCGACCTGTCCCGGTTCATCCTATGATCCACCGATAGGCCCCCGGCGCCTCCAAGACCGGCGAACCTGTCGACCGCAATCACAAGTTTCATCAAGATAGCCCATCGACAAAGTCTAACGCGGATCTAGCGCAGATTTTCGCCTATGGATTGAATTGCCCGCCCGCGCGGGTGCCGAACATTTCGCTCACGTTTTCGGGATGCGCGGGCAACTCGGTTTCGAGGCCGCTGGTCTTGGTCGCCCGGACGAAGGTGTCGACCACCGCCGCTATCGTCGCTGCCTCGCCCGGGGTGATTGCGCCCGGGCGGTTTCGGTAGAAGACTTCCATCGGTATCTCCCTGGGTCAACCGGCGGTCCGTTACAGGCACCGCGATTAGCGCAGGATGCCATTTAGGCAATGTTATCATATGCACAATAGCAAAGTCAAAATTCCTTCGCAAGATCGGTGGACCAAGGGGCGGCGCCGACCGGGTGGGAAGCCGCCCACGATACCTCTTCGACGAGGCCACTCCGACGCACTTAGCCGACCGCGCCTACTCACCCTTGTCACGCCGCTCCCCGGGTCGTCGATGGCGCACTCGCACAAGATCATGTGGCCTGGCTCTCGCCTAGCGCTAAATGCGCTTGCTTTTGGGTTTATCGGAATGGTAGACGCATCGCGGGTTCAAATTATCGGGGTTGGTTATGGCGGAACGAGAGCTGGTGGCGGGTCGGGGTGCCCGGGTAGGCAGAGATGCCGAAGTGTTTCAGCAGCCCGGCCCAGAAGCAATTATAAAAATCATCAGCACGATGGCGCTCGCCGGCGTTCTCGCCGCGTGCACTTTCGGTAAACCCGAGAGCCCGACGATGGGCGGTGTCCAAGCAGGGTCATCCGGCGCGGTTATCGGCTGTCTGATAACGATACCAATCGGCTGCGCCCCCGGCGCAGTGGTCGGCGCGGTCGCGGGAGGAACCTTGGGCGCCACCGGGAGCGCCCTTGCGGTTCCACCGCCGCCGCCGCCCCCGCCTCGGGCCGCTGCCGCTTCCTAACGGGATACCAATACCGCAGGAAGGCTCTCAGCTCGGGCCGCCAAAACGCGACCAGGACCGGGGCGACCAACAGCAGTTAAAGCGCTCGGCCCGCGCCCTCGATCATTCTTTCATTGTCCCGAGCGTGCCGGCTTCGGGTGAGAGGCGCCACGCCCGGCGCAGCATCGGAGCCTCCGATTTCTCGCCCACTCCAACCTCCACCGAAGTCACGGTCGCCGTCGCTACCATCGGCGGCGGCAATGGGGTCCCTGATACCCCTCAGATATCCCATGCCGTATCCGATCAGCCAGGCGCATGCAGCGCTGCCGAAGAAAGCGAGCCAGAAAAAGGTCATGCGCATTTGCTCAGGCGAAGTGGTTGCGGCGCCGGCGGGGTGTCGTCAGTGGAATGCCGTTCGTCAGATCCTCTCGTGGCTCCTCTCGAAGTCGGCTACCTGGCGCTCTGCTTCTTCGCGCGCAATTCCATAGCGCTCCTGAATTCTGCCGACCAGTTGATCGCGCTTTCCTTCGACGATCTGCCAATCGTTATCGGTCAATTTGCCCCACTTCTCCTTGGCCTTGCCGACGAGCTGCTTCCAGTTTCCCTTCATCTGGTCGGTATTCATCTTGGGACCTCCATCCATGAAATTTTGTCGCACGGTGGGAACAGAGCGAAATGCTTCGAAGTTCCCTGGCCGTGTTGGTCGTTCAGCGTCGCGAGGGTGCCGGCGCACTACCGGGTTGTCGCAGCCGAGGCTCTTGCTGCTCGATCAACCCTCGGCCGGCTTGGCACCGGTCGGCGTGCAGCAGGTCTTTGCGTTCGTCGAGCGTATCCGCGCGAGCGAGGTTGACGCTGCTGATCGTCGAGCAGAACGTCCGCCAGGTGCTGCGCGTCGTCGACCGTGCCTATCTGCTCGACGCCGGCACCATCCGCGCCAGCGCCGCCGCCGGGGAGCTGTCGGCGAACAAGGCCATTCAGGAAGCCTATCTCGGCGTCTAACATAAACCGACCGGAGAGCCATTGCCGCAATGCTCGGTATCTTGGACATCTACCTCATCATCTTCCTGCCGCAGGGCCTGCTCGGCTCGCTCCTCGCCCGGCTGACCGCGGCGCCGGCCCGCGCGGCATAGCGCGCTGCTGCAGGTGTCGGAGACTCGCCCCGTGCCCGCCTCGATTCAGCACCAGCGCTCGGCGAAGCCGAGCCTGCGCATCCTTTGTCCGAACGGGCATCTTGGCTTTGCCCCGATCAGGACCGGGAGCTTCGAGATCGGGCTCGCGAACGAGCCCGATCTGATCTGCGCCAACTCGGGATCGTGCGACGTCGGCCCGGGGCCGCTCGGGGCGGATTCCTCGTCGAGCCCGCAGCAATGGCAGGTCCACGATCTCGAGCACATGCTGCTGGCCGCACGCCGGCTCGGCGTGCCGATGATCGTCGGCTCCGCCGGCGACACCGGCAGCAACAGCCGAGTCGATTGCTTTGTCGGCATCATCAAGGATCTCGCCCGCAAGCATGCGCTGGCGAAGTTCCGGGTCGGCTATTTCTATTCCGAGGTCGAGAAGGCCTATCTGCGCCGCAAGATCGCGGAGGGTGACACCATCCGCGGCCTCGACGCGCGGCCGCCGCTCGATCTCGCGACCCTCGACGCCACCGATCGCCTGGTGGCGATGGCCGGAGTGCACCCCTACATCGAGCTGCTCGACCGTGGCGCCGATGTCATCATCGGCGGCCGCAGCAGCGACTGCGCGATCTTCGCCGCACCGGCGATCCGCGCCGGCCTTCCCGAGGGGCTCGCCTATTTCGGCGGCAAGGTGCTGGAGTGCGCCTCGTTCTGCGCGGAGCCCTATGGCGGCAAGGAATTGGTGCTCGGCGAGATCACGATGGAGGATGTCAAGGTCACGGCACTCTTGCCCGAGCAGCGCTGCACCGTCGCCTCGGTCGCGGGCCACGCGATGTACGAGCGGCCCAACCCGTTTTACGAATATTTTCTCGGCGGCCATATCGACATGAGCGAGTGCCGCTATGAGCAGTACGACGAACGCACCACCCGGATCACCGGCCCGAAATACGTTCCGGCCGCCGAACTGCGCGCCAAGCTCGAAGGTGCGGGCAAACTCGGTGAGCGCTGTGTCGGCATGGTCGGCGTGCGCGACCCCTACACGATCGAGAATATCGACGCGGTGATCGGCTGGGCGCGCCGACAGGCGGTCGAGCGGTTCGGTCCGACCGGCTGGGAGTTGCACTACACGGTTTACGGGCGCGACGGCATTCTCGGTCCGCTCGAGCCCCGCAGGGCGTCGCCCGGCCACGAGCTCTGCGTCGTCGTCCAGGCGATCGCGCCGACGCGCGAGCTCGCCGAGGAGGTGTGCATGACCGGCACCCGCCAGATGTTCTATGCGCGCCTGCCGGCGGTGAAGGGAACCGCCGGCGGGGTCGCCTTCCTCTTCGACGAGGTGTTGCCTGCGAGCCCCGCCTATCGCTGGACGGTCAACCACACGGTGCGGGTCGACGATCCCCTCGAGCTCTTCCCGACCTTCCTCGCCGAGGCCGGCATCTGATGGCGGCGCGGCGGCTCGCCGAGATCGCCAAGACGATCCGCAGCAAGAATGCCGGGGTCGACAAGATCACCTTCGATGTGATCTTCGCCGGGCGCGCCGACTATGATCTCGTTCGCCGCAGCGGCGCGCTCTCGCGCGCGGCGGTGTGCCGGATTTTCGGCATCGCGGAGAGCCGGATCACCGATTGGGTCGAATTCGACCCGGCATTGGCGATCAAATTCACGATCTCCCGTACCCTCTCGAGCGGCAGTCCCGGCGACGCCGACATCTTCGGCAGCCAGCAATACGGGCCGCTTCTCGATATCGTCGTGCCCGTGGATTGACCCTCTGCGCTCAGCGTGCAGCGTACTGGTCACGGCGGCTTATTGCGGCCCCCCGCGCATCGAGGCCGGATGGCCCGGCAGCTTGAACCGCTGTCCGGTGTCGGAAAGCTGGGTGCCGTCGACCCGCAATACCGACAGATCGCCGTCGATGAAGTTGCCGACATAGAGGTATTGCCCGTCGGGGCTGAACGCGACGGCTTCGGGGAGCGCGCCGACATTGACCTCGCCGACATTGGTGACCTTTTTCCCGTCGATCTTGAGCGCGGTGACGGCACCCGTCGGGTGATAGAAGAAGGCGGTCTTGGGCATGTTGGAACCACGCGCCTCGACGGTGACGGCGAGATCGCCTTTGGGGCTGATCGCCAGGCCCTCGGGCGAATCCCCGACGGTCACGTGGTCGATGACCCGTACCGGGTTCGCTTCGAGGTCGATCACGCCGACCGTCTTCGCATTGCCGTCGGAACTCCCGCCATTGCCGTTGTCGACGGTCAGCGCCAGTTTGCCGTCGGGCGTCACGGCGACATTGTAGGGAAAGATGCCGGTCGGCAGATCGCGCTTGTCGTAAGTGACCTTGTCGCCGTCTATCGTCAACAAGGCGACCTTGTTGGCGGCGGCTTTAGCCGCCAACGCGTGCTTGCCGTCGGGGGTGATCGCAACCGCCGAGACACTGTCGGTGGGCGCTCCGACCGTCACGGTATCGACAACCAGGACATCCTTGCCGCGGATCGACAGGACCGAGATCGTGCCGTCGGCACGGTTGGCGACCAGCGCCAAGTCGCCTTTTGGGCTGATCGCCATGCCCGAAGGCTGCTTCCCGACCGTGATCGTACCGATCACCTTGGGCGGGGTCGCCTTCAGATCGATCAGGAAGACCTTGTTGTCGGGCTCCAGCCGATGGCCCCATCCCTGGATCACGGGTTCGACCGAGTTGGCGACAAAGGCGATTTCGCCCGAGGGGTGGATCGCGAGGTTGGTCGGCGGGCCGACTACCGAGTTGATCAGCGGAATGGTCGCCGCGACGCGCGGCGCTTCCGGCTTTGAGATGTCGACCACCGAAAGCGTGTCGTGCCCGGGCTCCTTGAGGATCGGCTTGGCGTTTTCGTCCCAGCCCTGCTTCTCGTCGTTGCCGACGATCAGGATTTGACCGAACGCCGGCGTTAGGGCAGTGCCGATCAGTCCGCCGACCAGCACCGCCGCGGCCGTGCTTCGTAAAACAGCCGACGAACCCATGCTCCCCTCCATCCGTTGCCGTGGGTTTGCGCGATGCTGCCCCGACCGTGCGTCGACCACAAGCGCAGTGTCACGAGGCCCGGCTTATGCGGATGGCCACGATCATCGCCGTCTTAAAGCTGTTTCTGAACCGCCTCCCTGACCGCGCAGTGCCGTCGTCGTCGTTCAGCGAGCGTCCGCCGATGAGGAGCGGCACCAGTCTTCTTTTCGATCGAACCGAACCGAGACGGCAAGGCGCTGCCGCCAGTGGGTGGCATACGCCGCCGCGACAGCAGGGGAGGAGATCAGGTTCAGGTCCTCGGAGTTCGCCGCGGCGCCGCGGGTCCAATTGTAGGACCCGGTCAGGGTGACGGCGCCGTCTATGACCATGGTCTTGGCATGCGCGATCCGGGCATGATCGTCGATCCAGATTGGCACCCCTGCCGCGGACAGCGGCCCCACGCCGCTGTCGCGCTCGCAAGGCGTGGTCTTGTCGGCGATCAGCCGAACGTCGATACCGCGTTCCTTGGCACGAATCAGCGCGTCGACAATTCCCGACGCGGCCGTTAGGCCGTAGGCGCCGACCAGGATCTCACGCTCGGCGGTGTCGATCGCACGGTTGGCGAAAGCGGCGCAGTTTTCCTCGGGCGAAAAGCAAACCGCGATCGCGACCTCCGACGCCAGCGACGAGGCCGGCAATGTCGCAAAGAGCGCAGCCAGGGTCAGCGATAGAGCAGCGATGAACACATGTGTCTTATACCACGGTAAGGTTAATAAATCGTTACCGTCGCTGATTAAAACTGACCGCCTGCGGCCGGCCCCGCTCCGCCGCCATGCAGCCCGAGGCGGCACCGGGGGCCCGGGGCTGAAGGCGGTGCTGCGAAGACGTGGCAGACTACTCCTTCGTCGGTCGCGTATGATGGCCGCGCGGAGCTAAGCGTCATCAAAGCGAAACCGCGAACAGGAGGGCTGACACCATGAGACGAATGGCGATTGCCGCCGTGCTTGTCACGTTGTTTGCACTCCCGGCGCTGGCGCAAACTCCGTCGCAGGGCACGCCCACCCGGGTGCGCGGGGTGGTCGATAAGCTCGATGGCCAGATCCTTACGGTGAAGTCTCGCGACGGGGAGGTTTTAACGATTGCGCTCGCGCCGGATGTCACGATCCAAACCCTCGTCAAGAAATCCCTCGCCGACATCAAACCCGGCGACTTCGTGGCTTCGACCGGGATCAAAGACAAGGACGGTAAGATTCACGCGATCGAGGTCCGCATCTTTCCCACGGCGACGCCGGATGGCGGCAGGCAATTCGCTTGGGATCTCGGGCCGGACAGCGTGATGACCAACGCCACCGTCGGCACCGTGACCAAGGCCCCGGAGGGCGCGGTCTTGCATGTTACCTTC
Organism: uncultured Alphaproteobacteria bacterium; assembly: GCA_963796155.1. GTDB lineage: Bacteria > Pseudomonadota > Alphaproteobacteria > ATCC43930 > CGMCC-115725 > AP-15. The sequence continues at coordinate 88,789 of CAWCKT010000013.1, read as the reverse complement.
AAAGGCGGTGAATTGGAGTATAGCGTCGGTCCGGACGTTCCGGTGCTGGCCAACGCGCCCGGCGATGCCAGCCTGTTGAAGCCGGGTGCCGCTGTCTTCGTCATCGCGCTGAAAAATTCGGACGGCCGTTTGACCTCAAATCGAATTTACGCGGAGAAGGATGGGATTAAACCGCCGATGTAAAGCAATGCCCGACATTTGCTTCACGCTCAGTTCGCGAGGCTGCGCCCGGAGGACGTTCCGCGATTGCTCAGAAGCGGTCGCACGCTTCGGCGGCTTTGACATAGGCGGCGGCGTCTGCCGGCAATAGCAGGCGCTCGGTGACGAGTGTTTGGGCCGCCGCTCTGACCCCGGCGACATAGGCCTCGCGACTGCCGTAGCGCTCTTCGAGCGAGGGGCGCGGGTCGCCCGCCGCCTCGCGTTCGTTCTTGGTCCGGGCGAAGGCGATGAACGAGCCGTCGCGGTCGGCGAGCTCGTCGGGCTGCGCCCGGTAGACGTTCCACCCGGTGTGGGTGCCGAGCGGCACCGCGATCGGCGGCAGCCGGATGCCAGCGATTTCGTTGCCGTCCGCGTCGACCGCGCACACGAGCGCACCGTAGACATTGTCGATCCGCACCGGTGGGTCGACCCAATCGACCGGTGGGACGATCTGGTTGGCATAGGGTGCCACGGCGAAGCCCGGCACCGCCGGCATCCTGATAGTCTCGGCCGGGACGGCGGTACCGTGGGCGACCCGGGGGACACGGCCCGGCGGGGGTGCCGTGCCCTTTGTTACCCATTCTTCAAGCGCCAGAAACAGCGCCCGCAAGGCCGGGGTGGCGCTGTGCGGGTTGCGCGGGTTGATGCAGGGTCCGGGGCTCGGATCGGCACCGGGGCGGCCGCCGTGCTGGGTGCCGGCGATCATGTAGACCCGGACGTTGGCGGGCAGATCGGCGTCGCTCCGCCCGGTCGGATCGGTGTGCACGAGCGAGGCGCCCTTCTGCCAGTACTCGGTCGAGCTGTTGGTCTCGATGACCAGCGGGTCGGTTGTTCGGCCCTGCAGGATGGCGCCGGTTTTCCGCGAAAACGGGTCGGTCGTGACCGCGTTGCCGAACGGGAACCAATTCTCGGGATAGAGGCGATCCTCGTGCTGGGTCGCGGTGCGACCCGGCATGCCGAAGCGATGGTTGGCGAACACCTTGCCCGCACCTGCGACGTGGCTCATGACGCCGTCGAAGACACGCCGCCCGTGCCCGTCGTCGTTCATGCCCAGCTCGAGGAAATGGCGCAGAAAACGACCGCTCTGCGAGACGCCAAAGGCAAGCGCGTAGCGGATGCCGGTGTCATCGGTCCGCGCGCCCCCGGCGATCATTGGGTTGGGCCTGCCGAGGCGATCGATGGGCTCGTAGCGCAGGAACGAGACGAGGTCCCGCACCGTGGCAAAGCCGATGCCGAGCACCTTGGGGCCGGTCGCTTCGTACCACAGCTCGTAAATCTTGATCGGCGCGAAGAGGCTGCTCTGCGGCAACAGCCGGATCGACTGTGCGTCGGCGAACTCCCAAGCATCGGCCGGGATCTCGGTCCGGGTGTCGCTTTCACGGTCACGGACGCTCAGCCGTGCCTGCTGCTTGTCGGTCGAGACGGCCGGGTAGGAGAGCCGCACGATGTCGCCCTTGCCCGGCGCGCGAGTGCCGATGTGGAACTCGTGGCGGATGCGGCCGGTGATCGGCCGGTCGTCTTCGATCGCGGTCGGAAAGCGCGCGCCGAGGCCGTTGTTGGCGGAGGGCGCACCCGGATCCCAACCCGACCAGATAAGGCTGTAGCCGCGCGCGAGGCAAAAGCCGAGCCCGGCGTCACGGGCAGTCTTCGGGTCGTTCGCCGCGTCGACCGGTGCGCTCGGGGTGTCGTCGAGGAGCTGGAAGATCCGCTTCGAGCCGCGATTGGTCACGTCATAGACCAGCACCCCGTTCGTTCGGCCGGGATCCACCGGCCGCAATATGAAAAAATCGCTCTCGTATTCGACGAGGCCCCTGCCGTTCCGCGGCGCCTTGTCAAGGTCGACGATGACCCTATTCTCAGGCGCCGCCGGGTCGAGCTCGCCCTTGGCCACACCCCGGATACGCAGATAGGGACCGGTCTCGCCGAAAACTTGGCCCTCGGCAAAGGGCTCGACCGCATTCACGTGGATTTCGATATTGGCCATCGATGACTCCTTGCAGGCGGATCGGCCATTCTCCCGGATGGCGTTATCGACCCGCGGGCTCGCGGATCAAAGAGTTTTGACGTCGCGGTCAGGCAACGGACGTATAGGCGAAGACACATGTTGGTCGCGGCATGACGGGTGCACAGCTCTTGGCGCTCGGCCACGCGGCGATGGCCCAGTCGCACAAGCTTATATTGCTGGGCGGCGTACTCGGCCTGTTGAGCATCATTGCCGGAGTGATCTCGCGGCGCGTCGGGGCGCCGATGCTGCTCGTCTTCCTGGCGCTCGGCATGCTGGCGGGCGACGATTATGTATTCGGCATCCAGTATGACGATTTCAGATCGGCCTATCTGATCGGCAGCGTGGCGCTCGCGGTAATTCTGTTCGAGGGCGGGCTCAAGACGCCGTTATCGATGTTGCGCCTGGCACTCTGGCCGGCTGCCGCACTGGCCACAATTGGCGTCGGAGTGACCACCGGCATACTTGGCGCCACGGTTTGGCTGATCGACGGCGTGCCGGTTGCGGGGGCGCTGCTGGCCGGCGCCGCCGCTGCGCCGACCGACGCTGCGGCGGTCGCGGTGCTGCTGAGACGCGCCGGTGCAGCGTTGCCGGAAAGGCTGCTTGCGCTGCTCGAAGTCGAGTCCGGGCTCAACGACCCGATGTCGGTGTTCTTGACCTTCCTGCTGCTGCGCCTGATCGCCGAACCGGGATCAGTCGGCGTCGGCGGCGCGGTCCTGCTGTTCCTCAAGGAAATGGCCGGTGGCGCCGCACTCGGCTTGGCCGGTGGCTGGGTGCTCGCGCAGTCGCTGAAGCGTCTGCCGATCGAAGCCTCGCTCGCGCCGGTCCTGGTGCTGACCGGTGGGCTCGCCGTGTTCGGTCTGGCTCAGCTCCTCGGCACCAGCGGGTTCCTCGCGACCTACCTTGCCGCGGTGGTCACCGGCGCCACACGGCACCGCGCGCGACAGGATCTCGAGCACTTCTTCGAAGGCATGGCTTGGCTCGCGCAGATCGTGCTGTTTTTGATGCTCGGTCTGCTGGTGACCCCGGAAGATCTGCCGCCCTACCTCCCGGGTGCCCTCGGCGGGGCCGCGGTGCTGATCTTTCTCGCTCGCCCGGTCGCTGTCTTCGCCTGCCTGCTGCCGTTCCGGTTCAGCCTGCGCGAGACGGCGTTCGCGTCCTGGGTGGGGTTGCGCGGGGCGGTTCCGATCTACCTCAGCATCATTCCCGGATTGGCCGATCCGCATCGCGACGAGCGGCTGTTTGCCAGCATCTTCATCCTGGTGATCGCCTCGCTGGTCGTGCAAGGCTGGACCGTGGCCCCGGCCGCCCGTCTGCTCGGTTTCGGGCGCCCGGGATGAGCTTGGGGGCCGCCGGCCCGCCGCGGTCGGCCCACCCCGCCACCATCCCACACCGGCATAAACGTAACTCATCGTTCATGATGAGTTCCTCCCTTCTGTCTCCGCAACTCGGCGCGCCGTGTCCAGCTCTTCGAGGAAGGCGATCTCGTCCGGCGTCGATTTCCGGCCGAGGATCGCGTTCCGGTGCGGGAATTGGCCGAAGCGCTCGATGACCTCGAGATACGGGCGCCCGTAACGACGCAAGGAATCGCGACGGTCGGGGTTGCGCGGCAGAGCATCGAACAGGGCGACCGAGCGACGCTGGTCCTCGATATTCTCGCTGTGATGAAAGGGCATGTAGAAAAACCGCCGCCAGACGAGCGGAACCATCCGGTCAAAGCCCTTCTCGAGCGCCCGATCAGCGGCGGCGCACGCCGCGGCGTCCGTCGCATAGGCGCGCGGCGTCGCGCGGAAAATGTTGCGCGGGATCTGGTCGAGCAGCAGTACGAGGGCAAGGGCGCTTCCGGGCAGCGCTTCCCACGCGCGCAATGCCCCGGCGGCGGCGGCTTCGTAATCGGCGAGAAAAGCCTGGCGCAGAGAGGCGTCGAATTTCTCGGTGCTCTTGAACCAGATCTCGCGCGGCTGCTCGCGTCCGGGATCGCCCGGCGGCCCGAACCACACATCGATGAGCGCCTTCGCCCGGTCGGGGAGGCTCACGGCGGGATCGCGGTCTGCGGGCATTTACTGCAACCTGTCGAGAATTCGGGCACGCGCGGCGCGGCGCATCATCATGCGGGCTACGGTCGTCGAACCGCAACCTTGACGGCGGGCGAACACTCCGCGGATAATTACTCTGTCCAAGGGGTGCCCCGGCAGGGGGCTGAGACGCCGCCGGCTCGACCACCGTCGAGGCGCGGCAACCCTTCGAACCTGATCCGGGTCGTGCCGGCGTAGGGACAGGAACACCGCGGCAAAAGCCGACCTCCTCTTCGCGGTACCCCGGGTCTTCGTGCAACCGGCGCAACGGAGATCCACGATGCCCGATTCCGCTCCACTCGCTGCTGCGAAGCTCGTACCGAAGGTCGAGGAGCTTCGGGTTACCACCGGATCGTTCCCGGCCTCGCGCAAGCTCCACGTGCCGGGTCGTCTGCATTCCGAGATCTCGGTCGCGATGCGCGAGATCGATCTCGAAGCCTCGGCCGGCGAGCCGGCGGTCCGCGTCTACGACACTTCGGGCCCCTATTCCGATCCGGCGGTCGCGACCGACATCAACCGGGGCCTGCCGGAATTGCGCAAGCCCTGGATCCTGGCGCGCGGTGATGTCGAGTTCTACGCGGGCCGCGAGGTCAAGCCCGAGGACAACGGGCTGAGACGCAACGAGCCGAGTGCGGTCTCGCTGTTCGATCGCGGCCGTCGTCAGGTGCTGCGCGCCAAACCGGGCACTGCGGTGACCCAGATCGCCTATGCCCGGCGCGGCGTCGTCACGCCGGAGATGGAATACGTCGCGATCCGCGAGAACCTCGGCCGCGAGAAATTGCGGCGGGAAGGTGCGGTCGACGGCGAGTTGTTCGGTGCGGCAATCCCGGACTACGTGACGCCCGAATTCGTCCGCGACGAGATCGCCCGCGGTCGCGCGATCATCCCGAACAACGTCAACCACCCGGAAACCGAGCCGATGATCATCGGCCGGAACTTCCTGGTCAAGGTCAACGCCAATATCGGCAACTCGATCGTCACCTCCTCGGTCGCCGAGGAGGTCGAGAAGATGGTGTGGGCGACCCGTTGGGGTGCGGACACGGTCATGGATCTGTCGACCGGCCGCAACATTCACACGATCCGCGAATGGATTATCAGAAATTCGCCGGTGCCGATCGGCACCGTGCCGATCTACCAGGCGCTCGAAAAGGTCGGCGGCAAGGCCGAGGAGCTGACCTGGGAACTCTTCCGCGACACGTTGATCGAGCAGGCCGAGCAGGGTGTCGACTACTTTACGATCCACGCCGGGGTGCGGCTCGCCTACATCCCGCTGACCGCCAACCGCGTCACTGGCATCGTCTCGCGCGGCGGGTCGATCATGGCGAAATGGTGCCTCGCCCATCACCAGGAGAGTTTTCTCTACACGCATTTCCGCGAGATCAACGAGATTATGCGGGCTTACGACGTCAGCTACTCCTTGGGAGACGGGCTGCGGCCCGGATCGATCGCCGACGCCAATGACCGTGCCCAATTCGCCGAACTCGAAACACTGGGTGAGTTGACCAAGCTCGCCTGGGAAGACGGCGTCCAAGTCATGATCGAAGGCCCCGGCCACGTGCCGATGCACAAGATCAAGGTCAACATGGAAAAGCAGCTCGAGGAGTGCGGCGAGGCGCCGTTCTACACCTTGGGGCCGCTGACAACCGACATCGCGCCGGGCTATGACCACATCACCAGCGGCATCGGCGCGGCGATGATCGGCTGGTTTGGCACCGCACTTCTCTGCTACGTGACGCCGAAGGAGCATCTCGGGCTGCCCGACCGCGACGACGTCAAGGTGGGCGTCATCACCTACAAGATCGCCGCGCACGCGGCAGATCTCGCCAAGGGGCATCCGGCAGCACGCGAACGCGACGACGCGCTGTCGCGGGCACGCTTCGAATTCCGCTGGCGCGACCAGTTCAACCTGTCGCTCGACCCGGAGACTGCCGAGAAGTTCCACGACCAGACCTTGCCCGCCGAGGGAGCAAAGCTCGCGCATTTCTGCTCGATGTGCGGCCCCAAATTCTGCTCGATGCAGATCACCCAGGAGATCCGCGACTACGCGCGGTCCGGGATGCAGGAGAAGTCGAAGGCCTTCTTGGAGCAGGGTGCCGAGATCTACACCGACGAACACGGCCGGCCCAGGGCGGCGGCCGACTAGGTCGTCGTCATTGCGAGCGAAGCGAAGCAATCTCGGGCCGCAGGAGCCTCGCCTTCACCGAGATTGCTTCGTCGCCTCCGGCTTCTCGCAATGACAGCCGCGGGGAAAGAGGCCCGCCGCTACCCGGACCGGCCGATCGTCGGGGTTCTGGCGGTGGTGCTTGCGCGGCGAGCGAGTGCTGGTCGTGCGTCGTGCCAACCCGCCGATGCCGGGCCGCTGGGGGTTTCCGGGCGGCGTCCTGGAGTTGGGCGAGACCGTCGCCCAAGGGGCGATGCGCGAGCTGTTCGAAGAGACCAGCGTCGTCGCCGAGGCGATCGGGCCGTTGACCGTTATCGACACGATCGATCGCGACCACGAGGACCGAGTCCGCTACCACTACACGCTCGTCGCCGTGATCGGCCAATGGCAGTCGGGCGAAGGGGTGGCCGGCGACGATGCCGACGAGGTCGCCTGGATGACCCGCGGCGAGATCGTCGCGCAGAACCTGCCGACCGCCCCCGCTCTGCTGCCGCTGCTTGATCTCGCGCTACGAAAAAGAGGAGAGGAGCGCCGATGAGTTGCCTGTTCGGCCCGTTGCGGCAGATGGGTTTTGTCGTCCGCGACATCGACAAGGCAATGCGCCACTGGGTCGAGGTCTGCGGTGTGGGTCCCTGGTTTGTCGCCGAAAAACTGCCGCTCGACGGCTTCTGGTACAAAGAGCAGCCCTACCCCAATATCCATTTGACGATCGCACTCGCCAATTCCGGCGACGTGCAGCTCGAGCTGATCCAGCAGCGCGATGACACCCCCAGCATGGGTCGCGATTTTCTCGCCGCCGGGCACGAGGGCCTGCAGCATTGGTCGAGTTGGCCCGAGAACTATCGCGAGCGGCTCGACCGGGCGGTCAACAACGGCTGGACGATCGGTCAGCGGGGCGAAACCCCGCGCGGCCCTTTCGTGTATTTTCTGAACGAGGGCCATCCCGGCACCGTGATCGAGATGGCCGAGCTGACGCCGACCCGCCGCCGCATCTTCGATGCGGTCCGTGAAGCGGCAGTCGATTGGGATGGCGGCGACCCGATCCGCCGCGACTGGCCGCGCGGCTGAGGGGTCGCGAAAGAACGCCGGAGGATCGCCCCTTCACACCCTCGACAGGAATTCCGGGTCGATCGAGATCGAATGCGGGATGTCGCGGCCGACAAAGATCGGCTCCAGTACATGGGACTGGTAAAGCCACGGCTTGTCCTCGCCGCGCACGCAATCGGCCCGGATGTCGGCAACCAGCATCGGCGGTCTTTCTCCGACGAACGGCGGGCGGCCGGCGGCCCGATAGAGACTGAGCACGCCCACCAGGCGCACATGTTGCGCTTCGGTCGGAAGGACTTGCAGATTGCTCACGAGATGACGCGCGGTGGTGTGACCACGCCGTTGGCGCCAGGCATAGTACGCACGAATCATCCGATGTCCTGCGAACCGATTGTCGCCGACGGCAAACAGGCCATCCGGAACATAAAATTCGTGCGCGTTCGCCCCGCCGTTGAAATCGACCTCGAACCAGTAGTTTGTCACGAGGCGATAAAGCGCGTACCAGAGCCCCACGTCATCGGTATCAGGCATTTCCATCGCGCCCCTTCCCCGGACGAGCCGGGCCCTCTTCACGGGTTCGTCATCCTACGATAGACGCCCCGCCTACGCGAGAACCCTGCAGAGGACGCGTCTCTGACGCAGCATGTGGGACATCTGCTCGAACGAGACGATGCCCACCGACAATCAAACCACCTTCACGGATTACCTGGTGCTCGGCACGTGGGAAGCCATTACCTTGCTCGCCGAGGCGCGTGAGCGTTGTGAGGCGGCCGATGTGTCGGAACTCCTCACAAAAGCCGAGACGATTCTGATCTCTGTCGTGTCGGAATTACCGGCTTTGGCCCGAGGTGCAGGCGCGGTGAATCGCCAGAACGGGCTTGCGGCGGGTGAGCCAGCACAAACTCCTTTCGACCACCGGCCGACGACAAGGGCGCTGCGCGATCCTTCTTGACGACGGCCTTGACGACGACCGCCTCCGGGCCGAGATCCTGTCGATCTCGCGATCGATGCGGGTCGAAGGGTCGAGGGTAGGTCGAATGCCATACTGCCGGTGCGGCAACGAGTTCTCCGAGGCTCGAGCAAGGCTCGGCTTCGACTGCTGTCTCGAATGCGGCAGGGAAGCCGCCGCCGCGGAGACGGCCCGCCGCGCCCACATGATCGTCCCGATTAGTCACAAATCCGGCTATACCTATCTGGGACCGGACAGAGCGACGCAGCGCCAGCGTCTGCTCGAGGGCTCGGCAAAGACGCCGCCGATGGATATCCCTGCCCGGTCGAAAGGCCGTGCCGCCAAGCCCCCGCAGGAGCGGCGCCGACGCTACGAGCTCGCCGGCTGGGAATTCAAACCCGACAAGCAGGGCATTCGGCGAAAGCGCGCGATCCTTCGCGAGTGCCCCGGCTGACGCTCGACGCCGTTGACCCGTTCTCCTGATCGCCGGCACACTCCCGGGCGGCGGCGCGTCCATCCGGCAGCGCGGGAGGAGAGGGGTCATGGGGCTCAAATTCACCAACCCATGGTGGGTGGTCGTCGGTGCGGTCACCGGCTTGTTCGTCTGCAACGGCCCCGTCCTCGGTTTCACGTTCGGTGTGTTCCTCAAGCCGATCATGGCGGATACGGGATGGCACCGCGCCACCGCCTCATTCGCCTTGTCGGTCGGCGGGATCCTCGGCGCCATCGCCGTACCGGTCCTCGGGCGCATGATGGATCGCTGGAGCATTCGCCGGGTGGCGCTGCCCGGCATCGTCGTCTACACGCTTTTCATGTGCCTGCTGGGGCTCGCTCCGGCCGTGCTGTGGATCTTCACCGTGATGTTCGCACTGGCCGAAATGACGAGTGCCATCCAGACGCCGCTCGGCTATGCCAAGGCGATCGCGGCCTGGTTCGATCGGCGGCGCGGGTTGGCGCTCGGCATCGCGATGTCGGGTGTCGGGCTCGGCGCCATTTTTGTGCCGCAACTGGCCGAGCGGCTGATCGAACGGATCGGCTGGCGCAGCGCCTATGTCAGCCTCGGTCTGCTGACGTTCCTGATCGCGTTCCCGGCGGTGGCGCTGTGGATCCGCGAACCGCGGCCCGGTGAAGGCGAGCGAGGCGGCGCTGCAGCAATCGCCGTGCTCCCCGGTTACACGGTAGGCGAGGCGGCGCGCACGGCGCGTTTCTGGATGCTGGGAGCGGCGTTCTTTCTGGTCGCGGTCGGGATCAACGGCCCAGCCGCGCACATCGTGCCGCTGTTGACCGATCACGGTCTGTCGGCAGTTTCGGCGACGGCGATCCTGGGCGTCTTCGGTCTGGCGACGATGAGCGGGCGGTTGCTGGCCGGCTTCCTGGTCGATCGGATCTTCGCCCCCTATGTCGCCACATTTTTCTTCCTCGCGCCGATCGCCGGCTTGGCATTCCTCGCCAGCGCCGCCGGCATGCTGCCGGCGGCGGGCGTGGTGCTGATGGGAATGGGGCTCGGCACCGAGATCGACCTGATCGCCTTTCTCGTCACGCGCTATTTCGGACAGCGCGCTTTTGGCCAAATCTACGGCTGTTTCTTCATGATTTTCGGCCTGGGGTCGAGCCTTGGTCGGTTTCTCGCCGGGCTCATTTACGACCTGGCCGGGTCCTATAGTCCGGCGCTGATCGGCGCCGCCCTGGCGCTCGTCATTGCCGTCATCCTGGTCAACCGCCTCGGCTCCTACCTCTACCCGGTGCATTGGGAAATGGCGCCGGCTCTGGCGCCGGCGCCGGCCGTGTCCTGACAGCGGCGCGCCCCGGCGCGTTGGTGGCCGAAACGTCGCTTCAGCGGGATCCGATGATCTTGCAGGTTAAAGGCGCGTAAGAGAACTCACGCGCTGCACCGTTGCGGACTGCGTTATATAATCGAGTTCCGCCACAAGTTAACTTCCAATCTTGAAATTGATAGGATTTATTGATGCCCAATATTACATTGGACGTGACCAAAGGGAAAGTTATCTTTTTGTTGTCCACATCGACCATTGGATCGCCGACCAGGGCAATCGGGTTGTCGTCGTCGTACAACTGATGAGGATCGCGCGACGGACCGTCGAGGGATGCGCTCTTGGTTTTCGCTGCATCCAATTCCTTTTGCGCATCGGCCAGCATAGTGGTCAGTTTTTTGATCTGCGCCGCGGCTTCCTCTTGAGTAGCCCCGTTTGCTTTGGTCCGATAATCGGCGAGGAGCGCTTCCTGTGAGGCCACTCGGTTTTCGAGGACGGCGAGCCGCTCGCCTTGAACCTGCCGGAAGGCGAAATACGAGACCCCAAACGTGATGACCGCCAACAGCAGGAAAACCTCCGGTGCTGCCCTGACGCCGCGAGCATTCGCCAGCGCCCGATCGTGCAGCCGTGCTGCAAACCCACGCTCCATGCCGCACTCCCACGGTCCTTGGGATGGCAAAGCGTCTGCGAGGATACCAGGACGAGCAGCGGCAACCACACTGACGCCCTGACAGGCGCGTTTGCTGTGCGATCTGTAAGGATCGGGTCGCCGCCGGGGAAGCAAATGCCCGAATTGGCAAGCTCGTAGGGCCCCGGCCGAGACCGGCATACATCACGCCGGGGGCCGCAGCGGCAACGGAGGACACGATGGAAAAGGAGCGGTTGCTGGCATTCACCGATGGGGTGATTGGGTGTCGGCACGGCCTATGCCATGTGAGGCTCAGGTGACGAGCGCCGTCTTATTGGTGAGATTGGTCAGGACGATTGCTCTCTCTTTGTAGGGTTCGCCATCAATGCGCCGGCGGGGCGGCGGCGCCGGGAACCGGCTTTCTCAGCAGCAGCACCAGCGGGATCATCGCGACCAGTACGGCGCCGACCAGCCAGAACGAGTTGATATAGGACAGCACCGCCGCTTGCTGCTGCACGATCGCGTAGAGTTCCGCCTGCGCTTGGTGCAGGGCGCCGACGGCGCTGGAATGTCCTGCGATATAGATCTGCTGCAGCTGTTGGAGCATCTGATTGGTCCGCCAGCTGTAGGGGGTCACGTGCCGGATCAGCAGCACTTGGTTGGCCTGCTCGCGGCGGGCGATATAGGTGTCGAGAATGGCGATGCCGACGCTGCCGCCGATATTGCGCATCATGTTGATAATCGCCGAGGCGTTGGCGTTCTTGTCGGCCGGCACGCCCTGGTAGGCGGCGGTGTTGATCGGGATGAACAGCAGCGCAATCCCCAGCGATTGGTAGACGCGGGCCCAGGCGAGCGTCGAGAAATCAACGTTCAGGTCGAACCCGGACAGGTGGAACATCGCGATCGCGGTGCCGATCAGCCCGATCGTGATCAACAGCCTCGCGTCGATGCGGCCGGACAGCGCGCCGACCACCGGCATCATGAGCATTACCGCAAACCCGCCCGGCGACAGCACCATGCCAGCCTGTTCGGCGGTGTAGCCAAGCAGCGTCTGCACGAACAACGGCAACACCACCGTCGTCCCCATCAGCGCGAAACCGAGCATGAACATCAAGATGTTGCCGGAAGCGAAGGCGCGGTCGCGGAACAGGTGCAGATCGACGATCGGGTCGTCGCGGCTCAATTCCCAGGCAATGAACGCAACGAGCGAAACCGCGGCGACCACGATCAGGTCGGTGATCAGTGCGGAGCCGAACCAGTCGTCTTCCTGACCCTTGTCGAGCACGAACTGCAACGCGAACATGCCGATCACCAGGAGGGCGAGACCGATGTAGTCGAGGCGGAGGCCCTGCGCCCACCGCGCCCGTCTGGCGGCCGCCTCCTTTGGCGGATCGGCGAGGGTGTGCATCGCCAGCACGCTGACCACGACGCCGACCGGCACGTTGATCAGAAACACCCAGCGCCAAGTCCAGTTGTCGGTGATCCAGCCGCCGACCGTCGGGCCGATCGCCGGCGCAAAGACCACGGCCAAGCCGTAGATGGCAAACGCCTGGCCACGCCGCTCGGGCGGAAACGCGTCGGCGAGGTAGGCCTGCGAGGTCGGCTGCAAGCCGCCGCCGGCGATGCCCTGCAAGCCGCGCGCAATGATCAGCAGCGACAGGGTCGGCGCCAGACCGCAGAACAGCGAGGTGATGCTGAAGCCGATGATCGAGCCGAGAAAATAGCGCTTGCGGCCGAACGTCGCCGACAGCCATCCGCTGATCGGCAGCACGACCGCGTTGGTCACGAGATAGGAGGTCAGGATCCAGGTGGCTTCGTCCGGTGTCGCCGCCATGCTGCCGGCGACATGCTGCAGCGACACGTTGACGATCGAGATGTCGAGCACCTCCATGAACGCCGCCAGCCCGACCGTCGGCGCGACGATCCATGGCGAAACGCCGCCTGCCGTTCTCGGGCGGGCACCTCCGCCTGTTGCATCGGCAACGGCACTCATTTGATCCTGACGTACGGCTCGACCGACATGCCCGGGCCAAGCAGCCAATGCGCGCTGGGGTGGTCGTCGTCGAATGTGATCTTGACCGGCACCCGCTGCACGACCTTGACGTAGTTGCCGGTCGCGTTTTCCGGCGGCAACAGCGAGAACGCCGCACCGCTGCCGGCCTGGAAGCTCTGCACCTTCCCGTGGAAGACATGGCCCGGATAGGCGTCGACATAGATGTCGACCCGATCGCCGGTCCGCATCCCGCCGATCTCGGTTTCCTTGTAGTTCGCGGTGACCCAGACCCGGTCCGGCACCAGCGCCGTCAGTGCCTGACCGACCTGGACATAGTTGCCGGGTGCTACGGTCTTGTTGGTGATGTGGCCAGCCTCAGATGCGCTGATCACGGTATAGGACAGGTTGAGGCGCGCCTGTTCGACCTGCGCAGTCGCCGCGCGCACGCCCGCATCAGCCGTCTCAACCTGCGTTTTATTAAGTGCCAGTTGAGCCTCGCTTGCAGCGACCTTTTGCTGCGCGGCGGCAAGATTGGCGGCGTCGCTGCGCGCCGTCGCGGTGTCATTGTCGAGCTGTTGGCGGGAAACGGCCAGCCCGCCCATTCGCTCCAGCATCTGGTCGCGTTTGAGGTTGATGTCGGCGTTCGTGGCGGCCGCCTGGGCGACTGCGACTTGGGCCCGCGCCTGATCAAGATTGGCTTGCGCGACCGGCACCTGCGCCTTGGCCTGCGCCAATTGCCCCTGCGCGCTCTCTTGGTTGGCCAGCGCCTGGGAAAGGGCTGCTTGGAAGTCGGCCGGATCGAGCTCGACGAGCGGCTGACCGGCGCGGACTTCCTGGTTGTCGTCCACCAGCACGGCCTTGACGCGGCCGGCGACCCGGGCACTGACCTGGACGGTGTGCGTATCGATAAACGCATCGTCGGTGCTGACCCATTTGCTCGCCTCGATCCACCACCTGATCCCACCGACGATCGCGCCGATGACGAGGATCGCGATCAACGCGATCAGCCAGCGCCTGCGGTACCAGCGCGGGCGCTCCGCCGCCTCCGAGGTCGGAGTCGGCGCCGGGCGGTCCGGCCAGCGCGCCTCGGCGGCGCGCGGCTTCGGCCGCGGCCTCACTTCAGCCGGCCGCCCTTCAGCCGGCTGCCGATCGGCTTTCAGGCGGGGTTTATCCTCGCCGAGGCTCATCGCTCGCCTTCTCCTTGATGCGGTCAAGGTGGACGCGGCGCCGCCGATCGATGCTCCGAGTGACGGATGCGGCGGGCCTGATGGCCAGCCCGTCCAGCAGCAGTTTGAGTTGCGTCTTACAGATCGCCTCGGGGTCGAAGCGGTCCACCTCCTCGTGGCGGCCGAGCGAATGGCGCCATAGCATCGCGAGCACGATCGGCGCACAGATGCAGCGAACCGCGTTATCGAAGTCGTCGGGGGCGCGAAACTCGCCGCGCTCGACGCCGAGAAGCAGCGCGCGGCGTATCAACTCCATTCCGCGATCGACGACCTCCCCGCGGTAGAAACGGGCAAGCTCGGGGAAATTGCCCGCCTCGGAAATGATGATCTTCGGGATCGCCCCGGCCGGCGATAGCGCCAGTTCGGCCCAGCTGTGCATCAGCCGTTCCAGCAGCAGCGCCGCCGGCTCGTCCGGCTTGTCGAGCAATGCCTCGCCCCACTCGATGTTGGGCACCAGCGTCTGCCGGACCACCGCCTCGAACAACTCCTCCTTGTTCGGGAAATAGAGATACAGCGTGCCCTTGGTGACCCCGGCGCGGAGCGCCACGTCGTCGAGCCGGGTCGCGGCAAAGCCGCGCTCGGCAAACAACGCGAGCGCGGCGGCCAGAATCTCCTTCGGCCGCGCTTCCTTGCGGCGCCGCCAGCGCAGCGCCCGCTCGGTAGAGTCACCGATCATAATTTACCATCCGGTCAGTTAGCAACATAATGACCGGTTGGTCAGATATCAAGACCAGCTGATTGGGCCAGCGAGGGCGTCGGGGCAGTTCCTGCTGCGCTCCTGCCGCGGCGGAGTTTCGCCCGAAACCGCAGAGCCATGCCGGGGCATGGGCCGCTCGGCAGCCCGAACCGCTTCCATGCCGCCCTGCTCGGGCGCGCAAAGGGCGGAGGCTGCTGCGGTCTTGTCAGAGCGAGGGTCCGCCCTATATGTCAGGGCGATGCGATATTATCAACTCGTTAATTGTGATGATGGCGAATCAGCATGATGCCAAATGGCGATCCGACGGTTTCCGGGCTTCCCTGCCACTTCCCTGCCGCGCCTTCGATTCGACCGGAAAGTCGCTTACAAGGTATTGATCTCAATGACTTTTTGGTGCAGAGCGAGCCGAGAAAAAATTTTTTCCCTGAGTTTTCCCGCGCGGCAGGGAATATCGGGCGTGCGCGTCGACAGAAGATCAGCTCGCCCTTCTCCGGCCCTTTGGCGCGGGTGCCGCCACCGGCTCGGCCGTTGCAGCCTCCTTCTTCTTGCGGCCGCCCGAGACCGGCAGCAAGAGTGCAGCCTGGCGCCGGTCGGGGCCGGGTTTCGGGCGCGCCGGTCGGCTCGCGGCCGCTTGCTTTGGCTCCGTTCCCGCCTCCTGGGCGAGGCTGCGCTTCAGGGCCTCCATCAGATTGATGACCTTGGGCGGCTCCTCGACCTCGCGCGGTGCGCGCTCCAGCCCCTTGGTCTTGGCGTCGACCAGTTCGCGCAGCGCGTCCTGGTAGCGGTCTCGGAACGTCTCCGGGTCGAAGCGGGCCGCGCGGCGTTCGATGATGGTCTCGGCGATCGCCACCATGTCGGGGTCGGCCTCGCCTTTAGGCTTGGCGCCGAACTCGGGCGGGCGGACTTCGTCGGCAGACCGGACCGTCGACATCACCAAGCCACCGTCGCGCGGCTCGACCAGCACCAGCCGCTCCCGGCTCGAGAGCGTGACATGCCCGAGCCCGACCTTGTTCGTCTTCGCCATCGCCTCGCCGATTACCCGGAATGTCTCGGCCGCGATCTCGCCGTCGGGATGGATGTAATAGGGCGTGTCGAGATAGATCGGATCGACCTCGTCGCGCTCGACGAAGCGGTCGAGATCGATGATCTTCGACGATTCGATCTGCAAATCCTTCAGCTCGTCGTCGGTGATCGTGACGTAGCGCCCGCGCTCGTACTCGTACCCCTTGACGATTTGATCGCGGTCGACAGGGTCGCCGGTCTTGGAGTCGACGAGCTGCTGGGCCACGCGGTTGCCGGTCTCGGCGTTCAGCTGGTTGAACCGGACGCGTTTCGCCTCGGTCGTCGCCGGGACCAGGTAGACCGGGCAGGTCACCAGAGACAGGCGCAGAAACCCGTTCCAGCTTGCTCGCGGCATGTCGATCTCCTGTTACGCCGTGGTGACCGGGTAGAGTTTAACGAATCCATACCGCAGATCGTTCCAGGCCGCTACGGCGGTGATCAACCTGCGATCTGCCTTCGCACGGCTGCGCTGATCGACTGGCGGAGCTTGCCGATCTCGGCCCAGGGATCGGTCTCCAGCGCGGCGAGGCGCTGCGGCACGGTGACGACCGTAAAGCCCTCGGGACGCACCCCCTTCTCGACCTCTTCCCAGAACAACGGGGTCGATACCGGGGCGCCCGCCCGCGCGCGCGGCGAATAGGTGCCGATCGCGGTGGCGCCGCGGCTGTTGCGCAAATAGTCGATATAGATGCGGCCGCGCCGCGCCCGCTTGGCCTGGTTCGCGGTGAACCTCTCGGGGGATTGTGCGACGAACTGGTCCGCGACCCATTTGGTGAAGGCCTTGACCTCGTCCCAGCCGAGCCTGGGCTGGAGCGGCACGACCACGTGCAAACCCTTGCCGCCGGTCGTCTTGGCAAAGCTCTGCAGGCCGATCGCCAACAGCGCCTCGCGTATGTCGATCGCCGCTTCGGTTACCCGCGGCCAGGCCAAGCCCTCGTCCGGGTCGAGATCGAAGGTGATCCGGTCGGGGGTGTCGAGCTTTGCGGCCGTGCCACCCGAGGGGTGGATCTCGATCACGTTCATCTGCACCAGCCCGATCAGCCCGGCCAGATCGTCGATGACGGGATAGGCCACGGTCTCCCCGTCCTCGGCGATGTCGACATGGCCGATCGTGTCGGGCGCTCCCTTGCCGAGATGCTTCTGATAGAAACACGGCTTGCCCTGGCCGCCGGGGCAGCGCACCAGGGTCAGCGGCCGATGCGCGAGATGCGGTACGGCCCAGTCGCCCACCGCCGCGTAATAGCGCGCCAGATCGAGCTTGGTCAGAGCGTCCGCGGGATAGAGGACGCGATCGGGGTGAGTGAGCCGGATGCCCTCGAACACTATGCTGCCGTCTCGGGCCGGTTTGGAAATCCCGGCGTCAGCAGACTCGGGCGGAGCGGGCTTTGTCACGGGCCCGCCCTTTTGGGATAACGGGTCATAGACGACCTCCTTCGGGCTCTTGTCCTCGCGCAACCCCTGGAAGGAGGCGTGGCGCAAGATCGCGTCGGCAGTCCACCCGGCAAATTCGATTTCGGCGACGAGCTCGGGCCGGACCCAATGGACGCCTTTGCGCGGCGCCTCCTTGGGTAGCACAACGGGAGGATCCTTGACGACGAGAGGGTCGAGCCGTTTGCGCAGATCGGCAAGACGCGCTGCGCTGAAGCCGGTACCCACTCGTCCGGCATATCGCAATGTTCCCGCCGGATCATAATAACCGGCGAGAAGGGCGCCGAAGCCCTCTCGTCTCCCCTCGGGATCGGTGAAGCCGATGACGACGATTTCCTCGCGATTGCGGCATTTGACCTTGAGCCAGCCGGCGCCGCGCCCCGGGCGGTAGGGCGCGTCGCGGCGCTTCGAGACGATGCCTTCGAGGCCGAGGCTGCTCGCCTGGCGTAGCACCGCCGGGCCCTGGCCTACTTGGTGATCGCTGTAACGCAATATCGCGTCGGCGCGCGGCGGAATGATCTCAGCCAGCGCGGCCTTGCGGTCTTCGAGTGAGGCGCCGGTGAGATCCCAGCCGTCGCGGTAGACGAGGTCGAAGGCGAAGAAGTTCAGCGAACCGGTCTTGCCGCTGGCGATCGCGTCCTGCAAATCGGAAAAGCTCGTCGTCCCATTGGAAGCGAGACAGACAAGCTCGCCGTCGATCAGCGCCGCGTCGAGCGGCAGCCGGCCGAAGGCATGCGCGAGCTCCGGGAACTTGGCGGTCCAATCGAGGCCGTTGCGGGTGATCAACCGGACCTTGCCGCGCTCAACGCGGGCGAAGAGGCGATAGCCGTCGTATTTGATCTCGTGCAGCCATTCGGGACCCGCCGGCGCCGCAACAGACGGGGTCGCCAGCTGCGGTTTGAGATCGACCGGCATCGGCGCCTTTCGCGCACCGGGGATCTGGTCCGCCCGGCGCGCGGGCGTCGTCTCGCCTTTTCCGGAATCCCACACCCGATCGCGGTCGCTGGCGATCGCTTCGAGCGAGCGGCCGGTCTCGACGCTGAGCGGATTGTCGGCAACGACGGCATCGCCGCTCTGCGGGAGCGCCGCGTCGTCGCGCTCCTTGACCAGGAGCCAGTTCGGGCGTCGTTCGCGGGCGGCCTTGCCGCCCATCCGCACCAGCGCCCAGTTGCCGTGCAGCTTCTCGCCGCACAGCTCGAATTTGAGCATGCCCTTGGCATGGGCCGCCGCCGGGTCGGGGTCAGCCGGGATCCAGGTGCCGCGGTCCCATAGCAACACCGTGCCGCCACCGTATTGGCCTTCGGGGATCACCCCCTCGAAACCGCCATAGTCGAGCGGATGGTCCTCGACCTCGACGGCGAGCCGCTTCTCGCCGGGGTCGAGGCTCGGTCCCTTCGGCACCGCCCAGCTCTTCAGGACGCCGTCGAGCTCGAGACGGAAATCGAAGTGCAGCCGGCGCGCCTTGTGCTTCTGGATTACGAAGGCGAACGGCGCCGCGGCCTTCTTGCGCGAAGGCCGTTTGCCCGCCGGTTCTGGGGTTTTCCGGAAATCGCGTTTGCGTCGGTACTCTTCGAGCGCCATGCCGCCAGCTACTCGCCAGGGTTGCCACCACGGAAGCGTAACCCGGCAGGTTGGTGAAGGGTTCCAGAACAGCCGGTGCCGCGCGGGGAACCCAGGGCGACCGCCGGCGTCTTGGTCATCGCGCATCATCGCAGAGACACCGCAAGGTTTCCAGCCGGCGCCAGGCAGATCCTCGTGCCGAAAAGATATCGATGCGGTAGGTTGATCGCCCGACGTCGCCGACCCCGACATGCTGCTCCGCATCCGCTCGATCACCTATCTCGCTGCCAGGATCAACGGCTATGAGCTGGCCGATCCAGGCGGGCACGATCTGCCGCGCTTTGCCGCCGGGGCGCACATCTCGATGCGGCTCTTCGAGGATCTGCTGCGCGACTTCTCGCTGTGGAACGACCCGGCCGAGCGTTCGCGCTATTGCATCGCCGTGTTGCGCGAGGGGCCCGGCTCGCGCCGGCTGCATGACGAGGCCCGCGTCGGCGACCTCGTCGAGGCTTCGATGCCGCGCAACAACTTTCCGCTCGCCGCGGAGGCCGAACGCCATCTCCTGATCGCCGGCGGCATCGGCATCACCCCGATCATGGCGATGATCGCGGAATTGCGCCGTCGACGCGCCGAGTACCGCCTGCATTATTGCACGCGCTCACCCGAGGAGACGGCGTTTCTCGACGATCTTGCCGTGCTCGCAGCACAAGGGCGTGTGCAATTCCACCATGACGGCGGCGATCCGGCGAAGGGGCTCGACATCGCCGCGACATTGCGCGAATGCCGGCAGGGAACCCACCTGTATTATTGCGGTCCGGCCGGCATGATGGCGGCTGCAGGGGCAGCCTCGGCGCATTGGCCGCCGGGGACCGTGCACTGCGAATATTTCGCGGGACCCAACGCGCTGCCGCCGATGATGCCGTAGTAGTGCGGCAGGTCGGCGGTGCGGAGGCGGCAGGCTGCACCAACTCCCGCCCTTCAGGTCCGCAGGACTTCGGCGTTCGGGGCGGCTTCGAGCTCGCAGGCGTTCACCGTCATCGCCAGCATGCTGTAGTACCCGATGGCGCCGGTCAGCTGGATGAACCCGTCATTGCCGAAACGGGCGAGCAGCGCCTTTGCGCTCGCGTCGTCGATGCGGTGCCTGCGGAGGAGTTGCCGGGTGAATTCGACGATCTCGGCGTCCTCCCGCGGGATGCCGCGCGAGTGGTTCTCGCGGATCGCCGTGATCGTCGTCTCCGGGACGCCGAGCCGGCGGGCGCCGCCGGTCTGAGCCCCCCAGACGTAGACCGCCTCGAATTCGCGCGCGACCGTCATCGCGGCGAGCACCCGCACCCGCATGTCGAGCGAGCCTTCGAAGCGGACGAACGCGCCTAAATGCGCGAGCCGACCGGCCAGCTCCGGAGAGTGCAGAAACATGGAGAACGGCCCCTGAACCGCACCGCGGCTCTGGACGATCGAATCGAAAATCGCGTGGTGCTCGGTGGCGACTTGATCCTTGCTCGTAATCGGCGGCAGCCTTGCCATGATTCCAGTCCTCCGGCGTCGCGGGATGCGACCAGGCACAATACGTCCGACGTTTTGCAAGGTGAAGGTGGCACCGGGCTGGCAATTTGGATCGCAGCGCCGATGTTTTCGGGTGGGGAGCGGCGACAGCATGACTTGCAGTTGATGGCGAGCCGACACGCCCGTTTCATTCTCGGCCCTCCCATGCTAGGTCCTTGTGGTGTCTAGCGGAGAGGTGCCGGAGCGGTCGAACGGGGCGGTCTCGAAAACCGTTGTCCCTCTTACGGGGGACCGAGGGTTCGAATCCCTCCCTCTCCGCCATTTACCCATTCGCTGCCGTTCATAACCGTTGCTAACCTGCTGGCTTTCCTAAGCTTACTGTCTTGACACG
The DNA here is from genome assembly GCA_963796155.1 of uncultured Alphaproteobacteria bacterium. GTDB lineage: Bacteria > Pseudomonadota > Alphaproteobacteria > ATCC43930 > CGMCC-115725 > AP-15. The sequence goes on along the minus strand of CAWCKT010000013.1, from coordinate 68,097 downwards.
TTCGCCATCGTTCACCACCATCCGCTCTCAAGGTATGGGTAGTAGGATGGGTAGTGGTGAAATGGCACGGACGATCGGAAAGCTGACGGCGTTAGCTGTGAACCAGGCGAAGCGGCGTGGCTACTATGGCGACGGCGGCGGGCTCTTTTTGCAGGTGAGCGCCAGCGGCGCGAAAAGCTGGGTATTCCGCTTCAAGGACGGTGGCAGGCTTCGAGAGATGGGGCTTGGTCCCACCCACACTGTGAGCCTCGCCGAGGCGCGGCAGAAGGCGCTCGAATGCCGGAAGGCACGCCTCGACGGCCGCGATCCAATCGAGGCGCGCAGAGCGGAACGCATGCGCTTAAAGTTCGACGCGGCCAAGGCGATGACGTTTGCGGCTTGCGCCGAGCGCTACATCGCCTTGCATAAGGCCGGCTGGCGAAATCCGAAGCACGCAGCGCAATGGCCGGCGACGCTCAGCACCTACGTCTATCCCTTCTTCGGATTGCTGCCGGTGCAAGCGATCGACGTAGGGCTCGTCATGAAGGCGATCGAGCCGATTTGGGTGCAAAAGCCCGAGACAGCGGGCCGGGTGCGCGGTCGGATCGAGAGCGTCCTCGATTGGGCGACGGCGCGCGGCTATCGCCAGGGCGAAAATCCGGCGCGCTGGCGAGGGCATCTTGAAAACCTCTTGCCGAAAAAATCGAAGGTCCGGCGGATCGAGCACCACGCGGCGCTGCCTTATGCCGAGATCGCCGTCTTCATGGCCGAGTTGCGGAAGCAAGAGGGGGTGGCTGCCCGCGCGCTCGAATTTGCGATCCTCACGGCGGCGCGCACCGGCGAAGTCATCGGCGCGACATGGGGCGAGATCGACCTCGACGAGCGGCTATGGACCGTGCCAGGCGAGCGCATGAAGGCCGGCAAGGAACACCGCGTGCCGTTGTCGGGTGCGGCGCTGGCGATCGTCGAGGAGATGCGGAAAATCCGGCGGGGCGATCATATTTTCCCCGGCCCCAAGGAAGGGCGACCGATCAGCAATATGGCGATGTTGATGCTGCTCCGCCGGATGGACCGCGGCGATCTAACAGCGCACGGGTTCCGATCGAGCTTCCGTGATTGGGCCGCCGAGCGCACCACCTTCCCGGCCGAAGTGGCGGAGATGGCGCTCGCGCATACCGTATCCGACAAGGTGGAAGCGGCCTACCGCCGCGGCGACCTGTTCCTGAAGCGACGGCAGCTATCCGAGGCGTGGGCAAAGTTCTGTAAGGCGGCGCCGGCGGCCGGCCAACTCGTGCCGATTCGCACACGGGCAGTAGCGCAATAGCCCACGCCACCCAGATCCGAGCGAGGTTGCTCCTGCTGCCGAGCCTGGCAGTTCCTCGGGCTTCCTGCAAGGCCGCCTGCCGCAACGCTCGGCGGCTGTTTCCCCTCGGTGCCGGAATTCTGGCTCACCTGCATTCGGTCTACGACTCCTCGTTTGCGGGCGCATAGGTTGAGCGCGCGGCGGATAGGGATTGCAACTCGACAAGCACGGCACCGCACTGGCTTCCGCCGCAGCCACTTTGCGGAGGGCCACGCGGAGGCGCGCATGCCTGATCGTGATCATTGGAGCGCCAGTATGCTTATGCGCTGGGTGTCACGCGCGACAGCCGGGCCGTTATGTCGATGGTGAACGATTACGGTGGATGGCTCGTCGAGGGCGACAACGTAACGCGGATCCGGCCGCACAGCTGGGATGATGTGGTTCGGAGCTATTTACGCCATGACGCGCTGCCGAAAGAGGAGAAAACGAGGGAAGCGGTCCTCAAGATGAACCTGTTCGTAATTCCGGCACAAATGGAGATTTACAGCTCCTTGCGCCGCGGTGAAATCGACGCCTGGGCTCGACCGAACGGATCGGGTGATATTGTCAAGATCACGCCGATACAATGGGCCGCGCTCCGCTTTCATGCCGTCGAAGGGCATGACACGGCCGTTCCGGTTGACGCAGAGCAAGACCCGCTGCTCTTACCGCGACCGCTCGCCGACTATCTATCCGGTTCGGTACTCCGGAGGAGAGAATCGGCTTGCGGCCGAGGTCGTTGACACTACGACCACCACGTTCCGCCTCGCCGCTCATGACTGTAACGCCGCCTGGAAGAGACGTGCGGCAGACAATCAAGCGGCAAATCGCAAAAACCCTAGCAGTATAGCGTGCTGTGGCGCGATCGACTCCGCCATCATCCGGCCCCAGCAGCTTTTATGCCGCCGGCGGGGTACCATCTTGGGCCGGGGAACTCATCAGAAACAACAACGGCGCCCGAAGCCAATCCCGTTCAACGCAGTGATTGCGCTGACCCATGATTTGGGATTCACCAATGGCCCCAGCCAGCACTCTATCCGTCATGATGCGTTCCGCACCCAAACCATGGTCTGCGGCCCTGGGATACGACTCCGAACGTGCCGCGCCCGTGGACCGACCAGGACGACCGCGAGGCGACCTCATGGCAGCAGGACAATAACGTGATGGTCGGCGAGCTCATCGCTGCAAGCGCCGTGCAGACAGTAGCCGAGCGGAACAAGTACCATCCTGTCATGGATTATCTCAAATCTCTGATTTGGGATGGCATTCCGAGATTGGATACATGGCTGGTCGACTACGTGGGGGCCGAGGACACGGAGTATATCAGGGCCGTCGGGCCGCGCTGGATGATCTCCGGCGTCGCCAGGATCTACGAGCCGGGCTGCAAGGCCGATTGCGTGTTGATCCTGGAGGGGCCTCAAGGCATTTTCAAAAGCACGACGTTCGCGGTTTTGGGCGGTCCCTTCTACTCAAACGATATCGCCGCCATCGGAACGAAAGACGCCCAAGAACAAATCCTCGGCATCTGGATCATGGAGCTTGACGAGCTCGATGCCGTCACCCGGGCTCACGACATCGCCGCCGTGAAGGCATTCGTCTCACGCGGGGCTGATCGCTTTAGGTTGCCCTACGCTCGACGGTCCGGGTTGCACCCCAGACAATGCATCTTCGGCGGGACCTTGAACAAAGATAGTTGGCTACGCGACGAAACCGGCGGCCGCCGGTGGTGGCCCGTCAAATGCGGAATCATCAAGATCGACGAGGTGCGCAGAGATCGCGAGCAACTTTGGGCAGAGACGCGCGACCGATACTTCGCCAACGAGCCGTGGTGGCTCGATACGCCTCAACTAGTCTCCGCAGCGTCCGAAGAGCAGGAGGCCCGCTTCGAGCATGACCCCTGGGAGGAAATCATTGTGAAGCACATTAACGGCTTGAGAGAGACGAGCATGAACTCGCTGCTTGAAGCTGTGGGCGTGCCCACCGAACGACGATCAACGACTGAGCAAAAGCGGGTTGCGGCAATCATGCGACGGCTGAATTGGGAGCGCAAACAGGTCGGAACCGGCCCTTGCCGCTCCTGGAAATACGTCGCTAAGGTATAAATCCTGGCGGCGCCCGCGTATCCCCACGCGCCTCCCGTTTCGCTTCAAGCGTGGCATAATAGCTGACCAGCGAGCGATCCATCGTTCGCCGTTCCGCCGCTTCCATAAACCGCAACAGCACCCGCCATGCCCTTGCAGGGATGCGCTGCCGCCTGCTTTCCCACCCCGCGCATCTTGCCTCCTGACACCCGCAGCTCGGGCAACCTCGCTAACGGAAACACCCAGCGTCAACCGGCACCGCTGAAACAGTGGTCCTCGCTCGTTCAGACGGTCGATCCCCCGCTAGCTCGATCCATCGATCGTTTACGCTCACTTCCAGCAACTCCTTTCACCACTTAGACACCAGAAGAAACACCCTACGGTTCCAAATCTGCAGCCAATGTCAATGGGATCACCAGAACACCACAATATATGCGCAATATATGTACGTACCTACGCACGCGCCCATGAGAGCGCTGCAAAGCAGGCAGGAGTGCGTACGCCATGCTACGTTTAGAGAAACATGTGGTGTTTCTGGTGATCGTGGTGATTCAATGGGTTATAGTGGTGAACGACCGGAATTTAGTGGTGTCTATGTGAGGTGGACCCCGAACGTGCGACAGCCGGAGCCGCATCTTAAGGTGTAGCCTTGCCGGTTTCGATGTCGGCTCCGATCGCAGTGAGCGCGACGGCTGGTTCGACGAATCTACTGTTCACTTCATCAATCTCAAATCCTGTGTTGGCTGCGGTGCCTGTGGGTATGTGGGCGAAGGCGAGTATTTCCCCGCCTTGCGAGCTTGCTCGGGAAGCGGGGGAAGCGCAGCCGGTCGGCAATGCCGATCGTCCACATATCCACGGGCCTTCCTGGTAAAGTTGCCGCGGCGTGCGATAGCCGAGGCTCTGGTGCTGGCGCTCGTTGTTGTAAAAGCTGAGCCAGGCACCGATGCCGGTCTTGGCCTCGGCGACCGTCGCATAGGCGTTGAGGTAGGCGAGTAGCACGGGGCATCTCAGCCCCGCGCTCTCCCAGAACCGGACGTGAACCTCTCGATTCATCCGGCTCCCATCATCCGACCGTGGGTCCCAGTGCCCAGTGGGCGAACAGGCTTGGATTGCGACGCTTGAGCGCGCGCAACCAACCCCAGGTCGCCATGATGTGACCCTGGAACCGTTTGTACTTGCGAGACGCCCACCGCACAATGAAGGCGTCTGTCAAACGACATCCGGAATTGACCTCCTGGCGACGCGAAGAATTGACCCCCTTGGCCGTTCTTGACTGTGGAAGCGGCACCGGCGGAGCGGGTCGTGCACGGAGTCCACGGGGGGGACCCGCGCAGAGCAGAGCGACCGCCACGAGTCCGGCGCAGCGATGCGCGGGGGGTGCCTGTGGGCCCCCGTGGGCGAGCCGCGGTCCGGGATGGCAACATCGTGCTCAATCCCGCCCAAAGCCGCGCGGCGGCTCGATGCTGACCAACTCGTCGAGATCGAGATCGACGATGGCCTGTAATGCCTCGCCGGTGGCGCTGTCGCGCAACGCCTCGGGCAGTGCGTCGAGCCAAGCGGCATACTCGGACTGCAACGCGACGAGTGTGGCGACAGCGGCATGCCATTGCTGCGGCCGGCTGGGGTGTCGGATCGACCGCGGCGGGCGCAGCGGTGCCGCGGCGCGGTTGCCGGCTTGGCGTCGGCGATAGCGGGCCTGGCGCTCGGCGCCGGTCAAAGGGTACTCACCCCGCGGCTTGCGGCCCCGGCGCTTGCCGTCACCAGAGGTCGGGGGCGTCGGCTCGTATTGCGTCACGTGACGATAATCCAAGGGCTCAATAGGCGATCGCCGGAGTGTCGCCCAGGGTGGCTTTGATCAGACCGGAGCGGCGCTTTTCGCGCAGCCGATAGCTGTCGCCGCGGATGGTAATGACCTGACTGTGGTGCAGCAGCCGGTCGAGGATCGCCGTGGCCACCACCGGATCACCGAACACGCTGCCCCACTCGCCGACCGACCGGTTGCTGGTGATCAACACCGAGCCGCGCTCGTAACGCCGCGACACCAGCTGGAAGAACAGATGCGCGGCGTTGGTCTCGAACGGCAGGTAACCGAGCTCGTCGACGAGCAACAGCTTGGGCTTGGCGAAGAAGCCGAGCCGCTCCTCGAGCCGCCCCTCGGCATGCGCCTTGGCGAGCGCCGCGACCAGCGCCGGCGCGGTCACGAACAAGACCGAGTAGCCTTCGCGGATCGCGGCGCGACCGAACGCGATCGCCAGATGCGTCTTGCCGACCCCGGGCGGCCCCAACAGCAGCAAGGCCTCGCCATGCGCCACCCAGCGGCAGGTGGCAAGCTCGCGGATCTGCCGCGGATCGAGCGAGGGCTGGGCGGCGAAGTCAAAGCCGTCGAGGTCGCGCACCGCCGGGAAGTGAGCGATCTTCCCCGCCATCTCGATGCGTCGCTCATCCTTGCGGGCGATCTCGCGCGCGACCAGGAAGCCGAGCGCCTCGCGCAGGGTCAGCTCACGCTTGGCCGCTTCGTCCAACAGGCTGTCGAGCTGGTCGCGGATCGCAGTGAGCTTGAGCCGCGTCAGAGAGCTCAGTAAGCCCTCGTGATCGATGGTCATGACCAGCCCCCGCCGGCCGCACGTTCATACTCGGCAAGCGGTCGCAACAGCGCCGGTTCCGGCAGAGTGGCGAGCGCCGGGGCAGCGCCGGTCACCGGCCGAGTGACACCGGCGACGCCATGAAAGTGCGCCGGATCGATGATGCGCTGGCGGCGCCCGGTGGTCTCGGCATGCACCGCCACCTCCTGGCCGGCGTGAAGGATGCGCACCCGGCCGTCGGCGACGACCACCTGCACGCTCTCACCGATCAGTCGCCACGGCACGCTGTAGCTGTTGGCGTCGACCGCAACCGCACAATCGGCTTGCACCCGACGCACCAGCTCGCGCATCTGCCGAAACGGCGGCCGGCCATCGAGCGCCTTCAGCGCCGACGCCTCCTCCCGCTGGAAACGCGCCAGCGGCGCCTCGCCGGTGGTGCCGTGCACCCGCCGGTCGGCGATCTCGCGCATCCACCAGTCGAGATGCGCCTCCAACGCCGCCCAGCTGATGAAGACATGGCCGGCAATGGCGTTGCGCTTGACGTAGCCGACGCCGCGCTCGTCCTTGCCCCCCGCTTTCGCGAGGGCAGGCTCTTGGTGCGGGCCCGATACGGCGCGCAGGCGCGCGGATGGAAGCGCCAATGGCCGGCAAAGGCGTGCAGACGATCGTTGAACCGAACCTCGCGGGTGGCCGCGTCATGATGATCGACCAGTGCCCGCGCATTGTCGAACAGCACCTCCTGCGGCACCCCGCCAAAGCGCTGGAACGCGCCCTCCATGCCGTCGAACCAGGCCGATTGCCGCTCGTGCCGGAAGGCCCGGACAAACGGCCGTCGCGAGTAGCCCAGCGTCGCCACAAACAGGTGCACCCGCACCCGCTCGCCGCCGATCGGCACCGTGATCCCGCCAAAGTCGATCTGCAGCTGCTTGCCCGGCGCCGTCTCGAACCGCAGACAGGCCCGCGCCTCGGCTTGCAGCGCCTGGCGTAACGGCACTGCCGCGCGCTCCACCGTCCGCAACGACACCGTCAACCCGTGCTCGCGCAACAGGTCCTGCCGCACCACATCGCAGTTGCCGCGATGCCGACGAAAGCGCTCCGCCAGCCACTCGTCGAGCCCGTCGAGACGCCGCTTGCGGCGCGCCGGGCGAATCGCCACCCAGCCGCCCGCCGCAAGATATCGCTTCACCGTATTCCGGCTGCACCCCAACCCGCCGGCAATCCGCTTTGTCCCCCAGCCCAATTTGTGCAACCGCACCACCGCCGCGACCTCGTCCGGCGCAAGCATCCTCTCCCCCCACGGATCCAACCCCCGTGGAGAGCTTTGCCCCAGCAACATCTCCGTCATTCCTCCTCCTTTCGGAGGGGTCAGTTCCTGATGTCGTCAGCGGGTCAGTTTTTCATGTCGCCCGACAGCCCTACTACAGGCGTCTCCGCCCCTGTACCCCGCATCGGTACTCAGACCCTCACGGCGACTGACCGCTTGGGTTTCTCCCTTAACATCGGGATGACAGGTTCCTGTGTTCCTTATCGAAGCCTGTCTCAAGGTCACGCCGCCTTCATGCCGGACGCCGGTTGGGCAGTCGGCAGGCTCCCCCCAACCCTTGCTCGCGGGATAGAAGACCAGATCCCGGTTTCGACGTCGGTGAAATACGTTACGACACGTCATCAGCGGTTCACTCGCGTTCGTCTCCTCAAGACGCACCTGACGGAATTACCTTCCGCCTTTTCCCACAACGCTCACCACAAGGGCTCTTTACCCCCGCAGCTTGTGGCGGTTTGAAGCCTGCCCCTGCAGGCCGGCCTCGGGGGCCGTCCCCCATCTCCGATAAAGCTCCGCGTCGTCTCATCTGGAGACGACGCGTTCACAGCACACGACTTCCTCGTATTTGAGGCTACGCCACAGCCGCTCCACAAAGATGTTGTCCATACAGCGGCCCTTGCCGTCCATGCTGATCGTGACCTCGTGCCGCTTCAGGGTGCCGGTGAAGTCGTCGCTGGTGAACCGGCTACCCTGGTCGGTATTGAAAATCTCGGGCCGGCCGTACCGGACGAGTGCTTCCTCGAGCGCCTCGACACAGAAGTCAGCACCAAGCGTGTTCGACAGTCGCCACGCCAGCACCGCGCGGCTGACCCAGTCCATGACGACCACCAGATAGACAAACCCCTTGGCCATCGGGATATAGGTGACGTCCGAGCACCACACCTGATTGACCCGCTCGATCGCGATCCCACCGAGCAGGTACGGGTAAATCTTGTGCTGCGCTGCCGCCTTGCTGGTGTTCGGGCGCTGGTAGATCGCCACCAGCCCCATCAGATGCATGAGCCGCTGGACCCGCTTGCGGTTGACCAGGTGACCCTCGGTCGCCAGCCATGCCGCCATCCGGCGCGAGCCGTAATACGGCCGGGCCAGATACTGCCGGTCGATCAGTCCCATGATGGCGCGGTCCACCTCGCTGACCTCGCTCGCCTGGCGATAGACCGAAGAGCGCGACACCGCCAGCAACCGGCACTGCTGTGATACCGGCAGCGCCGCGTTCGCGCGCTCGACCAGCGCGCGCCGTTCCGCTCGGCTCATTTGCCGAGCTTTCGTGCCAAAAAATCGTTTTCGACCTTCAGCTGGCCGATCTGCCGGTACAGAAGATCAACCTGAGCCTCGCTGGCCACGCCCTCGACTGCTGTGCCGCCGCCTTCGAAAACGCTCGCCGCCCCGTCCAGCAGCTGCTTCTTCCAGTTGTAGATCTGGTTCGGATGAACCCCAAACTCACTCGTCAGCTCGGCGATCGTCCGGCCCCCCCTGACCGCCGCCAGCGCCACCTTCGCCTTGAACGCCGCGTTGTGCTTGTTCCGTGTCCGCTTCATGTCCTGCTCCTGCGCTATGCGCGCTTTCTAGGGGCAGGGCTCCACCTTAGCCAACTGTCTCATTTTCGGGGTCCACCTCAGTTTGTCGCCTCTATTATTCCCGGCATCGCCGTCTTCTTCATCAGGCGGAAGGTCGCCGCGTCGCCGCGTTTTGAGGAGGCTCTGGAGCGGCTCAAGCGTGGTGAGGTCAAGCGCGACAAGGTGTCGAATGTCAGTGTGTTCCGTAAGCCGTATGTTCGGGATGCTTTGCCGGCCGTCGTCTATTGGATCGGCAACGCCTTCGCGTTCTGGGCATTCTATACGTTATTCCACTCTACCTAGTGCAGGTCCGTCAGCTTTCTACGCCGGTTGAGCTGGGGTGGCTGGCGACCTATAACGTCTGGGGGTCGTCATCCCCTATCTCGCATCCTGGGCCTCCGACCGTTGGGGCCGCAAGCCGTTCGCGATCCTGTTCGCGCTGCTGACCCTCGTCGCGGTCCGGGGGATGACGTTTGTTCCGGACGGGGTTCCACTTTACGTTGCCGGAGCGCTGGTATTCAGCTTCAACAATGCGACGTGGTGTATTTAGCACGCGACAGGCAGGAAGGTGGGGTTATCCTTGGCTACAAAACCCGCCGGCGCCGGTGCTCGGGCTGCTCTCTATCCGGCCCGTTGGCTGCGAAGCCTGGAGACCTAAAATCGCAAATATGGCGCGGGAGCAAGTTCACGCTGCTTCAGACGCGGCGCATGCCATAGAACACTGCGAAACATCCGGGCAGAACGTCGGTCAAGTCCTTCCGGTAGGCCGTCGCCTGCCAGTATTCGCCAAGCGGGATGAACGGCACGTCTTCCCAGAGTTGCTTTTGCAAATCGACGCAGATCCGCTTTTGCTGCTCCAGATCGGCCGTGTCTAGCCAGGCGGCGCGCAATTCCTCGATGCGTGGACTGTTGGCCCAGCCGTTTATCGGCTCCTTGCCGTCGGCGCGAATGGCGAGATTGCCATAGGGATGAACATTCGGCAGTGAACGATCGACCAGAGTGCAGAACATGTTGTAGCCGCCCTTGTCCGGCGGGCCCTGATTGTTGCGGCGGCGCACGACGTTGGCGAAATCCAATTCCTGCAGATCGATGTTTATGCCAGCGCGCCGCAGCTGCTCGGCGCCGGTTCTCGTCAGGTCGCCGAGTTCGCGGACATCGGTCGGCGCCATTACAATGATCTTTTCACCCTTGTAGCCGGCCTCAGCCAGGGCACGTTTGACGGCGGCGTAGTCGCGCGGACTACGCAGCACGTCGATGCCGACATCGCTGGCCAGCGGAGAGCCGGTGCCGAACAGACCAATATCGTCTCGCCAATTATACGGGTCACTGCCGGCGATCGCCGACATCGCCTCAGCCTGATCGACCGCGCCAAGCAGCGCTCGGCGTATCGCCGGGTTGTCGAACGGCGGGTAGCGATGGTTGAAGGTCATGATACCGTTCGCCGTCGCGAAATGCGAGACAACGGTGATGTTTGGGTCGCCGCTGACCTGGTTGACGAGATCGCGCGACGGGTTCTCCCACCAGTCGATCTCCCCGCGGCGCAGCGCGGCCGAGGCCGAAAACGGATCCAGGGTCAGCCACTCGACCCGCTCGAAATGGGCGACTTTCGGCCCGGAGGTAAAGCCGACTGGGCCGCCCGCCCGCGGCTGATATTCCGCAAATCGGCCGAACACCGCGCGGGCGCCGCTGACATGCTCGTCCTTCAGAAAACGATAGGGGCCGCTGCCGACAACCTCCGCGATAGGCTTGAACGGCGATTCCGCCGCCAGCCGCTCCGGCATGATCGCCGGCACGTTACCGCCGGGCCCCGCGAGGGCCTCCGGAAGGTGCGGGAACGGCCGCTTCAGGCGAAATTGGACGGTACGGTCGTCAGGCGCCGACAGCTCGTCGGTCGCGTCCATCAGCGCATTGGCAAAGATGACGCGTGGCGCGAAGCGGCGAATGCTGGCGACAACATCGCGCGCCAGCACCGGCTCCTTGTCGTGAAAGCGCAGACCGTCGCGCAGCTTGAGGGTCCAGGTCAATCCGTCCTCTTCGACGGTATGCCCCTCGACCATCTGCGGCTGCGCCTTCCAGTTGGTGTCGATGCCGTATAGCGTATCGAACACGAGATAGGCGGCGTTTCGCGTCGGCCGAGCCCCGGTGACCACCGGGTCGAGCACGCTCAGGTCGGCCACCCCGACGAAAACCAGGGTTTTCGCGCGATCCGCCCCGCGCCCGAGTCTCGGCGCCACGCCGGCCGTAAGCGTCGCCGCCGCAGCAGTTTTCAGCAGATCGCGTCGTCTCATAGGGGTGTCTCCCAAAAGCTCGCAAACCGCGATACCAATTTCCCTGAATAGCGTGGCGCATTTGCGGCCAGCAGGACAAAGCCCTGATTTCCATTTACGATATTGCCCGGCGGATCAACAGCCCAATCCCGGCTTGCCCGCTTCTCCGATACTTAGCAACAAAATGCCTCCGCTGCAGGGGTTTGGTGGCAGCCAGGTCCGCTTAGGGGCTAGGCTGTCTGAAAATGCGCCTCGACGCCTGATGCTGGAAATCGTTTTTGGGTTATTTGTCGAGCCAGACGTCTTCCATGCGCGCGCCGTTGGCGATGCTGTTGACCATTATTGTCAGGCCTTTCACGTAGGGCTGCCAGCAAGTCGCGCGGCGGTCGTAAAAGATAATCGGTCGGGCGCCGTCCTCGGCCAATTTCCTTTCTATCTCCCACACTAACTTCTTACGCCTCTCCTGGTCGGCCTCAATGGATTGCCGATCGATCAGCTCGTCCACCTCAGGATTGCAGTAACCGTTATAGTTCAGCTCGCCGCCGCACCCGTAATTCAGGTAGAGGTTGTTGTCGGGGTCGGGCCCCCCCCACGCTGGGTCATCCGGACCTGGCGATCGTGCAGGACATTGCCGTGCGGGCCGGCCAGGGTGTGCTGCAAGACCGCAGCAGGGAGCATCTCGGCCGCTCCGACGCCGGCATCATCGCGTGGCGCAAAATCCTGGCGCGCGAATTGCGCGCCATCGCCGAAGGCCGGCCGGCGAAGCCATGGTGCCGCCCGCCCGCTGAAATCCTGCCTGTGCTTGGGATCTAGCTGGAGCAATGCGATGATCAGCGGACGCGACAACGAGATCCTGACGCGCGTTGGCCCGGACACGCCAATCGCGCGACCGCGAGCGCCGGCGGCGCCGCTCCACGCTTTTCGAGATATTCGGCGTATTTTTGCTTGTACGCTTCGGCCGCCGCACCGGTCACCTTGACATGATGGGTGATCAGCCAAAGGTGGTTTTCGTCGTCGATCGCCGTGAAATTGAAGTAGATCTCGGTCCAGCCGCCGACCCCCTCCATGCCGGTCAAGGGCGGCACGATGACCCGCGTCACCGCCGGCGCGTAATGCAAGGTCACCCGCACCTTGCCGTTCTTGCGCGTGCCGTAGAGGACCATGCCCCAATCGGTCTCCTCGGCGGAGATGATCGGGGAGATCGGCCATCGCGGCATGACTGCCGCCCGGCGAGTGGACAAAGGCGACGTGCACCTCGTCCATCGTATTCTCAAAACATTGCAGGTAGTTGCAGGGCACGGTCTCGACCGGCCAGGCTTGGATCAATCCGTCGTCCGGCGGGACCGGGTGGGGCGGGAAGTCGGGCGGCTCGCCCGCCCCGAAATAGCCGAACACGAGGCCCATATGCTCGCGCGTCGGCCACGCGCCGATCCGCACCTTGCGGGCGAAGCCCGCCTCCGCGGCGGGCTGTTCAACGCACTGGCCTGTGCAGTCGAATTTCCAGCCGTGATAGACGCATCGGATGTCGTCATCCTCGACCCAGCCGAGATGCATCTGCGCACCGCGATGCGGGCAGCGGTAGGCAACGATCTGCGCCCGCCCGGAGCGGCCGCGGTAGAGCGCGTAATCCTCGCTCATGATGCGGATGGGCTTGGCTTCGCCCGGCCGCAGGTCGTCGCTGCGCGCGATGGCGAGCCAGAACCGGCGGAAGAATTCGCCACCGGGCGTGCCGGGTCGCGTGCTCGTCAGGTCGACGCCGTAGCGATCGAGCGTCTCTTCCTCGGGGCCTTGCAGATCGAGTGGGGGCATCCTGCCGTTCCTCGTAATTGCACCGTCCTCATCGCAGCGGCCACGGATTATTGTGCGTCCGCGGCCGCGGAGACTGTCACCGGGCCGGGGCAAAAACCGGTTCGATGGCGAATTGCCGGGCCGCGTTCCCGCCCATCATGCGAGCGATTAGCGGCTCGGGTACATTGGCGCCGCGCAGCCGGGCGAGCGCATCCCAGGCGCTCGTCGCGTCGTGGTGCGGGTAGCGCGACCCCCAGACGATCTTGTGCGCAAAATCCTGCGGCAATTTGAGGATCAGCCGCTCCTCCGCGTCGAAGCCCAGCATGACATTGCCGTGCTCCCACATCTCTTCGGGCTCGGTGGAGACCGGGTAGTGGTGCAACAGCGGGATCACCCGGGTCGAGGCCTCCATCTTTTCGAGCACCTCCTGCATCCATGAGGCCTTGCCGTGGGCGACGACCACCTTCATCGCCGGATAGCGCTCCATGACCGTGAAGCCGATCAGGGTCGAGCCGACGAACATGTGGTTGTCGAGCCACGGGGCAAGGATCGGGGCCAGCGGATGACCGAGCGGCGTCGCACCGACGAACGTGATCGACTGGCCGGCGCCGCCACTACCGCCGGCAAAGGGGCCGCCGCCCCCTCCGGGAACCGGCGGCTGCGCCAGTCGGTCCTTCATTTTCTCGAAGAACGGCCCGTGCGAGGTCCATTCCGGGTTCCACAGTCCCGGAGTCGGATGCACCGCCGCGGCCATCCCGAGCCGCTCCAGTTCGGCCCACAGCGGATCGTAATAGGGGTGGTTGAGATAGCGGTCCTCGACGAACATCGGCCGGATGAAGACGGCGCGGAACGACGGCAGGTGCACCACCCGCTGCATCTCCTCGAGCGCGAAATCCATGTTCTGCAGCGGCAGGACCGCGGCCGCGAAAAGCCGTTCCGGTGCCGAGCGGCAGAAGTTCAGGATCCAATCGTTGTAGGCCCGCGCCAGCGCGTAGGCGACGTCCGGGTCGCGAACCAGGAAAAAGCCTTCGGCAAACCAGGTCGGGTAGAGCAACGCCTGGTCCACCCCCATCGCGTCCATATCGGCCAGGCGCGCCTGCGGCTCCGAGGCGCCCTCGGCGGCGGGGTGTCTCACTTGCGGATCGAGGGCACCGACCGCATCCCAGTCCATGCCCGGCCGCCACAACGCGTGGCGCGGCAGGTTGGGGTTCGAGCGATCGCGGAAAATCTCGCCGTTGACCTTGAGATAGGCGCCGGCGCGGCCTTCGTGCCGCCACAGCGCATGCTTGCCGAGCGCGCGATATTCGGGGTCGAGGTATTTCTCCCAAACCGCGGGCGGCTCGACGACGTGGCTGTCCGCGTCAAATACCGGGAAGTCTTTGCTGGTCATTGAGTCCGCTGCCTTTCTTCCTGTGTCATTGCGAGGCGCGGAGCCCCGAAGCAATCTCATCCACCAGAGCGCTCTCGCGGCGCGAGATTGCTTCGCTTCGCTCGCAATGACTCGACTGTCCTCCCTTACCGCCTCACCGCCGCCTCGGGCCGCAGCGCCGCGCGGACTTCCTCCTCGGTCGGCCACCAATCCGGGCGCTCGATCTCGGTGACGCGCTCGCGGATGATGCTGCTCGGCGCCTGCACCTTGTAGAGGCGGCGGGCGTTGGCGCCGAGGAACTTGGCCTGATCCTCCTTCGGCAGCCCGTATTTCTGCATCGTCTCGATCGCCCGCCAGGCGTCGTCGCCGTCGTGGTGATAGACGTCGGATGACCAGCACAAGATGTCACCGTAGAACTCCGGGAGCCGAGCCGGCGGTGCCTCGTCGCCCTCGAAGCCAGTCATGCAATGCTCGAAAAAGGTCTCGCTCGGCAGCTTTTTCAGGGGCGGCAATTGCCGTTCGTTGCGGTAGAGCTTGTACGCCTTGTCGCACTCGTCGATCAGGAAGCTGAGCCAGGTCGAGGAGGCCTCAAAGACGGCAGCATTGATCTTCGGGTGGCGCTCGAAAAATCCCGACATCAGCACAATCGTGACCCACAGCGCCGCTTCGGCCTGGAAATTCTGCACATTGGCCAGGAACGTATGCGGCAAGCCGGCGGTCGCCATGGTCTTGCGGATCAGTTCGGCGCCGGAATATTGTTCGCTGTAGCCGGACGGCTTTGAGCTGCCGAAGGCGGGAAACGGATGCATGCCGTAGATCATGCCGGTGTCTTCGAGCGCGTCCCAGACGGGCTCGTATTTCGGCTGCAGCGGGTAATTGCCCATCGCATCCATCGGACGCACCAGTGCCACACGGCAGCCTAGCGCTGCGACCCGGCGGACCTCCTGGACCGCGTAGTCGGGGTGCTGCATCGGGATCAGTGCCGCAAAAAACAGCCGGTCCGGATTTTCGCGCGTGTACTCGTAGGCCCATTCGTTGTAGGCGCGGCAAGACGCCTTGGCGCCGAGCGCGTCTTCGAGCCAGGGATATATGTCGATCTCGGTCGGGATGATCATGACCTGATCGATGCCCTGGATATCCATGTCCCTGAGCCGCGGCTTCGGCTCGTACGAGCCAGCGTGGTCGAGATAGGCGACCTGTGCCACGGTCAGCGCCGTCTTCGGATTGAGGTTACGGACGTTGAGCGCCCGCTGAATGTCGTGCTTGACGCCCGGGCCGGCATTGGTGATGACCCGCATCGTGCCGGGGATGCCGCCCTTGCGCGGCGAACCAAGGCCGATCCCGGCGCGGCCGTTGACGATCAGCAGGCGGCCGTCAGCATCCCACCAGATCGTGCGCTTCAGCGCATCGAGTTCGTCATGGGTCAGGAAGTCCTGCGCGCGCTCCCAGATCAGCGGCGGCTCGGTGACGTGCGCATCGCAATCAAACGTCGCAAAATCCTTGGTCATCGGCGCAAAGCGTTGAACCGGCATGAGGCTCCTCCTTGCCAAGTGTGGTGGTGTGGTAGCTAATCCTCCAGCCAGCCGGACGGCACTGTCACCGCCCCGTGGCGCGCAAAAATGGCGTCGATTTCGGCCATGTCGGCGGCGCCGATCTCCCAGCCGAGAGCGCCCAAATTTTCGCTCACCTCGGCCGGCGTGCGGAAGCCGACCAAGGCTGTGCCAATGACCGGATTACTCAGGGTCCAGCGCAACGCGAATTGCGGCAGGCTTTTAGCGAACTTTTCCGCGAGCGGCCTCAGGGCTGCGACCGCGGCAAGATTGCGCGGGAAATGCTCGGGGCCGAACAGGGTCCGAAACAGGTTGAGGCTGCCGAGATTGCCGGCCTTCGAGCGCCAATCGTTTTCGTCGAACGACATGCCCGCGCGGAACGTGCCGGAGAGCATGCCGTAGGCGAGCGAGCCGTACGCCATCACGCCGATCTGCTGCGCCGCGCAGTACGGAAAGACCTCGGCCTGCATGCGGCGGTCGAACATGTTCCAGGCGTATTGCACGACATCGATGCGCCGCACCTCCATCGCCTCTTTGATCGGCGCCAGCCGGAAGTTCGAGACCCCGACGTAACGCACCTTGCCCTGGCGCACGACGTCGTCGAGCGCCGCCATCGTTTCGGCGAGCGGTGTCGAGGGGTCGGGCCAATGCACCAGATAAATGTCGACATGGTCCGTCCTGAGGCGCTGCAGGCTCTTGTCGATCGAGGCGAGGACGCGCGCCCGGCCGCTGTCGCGCCGGTTCGGCATCTCGTCGTAGCCGACGCCGAATTTGGTGGCGATGACGACCTCGTTGCGGCGAGCGCCGAGGGCCCGCGCCAGCGTCTCTTCGGACAGGCCCATGCCGTAGGCCTCGGCCGTGTCGAAGCAGGTGATCCCGCTGTCGATCGCCCGCGCCACGGCGCGCTGGAATTCTCCCTCGTCGACGCGGCCGTAGGTGCCGCCGATTTCCCAGCAGCCAAAGCCGATCGCAGAGACCTTGAGGTCGGTGCGGCCGAATTGCCGGTATTTCATGGGGTCCTCCCTATTTCGCCGCGATGGCGGCAGGCCGCGCCGCAAAACTCCGCTCCATCGCGCGGCGCGCCTCCAGCGCCGGGCTGTCGGGGATTGCCACGTCGGTCCAGCGCACTGTTTCGCCGGCGGCGACGTCGCGCTGCAGCGGCACCTTGTGGGCGAGGCCGATCGGCAAATCCCCGCCGGCGAGGCTGCGCTCGGCGGGCACGAGTTTGCCCCACACTGTATAACCGCCCTCGCCGTCGAGCATCTCGCCGGCCCTCAGGTTCCGCTTGGCGACGGCGACAACATCACCGCGCCAGCCTTGCGGCTGGGCGGTCGGCTCGCTGCGCAACCCCGCCGACAGCACCGAGATGCCAAGCTCCAGCCCGATCAGGTGGTAAGGCTTGTACATCGCCGCGTACCAGCCGGAAGCGTCGGTCTTGAGGCCGTATTCCTTGAAGCAGGCACGCGCATACTCGTTCGGCGCCCTGAGCACGACATAGACGCCCCAACGCAGATCCCGGAACACCGGCCGGCCGTCGCGCTCCAGGCACGAGACCACCTCGACCATGCCGTCACGCTCGAGGGCGCCGCCCACGTCACGGCGGCGCAGCACATGCGGCAGATCGTCGACCCCGCACGGCGGAAAACCGAGCCCGTCGGCCGGCACCCCGAGGTCGGTCGCGTTGGCGATCGCAGCCATCTCGATCGCCGATTTGGTCCCGTCGAGAAATGAGTTGAACATCTGCGGATTCATGCCGCCGGCGCGCGCCTCCTCCGGCGTGAGCCCGTAATGCTGCCAGACGTCCTTGGGCGTCACCGCGTGATAGGCGGGCAGGTATTTGGTCCCCTTGCCGGCGGCGGCGACTTGGAAGCCGCAAGCGCGCGACCAATCGACCAGTTCGCAGACGAGCGCCGGCTGATCGCCATAGGCGAGCGAGTAGACGACGCCTTTCGCGCGCGCCTCTTCGGCCAGCAGCGGCCCTGCGAGCACATCGGCTTCGACATTGACCATGACGATGTGCTTGCCGGCGGCGATCGCCGAGCGCGCGTGAGCGATGCCGGCCGGCGGGCTGCCGGTCGCCTCGATGACGACCTCGACTCCGGGATCGGCGCAGGCGTCGCGGCCATCAGAGACAAACCGGGTGCGGGCGAGCCGCGCCGCGTCCCATCCGACCTTTTCGCAGGCGTTGCGGGCGCGCTCGGTGTCGAGATCGGCAATGACCGCGACCTCGACGCCCGGCATTGTCGGGACCTGGTTCAGGAACATCGAACCGAACTTGCCGGCGCCGATCAGGCCGACTTGCACCGGCTTCCCGGCCGCAGTGCGCTGCCGCGCGAGTTGGTAGAGGCTCATCGCTACTCCGCGGCGGCTCGGCGCTGCGCCCTGGCGTAAGCGAGCAGCGCGTCGTCGGCGACCGGCTCGATTGGTGTGAAGTCGCGGTGCGCGATCCATTCCGGCCGGGTCGGCTTCCGGATGTGGTTCGAAACCGCGCAGAGGGTCAGGTAGACGATGCGGCGCGGATACGGGGTGATGTTCGGCGCCGAGGCGTGCACGAGGTTGCCGTGGAACATCAGCACCGAGCCTGGCTTGCCGGTCGGTGCGACGATGCCGCCCTCGTCGACCAGCCGGGTCACGGTCTCGTTGTCGAGGGTCCACAGCGGATAGGAGGTCGTCCCCTCGTCGTGTCCCGCCGAAAGCACCCCGTGCTTATGGCTGCGCGGCACCAGCATCAAGGGGCCGTTGATCGGCATGACCTCGTCCATGAACACGGCGATGTTCATCGCTCGCGGTTCGGGCATGCCGTCGTCGCGCGCCCAGGTGCCGTAATCCTGGTGCCACTGCCACACGTCGCCCTCGAACGCCGCCTTGGCGTTGATCTTGTACTGGTGCATGTAAAGTTTTTCGCCGAATACCTGCTCGACCGGGCCGATCAGCCGCGGGTGATGGCCTAAGCGCCGAAAGGCCTCGTTGTAGGTGTGCGCGGCAAAGGCGGTGCGCGGTGCGCCCGTCTTCTCGCGCCACACCTCCTGACGGTTGGTGGCGTAGATCGCTTCGGCCTCGTCGCGCAGGATCGCGACCTCTTCTTCCGTGAAGCGATCGGGCAGAAACAGGTAGCCTTCGTCAACGAATTCCTGAAGCTGCTGGGTCGTCAGCGGCATCACGGTTTCCTCCCACTGATACGGATTGGCTCAGCCGGCGCGCGGCTTCGGCGCCGGCTCTGTCGGTATGGCTTCGGGCCGCGCGCTCGGCGCCCGCCGCATCCCCAGCCAACACAAGACGCAGGATCTCCCGATGCTCGGCCCAGACGAGCGGACGCTGCTCGGGATCGTCGAGCACAGCCCCCATCGAGCGTTTCAGATGCGGCCATTGCGCCGCCACGGTGTCCTCGATCGCCCGGTTGCCGGACAGGCGGTAGAGCGTGATGTGGAATGCGACATCGGCCCGGATGAACGCGAGCACCGGAGCATCGGGCGGCAGCGCCAAGCCCGTTGCCAGCGCGCGTTCCGCGGCTTGCCGCTGCGGCATTGCAATCGCCCGCCGCGCAACGCGCTCGGCCCCGAGGCGTGCCGCCACCGCGTCGAGCGCACTGCGCACTTGGTACAGATCGCGGACCCTGTCCGGGTCGATCTCCGAGACGATCAGGCCGCGTCGGCCGTGCTCCGACACCAGCTTCTGCTGCTTCAATAATTGCAGAGCATGGCTGATCGGCTGCCGCGACACGCCGAGCGCTCGGCCGAGTTCTTCCTGGCGGATGCGCTGCCCGGGGGCGAGCGTGCCGTCGGCGATCGCCTCTACCAACCGGTCGTAGGCGCGGTCGATCAAGGCGGGCTGCGGGTCGAGAGGCTGCATCGGCTTCCGCGCATCCCGAATTCGGAATTCCATTCTACCAGGCCCGATGAAGGAGTAAAGTGCCATATGTGCGATCGGAGGCATCAAGGAGGCGTGTTATGCCGTATGCCCCGCTGAGGGATGTCCGCCTTTATTACGACGAGACCGGCACGGGCTACCCGATCATCTGGCTGCACGAATTCGCGGCCGATTACAGGACCTGGGAAGGGCAGGTGAAGTACTTCGCCCGGGATTACCGTTGCGTCGCCTACAACGCCCGCGGCTATCCGCCATCAGACGTTCCCGAGCATGTTGACGCCTATCGCTATGACAAGCAGCGCGACGACCTGCTGGGGTTGATGGACCATCTCAACATCGAGCGCGCGCATCTGGTCGGCCTCAGCATGGGAGCCTATACGGGTCTTCAATTCGCATTGCGGCATCCTCACCGCACCTCGGCATTGCTGTTTGCCAGCGGTGGCTCGGGAGGGATGCAGGCCGAGCAGGCACAGTTCCGCCGCGAAACCGAAGAAGCGGCCGAGCGGACGCTTCGTGACGGAATGGCCGCGGCAGCCGACGGCCTGGCGATGGGCGCCACGCGCGTCCAGTTGCTCAACAAGGACCCGCGGGGCTGGGATGAATTTCGCCGCTGTTTGGCGGAACATTCCGCGCGCGGCAGCGCGATGACCCTGCGCAATTATCAGGCCCTGCGCCCGCCGCTCGGGGATTTCGAAGCGGAGCTCAAAGCGCTCGACGTTCCGGTGCTGCTCGCATTCGGCGACGAGGACGATCCGGTCATTGAGGCGAATATCTTTCTCAAACGCACATTGCCGAGGGCGGGAATCTGGGTCTACCCCAAGTCGGGTCATGGATTGAATCTCGAAGAGCCCGGCCCCTTCAACGAAATGGCAGCAAAATTTTTTAGCGCTGTCGAGCGTGGCGATTGGCATCGCCGCGATCCGCGGGCAAATCCGAGACAATCTGTCTTCATGGGAGACAAGCGCTCGAACGATACTGGACATTGAGCGCGATCGCGCCGTCGCATCGGCTGTCCCTCTTTTCAGCACAAGCTCGCAGCATGGGCATTGAGCAAAGGTCCGCTCTCGGGAAGGGTTTCGGATGCCGGCCCGACGTGAGCGGTCGACCCGGGGTAGGGGGGCCGGCGTCCGAAAGCCTCCGAAGAACGAACCCGCGGGAAAGCGGTGCCGTCTATGGGGATTTGGCGGTGCAGCGGGTTTGTCGGGGGATGGCTTTCTCAGGACCGCTGAGAGCTGGAAGCCGCTGATGATTGCGGACTGGCCGCTGCTGCGGTACTCGACGGCGTGATTGAGGACTGGCCCGTGATGCCCTGGCGGCGTTGGCAGCCGCTGGGGTCAAATGGGCGCGGCGCCGGGAACGAGATGTTCCGGCGAATGGGTGCTGCGAGAATACGAGAAGGATAGTCATCGGATCAGGTCTTGATCCCGGCGCCGTCAGATGGCGGGCCGCGCGGTGCGCCGCCCCGGCCAAAGACTTCGACAAAGACTTCGACAATGATCATGCGGCCGCCGCAGCAAGGGCACGGCGGGCGATGATCGGTCGCGACAGCCGGATCGGCGGTGTCCTGCGCCGCCGTTGGCTCGGCGGTCGGCATTGGGGCGGCCATCAGTTCCCTGGCGCGTGCGATGTTGGCCTTGCAGGTGGCGCTCGCCAGCAGCCCGTAGTGACGGATGCGATGAAACCCCTTCGGCAGCACGTGGAGCAAGAAGCGCCTGATGAACTCGTCGGCGCTGAGCGTCATGGTGCGGTACCGCACCTGCCCATTGCGGCGGTAATCCTTGTACCGGAAGGTCACGCCACGCTCGTCAAGGGCAATGAGCCGACTGTTCGCGATGGCGACGCGATGGGTGTAGCGGGCGAGATAGGCGAGCACCGCTTCCGGCCCGGCGAAGGGCGGTTTGGCGTAGACGAACCAGTTCTTCTGTTTGAGCGGTGCGAGATGTGCGTCGAAGGCCGCGCGACGACGCAGACCCTCGATCTCGCCGAAGAACGCCAGCTGGCCTGCCGCATGGGCGTCGGCGAGCGCTGCCAGGAAGAGCCGCCGGAACAGGCGGGAAAGCACCTGCACGGGCAGGAGAAAGCCAGGCTTGCAGGGCACCCAGCGCGTGCCGTCGAGCGAGATGCCGCCACCGGGTACAATCATGTGAACGTGCGGATGGTGGATCATCGCCGAACCCCAGCTGTGGAGCACGGAGGTGGCGCCGATGCGGGCGCCGAGGTGCTTCGGATCGGCGGCGATCGTGAGCAGCGTCTCGGCCGCCGTGCGGAACAGCAGGTCGTAGACCACCGCCTTGTTCTGGTAAGCGATCGGGGCGATCTCGGCCGGCAGCGTGAAGACCACGTGGAAATAGCCGACCGGCAGCAGATCGGCCTCGCGCGCCGTCAGCCAATCCTCCGCCGCCGCGCCCTGACACTTTGGGCAATGGCGGTTGCGACACGAGTTGTAGGCGATGCGGCTGTGGCCGCAATCCTCGCAGCGCTCGATATGGCCACCGAGAGCGGCCGAGCGGCACTGCTCGATCGCCGACATGACCTGGAGCTGACCGAGGCTCACATGCCCGGCATTGGCTCAGCGCCAGTCGGCTCCATGGCGATGAAAGACGTCGGCGACCTCCAGCCTTGGGCGGCGCACGGCCGCCAGCTAGACTTCGGGTCGCGGCCTCCCCTCAATCAATAGCCGGTCGAGCGGGCTGGTTACGGCCCGGATCGTCGTATTGGCGACGCGGGTGTAAAGCGCCGTGGTGTCGAGCTTGGCGTGACCCAGCAGCCACGCGCCATAATGCGTACCTTCTATGTCACTGAAACCCAAAGCTCTGTTGGGTGGGATCCGATGTTAGCGAGCGCCGCGAGGGCTTCTGTTCGCGATACGCACCCATGTCCTCTACCTTGATCACCCACGGCGCGCCCCTGCAATGCTGGCGCCCCTTGATGATACCGCGGCGAACCATGCGCAGCGCCGTCATGACGCTCACATCCATGATTTGCGCTGCCGCCTCAAGCGTTATCTCGCCTCGCTCGGCCCACTCGCCCTCGCGATAGACGGCAATGCCGTGGTGGCTGCGGAACGAGCAGACCCGCGCCTTGGTCCAGCCGTTGCCGCGCCCGGTCGGCTTGCCGGCGCGATTGAGGAGCCGCGCGATTTGCTGGTCGGGCATCAGGCGCGCCAGCTCGCGGATCAGCGACAAGGTATCTTCGGGCACCGTCCAGCGATGCTTGCCGGCGCCATTCATCTTCAGATTCAGCGCGGTGTGGTCGCCACCCTGCCAATGCAGGATCATCTGGATGAGGCTGCCTTCGATGCGCACAACGATCTCGTGCAGTGCCGCGCGCAAGATCCTCTTGCGTGTCGCTGCTGTCGCAGCCGGATGCGCCCAGGCGAGCTCAAGATCGGCGCCGAGCTGCAACAAGTGCCGGCGCTCCTTCTCGCCCAAGGGCGCCGGCCTCCTTGCCTCAAGTGCGGCGATCTCGCCTTCGATCCGGTGCACGACCTGCAGCGCCTCGTTCCAGCGGCGCTCCAACTCGCCGGCAACCAGGCGATTGTCGGGATCAACGGCGTCATATTGCCGGCGGGCATGCGCCGCCGAGAAGCGCGCCTGCTGCAGCGCCAGATCGAGTTGCCTCTTGGCGGCTGATGTCTCGCTCGTCTGAGCCTCGAGCGCCCTCACTGCGGCATTGATGCCGAGCGGCTTCAGGACCCGCAGAACCTCGCTGCCGACAGCGTGATCAACACGCAAGCCACCGAACGAGATGCACCGCTCCGTGCCGTGGTTCACAAGAGCGCCCTGGCAGTAATAGCGCCCCGCCTTGCCCCCATAGCCCACGTACAGCTTGCGGCCGCAATGGCCACAGCGCAATACTCCAGCAAGAAGCAGCTCGCCGCGCCGCACCGCTCCTCTGACCGCGGCACTGCCCTTGCCGGTCGCGTTGTCGGCAATCACCTGCTGGTTCCTCTCGAACTGGCTCCAAGAGATATAGCCCTCGTGCTGATCCTTGAGCAGCACGTCCCATTCGGCCAATGGGCGCCGCAGGCCGCGATTGATGCGTTTGCGGCCGTCCTCGACGCTTACCTTGCTCATCGTGCGACCAAAGGCATAGGCGCCAGCATAGACGGGGTTGGTCAGGATGTTGTGGACCGTGTTGTAGAGCGGCAGCCTCCAGGCGATGCTGCGCCCCTCCGCCGCCCTGTGGCATGCGACGGGCAAACGGATGCCCTCGTCCCGCAACCACACGTGCACCTGTCGTACGCTTTGCAGTTCGGTGAACTTGGTGAAGACCAGCCTGAGGGCGTCCTGCACTCGCTGATCTGGATCCTTGTCGATCCGGTCATGCCCGATCCGCACATAACCGGCCGCGACACCGAGGAACAGCGCGCCGCGGCGCGCTTTCTGCTTCAGCGCCTCGTGTGAGCGCTGGCGAAAGAGCGACAGCTCAAGCTCGCTCATGGTGCCCTTCATGCCGAGCAACAGGCGATCATTGGGATGCCGCGGATCATAGATGCCGTCCTCGTCTACGATGATGGTCCCGACAAGTCCACAGAACTCGATCAGTGTATGCCAGTCGCGACCGTTGCGGGCCAGCCGCGATGCCTCGATCGCAAATACGGCGCCGACCCGCCCCTCACAGATCGCAGCCAGCAGGCGCTCAAAGCCCGGCCGATTGATGCCCCCTCCCGAGCGGCCGAGATCATCGTCGATGACCTCGACCGTGGCCCAGCCGAGCTGCCGAGCACGATCGGCGAGCCCGTACTGACGGCGGCGGCTCTCCGGATTGTGCAGAAGCTGATCGGCCGTCGACTGGCGGATGTAGACGAAAGCGGCGCGGCCCACGTGGTTAGCCGTGATCTTGGTCATCGCCGGCCTCCCCGTTTGCCAGCGCCGCCGCGATCTCGAGCAGCAGGGCTTCGACCAGCGTTGCCAGCTGTTCCTTCTGTAAGAGGGCTAGCAAGACGCGAGGCTCGTCCTGCTCGAACAAGTCTGGCTGAATGCTTGCGTTCTTGAGCTTCATTGTTGGCCTTCTCCATCCCTGAGTCGGATTGGAGAAAGCCTAGAAGCGCATCGATCTCGGCGCGCAGAGATCGCAGAATATCAAGCGACAGCCGCGGCTCGGCACGAAGCTGGTGATGCGCTGCCGATTCGTGCGTCATCCACGCCGGTATGCAGGCGACCGACCCGTCGGGCTGCGGAATAACGACCAGCTCAGCACCACGGTAGGCATATTGCCTGGCAATGAGCACGATCTCGCCGCACCGGGGATGAAACGGATAGTAAATCCGCCCCTCGATCGGGTGTTGGCGGGCAGTATGTCTCTGCTTCGAGGAGCGTCTGGATCACGCGAATATCGACATCTTGTTCGAGCAAATGCGTGGCGAAGCTGTGCCGCAGCGTATGTGGCGAGACGCGCTTCTTGATCCCCGCAGCCTGGGCGGCGGCACGGACGGCGCGGCAGAGCTGGCGGGCGGAGAGCGGCTCGACCGGGTTGCGGCCAGCAAACAGCCAGCCTCCCCGCAGCAGCAGGCTGCGCCGCCGCCCCTCCCGCCACCAGACGCGCAGCAGTTCGAGCAGCTGCGGCGACAGCATTGCGTGACGGTCCTTGCCCCCCTTGCCGCGCTCGACGCGCAGCAGCATGCGCTTGGAATCGATATCGCCGACCTTGAGCGCGACAACTTCGGAGACGCGCAGGCCGGCGCCCCGGCCTTCGCCGGGGCAGGCTCCGGCGGTAGCGAACGCCGCCTTGTACTTCGGCGCTGTTGCCGCGCGCAGCAGGAGGGTCACTTCCTCGACGCTGAGCACCGCCGGTATCCGCCGCGGATACGGCACGACGGTGAGCCGGCGCGCCAGATCCGGCCGGTCGAGCGTCACCGTGAAGAAGAAGCGCAGCGCCGAGACCGTGCTGTTGATGCTCGGCGGCTGCATGCCGCTCTGCGTCTGGTGCAGTTGGAAGAGACGCAGGTCTTCCGTTGTCGCCGTGTCGGGCGACCGGCCGATAAAGGCCGCGAATGCTCGGACGTGTCGCACATAGTCGCGGCGCGTGTCCTCGTGGAAGCCGCGCACGGTCATGTCTTCGATCATGCGCGCCCGCAGTGGGCTGACGGGCCGAGGTGAAGTATCGGAGGTCATCGGGGCTCTCTCCCGAGCTGAAGGTTGCTGGACCTTCGATGCTCGGGATCGGACGCCCCGACCGTCACGCGCTACCGCGCATCACCTCGATAAAATGCACCGACCGTAAGCTGCGCTCCCCTCCCGCGCGAGCGGGTTCGTTCCTCGGCGCGTCTCGCCCGTTGCCCGCGTCCCCGCGAAGGTCCCTTGACTGAACCGACAGCGGGCGCTCAGCCTTGGCCGCGGGAAAGCGTCCTCATGCCCCAATCCGGCCATTGCCAGACTGCAGGCCGAGCGGCTCCGTTGGGTGGACAGCTAGACATTCACACCCGATTTCTGCGCAATCTAAGTGATTGTTCCGGCGGGCCGGCACTCCCGGTGCAAAAATCTTGCTCATGAATTTTTTTCGCTGAGTGTGAACTACTTCACACATCCGACCCTCGGCGGCTGTTCGGATATAGCCGGGTTCGACCGAAGGCGGGCTTAATGCGAATTGTTCAGATTTCCCACACGCATCTGAGTCGAGACAAGCCACTTTTCGTCGACAATTGGGCGCCGCTCGCGGCATTGATCGCGGACCAGCATCCCGATCTCGTGATCCATACCGGTGATGTGACTGTCGATGGCGCCGGAGTCGAAGCTGACCTCAGCTTCTCCGCCCACCTGATGGACGAACTCGGAATCCGCTGGCGGGCGGTCCCCGGCAACCACGATGTCGGCGACACTCGGCATGCCCACCAACCAGTCAATACCGAGCGGCTTAGCGCGTGGCAGCGTCATTTCGGCCCAGATCGCTGGGTCGAAGACGTCGCAGAAGGCGCGCAGCGCTGGCGTCTTGTCGGATTCGACGTGATGCTGATGGGCAGCGGGGAGCCGGAGGAGGACGAGCAGGCGCGGTGGCTCGAACAGGTGATGGCCGAAGCAGGGAGCGGCGGATTGCCTGGTTCTTGCATCGGCCGCTATTTCTTGAGGATCCGGGCGAAGGCGACACCGGTTATTGGTCGGTCAAGCCGCAGCCGCGCGGGGCGCTTCTCGCGCTGCTGCGCCGGCACCGGGTTGCCCTGGTCGCCAGCGGACATCTGCACAAAGCGCGAGATTTCTCCTTAGAGGGCACGCGCTATATCTGGTCGCCGGCTTCGAGCTTTCTGGTCGGCGCGCCGCAACCGGAGATGCCAGGTGAAAAGCGGCCCGGCGCTGTGGTCTATGAGCTCGACAACGCAACATTGACGGCTCGGATCGCTGAAGTGCCGGGTCTGACGCAACATTGGTACCCACGCCCGGCAAATGTCTCAGGCTAGTGCGCAACAGCGAGCGCGCCGGCCGCAATCTTACGAGGGACGAATGGGTCCGTTACATCGGTTCCCTGGCAGCCGAGCAGTCGCGGCCTCCCCTCGAACTGGCGAACCCCACACTACGGCAAATGAGCGCGGGAAGGACCGTGAAATGCGCAGCGGAGTTTTGGGGTCGGTGTGCGCCGGCCGACGTCGAGCCCGCGATCTCGGTAGGTCCGTTATACCTCGATCGCACCGGTTCCCTACCGCGTGCGCAGATGGGCGCTGACTGCGCGAGGCGGCCGATGCCTCCCGATTGCCGTTCGCCGGGAGTCGCCCCGAAGCCAACCGATTTGGTGCGCCAACTCCTATGAAATCGGAACCCCGTTCCGGCGCTGGAGAACGCCCGCTACATTTCCTTCAAGCGAACGCCTCAAACCCCGGATTTTGCTGCTATGCCCGTTGGACGAGGAATGGTCGCTCCTAGTTCGCGCGCTCGCGCCCTCGAATTCCGTCGATCACGTCACGGACCTGAAGACCGCAGCCGCGTACTTCACTGAGTGGCGCACGTTGATTGCTACGAGTGGCCATGGCAAGACCCAATGCGGGGTACAGACCCAATATTTGATTGGCCGTTTCCCCTCCGTCGAAATCGTCGCCTGCGTTGGTGCCGCAGGCAGCCTGGTGTCCTTATCCGTCGGCGACGTCGTGGTCGGCACGGAAACAGTAGAACACGATTACCGGCTGCTGTTTGCGAGCCGCCCGCTGCCTCGTTTTCCCGGTCATTCGCCATCCCTCCCAGCGCTGCGCCGGGCAGCCGGTCGCATTCACGGCTTTCGGGTTGCGTTCGGTGTGATCGCGAGTGGCGATGAGGATGTTGTGGCCTCGGAGCGCGCAAGGGCAATCCGCGATCAGACCGGCGCCGTCTGCGCCGCCTGGGAAGGAAGCGGAGCGGCACGGGCGGCGCTGTTTAACGGCATCGGCTCACTTGAAATCCGTGGCGTGACCGACGCGGCGAACAAGGAAGCGCCGCAGCGGTTCGAAGTGAACTTGCCGATCGCGATGACAAATCTCGCAGCCCTATTGAGGACGTGGCTTGCTCCTGGCCGAACGGGTATCGGGGATGCCGCTCAGTGAGAACCGCCACGCGCATCGATTACGACTCCATTGCGCATGTCTACGATGGGTAGCCCTATCGCGGGAAGGTGGTGGATCCGGCATTGCTTTCGTTTGTGGAGCAGCGCACCGAGCGGAGCCCGCCGTCGATCCTCGATATCGCCTGCGGCACCGGTAGCCAGCTTGTTGAAAATCGCTCGATCGTTGCCGCCTCACACCTCGTCGGGCTCGACCGCTCGCTCGGCATGCTGCGACAAGCGCGGCCGAAAGCAACCGGCATTGCGTGGGCGAAGGCGATGCCGTGTTGTTGCCGTTTCCCCCGAAGAGTTTCGACTTCATAAGCTGCCAGTTCGGCTTCCACCATGTCCCCGGCAAGGCTGCCATGCTGCGCGAGGTGTTTCGCGTGCTGCGCCGCGACGGGCGCTTTGTGATGCGCAACCTTTGCCCTCACGAGCACCCCGATTGGCTCTACTACGATTATTTCCCGGAAGCGCGGACGATCGACCTCATGGATTTCTGGCCGCCCGAGAGGATTGTCACGACGATGGAGGCATCCGGGTTCGCCGTCATCGTGGTCGAACCGGAGCACCTCAGATTCGAACAGGATTTGCGCGCTTGGCTCGATATGGTGCGCCAGCGCCATTTGAACTCTCAACTTATGGCGATTTCTGATACCAGCTATGCCGCGGGGATAAGCCGTCTGGAACGTGATGTAAATGACGAGACCTGGCCGCGAGTAAGGCCGGATCACCTTTGCCTGATCACAATTCGCGGCGACAAAAGAATTTGATCGGTCGGAGCAAGCTGCGGTTATCGACTCCTCGTTACGGATCCGGTTGGCGGAAACGACCGTTTACGGCGCGTCTCGCCCGTTGGCGCTCGTCCTAGCGAAGGCCCCTTCTCCGAACCGAGAGCGGTCGCTCGGCCTTGGGCGCGGGAACCGCGCCATCAGCTCAACCAGTTTTTGTTGAGTTCGCGACCTACGCCCTGGCAAGCCCGCCTGAGCGGATGGAGGCGGGGGTGGCAAAGGTGGCCGGGGTTTCGGCAAGGTTCCCGAAGTCCTTGGCGAGGCGCCGGTTGCGTCCGAACCAGGAGAAGGTGCGCTCGACCAACCAGCGGCGCGGCAGCACGACGAAACCCTTTTCGTCATCGCTCCGCTTAACGATCGCCATGCGGAGCGGCGGCACCTTTGCTGCCGCAGCGTCAACCTGCCAGGCGTTGTAGCCGCCATCGGCCCAGATCAGTTCTTGCCACGGGAAGCGCCGGCGTATCTTTTCGAGCACCAAACCGGCTCCATCGCGGTCCTGGGATCACAGGGGAGTGAACGACGACCCGAAGCGGCAGCGCTTCGCTGGCGACCAGGGCGTGGATTTTGCGGCCCTTCACCTTCTTGCCCGCGTCGTAACCCACTTGGTTGTCTTTACCGTCCCCTTTTCCGCCGATTTCACCGATTGGCTGTCGAGAACCGCCGCCGAGGGGCTGGCTTCGCGCCCCATCCGCTCTCGCGAGGTCATGTGCAGCTCGGCCCAGATCACCTCCCAGACTTTTTCGCGCTGGAACTTCCGAAAGATGTTGTGGACCGTCGAGCGCGGCGGAAAGCTGTCGCGCGACAGATAGCGCCAGGGGCAGCCGGTGCGCCGCAGGTACAGGATGGCCATCGCCGCCCGAATCTCGGTCTCGCGGCCGCCCGCCGGGCCGCGCCGGTGGGATCATCGGCTCGAACCGCGCCCACTCCGCATCCCGCAGGTCGCTCGGATAGCCGTCGCCGTTCCGCCGGCAAATCCGGCGCTGTTCCTCCGTCCACATCGCTGTTCCCCATCACCGTGACCCCTGTAGCCGGCGAATCATGCCCTTCAGCGCGATGCCACAAACTTTTGGGTCAAGCTTCCAAGCACCCGAAATCTAATGATTGATGGACATTTTGCTCGCACGGTGCCGGAAGGTTCGTCGCGAGTTTGAGAACGCTGTTCGAGGGCGGGTCTTGGCTACCGGTGAGTCCCTATAAAATTGACATATCTGGGGACCCGTCCATCCTGTCCTTGTCGGGGCTGCTCCATCCGGCGGTTTGCACGATCTGCAATATGCTACAATAATAGGAGATCGCTATGGTGAGGCTTGGTGGGGCGGCATCGCCCACTTACATCAGTGTATTCCGAGGACTGCAAGCGCATTTTCTTCGGCATGGCATCGAGCTCGACTGGGTGCTCTACTCGGACTACGATGCCTTGGTTGAAGCATTTGTTAGATGGATCTTCTACGGCTGACTCCGGATAAACCATCTATATCAGGGGGTTAGCGGGCGCAGGGGCGGCGTTGGCACTACGGCGCCGGGGTTTTCGGCGGCGTTTTTGCGGTTTGCCCGGGGGTGGAGCGGGAGGCGGCTGGGCATTGCGCACGAGCGGCGGCAAAGCGACACCCAGCGCCCTGAGCACGGGGCCGGCGCAGCCCGGGGCGGGGTTGCGCAGCGAGTAAACCTTGCCGTCCTGCTCGATCGCGGTCTCGCTCAGCCGCTCGAGGTCCTGCACGATGTCGGCCCATTCGAAGTCGTGACCGGCCGCGAGGAGGCGGTCCTCCAGCTCCTTGCGCAGAACCAAAGCGAGGAACGAGCAGAAGATGTGGCCGCGAATGGTCTGGTCGTATTTGTGAAAGATGGGGCGGGTGGCGAGCAGCGACTTTGCGGTGCGAAAGATATCTTCGACCATCCAGCGATCGCGGTAGCGCAAGGTGGCTTGCAACGGGGTCAGCTTCGCGCTGACCCGGATCACGTAGATGCCGTCGAAGAGCGCGTCGAGCGCGATGCGGCGGGGATCGATCTCGAAGCGGCGGCCGGCCTGGAGCTTGAGAAAGCGGCGATAACCGCGGTTGCCGACCAGGCTCTTGTCGCCGCGGCGCAGCGCCTCCGCGAGAGCGGCGAGGATGGCCTCGCGCTCGGCGGCGTGCTTGTTGGCTTCGGCCTCGTTGCGACAGACGATATAGCGGCGGCGCCAGGGTTTGCCATCGCCGTCAATGCCGGCGCGGATGACCTGCTTGACGAGAAGATCGGTGGTGCCGCGCCCGGCCGCTTTGGGGATGCTCAGCGGCACATAGGGGCTGGGATCGGCGATCACGCCGCGGATCTCCTTGGTGGCGCGTTCGCGCACGCCGAGGATGTAGTCGATGTTGCGGGCCTCGAGCTCGGCCAGGGTGGCAGCGCTGATCATGCCGCGATCGGCGACGATGCCGATGCGGGCGATCATGAAGCGGGTTTTGAGACGCTCGATCACCGGCAGCAGGGTGGTCACATCGGCGGTGTTGCCCGGCCACACCTCGGAGCAGATCGGCCGACCGCGGGCGTCGATCACCACCGCGAGCACCACCTGCCTGAGGTCGGGTCGGTGATCCTTGGAATGGCCGTATTGGCCAAGGCTCTGGCCGCCCTCGCCTTGGAAGTAGAGCGAGGTGGTATCGAGAAAGACCAGACTGAGCTCGCTGAACAGGTTGTTGCGCAATGCGAACAGCCGCTCCTCGACGAGATCCTTGGTGGTGCGGGGACCAATGCTGTGTCCGCTCTGGTCGGCGAGCTCGTCGCCGAGCCAGCCCATCGCCCGGTAAAGCTGGTGCAGCTCGAGACCCGCGACACCGTCGATCACCAGGCCATGGCGCCACTTCTCCGCGGCGCGGTCGGAGCCGGGGTCGAACAGGCGATGCAGGACAGTGAGAAAGACGGCGCGTTCAAGATCGAACTGGAAGTCCCGCTCGGCCGCCAGCGCCCTGATCACCTGCTGACAGCCGCTCTCCCGCCACAGCCGTTCAAAGACCAGCGCCGGACCGAGCTGGCGCGTGGCGATGGTGGTGGCGTCGCCCTTCTCATACGCGGTCAGCACGACGGCGCTGCGGGCAAAGCGCGCACCCGAGCGCAATAGCCGGTCGAGGGTGCCGTCTTGCGCCAGCTCGTCGACGCGGCCGAGGGTGGCGACGACGGATTGCCGCGGTTTGCCCTCGACGCGGTCGTTCTTGACGATCTGGAGATATTCGGTGCGGCCGGAGACTTTGCGGCGAAAGAACATGCGGGTGCCTGCGTGTCCACCACCACGTTGATAGCCACATCAGATTGATAACACAACAGATAAATCTCAAATTTGTGGCACTAGTGCGCCAGGAAGCTGGCGCGATCCAGCCGGTGGAAGTCCGGTCCAGGTAAGGGGTAGCGCCCGCCTGGTAGCGAGTGTTGCGTCTTGGAAGGCGACGACCAGGGCGAAGCGTACACAGCGATCGTGTGGGGTGGGCTATTGAGCCGCGTAAGCAGTAATGTCGTAGGGGCCGAGGCTTTTAGTGTAGCCGAAGGCAACATGTGCGGCGCCGTCATGCAAGGCGCTGTCGCCCTGCCGAGGTCGAAGACCCCATCACGCACGAAGGGATTGCGTCGGAACCTGGGAGATCTCGGGTCTGGCCGGGTGGCAGCGGCCATGCCGGTCCGCGTCGGGAAGGCGAGAAGCCGAAGCCGATGATGAACGGGCGCGAGAAGTCAGGCCCGGTCGTAGTAGCGGTGAATGCGCCGAACAAGGCCGGGCGACCGGCGGCGGAGGCGCGGGAGCGAAGGGCCGGGACCGAGGGGAAGGCGGGCCAGCACAGCACGCACCGGGCGCTGAACCGGGCGCGCGTGAGCCAAGCGCTGGAACGCCTACGACAAGCCGCGAGGCAAAGGAAAGGAGATCGGTTCACCGCGCTGCTCCACCACGTCAACCTCGATAGCTTGCGGGAGGCGTTTTACGCGCTGAAGCGGGACGCCGCCCCGGGTGTCGATGGCACGAGGTGGCGCGAGTACGAGGCAGACCTCGAGCCCAGGCTCGCAGACCTGCACGGCCGTGTTCATCGCGGCGCGTATCGCCCGCAGCCCTCGCGCCGGACGTATATACCGAAGGCGGATGGGCGCGCGCGGCCGCTGGCAATTGCCGCCCTGGAAGACAAGATCGTCCAGGGCGCCGTCGTCATGGTGTTGAATGCGATCTACGAGGAGGACTTCCTCGGGTTCTCGTACGGGTTCCGACCCGGCCGCGGACCACACGACGCGCTCGACGCCCTGATGGTCGGGATCGCCAGCCGGAGGGTGAACTTCATCCTGGACGCCGACATCCGGTCGTTCTTCGATACGGTGAGCCAGGACTGGCTGATCCGTTTTGTGGAACACCGCATCGGCGACAAGCGCATCATCCGCCTGATCCGCAAATGGCTGCGGGCAGGCATTCTCGAAGACGGGGCGGTGACGGTCAGTGATCGGGGGACGGGGCAAGGCGCGGTGATCTCGCCGCTGCTCGCCAACATCTACCTGCACTACGTCCTCGATCTGTGGGCCAAGCGCTGGCGACGGCGCGAGGCCACCGGCGACATGATCATCGTGCGCTATGCCGATGACGTGGTGGCCGGCTTCGAGCACGAGGCCGACGCCCGTCGGTTCCTCGGGGCGATGCGGGCGCGATTTGAGGAGTTCGCGTTGTCGCTGCATCCGGACAAGACCCGCCTGATCGAGTTCGGCCGCCACGCGGCGACCCGACGCGCTCAGCGTGGTCTTGGCAAACCGGAGACCTTCAATTTCCTCGGCTTTACCCTCATCTGCGGCAAATCCCGCCAGGGCCGTTTCCTTCTCAAGCGAAGGACCAGGCGCGACCGCATGCGGACAAAGCTCCAGGAGATCAAGGGGGAGCTGCGGCGGCGCATGCACCAGCCGATCCCCGAGCAAGGGCAATGGCTGAGGCAGGTCGTCACCGGTTTTTTTGCCTACCACGCGGTGCCAACGAACTTTCGGGCACTCGGGGCCTTCCGGCTTCACACGGTCCGCCTCTGGCGACGCACGCTGCGGCGGCGTAGTCAGAAGGATCGCGTCACGTGGCAGCGCATCGAGCAACTGGCCGCCGACTTTCTCCCGACCCCGCGCATCCTCCATCCTTGGCCCAGCGATCGCTTCGCCGTCAAACACCCAAGGTGGGAGCCGTATGCAGGAAAGCTGCACGTACGGATCTGTGCGGGGGGCGCCCAGTAATGGACGTCCCTACCGCGATCGATTATGCCAAAATCTAGAAGCTCCTCTGGAAAATCAAAGGGTTCCGGTCCGCCACGCCTCGTTTACTGTAGAAGATGGATTAGACGCGAAATCGATCTGGCGTGGAATGCTCCTCTTGCCTATGTAAAGATAAAGCGCCGCCTCCAGGATCCCTGTCAAGTGGTGGCGATGCGGGACGTCGATGTCAACTTCACGACGCATTTTATTGCCCATGCGAGCTCGGGTATTACAACGGTCCGGGACCTCAAAGGCAAGCGGGTCGCCTTGGGGGCTCGGACGTCGATGCAGGCCGGGTTATTGCCGTATTATTT
Source organism: uncultured Alphaproteobacteria bacterium (assembly GCA_963796155.1). Classification (GTDB taxonomy): domain Bacteria; phylum Pseudomonadota; class Alphaproteobacteria; order ATCC43930; family CGMCC-115725; genus AP-15. The sequence continues at coordinate 33,565 of CAWCKT010000013.1, read as the reverse complement.
CTTGCAACAGTTCGGCCTCGATCCCGCGCATGATTTGGCTATCTGTAGCTTCTATGACGAGCGCCAAGGCGACGCCCATCTAGATGAGCGCGATGTCGTGGAGCGCGTCGGTCGGCACGAATATGATGCCGGTGCTGTGAGTGGGCGGACCATCGAGACCTTGCAGGCCGAGGTGAGGCTGGCGCCAGAGGGCTTCCGAATCATATGGTCCAGTCCGGGCTATAGTCATTGCTGTTTCACGGCGCACAGCGACATGGACCCGGCGTTGGTCGAGAAGATTACCCAGACCTTTGTCGCCATCGACGCGCAGGATCCCGCAGGCAAAGCGGTTCTGGAGGGCGAGGGTGCACTGCCTTTGTGCCGGGCATTACCACTGGTTGGGAGACCCTCGAAAAAGCGGCGGAACAAGCCAGGATTCTTTAGCTAAATAGTTCTCGCCCAGTCAGCCCGAGTGAGATCTACGGCCCCTCCAAAAGAGTGATCGCTTGTGCAAGCGATCGCACGCCGGCTACCTGTCGCGCACCCTGGATTTGCCAGCACCGATCTCGACTTCAGCTCTAGCAGCGCGGCATCGGAAAGATCATCGAAGCGACCACGCGCTGCGCCGCTGAACTCGGCTATCAGGTGACGCTGGGGCAGGACGCCACGGCAGCAGATATGGTGGAGGAAGCGGTATTGCGGCCCGTCGGTCTCCCGTTGGGGGGACAAACGCTGTCCGGGACTGCTGCTTTCGATTCCCCGGTTGTCTCTCGACCAAGCCAGTTCGGACTGGAGACCGCACGACGCTGGGAACCACGCGCCGGCTCGACGTCGGAGGATCATCAGCTTGACACTCGACCCATCCCCCCGGCCATCGGCGCTGCTCGTTGACAAGGAAAGACGCTGCGGCATGCTGAGGCGCAGCCCTTCCGCCTTGTCGGGAATGTGCAAATGGTGCCAGTAGGCAGGCTGGCCGACGGCCCGACGGCCATGGCAGAAGACCTTACATACAGCGCAGCCGGCCATCTCGGGCTCATCACGGTTTTCGGCGGAACCGGGTTTCTCGGTCGCCGGATCGTCCGTCGTCTGCTTGACCACGGCTTCAAGGTGCGGACGGCATCGCGCCACCCCGAGAGGGTTGGATCGGCATCCCGACCGGATGCGGGCTTCGAGAGGGTGAAAGCTGACATCCGCGACGAGGCCATGGTCGCGGCGGCGCTCTCTGGCACCTATGGTGCCGTCAACGCCGTGAGCCTCTACGTCGAGCGCGGCCGCGCAACCTTCGATGCCGTACATGTCGAGGCAGCGGCGCTCGTGGCCCGTGTCGCGCGTGCGAGGGGTGTGGAACGACTGATCCATGTCTCCGGCATTGGCGCCGCCCCGGCTTCGTCGACGCCGTACATCGCCTCGCGTGGCAGAGGGGAGCTTGCGGTCCAGCAGGGCTTTCCTGGCGCGATCCTCATTCGCCCGGCTGTGATGTTCGGGCCCGATGATGCCTTTCTAACGACAGTCGCACGGCTGCTCCGGATCCTCCCGATCTATCCGATGTTCGGCGGGGGAGAGACGAAACTGCAACCCGTCTATGTTGAGGATGTGGCCGAAGCGATTGCACGAGTATTGGCTAGCGGAGGAGGAAGCGCTGCTTCTTACGAGTTCGGCGGCGCACGGGTCTACACCTATAAGAAACTGGTCAGGACCGTCGCCGATCGGATCAAGGTTCGCGCAAGGCTTGTGCCTATACCATTCGCGATGTGGCGAATTCTCGCCTCGGGAGCCGAGTTCCTGCCCGGCGCTCCTCTTACCCGCAATCAGGTGGCGCTCATGCAGCGCGACAATATCGCTTCCGCGGATTGCCCCGGCTTATCGAGCCTGGACATCGCACCGACGGATTTCAAAACGCTCGTATCTGCATTCCTGGACCGGGGTTGAAGGACGGAATACGAGATCGATTGCCGGCTCGACCGCTATCGAGCGCGAGACCTAGCCGGCAGAGCCGACGGAGCGGAGGTTACGGCAGAGTCGCCGTCCCGTGCCTATTCTACAGCCGTCCGCTCGCTGTCGGTCTGACTAAGCGCCTATCGATATTCCCGACTGAGGCGGGGGCGACACCGAGCACCGCTCTACCCGACGATCCGCGAATGCTTTCTGGCTTATTCGCGACCGCGCAGGGCGGCACTCGCCAAAGCGCAACGCCGGAATCAGTCGGCGAGAGGGATACCGGAGATGCGGCCGCACTCGGCGATCAATGCCTCCTGCGTCCCGACGTCGTTCGCGATCGCGTTCGGCGCACGCAGGCGCTGATGATAGAAATATCCGCCCGTCGATCGCGCTAACGTATCTTCGCTTGTGGCAAGCCACGCCTGGGTTACAGATCCCTGAGGAAGATCGCCCGGAGCTGAAGGGCCCCCCATCTTCGTCGGCACCCATCCAGGCTCCAGCGCGTTGGATCGGATGTCCTTCCACCGCCGAGCGACGGCAAATGCGAGCAGAACATCGCACAGCTTGCTCTCCGCGTAAGCCGACCAGCCGCTCCAAGCGCGCTTGCTCCAGAGCAGGTCGTCGATACGCAGCCGGACGCTGTGGTGCATGCCCGAGCTGAGATAAACCAGCCGATCCGGTCCTTCGATCAACGCCGTCAGAATGTAGGGCGCGAGCACATTGACCATGAAGATACTGGGAACTCGGGGCTCAGTCTCCACTCGCCGCGGTTCGCGGGAGCCGATGCCCCCATTGTGGATGACGGCGTCGAAACGGCCGAACTTGTTGGCCTCGCTTGCTACGGTCGTCGCCCCGACGATAGTGGAGAGGTCCCCGGTCACAGCTCCCTGGGCGCCGACTGCCGCTAGCAGGGCGTCGCGGCTCCGGCCCTCATTGCGCCCGTGCACAACGACCTCATGGCCTTGCTCGATCAGGAGCTTGGCGGCGATGAGACCGAGGCCGTCCGATGACCCCGTTATGAATACGCGTGCCATTGCCGCGCCTCCTTTCTCAACCTGAACAAGCCGGGTTACACCGCCCTGCTGGGACCAGCTGATGCATGATAACGCTCCTGGGTCGACGAGGGTGGGCTTCGCGACAGCCTGCTCCGGGCGTAGGTCCTTCGGACCTACAGGACGCGGCGAGTGGCTGGTTCAGAACCAGCGCCAGCCGAACCCCCCGCCTGACAAGCGCCGTGCGCGCTCCGGGGCATCGCCTTCCTTCGCATTTCGCAATCAGCGGGAGCCCGCTTTTCGCCCTCCCCACAAGCATCTGATGCGTTGTTACGTGCCAGACGTGCTCACCAGCCATCGCCGACCGCGATTTCGCCTCCCGCCACAACTTCAGCATAGACACCCATATTGGTGTGGTCGAAAGAATGCCCGAGGGCTGCGACGATATCGAGGTCTCGCTCTGCTATGGCTGGATTGACTTGGGTTGCCGCACATCGCGTTATCGGCGAGATCACCCGCAACCGCGCGGCTCCGATGGCGATTTCAGAGTCGATCCAGTCGTGCTCACTCCAGGCCGATGGCCCATCGAAATATATATTCGCGCGAAATCCGGATAGGATCGATCGGGACGCCGCTTCGAGCGCCGCGAGGCTCGCGTGGTCGATCAACGAGGCGTATTGATCGGTCGTCGCGTTCGGCTTGCGACGTGCATCCGCAAAGGCGTGTCCCGGTGCGGCGACGACGGGTAACGGTGCTTTCGTCGCGTCACCGAGAAAATCGGTGAAGAACTCGGCGACGAGTTCGCACCCCTTTGCGGCGGTTATCGGCGCACGCAGCAACCCCCGGCCATTTTCCGCGATAGCCAAGACGCCGCTCTCGACGTCGAAATGGGTCCGCAACTGCGCCAGCTTTTCGTTGCGGACCAACATGATGAAATGTGTCTTAGGCAGCCACTCCGGGTCTCCGGTCGAAGCGGGTCGAACCGAGCGCAATGGCAAAACGCCGATCGTGCGGCAGGCATTCACCCGGTGTAAGGACTACCCGGTTCATCTTTTCGGCGCTCAGGCCCTTTACCGGATAGCGGTAGATAGCTGCCCGATCCGTTCGACATTCGCCTTGCCTCCGTCGCCTCGGTTTACGTCATCCCTGCCCACTGCCAGACAATCTTCTGGAGCTTTGCAAGACCATCGGTTAGTGCCGCCGGTCCGGGCTGCAGGATCAGGGACGATTTGATCTCGTATACTCCTGGTGCCGGGCCGCCGGAGTTCGGTCGAGGCCAGGCCGCGCCATCACCCGCTCGGGCCTGAACTTCTTGCCGCACCAGGAGCCGATAATCAGATCCGGCTCTCGGGCAACCACTTCATCTATGGTCACGATGCGATCCTTGGCGGCGCTTCGGCCTGCACGGTCGGCGAAGATGTCGATGCCGCCGGCGATCTCAACGAGCTCTGAGACCCACCCAATTCCGGAGATCAGCGGTTCATCCCACTCCTCGAAAAATACCCTCGGCTGCCGCGGCAGGCATCCCGCACGCTGTCGGACTTCGGCCAGACGAGCCTCGAGTCTGCCCGCAAGCTGCCGGGCCCGTTCACTCGCACCGACCATTGCGCCGAGCGTCCGGATCATGTCGAGGATCCCGGCGACGCTTCGCTGGTTGAAAGCATGAACGTGGAGCCCGCGACGGATGAGATCAGCGGCGATGTCGGCTTGAAGATCGGAGAACGACAGGACAAGGTCGGGTCACCGTGGCGGGCGCACAACGTAGCCGGAGATCCCGACGATGCGATCCTGCTCACCGAGCAGATAAAGCGTTTCGACGTCTCTTCGGTGAGGCAGGCAATTCGACCCGGTGGAAACATCGAACTCATCGGGTGGACAACTCGCCGGCGACTTTAGCCGATCCCGGCGGGCGGGGTCACATGCTAGGCCCAGATCGGCGCGGAAGGTCCTGAATTTGAAGGTCGGGCGGCCACTCGATCGGGTTCTCGCCCTTGCGGTGCTTGACTCCGGGCCAGAGGGCGCGGTTGCTGCCGACCTGTTTCAGAAAAAACGCGCCGCCGGCGGCCCGAACCTGATCGCGCAGATCGCGCACCCAGTCGGGATGCATTGGCCGCGAGCGGGTTCCGACACCTGACTCGCCGCCGACGATCAGCCAGTCGAGCTCGACGAGCCAGGGCGAAAGGTCGATCGCCTCCAGCATGGGCTCGACGCTGAGGAAGCGGACCGCGGCCGGGCTCGCCACCAGGTGCGGGATTCGCCGGGTCGCCTCGATCTGGTTTTCGGTGGTCGTGCCGAGCCAGACATTCGCCCAGCCGTCCGCCCAATTGGCGGGCAGCATGCTGGCGATATTTTGCGGTCGTTTCGTGAGGCAGAACCAATCGACGGCCGGAGTGGCCCGAATCAGCTGCCAGAGGTCCGCCCGCCAAGCCGAGGGGGCGCGGTTGTCGAAGACGTCCGCCATTGAGGCGCAGAACACTCGGTGCCGCCGGCCCGCGGCCAGGGCGTCCCGATTCCAGTGAAGGGGTGCCCGCCAATAATCCGGCGAGGTGCGAACCCGTCGCGCATGCGGGTCCCAGAGGTCGAGCCCGTGCTGATCGCGGCGGCCGGTGCGCCAACTGAGGGCAGCCGCGTAGCAGTGGTCACACGCCGGCGAGACCCGTGTGCAGCCGAGCCAGGGGTTAAATGTCGAGTTGCACCAGGCGATTCGGGTTGTCGTGCCCATGCGGGAAGATCACACGGATCGAGCGTATCGTCGACGAGGGCGGTTTCCTGAAAGTCTGCTCGAGCCACGGGTTTTTCGGACCTGCAGAGATGCGCCGAGTGCCTGGTTTAGATATAGATGCTAGTGCACTGACTTAAACGGATAGTACAGGGCAGCGGTCGAGCTTGGCCAGAATGACCTCGGGGGATTTGGTCCAGACGAAGGGTTTGGGGCTGGCATTGTGCTCGGCCAGGTAAGCCTTGATGGCGGCCTGCAGGTCGGCGATCGAGCGGAAGACGCCGCGGCGGATACGCTGTCGCGTCATCTTGGAAAAGAAACTCTCGACCGCATTGAGCCAAGAGGCCGAGGTCGGGGTGAAGTGAAAAGTCCAACGCGGATGACGCGCTAGCCAAGCCAACACTTTGGGATGTTTATGGGTGGCATAATTATCGAGGACGACGTGGATCGGCCGGTTGGCGATGACTTCCCGCTCGACGGTATTGAGAAAGCGGATGAATTCGTCATGGCGGTGGCGCTGCATGCAGCGGCCGATGACGGTGCCGTCGAGCACGCTGAGGGCCGCGAACAGGGTGGTGGTGCCGTGCCGCTTGTAGTCGTGCGTCATGGTCTGGCAGCGTCCAGGCTTGATCGGCAGGCCGGGCTGCGTGCGGTCGAGCGCTTGGATCTGGCTTTTTTCATCGATCGCCAGCACCACGGCATGGGCCGGCGGATCGACATAGAGCCCGACAATGTCAGTGAGCTTGTCGGCAAAGCTGGGATCGCGCGAGCGCTTGAAGGTGCGCAGCCGGTGCGGCTGCAGTTTGTGCGCCTGCCAGATGCGCTGTACCGAGCCCAACGAGATGCCGATGGTTTTGGCCATCGCCCGGCCGGTCCAGTGGGTGGCTTCGTGCGATGGCTCGGTGCACGCGAGCGCCACGACCTGCGCCGCGGTTTCCGTCGCGATCGGCGCCTTGCCGGGCTTGCGGGTCTTGTCGCGCAACAGACCGTCGACCCCGCTCTCGGCAAAGCGCTGTTGCCAGCGCCACACGGTCGGCCGGCTGACACCGATGCTCTGCGCCACCTGTTGCGTCGCGTGCCGATCGGCCGAGGCGAGGACAATCTGCGCCCGCTCGATGTGTTTGCGCGGCCGATTGCGGTCGGCCGCAATCGCCGCCAGCTCCTCGCGCTCCGCGGCGCTCACTATCACACATACCCGCTGCGCCATGGCCTCTCCCCCTATGCCACGGCTCCAGCATCGCACATCCTGATGGCTTTGTGAATCATCTGATTGAATCAAAGCACTAGGAACGGGGGATGCGAGAGGTAGGAACATGAAGATCGATGTTGCTAGCACCCGTGCGCGCGCCGGTTCGCGCTATCCTAAGCCGTTCGATGAACCCTGCCAGAACAAGACCCGGCGTCGGCTCGGGCTGGCCGCCGGCCTTACCCAATTTCGGCGTCAATCTGTTGGGAGTTGGGCCCCGGGACCTGGTCAGCCAGCGCCATTGGCACGCTCACGAAGACGAGTTCGTCTATATCGTCCGGGGCCCTGTCGTGCTCGTCACCGATGCTGGCGAAACCATGCTCAACACCGGCGATTGCGCCGGCTTCAAGGCCGGTGAGCGCGATGGCCATCACCTGCAGAACCGCGGCGAGGCGATCGCATTGATCCTAGAGGTCGGCACCAGGGGTTCGGCCGAACCCCATGCCGAATATCCCGATATCGACCTGCGCGTGACCGCGCAAGGCTATGTCCGGAAAAACGGCACGCCATATTCGTAGCTTCCCGCCAGAAGCCGATTCGGATGTCTCGCCGTAATCGCCCTGTCTCTCCGCACCCACGCTCACACGCGACGCCGGGTTCCGTTTCACGAGGTGCCGGCCGATGCCGAAGGTCCGGCCCTCACGAGCGCGATGTAGTATCCCTGCGCCGGACTGCCGCGAGAGATCGACCTCGGCCACAAAACCGTCCGCGGCGTGAAGGATCGTCCAATAACGGCGAGAGCCTGCCGCTCATCGTCCTCTCGCACGGCGCTGGCGGCTCCTACGAATACTTGCGCGATACCGGCGAGGCGTTGGCCGATGGCGGCTAAAATAACGGAGCTTCCTTTGATTAATTGCGTGACCTTGACACAGGTCCCAGAGAGCCAGAGGCAAATCATCACGAACCTGATGCAGCTTTATAAATACGATTTCTCGGAATTTGCGGAGGTCGGATCGCGCTACGGCGAAGTTGGCCCCGATGGTCGGTTCACCTACGAGGGGCTCGATAGCTACTGGCGAGAGGACGGCCGGGTTCCGCTGACGGTGGAAGCCGACGGTCGGCTTGCGGGTTTCGTCTTGGTGAACCGATGGTCGGCGCTCAACCGAGTGCTCGACCATTCGGTCGCTGAGTTTTTTGTTCTTCGAAAATACCGTCGGATCGGCGTCGGATCGCGCGCCGCAAGGCTCTTATTCGAGCGCTGGCCCGGGCGCTGGGAGGTAGCGGTGGCCGGATACAACAAGCCTGCTCTATCTTTCTGGAGAAAGGCAATTCGTGCATCGTTCGATGGCCCTGTGGCGGAATACGCAGGGGATGCGACACTGAACGGCGAGCGCTGGGTAGGAACGGTGCTGTGCTTTGACAGTCGCATGCGTAAATCCTGATTTATGACAGGTTAAGCGCTTTCGCCGTGGCCCGATGAGGCTCGCTTTCCGGATATCCCTGCTTGCCATGGGGCTTGCGTCATTGCTCGGTGCCGGCGCCGCCTCGGCCGGGTCGCTGGTCGAGTTCTCCAATGTTTCAGAGCGGGAGCCGAAACTTTTGGGCTATCTGGCGCGGCCGACGGGCGAGCGTCCGTTCCCAGCCGTCGTCGTCCTCCATGGCTGCGGCGGCTTCTCCAGCGGCGGCTCGCTGCAACTCGCCGATCAATTGAAGGATTGGGGTTATGTCGCGCTGATGGTCGACAGCCTCAGCCCACGGAGACTCACCACAGCCTGCGGCGGCCCGTTTATCGACCAGCCGGGCAACGCCTACGCCCGGCTGCGCTAACTGTCGCAACAATCCTTTGTTGCGTCGGAGCGGGTCGCCGTGCTCGGTAATTCGATGGGCGGCTATTCGGCTTTATGCCGTCGATCGCGGTTTGATGGCGCAATATTTTCGACACTTTAAAGAGCGGTTCCGCGCCGCGGTCGCTTATTACCCAAACTGCGGAATTCCCGCGCAATGATGACGGCACCCACCTTGATCCTGATCGGCGAGGCCGGCGACTGGACTCCGGCGAAGCGGTGCCGCGTGATGGTGGCACACGCCCGGCCGGACGGCGCGCCGATCGCGCTGACCGTCTACCCGGGCGCGCATCACGGCTCAACTTTGCGATACTGCAGCCCGGCCGAAGCTCTCTCGGCCACTGGCTCGAATACAACGAGCCGGCGGCCAAGGACGCGGAAAAAAAGACGCGCGCATTCCTCGACGCTCATCTCGCCGAGACATCTCCCGGCGAGCCGACGGCAAAGTGACCCCATATGGGCCAAACGTTTCCTGATCGCCGCCTTGACGGAGCCGAGGGGAGCAGACGTTAGAGCCGATCCACCAGGTCCGGCAGCCCCCTATACGGGGTCCTTTAGTCTAGTCTAGTTACATTGAAAAACCACACCGGAGTGACCAACGCCGTACCGGGCCCGAACCGGACCATAGAGCTTCTCGCGCAGCGTGCTGGACGCGTAATCCAGTTTAATGCGGCATCGAAGTCGGCCGGCGCGCCCGAAGAAGTGCGCCTGGGCTCAACGCGGCGTGACGGGGCCGCGCTCGACCAGCGATTGTGCCCCCGGTCAACGTGGTAAGCCTGTGGGGATTTGGCGCATCATGGCGATCGTCACCCATACTCTGAACATGTGAGCAGCTCGTTCCGGTCGCCGAGCTAAGTTACAGGGGCTAGAACGAGAGGGAGACCGCATATGACCGCACTCGTTGACCCGCTTTCGATGTTCCGGCTCGACGATAAGGGTAGCCCTCGTCACTGGCGGTGGCAGTGAAATCGGGCGTGCGACAGCCAGCGCCTTAGCGGGCGCGGATGCGGCGGGCGACATTTTAGACATTGACCTGACGCGCGCCGAAACCGCGGCACGAGAGATCACCATGACAGGAGGTGTGGCCTCCCCGCATCAGGCCGACGTGACCGACAAGACCTCTGTCGAGCGCGCCATCGACGCGATCGTGGCTCGGCATGGCGGGCTCGATATTTTGGTCAACAGCGCAGGCATCGGCATCCGCCGTGCCGCGGTTGAACTGCCGCTCTCCGATTGGGACAAGGTGGTCGCAGTCAACCTGACCGGCGTCTTTCTATGCTCGCAAGCGGCGGCACGCGTGATGCTGCAGAAGGGTGCCGGCGCCATCGTCAACCTCGCCTCGATCATGGGGTTCTCGGGTGGCGGGCTTTACCCAAATGTGTCCTATCAGGCGACAAAGGCCGGGGTCGTCAATATGACCAGGGCACTTGCCGTCGAGTGGGCGCCCTCTGGGATTCGGGTCAACGCCGTGGCGCCAACCTGGGTACGCACCAACTTGACTGCCCGCTGCTCGACCAGCCCGGTGTCGTCGAACGCATCGCCGCGCTGACCCCGCTCAAACGGCTCGCTACACCCGACGAGATCGCCTGGGCGATCCTTTACCTGGCAAGCCCCGCCGCGGCGATGGTCACCGGCCACACGCTCGCGGTCGACGGCGGCTTTCTGGCCCAGTAGCGACCGCAAGAAGCCGGCAAGTCTTGCATTGTCCCGAACGCCCTGGTGATCCCAGACATCGGCGAGGCCGGCACGCTGCCGATGAGAAAGGAGCGCGGGTCGGAACTCTCCTGGGCGGTTCCGGTCGACGACGAGCGTGTAACGGCGTTGAGCATCGTCGCCTGGCCGCTCGAGGATGGCGCGCCGAAGAAGGACTGGCGGCCCGGCACCCGCACGGTCTCGGTTCGAAGCCAATGGCCCTCGACGAGCGCGGTTTCCTTACGCAAGGAGACTTGCCGGAGCGGTTGAACAGGTCTCGAAAACCCTCGCTCTCCTTACCAACGACGGAGGGTTTGTATCCTGTCCTTAGTGGAGAACGTGCCCGGTCATCGTTGACGAACCGCTCGACCAATATTTACCGTCGACTGACCTTCTTGTCCGCATTTTGGCCTCACGGACTAGGCAGCTCGTCGACATTCGCGCCGCCTAGTGAATGACCATCACAGAAGAGGTGCAGGGTCGCAGACTAATAAGCAAGAGGCTTTGAGCCCGCTTGTCACTTAGAAACTGACCACGACCGTTCGAAGCGCCGTGGTGGTTGATCAACCCGAATCGACCCCGGCAGAGACAGCCAGCGCCTTCGCCAGAAGGCCGTCCGGCTGAGCGAGCTGTCCGAGAACGGCGTAATGGTGGCAGTCGGGCACTTCGATCATCTCCCCCGGAAGGCCGTGCGCGGTCCAGGCCGCCCCGAATTCGCGTGATTGGCGTTTCAGCTCCGGTAGCTCGTCCGAGCCATAGGCGATGCTGAACTTGGCCGCGCTGGCCGGCAAATTCAGCAACGGACTGTTGCGCCGCGCCTGCTCCGCATCAAGCCCGAGCTTGTCGTTGAGATAGGAAAGGCGGATCGGCTCCAGATCGAACAGGCCGCTGATGGCAAGGCCGCCTGCAACCAGCGGTTCGTCCATGAGCATAGCAGTGAGATGGCCGCCGGCCGACCAGCCGCCGGCATAGAGCCGCGTCGGATCGCCACCCAATGCCGCGAGCTGCCGGTGCAGCCATTGCAACGCACTGCGCGCCTGCCCGACAATGTCGTCCATAGCAGCCTCGGGCGCCAAGCTTGTAGCCTGCGACCGCGACATGAAAGCCGTAGGCGAGCGGCCCTTCGGCGATAAAGCTGAAGCCCTCCTTGGCGTTGCGCTGCCAGTAACCGCCATGAAAGAACAGCAAAGCCGGGGCGCCGCTGCGGTTCGCGGCGAAGAAATCGAGTCGCGCGCGCGGCGCATCTCCATAGGCCAGATTGAGATGATCCGGCATGATCGGCGGCGGCATGACCCGCGATGTGCTCCTGGCCGAGATTCCCACCGTGTTGCGCGCCGATCTTTACGCCGCCCTGGATGCGCAATTTGCAGCATTTACACCCGGGTCAGCGCGCGCCAACGCCGGTTAGCTTCAACACGACCGGCGTCGGACCGCTCGTCCACCGGTAGTCGAAATGGTCGCCCTCGATGACCGGCGGCAGTAACGAGGGGCGGTAGACGACCAAGTTGGTGCCGCTCGGCCGGCGGACGCTCGCATACACGATCCCCCTCGCCGCGGCTCGGCGCAGCGCCTCCCCAAAAGGCTGCGAAGCCGCGTAGCTCTCAGGGTCGTAGAGCTCGGAATGGCTCTCGCGCACGCCCCGGATGTCGCAGACCTCGGCATCGACCTCGCTGACGAGCTCGCGCATCTGGATCACATGACGGAATCCGCTGGCCGAGTGGGCAAGGCGCTTGGTGTGGTGATAGACCGTTTCAGCGATCGCCGTCTCGATTTCAGTCGCACAATACCAGGCGCCCAGCGCCTCGCTGTTGAACCGTCCGCCGCCCGGGGCCGGGTGGCAGAAGGCCGCCATCACGAGCGTGGCTCCTGGCTGGCCCGTCAGCCATTCCGAGCGGTCCAGCTGACCCAGACGCGTCAAGGTCTCGTTAATCCGGTCGTCGGTCAGCGATTCGAGCAGCAGCGCGGCTTCAAGGTCGTCCGCTGAGGCGACACTGTCGAACACGCCGATGGTGGGCCAGCGGGAGGCGATCAGGCGATGCGTGCGCGCCCGGAACCAGGCGGTCGGCGCTTCCTCCGGCCTCAAGGCCAACCGCCGCGCCAGCCATCGAGATAGCGGCGGACCGCGTACAGATCGTCGATGCTGCCGCGGAGCATGCGATCGAGCGGGCTCCCGGCGGCGAACGGGAGGTCAGAGTTCGCGGCCTTCAGCCAACGCACGGCGCTCGTGTCATCGGCGAAGAGCAGCTTGAGCGCTTTGTAGATGCCCAGCACCAGCGAGATCCGCTCGAGCCGGTCATAGGACAGCGTGCCCACCGCGCCGCCCTTCCATTTATGATATGTCGAAGGCGGCACACCGCCGAGCAGCACCCGCTGCTGATTTACGGTGAGGCCCCATTCGCCGGCTATGTTGAAGAACGTGCGCAGCCCAGGCCCGGACAGGCGCTCACGGACCGCCGGCTCATGCCGCTGCGCGAACGGAATCCCTTCCCCCGGTCGGAACAGGGTGTCTGTCTCTTGGGTCGCCATGCTACCGGCTCCACAGATAGAGCTAATATCCATATATAGAGCAAGCGTGTCTTCGGATCAAGCGCACTCGAATTCAAGCTGAGGGGGAGGTGCTCGGACTGCAAGCGGATCGAGAACCGCTTGGTCCGACGGATCACCTCGCTCGGTCCTGCCATGATCAAATGTCGTGGAAATCCTCGCTATGGAAATCGAAACAGTGAGCTTGACGCCCACTCTCATGTAAAGCTTCTTAACACAAGCCGAGTATGGTGCTCGTCTCTGCTGCAGAGTGTTCCTAACGATGTCCAGCGCTGCGCGCGCTAATCTGATGTCGGACGAGAACGTGCACCTTCTGCTGCTTCGTGTAGCTTGGTTTCATCCGGGATGCGTGCAGGCCGGCGTCGAGTGCCTCAAGCATCTTCTTCACCGGCCTTGCGCTCTCCATTGGACTGCGGGTTACACGCCGAGGTGTGATACAACGTCCTTTGCAGGTGGCTTCCATTTTTTCGGCGGCTTGCCCTCGGCGATCGCCCGCAACTCACGTATCAGAATTCGGCGCCACACCACGATTCCAGCATCGGAGCGCCCGAGGAACTCGTCCTCCCGGTTTGCAATCCGGCCCTGGTCGGCTTGCACCGCGATGTCCTGAACCAGGGCTAGTTCCGGATGGCGGGCGTCCGAGTAGTGGACGTTGCCGGCCCAGATGTCGCTTACCAAAGATCCGACGGTGGGGGCTTCAGCACGCGCTTTGTAGAACTCGATGCGCTTCTGCCAATACCGGTCTGCCTCCTGCCCTGTGACTGCGACTTTTGATGAGATCACCCACATATGATTCTCGTCGTCGATTGGCGTCGTGTGGAAGGTGACCTCCGTCCATCCTCCGACCCCATCCATTCCTCGCAAAGGCGGAACGATGACGCGCACGATATTTGGAACGATATGCATCGTATGGCGGACCATGCCGTTCGCGCGCTTCCCGTAGCGCATCATACCCCAGTCAGTCTCCTCGGCGCTGATGATCGGCAGGTCAACTGCGAGCTTTGCATGTGATCCGCCGGGCTGATGCGTAAACGCGACATGGACTTCGTCCATGCTGTTCTCGTGCGATTGAAGGTAGTTGCACGGCACATATCCGATCGGCCAGGCATCAATCACGCCTTCGCCCTGCGATTCCGGAATAGGGCGGAAATTCAGGCCGGTCGCCCTCGCCGAAATAGCCGTAAATCAATCCGAATGCCTCTTCGGCGGGGTAGGTCTTGATGCGGACCTTCTGCTCATATCCGGGTTCCTCCGCCGGCATCTCCACGCACTGGCCCGTCTGGTTGAACTTCCAGCCATGGTAGGCGCAGCGCAGCTCATCTCCTTCGACCCAGCCCAGATGAAGCCGAGCGCCCCGGTGCGGGCAACGAAACTGCACGATCCGGACTTGGCCGCTCTCGCCACGATAGAGCGTGTAATCCTCGCTCATGACCCGGAGAGGGCGTGGCTTACCGGGCACGAGGTCGACGCTGCGTCCGATGGCGTGCCAAAACTGACGCATAAAGATGCCGCCCGGGGCGCCCGGTTTCGTTGTCCCCAGATCGAAGGGGTATCGGCGGGCCTTCTGCTCAGGCTCGCGAGCATCACTTGAGCGTTCCATCACGGACATATCATCCTCCGATTTGCCTCGACGCGGGACGTCATTGCTTTGTTGCGCCTATTTGCCCAAGCCTCAGCACGTTGGAATTGGCGGTCGCTGCCTTTGTTCATCACCTAGCACTGATTCTCGGTACTAGATTAACTGGCGGAGGCGCTCGCGGCACCCTCTCCTGCGAGCGAAATCTGCCGAGCGTGTACCGGGTTTCGGTATGGGCCGATCAGGCAGATCACGACCGAACCGGCGACGAGGAAGAGCACAAACAAAAGGAAAGCTGGTTGGTACGAACCAAATTCCGCGAAGGACTTGCCAGCCAGAGACGTGCCTACGCCTCCTCCCCATGCCCACACCACCCACAAAACACCCAACACGCGGCTGTAATCCACAAGTCGAAAATACCGGCTCACCAGGAACGAGACGAGATCCGCTTCAGATCCCAGTGCCATAGCTACCAAGGCCGCTCCGGCATAGGCCTGCACCGGACCGCTGACGCCGCGCAGCAGCAACAATCCGCTACCGGCCGCGATGAACACCGCCGTGCAGATGTAGGGCGCAAACACCTCATCAAGCGCAAAACCGACAACGACGCGTGCCAGCCAAGAACCAAGGCCCGCGAATGATAGCGCCCCGGCAATGATGAGGGGGCTAATCTGATGATCCTTAAACAACGGCACGAGCGACGTCATACCGCCGAAGTTCGCTATCGAAACCCCGAGAATCGGCATTGCAATCAGCCAAAAGTAACGGTTGGCCAGATATAGCTGTGTTATCGAGTACGAAGCCTCCATCTTCGCGGAACGCACCGTCACGCCTGCGGGCGTGCGCACAAGAAAGGCAATTCCCGCAACTGAGATCACCGCCGACCCGATTCCAATGGCTGCAAAACCAGCGCGCAGGTAGAGGTATGCACCAGAGTTTGTGCAATCACGGGACAAATCGTTGCGCCCAGCCCGCTTCCAGCAACGACAATGCCTATGGCTAAGCCACGATGGGCGTCGAAGAAGCCACTGATCGCGACCGCGTACGGCATTGCCGTACAAGCAGCGCCGCAAACACCGATTAGGAAAAATAGCAGCACAAAAACAATCAGCAGCGGCAGAAGGACGATCACGGAAGCGAAAAGTATCCCGAATAGCCCCGCAAAAACGCCCGCGGGAACTCTTATTCCGCAGCGGCTGATCAGCCATCCGAGGGTGACGGTGCCGATGCCAGAGCCCGCCAGAAAACTCGTCATGTTGTCTGCCAGAGTGTCGCGGTTCCAACCGAACTCGACTCCCATAGCGCTCAACAGTATCCCATAGGAATAAACCATGATGGTTCCCGCACCGGCGGCGGAGCCCATAAATCCCGCGACGACTATCCACCACGCGCTAATCGCCCGATTGAACATTGATGGTCCTCCCAGATTGCGGACTTTGCGCCGCCGTTACCATCTTCCGTGTAAGATCACAATAACCTGCCGCACAGACGAGGGCCACTTGAAAATGGAAGGTCGTTCAGTCTCTGGCGCCGTTGTGGTCCCTTTTTCAGGCTGCGTTCGGATTGCTTGCGACGTTGGTTTGGGCCGCATCGCTCAGGTGTGCCGCTGCAAATTATCGGGGCGTGCAGCCACGTTTTCCAGATGCCCTGGGGCGTTAATCAGCGGGCGCAACAGGCGTCACCTCCCTCTTCGCTCCCTCGCGCAGGCTTGCGGCGTCCCTACTCACGGTAGCTTGGGTCGATGCGGTCGGCGAGACGAAGAAGCGCCGGCCAGTCGCGCTGCGCAGCCGCGAAGCTGTGCTCGCGATAAATTGCGGCAGTCATTTTCGCCGCCTCGATGGAAGGCTGATTTAGGGCCGCTCCTCCGGCCATTGCCCCGATCTGCGCTCGGCATGCGTTTTCGAGGAAGAACATGGCATTGAAGGCCTCGGCAATCGATCGGCCGGCTGTCAGCAGTCCATGATTGCGCAAAATCATCGCCCCGGCGGAGCCGAGATCACGCACCAAGCGTTGCCGTTCCTCCAGGTCGATGGCGATCCCCTCGTAATCGTGATAGCCCAGCTGACCGTAGAAAAGCATTGCATTCTGGGTCAGCGGAAGGAGACCGCTTGATTGCGCCGAGACTGCCATTCCGGCGGAAGTATGTGAGTGAATGACGCAGACAAGGTCGGGGCGGCCTTCGTGGATGGCTCCGTGAATGACATATCCCGCTTCATTGATGCCAAGCCCCTCCGGATCGCTGATCACCCTCCCTGCAAGGTCAACCTTGACCAGGTTCGATGCCGTCACCTCTTCGAACATCAAGCCAAATGGGTTGATCAAGATTGCGTCGCGCGTGCCCGGAATTCGTGCGGAGATGTGATTGTATGTGAGCTCGTTCAAGCCATAGTGGGCAACTAGCCGATAGCAGGCCGCGAGATTTACGCGGGTCTCCCACTCCTCCTTGCCTACGCTGCTCGCGATAGGAGGCTGATCCTCGCGCCGTCGTATCAATCTGGTCATCGGCGTCCTCCCGTACTTTCATTCAGTGGTAAACCGAGCCGCCGTCGACAGCCAGGATCTGACCCGCGATAAAATCGCTGTCGCTGCCGGCCAGAAACGCGACTGCCTTGGCGATATCGTCCGGATAGCCGTCCCGAGGTATCGCGCGCCCCGCAATGGCTGCTGCGCGGTGCGCAGCCAGAAAATCTTTATTGGCGAGATTTCCCTCGCTCAGGACATAACCGGGCGAGACGGCATTGACGAGGATATTGTCGCCACCGAGTTCCCTGGCTAAGGACCTGGTCATCGCCATCACGGCGCCCTTGCTCGCAACGTAGTGCAGCATCAGCGGCGCTCCCTTGAACGCCGTACTGGAGGTCATGTTGATGATGCGCCCGGACCGCTTCGCGCGCATAATCGGGGAAACGGACTCGCAGCAGAGAAATACGCCGATGGTGTTTACGTTCAGGATTCGCCGCCATTGCTCGAGGGTTTGATCCTCGAATGGCGTCAGTTCGAGTTCGGCGGCAATCGCTGCGTTATTGACGAGAATATCGACGGTGCCGAACCGTTTCACGGTTTCGGCGACCATGCGCTCGACACTTCGCTCGTCTGAGACATCGGCTCTGATGAAAAGCGACTGCGCTCCGTGTGAGCTTAGCTCACGCGCCACCGGCGTTCCGTCGTTGATGTCGGCAATCGTCACCGCGGCGCCATCCGTCGCGAGCCGCCGCGCGATGGCGGCGCCAATCCCGGTCGCCGCGCCAGTCACGATTGCGACCTTGCCTTCTAGCTTCATCTGTGTGCTTCGATCATCTTCCACGGAAGAGATACCAGGGATGGCGGTCGGAAACAAGAGCCAAAGCGGCGATCGTAGTGCCGGGTGGTTCGCGACGCGCGAGCACGAAATTCCGCGCCCTTTTCTTGTAACCCTTCACTCGACGTGACCTGGGTGGGCGGGCAGCTCCCGCAGATAGCGGTATTGCCGCGGTTCGAAGCTCTGGGTTTGGTCGATCGGAACGCGGCAGAGGCGTTCCCCGCGGAACACTCTCGGATGGGGCTGGCGCTACGATGATGGGCTTTGCGCAAGCCCGAAACGCATTCGCCGCCATCCACATGCCTTGATTCGGCTTGACACGACGAGCTTTGCGAATGATCTTCTATGGAAGATATTTGGAGCAGTGTCATGGCGACTGCCGCTGAAAATGAGAAGCTTTGCCGGGTCGGTCCTGGTACGCCGATGGGCGAGGTGATGCGCCGCTATTGGATGCCGTTCGGGCTTTCGACGGACCTCCCCAGCCCGGACTGCGCACCCATCAGAGTCCGGCGCTTCGGGCAGGATCTCGTCGCCTTTCGCGACACGTCCGGCACCGTCGGCCTCCTTGAAGAGTATTGCATGCACCGGGGCGTTTCATTGGCGCTTGGGCGGGTCGAGGATGGTGGCATTCGTTGCCTCTATCATGGCTGGAAATACGGGGTCGACGGAACGATTCACGAGACACCGAATCACTGCGATCCGCGCTTGCGCGCTCGCTTGAAGGCACCGGCATTCGCCGTCATCGAGGCCGCTGGCCTTCTTTGGGCCTATATGGGTCCCGCCGAGAAGAAGCCGCCGTTCCGGCGATTTGCGTTCATGAATGTGCCGGACGAAAATCGCACGATCTTTCGTATCATTCAGAATGCGAATTTCCTGCAGCTGGTGGAGCAGGGATCCGACAGCTCACATGTCGGCATCTTGCACAGCAATGATGCGCGGCCGGGCTGGATGGCACGGGCGTTCACGCCGAACCCGGATGAGTTCAACCCGGCGGCTTTTGCCGTCGAGGACAACGCCCCGGTCCTGGAGATCGAGAACACCGCCTTCGGCTTTCACTACGCAGCGTTGCGCCAGGGAAATCGCAATGGCCCCACCCTTGCACCCGATCGCGAGCGATACGTTCGAATTTACCCCTTCCTGATGCCGACCATCCGGTTCATTCCGGCGCCTGCCGTGCTCTTTACGGTTTTTGAGGTCGCCGCGGACGACGAAAATACGACGTCCTTCCTCGTGATCCACGGCAATAGCCCGGTCGTCAGGAAGCATTTTCGCAAGATCCTGGGCCTTGAAGACGACCGCTATTGGTCGGAGGAGGACAACCGCTTCAGGGCCGATTGGACCAACAAAATGGGACAGGATCGCGCTCGCATGAAGACGAGCTGGACGGGCCTTCCCGGCGTGGCATTTGAAGACTCGGTGATGGGGGTGGCCGCGGGACCGATCTGTGACCGCACGAAAGAGCACCTGGTCAGTGCCGACGCGGCGATTGTCCGTGTACGCAAGCTGCTCTTGGAGTGCGCGAATCTTGTCTCTGCGGGAAAAGATCCGATCGGCGCCGATTATCAGGATTGCACAAAGTTTGCGGCCTTCGATCATGTACTTCGCCCGGGTGAACGTTGGCAAGATCTTGTTCCACAACATCGGCTACCGGCAACTCGTGAGATGGTTGATGCATAGTCGCGGCAGTGGACGCGGGTTCTGCCGGCGGAACAGCAATGACCGCAAATAGCGCTGACTACCGCCGCTTGCTCGATTTGACCGGCCGCGGCTTCGTAGTGCTCGGCGCCGGCCTTGGCATCGGCGCCGAGTCCTGCCGGGCTCTCTCCCAGTGTGGAGCGGAATTGGTCTGCGTCGATATCGACGGCGCACGAGCCAGGCAGATCGCTGATGAGGTCAAGGGTGCGCCGCTCACAGCCGATGTCACTGACCGGAGTGCTCTCGAAACCGTGTTCCGGGAGGCACAAGCAAAACTCGGCGTCATCCGCGGCGTTGTAAATGTCATCGGCGTTGCCCGGATCAAGCCGTTGACATCGTTCACCGATGACGAACTCAATTGGCAGTTCAACATCGTTCTGCGTCATGCCCTGCTTACGCTGCAGCTCGCTGGCGTCGCCATGTCCAAGGGCGCGGGCCAATCACTTTTGTCGGCTCCATGGCCGGAAACCGCGTCGTCGCTAATCAGGTGATTTACGGCACGGCCAAGGCGGCGCTTCATCACCTGGTTCGCGGCGCGGCCGCCGAGTTTTGGTCCGCGGGGCATAAGGGTGAACGCTGTGGCGCCGGGATTCATCAAGACGCCGCGCCTCCTTGAGTTGCTTGATGACAAGCAATGGGCCGCGATCGACCGCATCGTGCCCACTGGCCACGCAGCGTCACCCGCCGAGATCGCATCGACGCTCCTATTTCTTTCGTCGGATCTCGCATCCCATGTCACTGGCGTGGTGATGCCGGTCGACGGCGGTGTAAGCACACCGGCTGCCTTGCCGGAGCTACGCTTCGGTCCGGCCTCTCGTGGCGAGTAGCTCCGGTGGGCTGGCTCTTTCGGTACGCCTCGCACCTAAGCTACAGGGTGCCGGATCAGCCGCTCTTTTTGCATAGCGTCGGTACGCTAGACCCGGTCTCCCACGTCGAGTATGCGGCGGATCTCGGCTTTTCCGGCATCCGGTACGCATACGCCGTAAATCGGCCGGAAAGCGAATTGGATGCAGTCGCCAAGGCATGTTTGCGCCTGAAGATGGAGATCGGCTGCATCTTGTATGCGCCCCATGAAATGATCCGCCGACCGCTTTGGGGACTGGGTGATCAGAGCGCGCGCGAGGAGATCGACAAACGGCTTGAGCTCGCATTTGCGGTCGCGGCTCGTCTCGGATCGCGGCACCTGGCTATCCTGAGCGGCGCCGACTCGACCATCCCCATTGATGTTCAGCGCCGCGCGCTCGTTGAAAACCTCAAAAGAGCCGCTGAGCGCGCCGAGAGCGCAGGTATTTTCCTGGAGCTAGCGCCGGTTTCTTCCCAGGCCCTGCCGAGCATGCTGCTTCACCATATATCCGATGCCGTCGACGTGCTCTCAAGAGTAGGAAGCCGCGCAGCCCGACTGATCTTCGACACGGCCCACATCTATGGGTCGGATGGCGATCCAACGCCGTTGCTGGATAGCGCATGGCCGTGGATCGAAGTGGTGCAACTCGCGGATCATCCAAATCGTATAGAGCCGGGTGCTGGCGCCGTCGCCATGGAGCCATTCCTCACGGAGCTTCACCGCCGCAAATTCACTCGCCTGGTTGAACTCGAGCATGGCTGGCTTTCGCCCGGCCGGGCTTCGGAAACGAAATTAATTGACTGGCTTCGCCAGACGGAACGTCACATCAAGCTTCGGGAACCGAAGGCCTGATCCAGCGGCTACTCGCGTGGTCCACCGCCGGTCAGGATGAGCTTGGAATTGAGGTGGTTGATGTCACAAACGGAAGCATCACGTGCACCTATCGACCCCTACGCTGAGCTTCATCGAACCAGTACTTCAGACGCGCTACCGCGTGTTGCGGCTCTGGGAGCAGAATGACCATTCCCTTCGCGAGGTTAGCGTCATTGTATGCCTTGGCAACGAATCATTGGCGGAAGCGATACCGCGGCTGCCATCGTTGAAGCTCATCGCGTGCTATACCATCGGATATGACGCCATTGATGTGGCTGCTGTCCGGGCGCGTGGCGTCGCTGTAACGCATGCTCCCGGCGCCACCGCGCACGCCGTCGCGGAATTCGCTCTGGCTCTGATCGTCGCTCACTTCCGCAACATCGTAGCCGGAGATCGAATGATCAGAGCGGATCAATGGAAGCCGAGCGCGCTCATAGGACGCTCCGTCAGGGGAGCGAATTTGGGGATAGTGGGGTTGGGGGCTATTGGCGCGTCGCTCGCCAGCATGGCCGAGGCGTTGGGCATGGCCATCTCGTGGTGGGGGCCACGTACAACACACCGCACATCGGCGGCGCAACCAAAGAATCAACCGACCAAATGACGGCGATGCTGATGGAAAACCTGGAATGCTTTTTTGCGGGGCGACCATTGTCCAATCCAGCGCCGTGACGCGATGCGGATGCCAGTGAGGGGTAAGCTCAGAGATCCAGAACCAGCTCTTCGCTGAGCGAGCCCGAGCAACAAATCAGCATCGACTTGCCGGCGGCTTTCTCTTCGTTGGAAAGGATCATATCGCGATGATCCGGGCGGCCGGCGAGTACCCCCACTTCGCAGGTGCCGCAAATACCTTGCTGGCAGGAGTACGGCACGGCAATCCCCTCCGCGAGAAGGGCCTCGAGTATGGTGCTGCCGGGGCTGACACGGATTCGCTTGCCCGCTTTCGCCAACACGACGTCAAATCCGCCGGCTGTCGAGGCCGGGGTTACAGTTGAGAAGTATTCGTAGTGAACCCGAGAAGCGTCGATCCCCGCGCACGTCTCCCGGAAAGCACCGATCATTCCGGCCGGTCCGCAGCAGTAAAGATGCGCATCGGGCGGTGTGTTTTCTATGACCGCAGCGATGTCAAGCATCTTGCCTCCGGGTTCGCCGTCAAGGTTGAGAGCAACGCGCCCTGTCCCATCAGCTGACAGCGCATTCAGCTCATCCAGGAAGACAACGCGAGCGTGCGTGCGTACGCAATAATACAAGGTCCATGGCAGCTCTCGCTCGTTGAGCCTGCCGATCATCGCAACAAACGGTGTAATGCCAATACCGCCTGCGATGAAGACGCTTCGCGCCGCGTCCTCGCAGAGGGAAAATTATTGCGTGGCGCGCTCAGGCGGACCAGCTGACCCGGACGTAGCCGCTCGTGGACATATTGTGAGCCACCACACGACTGCATTGCTCTCGATAGACCCCGATTCTGTACGCGCCTCGTTCGTCGAGGCGGTTCATCAGCGAGTAGCTGCGGATCAGGCCATTCGGCAAATGTAAATCGATGTGCGCGCCTGGCGTGAACGGCGGCAGTGCCGCTCCATGTCCCCTGAAGCCGAGAGAAATCACGCCCTCCGCTTCATGCCGCATCCAATGAACTTGGGCACTGATGTCGCCGCCAGCGCAATTCAATGGAGGGTCCACGCGCGCTCCGCCAGTCATCTTCCACGGAAGATAAGTTCGGATCGGCAGCCGGTCAAGCCGAAGCTTGAGGAAGCGGACGGTACCGCAGCCTTCTAGCGATCCGGGTCTGTACTACCGGCGCTCGGAGATGCTCGCCACCTCGCCGACATTCCATGTACGATCGGAATTTGTCCCATGGCGCGACGGGCCTGACCTGTGGAGCTGCCGATATGCGATGTCAATCCACACCCGGCATTGCACGTTGCGATCTTGCTTCCGGGTGAGGCGCACGCTACACATTCCTGCCATGGAAGACCGTTGTCGGCCTCAGTGATCCCCGCGCAAGGGCAAAGAGCCATGAGGATCGAAACGATAGAAGATATCACACCGGCCGTCCTTGCTGTCATGGCGAGGACTCGACATCCGCGAGCTCGGGAAATTCTGGTTTCACTGGTGAAGCACCTGCATGGGTTTGCACGCGAGGTCAAGCCCACTGAGGGCGAATTTCAACAAGCCGCTGGTGTGATTGCCTAGATGGGGCAGCAGACGACCCCCAGCCACAACGAAGTCGTGCTAATGTTCGGATCGTTGGGCCTTTCCCAGCTGGTATGCATGATGAACAACACAAGTGCGGGCAGCCAGGGAACGTCGGCGTCGCTGCTTGGACCTTTCTGGCGCGCCGACGCGCCGCGCATGATGAACGGAGAAAGCATCGTTCGCTCTGACACGCCGGGGGCCCCGCTATTCTTCTCGGGTCAAGTCGTAGACCTCAACGGACAACCCATCAACGTTGCCGAGGTGGACATTTGGCATTCGTCGCCGGAGGGGTATTACGAAAACCAGGATCCGCGACAGGCCGAAATGAACCTTCGCGGGAGATTCGAGACGGATGTCGACGGCCGCTTCTCATTCCGCTCCGTGCGTCCTGCCGGCTATCCCATTCCCACCGGCGGCGTTGTCGGAAGGCTCTTGGCCGCACAGGGTCGCCATCCTTATCGCCCCGCCCATATCCACGCCCTCATCTTCAAGCCCGGCTATAAGACGGTCTCGGCGCAGGTTTATGACCCGGAAGATCCTCATTTCGAAACTGACGTGCAGTTTGGCGTGACCTCGAGGCTCACGGGAAATTACATACGACACGACGAGCAGCACCCCAATTTTCCCAACTTCGCTCGGCCGTGGTTCAGCGTAGAGTATCGCTTCGTCATTGAGCCTGGCGACGCGAAATTGCCGCGCGCGCCGATCCGGGAGAAGGTGAAAGCCGACCTTATGGACGACTAGGCCGATCGACCGTTACGGTCGCCTCATTGGGCTGGGCGGCTCGGCGCGCGGCAGGCCGCTTACCGGCAGCGTTTCTTCGAAAATGTCTCACAGCGCGACAGTTCCTTGCTGCGCGGTTAGGAGAGCTTTGCGAAAGTAGCGGAAGTGCGGCAGTCTGTGCCGCGCCGCCAAAGGGGATATTGGCTCTCATGGCACGTCGAAAGATCGTCGCGAATTTCGAGAAGGCGATCAGTCACACAGAAGACCTGCTACGCTCATGGGTGGAGCAACGCCCTGATCTGCGCCTCAACGAATTCCTGCTCGGCATCGCGATTATGCGCATTGGCCGCATACTGGACCATTCATTTGGTCAAATGTGCGTCGACGATCACCGCATCAGCGCGCCCGATATGCGAGTTCTTCTCGCGCTGCGAAGGGCGGGCCCGCCGTTTGCGCGGCGTCCCACTGATCTTTATAAGGCCCTGCTGGTAACCTCCGGCGCCATTACGAAACAGATCGACCGGCTCAGCGCAAAGGGCTTCGTCAAGCGGACACGCGATCCCGAGCATGGCGGCGGGTTTTTGATCCGGCTCACCGATAAGGGAAAGCAAGCGGCGGACCACACGACCAATGTTCTCGCCAAGCAGTCGCTCCTGACGAAGGCCATGGCCTCCATGGCGCCCGCTGAGCGCAAGCAGGGGGAAAAATATATTCTTGAGCTGCTCCATGCAATCGAAGCCGTGACGAAATTCGGCCCGGACCTTCCGGATCGTTGAGTTGGATCGCAAGCGCCCACTCGCGCACTCTCCGTTCCATAGCTATTCGTCCATTGTTTGGCGCACGCGGCTGCTCTACTGCGTGCTCAGCCAACTCTCGTTGCCGTATCGGCGCTTCACGGTTCGGCCAGACGATTGACAATCATCTTCCATAGAAGATAATGATCTGTCCAGTCGGAAATGGCACGGCGGAAGGATCGGCGCATGCTGTCGAGGGAAGACAACGAGACAATGTGTCGGGTTGGCCCCGGCACCGCTATGGGCACGGCGTTCCGCCGCTTCTGGTTGCCTGCACTGCTGTCGGAAGAGCTTCCGCATCCCGATTGCGACCCACGGCGGGTCCAACTTCTGGGCGAGGATTTCGTTGCTTTCCGCGACAGCAGCGGCAGAGTTGGCCTCCTGGACCAATACTGCTGCCACCGCAACGCCTCACTGACACTCGGCCGGGTCGAGCAGGGCGGCCTCCGCTGCATCTACCACGGCTGGAAGTTTGCTATCGACGGCACTGTTCTCGAAACGCCGAACGTCGCGGATCCCCAATTCAAGGAACGGATCACGGCGCAGGCCTACCCCGTACGCGAGGCGGGCGGCCTCGTTTGGGTTTATCTCGGCTCGCCGGAGCAGATGCCGGAATTTCCGAAATGGCCTTGCTTCAGCGTGCCGCCATCGAATCGCCTGGCCGTGTACGCCGTCGTCAGCTGCAACTACGTCCAAGTCATGGAAGGCCTGATTGATTCCTCTCACCTCAGTACGCTGCACACCTCGCCGCTGAAGACCACAGGGAGTTCGGAACTCGATTTCGCCAAGCAGACGACGCATATGCAGTCCGATGCTGCGCCGCGGATCGAAGCCGAGGACACCGATTTCGGCCTCCATTATGTGGCCATGCGCAACGTCTCCGATGGGGAGGGTGAGCGCGTGATTGCCCGCATTGCGTCTTTCGTCCCGCCCTGCTTCGTTCTCAACCCGAACGGAGACATATTCTTCGCCATCGTGCCGGTGAATGATTGCCGCTGCTTGTTCTTTCATGTCAGGTGGGATGAGAAGAAGAAGTACGGCGAGGAGCCGCTCAGGAGCCAACAGCTCGAATTCGTTGGCCTCGACGCAGCCGCGCTCGATGCTTACGGCCTGAGCCTCCGCACGTGCGACACGCCGGAGCGGGCGAGCCATGCGAACAATTTCCTGCAGAACCGAGAAGCTCAACGCCGTGGGCATTTCACCGGCTTGCCCAGCTTTACTCAAGAAGACGCTGCGGTGAGCGTGTCGGCCGGCCCGATCCGCGATCGATCCAAGGAGACCCTGTCGGTTGCGGACGTGGCACTGCCAAAGCTCTACCGCGCGCTTCTAAGATGCGCCCGGCAGGCGGCGCAGGCGAAATTCCGCTCGGCCTCAATGCCGACACGGAGCATATCGTTGGCGTAGCGGGCGTCTTGCCGCCAGGCGCCCATTGGCGCACGCTAGCCCCGCAGCATAGGGTCGTCGCAGCGAGACGACCGCCGAACGCGGCGTAATTCTCGACGCGGTCCACAACGGAGCGGCGGCGGGGTGGCGCCATTGACGCGACGATCATCCGCTGCGATGACTTGCCTCGTGATCTGCGAGCTCAAATCCGACGTTAGGCGCCCATGCTGAGCCCGACGAGGTTTGCCTTATTGCGTATCATGACGTCGGATAGGGATCGGCCGCTTATTTCCCAGGGCGAGGCCTGCAAGCGGCTAGGCGTGTCGAGACCGACACTGATCGCCGAGATTAGGGCCGGTCGGCTTCCCTACGTCCTTGTGGGGCAACGGCGAAAATTCAGGCAGGGGGATCTGGATAGTTACATTGAAAGGCAGACACGCAGATGCGATGGAAACGGATCAGCTTGGTTACACAACGTAAAGGGGCGCCCAACTGGTATTGCAACTTCACGGTCAAAGGCCATCGATTTCGAGACAGCCTTGGCACTGACGACAAGCAGACCGCCGAGATCCTTGCGGCGGAAATCAGGAAGGACGCGTTATTAGGGAACCTCACAAACAAGAACCCCGAGATCACGCTAACGGAGGCGTTCGCGCGCTATTGGATGGAGCGCGGCAAGGACATGCCTAGTGCTGACCATTTCAGGTATCGCGCTCTGGCTATTGAGGCTGGCTTGGGTAAGCAAATCCTATTGAGCGCAATCAAGCCAGCAGATCTGATCACCTACGCCGCAAGCCGCCGCATAAGCCAGATTCGTTATCCCAAGACCGGCAAGGAAAGGCTCGTCACGAGGGCAGCGGGCACCATTAACGGAGAACTTAAACTCATAGCCGGGATTCTCAACCGGGCCAACCTCTGGGGGGTGTCGGCAGCGAAAATCCATTTCAAGGAAATCCTTCTCCCGGAACCGGCCGACCGTCAGCACATTCTGACTGCCGACGAAGAGGAACGACTATTCCGAGCACTGCGCCCAGATCTACGGGGAATGGTGCGCCTCGCGCTCATCACCGGCTTGCGACTTCGCAATGTCATCGAGCTGACGTGGAAGCAGGTCAATTGGGAGGCCGAGCACGTCAAGTTCCATATAAAATCAAAGAAACCGGGCGGGGAAACCCATTATGTACCGATCACGAAGGCGATGGCTGCGCTTCTCTCGGCCGAACAAGGGCGTCATCGGGTTTACGTTTTCACACTCGAACGCCAGAGAAATTATTTTGATCCGCGAACCGGGGTTCGGCATTCAAAGGGTGAACGTTATCCTTTTGGGCGTCGTGGCACCTGGCGTGACGCTTGGTACGCGGCCGTTGATGCAGCGGGGCTCCGGTACGGTAAAGGCGACCGCGAGAATTTTCGGTTCCACGATCTCCGTCATACCGCTGCAACCCGTGCCTTGAAGGCAACCGGGAATCTAAAGACAGTTCAGCACATGCTCGGTCACGCGAACATCAAAACAACCGCCCGATATGCCCGCACTGATGTCGAGGACGTGCGAGAGGCGATGGAGCTAGTCGAAAAGACACAAACTAGCCGTATCGCACTCATGAGAGGTCGAAAAGCGTAGGGATTCTATAGACTTCGCCCACTTCTCCATGATCCCGGCGGTAAGGTTCGATACGGCGATTGGTAAATGGACCGACGCCGGCATACAAACAACGCTACTTGGGCCGCATAGCGTCACCGCCCTGGTGTCCGGGCCGGCGCTGTTCACCGTGCTCGCTCTCGAAGACGGCCCCGCCGCGTCGCCGACTGCAAAATCCTCCACTCCGTGAATTCTGGCTCTGGTCCGAACGTCTTGCAACTGTGTGAAAAGTCGCACTGAGCGGGTTCCAGCGCGGCGTATGACGCGGTAGAATCTGGCATGTGCCCACTGGTAACTGTCTATCTATTTCGCGATGTGCATTTCGCTCCAACGGGGAACACCGTGGTGTGCGTCGGCGAAAGGGATACTGTCGAAACTGTTCTTGGTGGCGGACGATTGGAAGCCTTGTTCAAGGGCAAGGCCGTTTACACGCATGGGGAAACCAAGTAGGACTATCTAGGAATGTGGGGCAACCGCAATGCATCTCGGTTACGGCGGCTGCTGCGAGAACAAGGGGCACGGCTTTTAATTGCGTCGCTTAGACGGAGGATCTCGTCAACGACGCGCGCGAGCGGTGCGGTGGCGTCGATGATGATGCCGTTTTTGGGAATGTCTTCTTTCGTCTGATGCAGGCGCACAGCGAGTTCCCGTTCCTCTGGTTTTCCGCCGAAGTCAGTTGGGTCCAGTGCCACTCGCTCATCAATCCTCCGGTTCATGGTGTCCAGGTCGACCTCCAGGACAAACACGCCGTCAAATAAGTCGATGAATTTGGCAAAATTCCTCGAGCCACCGCAGAAAAAGGTGACCGCCTCCTCCTGGTTGGCGACGAAGGCTTATACTTTCTCTACATCCCAAATCTGGTGCTCGGACATCCAGGTAGTCGTCGGTGTACCCGTTTCCGGAGCCGTCGATAGACCCGTTTCCGGATCACCTCGATACGCCAATTCCCGGTCACCATGAATTGCCTGGTAGCCGCGCCGGTGCAATTCTGTGCAGACCGCCGTTTTGCCGGCACCGGAAACGCCTTCAATCAGATAATCGCTCCTGCCCATGGCTCGATGATACCCCTTTCACATGGGATGGTGTCCTTGGGTTTAATTCGTCGATCACGGCCACCAAACGCCCGGCTGCGCATCTGGACAACATATCCTCGAACGCCACGTGGCCGCGCAAACCGACCGTCAGGTGCTGTTCGGGTTTCTTGACTTCTGCACACGGAGAGTCATTCGGTTCGGGTGTCAGGTCCGCTTATTGAGTTTGAGCTGCCTCAGCGCCGACGAGCCGGCACCGCCGCAGTTGACCCAGAAGAGACATTCAGTCGCCGTCGAGGTCAATGTCCCGTCGGGCGCATTAGTCTAGTGTAGGCGCTTGCCAGTCCAGCGATCGCGTCCGGCCCAGAACGGGCACGCCGGACAGGTGGGCCCTTCGTAATCGATGCCTCCTTCGTGCGGACAGCCGATAATTCTGTCTGTCATCACGATGGACCTAGCTCCGGCCGCGTCGATGAATGCGAGCACTTCTTCTGCTACGCCGGCATCATTGCGGATATCGGCCCCTTCGGAGAACCAGCGTCGAAGATCGGTAGCTTCGGCATCCTCGGCCGGCACGATGCCGAGGGTGAGCTTGGTGGCTCTGGTATCGTTTGGGCCGTAGAGGGCGACGGTCGCAACGGGGTAGCCGCGAAGTCCTCTCTTGGCTCTCTTGCGCAGCCGCTTGCGTGCACGCTCAATCATCTGTTCGTTGTCGCGCGTCGACGACCCCTTGCGGCTTTGGGACATCGAGTGCAGATTTTTTCCCGGTCCAGAACGGTCCCGAGACTGCTAGCTTGGACGGAGGCGATGCTGTCTCAGCCGTTGGCTTGCGTTTCGGCGCTATCGTGACCTTCTGCGCTCCTGGTCCCGATTAGCGGCAGTCCAAGGATCATCCCTCATCGTTTCTCTCCCTCGATTTGTTCGCCGTGTTGAGCGATCACAGTATACCACGCGACGGGAAGGGAACGCGGGGCTGTTCCTGGCGACAAAAAACCCGCCAGCGCGCTGGTGCTCGGGCACCCATAGGCTGCGGCAGAGTAATCGGTTGCCAGCATAACCGCGACCTCTGCTTCCCGCCGCACGACCGCAGCCGGGACGACACGTCCACTGTGGACGCTCTTCGGAGCGGAGCGCACGCAGTGAGATGGAGCTGAACCATCGTAACCCCATCCTGGGGCAGCAGGAGTGCCAGACGCGAGTAGAAGCACGATCCAGTATGCGAGCCCACGAAACAGGGGGGCAGCGTCACGCGGATGGTTCGATAACTTGACTTGGCCGCTCTTGCGAGAGCAGCCTTTGCCGTTCCTTAATCCCAAAGGGAGGCGAAGCTATGGCCATACCAGCCGTTGATGAAGGCAAACTGGATCAGGCAATAGGCCAGATGCTGAACGACTTGGGGGGTGCAGCAAGTGTCGCAATGGTGCGAATGGGCGACGCCCTGGGCCTCTACAAGACTTTGCACGAGAAGGGCAGCATGACATGTGAAGAACTTGCGTCAGCAGCAAGTGTGCATCAACGGTACCTGCGGGAGTGGCTCGCGCAGCAGACCGCGTCGCATTACCTGACCTATGACTCCGCTATACAAAAATTCACACTGCCACCTGAGCAGGCGATGATGCTCGCTATCGAGGATAGTCCCGTGGCGATGATGGGGGCTTTCGATGGCGTGGTCGCGTGGTCGGATGCTCAGCCACGGGTGCAGGAGGCATTTAAAAAGGGTGGTGGGGTCGCCTGGGGCGACTATGGCCCTTGCCTGTTTTGTTCGACTGCGCGTTTCTTCCGGCCGGGCTATCTCCACAACCTTGTGCAGAACTGGTTGCCGGCACTCGACGGGGTAGTGACCAGGCTGACCGCAGGCGCCAAGGTTGCCGATGTGGGATGCGGCCATGGCTGGTCAACTGTGATAATGGCGCAAGCCTTCCCCAAGTCGCAATTCGTTGGCTACGACTTCCATGCAGGCTCAATCGACGAAGCTCGTGCCCATGCGCGCGAGCACAATGTGTCTAATGCTACTTTTGAGGTGGGCACCGCCAAGGACTATGCGGCCAGAGATCTGGATTTTGTAACATTCTTCGATTGTCTGCACGACATGGGCGATCCGGCAGGTGCCGCTGCTCATGTGAAGGAGACCCTGAAGCCGGACGGCACCTGGATGATCGTCGAGCCAATGGCTGGCGACAAAATGGAAGACAACATGAACCCCGTCGGCCGAATCTATTATGCCGCATCGACGCTAGTGTGCGTTCCGACATCCCTCTCACAGGAAGTTGGCGCGGCATTGGGTGCACAAGCTGGCGAAGCGAAACTGCGCGAGGTCATCACGGCGGGAGGCTTCCGCAGCATTCGGCGGGCGACAGCCACGCCGTTCAACATGGTGTTGGAAGCACGCTTGTAGGTCCCATGGCGCGGCTTCAGGCCGCCCCCCACCACCCGACGACGCATCCAAGGTCGCCTGTGGGTGGGCGTGGCCCCCGACGACGGGCAAGCCGTTGGAACAGGTTGTGGTCGCCTTCGATTGGGGTGTACCGAGGCGGACATCGCGGATGGCAGAGTGGCCGCCGCCATTGCCGGTCGTGCGGGTACCGATGTAGTCGAAATTGAAGGTGTACTAGTCGATGAGCTGGACGCTGAAATAGCGCTCCTTTTCCATCGCCGGCACGGTGAGCACGATTGGCTTAGCACGTGCGGGGGCGTCCGGGTTGCCGCTCGCATCCGAACCGAAAGTTCGCAGACTCGCCGCAGGAGGGAGATGGATTCGAACCCTCGGTCCCCCGGGTGATGGTCGGCGATTTAGGACGGCAGGTACCAGCGCTGATCGCGGTTTTCGAGCTGGCCGGCACGGCGGTGTCGTTGCAGCGCGGCACCGAGGTCTTCCCGGCGCATGCCGTCGTGCGAGCGAAGACGCGGCGTTTCAGGGCTCTGATCGAATCATGGGCGGTCCGGGTCCTTGCACGGGCGGTCGCTAGGCGGCGAGGCGTTCGGGGGCGTATGGCTCGTCCGGCTCTGGTTCCCCGATATCTGCCGCCGTCTCGGCACGTTTTTTCTCTATTTGGGCGAGCAGCCATGTCTTAACCGCGACAGCTGCCCGCTCTCTTTCCGCATCATCAAGTGCGAGACGGCGGGCTTTGAGGATTACGGAGCGCAACTCGGCGACGCTGCCGCAGCGAGTGTCATTGAAGTGCACAAGCGGAAGGCCCGGCCGGGGCATCGCATCCTGCAGGAGCGCGATCGCGGGTGCCTTCGGCAGGCGATGTTTGCGGCTCAGATGGAGAAGGGCGCCGACAAGGCAGTGGCCGCCGTTACCGTCATGATAACAGCCGCGCGTCCAGTGGCTGTTGTCGGCAAAGAACTCGAGCATCAGATCGAGCAACTGCGCCGCTTTTGCGATTTCGGCTTGGGGCATTGATTTGATCGCTCCCTGATCCGGATAATGAACTCAGCGTATCACGGGCAACCGCCGCAATCGGCATCGCCGCTCCGCTCACGGCAAAGCAATCGGCTCGATGAGGCTCGGGTCGTTGTTCTTGACGTTGCCGACGCGCGTGCTCACCGGCCAGCAACGACCCCGCCTTGTCGGCCCCGAGGGATCCTGTTAAAGTCGCGAGTGGAGCCAGTGCTGGATCGGTCGATGCGACAGAACCTGATTTCGGTGTTCGCCGACGGTCTTGAGGCGCACGAGGGGTACCGCGGCTCTTCAGAGCGCATGTCGACGAGTTGGCGGCGCAGGGAATCGCGTACGAGGAGCAGGACAGACGCGCCGAGCCGCTTACAGCATCGCTCTTGATAACCGTCGTCGTCACCTCGGCGATATCGACCGCCGTAGCTGAGGTGATCAAGAAGATCATCGGCGCGGTCTCGGATCGATCGAGAGCCGCCAGGCCGGTGACGGAAGTCCGGATCGAAATTAACGGAGCGCGTTTCGAACTGCCGACGGACCAGGCGTTCGCGAGCGCCGCGATCGATGCTCTGGAGACGCGCTAACAGGGACGCCCGAGCCCTTGTGGCGGCTGCGCGCGACCGCATAGATGAATGGGTCGCGAGGAGACCGCCTCCGGCCTACTTCCCGCGCCGGTACTCGATCCCGCGGAACGCCGCCGACGTGCCGGAGCC
This sequence comes from uncultured Alphaproteobacteria bacterium, assembly GCA_963796155.1. GTDB lineage: Bacteria > Pseudomonadota > Alphaproteobacteria > ATCC43930 > CGMCC-115725 > AP-15. The sequence goes on along the minus strand of CAWCKT010000013.1, from coordinate 512 downwards.
GATGAAACGCCTGCTGGCGCCGATCGCGCCGTTATTGGAGCGGACGGGGCAGCGCGACTTCGCTGTGGCCTTCCCGGACGATGGCCGGCGGCTCGACGCGGCATGCTTCACGGACCGCGCGACCGAACTCCTGTTCAAGCCGACGGAAACCCTTTTCCCCCTCGCCGAGGCCAAGATTCCGCCCAATCAGACATGCGAGTTGCTGACGTCCCTCGCCTACGGGATGCTGCAGACCCTGCTGTGGCGCGAACAGATCGCCGCCGGGCCGGATCCCGGACCAGCCCCGTGGCTCAGGGCAGGAGCCTATGCCGACCGGGCGAAAGGTGCGCTCGGTCGATCCGGTAAGGCGCAGCACGACTGGATCGACACGGTTATCCGCATCGAAGCGGTACTCGCCCGGGCGACGCTGCTATCCGGCCGGACCGACGAGGCGATCGGCCATTTCCTCTATCTCGCCGGCTGGTACGCGGCCGCCGTGAGGCTCGGCTACGGCGAGGTCGTGCGCAAGCGCT
>CAWCKT010000012.1:0-214551 GCA_963796155.1 uncultured Alphaproteobacteria bacterium | reverse complement strand
GACGGGCCATGGACGGAAACGCAACCATCACCCGCCGCCAATTCATCGTCACTGCCGCGACCGCCGCGGGTGGCCTCGCTATCGGCCTCGCCACCGGCCCGAGCGCATTTGCGGCCACGGCCGGGGCGCAGCCCTGGAGCAGCGAGGACGGCCACAACCCGCATGACCTCGACGCCTTCATCGCGATCGAGCCCGACAATTCCGTGCTCATTCGCTATGTGCGCTCGGAGATGGGGCAGGGCAGCATGACCGCGCTTCCCATGATCGTCACCGAAGAGCTGCAATGCGACTGGTCGAAGGTGCGCGTCGAATACGCCTCGGCCAACCGCAGCGTCCGCGAGAACAAGGTCTATGATGACATGTCCTCGTACGGCAGCCACTCGGTCAAGTTGTCGCGCGAGAAGATGCAGCAGGTGGGCGCGAGCGCGCGCGAGCGGCTCATTGCCGCCGCCGCGGCGCGCTGGGGCGTGCAGCCGCAGGACTGCACTGCCGCCAACAGCATCGTGACGCATGCCGCGACGGGGCGCACGTTCCGCTACGGCGAGCTTGCCGGCGACGCGGCGAAGGTCACGCTTGCCAATGAGCCGGCGATCAAGACGCCCGACCGATATACGTTCATCGGCAAGCCGATGCCGCGCATCGACGTGCCGCCCAAAACCAACGGGTCGGCCAAATTTGCGATCGACACGCAGCTCCCGGACATGGTGTTCGCTGCGATCAACGCCTGCCCGGTGCCGGGCGGCAAGCTCAAGAGCGTCGATGATTCGCCGCTCGCGGCCACGTCGGGCGTCCTCCAGGTGGTGCGCTTGCCGGACGCGGTGGCGGTGGTAGCAACGGGAAGCTTCTGGCGCGCCAAGCAGGCGCTCGCCAAGCTTCATCCCGAATGGGACGTAGGCGACGCCGGCACCACCGGCAGCGCACAATTCTCGCGCGAATATCACGCGGCACTTGACGGCCCGGCCGAGGTCGCGCGCAACAACGGCAACGTCGACGAGGCCTTGCCCAAGGCAGCGAAGACGCTCGAGGCGGTCTACGAAACGCCTTATCTCGCGCATGCGCCGATGGAGCCGATGAACGCGACGGTGCACTTCCAGCCCGACCGGCTTGATATCTGGATCGGCACGCAAGCGGCCGACCAAACAATCGAAAATGCGGCGCGCGTGTCGGGTTTGAACGCCGAGCAAATCCATATCCACAACTGCTTTATCGGCGGCGGCTTCGGCCGCAAGAGCGCGAATGATGAGATGGTGCAGGCGATCGCGATTGCGAAGGCAGTGCAACGCCCGGTGAAGCTCATCTGGACGCGCGAGGAGGACATGCGCCGCGATCGCTTCCGGCCGCAGGCGGTAACGCGCTTCAAGGCCGGTCTCGACGCCAACGGCATGCCGGTCGCCTGGTCGATGCGCAATGTCATCGGGTCGATTCTTGCCTCGCTCGGGATGCACAGGCCCGGCCTCAAGGGTCCCGAGCCCATGGCGGTCGCGGGCCTTGCCAACAACGCCTACAACGTCCCGAACACGCGCGTCGATGCCGTCCTTAAAAACACGCACTTGCCGGTGATGTTTTGGCGCGCGCCCGGGGAAAACCAGAACATCTTCGCGCTCGAGAGCTTCGTCGATGAGATCGCCGCGGCAAGCGGCCAGGATCCCTACCAGTTCCGGCGCAAGCTGCTCGAGGGCAAGCCCGACTGGCTCAAGGTGCTGGACACCGTGGCTGAGAAGAGCGACTGGGGCAAGCCGCTGCCGACAGGCAAGGGGCGTGGCATCGCCATCTGCGACAACATGGGAAGCCTCTGCGCCCATGTCGCGGAGATCACCGTCTCGGCCAAGGGCGAGCTCAAGGTGGATCGCGTTACTGTCGCCGTTGATCCGCACTATGTCGTGAACCCGCTCACCATCGCCGAGCAGATGGAAGGCGGCACGATCTTCGGGCTCAGTGCCGCGCTTTATGGAAAGATCACCGTGAAGAACGGCGTGCCGGAGCAAGGCAATTTCGACACCTACCGCATGGTGCGCTTCGCCCAGGCGCCGAAGATCGACGTCTACATCGTGCCGAGCGGCGGCCCCGCCTGGGGCGGCTGCGGCGAAGCCTCGACGCCGCCAATCATGGCCGCGGTGGCGAACGCGATCTTCGCCGTCACCGGCAAGCGCATCCGCAGCCTGCCGATCATGGATCACGACCTGTCGCCGGGCTCGGCCTGATTTGCGGCGGATCAAGCGTCTCGCTGTAGCCCTGTTCGTGCTGGGCGCGGCGCCGCTGGCGCATGCGCAGGGGGATGCAGCGGCCGAGAGCAAAGGCGAATATGTGGCGCGCGCCGGCGATTGCGTCGCTTGCCATTCCGTGCCCGGCGGCAAGGCGTTTGCAGGCGGCCTCAAGATGGGGACGCCGCTCGGCGCCATCTATTCGACCAACATCACGCCCGATCCCGACAACGGAATCGGCAATTACACGTTCGAGGATTTCGACCGCGCCGTGCGGAAGGGCGTCGCCAAGGACGGGCACCGGCTCTATCCCGCCATGCCGTACCCGTCCTATGCCAAGATCACCGACGACGACATGCACGCGCTCTACGACTTCTTCATAAAGGAGGTGCCGCCGGTCAAACAAGCGAACAGGCCGAGCGAGATCCCGGGTTATTTGAGCTTCCGCTGGCCGCTCGCGATCTGGGACGCGGTGTTCACGGAGAGCGGCGCCTACGTTCCAAGCACGAAGCATGACGCCGCCTGGAACCGCGGCGCCTATCTCGTCGAAGGGCTGGGCCATTGCGGCGCCTGCCACACGCCGCGCGGCTGGGCGTTTCAGGAGAAGGCGCTCGACGATGGCAGCAGCACCTATCTCAAAGGCGCAGAGCTCGACGCCTGGTTTGCGCCCAACCTGCGCGGCGATCAACTCACGGGTCTTGGCGCTTGGTCGCAGGACGATCTCGCAGCCTTCCTCAGGACCGGCCACAACGGCAGAGCCGTCGCCTTCGGTTCGATGCTCGACGTCGTCAACAACAGCACTCCCTATTTGAGCGCCGACGATGTGAACGCGATGGCCGCGTACCTGAAATCGCTGCCCGCGACCGCGCAGCAGGCGTCCTTCACCTATGACGACGCGACCACGAAGGCCCTGCTCGGCGGCAAGCAAGAGCAGCCGGGCGCGACGCTCTTTCTTTCCAACTGCGTCTCCTGCCATGGCGCCGACGGCAAGGGCCGAGCCCCGTATATCCCGCCGCTCGCCGGCAATCCGGTCGTGCTCGACGGCGATCCGTCGTCGCTCATCAATCTTGTGCTGAACGGCGCCGAGCCGCTCGTCGTGAAGGGCACGCCGGATGCCTACCGCATGCCGCAATACCGCGTGCAACTCACCGACGACGAGATCGCCCAGGTGTTGACTTTCGTGCGCTCCGCCTGGGGCAACGCCGCCGCGTCGGTGACCGCCGACCAGGTGAAGGCGCTGCGCCCGGTCACCGATCCCAGCAGCGACCGGGTCATTATCCTCAAGATGCGCTGACGCAGACGTACTAATTACTTTCCGGCGCAAAAGTGACGGGCTCGGCTGGCGGTTGCGTAGGCGTGACCCGGCGGAAAACTGCAAGAGCGAACGAGTTTCCGACGGCCTCGGCTGCGCCGGGCGGTGCGCGCAGTGATTTTGTTGACAGAAAGATGTTGACGCGGTGTGTCGCTCTCTGTATCATTCTTATAAATGAAACGAGATCGCATCATCGCAACCCGCCAAGCGTTGCTGGCCCGGCTGCCCGTCACCGGTGAGCTTCTGCGAGGCTCGCTTATCGAGAGGATCCTCAGACATCGCGGCGGCTGTGCGACTTGCGCCCGCGGTGACGGCCATCCGCTGGCGGTGCTCACCGTCAGCTATCCGGGCGGGCGCACGCGGCAGATCAGTCTGCGCCGCGCGCAGGTGCCCGAGGTGCGAGGCTGGTTGGCCAACTATCAGCAACTCAAGGAAGGCATCGAGGCGATCTGCGAGCTCAATCACGATCTGCTGCGCTCGGACAACGCCGCGGTGAGGTCAGATGGGACGAAAGCGTGATCGAGCATCGCCGCCGGCAACGCAGCTTTGGCGACGGGCTGATCGCCGCAGAGGTCGCCGACCTCAGCGAAGCGTGGATGCGGTACGCCGATCGGGTGCTGGCGGACGATCATCTGGTGGCGACGATGTATGGCGCCCTGGTGCGGCGGCATCCGAAGAGCGCGACGCACGGTCGTCCCGGCGCGCCTGCCGAGATGGTTTTGCGTCTTTTGGTGCTGAAGCACGTCCGCAACTGGAGCTACCAGGTTCTGGAACGGGAGGTGCGGGCCAATCTGGTGTATCGCGACTTCACCCGCGTCGGCGGCGGCAAAGTGCCCGATGCCAAGACGATGGGCCGGTGGGGCTTGGCTCTCGGGCCGGCGGCGATCGCGCAGATCCATGACCGGATCGTGCATATCGCCTGCGCCGAACGAGTGGTGCAAGGGCGGCGGATGCGCATCGACACGACGGTGGTCGAGACCAACATCCACTATCCGACCGACAGCAGCCTGCTCTGCGATGGCGTGCGGGTGCTGACCCGCACGATGAAGAAGATCGCCGGCATCGCCGAAGCGGCCGGCGCCAAGCTGCGCGACCGGACGCGCAGCGTGCGGCACCACGTGCTCAATATCGCCCGCGCGGCGCGCAGCAAGAGCCAGCAGAACCGGGCGAAGCTGAGCAAGATCTATGGCAAGCTGCTCGCCGCCACGGGTCGCGTGGTCGGCCAGGCCAAGCGCTTCTCGCGCGAGATCGCCGCCGGCGTGAAGCACGCGGCTGATCCCCGCCAACAGCTCAGGCTAGTGGGCTTGCGCCAGCAACTCGAGCGGATGCTGCCGCGCGTCGGGCAAGTGATGTGCCAGGCGCGCGCCCGGATCTTCGCCGGCGACACCCACGCCGAAGGCAAGATCGTCAGCATCTTCGAGCCGTCAACCGAAGTCATTCGCAAGGGCAAGGCCAGCAAGCCGACCGAGTTCGGCAAAATGGTAAAGCTGCAAGAAGCGGAGAATCAGATCATCATCGCCTATGAGGTTTACGATCGGCGGCCGAGCGACGGCGACCTCCTGATCCCGGCGATCGCGATCCACCAAGCCAAACTCGGGCGGACACCGCGCCTGGTCGCCGGTGATGCCGCCTTCTACTCGAGAAAGAACGAGGCGGCGGCAAAAAGGCGGGGCGTCAAACGCGTCTGTATCCCCAATCGCTCAAGCAAAAGCGCCGCACGCAAACGCGAGCAAAAAAAGCGCTGGTTCCGCAACGGCCAGAAGTGGCGCACTGGATGCGAGGGACGCATCAGCGTCATCAAACGCCGGCACGGCCTCACCCGCAGTCGATACGAGGGCGATGACGGGATGAAGCGCTGGGTCGGGCTCGGCGTCATCGCCGACAACCTCATCAGCATCGCTCGCGCGAGCAAGAAATCGCCCTGACCACTATCAGCAGCGCGAAATCACCAAGTCCCGCCGGCGATCTGTCGGCAGGGCTTTCGGCCCTTCGCCATCGTCGCTCATTGCCGCATCCCGAAAGGCCACTTTTGCGCCGGAAAGTAATTAGCCACGATCCGAAAATCTGGACGCTTGCAAAACCTCTCAAGGCTGCCGCTCACAACAATGCGGTGCTAGACGGGCAGACAAAAACCGCGCAGACGGTCTCATCTTTAAGCGGCAGCGGTTACACGCTGGCCGGCTGCTCTCGTCTTGTTTTCAGGGCTGTAATCTTCTTGCAACATTCTTCCCTTGACCACTGCCGGATTTCATTTACGGTCGTTTCGCGGCCGATTCATCGAAACATTTCCTCGGGAATTCGTATGGCTACGCTCCTTTTCCGCAACAGCCGACTCCTGTTGGGAGTGGCTCTAATTGTCTGCACTTGGGCTTATACCGTCACCGCACCGGCAACCGCAGGCGGTGTTGGCGGTTGTTTCTTCCATGGAGATTGCGATTTAATCTGGAAAGCTAACAAAGCATTTGACGATGGTCTGCACTCTAAATCAGAGGCTATCACCGGGCCATTCCGAGAAACGTATTTTCAGATAGCAAATGATCTATTTGACGAACGCTTAAAACCATTGATACAAAATATTGATAGTCGCGTCGCCGCTCGTATTGGTGACATTCAAAATATACTCACCGTCACACTAGATACCGTCAAACTCTTAGTTGAAACTACAAATAGAGATATAGCCAATATTCTTACTACCACAAAGACATTGATCTCTTCAACATTGACTTAGGTAGATCAGGAAATAGATAAGGTAGATTGTATAACCACTAATGTTGTCCAATCTGGTGATGACCTCGCCAAGGATTTGTGGGGTCACTTTATTATCAGTGCTGCAATCGGGCTGACCGAGTCCTGTAATTGGAAGGAGCATTATATATGGACCGTGAGCGGAGACGAACACCCCGCGTATGAGGCCGCGTTATGCATCATTAGACGTGATCTCAATAACAGCAGCACTGTCGGTAAGATCATTTACAATTACGACCGATTGGCTGGCATGGCACACCTTTACGCGTGTAAATTTCGTGGCACACCAGGAGAAGGGGATGCAAAGCGCGACTTGGCCAATTTTACAAAGGCACATGATATTTGGACGTTAACATTAGGTGAAAGCGCACCGAAATGAACAATCCGCCTTACAGATGGCAGTGGTTAGTGGCATTTGCTGTTGTTACGTGCACAACAGTCTATAGTTCAGTTGCGCTAGGCGATGACACTCCTTGCACTCCTGAGACGTCGTCCGTTGATTGCCTAACGAAGGGTCTCGGCCGAGTTGAGACAGCAATAGGTCAATTTCAGAGGATCGAAGATAAGATAAAATCTCTTGAAAAGGACATTATGGCCTTAAAGGATAAAGAACAAAATGATATGGCGGAATTGGCGCAGAGGGTAGTAGATTCAATGGAGGTGTTTGTAAGGGCAGGTTCTGATACTAACGCAGACGCGAAGGCAACGTGCGCCCAGGGCGAGTTGCTCATAGGAGGAAGCTGTATTGCGCATCTTCCATCAAACCCAATAATAGCGATAGGGCCGGTCTTCAACAACGCAACCGACGCGAATATCGTTGCGAACGAAGTGCATTGCTACACGGCTACCCTTAATCCTGTTCGAGCATATGCTGTATGTATGAGACCACGAAAAAAGTGAAGTCACGTGGCGAGGATTTCCGCATGAACGAACGAAACGCGAGATTCTCCGCAATTTCAGACGCCTCGAGTATTCGCGGTTTGTTCGTGCCAGGATTGCTCCTTCAAAGGCGTACGGCTGGACAATGCAGCATTTTCTTCTTTTAGCGGGGTCCTGGGAGAGGTTTATGCGTAAATGGTTTGTCGTCAGCACCTTTCTGTTGGAGGTGAACGTGGTTCCCAGCCTCGCCCAAGCACAGACCCCGCAATACACCCTTGCGCTTGGTAACATGATCGTCTGGGACGGGGTCTCTCGGGAACCTGGCGCGACCGATAGCGATTACGCGACCGTCGCCGCCATGGGGCCGGACGGGAAGTGGGTCAGCATCACCAGGGGGAAGCACGATCTAGGCAATATGGACCAGTGGGACTGGTGGAGGAATGACAACTCAACCACTCCACCCGTTTCTGTGCCCAACGACCGCAATTCTTGGTTGACGATCAACGTGATGGTCACCAATGCAGGACACAAAGACTATGGCAACATACAAGATACACTCAATAAGGTGATTATGCAGCAATTTACCCCAACGGATTCGATGGGACAGTTCGTGGACAGACTTAGTAAGGGGCTGATCCAGAGGGGAATCGACTTATTGAAGCCGAACTGCGACGCTGTGCTGTTCGGGGAAGTCATCCAGATTGATGGGGCATCGCTGGCCACCGGCGCTGGCTGGGAAGTGGCTCCCGAGCAGCCGAATACCTGGTACATAGTACTGGACTTCAGCGGTCCAGGCGGCACTCTGATGGTGCCCGACGGGTGCAACCCGAATGCTCACTATAATCTTGTCGTGAAGTTCACGCGGGTGTCGTGAATTCACCGGACTTGACCGTGTCGACAAAACCGGAGTAGCGAGCCGCCGGTTCGGCGAACACTACTATGGAGAGCCGGCGAGGATTTGTACGCGGCGCGGCTTGTTCCAGCTTTGTGCCCGATAGCCGAAGTTGGGGAGCAACAATAGGAGCGACATTAATATTAGGATATTAGGTGAAGGTATGGCGAATGGTACCTCGCGCCCTGCATCGAGCGGCGGGTTTCTATTTTCGGCGTTCCTTGCCGCGGCTGTCGCCGGCCTAACCCAAGTACGTTGATATACTACAGCAGCGTGACAGAAAGCAGATAAATACATCCCACCGGGCGGCCATCTTATTCCTCGTCTATAAATCGAAGAGGGAGTTCCGACGTTCCGACTGCCGCTGCCGCACGGAATTGCGGCCAAAGGCCACTTCAAGACAGGTGTTGGTTCTCTGATGGCACACCGGCGGCGTATTGCTCGCCGGTCAGAATATCTTGAAGACATTCAGGAGTAATATCTCGATATGGTGCGCAACCGTGTTGGGGCCGATTTTCAATGAGTTCGGGTGGCCGCAACCATTCCGTCTATCTAAGCAGTCTTTCAATTCTTTTTTCACGTTTCTGCCGATTACCGATATAGCCACGATGCGGTCAAGGAACTCAGCCTCAGCCATCCGGCCCAAGTCATCCGTCGTATTCGCATCTCTCCATCGTCGGTCGACTCGCTTAGCGGCGGCGTTGAACGCTACCAGATGGTTTTGATGAACATGATTATGAAGTACATCAACAGCAGCTAACCAGGACATGACAATAGCTGATCGGTAAAGCTCAGCTTCATAGCATCTTATCGCCTCTTCTACAAACCGACGCGTGCTATCATTCTGTATCTTTACAAGTTCTGATCGCAGATCAGTAGCCACGTGCACTGCGGCGGGACTAAGGTTCGTAACTCCAAGATTTCTGAGGTGCTGTTTCCCTGGCTCAGTTATCTCCCACCCTTGCGGCGTGCGAATAGCTAAAGGTTTGGATCTCGCCAAGGAGGCCGAGGGGTTCCACACCGCTGGCATTCGTAAACCAGCCTGTTTAGCGAGTTCCTTTATATCCTTTATTTGGCATGGCTTGTCAAAGGATGCAAGAATTGCGAGAAGCTTGTCGCGTTGAGAGAGGTCGCGATGCAGCCAGGACTTGAGATCAGATAAGCTGAGCAAGCTTCGCCTCTAAGGCCAACTTCTCACTAGCTGAAAGGGCATAAACGTCTTTTCGAATCAAATTAAATCGTTTTGCTTTTACCAACGTAGTTAACGAACTAGACAAGTTGGACGACATGTTTTTGTTGTAGTATGTAGTAGCGTTTTTCATCTCTGTGTCGATTTCTTTACGCGTCAATCTGTCCTGTTGTTTTACAAAAGTGAGATGGGCAGCAGCTGCAATCGCGAGTTCGGGGCCGGACGATGCGCCTAAGTGGCCCGCGATGGTATTGGTCGAATGATCCAAAGAGCCAGGTGAGCCGGCAGAGTTACGGCCTTGCACATCAACTGAGGGCGCATCTATCGGAATCGCCGCCTTATGCTCTGCATAAAAACCAACCAAATTTTGCACAAGATTAAGTAACTCATCTTGTAAGAAGGAAGCCTGCCCCTCGTATTCAATCTCTATGGCCCCCAATCTTGATCCGGATTTTAGCGCTCTCTCCATCCATCTGCATGTCTCCAATAGGATAGTACGCATATTAACGTAGACTACGAAAGCGCTAAGTAATGTCGACGCGTCGGCTCATCAACCGGGGGCGCTAGAAAAATCCGTTCCCGCGTCCTGGCGAGCGATAACCGGCAGCATTTCCGTTCTCATCGAATAGCAGCCGAATGCCTGGGGGGATTCCGGTGACAGTTTACAGGATTGCGCTGCACGGCGTTCGTGAGCCGAGCCGAGGACTGGCCATGGTCGAGCGCGCGGGCGCAGCTCGCGGGCGAGCACTGATCGCCGATTTTGCCGCACTTCTCGCCATGCCGGCGGACGCGGCGACGACGCTTGAGCACGTCGGTGACCTGCCCGGCTGTGGTCTCAAAGACCTCGATCTCTATTTGCACCATCATCAGCCTCCACCCCTCTGCCCCGGAATCCAGCTTTCCGGCTCTTTTGGCCAATTCCAGGGATGCGAGCCGGCTGTCGAGCGTCTGCCCGTAGGTGCTGACCCGGGTATAGCCGATGAGCCGTTTTCGGGATGTGGTTCGACATATCTTACGGCAACTCTAAGCCCTTGAAATCATGGGCGTAAGATCCTTGTCGAAACTCTTCATTTTCAAAAAAGTAATCTGCTTGAAAAGATGGTGACAAATGTGTCACCATAGGGCTCAATGCGAAACACGCGGCCGATTGTTTGGTTGAAGGCGGTGCGCCGGGACTTCGAGGACTTTCCCGACAAGGCCAGGGATAGACTGCTCGATGCTCTCACCGTCGTCGCCGAGGGCGGGATGCCGGCAATCGCCAAGCCGCTCGCCGGCTTCGGCTCGGGCGTGTTCGAACTGGCGCTGGCGTTCCGGGGCGACGCGTTCCGCGTGGTATTCGCCGTGCAGCTCGGGGCCGATCTGTGGGTGATCCATGCTTTTCAAAAGAAGTCGAAGACCGGCATCAAAACGCCGAAGCACGAAATTGATCTGATCGATGCGCGGCTGCGCCGCGTGAAGGAGATGTTGCGATGACCGACAATAATGATATCGAAATCGTGCGCGGTAGCGGAAACGTCTTCCGCGACTTCGGCTATCCCGACGCCGATGTTCGCCAGGCCAAGGCGCTACTGGCGGCGCAGGTTATCAAAGTGCTCGATGCCGAAGAGCTATCGACACGCCAGGCCGAAGCCAAAACCGGGATTGCGCACAGCGAGTTTGTCCGCATCCGCAACGTCAATCTCGGCCGCTTCACGATCGACCGGCTGGTGACAATCCTCGGCCGGCTCGGGCAGGAGGTCGAGTTTTCGTTCACTGTCCGTCCGCGCTCGCGACGCGCCGAGCCGGACGCGGCGCATCTCTAAACTCTTGAATTTCGGACAAGGGGAGGTCGCCGCTTTCGAGATGGAAAGCGGGCCGCGCAAGCTCGTTCAAAATCGCTTGCTCGGTTGCGGCGGACTTGAGCAAGCCGCGGTGTTGATCAATCCAGCGAACGTCGAGAAACGGTAGGGAGTTACGCCTGAGGACGGCGCTTAAGAAAGACGTTGGTGTCGAGAACGATCCTCATCCAAGCAGCGGCTCGACATCCTTTTGAGCCTGCTTGATCATCCGATGGATATTTCGTCGCTCGGGCCGGCCCGGGTCGCAAGGCGGCGCGATCCCTCCGTGCCTTGGTCAGCCAATTGTCCGGCTCGATCATAGCGGTAATCATGCGCTCCTTCGGAACGCCAAGGCGATTCGCGATGAAATTGGACGGCGGCGATCGGTAGATCGGCGTGTTCGGTCGACATGATCACGCGATTTTGGTTTCCGCGGTGGCGAGAGGCGCAGCATGGCTGAATCGGCGCCCCGGGCGGTGGGCGAACTGGTCAAGGAGGCGTTGTCTACCGTCGATCCGGTCGCCTATATTCGCATTGCCTTGGTCTACCGCAATTTCAGCGAGGCCAAAGGATTTTGGCGAGTTCCTCGAGCGGATCGCGGCGGATGACAATAAAGGGAGGTTATGGGTGCAGCGGCCTCCTGTAATCTATGTCGGTTTAGCCGGGCGGCTGCTTTGATGACGGGTCCTACTCGGTCCAACTCGGTTCCAAAAGGAATGCTGCCCGTCTACGAGAGGATTGTCGGGTTGACCGACGATGTTTGCGACAAGCGGCTAAACTCCGAATACCGGGATCTGGCGCGCGCAATGACCGGAGCGCTGTGCAGGAAGCGCCCGAGCCCCCTCACTTCTGGGCAACCGCGCGAACCTGGGCGGGTGGGATCGTCTACGTGCTGGGACGGATCAATTTTCTCGGTGACCGATCGTTTCCTCCGTACCTGACAACGGCAGACCTGTGCGCGGCATTCGGCGTCGGGGAGAGCACCCTCCACGCCAAGGCGCGGGTCATCGAGAAGACCCTCAAGACGCGAATATTCGACCCGCAGTGGACGCTTCCCAGCCTGATCGGCAGCAATCCACTTGTATGGATGGCAGAAGTGAACGGCCTGCTGGTCGATTTGCGCACGATGCCTCGCGAGGTTCAGGAAGTAGCTTTCGCCAAGGGAATAATTCCCTACATCCCTGCAGACAGGCAGGATCGATCGTGAACCCGCGGTTCCGGAAAAACGCAACATGGTGGAAAATCGTTTTCTCAAGCGCCTGAGCAAGAAGGCCCGGAAGGGATTGCGGGGATGGCCGATTGCAACGATTGCCTTCTATGGCCCGAACCTGAGCCAGGCGACAAAGCTCGCCGTTGGCATAGTGCCGTCCGAGAATGCAGAGGTGGAAGAGTTACGCGACTGGAAGGTGGAGCGTGGTGACATCCGCGCCGATTCCGGCATTGCCCGTGAGATACTTGAATTTATCGAGCAGCCCTGCTCAGCCGGGCACCGGCGGCTTGCTGAGGCAGAGTTTCGCCCTTATATCAAAGCCGCCATTAATTATCAATATTGAAATCGTGTTATTCGCAATATGACAGCAGAATCGGCGCTTGGCTGCCTCCCCTGCTCGCCCCCTGATAGCCCGGTTCGGGCTCCCTGATTGGCGAAAACAGCCCCCTGTTCGTCCGCGCCGAAAGGCGGCCTGCAAGTACCTGATCTACATGGCTTTAGCGAGGAACGCGGGGTAAAATCTCAGCGCAGAATCGATGATTCGCCCTGTTTTCCCCGCTTTACAGGGGGCTTTGCCCGCTCGCGCCCCTACCCCCGCGTGCGGGGAAGGGTCGGGCTAGCTCGGCAGCTTGTCGCCGTCGGGCGGTGCCGGCACCTCGAACGGGTTGACCATGCCGGAAAGGAAGGCGAAGTAGTTCGCCACATCGCCTTCGGTTCGATGCTCGACGTCGTCAACAACAGCACTCCCTATTTGAGCGACGACGATGTGAGCGCGATGGCCGCGTACCTCAAATCGCTGCCCGCGACCGCGCAGCAGGCGACCTTCAACTATGACGATGCGACCACGAAGGCCCTGCTCGGCGGCAAGCAAGAGGAGCCGGGCGCGACGCTCTTTCTCGCCAACTGCGTCTCCTGCCATGGCGCCGATGGCAAGGGCCGAGCCCCGTATATCCCGCCGCTCGCCGGCAATCCGGTCGTGCTCGACGGCGATCCGTCATCGCTGATCAATCTTGTGCTGAACGGCGCCGAGCCGCTCGTCGTCAAGGGCACGCCGGATGCCTACCGCATGCCGCAATACCGCGTGCAACTCACCGACGACGAGATCGCCCAGGTGTTGACTTTCGTGCGCTCCGCCTGGGGCAACGGCGCCGCGTCGGTGACCGCCGACCAGGTGAAGGCGCTGCGCCCGGTCACCGATCCCAGCAGCGACCGGGTCATTATCCTCAAGATGCGCTGACGCAGACGTACGGAGGAGCGTCGGACGACGAGCGGTCTCGGGTTCCTCTCCCACCTGCTCCCCAGCTCTGGCCGAAATTCGGCCGGAACTCTGTACGGACGCGCCTGGCTTCGATCGAGCCGCATTTCACAAAGAGCTCAATTCCGAGATGTTGGCGTTTTTCCGCAAGCATCTTGTCCAGCCGTAGATACGGCGACACTTCTTCTCAAGCTTCCGCCATTCGCTATCCGGACCGCTCCCTTGCGTTCCTGAAGGTCCAGAGCCTGCTCGATGCATCGGATATGGCCGTTAAGGGGCAGCAAGACCCGTTCCCAGCGCGAAGGCCGAACGATGGCTTTGGGTCGATTTGAGACGCCCCTTGTGGCGGCCGGAACTCATGCCTATATGAGGTTGGCGTGCGATATTATCAATTATCAAAATGGTGTTTCACCTTGCTCCCGAATTCCGCTGCCAATCCGCTGCCAATCCGCTGCCAACTGGTTCCCGCGAACACATCCAAGCCGTTGATATTACGTACAATTTGGCAAAGGAGAGCGGTTTGCAGGCACCAACACGCGTTTTTTCCCTGACAGCAGGGAAAGGCGGCCTATTTGGCTGCCAGCATGTCGCGGAGACCGCGCAGAGCCAGGTAGTAGCCGGGCAGCCCGAACCCTGTGACCATGCCATGGCTGACCCGGGCGGTCTCGGAGACCGGGCCGCGCCGCACCGGGTTCGAGATATGGATCTCGACCGTCGGGAAGCGCACCTGGGCAATCGCCGCGACCAGTGCGGGATAACCGCTCGAATAGCCGGCCGGGTTGAAGAGTGCGGCGTCGAAGCCCCTGTCGTTCGCCTCGTAGAGCTTGTTGATGACCTCGCCCTCGATGTTCGAATGAAAAATCTCGATTTCGAGGCCGAGTTCGGCGGCATAACCGCGGATGCGCTCGTCGTATTCGGGCAAAGTCATCGGCCCGAAGATCTCGGTCTGGACCTTTCCGCGCATATTCATGCCGGCACCGTGGATGACCAGAATTTTCGCCATGTCGCTCCTCGCATCAAATCTGCGGCCGATGCTAGTTGACGAGCCGATTCAATGACAAGGGTCGCGGCGGCGACCGATTGGCGCTAGACTGTGCTCGGATCGACGGTGTCGGTCGGGGGGCACGATGCGGAGCGGTCGTTGGGCGGGCGTGGTTCCAGGGGCGATGACCGCGCTGCTTCTGATGCCGCCGCACGGACCCGCGGCCGGGGCCGCGCCGAAGTCCAAGCCGCACGCGACCGTCGCATCCGTCAAGCGAGCCGTCGCGAAAAATGCCGAGAGCGTTCAGCTGGTCACGTTCCCTGATACCGAATGGCGCCCGGTCAAGGTCATCCGCGGCGGGACGCCGGCGAACCCCGCGAATGCCGGGAACCAACCGGCGGAAAGGGCCGAGACCGCCGAGATCGTCAGTTTCGGCGACCCGAACGGCAAACCGGTCAGGGTAGTGCGCGGCGATACCGCCGGTGCGGCGGTGCTGCCGGGAGAGCCGCCGCGCGCGAGCGGCGGGAACAGCGAATTGGTCACCTTCGCCGACCCTCGCGAGCAGCCGGTGACGGTGCTCAGAGGCTCGGTCCCGCAATCGGCGCCGGGCATCGAGCTTTTCGGACCGGCGCGGGAGCCTGATCTCGATCGCGTCGCCTTCGCCGTCGACGGCGCCGAATCCAGTCACGGGGCCGACCTCAGAATGTGGCGGCCCGAGCCGAGCGGACCGCAGGGACCAATGCAGGTCACCGCCGCAGCGGCGGTGGATATCGGCGGCGGCGACCGGTTCGACATTGCCGAGAACCGCCAATTGGGTCGTGCCTATCTTGCGCGCATGTTTCGGCGGTACGGCAATTGGCCGGATGCGATCGCGGCCTACAACTGGGGTCCCGGGAACATGGATTTCTGGATCGGTACCGGACGGCCGAGCGCCGGCTTTCCTATCGAGGTCGAGCGCTATCGCGATCGCGTTCTGCGCGATGTCGGATATGACGAAATATCCCTCGGTCCGCTGTTTCACGGCGACCGGCAGTTCCCTGAGATCACTCCCGCAGATGTCGGGCAATATCGGACCGTCGTGATCTCCACCCGACAGAATGCAAAGTGAGCATCAGCCCCCACTAATCCGACGTCTTCCCGCCCTCAGCTCTCGCCTCGTCTCCGATACCGAGAGCTCCGCTGGCAGGCAGGGAAATTCGAGTTGGCTATCGGGCGAATTTCTCTGGACCGCGTCTGGGACGGGTACTCGAAGGAGGCGGGTTATGAAATCGCGGGTAGACTACGACGCCATCGCTTCGCTCTATGATTCGTCGCCCTATCGAGAGCGGCCGGTCGATCCCGAGCTTTTGGCGTTTATGGCGCAGCGTGCGTCGGGTGATACGCCGTCGATCCTGGATGTCGGTTGCGGAACGGGAAACCAGCTGGTCGCTGATCGTGCGACCCTCTCGTCCGCGCTGCTGGTCGGGGTCGACAAGTCGCTCGGCATGCTGCGGCAAGCATCGCCGAAAGCCCCGGGCATCGCCTGGGTGAAAGCCGACGGTTCGGCACTACCGTTTGAGGTAGACAGCTTCGACTTCGTGACCTGCCAATTCGCCTTTCATCACCTGCGGGACAAGGCCGGCATGCTGCGGGAAGCGTTCCGCGTTCTGCGCCCCGAGGGCCGCTTGGTTCTGCGCAACATGTGTCCGCAAGAATGCGCCGATTGGCTCTATTACGAGTATTTCCCGGAGGCGCGGGCTCTCGACCTGGAGGATTTCTGGCCTCTGGAAACCATTAGCGCGGTCATGGAGGCGAGCGGTTTTGTGGCGGTGAGCGTCGAGCGCGAGCATTTGCATTTCGCGCAGGATTTGCGGGTTTGGTTCGATACGGTGCGCCGGCGTGACACTTGTTCCCAGCTGCTCGCGATCGGCGATGACGCCTACGAGGCAGGGCTGCGCCGCTTGGCGGAGGAGCTCGCTGAGCAGAGCGGTCCACTGCTGCGAGACGATCACCTCTGCCTCGTGACCATCCGCGGCGAGAAGCCAGGCGGCACTTAGCGACTTCGAGGCACCATTGCGGCGCATTTCTCGCCGATCATGATCAGGGGTGCATTGGTGTTGCCGCCGGTACCAATGCATTTGTCGAAGCAAACCGTCTCGCTTGATGCGCCAGACGCGCTCGCGCGAAAAGCGCGCATGGTTGCGCCACCGAACGACGACGATCCCCAACAAAGCCGCACCCAAGACCGAAATGCTCGACGCTTCGGGGACCGTTACCGACCGGGTTGGCGTATCTGGTGCGCTACTTTGTTCATTTGGCAAAGAGGGAGCCGGAATATCCGGCAGACCGCCGACATCGCTCCAAGCGAATGTCGACGGAGTGTCCCACGGGTTGCCGGCCTCACTCAAATCATATGAGAAAAGCGTATCCGGCGAGCTGCCTATCCCACTCGGAAAGGGGACGATCAGCGAGGGCAGCAGGCTGTCGCCACCGCCCGCACCGGATGAGAGCGAGATATTTGTCGTGCTGGCGCTCTGGCTCGCGACGGGCGTCCGAAACATCTTGCCACCCGCAACGACGCCGCCGACCCCGACGGCGGCAAGTCCCATAACCACGCACACCACCGCTGGAAGTTTCGTCGTATGCAGCAAGACGACGCCGTGGATAACGGCGTGATGCGCATGATGTACAATGCGTCCGGCAAGGCGTCTGCCAGCATGGTGTGCGGTCGAGCGGAGCGCACGAACGATCGTGAAGCACTGTACGGCTATGTTGGCCTCTGTGCGAATGGTGCGCGGGCGAAACCCTCAGATTGCACCCTTTTAGAGTTGCCCGCGGGGTCTCGGTGCGAGCACCGACACTTGCAAAATATACATAGAAAAAGTTAAAATAACGACAAAATTCGTGGTTAATGCAACTGCCCCTTAACTTATTCCCTGTGTTTAACCTTTACTTCAACCGAAGCGTCTGTGCTACTGCCAGCCGAGGTTCAACCATTTCAGGCTCGCACTGTCGGCCGCGATCGAGGGGCTCGGCGTCGCTCCGGCGCGATTGCCGATGGTCGATGCGGAACTCCCCCGCGCCAGGTGGAAGCAGGACGGGCGGCTCGGTGCGTGACGGCGCGGAGCCGGCTCTGAGCAGCGTTAAGCCGCCATGGCGTCTTCGAGGACCATCGCGGCGCATTTCTCGCCGATCATGATCGAGGGGGCGTTGGTGTTTCCGCCGGGAACCTGCGGCATGATCGAGGCGTCGGCGACGCGCAGCCGCTCGACCCCGTGGACCCGCAGCCGCGGATCGACAACCGCGTCGACCTCGCGCCCCATCCGGCAGGTGCCGACCGGATGCAGGTTGGAGACGCCGCGCACGCGGATCTCCTCGATCATCTCGTCGTCGCTCTGCACCGCCTCGCCGGGCAGCACCTCCTCGCCGACGAACGGCTTCAGCGCCGGCTGCGCGGCGATCTTGCGGCTGAGCTTCGTGCCGTAAATCAGCGCCTGGAAATCGTAGTCGCTCGCCAGGAAATTGAACTGGATCGCCGGTGGGGCGAGCGGGTCGGGGCTCTTGATCCGCACCCAGCCGCGGCCCTCGGGGCGCAGATGCACCGGGCTGAAGGTGAAGGCGGAGAACGGGTGCGGCTTGAGCCCGGTGCGCGCCCGCTCCATCGCACTCCAGCCCGACATGTTGATCTGCAGATCGGGCTCTTCGAGGCGCGGGTCGGTGCGGACCAGCGCGCCGGCATAGATCCCGGCATTCGACAGGTGGCCGGAGCGGTTGACCGCATACTGCACCGCCGCCTTGAGCTTGAGCGCCGGGCTCATCGCCATGTCGTTGACCGTGATCCTCTGCGGGCAGCGCCACACCAGGTAGGTGTTGAAATGGTCGTGCAAATTCTTGCCCGCTCCGGGCATGTCGCGGACCACCGGGATGCCGAACTCGCCCAACAGCTCGGCCGGGCCGAGGCCCGAAAGCTGCAGCAGTTGCGGCGAGCCGTAGACGCCGCCGGAGACGATAATCTCGCCGCGCGCCCGCGCGGTCTTATGCCCGGCCGGCGTGTGGTATTCGATCCCGACCGCGCGGCCGCCCTCGAACAGGATGCGGGTGGCGTGCGCGTTGGTCGCAACGGTCAGGTTCTGACGGCCGCGGGCCGGGCCCAGATAGGCGCGCGCCGAGCTCCAGCGCCGACGGTGGGTGGTTGTCGTTTGGTAATAGCCGACACCTTCCTGCCGGGCACCGTTGAAGTCGGGGTTGGCCGGGATGCCGGCCTCGATCGAGGCGGCGACCATGGCGTCGCCGAGCGGCGAGCGCACCGGGTTCGAGACGTGCAGCGGCCCGCCCGTGCCGTGGAAGTCGTCGGCGCCGCGCTCCTGGTCCTCGGCCTTCTTGAAGAACGGTAATACCGAATCCCAATCCCAGCCTTCGCAGCCCCGCTGGCGCCAGCCGTCGTAATCGCTCGCGGTGCCGCGCATATAAACCATACCGTTGATCGAGCTGGTGCCGCCCAAGACCTTGCCGCGCGGCTGGTAGAGGGTGCGGTTGTTGAGCTCCTTCTCGGGCTCGCTCTCGAACATCCAGTTGTAGCGCGGGTTGGCGAAGGTCTTGGTGTAGCCGAGTGGTATGTGGATCCACGGGTTGCTGTCGCGCCCGCCCGCTTCGAGCAGCAGCACGCGCCAGCGCCCGGATTCGCTGAGCCGACCGGCCACCGCACAGCCCGCCGATCCCGCCCCCGTCACGATGAAGTCATAGGTATCGTCCGCGATCGTCATTGCTCTCTTCCCCGAGATGCCCCGGGAACGATAGCGAAACCTGTCGGTAGCGTGAAGGGTGGGGCATTGCCTCTATCAGCGTGGCACGCCACTTTAGCCGCCATGTGCGGCCGCGCCCGTCTCTCCTCCGATGTCAGCGAGATCAAGCTGGTGTTCTCGATCCCGCCCGAGAGGCCGACGCCGAACATTCCGGCCAATTGGAACGCCGCGCCGACCGAGGACCTCCCCGTTATCCGCTACGACACGAGGGCCGGGCAGCGAAGTTTGGACGTGATGCGCTGGGGCCTCGTGCCGTTCTGGGCCAAGGATATCAAGGTCGGCTTCGCCAACATCAACGCCAAGGCCGAGACCATCGACACGAAGCCGGCCTTCCGCGAAGCCTTCACCCGGCGGCGGTGCCTGGTCCCGTTCGACTGCTTCTATGAGTGGAAGAAGCTCGGCAAGGACCGACAGCCCTATGCGGTGGCACTCGCCGACCGGCGCCTGATGGCCCTCGCCGGGCTGTGGGAGACTTGGCGCTCGCCGGCGGGGGAGCGGGTGCGCAGCTTTGCGATCGTCACGACCGCACCGAACGCTCTCGTTGCCGAGCTGCATGACCGCATGCCGGTCATCCTAGGCCGGGAAAACTGGCCGGCATGGCTCGGCGAGGCGCCCGCCGACCCCGGTCAGCTGAAAGCATTGCTCGCGCCCTATCCCGTCGACGACATGGTCATCTGGCCGGTCGACAAGCGGGTCGGGAACGTCAATAACAAAGATCCTGCGTTGATCGAGCCGGCCGCAGTCGCCGGCTGACCGGGCGCAGCCTAAGGATGAGTTGCCGGCGGAAGGGCGCGCGGACGGCGGTCTTCGCCGATGGCGACGTAAGTGAAGACAGCCTCGGTCACCTTGCGCACCTCGTCCGAAGGCAGGTGCCGCCGCCATGCCTCGATGCGAACGGTCATCGAGGTACGCCCGGTCCGGACGAGCTCGCCATAGCAGCTCACCTCGTCCCCGACGAACACCGGCTCATGGAAGACCATGCCGTCGACGGCCACCGTCGCGCACCGCCCCCGCGCGCGCTGCGCCGCGAGACTGCCCCCGGCGAGATCCATCTGCGAGAGCAGCCATCCGCCGAAGATGTCGCCGTTCGGGTTGGCGTCGGCCGGCATCGCGATGACGCGCACGAGCGGCACGGTGCGCGGCAATCCCGCCCGCGACCTCGCCGCTCCTGCGGCTCGCGGTGTGGCAGGCTGTGACATCGCATAGCTTCCCGAACGGCGGCAACGGTGGGGAGGATGACAATCGGAATGGCGTATATATATAGCACGTTATGTGGGCATTCGCCCCTGACCGATCGGAGGTAACAATGTCCGTTTGCGGCATGCCAAGCTGGTTCCGGCGCGTCGCCTTTGCCGGAGCAGTCCTCGCGACTGCCGCGTTCAGCCTCGGGGAGGCGTCGCTGCCTGCTGCGGCGCAATATTATGGGGGCTATGGGGGCTATGGCGGATATCCAGGATACGGATACGGATATCCGTATCCATACTATCCCTATTACGCCTACGGCTATCCCTACTATTGGGGTTGGCCATGGATCGGCGTGGGCTGGGGCTGGGGCGGCTGGTGGGGCCGCGGTTTCTACGGACGCGGTTTCTACGGGCGCGGTTTCGGCGGGCGCGGTTTCGCTGGCGGCGGCTTTCATGGCGGCGGCTTTGCTGGTGGAGGCTTCCATGGTGGTGGTGGCGGCGGGCATCGCTAATAGCTGAACGCTCTGCAAGTGTTGGGTCGGGAGGCTCTTGCGGCGCATTTCGCTAATGTACTGGCGGATGCCACAATTCCCGAATTGCCCAATCATTATCGCGGCAAGGTCCGCGACAATTACGATCTCCCGGACGGCCGCCGGATCATCATCGCGACCGACCGGCTGAGCGCGTTCGACCGGATCATTACCGCGGTCCCGTTCAAGGGGCAGGTGCTGACGCAGATCGCCCGGTTCTGGTTCGACGCGACGCGCGACCTCTGCCCGAACCACGTCATCGACTATCCGGACCCCAACGTCGTCCTCTGCCGCCGGCTCGCGATCATGCCGGTCGAGATCGTCGTGCGCGACTACCTGACCGGGACGACCGCGACGTCGATCTGGCCGATGTACAGGGCAGGGCGGCGGGAAATCTACGGCATCCGGTTTCCCGATGGCTTGCGCGAGAACCAGAAGCTGCCCGGGACCATCATCACGCCGACGACCAAAGCGTTCGACGGCGGGCACGACGAGCCGCTGACGCCGGACGAGATCATCGGCCGGGGCTTGCTGACCCGTGAACAGTGGCAAACGGCTGGCGCGCTGGCGCTCGGCCTGTTCGCGCGCGGGCGCGAGATCGCCGAGGCGCGAGGCCTGATCCTCGTCGACACCAAATACGAGTTCGGCTTCGATGCGGCGGGCCAGATCGTCCTCGCCGACGAGATCCATACACCGGACAGCAGCCGCTACTGGCTGCGTGCGAGTTACGAAGAGCGCTTCGCTGCCGGTCAACCCCCCGAGAGCCTCGACAAGGACTTCGTGCGGCGCTGGGTGGCCGAACGCTGCGACCCCTACCGCGATCCGATCCCGGAAATCCCGCGCGACGTCATCCTCGAAGCCGCGCGTCTCTATATCGGCGTGTTCGAGACCATCACCGGGCAGAGCTTTGTCGTACCGTCGCCCGACGTCCCAATTCTCGCGCGCATCCGCGCCAACCTTGCGCAATATTTCTGAGGGTTGCGTTGCTCGAGACGACGATCGCCGGCTCTCTGCCGAAGCCGGCTTGGCTCGCCAAGCCCAAGGTGTTGTGGGCGCCGTGGCAACTCGCGGGCGAGGCGCTCGCCGAGGCGAAGCGCGACGCCACATTGTTGGCGCTGAAGGAGCAGGAAGACGCCGGGATCGACATCGTTACCGATGGAGAGCAGTCGCGTCAGCACTTCGTGCACGGTTTTCTCGAACACATCGAAGGTGTGGATTTCGCTCGCCAAGTCACGATGGGCATCCGCAACAACCGTTACGAGGCTCTGGTGCCGACCGTCGTCGGACCGCTCCGGCGCCCCGCGAGCGTGCACGCCTTCGAGGCCGCAATCGCTCGCGCGCACACCAAGCGGCGGCTCAAATTCACCCTGCCCGGGCCGATGACGATCGTCGACACGATCGCCGACAACCACTACGGCAACAAGGTTGCGCTGGCGATGGCCTTTGCCGGGCTGCTCAACGAAGAGGCGCGCGAACTGGCGGCGATCGGCGTCGATGTGATCCAGTTCGACGAGCCCGCCTTCAACGTCTACACCGAGGCTGTGGCGGAGTGGGGGATCGCAGCGCTGCATCGCGCCGCCGAGGGCCTCGCCTGCAAGACCGCCGTTCACATCTGCTACGGTTACGGCATTAAGGCGAACATCGAGTGGAAAGCGAGCCTCGGGGCCGAGTGGCGGCAATATGAGGCGATCTTTCCGGCGCTGGCGGCGAGCCGGATTGACCAGATCTCGGTCGAGTGCGCCGGTGCCAAGGTGCCGATCGAACTGCTCGGGTTGCTCGCCGGCAAGGATGTCCTGCTCGGCGCGATCGACGTGGCGAGCCCGCATGCCGAGACACCGGAAGAGGTCGCCGCGACGATCGAGCGCGCGCTCTCCTTCGTCCCGGCGGACCATTTGTTCCCGTGCACCAATTGCGGCATGGCGCCGATGGATCGCCCGCTCGCGGTCGCCAAGCTCGGCGCGCTCGCCGCCGGCGCCGCCCTCGTCCGCAGCCGCCTCGCCGCAAAGCCCCGCTAGAACGGGACTGTTCCGATGACCGTCGTGCGGTGCATCAACCGCCGCTCGGGCAGGGCGTAATCGCAAATCGCCAGATGCATTGCGCTGGCATTGTCCCACATCAGGAGATCCCCCACCTGCCATTTGTGCCGATAGAGAAACTCGGGGCGCACGCAGTGGGCATCGAGCTCGGCGATCAGATCGACCGCTTCGTCGCCCGGCATGTTCTCGATGCCGACGCATTCGCCGGCGGTGACGTAAAGCGATTTCCGGCCGGTGTAAGGGTGGGTGCGCACGATCGGATGAGCGATGTCGGGGGTTTCCTCAAGTTGACTTTGGGTGAGCTTTGGGCGCGGGCTCGCGGCCACCCGCCGGCGCGCGGCATAGCGGTGAACCGCCTTCAGGCCTGCGAGGCGTTGTTTCATGCTATCCGGCAGCGCCTCGTAAGCCGCGATCGTGTTCGCGAAAACGGTGTCTCCCAGAGGCCGGCCGCCGCGTTGCGGCACCTCCTTCGCATAGAGCAGCGAGCAGCGGCTCGGGCGGCGCCGGTAGGAGGTGTCGGAATGCCAGGTGAAGCCGGCATCGGCCAAGCCGATATGCTCGCCGCGGTCGTCCCGAATATTTGAGATCAGCAAGATCTCGGGGAAGCCCGGAAGCAGGTATTTCTTGACGATGTGGATCTCGAGCTCGCCGAAGCGTCGGCTGAATTCGATATGCCGCTCGTTTGACAGGTCCTGCCCGCGAAACACGACAACGATGTTGTCGTGAAAGGCGCGCTCGATTTCGCGGAAGGTCGCCTCCTCGATGTCCTGAGCGAGATCGCAGGCGATTTCCGCGCCGCAAGCCGAACCGCTTTTTGTGACCGCCGGCTTCATCCTTCTCTCCCGCTCCACCACGCCATTGATCGTCGGCATCGGTTCCGAAAGCGACGAACCCAGGCGATATCTTCACCCATTATTAAAGCATATCGCGTCCGATATCGCTCCGATCAGCTCATCAGATCAGAGCAGTCAATGGCGCGGATCCTCCTGGCGGAGTCGGACAGACGAATTCGCGAATTCATCGCCGGCATCCTGGCGGATTGCGGCCATGATGTGACCTCGTGCGAAGACGGTAGCCAAGCAGCCGCGTCCTTGGCAATCGGGCCGATCGATGTCCTGGTGACGGATCTGGTATTGCGCGACGGCGAGGGGCCGCAGTTGAGCAGGCAGTGTGCGGGGCTTGGAATCCCGACGATCACCTTGACCGGCCGGGAGTTTCACGTCGATCAGGCCGAGCAAGACCGCCCGCCGCCGCTCGTCGAAAAGCCGTTCCGGTTCGACGACCTGCAATGTGTCCTCGACGCGGTGGCGATGATTTCCGGAGCGACACGAGCCTTCGATTCCGTGACGAGAAACGCCGCTTAAAAAGGCGGGATCGAGGTCCCCTCCCGCCCCTCGAGGGCGGCTCACGCAAGCAACGCGGGCGCTGGCGCAGCGCTCGGCGCAGGAATAACATCGGCGATCGTCGCGACGGCGGACCTGCCGGTAACGGGGCGTCGAGCCGGAGCTTGCGCGTTGACGGGAGGTGAGCGTGGCACACATCGGTCGCCGGAAATTCCTGGCGGGCGTCGCGGTGGCCGGCGCGGCAACCGCAGCAGCACCGCAGAAGAAGCCGATCGCAGCACCGATGGCCGACCGCGGTCCGTCGGGGTTGCCGCCATCCGCACAGCTGGCCGCAGCCGAGACCGCGGTGCCGAAGGAGCTGCCGCGCGCGCATGCGGCGGACGGCTCGGACTTCATGGTCGATGTCATCAAGACGCTCGATTTCGAATATCTGCCGGCGAACCCGGCGTCGAGCTTCCGCGGGTTGCACGAGTTGCTGATCGATTACGGCGGCAACAAGAAGCCCGAATTCCTGACCTGCATGCACGAGGAATCGGCCGTCGCGATGGCGCACGGCTATTTCAAGGCCGCCGGCAAGCCGCTCATGACATTGTGCCACGGCACCGTCGGCCTCCAGCACGCCGCGATGGCGATCTACAATGCCTGGTGCGACCGGGTGCCGGTCATCGTGGTCGGCGGCACCGATCTCGACGCGGCCCACCGTCCGCCGGGGGTGCCGACTGTCCACTCGGCGCAGGACATCAACGCGCTGGTGCGCGACTTCACCAAATGGGACGACACGCCGGTCTCGCTGCAGCACTTCGCGCAGTCCTTCGTGCGCGCCTACAAGATCGCGATGACGCCGCCGATGGGCCCGGTCGCGATCGCGCTTGACGGCGGTCTGCAGCAGGCGCCGATCCGCGAGAACGGCGAGCGATTGTACATCCCGCGCTACGTGGCGACGGCGCCGCCGCAGGGCGAAGCCGGTGCGGTCCGCGAGGCGGCGCGGCTCCTCGCCAATGCCGAGCGGCCGGTCATCGTCGCCGACCGCGCGGCACGCTCCGCCAATGGCATGAAGCTGATCGTCGAGCTTGCCGAGGCTCTGCAGGCGCCGGTCGTCGACCAGGGCGGCCGGATGAACTTCCCCAATACCCACTATCTGAACCAGAGCGGGCGGGGCAACGCGCTGATCGGGCAGGCCGACGTCATCCTCGGCCTAGAGCTGGCCGACTATTGGGGCACGGTGAATTCCTTCGTCGACAATGGCGAGGAAGACGGAACCGGGCTGCGCGAACCGCGCACCAAGAACGGCGTAAAGTTGATCAGCATCAGCTCGACCGGGCTGTTGACCAAGTCGAACTACCAGGAGTTCCAACGCTTCCAGGTCGTCGACGTTGAGATGGCCGCCGACGCGGAGGCGACCCTGCCGGCTTTGGTCGAAGCGGTGAGGGCGGCGATCCCGAATGATCGCAAGCCGGCGATCGAAAAGCGCGGCGAGGCGCTGAGAAAAGCCTGGGCCGACGGCCGCGAGCGCGCCAAGGGTGCGGCCGCGGTGGCGTGGGACGCGAGCCCGATCAGCACCGCACGGCTGAGCATGGAGCTGTGGGCCCAGATCAAGGACCTCGACTGGTCGCTGGTCTCATCCGGCAATGTCAGCAACTGGCCCAGGCGACTCTGGGCGATGGAACGCTACTACCATTCGCTCGGCGGCCCGGGCGGGTACGGCGTCGGCTACGGCGCGCCGGCAGCGGTCGGGGCCGCACTCGCCAATCGGGCGGAAGGACGGTTCTCGGTCAGCATCCAATCGGACGGGGATCTGATGTACGCGCCGGGCGTCTTGTGGACCGCGGCGCGCCATCGGATCCCGCTGTTGAGCGTGATGCACAACAACCGCGCCTACCATCAGGAGGCGATGCACGTGCAGCGGCTGGCGAACCGGCGCGACCGTGTCGCCGGTCTCGGCAAGGACAGGTGTCCGGTCGGCACCGCGATCGAGAACCCCGATCCCGACTACGCCAAGCTCGCGGCGTCGCTCGGGTGGTGGTCGGCGGGCCCGATCAAGGATCCGAATGAGCTTGCGGGTGCGCTCGAATACGCGGTCGAGGTGGTTAAGGCCGGCGAGCCGGCACTGGTCGATGTGTGGACCCAGCCGCGATGAGAGGGACGCCATGTTTGGCGATGGCGGTGCTCGCTGCCGGTCTCTTCCTCCCGCAGAGTGGCGCTCTCGCGGCCTCGGCCGAGAACGGCAAGCAGGTTTTCATGCGGGCCGGCTGCTGGCAATGTCACGGCACATTGGGCCAGGGCGGCGCCGCCGGGCCGAAGCTCGCCCCTGATCCCCTCCCGTTCGACGCGCTGTCCAGCTTTGTGCGCACGACCAACCGCGCGATGCCCCCCTATCGCGAGGAGATCCTCCCCGACTCCGACCTCGCCGATATCTACGCCTATCTGCAGTCGATCCCGAAGAGCCCGGTCCCGAAGAGCATCCCGCTGCTCAATCGGTAGCGACGTCGAGGCCCCCGCAGCGGCTCCCCGATGCGCCCCGGGCTCTGGGCTAGGCACGGCGAACTTTCTGTCGGTTGAGGTGTTGTCGTTACGGAGCCCGCGACCTCCGGTGGATCGTCGAGGCTTGCGGTTATCTTTGCATACGGGTGATAGCGATGACCCTGAGCCGTATCCGATTGACGTTAGCCGGTGCGGGGTGCGCCGCCTTCGTTCTGTTTCCGGCGTTTGCCGGCGCGCAGTCGCCAGCGGAACATGGTGCGGGCCGCAATCTCACCCAGCAGGCGCAGAGCGAGGCCGCGATAGCATTGCCGAGCTTTGCGCCTCTCGCCGAGCACGTGCTGCCGGCGGTCGTCAACATCTCGGTCGAGTTGACGGAACAGGCCGCGACGCAGGAAGAGGGTGACACACAGGACAGCGGTCTCGTGCCCTCAGTGCCTGGGGGAACTCCGTTTGACCAGTTTTTGCGGCGCTTTTTCGAGAACCGAAATCCACAGGAAAAGGCGATGGCACTCGGTTCCGGGTTCATCATAGATCCCACCGGTTATGTCGTTACCAATAATCATGTCGTCGCTAACGCCGAGAAGGTGACCGTTACTTTTCAGGACAACAGCCAGCACCCGGCGAAAGTTGTCGGACGCGACGCGAAGACCGACGTAGCTCTCCTCAAGATCGACACCAAACAAAGACTTCCCTACGTTACATGGGGCAACAGCGACAACACCAAGGTCGGCGACTGGGTGGTCGCAGTCGGCAATCCGTTCGGGCTCGGCGGGACCGTGACGGCGGGGATCGTCTCGGCGCTCGGGCGCAACATCGATGAAGGTCCCTATGATGACTTCCTGCAAATCGACGCCCCGATCAATCGTGGCAACTCGGGTGGCCCGACCTTCGATCTGCATGGCCAGGTGATCGGCATCAACACCGCTATTTATTCTCCCTCCGGCGGTTCGGTCGGGATCGGGTTCGCCGTCCCTTCGAACATTGCCGAGCATGTCGTCGGCGAGCTCAAGGAGCATGGCCATGTGACTTGGGGTTGGCTCGGCGTCTCGATTCAGAACATCACGCCATCGATCGCCAAAAGCCTCGGCCTCGAGCCCGAACACCCGACCGGCGCGTTGGTTGCCTCGGTGACGCCGGACAGCCCCGCGCAAAAGGCCGGCCTGACGCCTGGTGACGTTATCACCGAGGCGGACGGTCGCAAGATCGAGACGGTCCACGACCTTCCGCGCCTCGTTGCGGCGCAGCCGATCGGCAGCAAGCTCGACCTGACCGTCCTTCGTGGCGGAAAGGAGCAGAAGCTCGAAGCCACGATCGCCGAGATGCCCGAAAAGGTGGCCTCGGGAGGAGAGAGCGGGGTGCCGTCCAGCCAGACGAACGCCAGCGCCTTCGGCATGGAGTTTGTACCGCTCGCGCCGGAACTGCGCAGCGAGCTGCACGTGCCCAAGGATGTGAGCGGGGTCGTCGTCCGCCGCATCGCGCCCGACAGCCCTGCGCGCGCCTTGGGCATACAACCCGGAGACGTGATCCAATCGATCGATCAGAAACCGGTGACGACCCCCGAGGAGGCCGCCGCCGAGTTGAAGGAAGCCGCCGCCCACGGCAATGTCTTATTGCTCCTTAACCGCCACGGGGTCAGCGAGTTCGTCGGGTTGACGGTCGAGAACAACAACGGATGACAGGCAGCAACCGCTGATCTCGAGGCGGTTATTCGACCGACATCCTCTCAGAGTCACTGCCCGTCGACGTGCTGCAGGAAGTGCAGCACGTCGCTGGTAAATTGCCCGGGGTCCTGCAGAAACGAGAAATGGCTGACCTGCGGCTGCAACAACAATCCCGCATTGGGGATCTGGTTCGCCATGAACTCGGTGTTCTCGCGATTGATCGCCTCGTCGTGGTCGGCGTCGACGATCCAGGTCGGCACGGTGATGGCGCGCAGCTGTTCCGCGGTGAAATTGGGCTGGGTTTCCCACATTTTGCTGATCTGCTCGAGGAAGGCTTTGTACTGGTCCGGCGTCGGTGACAACGCTGCGTATTCCTTTTCGGCGCGCGCGATATAGGCATTGAACACCGGGCTTTGGGCGATGTCGGCGACACCGCTCGGGTCGGAGTTGGCGGCGAAGGCAAAGACCTTGGTCAGCCGCTCGGGATGATGCATCGCGATGTCGAGACCGATTATCGCCCCGTCGCTCCAGCCGACGACCGCAGCCTTGGGCAGCTTCAAGAAGTCCATCAACCCGACGACGTCCGACGCCATCAGATCGTAGCCGTAGGGCCGGTCGTCGTGGGTGCTGCGCCCGTGGCCACGGCTGTCCATGACGACGACCCGATAACTCCTGGCCAACGCCGGAACTTGATTGCCCCAGTAATTCGCATTGGCGAGCCCGCCATGCAGCAGCAACACCGGCTCGCCCTTGCCAAACGCGGCGTACCAAATCTTGATGCCGTTGATCGGCGCGTAGCCGCTCTGCTCGGCTTCGGGCAAAGACGGGGTCGGTGGCAGGGTCAACCACTGCTGCTCGGCGAGCGCCGCAGCGGCACTCGCGAGCGTCGCCAACACAAAGGAAATAAGACCGAGGCAGCGAATACGCATGGGTTTACGCAAGCAGGGCGGCCAGCACCGCGTTGAGGCGCTGGCGGCCCGCGGCGGTCGCCGCGAGGCGCTCCCGATCGAGGGTCAAAAAGCCGCCGTCGACCAGCGGCGCGAGGTTGGCCCCGAGCAGCGCCTCGGCGTCCCCGCCGGCGGCGCGTTCGAGCCGCGCCCGGTCCACACCCTCAGTCAGGCGCAGCCCCATCATCAGCATCTCCTCGACCGCGCTGTCGCGGTCGATCGCCGCCATCTCTTCGATCCCGGTCCCGGCTCGCTCGGCCGCGGCGAGCCAACGCTCGGGGAGGCGCGCCTGTCTCGTCGCGTATTTCACCTCGCCTAATGTGAGCCGCCCGTGCGCCCCGGGCCCGATCCCGACATAATCCTGGTAGCGCCAATAGGCGAGGTTGTGCCGGCATTCGGCGCCGGGCCGGGCGTGGTTGGAGATCTCGTAGGCCGGGAGACCGTGCGCGCCGAGCCGATCCTGCGTCGTCTCGAACAACGCAGCCGCAATCTCCTCCTCGGGCAGCAGGAGTTCGCCGCGCCTTGCCAAAGTGGCAAAGGCCGTGCCGGCCTCGATCGTCAGCTGATAGAGCGAGAGGTGCTCGCCGGCGAGCGCCAGCGCCTCGTCGAGCTCGCGCCGCCAGGCCGCGAGGCTCTGGCCGGGGCGGGCATAGATCAGATCGAACGAGAACCGGGCGAAGCTGTCGCGGGCATGCTCGATCGCCGCGATCGCCTCGGCGCGGTCGTGGAGCCGGCCCAGCATGCGCAATGCCGCCGGGTCGAGCGCCTGGACGCCGAGCGACAGCCGGTTGACCCCGGCCGCGGCAAGCGCCCGGAAACGCGCGGCTTCGGCGGAATTCGGGTTGGCCTCGAGGGTGACTTCGAGATCGGGGGTTACCGACCAGTGCGCCCGTACCCCGTCGAGCAGCGTCGCCACCATCTCGGGCGGCATCAAAGAGGGCGTGCCGCCGCCAAAGAAGACCGAGCTGACCTCCCGCCCCGGCACGAGAGCGGCGTGATGGTCGAGATCGGCGAGCAATGCCCGCGCCCACCGCGCCCCGTCGACGCTATCGCGGACATGGCTGTTGAAGTCGCAATACGGGCATTTCGACCGGCAGAACGGCCAGTGGATATAGACCGCCAGCGGCTCACCTTTGCCCTCTCCGCCCCCAGGGGGGAGAGGGAGAGATTTGTGGTACGGTTCATCTCACCCGTCCCCGGAGGCAGCCTTCGACGAGTTTGGCGAAGGCGCAGGCGCGGTGGCTGATCTTGTGCTTCTCCACAGGGTCCATTTCGCCGAATGTCTCGATGCCGCCTTTGGGCACGAACATCGGGTCGTAGCCGAAACCGCGCTCGCCGCGCGGCGGCCAAGCGAGCGTCCCGGCGACCTCGCCGCGAAAGAGCTCGAGATCGCCATCGGGCCAAGTGAGAGCAAGGACCGCGACGAACCGGGCGCTCCTATCCTGTTCGCCGAGCTCGCGATGCACGCGTGCCATTGCGCTCTGAAAATCCTTGGCGGGGCCCGCCCAGCGCGAGGAATAGATCCCGGGCGCGCCGCCGAGTGCCGCGACGACGAGCCCGGAATCGTCGGCGAGCGCCGGCAGCCTGCTCGCCTCTGCCGCCGCCCTTGCCTTGAGCGCCGCATTGGCCTCGAAGCTGTCGCCGGTTTCCTCCGGCTCCGGGATGCCGAGCGCGGCCGCGGCGACGGCGCCGACGGAGAAGGGCGCCAGCAGCGCCGAGATCTCCGCGACCTTGCCCTCATTGTGGCTGGCGATGACCAGCCGGTCGCCGGTGAACGGGCGAGCCATCGGTCAGCCGAGGCCGAGGGTTGCGCGCTGGTGGCTGGTGAGGCCGGCGATGCCCGCCCGCGCGAGCCGCAGCATCTCGGCGAAGAGCGTCTCATCGAACGGAGCACCCTCGGCGGTCGCCTGGATCTCGACGATCCCGCCCATCCCGGTCAGCACGAAATTCGCATCGGTCTCGGCCTGCGAGTCCTCGGCATAGTCGAGATCGAGCACCGCCGATCCCGCGATGACGCCGCAGGAGATCGCGGCGACGCTGTCGTGCAGCGGCAGCCCCGGCAGCAGACCACCGGAAACCAAACGCTGGCAGGCCTGATGGAGCGCCACATAGCTGCCGGTAACCGCAGCGGTGCGGGTGCCGCCATCGGCCTGCAGCACGTCGCAATCGATGCGGATCTGGCGTTCGCCGAGCCGGGCGAGATCGGTCACGGCGCGCAGGCTGCGCCCGATCAGCCGCTGGATCTCCTGCGTGCGGCCGCTCTGCCGGCCGCGGGTCGCCTCGCGGTCGGTGCGGGTCGCGGTCGAGCGCGGCAGCATGCCGTACTCCGCCGTCACCCAGCCCTTGCCGGTGTTGCGCAGAAACGGCGGCACGCGCTCCTCGACCGACGCGGTACACAGCACATGGGTGTCGCCGAACTTCGCGAGGCACGAGCCTTCGGCATACTTCGCCACACCCGGATCGAGCGTGACCGGCCGCATCACATCGGGGGCGCGCCCTGAAGCCCGCATGCTGCTCTCCGCCGTTGCGTTACCAGAGTGCCGTCCGAAATTATATCCTGCTCTCTTTGGCCGTTCACCGCCTGAAAGACTTTCAAGCGCCAAATCCGCGATCGCCCCACGCCGGAAGCGGAGGCGTTGAACGCATTGGGATTTCTCGCTATTTGCAATGACTGGAAACTCACAGGTGGGGGCGGCGCACCCAGGTGTAGACATCCCAGCCGGGGACACTGGCTTGTAAAATCCTGTCTAATCGGAAGCCTTCAGCAAAGAGGAGTTGCAGAACAGGGGTGTTAGTGGCGGGCGGATTCCAACTCGGCCACCATACGGTGGGTCTCACCCGGGGTTTCGACAAATATCCGGGATGTTGCTATTGCAACAAATAGAAAATGGCTTAAATAGCATCTCCGATCGATCGCGACGCCCACCGGGAGCGCCGGGTTGAAACCAAGGAGATGCCGATGACTGATGGGTTTACACCGAGACGGCCGGGGCGGGTGCGCGGGCGCCCGGAAAAGGGCCAGTCGGGCAATCCCGCCGGCCGCCGGACCGGCTGCCGCAACAAGACGACGATCGCCGCCGCGGCGTTGCTCACGGGCGAGGCCGAGGCCTTGACCCGCAGGGCCGTCGAGCTGGCGCTCGTCGGCGACCTGTGGGCGCCGCAACCGGAATGAACGGCGCCGGGCCGGGCCAATACTACAATCCATAGGAGAGTTTTGCTGCAGATTCGCTGCTGATGGCGGGGTGTGAAATAATCGATATCGCGCGGGAGGGGAGCGCAGCTCATGGTCGGCACATTTTTATCGGGGTGATGCGCGGTAGCGCGTGACGGTCGGGGCATCCGATCCCGAGCATCGAAGGTCCAACAACCTTCAGCTCAGGAGAGGAGCCCCGATGACCTCTGATACTTCACCTCGGCTCATCAGCCCACTGCGGGCGCGGATGATCGAAGACATGACCGTGCGCGGCTGCAAGGAGGATACGCGCCGCGACTATGTGCGACACGTCCGAGCATTCGCGGCCTTCATCGGCCGCTCGCCCGACACGGCGACAGCGGAAGACCTGCGTCTCTTCCAACTGCACCAGACGCGGATCGGCATGCAGCCGCCGAGCATCAACAGCGCGGTCTCGGCCCTGCGCTTCTTTTTCACAGTGACGCTCGACCGGCCGGACCTGGCGCGCCGGCTCACCGTCGTGCCATATCCGCGGCGGATACCGGCAGTGCTCAGCGTCGAGGAGGTGACACTGCTGCTGCGCGCGACAACAGCGCCAAAGTACAAGGCGGCGTTTGCCACGGCCTATGGCGCCGGGCTGCGCGTCTCGGAAGTGGTCGCGCTCAAAGTCGGCGATATCGATTCCGAGCGCATGCTGCTGCGCGTCGAGCGCGGCAAGGGCGGCAAGGACCGCCACGCCATGCTGTCGCCACAGCTCCTCGAACTGCTGCGGGTCTGGTGGCGCGAGGGGCGCCGGCGCAGCCTGCTGCTGCCGGGAGGCTGGCTGTTTCCCGGCCGCAACCCGGTCGAACCGCTGTCGGCCCGTCAGTTCTGTCGTGCCGTCCACGCCGCCGCCCAAGCCGCGGGGATCAAGAAGCACGTCTCGCCACACACACTGCGGCACAGTTTCGCCACGCATCTCCTCGAGCAACATGTCGATATTCGCGTGATTCAGACACTTCTGGGCCATGCCAAGCTCGACACCACGGCGCTTTACACCCGCGTCGCCAATACCACGATCCGGGCCGTAACCAGCCCCCTCGACCGGCTGGCACCATTGATCGACGGGAGACCGCGACCCGGCACGTAGCCGGGCGGCCGTGCGCCGCCCGAGGCTGGAGGTCGCAGACGTCTTTCATCGCCATGGAGCCGCCTGGCGCCGGGCCAATGCCGGGCATGTGAGCCTGGCTCAGCGCCAGGTCATGTCGGCGATCGAGCAGTGCCGCTCGGCCGCGCTCGGCGGGCATGTCGAGCGCTGCGAGGATTGCGGCCACAGCCGCATCGCCTACAACTCGTGTCGCAACCGCCATTGCCCAAAGTGTCAGGGTGCGGCGGCGACGGATTGGCTTGCGGCCCGCGAGGCCGATCTGCTGCCGGTCGGCTATTTCCACGTGGTCTTCACACTGCCCGCCGAGATCTCTCCGATCGCCTATCAGAACAAGGCTGTCGTCTACGACCTGCTGTTCCGCACGGCGGCGGAAACGCTGCTCACGATCGCCGCCGATCCCAAGCACCTCGGCGCGCGCATCGGCGCCACCGCTGTGCTCCACAGCTGGGGCTCGACGATGACCCACCATCCGCACATCCATATGATTGTGCCGGGCGGTGGGATATCGCTCGACGGGACGCGCTGGGTGCGCTGCAAGCCCGGCTTTCTCCTACCGGTGCTGGTGCTGTCCCGCCTGTTCCGGCGGCTGTTCCTGGCGGCGCTCGCCGACGCCCACGCGGCAGGACGACTCGCGTTCTTTGGCAAGATCCAGGGCTTGCATCGCCGCGAGGCCTTCGCCGCACGTCTCGCACCGCTCAAGCGGAAGAAATGGTTCGTCTACACCAAGCCGCCCTTCGCCGGGCCGGAGGCGGTGCTCGCCTATCTCGCCCGCTACACTCACCGTGTCGCCATCGCAAACAGTCGTCTCGTTTCTCTCGACGAACGCGGCGTGACCTTCCGCTACAAGGACTACCGCCGCAACCGGCAGGCGCGGTATTGCACCATGACGCTCAGCGCCGACGAGTTCATCAGGCGTTTCCTGCTGCACGTTCTACCAAAGGGGTTTCATCGCATCCGCCACTACGGGCTACTGGCGAGCGCCGGCTGCAAGGCCAACATCGCGCGCGCCAGGCAGTTGATGGCTGCTCCAATGGCAGAGGTTGATCCGCCGGCAGTGCACGACACCGCCGATCGGGACGCCACGACCGATCATCGCCCGCCGTGCCCTTGCTGCGGCGGCCGCATGATCATTGTCGAGGTCTTTGCCCGCGGCGCCGCACCGCGCGGCCCGCCCTCCGGCGCTGGCATCCAGACCTGATTCCGATGACCTTCCTTCCCGTCCCCTGGCACCATCCATTCGCCGAAACGTCTCGTTCCCGGCGCCGCACCTCTTTCATCCCAGCGTCGACAAGCGCCGGCAGAGCACCACGGACCACTTCCCAATCAGTCCCTCGAATACGACGCCAGCCACCAGTTCGCAATCATCGGCGGCTTTCAGCTCTCAGCAATCTTAAGCAAACCATCTCCCGGCAACGCCGCTGCCGAGCCAAATCCCCATAGACGGCCAACTGCTCACCGGCTTCCCGCGGGTTCGTTCTTCGGAGACTTTCGGACGCCGGCCCCCTCACTCCGTGTCGACCGCTCACGCCAGCCCGGCGTCCGAAACCCTAACCGAAAGCGGCCACTCCGCGCGGTGCGAAATTCTTGGATTGTGCAGCGGCCGGGTCGTTCGGTATGTTGCGATTATTGCGACCATAAAATCGCCTGATTCGCATTGCATAGTTGCGAGTGACGACGGCTCGCGCTTGGACTGAGGACGCATGGATGGCGGTTAATGGAGGCTCGTTCCCAGGGTGCGCGCGGCCGGGCCGATTTTTACAACCATTAGATGAACCTCGCTGCTGATTTGCGTTAGATTGCACAAACGATTTCTTTTTTTTTTTTTGATTCGCGTTAAATTGCACAAACGGAGATTCGCAGTGCAATTACTGATTGTAGGCTACGGCATAGTCTTGGTGGCTCGCCCGTGAAGAGGTGGCCCAGGACAACATATCGCCCTCGAAGCCCGGATTCCCGCTTTCGCGTCGCGAAAGCGGGAACCTGGAGCGGCGAGGTCCCGGCGGTTGCCCCCTTTTCACGCCAGGGGCAAGCTCTGGGCCGCTTTCGCGGGAACCACAGATGCGCGGGTCGCCCTCTTACGCCGCGATGCCGAGGAGCTTTGCGGCGGTGCCGCCGAGGATCGCGATCTTGTCGTCATCGCTAAGGCCGGGGATGGAGAGGACGTGGTCGACGGGCACGCGGTTCCACGGGAACGGGTAGTCGGTGCCGACCATGATCTGGCCGACGCCGCTCTCGGCAATCAGGTGCCGCATCGCCTCGCCGGTGAACATGATCGAGTCGAAATAGAGCTGGCCGTCCTTCAGGTATTGGGTCGGCTTTTTCTTGGGCAGCGGACCGACCCGGTTGGGGAAGGTCGTGATCACCGCATCCGACCGGTTGGCGTAGGACGGCAGAAAGCCGCCGCCATGCGCGGCACAGATCTTCAAGCCCGGAAAGCGGTCGAGCGTCCCCTCGAAGATCAGGTGCGACAGCGCGATCGTGGTTTCGAGCGGGTTGCCGATCGTGTTGGTGAGGAGGCCGCTGCCCTTCAGCCGGCCACTCGGCTCCAACTCCCGGGTGCCGAGGGGGTGCAGGAAGATCAGGATGCCGAGTTCTTCGGCCTTGGCCCAGACCGGGTGGAATTTCGGGTCGGCCAGCTCCTGCCCGGCGACGCTGCCGCCGACCGAGAGCCCGCGCAGCCCGAGTTTCTTGATCGCGTGATCGAGCTGCTCGACGGCGAGCTGCGGGTGCTGCAGGGCCACGGTCGCAAAGGCCACGAACCGGTCGGGCATCGCGGCGCAGAACTCGGCCAGCTTTTCGTTCTGGATCTTGATCAGCTCGGCCGCCGCGTCGCGCTCGGCGCGATACCAAAAGGGATTGATGCTGAGCGCCTCGACGTCGATCCCTTCGGCGTCCATTTCCTGAATGCGGTCGGAGACGTTGCTCCACAACAGACCCGGCGCCTCCAGCGGGTGGCCGATCACCGCTGCCGCCTCGGGAACGATGGTATGGGCGTGGATGTCGACGGTCTTGACTCGCTTGCCGTTGACCACGACCTCGCGCCGCCTACCCTGCCCCGGGGCCGGTGAGGCACTTCCCAGACTGCACCCGACAAAGGCGAGGCCGGCCAAGGCACCGGCGATGAGTTCCCCTGAAATCGGCATCTCCGTCCTCCTCGAGTAATATGCGGCGAGAGCTTACCGGAATCCCGCGCCCTCGTTAACGCACGATGCTATACTACCACCATGTGCGGGCGCTTCTATCTCACCGCCTCGCCGGCGGAAATCAGAAGGCAGTTCAAGCTCGAAAAGCTGCCCGAGCTCGTCCCGCGCTACAACATCGCGCCGATGCAATCCGCGCCGATCGTGATCGCAGACGAGACCGGCCGGGCGCTCCACATCGCGCGCTGGGGCCTGGTGCCTTCCTGGTCGCGCGATCTCTCGCCCGGCGCCGGGATGATCAATGCCCCCGCCGAAACATTCGAGGAGAAGCCGGCCTATCGGACCGCCTTCGAGGGGCAGCGCTGTCTGGTACCGGCGAACGGCTTTTACGAGTGGCAGGCAAAGGGCACGCGAAAGCAGCCGTACAAGATAGCGCTCCGCCATGGAGCGCTGATCGCCTTCGCCGGACTTTGGGCGAGATGGGCGCCGGAGGACGGTGAGCCGGTCGAGACGTTCACGATCGTCACGACGCGAGCGAGCAAACTCGTCAGCGAGGTGCACGATCGCATGCCGGTGATCATCGCACCGGCCGACTACCAGCGCTGGCTTACCGCTCCGGCCGCCGCTGCGAAGAGGTTGCTCTTGCCGTATGCCGCCGGCCTGACGATTACCGCGGTCGGCGATCGCGTGAACAGCCTCAAGAACGATGACGTTTCCCTGCTGCAGCCCGCGACAGGCTGAGGAAGTGGCCATGAGCAGCCTCGACGCAGTCATCCAGGATCTGGTGATCGCCAACCGCATCCTCGCCAAGGAGGAGGTGGTGGACGCCTACGGCCATGTCAGCATCCGACACCCGGATAATCCGAACCATTTTCTGATCGCCCGCTCGGTCGCCCCGGATCTGGTCGGCGTCGAGGACATCGTCGAGCTCGGTCTCGACGGGCAGCCGGTGCGCGACGAAAAACGCCCGCTATATCTCGAGCGGTTCATTCACGCGGCAATTTTCGAGGCGCGCCCGGACGTCATGGCGGTGGTGCACGCGCATGCCGAGGACACGCTGCCCTTCGGCATCGCCGACGCGACGAAGCTGCGGCCGGTGATCCACGCGGGAAGCTTTATTGGAGCCGAAGTGCCGGTCTGGGACATCGCCCAGAGTTTCGGAGACACCAACCTGCTCGTGACCAACATGGCGCAGGGCCGCGACCTCGCGAAGTGCCTGGGCGCCAACAACGTGGCGTTGATGCGCGGCCACGGTTTTGCCTCGGCCGGCCGGTCGCTGATCGAGGTCGTGCGGATCTCGGTCTATCTGCCGCGCAATGCCCGCGCGCTGCTGCGGGCAAAGCAGCTCGGAGGGGCGATCAAGTACCTGTCACAGGGCGAAATCGATGCTCGCAACCGCGGCTACAGCCCGTACTCGCCCGAGACATGGCGGGCCTGGGAATATTGGGCGAACAAGGCCGGCTGCGGCCATCTGCTGACCCGCCCGGCCGAATGATGGCATGAGCGACAAGGAGCAATCTCGATGAGCGAGCCGATCTGGAACAAGTTTCTGACCGAGCGCGACAAGGCGGTCTTCGCCGCCGGCGGGTTCGGCGCCCGCGCCGGGTTTGGCAAGCGCCCCGCATTGCTTGTCATCGACGTCAATTGGGCGTTCTGCGGCGAGCGGCCGGAACCCATCCTCGAGTTGATCAAGCGCTGGCGCACCTCCTGCGGGGCGGAGGCGTGGGTGGCGCTCGAATACATCAAGGCGCTGATCGACGCCGCCCGCGCCAGGGGGCTGCCGGTCATCTACACCACCGGCGAGCGGCGTCCGGACAACTGGGACGCCGGCAGCTGGCGCTGGAAGAGCAGGCGCGGCGACGAGGCGGGCGGCTCTCCCGGCGGCGTCGACGGCAACGAGATCGTCGCGATGATCGCCCCAGGCCCGAAGGACATCGTGGTCAAGAAGCAGAAGCCGTCGGGTTTCTTCGGCACCAACCTCGCCTCCTATCTGACATTGCTCGGCTGCGACAGCGTGATCGTCGTCGGCACGACGACCTCGGGCTGCGTGCGCGCCACCGTGGTCGACGCGTTCAGCCTCAACTACCGTGTCACCCTGGCGGAAGAAGGCTGCTTCGACCGCAGCGAGGCGAGCCACGCGGTCAGCCTATGCGACATGCACGCCAAATACGCCGACGTCGTCCCAACCGCCGAAATCCTCGCCTATTTCCGGCAGCTTCCCGCCGGACTGTTCGATCTGCCGGCGGGCAGCGATGGCTCCGCATCATTGATCAGAGCGGCCGCCGAATAGAGCCCAGTTGGGAGTACCCTTCGCCGAGTTGGCGTGGCTGGGGGCTGCCGTCATCGGCGCGGGCGTCGTCACCGGGCTGCTCGCCGGGCTCTTCGGCATTGGCGGCGGCATCGTCATCGTTCCCGTGCTGTTCGAGGTCTTCCGGATTCTCGACGTCCCCGCGGCGGTGCGCATGCAGCTCTGCGTTGGGACATCGCTGGCCATCATCGTTCCAACCACCGTGCGGTCCTATCGGACGCACCGCGCCAAGGGGCTGGTGATCCCCCAGGTGCTGCGCGTCTGGGTGCCGCCGGCCGTGGCCGGAGTAGCGGTCGGGGCCGTTGCCGCAGCGCTCGCCCCTGGCGGCATGCTCAAACTTGCCTTTGTGCTAATCGCCGGGATCATCGCCGCGAAGCTGCTCGTGGGTCGCGAGGATTGGGTGTTGGCCAACCATCTGCCGGGCCGGCTCGCGATGTCTGCCTGGAGCTTCCTGGTCGGGCTGGCCTCCTCGCTGATGGGGATCAGTGGCGGCTCCCTCGCCACGATGGTGCTGATGCTCTACGGCAAACCGATCCACAATGCGGTAGCGACCTCCGCGGGGCTCGGGGTCCCGATCACGATCGCCGGCACGCTCGGTTACGTGCTGGCGGGCCTGCCACATCAGGCCGCGCTGCCGCCGCTTTCGATCGGCTTCGTCTCGGTGATCGGCGTCGTCCTGATTGCACCGATCTCAAGCTATATCGCTCCGTTTGGAGCGCGCTTAGCGCATGCTCTGCCACGGCGTCGGCTCGAAATCGGGCTCGGACTGTTTCTCCTTATTGCGTCGCTGCGCTTCCTTGCCAGCCTGATCGCGCCCGGATCCTAAGGGACGAAATCGTCGGTCTGCAGGACAATCGGGGCGCCGTGCGGCGTGCGCTCGGCGGCGTGGTCCCAGGCGTCGCGATATCGCGCCAAAGCCGCAGCGTCGGTCACGCCCTTTTCGGCGACGATGCGCTCGAGGGCGGCGAGCCAGTGCCGGTAATAGGTTTCGCCGGTGTCGGGATCGCCGCTGGCCTGCGCCCGCTTGATTTCGTCGCCCAGCACCGCGGTCCATTCGCTCCAGCCGAAAAGGCCGCGCTCGTGCAAGGCCAGCACCATGGCAAAGGCCTGGGCCTCCCAGGGCTCGCGGAACACCGGGCCCTCGACACCGCGCGGGATGCCCGGCACCGCCGCGATGGCGTGGTCGATGCTCATGCCGGTGAGAGGTAGGGCTCAAAGGCCTCGATCGACACCTTGATCGACGGGTCGGCCTCCTCCCCCCACAACTCGCGGCCGGCAAAGACAACCGTGTAGAGCCATTGCGGGTTGTCGCCTGAGCCGAGTGCTGCAGAATCCGGGTAGACATGGCAGCCGCGAACGGCCGCAACGGTGCCGAGCTTGCCGCGGGCATAGCGCGGCAAACGGGTGTGGGTCATCGGGTTAATGTTCCGGGTGCGCACTACATCGCCGACCTTGAAGCGCTCCGGAAAGGCCGGCGGCCGCTCGAAATTACCCCTTAGCGGCGGCTTCATAGCATCCCCGAGGGTCATCTTGCGGTTCAGCCTGATCCCCGGCCGCAGCGAGTGGCCGGCGGCGATCTCGTCTTGGCCGACGAGGCCATGAGTCACGACGCGCCGCTCGAGCCCCAAAAACCAGCGCTTGTAGTAAGACGCATCAAGGTAGGCGATCGGCGGCAGGTTTTCGAGCGCGGCGCGGCCGCCGTCGATCGTCCATAGTCCGGTGGCGCCCATGGCGCGTTGCAACGCATAGACGCGCTTCTCCCAATCGGCGTGGAACACCGGCTCGTCAGGCTCGGGCACGACCGGGCCAAAGCCGTGCATGCCGCCCATGTCGTGGATCGAGTTGGTCACCGTGCAGCCTCCGACCCAGATCCCTCGGACGATTTCGGAAGGCCGGTGCCGACCATGCTGTCGCGGGTGACCAGTGCCGCCAGCGCCTCCTCGCTCCACCCCTCGGTGCCGGCGGGCCGCATCGGCACGACCAGGAAGCGCGTTTCGGCGGTTGAATCCCAGATCCGAATATCCGTGCCGGCCGGCAAGCTGACGCCAAAATCGGCGAGCACTCCCTTGGGGTCGATCACGGTGCGCGAGCGATAGGGTGCCGATTTGTACCACACGGGCGGCAGGCCCAACACATCCCAGGGATAGCATGAGCACAAGGTACAAACTACAAGGTTATGGGTCTGCAACGTGTTTTCGACTGCGATCAGATGTGCCCCGACGGGGTTGAACCCGGCCAGCGAGTTGACCGCCTCGGTCGCGTCGGCCAGTAGCCGCCGCTTGAATTCCGGATCGACCCAGGCGCGAGCGACGACGCGGGCGCCGATATGCGGGCCGATCCTGGTCTCGACATTCTCGACGATCCGATCCAGTGCAGCCGGATCGACATAGCCCTTCTCGGTCAGGATCGTTTCGAGCGCGCGCACCCTGAGCTGCATCTCG
This sequence comes from uncultured Alphaproteobacteria bacterium, assembly GCA_963796155.1. GTDB lineage: Bacteria > Pseudomonadota > Alphaproteobacteria > ATCC43930 > CGMCC-115725 > AP-15. The sequence continues at coordinate 172,898 of CAWCKT010000012.1, read as the reverse complement.
GACAGCTCCGAGCCGTGCGGATGCTCGTGAGTTTGGGGGCCGTTTGCGGGCATAGCGGAACCTTTCGTAGCCGGTCGTGCAGGCTCGCACAGCCCGCCGCCGGCTTCAACAGCGCGTCGACGCATAGCTTTTGGGTGAGCCTACGGCTACCATCCTTCGGCAGGTCACGGGGCAGGAGCGCGGGGCGATGATCGGCTGGAGAGCGAGGCTGGGATTTCTGGTTCCGCCGGGAAACCCGACCGTGGAGACGGAAATGATCGCCTTGGCGCCGGCCGGCGTCTCGCTGCATTTCCACCGGATGGTCGCGCGCGGCACGCCCGGCTCGCTCTCCGGGCAGGCCGAGCGCAACCGCTCAATGGTCGAGAATATCGACAGTGGCATCGAGCTTCTGGCGATGGTCAAACCCGATGTCATCGTCGTGGCACATACGGCGACGAGCTATCACCTCGGCCGTAGCGGCGAAGCGGACCTGCTCACCCGGCTCGAGCGGTCCACCGGCACGCGTGTCGTCTCCGCGTTCGGTTCGGTGGTCAGTGCGCTGGAGCGGCTCGATATCCGCAAGCTGGCGTTAGGCACGCCGTATTCGGCGGAGGTTACACTGCAGGGCAAGGCCCATCTCGAAGCCTACGGATTTGAGGTCGTGAAGTTCGACAATCTGAAGGGTGTCGAGAACATCTACGACACGACCGCCGAACATGCCTACGCGCTCGCCCGGTCGGTCGATGCAGAGGATGCCGAGGCGGTGTTTCTCAGCGGCACCGGAATGCCGACGGTGGCCGTATTGGAGCCGCTCGAACTGGACCTTGGCAAGCCCGTCTTTTCGAGCGCCTCGGCCATGATGTGGCATGCGCTTCGCGTGGCCGGCGTCGGCCAGCCGCTCGCCGGCTATGGGCGTTTGCTGACCATGAGGTGAAAAGGAGGTCGAGATGATCAAGGTGAGCGTGTTCTATCCCAATCAGGAAGGCAGCAAATTCAATATGGATTACTACTGCAACAGCCACATGCCGATGGTTCGCCAGAAGCTGGGGGCGGCGTGCAAAGGTGCGGCGGTCGAGCAGGGCATTGCCGGCGCGACCCAGGGATCACGGCCCGCCTTTATTGCGATGGGCCATCTATATTTCGATTCGGTAGAGGCCTTTCAGACGGCATTCGGTCCCCAAGCCGCGGCGATCATGGCCGACATTCCCAACTACACCGACATCCAGCCGACGCTTCAGATCAGCGACGTGAAGATGCAGGCGTGACCAAAGGAACGATTGCCGGTGATAAACCTGGCTCGCGGCTCTTCGGCGGGCCGGATCTGGGCGATGCTGCAGATGGGCGAATGAGCGGCGCGTAAAAGGTGCCTGCGCCACGCTTTGCGGCGCGTGCCCGACGGCCCACTGATCGTGTAAGCTGCGGCGATGGCGCATCCGGTCCGCAGCGCCGACAACATGCTTGGAGCTTCAGGAATGACCGACACCCCCGATTACACGCCTCCCAAGGTCTGGACGTGGACAAAGCCGAGCGGCGGCAGGTTCGAGAACATCAACCGGCCGATCGCCGGTGCCACCCACGAGAAGGACCTGCCGGTCGGCCGCCACCCCTTGCAGCTCTACTCGCAGGGCACGCCAAACGGCGTCAAGGTCACGGTCATGCTCGAAGAGCTGCTCGCCCGCGGCCATAAGGGGGCCGAATACGATGCCTGGCTGATCCGGATCGGCAACGGGGATCAGTTCGGCAGCGGTTTTGTGGCGATCAACCCGAACTCCAAGATCCCGGCGCTGGTGGACCGCAGCGGTCCCAAGCCGATCCGGGTCTTCGAGACCGGTGCCATCCTTATGTACCTGGCCGAGAAGTTCGGCGAGTTCCTGCCGACCGAGACCAGCGCACGCGCCGAATGCCTGTCGTGGCTGTTCTGGCAGATGGGCAGCACTCCCTACATCGGCGGCGGTTTCGGCCACTTCTACGCCTATGCGCCGGTCAAGATCGAATATGCGATCGACCGCTTCGCCATGGAAACAAAGCGCCTCCTCGATGTGCTCGACCGCCGGCTCGCGGAGAGCGAATATGTGGCCGGCGATGCCTACACGATCGCTGACATCGCCATCTTCCCGTGGTACGGCGGGCTGGCGAAGCTCAACCAATACGGGGCGGCCGAGTTCCTGGCGGTCCACGAGTACAAGAACGTCCAGCGCTGGGCCGACACCCTTCTCGAGCGGCCGGCGGTCAAGCGCGGCCGCATGGTCAACCGCACCGCCGGCGAGCCCTCGAGCCAATTGCACGAGCGCCACGACGCCAGCGACTTCGACACCAAGACGCAGGACAAGCTCGCGGCAAATTGAGTAAGATTTTGCTACGGCACTCAAAATCCGAGCGCGAGTTATGGATTATTCCCGTTCTTGATGCCCAGGGGACAAGCAAAGGAAGGAAAGCATGAAGGCTGCAATCATGGTCCCCGGTCCGGATGGCGGCACCTGGGATGTCCGCGATGTGCAGCGACCCCTTGTAAGGGCCGGTCAAGTCCTGGTCCGCGTTCACGCGTCGTCGTTGAACCGGGCGGAATTCAGGCGGCTCCACACTCTGCGCATTCAGCCGGGTAATCCCGCGCCGGAGGCGCGCACCGGCGGCGGCGATGCCGCCGGCGAGGTGGTCGAAATCGGCGCCGGCGTAACCGGCGTTAAACCCGGCGACCGCGTCATGGGCCGATGTGCCGGTGGGTTCGCGGAATATGCCCTTTTGGACGCCCGCGAGGTAATGCCCGCTCCCGAACTCCTGTCATGGGAAGAGGCGGCTTGCGTCCCGATCGTCTTCGTCGTGGTCCACGACGCTCTGTTTGCGAGCGGCCAGCTGCGGGCCGGAGAAACCGTGCTGGTGACGGCGGCGCCATCCGGCGTCGGGGTCGCGACGCTGCTCCTGGCCAAATATCTCGGCGCCAAGGTGATCGGCACTTCTCGCTCGGCGGAGAAGCTCGAGCGGCTCAAGGCGTATGGGCTCGATGCCGGCGTCGTCACCGGGAGCGAAGGGTTCGGCGCGGCGATCTCGCGGGTGATCGGCGATCAGGGCGTCGACATGGTGGTCGACAATATCGGCGCCGACGTTCTCGAACCCTGCCTCAATGCGCTCGCCGTCGGCGGGCGGTTCGTGACGATCGGCCGGATGAGCGGCGTCACGAAGAGCGTGCTCGATGTCGATCGGCTCGCCGAGCGGCGGCTACACCTCTACGGCGTCAGCAACCGGCTGCGCACATCGGCGCAACGCGCCGAATCGGCAAAGCGATTTGTCGCCGACCTGCTGCCGGCGCTCGGCGATGGCAGGCTTCGGCCGGTCATCGACCGCTGCTTTCCACTCGATGAGATCGCCGCCGCCGGAACCTACCTCGAGGCCGACAAGCATGTCGGCAAGGTCGTGATCCGGATCTGAACCGGTCCGCCCTAACGTTGGGGCCGCCCTTATTTGCCGCGTTATTTGATGATTTTGGCGACGACGCCGGCGCCGACGGTTCGGCCGCCCTCGCGGATCGCAAAGCGCAGCCCCTCATCCATCGCGATGGGTGCAATCAGCTCGATCTCCATCGAGATGTTGTCGCCCGGCATCACCATCTCGGTGCCCTCGGGCAGGTGCACCGTGCCGGTGACGTCGGTCGTGCGGAAATAAAACTGCGGCCGGTAGTTGCCGAAGAACGGCGTGTGCCGCCCGCCTTCCTCCTTGGTCAGGATATAGGCCTCGCACTGAAACCGGGTGTGCGGGGTGATCGAACCGGGGGCCGCCAGCACCTGGCCGCGCTCGACCTCCTCGCGCTTGGTGCCGCGCAACAAGGCCCCGATGTTGTCGCCCGCCTCGCCCTGGTCGAGCAGCTTGCGGAACATCTCCACCCCGGTCACCACCGTCTTGGCGGTCGGCCGCAGCCCGACGATCTCGACCTCGTCGCCGACCTTGATCACCCCGCGCTCGACCCGCCCGGTCACCACCGTGCCGCGCCCCGAGATCGTGAACACATCCTCGATCGGCATCAAAAACGGCCGGTCCTTGGCCCGCTCCGGCTGCGGAATGTAGCTGTCCACCGCCTCCATCAGGGCGATCACCGAGGCCCGACCGCTCTCCGGGTTGCGCCCCTCCAGCGCAAACAGCGCCGAGCCCCGCACAATCGGGATGTCGTCCCCCGGAAACTGATAGGAGCTCAATAGCTCGCGCATCTCCAGCTCGACCAGGTCCAAGAGCTCCGGATCGTCGACCATGTCGACCTTGTTCATGTACACCACCAAGGACGGCACCCCGACCTGGCGCGCCAACAAGATGTGTTCGCGGGTCTGCGGCATCGGCCCGTCCGCCGCCGACACCACCAGGATCGCACCATCCATCTGCGCCGCCCCGGTGATCATGTTCTTGATGTAGTCGGCGTGCCCCGGACAATCGACATGCGCATAGTGCCGGTTGGCGGTCTCGTACTCGACATGCGCGGTGGCGATCGTGATCCCCCGCGCCCGCTCCTCCGGCGCCTTGTCGATCTGGTCGAACGGCACAAACGTCGCCCCGCCCTGCTCCGCCAACACCTTGGTGATCGCCGCCGTCAACGTCGTCTTGCCATGGTCGATATGACCTATCGTCCCGATGTTGCAGTGCGGCTTGGTCCGCTGAAATTTCGCCTTCGACATCGCTTCCGGCTTTCTGGTCAGAAAAAGGGCAACGCCGCTACTCTGCGGGCCGACGCGCGTGACGGGGCCGCATGACGCAGCGCTGGAGCGGGTGATGGGAATCGAACCCACATAGCCAGCTTGGAAGGCTGGAGCTCTGCCATTGAGCTACACCCGCATTCCACCTATCGCCTGCCTCTACCCGATCCCATCGCCGACCCTCGATCCCTGCCGCGTTCCCGAAGCGCTGGTGGAGGGGGTAGGATTCGAACCTACGAAGACGTACGTCGGCAGATTTACAGTCTGCTGCCTTTAACCGCTCGGCAACCCCTCCGGGATCGCGTGCCGTCCGGCGCAGCGGAAAGCGGGTCATAGGGTTTCGCCCGGATTTTGTCAATCTGCGGCTTTGTTAATCCGGGGCAGCGTAGACCGGCCCTGGTCGGGCGTGCCGCCGCATGCTACAGGCCTGGGCGCCAGGCGACGACGCGCGGCCCCGGAACCGACAGGAATGGACCATCTCAGGCTACCTCCCCCTAGCCGCGCCGAGCCGGCGCGCCGGGCCGCCGCGGACCGGAGAGAGCGGTCGAGCCGCCGGCCCTCGCGTCTCGCGCCGCCGTCGCGGCCGGACGCCAGGCCGGCCGATTCCGAGCGCTGGATCTATGGCCGGCATCCGGTGGCGGCGGCGCTCGTCAACCCCGCACGGCACTGGCGGCGCCTCGTGGCACTGGCCGGGCAGGAGCAGGAGGCGCGCGCTCTGATCGCTGGCGCGCGGGCAGCGCGCCGCGGCGACGGGGAGCCGATACGGGTACTCGATCGCGCCGGTTTTGCGGCAATTCTGCCCGAGGGGGCCGCCCATCAGGGGCTGGCCCTCGCGGTCGACCCGCTCCCCGAACCCGACCTCGAGGACGTGCTGCGCAACGCCGCGACGGCGGCGGGTCGCAGCGTCATCGTGCTGCTCGACCACGTTACCGACCCGCATAATGTCGGCGCCGTGGTGCGCTCGGCAGCCGCCTTTGGCGCGCTCGCCGTGGTTCTCGCTGTGCACGGCGCGCCGCCCGCCGCGGGAGCGCTCGCCAAGGCCGCCTCAGGCGCCCTCGAAGCCGTGCCGCTGGTCCGCGTCGTCAACCTCGCGCGCGCGCTCGACCGGCTGAAGGGTGCCGGCTTCTGGATTTGCGGGCTCGACGAGACGGCCCCTCAGACGCTGGCAGCGCTCGATCTCGGCGGGCGGGTGGCGCTCGTGCTCGGCTCCGAGGGAGGCGGCATGCGCCGGCTGGTGCGCGAGCGCTGCGACTATCTTGCGCGGCTGCCGACCCGAGCCGAGCAGTCGACGATCAACGTCTCGAACGCCGCGGCGGTCGCGCTCTACGAGCTCGTCCGCCAAAATCCGTGAGGCACCCGCCGAGACCGGCTCCGTGAACGAAAAAGCCCCGCGCTTGGCGGGGCTCTTTCGCGACGTGACGTCAGGGACCAAAAGCGTCAGCAAGCCCCGACCAACGACAAGGCGAAGCAAGCCGTAGCACCGGCAGCGCCGGCAGCCGCGGCGACGGGCGCCGTCGCACCGTAATATGTCGCATAATACGGAGCCCGGTACGGTCCCCAATACAGGATGGGCGCCGGCTCGTAGGTGTACACATGATGCACGATAGTGCGCTCATGGGTACCGGTTTGGGTTTGGGCAAAGCTGCTACCGGCCGAAGAGGCAACGGTGACGGCGGCAACGGCAGCGGCGATCAGCGATTGGCGAAGCATGGGTTCCTCCTGTCTCTCTCCCCAGAACTGGTTTCCTGGTCGGGACGCCCGATAGCTAATCGGGCCTGCGCCGGTCTGCCATATCGAATACGCAGCAAGGACTTGGCCGGGAAATCCATATGGCGCTCAGCGCCAAACGGACACGGCTAGACGCCGCAGTTTCCCGATTCGTTCGGCCCTCGAACGAGCCCTTCTCCTCTGCGCTTGCGGCGCCGCGGACGACGCGTCGGGTAAGCCTCGCTAGATCAGCCCAAGGTCGCGCAGGCTGGCGTGGCAGTTGCGACCGATGATGACGTGGTCATGCAAGACGACGCCTAGCGGGGCGGCGGCCTTCTTGATGTCTTGGGTCACGGCAATGTCGGCCTGAGAAGGGGTCGGGTCGCCCGAGGGGTGGTTATGTACCAGGATCAGCGCCGCGGCACCCAGGTCGAGCGCGCGCTTGACGACCTCGCGCGGATAAACGGGCGTGTGATCGATCGTGCCGCGCTGCTGGCGCTCATGTTTGATCAGCACGTTCTTGCGGTCGAGGAACAGGATGTGGAACTCCTCGACCTTGCCGTGCGCGACTTGCGCGCTGCAATAGTCGATGAGCTTGTCCCACGAATTGACGACAGGGCGCTCTTCCAATTCCGCGCGCATCAGCCGCAGCGCCGCCTCGCGCGCCGCCTTGATTGCGGCAATGCCGGCAAGGTTGAGCCCGGCGGCGGTGAGCGCATCGGGATCGGCGCTCATCACCGCGGCAAAGCCGCCCAAATGCGCCAGCAGCGCCTTCGCCACCGGCTTGACGTCGCCGCGCGGGCTGGCGGCGAACAGCAGCATTTCGAGTAATTCGTAATCCGGCAGCGTTTCGGTACCGGCGGCCATCATCCGCTCGCGCAACCTCTGGCGGTGGCCGTAATAGTGCGGCAGGGCGGCCGCTTCGGCGAACTCGTTCCTCCCATACCCAGCGGTGTTCGGGAACGCATGGGCCGCGTCTGTCCCCTCCGTGCCGTAAATCTCGCGGCACAGTGTCCTGACGCGATCGTTCTCGCCCACATCGAAGACCCACACGCGCTGCGCGGCGTCCCATTTGCCGCCGAGCATGCGGGCTCTCGCCGGGAAATCGGGGTGGTAAGGGGTACTCACGGCGAGGCGGCCGTCCTGTTCCACAATCGAGAGCGGCATTCCGACGCCCGCTTTCAGCTGTCGATCGGCGGAACCTCGCACCGGGACGGTCAATATTGCGTCATTCGACGCAGAGTGTTCCCCTCGACCGTCAGCTTGGCCGCATTCGCCGATGCAAGAGGACGCGGCGGCCCGTATCGACTCGGCTTTTCGCGGTGCTATAACCGCGGCCGAAGAGCCGGCAGTGGAGCGGAACAACAAATTGCGTAGCAAAGGGCCGAGGCTCAGACGTTCCTTAGCAGCGCCCATCTTCGGAACACCGCTCGACCGAGCGGCGCACAGGTAGACCCCGAAGCTCTTTCTTCCAAGGATCAGCGGGTTCACTGGTGCAAAGCGCACGTCACCCATATTCCAGTGACGCGGCGTCGCGATCACTGGCTTAAATCCACTCCATGGATGTTTTTATGATGAGGGCGCGTCGAGTATGCTGCGAGCGGCGCGCAAATCAGTAATCCCAAAACCTTCGGTGAACCGATCGTAGACAGGTGCCAGTATTCTTCGCGCCTCGTCATGACGAGTCCGGGTCACCGACAGGCGGGCGAGGCTGAGGGCGACCCGCAGCTCCCAAAACAAGGCGCCCTGCTCTCGGGCCATCTCAGCCGCTTGAGTAAAACAATCTGCCGCCGCCTGAACGGCTTGATTGGAGGTTTGCCTCAGCAACACCTCGCCCTTGATGCGGAGCAGTTCCGGGACATACCACTGTTCGCCGTCTTCGCGTCCTCCGGCCGCCTCGATCGCCTTGCACACGGCATCGTGTGCCTCGTCGAGCCGCCCCACTCCCGCGAGCGCGAGGCCGAACGATCCCATAAACTCAGGGTAGGAGAGCCGCCAGCCGGTCTGATTGCAGATGTCGAAGGCTTCGCGAAGGACGGCCAAGCCCTCCGCGAATTGCTGGCGTTCGACCAGCAGCTTGCCGCGCAGGAACTGTCCGACCATGGTCCAGAACGGCGCGGCCGCGCTCGTTGCCGACTCGATGATGCTGGAGATGGCGGTTTCGGCGGCGGCGAAATCGCCTGTCATCGGGGCGATCCGGCCCATGCCGTAAAGGAGCACCCGACACATCGTCAGCGGGTCACCGGAGCCCGGTACCTCGCGGAGGCTCGTTTGCGCCTCGTGGTGGGCCCTTTCAGGAAAGCCCTGGAGCCAGAGGGCCCGAGCCAACAAGGCCCGGGCCATCGCGCGGTCGTCCGAATGCCGCCAGATTGGCAGCCGGTCCTCGTTTTGGTGAAAAGGAGAAGACTGGATGACGCGCTCAAAGTAGCGCTGTGCTTCCGCCAACCGGCCAATCCTGAGCAATATCATACCCATACGCCTATCGGCGAAGGCGACGCCTTTCGTGTCGCCGATCTGTTGGGCTATTGCCCCGGCACGCTCCGATGCTGCGGCCGCCTTCGCGTATTCGCCACGAAAGCCAATTACACTCGCGAGATCCAACAGCACACTCAATTGGGCACGCAGATCACCCAAAGCCTCGGCGGATTCAAGCGCCTCGGTGAGCACGGTCTGTGCCTGCTCGGATGGGCCCCGCGTGTGAAGCAAACTGTTCCCGAGGCCGATCTGCAGTCGCATCCGCAGGCGAGCGTCGGGCATGTGATTGGTCTGAAGCTTGAGGAGCGCACGGTCGCATCGCTCTCGGCATTCGGCCACCAGCGACAAGTGCATCCAGAGCGGCACCGCCGCTGCTGTCAGCGCCACGCCGATCGAAGCATTTCCGCCAGGCGAGAAGGCCCAATCAAGCGCGGCTCGTACATTGTCGATACGCCGGGCGTAATCGGCCAGCCACTCGGCGGTGGGCCGGCTTTCCCATTCGAGTTCCGCTCGCTCAAAGACATCCCGATAATATTCGGCGTGACGAAGCGCGAGCACTTCCCGCTCACCGCTCCCGCCGAGCTTCTCGATCGCATAGGCCTGCGTCGTGTCGAGTAGACGGTGGTAGGTGATGTTTCCTGTAATATCCGTCGCAATCAGTGATTTCTCCGCCAGATTTGCAATGCATTCGGTCGCATCGGTGGCGGTGATCCGCTCATCGATGACAATGGCGACGGCCGCGGCGATCGTGAAGGCGCCTCGAAAGATGGCAAGGCGTCTGAGGACAACTTGCTCGGCCTCCGGCAGCAGCTCGTAGCTCCAGTCCATCGCAGCGCGCAGTGTGTGCTGCCGCGGCAACGCAGTGCGGCGACCGCTCGTCAAGACGCCAAACCTGTCGTCGAGCCTCGTCGCCAACTCGCCGACGCCGAATGTATCGACCCGAGCCGCCGCGAGTTCGAGCGCCAGAGGCACACCATCGAGCCGACGACAAATCTCCAGCACCGCCGGCACCTCGGCATCGTTGAGCACGAAGCTGTCGGTCGTCGCGGTGGCCCGTTCGTTGAACAACTCGACGGCCGAATAACCCAGCGCCTCGGCGGCAGTCGGGGAGATTTTCTCTTGTGGCGGCAGCTCCAGCGGCGCCAGGCGGTGAAGCCACTCGCCTTCGGCCCGCAATGGTTCCCGGGAGGTAGCCAGAATACCAGCCTGCGGCGCGGTCTTCAGGATCGCTTCGGCGAAAGCCGCTGCCGCGCCGATGACGTGCTCGCAGTTGTCGAGCACGAGTAACGTGTTCCTGTCGTGGAACCAAGCCACGAGCGCCCGCATGTGGTCGCCGCCTGAAAGCGGGACCCCCAGCGCTGCGCCGACGGCACTCGGCACAAGATCGGGATCGGACAGAGGGGCCAGCTCGACATACCAGGCGCCGTCGTTGTACGAACCACGCACGACGTCGGCGAGGGCGACCGCCATTGTGGTTTTGCCAATCCCGCCCGGACCGACAATCGTGAGAAACCGGCGCCGAAGCAGCTGCTGCGCCAGCCTCGAGATGACGTCGTCGCGGCCGACGACGCGGGTGAGCAGTGCCGGCAAATTGCCCGCCTCATCCGTCCCGTTCGCCGCGGCCGTTGCTGACAGCGCGTTCTCGCGCGTTACCGGCGCGATAAAAGCGTAACCTCTGCCGGTGAGGTTGGCGATGTAGCGCTTGCCGGCACGCCCATCGCCGAGCGCTTTGCGCAGCGCCGCAACATGGACCCTGAGGGCGGCCTCTTCGACGACCGTCTCGGGCCACGCCCGCGAGATCAGCTCTTCTTTCGAGATTGTCTCGCCGGCGCGCTCGGTCAGCGCAGCCAAAATATCGAGCGCGCGACCGCCGAGGCGCACCGGTTTCCCGTCCTCGGACAGCATGCGCTGCGCCGGGATCAGCCGGAACGATCCGAAGGTGAAGACTTCTTCATGCATCGGGCAATCGCTCGCAACCCCTACGTAGGTTGTACCGCGGCTCGGGGTTGGTTCGGAGGAATTATGGCCCCGCGATTATAGGCTCCTCTCAGCGGATTCCAGATTTTTTCAGGTCCCCGCGTCCGGCTGCACGCGCTGGGTGACCCATGACCGGCGGCCGCAACTCCGCAACTTTCAAAACGTGTCGAGCAGCGCTTTTGCAGCCCGCAGATCGGTCGTCGCGAACCCTTCCGTGAATTGGTCGCAGACTGGCGCCAATGTTTGCTTCGCCTCGTTATGACGCCCCTGCGTCATGCACAAGCGGGCGAGGCTGAGGGCGACCCGCAGCTCCCAAGACAAGGCGCCCTGCTCGTGCGCCATCGTCGCCGCCTGTTCAAGGTAATCTTCCGCACAGCCCGACTGATCGGCGGATCGCCGGAGCAAGACCTCGGCTTTGATACGGAGCAATTCCGGGACGTACCATTGCTGACCGTCCTCGCGGCCGCCGGCGCCGGCGATCGCCCTGCTCACCGCGTCATCGGCCTCCCCGAGTCGTCCAAGTCCGGCAAAAGCCAAAGCAAACGACCCCATAAACTCGGGGTAAGAGAGCCGCCATCCGGTTTTCTCACATGTGCCGAAACCCTGTCGTAGCTGGATCAAGCCTTCAGCAAACTCGCCGCGTTCGACCAGCAGCTTGCCGTGCAGGAACTGGCCGGCCGTCACCCAAAACGGCGCGTTGAGACTGGCCGCCAACTCGAACAGCTGGGCGATTGCGTCTTCGGCGGCGACGAAATCGCCGGTCATCGGGGCGATACGGCCGAGGCCGTAATAGAGCGCCCGAAAGATCGCCAGTTGGTCCTGAGAACCCTTCGCCTCGTCACAGCTCAGCTGGGCCTCATGGTGTGCCCTTTCGGCGAAGCCCTGCAGCCAAAGCACGCGCGCCAAACTTGCCCGGGCCATCGCGCGGTCGCCCGCCTGGCGCCAGAGCGGTAGGCGATCAGCATCGCGCAAAAAGGGAGACTGGGTGACGCGCTCGAGGGAGCGCCGCGCTTCGCCAAGCCGGCCAAGGCTCATGAGTGCGATGCCCATGCGGCGGTCGGCAGTGCCGACGATGTAGGGATCGCCGATCTGCTGAGCAATTTGCCGGATCCGCTCCACCCCGTGCTGGGCCCGGGCATGTTCTCCGCGATAGACTTGGACGCTCGACAGCACAAAGAGGACGTGTGCCTGCGCGGACAAATCACCCGAGGCGTCGGCAATGGCAAGGGCGTCGGACAGCATGGTTTCCGCCTCATGCGACGGGCCCAGCGTTTGCAGCAAGGCGGCGCCGAGGGCGACCTTCACCCGCATCTGAAGGCGTGCATTCGATTGTTGATTGGCGTCGAGACGGCGAAGCGCGTGCTCACATCGCTCGCGACACTCCACCACCAGCGACAAATTCAACCAGACCGGCGCATACGCGACTGTCAGATCAATGCCGATCGACACCTCGCCGGAGGGCGAGAAGCACCAGTCGAGGGCAGCGCGAACGTTGTCTATCTCGCGCCCGCAACGGATAAGGTCCTTTGCCGTGACCTGCAATCGGAAATCCGCCACGGTCGATGTCAAGAAGTCGCGAAAATACTCCGCGTGGCCCCGCGCGGCAGCTGAATGTTCGCCTCTCTCAATGAGCTTCTCCAATGCATAGGAACGGATCGTTTCGAGCAGATACCAACGAGAATCGGTCTCGGATCTGAGCGCGATCAACGATTTCGCGATGAGGTTGGCGATGCCCTCTTCCACGGCTAACGGTTCGGGGATGGTGTGCTTTATGACCGCGGCAGCGGCGTCAACGGTGAAGCCGGCGGGGAACACGGCCAGATGCCGTAACAGCAGCTGTTCTGTCTCCGATAGCAGGTTATAGCTCCAATCGATTGTCGCGCGGAGTGTCTGTTGTCGCGGCAACGCAGTGCGACGACCGCTCGTCAAAACGGCAAATCTGTGGTCAAGCAGGGCAGCCAACTGGGCGACGCCAATTGTATCGACCCGAGCCGCCGCGAGTTCGAGCGCCAGAGGCACGCCATCGAGCCGACGACAGATCTCCAGCACCGCCGGCACCTCGGCATCGTTGAGCACGAAGCTGTCGATCGTGGCGGTGGCCCGTTCGTTGAACAGCTCGACGGCCGAATAACCCAGCGCCACGGCGGCAGTCGGGAAGGTTCTCCCTTGTGGCGGAAGCTCCAGAGGTGCAAGCCGATGGAGCCACTCGCCTTCGGCCCGCAATGGTTCCCGAGCAGTTGCGAGAATACCAGCCTGCGGCGCGGCCTTCAGGATTGCTTCGGCCACAACCGCGGTCGCGCCGATGACGTGCTCGCAGTTGTCAAGCACGATTAGGATCTGCTTGTCACGTAGCCAGGCGGCGAGCGCCCGCGTGTGGTCGCCGCCTGGAAGCGGAACCCCCAGCGCTGTGCCGACCGCACTCGGCACAAGATCGGGATCGGACAGGGAAGCTAGTCCGACAAACCGAGCGCCGTCCTTGTAAGATTCACGGACGCGGTCGGCGAGGGCAACGGCCACGGTCGTCTTACCGATTCCGCCCGGACCGACAATCGTCAGAAAACGCCGCCGAGCCAGCCGTGTCGAGAGCGCGGCGATTATCTCGTCGCGGCCGACAATGCGCGTGAGCGGTGTGGACAAATTGCCGCCATCGGCCGTCCCGTTCGGTGCGACCGGCGCCGAAGGCGCGTTCTCGCGCGTCACAGTCGCGATAAAAGCGTAGCCTCGGCCGGAGAAATTGGCGATGTAGCGCTTGCCGGCACGGCCATCGCCGAGCGCTTTGCGGAGTGCCGCCACATGGACCCTGAGGGCGGCCTCTTCGACGACCGTGTCGGGCCAAGCCCGTGCGATCAATTCCTCTTTCGAGATTGTCTCGCCGGCGCGCTCGGTCAGCGCTGCCAGAATGTCAAACGCGCGGCTGCCGAGGCGCAACGGCCTCCCGTCCTCGGACAGCGTACGCTGCGCGCGAACCAACCGGAACGAGCCGAAGGTGAAGACTTCTTCATCCATCGGGGCCGTCCTCAGGAGCTTCTTGATTGATATCAACCGCGGCGGATCTTCGCAAGCCCGCCGCCGGCGACCGCGCAGGCGCTTCACTTACGTGCCCGCACCCGGCTGCAACGTTGGTGCACCGGCAACCGACCGCTACAACCCCGCGGCGCACCCGGCCAACATCGCTATCGTAAGGTATCGAGCAGGCCTCTTGCCGATTTGAGATCGGCTGTGTCGAACCCTTCGGTAAAGCGATTGTAAACTGGGCGCAATAATTCGCGGGCTTCTGCAGTGCGACGCCGATCTTGCCAAAGCCGTGCGAGACTCGTAGCGGTTCGTAGCTCCCAGGAGCGGGCGTTCTGGCGATGAGCGCAATCGAGCGCCTCCAGGAAATACTCCTCGGCGACACCAGAGCCATCCACCGCATTCTGCAGCAGGATCAATTCGCCTTTGATGCGTAGTAGTTCGGCCAGATACCAGCGTTCGTCGCGTGCTTGGCAACGCACGAGCGCCTCCTCGATGGTTTGGAGCGCGGACCCGGTCTCACCGGTCTCGCCGAGAGAAGCCGCGAACTCGCCAAGCAGCAGGAGGAAGCGAGGCAGAAATCTCGCCTCGCCTGCAAGTTCTAGCCCGCCGCGCAGCGCACGGAGCCCGGCGTCGACATCACCGCGTTTGGCGATCACCAAGCCAAGGAAGCAGCGCGCCCAGATATTCCACAGACGGATCGGGTGGCGTTCAGTGTGGTCAAGGAGCAGAGCGCCACAGCGCTCAGCGGCGTCGAGATTGCCCGTCCAAAGAGCAATCGGGCATGCCCCTTGGCCCAGGACGCTGCAGAACGACAGGGCCTGCCCGACAGCGTTTCCCTCCTCGATATTTTGCTCGACTACACGCAGCGCCTGCTCAGCAAATCCTTGCAGCCACAGAATGCGAGCATGAAAATAATGCGTCGACACTCGCATGTCGAACCGTACGCGGACGATCTGCTGCTGCGCCATGTTCTCGAGAAGGGCAAGCGCACGGTCGATATGACGGCGGGCTTCTCCTTGGTCACCAAAGTAATGGTAAGCGGTGGCAAGCAGACGATCCGCCATCATTAGTTCGATCGTATCGCTTGACCTTGCCGTCAAATCGGCGAACCGTCGGGCAAATTGGAGAGCTGCACGAAGATTGCCATTGTTGAATTGATCAATGCACAGGCTCCAGAGGGCGCGCAGTCGGTAGCTGCGGTCGTCGAGCTCCTCCGCGAGCCTGAGCGTGGTTGCCCAGGCGGGACCCGCCTCCCGGGCCCGGCCGACGCCGTACGTCAGCGCCCAGCCAAGCGCTGCCGAGAGCTGCATGCGCCACCGCGCCGTCGCCGGCTGGTCGTCATCGAGCCCCCAGAGTGCCTGTTCCACCCGATCGCGGCACTCGCCAAACAGCGAGAGCTGGACCCACAACGGTATAGCGGCAACGGTCAGCGCCACACCAATCTGCCGGTCGCCGTCCGGAGACGTTGCCCAATCGAGGGCCGCTCGCACATTTGCGAGATGCCGGCCGTAGATGCCCAGCCACTGAGCCTGGGACAGCGACTCACTTTCGGCTTCGGCGGAAGCGAAGACAGTAATATAATATTCAGCGTGGCGGCGGGCGATTTGCCGGAATTCACCAGAGCTCCTCAGCTTCTCCGAGGCGTAAAGGCGAGTAGTGTCAAGCAAGCGATATTGGGCAACCTCTCCCCGGGGATCGGCAGCCACGAGTGACTTGCCGACGAGATTGGCAATGCAGTCTACAATATCGGACGAGCCAGGATCAGCCGTAACGGCAATGCCGGCTTCCAGCGGGAACTCTCCAGCAAACACCCCAAGTCGGCGCAGCACCTTGCGCTCTTCTTCCTCCAGCAGCTGATAACTCCAGTCCAGCGCAGCACTGAGCGTCTGGTGCCGGGGCAGCGCCGTCCGTCGCCCAGCGGTTAAGAGCCGGAACCGATCATCCAGATGCGCCGCCAAATCCCGCACACCAAAAGTGCCGACCCGCGCCGCTGCCAGCTCAAGCGCCAGCGGTATCCCGTCGAGCCGGCGACAGATCTCAAGGACTGCCGGCACGTCGCGGTCAGCTAGCACGAACTCGTCCATTGCCGCCGTGGCGCGTTCGTTGAACAGCTGCACGGCCGAGTAGCGCAGGGCCTCGGCGGCGAACATGATCGGATCCGCCGGAAGCTCCAGCGCTGCCAGGCGATGCAGCGTTTCGCCCTCTGCCCGCAGAGGCTCGCGGCTGGTTGTCAAAATGCCGACGCCGGGAGCGGCCTTGAGCAGCACCTCCGCCAGCGAGGCCGCCGCGCCAATGACGTGCTCGCAGCTGTCGAGCACGAGCAACGCGGTCTTGTCGCGCGACCACGCGGCCAGCGCCCGCGTGTGGTCGCCGCCTGAAGGATGGACTTCCAGCGCGGCACCGAGCGCACTCGGCACGAGATCGGGATCGGACAAGGAGGCCAGCTCGACGAACCATACGCCGTCCTTGTAGGACGCACGCGCGCGGTCCGCGATGGCAACGGCCACCGTCGTCTTGCCGATCCCGCCCGGCCCGACGATCGTCATAAAGCGGCGCCGAGCCAGCTGTGTCGTGAGGGCGAGAATGATCTCGTCGCGGCCGACAACGCGCGTGAGCAGCGCCGGTAGACTCCCCGCCACGAGCGCCCCGTCCGGCACGGCGGTTGCCGAAGGCGCGTTCTCGCGCGTTACCGGTGCGACAAAGGCGTAACCTCGCCCGGGGTGGTTGGCGATGTAGCGCTTGCCGGCCCGGCCATCGCCGAGCGTTTTGCGCAGCGCCGCGACATGGACCCTGAGGGCGGCCTCTTCGACGACCGTGTCAGGCCAAACCCGCGCGAGCAGCTCTTCTTTGGAGATCGTCTGGCCGGCGCGCTCGGTCAACGCAACTAAAATATCGAACGAACGGCTCCCGAGGCGCAGCGCTTTCCCCTGCTCGAAGAGCGCGCGCTCAGCGGGGATCAACCGGAACGATCCGAAGGCGAAGACTTCTTCATCCATCGGGGCATCGTCCTCAGATGCGTCCTGGTTAATACCGACGGAGGTGGCTTTGCGCAAGCCGTGCCGCTATGGCGCGAGCGCTCGGCCGCACGAGGCAGCCCCTGCAAACGGATGCAAAGACGCCTTTGCACAACTTAACAATCCTTAACGCGACTGACGCCGCGAACGGCGCCAAATTACTCACCGCCAAACCCAACCGAGGGGACCCGCGATGACAATCAACGGCGATACCGAGTCCGCGCCGGGCCATGTGATCAAGGCGCGCCACAGCCCAAGCCAGTCGCGCTCGGCAGCGCAAGAAGCCGCGCTCGAATTCGGTCGCTTCCAAATGCTCCCGCGCCGGAGGCAACTTATCGCCGACGGCGTGCCGGTAAAGCTGGGTACGCGGGCATTCGATGTTTTGTCCGTGCTAATGAAAGCCGACGGATCACTGGTCACCAAGGAAGAGCTCGTTTCCTGCGTATGGCCAGGCGTTTATGTCTCAGAAGAGAACTTGAAAGTGCAAATATCCGTCTTGCGCAAAGCGCTTGGCGAAGACCGAGATCTCATCCGGACCGAGTTCGGTCGCGGCTACCGTTTCACCGCGGCAGTCAAGTCGACTGCACCCTCGAACTCTTCTCGGCACGCAGCCCGAGTGTGGCAGCGGTCGCGTCAAGGCGCGTTGTCGCGATGGATCGGGATGCGATCCTTTCCGCAGTGTGCCGATCGAAACCCCTGCCGGTCCGCCGTTGCCAAATCGCGATTGTTCAAAGCGCTGGCCCTTGCGGTTGGGCTCGGCCTCAGCACGTTCGCCTACAGCTCTCAAGCCGCGGCTATCGGCGGCAGCGGTACCGTACAGGGGCTTTATGATGCTCTGCTCAGTACGATGAAGAACGGAGGGACGCTCGGAGGGAGTGGCCGTTTCGCGAAACTGGCGCCCGTCATCCGCGGCAGCTTCGACGTCGCTTCAATGGCGCGGTTATCGGTCGGCCCTTTGTGGACCGGCCTCAGCGAGGCGCAGCGGCAAGAAGTCACCGAGAGCTACGGCCGGTACATCTCAGCGATCTATGCCGACCGCTTCGACAGCTATAACGGACAGAAGCTCGAAGTGACCGGTGAGCAGCCCGCTTCCTTCGGGCTCTTGGTGAAGAGCCGGATCATCAAGAGTAACGGTGAGCCAGTCGAGGTCGACTATGTAATGCGCCAAAATGGCGAGAGCTGGCTGATCGCGGACATTTATTTGGATAGTGCCATCAGCGAAGTGGCGACCCGCCGCTCGGAATTCGCCGCCATCCTCAAGACCCAGGGGATCGATGGGCTTATCGCGGCGCTCAACCGCAAGGCCGACATCCTGACTGGCACCACCGCCAGATCCTCCTGACGAGTTACGATTACTGGAGGGAAACCATGTCGATGGCGAACCAGCCGATGCTGGAACTCCATACGCAGCAATTCATCGACAGCCTGGCCGGCGCGCCGCCGATCTACACGTTGTCGCCGGCCGACGCGCGGTCGGTTCTGACCCGGGCACAGTCCATCCCGGTCGGCAAGCCGAACGCGGAAATCGAGGATATTACCCTGCCCGTCGGCCCCGCCGGGTCGGTGCCGATCCGGATCGTTCGCCCGGCAGGGACCGCCGAAGTCTTGCCGGTGGTCATGTATTTTCATGGCGGCGGCTGGATCTTGGGCGACCGTGACACTCACGATCGCCTGATCCGGGAGATAGCGGTCGGCGTCGAGGCCGCGGTCGTGTTCGTCGATTATTCCCGTGCGCCGGAAGCCCGCTACCCAGTCGCTATCGAGCAGGCTTATGCCGCGACCCGCTACGTGGCCGCTAACGCCGCTGACTTGCGCATCGACCCATTGCGCCTTGCCGTTGCGGGTGACAGCGTCGGCGGCAACATGGCGGCGGCGGTCACTCTAATGGCCAAAAAACGCCGGGACCCCAAAATTGCCTTCCAAGTACTGTTCTATCCGGTCACCGACTCAGCCTTCGATACCTCCTCCTATACCCACTTTGCGGATGGGCCGTGGTTGACCAAGCGGGCCATGGAATGGTTCTGGGACGCCTACCTGCCTGACCCCGCTGCCCGCAAGCAACCTACAGCGACGCCGCTCAATGCCTCGCTCGACCAGCTCGCAGGCCTGCCCGAGGCACTCGTCGTCGTCGACGAGAACGATGTCCTGCGTGATGAAGGCGAAGCCTATGCCCGCAAGCTGTCGGACGCAGGCGTGCGGGTCACCTCGGTCCGCTATAACGGCACAATCCACGATTTCGTCATGCTGAATGCGCTCGCCGACACACCGGCGACGCGCGGCGCCATCGCGCAAGCCATCGGCGCCCTCAGAGGGGCGCTCGGGTAAAGGATACAGCGGCCAGCTTGAAGGTGGACAACACCTGATTTTGACGTGTCGACCAGCTCGCCCGCCCTCGGTGTGCTCACGGCCATCCATGCGGTGCAATTCTGACCGTAAATGATGAAAGGAGGATGCCCATGTCAAAGCTCGAAATGCTCACCCCGCAAAACCATGCCATCGCGCTGATCGATTATCAGCCTGCGATGTACCAGGGCGTACAATCGCACGACCGCCTGGTGACCTTTAACAATGTCCAGGTATTGGCGTCGACCGCCGCCGTCTTCTGATCGCGGTGCAGATCGCGGCGGTAGCAATCGCCGCCCTGTTCCCGATCTTCGTTTGGCTGGAGTGGATCACACCCACCTGGCTGCTGACATTTATTTCCCTGTCGGGGATCGCGACGGTTCTGGCGATGCCGCCGTGGCAGTCTATCGTGCCGCAGCTCGTACCAAAGGGGGAGCTCCGTTCTGCAGTCGCCCTCAACGGCGTCGGCCTTAATATCAGCCGTGCCATCGGTCCGGCGTTGGCCGGCCTGGCGATTGGCGCACTCGGCATGGCGGCACCCTATTGGATCAACGCCCTGAGCACGTTCGCCGTCATCACCGCGCTGATCTGGTGGCGCCCTCCCCAGCCAATCGCCCAATCCCTGCCCGCCGAGCGCTTCGTCAACGCGATCCGCAGCGGTTTGCGCTACGCTCGCTATCATCCGGATCTGCGCGCGACCTTGATCCGGTCCGCCGGCTTCTTTCCGCTCGCGAGCGTCTATTGGGGCGCTTTTGCCGCTTCTGGTGCGTGCACGAATTGCCGGCGGCCCGGAGACCTACGGCATACTTCTCGGCGCAATCGGCGCCGGTGCTGTTTGCGGCGCATTCGTATTGCCGGCAGCGGCAAAGCGGGGTGCCGATCGGGTCATGACAGGGGCGACGGTCGGGACGGCACTTGCGCTCGTCCTGTTCGCCACCGGCGCAAGCAGCTCGTGCGCCTGGGCGCGACCCCCCGTATCGGCCCACAGGCGCGCCAGCGCCGCCGGTGCGCAGCTCGAAGGACTTGGCTTCTTGCTCCTGCGCCATGCCGATCGCCGTGCGGTACCAGTATTCGGCATCCCTCCCATCGACCTGCAGTCCCGCCAGCGCCAGGTCGCCACGCAGACGCGCTATCTCGGGCTGCCACCAGCCGAGATCGACCGTTTCGGCCTCGACTAGAGCGGCGTCAGCGGAGCTGATCGATGCCGCCTTTCGATGCGCGGATAAGTGCGAAACATGAACATCTGGTCTGGTTGTGTTCACCGCTGTACGGTCCTGTCCGGGCGTGATAAGTAGCACATAACTAGCAAAACCGGGCTTTGGAGGGTCCCGACATCCGCTAAGTCATTGACTTGCCGGGTTAGCACAGTGGCAGTGCAGCGGTTTTGTAAACCGAAGGTCGGGGGTTCGAATCCCTCACCCGGCACCGTAGTTTGTTATTGCAAATCAACGCTTCACCGACGGGAGCGTTTGTCTCACAACTCGCTGCGGCAGAGGCGCGCGGTCGCCGGGGCAGTTGCCCGATCACCAGGGAGGGCAACTTTTATGAACATCCGCACTTTTGTAGGGCTTGGCCTCGGGATCGGACTAATCGTGTCCGGCTGCGCGCCGTCCCCCGGCGCGGGCCCTGAGACGCTGCCCCCGGCGCAAGCTGCGGGGCCGACGCCGCTGGTGCCGGTGGCGTATCCCGTTCTTCAGGCTGCCCAGGCGCCGGCGCCGACCACCAGCGCCGCTGTGGGCGGCATGCCGCTTCCTCCTGCCCCCATGGGGGCGTGGCGGACCGTGCCTGTACCCGTGACGAGCTTCAATGTGTACCACCCTCACTGGACGGTCGACGTTCAGTAGCCTGAGAAGTGGCTCCGGCCGCCGCTCTCCCAGGCCTCCACAGCAGCTGCTCTATTCCGCCGCGAGGCCCTTCAGCCGATAGAGGAGGTCGAGCGCCTCGCGCGGGGTGAGCTCGTCGGGGCGGGTCTCGCGCAACAGCGCCTCGGCCGCGGATTCGCGCGGCGGAGGTTCGGTGCGGCGGCGGGCGGCGCTGAACAGCGGCAGGTCGTCGGCGAGCCGCGCCAGGGCCCCGCCCTGCTCGCCCTTTTCGAGCACCCCCAGCACCTCCTCGGCGCGCGCCGTCACACTCCTCGGCAGGCCCGCGAGCTTGCCGACATGGATGCCGTAAGAGCGGTCGGCCGTACCCGGTCCGACCTCGTGCAGAAACACCACCTCGCCCTTCCACTCCTTGACCCGCATCGTGTGGCAGGCGAGTGCGGGGAGCTTCGCGGCGAGTGCCGTCAGCTCGTGGTAGTGGGTCGCGAAGAGGGTGCGGCAGCGGTTGACCTCGTGCAGGTGCTCGAGACAGGCCCAGGCGATCGAGAGGCCGTCGAAGGTCGCCGTACCGCGGCCGATCTCGTCGAGGATGACAAAGGCCTGACGGCCCGGCCTGGTTCAGGATCGCCGCGGTCTCGACCATCTCGACCATGAAGGTCGAGCGCCCGCGTGCGAGATCGTCGGCCGCACCCACCCGGCTGAAGAGGCGATCGACGATGCCGATCCTGGCCGCGCGGGCGGGGACCCAGGAGCCCATCTGCGCCAGGATCGCGATCAGCGCATTCTGCCGCAGAAAGGTGCTCTTGCCGGCCATGTTGGGGCCGGTGACGAGCCAGATCCGGTTCTCCGCCAGGACGCAGTCGTTGGCGACGAACCCGCCGCCGTTGCCCGTAGCGGCGAGTGCCGCCTCGACCGTCGGATGCCGGCCCCCGAGGATCTCGAAGGCGGTCCCGTCCTCTACCACCGGCCTAACCCAGCCCGCCTCGCCCGCGAGCTCGGCGAGGGCCGCGGCGAGATCGAGGGCGGCGATGGCCGCCGCGGCGGCGGCGATCTCGGCGCGGCGCGCCATGACCTCGCCGACGAGGTCCTCCCAGAGCCGCAATTCGAGCGCCAAGGCCCGCTCGGCCGCACTGGCGATCTTGCTTTCGAGGTCGGCGAGCTCGGCCGTCGTATAGCGCTGCGCCCCGGCCATCGTCTGGCGGTGGATGAACTCCGGCCCGAGCTTGCCGGCATGGTTGGCCGACACCTCGATGTAGTAGCCGATCACGTTGTTGTGGCGGATCTTCAAAGCGCCGATCGCGGTCTCGCCGGCGTAGCGCGCCTGCAGCGCCGCGATCATCCGGCGGCTCTCGTCGCGCAGGCTCTTCCATTCGTCGAGCTCGTCCGAATAGCCGGCGGCGATGAACCCGCCGTCGCGCGCGAAGAGCGGCAGTTCGGGAGCGAGCGCGCGCCCGAGCCGTTCGACGAGTGCGCCGTGCTCGCCGAGCCCGCGCTGCGCCTCGGCGAGCCGCTCGGGCAGCGGGACGAGGCCCGGCTCCGCGAGCATCTGCCGCAACGAGGCGGTCTCGCCGAGCGATTGGCGCAGTGCGGCGAGGTCGCGCGGCCCGCCGCGCCCGAGGCTGAGACGCGTCAACGCCCGCTCGATGTCGGGGCAATGCCGCAACCGCTCGCGCAACGCCTCGCGCGCCTCCGGGCGATCGACATAGAACTCGACCGCGTCGAGCCGCGCGGCGATCGCCGCGGGCTCGGTCAGGGGTGCCGCGAGATGCTCGACGAGGAGCCGCGCCCCGGCCGCGGTGACGGTGCGATCGATCGTCGCCAGCAGGCTCCCCTTGCGCTCGCCGGCCAATGTCGTCACCAGTTCGAGGTTGCGCCGCGTCGCCGCGTCGATCTGCATCACCGAGCCGGGCGTCATCCGCCGCGGCGGCTCCAGATGCGGCGCCCGCCCCTGTTGGGTCAGGCTGACGTAATCGACCAGCGCACCGGCCGCGGCGAGCTCGGCGCGGCCAAAATTGCCGAACCCGTCGAGCGCGCCGACGCGATAGAATTCCTGGAGCCGGCGGCGTCCGGCCGTCGCTCTCGAAGCGCGGGTTGGGCAACGGCGTCAGCGCCGGCTTCCACTCGGCGAAGAGCTCGAAGAGTGCGGGGCGGGCCAGCAGCCGCTCGGGCAGCACGATCTCGCCGGGGGCGAGGCGCGCGAGATCGCTGGCCAACGCCAGCTCGCTGGTCGGCGCGAGTTGAAACGCGCCGGTCGACAGATCGAGCCAGGCGAGACCCATTTCGCCGCCGGCCTCGGCGAGTGCGGTCAGATAATTGTGCCGGCGTGCGTCAAGCAGGCCCTCCTCGGTCAAGGTGCCGGCGGTCACCACGCGGACGACCGCCCGCCGCAGCATCTTGGCGCCGCGACGCTTGGCCTCGGCGGGGTCCTCGATCTGGTCGCACATCGCGACCTTGAACCCGGCGCGGATCAGCCGCGCGAGATAGGCCTCGGCGGTGTGGACGGGCACGCCGCACATCGGGATGTCGGCGCCCTCGTGCCGGCCGCGCTTGGTGAGCGCAATGTCGAGCGCCCGCGCGGCCGCGACCGCATCCTCGAAGAACAGCTCGTAGAAATCGCCCATCCGGAAGAACAGCAGGCAGCCCGGGTTCGCCCGCTTGATCTCGTGGTACTGGACCATGACCGGCGAGGCGGAAGGTTCGATCATCGGCGAGCGAGGCGGGGATGGCTGACGCATGCGGGTATTTGACGGTAGCATGCCTGCGGCCAGAGCACGAAAGAGAGGATCGGCATGAGCGAGGCGGCGAGGTCTTTTCCGGTCATTCGCGAGGCGGTCGCCTCGTTTCCCGACCGCGAGCATTTCCGCGGTGCGGTTGCCGCACTGCTCGCCGCCGGGTTCGACCGGGGCGACCTCTCGGTCCTGGCCTCGCACGATTCGCTCGCGGTCGCAGACGAAGCCGCCGGGACCCCAAAGGAAATTTTGCGTGCCGGGCTCAGCGACGAGATCAAATACATCGCGCCCTTGACCGTGGCCGGCATCATCGTGCTGTCGGGCGGGCCGATCGCCGCCATCCTGGCCGCGCTGGTCGGCGCCGGTCTCGGCGGCGCGGCCTTGAAGGAGCTGTTCGACGATTACACCGCACCCCGCCACAGCGAGGATTTCGCGGCCGCACTCAAGGCCGGCGCGGCATTGCTCTGGGTACGCTGCGGGGACCCCGACCGCGAGCTCGTGGCAACCCGCATCCTTGAGGAAGCCGGCGGACGCCACGTGCACGTCCACGGCCGCTCGCCCCGCTCCGACGAGCGCGCCGGCTCGTAGGTCGAAGGGATTGGCGATGACGACACCCCACCGCATCGAACCGCATCCGAAGAAATTCGCCACCATCAGCGGCAAGCGCATGGCCTATGTCGAGCTCGGCGGCGGCGAGCCGGTGTTCCTCTTTCTTCACGGCAACCCGACCTCTTCCTACCTCTGGCGCAACGTCATGCCGGAAGTTGCCGGGCTCGGCCGGTGCTTGGCGCCGGATCTGATCGGGATGGGCGATTCCGCCAAGATCGAGCATCCCGGCCCGGATACCTACCGCTTTGCGGCGCATCGGGACTTTCTCTGGGGCTTCATCGAGACCGTGATCGGCCGGGACCCTCCGGTCGTGCTGGTCGGTCACGATTGGGGTTCCGCACTCGGCTTCGACTGGGCAAACCATCACCGCGACCGGGTGCGCAGGATCGTCTACATGGAGGCGATCGTCCGCCCGCTCGGCTGGGCCGAATGGCCGGAGGCCTCGCGGCGGGTATTTCAGGGCTTCCGCTCTGCGGCGGGGGAAGAGATGGTCCTCGACAAGAACATGTTCGTCGAGCGCGTCCTGCCGGCCTCGATCCTCCGCAAACTGGAGCCGGCCGAGATGGCCGAGTACCGGCGCCCCTTTGCGGGCTCGCGGGAGGACCGGTGGCCGACACTCGCCTGGCCGCGCGAAATCCCGATCGAGGGGGAGCCGCTTCCTGTCGTCGAGCGGGTCAGGGCCTACGCCGACTGGATGGCCGAGAACGACATCCCGAAGCTTTTTGTCAATGCCGAACCGGGTGCCATTCTGGTTGGGCCGCAGCGCGAATTCTGTCGCCGATGGCGCAACCAGACCGAGGTCACGGTAAAGGGAAGCCACTTCATCCAGGAAGATTCCGGCCGCGAGATCGGCGAGGCCATCGCCCGCTGGGTGCGGCGATGACCAGGATCATCCTCGTGCGGCACGGTCATGTCGACTGGTTGGCACCCGAGCGGTTTCGCGGCCGCGCCGAACTCCCGCTGTCCGACCTCGGCCGCCGGCAAGCGCGAGCGGCGGCGGGTTACATTGCGGCGACCTGGAAACCGGAGGCCGTTTATACGAGCCCGCTCGGCCGTTGCCGCGACACCGGGGCCGCGATTGCGGCACCATTTCAGCTCGAACCGCGGCCGATCGACGGGCTCTGCGATATCGATTATGGCGAATGGCAGGGCTTGACGCGGGACCAGGCCCAGGAGCGCTGGCCGGCCGAGACCGAGCTTTGGTTTCGCGCGCCCCATCTCGCGGCGATCCCCGGCGGCGAAACCCTGGCGGCTCTGCTCTCCCGCGCCACCGCGGCACTGCGGGACATTCTGCGGCGCAATCCCGGGGGGACCGTCGCGCTGGTCGGTCACGACAGCGTCAACCGGGCGCTGCTCCTCTTCGCGTTGGAACTGCCGCTGTCGCGCTACTGGCACCTGCGGCAGGAGCCCTGCGCCGTCAACGAGCTGTTCTTCGAGGATGGCTCATTCGTCATCCGCTCGATCAACGAAACCCAGCACTTGGCCGGGCTTTAAGCCCCTCTGTCTCCGCGCGCGCTGGCCGGCGAACGCGGTCACGACGCCGTGCAAGGTGCGCAATTCCTGCTCGGTGCATTGCGCGCGCTGGAAGAGGCTGCGCAGGTTGCGCACCATGTGCGGCCGGGCTTCGCGGTTGCGCAAAAAGCCGTTCTTTTCGAGCTCCTCTTCGAGATGGTCGAAGAAATTGAGGAGCTCTTCCTTGGTAGCGGCGCGGCTCCCTCCCCGGCGCAGGATTTCGGGCAGGGCATCGGCGCCCGAGGTGAACCACTCGTAGCCGATGATCAGCACCGCCTGGGCGAGGTTCAAGGACGAGAAGGCGGGGTTGAGCGGCACCGTCAGCACCGTGTCGGCGAGGGCCACGTCGTCGTTCAAGAGGCCGGTCCGTTCCGGCCCGATAAGCACGCCGCAAGCCTCGCCCGCGGCGAGCCAGGTCCGCATCTCCGAGGCCGCGTGCCGCGGCGTCACTTCGCGCCGTACCATGCCGCGGTCGCGCGTGGTGGCCGCATAGACGTGGACCAGATCGGCAATCGCCGCCGGAACGCTCGGGTAGAGCCGGGCCCTCTCCAGCACGATGTCGGCGCCGCTCGCAGCAGCGATCGCCTTATCCGACGGCCAGCCGTCGCGCGGGCGCACCAGCCGCAGGTCGTCGAGACCGCAATTCATCATCGCCCGCGCCGCGGTGCCGATATTCTCGCCGAGCTGCGGCTCCACCAGGACGATCGCGGGCCCCCCGGTCACCGCCGGCCGGCGATGATTGGTCCCGGCCATACCTAACCCCCGCGCCGCCAGGTCGTCGTGCCGTCCGGCATGTCTTCGAGAATGACACCCTCGGCCGCGAGCTCGGCGCGGATCCGGTCGGCCTCGGCAAAGCGCCGCGCGCCGCGCGCCGCGGCGCGCTCGTGAATCCTCGATTCAATAGCCGGATCGAGAATTGGGTTCAGCCAATTCTCTAAATCCTCGCGCCCGAGGATACCAAGCAAGCTGCCGCCGCGCTTGAGCGCCCCCTTAAGGTCTCTTCGTTCGCCCGCGTCTGTAGTTTTGTAGATTTCGTCGGTAAGCGTGCGCAAACAACTCAAGGCTTCATGCGTATTGAGATCGTCCGACAGCGCGTCCACCACCGGCTGGACACCTTTCTCAGTTGTCGACTCGAGTTGTCACATCAAAGCCGCCCACGACCAATGCCCGGTATAGCCTGCCATGAAGCGTTTCCGCCTCCAGTAACCTCTCCTGGGTCCAGTCGAGCGGTTCGCGATAATGCGTCATCAAGAGCGCGAGGCGCACGATTTCTGGGGGAGCGTTGCCGAGCACGTCACCGACAGTGATGAAGTTGCCCTCCGACTTAGCCATCTTGACACCGCCGATGGTCAGCATGCCGTTGTGCAGCCAAAACCGCGCGAACGGGTGGCCGCCATGGGCGCAGACGCTCTGGGCAATCTCGTTTTCGTGGTGCGGGAAGATCAGATCGAGACCGCCGCCGTGGATGTCGAAAGTCTCGCCGAGTTCGGCATTTCGCTCATCGCCGAGCATTCGATGTGCCAACCCGGCCGACCCCGCCCCCAAGGGCTGTCCCAGCCGGGCATGTCAGGGCCCGACGGCTTCCACAGCACGAAGTCGCCGGGGTCCTCCTTGTAGGGTGCCACCTCGACGCGGGCGCCGGCGATCATGTCGGCACGGCTGCGCCGCGACAGCGCCCCGTATCTGGGATATGACGCGACCCGGAACAGCACGTGGCCCTCTGCCGCATAAGCGTGGCCGGAGGCGATCAGCCGCTCGATCATCGCGAGCATCTGCGGGATGTACTGGGTCGCGCGCGGCTCGACGTCGGGCGGCAGATTGCCGAGTTTGGCCATCTCCCCGTGGAAGACCGCGGTGGTGCGTCCGGTCAGCGCGTCGATAGGCTCACCGTTCTCGCGCGCGGCGGCGATGATCTTGTCTTCGACGTCGGTGATGTTGCGCACATAACGGACGTGGTCGGCGCCATATTGGTGTGCGCAGCACCCGGTAAAGCACGTCGAAAGCCACGACCGCCCGGGCGTTGCCGATATGCGCGCGGTCGTACACGGTCGGCCCGCAGACATAGAGACCGACCCGCGTCGGGTCGAGCGGTTCGAAGGCTTCCTTGCGGCGGGTCAGCGTGTTGTAGAGGGTCAGCGGCATGCGCAGGGGCGTAGCAGATTGTGCCGCGCCGGTCGAGCCTACGCCGGATGGCGCGGCAGCGGCTGGCCGTCCATGCCCGTCGCGGCGAGGCCGAGATGCCGCAGCACGGTCGGGGCGATGTCGATCAGCGAGGAACGGCCGCGGTAGACCCCCGGCACAAAGCCGCCGCCGGAGGCGAACAGGAACGGCCGCTGCTCGTTGCTGCCGAGACCGCCGTGCTGGCCGAAGCCGGTGCAGTCCTTGGGTTCGAGCGAGTTGCGAACGATGTGGCTGTGGCCGGGCACGCCGTGAGGATTGGCGCGGTCGTCGGGCTTGAGGGTCAGCGCGATCTGCAGCGCCGAACCGGTCGGCAGACCGACCTCGGCGAGTGCGCTGCCGACAAACGCCCGGCCGATCCAGTCCTGGGTTTCGAGAAACCGCGCGACCTCGCCGACGAGAGCGCCCGCCGGATCGGCGAAATAGAGCAATGCCGCGGTGCCGTTGGGCGCCACGACGACGTCGGACGAGGCCGCCGCGCGCTTCAGCCCGGCCTCGACCAGGAGTGCGTCGAGATCGATCGTCTCGTCGACCGTCTCCATCCCGTGGTCGGAGCCGACGATGAAAAGGATGTCCTCGCCGTTCGGGTCGAGCGCCGCGACGGTGTCGGCGACCCGGCGCACATTGGCGTCCGCACTCGCGATGGCGCGGCGATGCGCCGGCGAGCCGAGCGGCGTGTGGTGGCCGGTATAATCCGGCTCCGAGAGCCACAGCAGCGCCACGGCCGGCGCGCGGCGGCGCAGCACCTCGTCGCAGAACCGCTCGGTCGCGGCGGTGTCGCCGGCCTCGCCCTTGGCGATCGCGAGCCCGTCTTCGGCCGGCAGCGGCCGCCGGCCGGGGCCGTAGCTGCCGGCGGCGTTGTAGACCCAGCCATAACCGTCGGGGTCGAGGAAATAGGCGGCACCAGGCGACACGTTCGAGAACGCGATGGCGGTTTCGCCGACGCGGTCGAGGCGCTCTGCCAGGGTCGGCACGTGTAAGGTCCGGCCGGTCGCGCGGTGCAGCCGGTCACGGAAATCGGGTTTGCCGACCGACAGGCAGACGAGCCCCTCGCCTTCGTCGAGCGCCATCGTGTTGCCGAGCAGGCCGTGGCGCGCCGGCCGGCATCCGGTGGCGATCGAGGCCGCACTCGTCCGGGTGGTCGACGGGAACACGCCGGTGTGGTTGGCGAACCGCGCCGAACGCGTGGCGTGCTCCGCCAGAAACGGCGCGTCGCGCCGGGTGATCAGGTCGGCTCGCAGGCTGTCGCAAATGACGATGACGGCGCGGTTCATTCGGATGCTCCTTGGTGCACGACGGATCTGAGCGCATCGCGGGGTTCCGACGCGCCGCCCTCCACACCGGGAGCCATGATCCTGGTATTCATGCCTTCCTCCGTTTGCCTGCTGCGCCAACAGCCGTCAGGATGGGGAATGATCCACAATCCGCGGGGCTCGTCATGCGTATTCCGCTTTATCAGGTCGACGCCTTTACCGGCCGCTTGTTCGGCGGCAATCCGGCGGCGGTGTGTCCGCTCTCGGAATGGCTGCCGGAGACGACGATGCAGGCGATCGCCGCGGAGAACAACCTCGCCGAGACCGCGTTCTTCGTCGCGCAGGACGAGGGTTACCTGCTGCGCTGGTTCACGCCGACCGTCGAGGTCGACCTCTGCGGTCATGCCACACTCGCTTCGGGTTATGTCGTGACGCATATCCTGGCACCCGACCGGCGTTCGGTCAGGTTCGACACCCTCAAAGCGGGGCCGCTCGAGGTGACGCGCGAGGGGGATCTCTTGGCGATGGACTTCCCGGCCTGGCCGCCCGATCCCAAGCCGGCCGATCCGCGGATCCTCGCCGCACTCGGCAAGGCGCCGGCGCAGAGTTTTGTCGCGCACGGCCGCACCCTCGCCGTCTACGACCGCGCCGAAGATGTCGCAGCGCTCAGACCCGATTTCGCCGCGATGCGCCAAGTGCCGGGAGCGGACGCGATCGTCACCGCACCCGGTCACG
Organism: uncultured Alphaproteobacteria bacterium; assembly: GCA_963796155.1. GTDB lineage: Bacteria > Pseudomonadota > Alphaproteobacteria > ATCC43930 > CGMCC-115725 > AP-15. Next base: position 142,879 of record CAWCKT010000012.1, on the reverse strand, counting down.
ACGACATCGACTTCGTCTCGCGCTACTTCGCGCCGAATTACGGCGTCGACGAGGACCCGGCGACGGGATCGGCCCATTGCGTGCTGGCACCCTATTGGGCGGCTCGGCTCGGCAAACAGCAACTGCGGGCGCGGCAGATCTCGGCGCGCGGCGGCGATCTCGTGTGCACCCTCCGCGGCGACCGCGTCACGCTCGCCGGCCGTGCCGTGCTCTATCTCGAAGGCACGATCACGGTATAGCGCGGGAGGGGACGGCGATGGCCGAGCATGTCAATCGTCTGGGCCAGCCGATCGGTTTTCCGCTGCCGCACTGGACGGAGCGGCCGCGCCCGCCGCGCACGCCAATGGAAGGGCGCTTCTGCACCGTCGAGCCGATCGATCCGGCGCGTCACGCCGGCGAACTCCACGCCGCCTACCTTCTCGACAAGGAGGGGCGCAACTGGACATACCTGCCCTATGGCCCGTTCGACCGGCTGGAAGATTACCGCGACTGGCTGGAGCGCGAGAATGTCGGCGACGATCCGCTCCGCCAGGCCGTCATCGAGCGCCGCAGCGGGCGCGCCGTCGGCGTCGCCAGCTACATGAACATCGCCCCGCGGGTCGGGGTCATCGAGGTCGGCGGCATCAACTATGCCCCGCCCTTGCAGCGCACGCCGGCGGCGACCGAGGCGATGTATTTGATGATGCGCCGCGTCTTCGACGAGCTGGGCTATCGCCGTTACGAGTGGAAATGCGATTGGCTCAACGCGCCGTCGCGCGCCGCGGCGGAGCGCCTGGGCTTCCGCTATGAAGGGATGTTCCGCCAGGCGACGGTCTACAAAGGGCGCAACCGCGACACCTGCTGGTTCTCGATCCTCGACAGCGAGTGGCCGGCGCTGAAGGCGGCCTTCGAGCGCTGGCTCGAACCGGGCAATTTCGATGCGGCGGGCCGGCAGCGGCAAAGCCTGTCGAGCTTCCGCCGGAGCTTGCCCGCGTAGCAGCATCGGCGGTCACCCATCCGGCCCCGCCGCGGACGACGCCTGCCGCCCGCTTGTCGAAGCGAAGTTGCGCACCATATAACGGAATATGAATAATTATCAAATGACTAATTCACATGATAGCACTGACCGGCCGTCGGCGAATGGCGATCCGCCGGTTTTCGGACTTCCCTGCCACTTCCCTGCCGCTTCCTCAGTTCGGCCGGAGAGTCGCATGCAAGACTTTGATCAGAAACGACTTTTTTTGTCCGGAGCCGGCCCGACAAATTTTTTTCCCTGAGCGTCAGGGAACGGCAGGGAAAACGCCGCGCCTCGCTGCGGGGCGGGGGCGGACCGGGGTTTATCCTCTGATCGCCCGCCAGATCCGCTCCGGCGTCGCGGGACCGGCGAAATCGGTGACGCCGAGGGGCGCGAGGGCATCGAGAACGGCATTGGCGATGGCCGGGAAGGCGGCGACGGCGCCGGCCTCGCCGCAGCCTTTGACGCCGAGCGGGTTGGTCGTGCAGCGGGTGCCGTTGAAGGCGAGATCGTAGGGCGGGAGGTCGTCGGCGCGCGGCAGCGCGTAGTCCATCAACGAGCCGGCCACCAGCTGACCGGAAGCGGGATCGTAGACCGCGTGCTCGAGCAAGGCCTGGCCCACGCCTTGGGCGATCGCACCATGGGCTTGGCCCATGGCGATCATCGGGTTGACCAGGACGCCGTAATCGTCGACCGCGGTATAGCGCGCGAGCGCCGGCTGGCCGGTGTCGCGGTCGATCTCGACCTCGACGACATGGGCGCCGTTGGGGAAGGTCATCCATTCGCGCGTCCAGGCGTGATAGGTGTCGAGTGGCGTCCCCTGGTCGCGCGCGAGTGCCGCGACATCGAGCAATGCGATCGATCGATCGGTGCCGGCCACGACAAAGCTTCCGTCGGCGAAGCCGATGTCGGCTTCGGCCGCTTCGAGCGCCTCGGCGGCGATGCGGGTACCCTTGGCGATGATCTCCTCAGAGGCGCGCCAGATCGCCGTCCCGCCCATATAGGTCGCCCGCGAGCTGCCGTGTCCGCCGCCCATCGGAATGCGGTCCGTGTCGCCCTGAACCAGCTTGATCCGCTCGTTCGGGATGCCGAGGCGGTCGGCCAAGATCTGCGGAAAGGTCGTCTCGTGGCCCTGCCCGATCGTCTGGGTGCCGGTGATCAGCGACACCGTGCCGTCCGCTTCGAAGCGGATGTCGACATTCTCGGAAGGCGAGCCGCCCGTTCCCTTGATGTGATAGGCAATACCGAGGCCGCGCAGACATCCGCGCGCCTGGCTCGTCTCGGCGGCGCGCCGGAAAACCGTCGACATCGGCTCGGGCCAGCGCCAGATCCAAGGTCTCTGAGAAGGCGCCGCTGTCGACGGTGTTGCCAAAGGCGTTGGTCATCGGCATCGCCGCGGCCGGGACCATGTTGAGACGCCGGAGTTCGGCGCGGTCGAAACCGCATTGCCGGCGCCGCCGCATCGATCAGGCGCTCGATGATGTTGACCGCCTCGGCAAAACCGGGGCCGCGGGTGACGCCGATCGGCGCGGTGTTGGTCAGCACGGCGGCGACCTCGAGATCGATCGCCGGAATGCGATAGACCGTGCCCGGCAGATGGACATACTGGAAGGTCTGCACCCCGGCGGCGCCCACCAGATAGGCGCCGGCACTAGCGGCGCTCTTGATACGCAATGCCAGAAAGTGGCCATCCGCGTCTAGCGCCAGCGCGGCCAACGCCTGATGGTCGCGCGCCTGATGGTCGGCGAGAAAGACTTCGCTGCGGGTGGCGATCCACTTGACCGGCCGGCCGACCCGCCTTGCCGCCCACGGGATCAACACATGCTCGGGATAGATGAAATTCTTGGCGCCGAACCCGCCGCCGACATCGGGTGCCACGAACCGCACTGCCGCGGGAGGGACGCCCAGCGCGTGCGCGGTGCGATCCCGGGTCGAGATGAATGCTCTGGCTCGAGACATAGGCGGTGTATCGGCGCTGTTGCGCATCCCAGGCGCCGACTATGCCGCGCGGCTCGATCGGATTGGTGACGATCCGATGATTGTCGAGCTGCAGCTCGATGACATGCGCCGCAACGGCGAACGCCGCGTCGACCGTGGCGGCATCGCCGGTCCGCCAATCGAGGCACACGTTACCCGGGACCTCGACCGAAATCTCCGGCGCCTCTGAGGCGCGCGCGACGGCCGCCGTCGTCACCGCCGGCAACGGGAAGTAGTCGACCAACACCTGCTCGGCGGCGTCGAGCGCCTGGGCGCGGGTCTCGGCGACGATCAGCGCCACCGGTTCGCCGGCATAGCGGACCTTGCCCTCGGCCAACACGGGCTGTGGCATGAAGGCGAACCGCTCGCCGGTCTGAACATTGGCCTCCCCCGAGGGCCGCAACGGTTGGAGCCCGTCGGCGCGCGCGTCCGCCGCGGTCAGCACGGCGAGCACACCCGCCATCCGCCGCGCCCTGCCCGTGTCGATGCGTTCGATCCGCGCGTGCGCGTGCGGCGAGCGCAGCACGACCGCATGCGTCAGATCCTCGAACGCGAGATCGTCGAGATAGCAACCCCGGCCGGTAACAAATCTCAAATCCTCCCGACGCTTGGGAGCATCGCCGATGATCGAACGCGTCGTCGCCATCGCATCTCTCCGTCGCGCTGCGAGCCGGGGTTCGCCTATTGCGGCAACTGATATCCGACAGCACTCTCGATTTCGAGAACCTGCCGAACCGCCGGGCGCGTCATCATGCGCTCGTAATGGGCGGAGAGGCCGGGGTAGGTTTCGCGAGAGGGATGGAGTGCATTGAAGAAGCGCCAAAAGAGGCGGAAGAGGTGGATGTCGGCGATCGAATAACGGCCGACCGCCCAATCCTGCCGCGCCAGCCGATTTTCGGCGATTTCGAACACCTCTTTCCAGCGCTCGACGCCGATCCGCCGCGCCGGATGGATCGTCGAAGCGATGAACGACATCCATGAGACGACCTGCGCCTCGGCTTCGAGGTCGCCCTCCGGGAAGAGACCTGCTTCAGGAAAGCGCTTGGCGAGATAGTAGAGGGTCGCCGCCACTTCGGTCAGTGGACGTCCGTCGACGAGCAGGGTCGGAACTTTGCCTTCCGGGTTCACCTTGAGGTATTCGGGCGCGAATTGTTCGCGTTTGGCGAACGAAATCCACCGGCTCTCGAAATCGACGCCGATCTCGTGCAGCATGATGTGCGGCGCCATCGAACTGGATCCGGGTGATAAATACAGCGTGAGCATAGTCGCTTTCCTTCGAATGGATCACTCGGCACCGACGGCCCGAAGGTCGCTCCGGGGTGCGGACCGACGGGCGAAAATAGCTTCAATATAGCCACAAGAGAACTTCGGCCCTGTCGCGCCGATTTCCGGGAACGGAGCTATGGACTCCCCGTTCACGATCGATTAACATTTATTTTCGGGAGGCGGCAACGGTTCGCGTTGTCAAATGAGGATTTTGGTTCTGACCGCCCTGCTGTCCGCTCTCGCTGCCGGTTGGGTTGCGACGGCCGCGCGGGCAGACCCTTGCGCTCGAGAGAATTCGCGCAACTGCTTCAACGTTCCCGCCACCATAAATTTCAGCTCGGTTCCGGAAATCTCCAACCAAATTGTCGGGACGGAGAGGCTCAAGCAGAACCTCCAGATAACTCCCCCAAGAGACGAGCCGGCGGCAACTCCGTACACCGGTCCGATGATCGGGACGAGTCCGCGACCGGGGAGGACGCCGACCGTCGGGTACTACTGGTCTCTCGACGAATAATCTGAGAACGGATCGATTCATCCATCGGGATGCTTCCCCGATAGCGGCGATCATCAGCGCGTCATCGCGCGGTACCGCTCCTCCAACAAGGTGACGACATCGGCGTCTGCAAGCTGCCGAAACTCGGCGTAATGGGCGCCGACGGCGATGAACGGGTTTGGCGAGGCGAGGCAAACGGTCTCGTCCACCTGCGCTCGCAGCCGCGCGAGCGTGTCCTCGGGGGCAACCGGAACGGCAAGGACGATCTTTCCGGCTCCGGCCTTTCTGGCGGCGCACAGCGCGGCGCGAACGGTGCTGCCGGTGGCGATCCCGTCATCGACGATGATGACCGTTCGGCCGGCGAGCGGTATCGACGCTCTGTCACCGAGATAAATCTCCCGGCGCCGCTCGATCTCCTGTAATTGCCGCGCGGTTTCACTCGTTATGTAGTTCTCGTCGATGGCGAGCTCGGCGGCCAAGTCATCGTTGATCAGCACCTGCGGGTCCGCTCCATCCACGACGGCGCCGAGCGCCAGCTCGGGTTGCCAGGGGACGCCGATCTTGCGGACGAGCACGATGTCAAGCGGCGCGTCGAGCCGCTCGGCGATCTCGAAGCCGACCGGCACGCCGCCGCGCGGCAACGCAAGCACGAGCGCGTTGTCCGGCCGCAAATGCTCCAGCCGCTCGGAGAGCTGGCGACCGGCCGCTCTCCTATCGGCGAACATCGCTCATCCCATCCTCCCCAACCGCGCTCGCGGAATTTACACGATGTCGCCGCGGGGGCTCCAGGGTGGATCGCGAAGCGCGCCGGACCGCTCCGGCGGTTCGCACTTCGGGTGCGCCCGCGTTGTCTGACGATCGCCTGATGCAGATCCTTCAGGCGTTGGCGGTCCTTCTCTTCGTCAGCGTCGGCGCCCTGTCCTTGGGCCGCGCCCGGTATGCCTGGGTAAGATGGGCAAGACGCGGATCGGTCGTGATCTTTTCGATGGCGATCGTGTACGCCCTCATTCTGACGCTGCGCTGGGCGCTGAATTGGGCATTCTAATAAAGGATTGCCCCGGCCATCGGCGGCCTGACATGGTAAGATGGCCGACAGACGAACGGAGAGGTTGCATGTTCCGCAAATTCATCGTCCCGCTGCTGGCAGCAGGCGCGACTTTGCCGGCGCCACTGGCGGCGCAGACCGTCAAGATCGGGCTGATCAACAGCTATACCGGGTTTGTCGCGCAGGCTGGCGACGAGGGTCAGAAGGGGTTCGACCTCTACCTCAAGGAGCACGAAAAAGACCTGCCGCCCGGGGTCAAGATCGAGCTGATCCGCCGCGACGATACCTCGAACCCGGAGGTCGGCAAGCGGCTGGCGCAGGAGTTGATCGCGCGCGATCATGTCCAGTTGCTGACCGGGGTGATCTTGTCACCAGTCGCGGCGGCGATCGCTCCGCTGACCGCCGAGGCGAAAGTGCCGATGCTGCTGTGCATCGCCTCGGCCGGGGTCCAGATCCCGCGCATCTCGCCCTACGTCGCGCGCGTCAGTTTCACCTTGTGGCAACAGGGTTACCCGATCGGTAAATGGGCGGCCGAGCAAGGCTGGAAAACGGGGTACACCGCCGTCAGCGACTTCATCCCCGGGCACGATTCGGAGATGTCCTTCACCAAGGGCTTCACCGATGGCGGCGGCAAGATCATCGGCGCCGTCCGCATGCCGCCGCAGAACCCCGACTTCATCCCGTTCGTCCAGCGGATCAAGGACGCTAAACCCGACGTCGCGTTCTTCTTCGTGCCGGCCGACCCGCAGGCGACGGCGCTGATCAAGGCGATCCGAGATCTTGGCGTGCGCGAGGCAGGGATCAACATCACCGCGCCGCAGGACCTCCTGCCGGACGAGGCGCTGCCCAATATGGGCGATACCCCGCTTGGCATCATCACGGCGGGCACCTACTCGGTCGCCGGCAAGCGGCCCGCCAACGAAGCCTTCCTCGCCGCCTGGCACAAGGAATATGGCGACAACTCGATCCCTGATTTCCTAGCGGTCGACGCCTGGGACGGCGCTACCGCAATTTTCGATCTGATCAAGGCGACGAAGGGCGAATTCACGGCCGACCAGGCGATGGATTTTTTCAAGAAATGGAAAAACCCGGATAGTCCGCGCGGCCCGATCATGATCGATCCGGAAACCCGCGACATTATCCAGAATATTTATATTCGCCGCGCCGAGAAGGTGGACGGCAAGCTCGCCAACGTCGAGATTGCGACAATCCCGCAGGTCAAGGATCCGTGGAAGGAGCTGAACCCGGCGAAGTAGCCGTTATCGACTTTGCTTCTTCGAGATCGCTTCGCTCCGCTCGCAATGACAGCCTGGGCATTGTCATTGCGAGGAGCCCGTGTCGGCGCCATGCGCCGCCCGAGGACAGGCTCCACGAAGCAATCTCGGTGGCCGAATCATGTTCCTGCGGGCAGCCTGATCGCCGTGAGCGAAGCGTTTGCCGCCGCGGTCAGCATCCTGTTCCACGGCACCGCCCTGGCAATGGTGCTCTACCTGATCTCGGTCGGGCTCTCGGTGACGATGGGGCTGATGGGCTTTGTCAACCTGGCGCACGGCGTCTTCGCGATGCTCGGCGGCTACGTCCTGACCAGCCTGATCAGCCGGCTCGGCGTGCCGTTCGTCATCGCGCTCGCCGCAGCGGCGGTGGCGACCGCGCTCGCCAGCGTCGTCGTCGAGCGGCTGCTCTATCGCCGGCTCTACGACGCGGACGATCTCGACCAGGTCCTGCTGACGATGGGCCTCATCTTCATGTCGGTGGCCGGCGCCACCTATTTCTGGGGTCCGCTGGCGCAGCCGATGCGCCCGCCGTCATGGCTCAGCGGCCAAATCAATCTCGGCTTCCGCAGCTTCCCCGGCTACCGCAGTTTCCTGATCCTGTGCGGCGCCGGACTGGTGACCGCGCTGTGGCTCGGCCTGGAACGCACGCAGTTCGGCATCCGCATCCGCGCCGCGGTCGACAATCTGCGGATGGCGCAATCGGTCGGCGTCAACACCTCGCGCCTGTTCACGCTGACTTTCGCGCTGGGGAGCGGATTGGCCGGGCTGGGCGGCGCGCTCGGCGCCGACCTGTTGGCGATCGAGCCGACCTATGCGCTCGAAAACCTCGTCTATTTCCTGATCGTCGTGGCGGTCGGCGGGCTCGGCAGCATCCGCGGGCCGTTCGTGGCGGCGCTGGTGATCGGCATCACCGATACCGGGTTCAAGTATCTGCTGCCGGAAATCGGCGCCTTCTTCATTTATGCCCTGACAATGGTGATCCTGCTGTGGCGACCGAGGGGCTTGTTCGGGCGAGCGGCATAAAGCCAACCGAATTCACGGTCGGCACCTTCGCCCGGCGCCATCGCTATCAGCCGATCGAGGCGTTGCCGTGGGTCGCGGCGGTGGCGGCGGTGATCGTCTTTCCCAGCTACCTGCCGCTCGGATCGCAAATCCTGGCGACGATCCTGTTTGCGTTGTCGGCCGATCTGGTGCTGGGTTATGCCGGCATCGTCACCCTGGGGCACGCCGCGTTTTTCGGCACCGGCGCCTATACCGCCGGGATTCTCGCCGCCAACGGCTGGGGCGAGCCGCTCACCGGGCTGCTTGCAGGGGCACTGGCAGCGGGGGTGGTCGGGTTCTTGTCGGGGCTGGTGGTATTGCGCACCACAGGCCTCACCCTGTTGATGCAGACCTTGGTCGTCGCGACGCTGTTGCACGAGGCGGCGAACAAGGCCTCCTCAATCACCGGGGGTGACGACGGGCTACAGGGCATGGAGGTCTGGCCGATTTTCGGCCTCTTCCGCTTCGACATGTTCGGCCGCACGGCCTATGCTTACTGCCTCGTCGTGCTGTTCGTAAGCTGGTGGCTGGCCCGCCGCCTCGTCCATTCGCCGTTCGGTCGCTCGCTGACCGGGATACGCGAGAATGTCCGTCGCATGCACGCGATCGGCGCCCCCGTCGCCCATCGCCGGCTCATCATCTATACGATCTCGGCGACTTTGGCCGGCGTCTCCGGCGCGTTGATTGCGCAGACGACGCAATTTGTCGGGCTCAGCTTTCTTTCTCTCGACCGATCGGGCACCGTTCTGATCATGCTGATCATCGGCGGCGTCGGACGGCTTTATGGCGCGTTTATCGGCGTGCCGCTCTATATGGTCGCGCAGGACCGTTTCTCCGAAATCGACCCGGTCTACTGGTACTTCTGGATCGGATTGTTGATGGTTGTTGTCGTTGTTTTCGCCCGCGGCGGGGTGCTCGGGCTCTTCGACCGGTTCCGGCGATGAATCCGCCGGCGCTCGAGACCCGCGGGCTCTACAAGAGCTTCGGCGCGCTGACCGTGGCCAATGCCGTCGATTTTCGTCTTGAACGCGGTGCGCGACACGCGCTGATCGGTCCGAACGGCGCCGGCAAAACGACCTTTGTAGAGCTGGTGACGGGCGCTTTGCGACCGAATGCCGGGCAAATCCGGCTCGACGGTGCCGACGTCACTCACTTGGCGCAAGCTGCAAGGGTCAAGCGCGGTCTTGTTCGAACTTTTCAGATCACTGCGTTGTTTCGGCGCCTCAGCGTGCTGGAGAACGTGACCTTGGCGATCTGCGAGCGAGAAGGGGTCGCCGGCGACCTGCTGCGACCGGCCGGGCGGCACCGGGCGGCGATCGAGGAAGCCTTTGCGCTGCTCGAGAGCCTGGGGCTTGGCGACGAGGCGCTGCGACCGGTGAACGCGCTCGCCTATGGCCGTCAGCGGCTCACCGAGATCGCCGTGTCGCTCGGCCTGGCGCCCACGGTCTTGTTGCTCGACGAGCCGGCGGCCGGGGTCCCGTCGGCCGAGAGCGGCACGATTATCCAGGTCATCGAGCGCCTGCCGTCGGACATCGCGCTGCTGATCATCGAGCACGATATGGACCTGGTCTTTCGTCTGGCGCAGCGCATCACTGTCCTGGTCCAGGGCAGCGTTCTGGTCGAAGGGCCGCCCGACGTGATCGCCGCTGATCCAGAGGTTCGCCGCGTCTATCTGGGCGAGCGCGCGCCAGCATGAACGGGCCGGCCGGGCTTGCGCTCGAGGGGGTCTCCGCCGGTTACGGAGACACGGTGGTGCTCGAGAGCATTGCGCTCGACCTGCCGCCGGGCGAAACCCTCGCCGTACTCGGCCGCAACGGCGTCGGCAAGACGACCCTGCTCGCCACCATAATGGGCCATACGCGATTGCGCGGCGGAAGCATCCGGTTCGCCGGCCGAGAGATTACGGCCTTGCCGCCTTATCGGCGCGCGCGGCTAGGCATCGGCTTTGTGCCGCAAGAGCGCGAGATCTTCCGGTCGCTGACGGTCGAGGAAAATCTGCTGATCGCCGCGCGCCCCGGGCCATGGTCGCTCCCCAGGATCTATGACTTCTTTCCTTCACTCGCCGAACGCCGGCGCAACCACGGCGATCGGCTCTCCGGCGGCGAGCAGCAGATGCTCGCGATCGGTCGCGCACTGATGGGCAACCCCACCCTCCTGTTGATGGACGAGCCGCTCGAAGGTTTGGCGCCGGTGATCGTCGATGCCTTACTCGTCGGGCTCGATCGGCTGAAACGGGAGGACGATCTGGCGTTGCTGTTGGTCGAGCAGCATGCGCAGCTGGCACTCGAGCTCGCCCAGAACGCGATCGTCCTCGACCGCGGGGTGATCGTGTTTGCCGGAACAAGCCGCGCTCTGCTCGACGCGCCGCAGCGTCTGAACACGCTGATGGGAGTTTCCGGACGCCGGGCGCCCCGGGCTTCCGGTGATTCCGATGATGAACAGCCCGCGGGTGTGAGACACTCGCCCCGGCCCTCTTGCGAGGTCTCTCGATGACGACGTTGCTCTACACCCATCCGTCTTGTCTCGAACACGACCCCGGCAGGCATCATCCGGAGTTGCCGGCGCGGCTGCGCGCCGTGCTCGAGGCGCTCGGCGGCCCGGAATTCGCCCGACTGGAGCGCCGCGAGGCGCCCGAGGTGGCGCTCGAGGATCTGCTGCGGGTTCATCCGCGCCGGCACGTCGAGCGCATCCTTCGCGCCGTGCCCAAATCGGGCCATGTCGGGATCGATGCCGACACGATCCTGTCGCCGGCCTCCGGAAGGGCCGCCTTGCGCGCGGCCGGCGCCGTTGTCGCCGCGGTCGATGCGGTGGTGGCGCGGGAGGCTGACAACGCGTTCTGCGCCGTACGCCCGCCGGGTCATCACGCCGAACCCGAACACGCGATGGGGTTCTGTCTCTTCAACAACATAGCGGTCGGTGCGCTGCGGGCGCGCAAGGCGCACGGGATCGGTCGGGTCGCGGTCATCGATTTCGACGTCCATCACGGCAACGGCACGCAAGCCGCCTTCGAGACCGACGATGGCCTGTTCTACGCGTCGACGCATCAATCCCCGCTTTACCCCGGCACCGGCGCAGCGAGCGAGACCGGGGTCGGCAACATCGTCAACGTGCCGCTCCGGCCGATGTCCGGTTCGAGCGAGTTTCGGGTCGGCGTGACGCAGCGCATCCTGCCGGCGCTCGACGCCTTCCGTCCCGAGTTCGTTCTGATCTCGGCGGGCTTCGACGCGCATAGGAGCGACCCGCTGGCGCAGCTGCTGCTTGACGAAGCGGACTACAGGTGGATCACCGAGCAGCTGCTCGAGATCGCCCGGCGCCATGCCGGCGGGCGGCTCGTCTCGACCCTCGAGGGCGGCTATGATCTCGCGGCGCTCGGTGAGAGCGTTGCGGCCCACATCCGTGTTCTGTTGTCGGTGTGAGAAAACGGTCCGGAGTCGTATTGTTGCGATTATGCAACATCCGCCGAGTTTCGCACGTTCGTTCTTTGCTCGCGCGCCGCATCCGGCTCGCGTATTTTGCTAAAAAGAATGCAGATGGTCGATTTGGACGTTCCTGCCGACATCGCGGCGATGAGTTTTGAAGAGGCGCTCGCCGAGCTCGAACAGATCGTGCGGCGGCTCGAAGGCGGACAAATCAAGCTCGATGAAGCGATCCTCTCCTACGAGCGGGGAGCCCTGCTGAAACGCCATTGCGAGAGGAAACTCAACGAGGCGCAGCAGCGGGTCGATCGAATCGTCATTGGCGCCGACGGCGCCGTTACCGCGGAGCCGGCGAAACTTGACTGAAACGCTGTGGTCCGACGCAGTTTCCTTCCCTGAGGCGTTGACGCAGGCAGCGCAGCTGACCGATGTCGCGCTCGATCAGCTGCTGGTCGTGCCGCCCGGCCTCGAGGCGCGGGTCTACGAAGCGATGCGCTACTCGGTGCTGGCGCCGGGCAAACGGTTGCGTCCGTTTCTCGTGCTGGCGAGCGCGCGGCTGTTCGGTGTTGCGCGGCGTTGCGCGTTGCAAGTGGCGGCGGCGGTCGAGATGGTTCACGCCTATTCGCTCGTCCATGACGATCTGCCGGCGATGGACGACAGCGATCTGCGCCGCGGCCGCCCGACCTGCCACAAGGAGTTCGACGAAGCCACCGCGGTGCTCGCCGGTGACGCACTGTTGACCGCTGCCTTCGAGACGCTGGCTGATCCCGACACGCATGGCGATCCGGCGGTGCGCTGCGAGCTCGTCGCGACACTCGCCGCCGCTGCCGGCGCCGCCGGCATGGTCGGCGGCCAGATGATCGATTTGATCGCAGAGCATCAGACCTTGGACATCGGTGCGATCACCCGGTTGCAGCGGATGAAGACCGGGGCGTTGATCGCCTTTTCATGTGAGGCCGGGGCGATTCTCGCCAAGGCGCCGCACGAGCTGCGCATCGCATTGCGCGGCTATGCCCACGATCTGGGGCTCGCCTTCCAGATCGCCGACGATCTGCTCGACGTCGAGGGTTCGGTGGCGGAAACCGGAAAGCCAGTCGGCGCCGACGCTGCCGCCGGCAAGGCGACTTTTGTATCAATCCTCGGCGCGGCGCGGGCGCGGGCGCAGGCCGAGCTTCTCATCCGCCAGGCGATCGCACACCTTGATTTGTTCGAGCAAAGGGCGGAACTTTTGCGTGAGGCGGCACGATTCGTAATCACGCGCCGCAGCTGAGGAGCGCAGGTTGGAGTCAAAATCTATGCGTCCCGTTTCCAATCGGACGCCGCTGCTTGATCGGATCGATTTTCCCGCGGATCTGCGCGAGCTGCCGGAGCAGGATCTGCGGCAGCTCGCCGATGAGCTGCGCACCGAGCTGATCGACGCGGTATCGATTACCGGCGGTCATTTCGGCGCCAGCCTCGGCGTCGTCGAGCTGACCGTGGCGCTGCACTATGTCTTCGACACGCCGCACGACCGGCTGATCTGGGACGTCGGCCACCAAGCCTATCCGCACAAGATCCTGACCGGCCGCCGCGACCGCATCCGCACGATTCGCCAGGGCGGTGGCCTCTCCGGTTTCACCAAACGCTCGGAAAGCGAATACGACCCGTTCGGCGCTGCGCACGCCTCGACCTCGATCTCCTCGGCACTCGGCATGGCGGTGGCCCGCGATTTGCGCGGCGAGCGACGCAACGTCATCGCGGTGATCGGCGACAGCGCGATGAGCGGCGGGATGGCCTATGAGGCGATGAACAATGCCGGGGCGATGGATTCGCGGCTGATTGTCGTCCTCAACGACAACGACATGTCGATCGCACCGGCGGTCGGCGCGATGAGCGCCTATCTGTCGCGCCTGCTCTCCTCGAAATCCTTCATGTCGCTGCGCCACATCGCCAAGGAAGTGGCGCGCCACTTCCCGAGGCGGCTCGAGGACGCGACGCGGCGCGCCGAGGAATTGGCCCGCAGCTTCATCACCGGCGGGACGTTGTTTGAAGAGCTCGGCTTTTACTATGTCGGTCCGATCGACGGTCACAACATCGATCATCTGCTGCCGGTGTTGAAGAACGTCCGCGACAGCAAGGAACCGGGACCGGTCCTTGTCCACGCGGTGACCGAGAAGGGCCACGGCTATCTGTCGGCCGAGCAGGCCGAGGACAAGTGGCACAGCGTCGCCAAATTCGACGTCGTCACCGGGGCGCAGGTCAAGTCGACCCCGAAGGCGCCGCAATACACCACTGTCTTCGCCAAATCGCTGATCGCGGAGGCCGAAAAGGACGATCGCATCGTCGCGATCACCGCGGCGATGCCGTCGGGCACCGGGCTCAACCTGTTCGGCGATAAGTTCCCGAACCGCTGCTTTGATGTCGGCATCGCCGAGCAGCATGCGGTGTCGCTTTGCCGCCGGCCTCGCCGCCGAAGGCATGAAACCCTTCGCCGCGATCTATTCGACCTTCCTGCAGCGTGCCTACGACCAGGTGGTGCACGACGTCGCGATCCAGAAATTGCCGGTGCGATTTGCGATCGATCGCGCCGGCCTCGTCGGCAATGACGGCCAGACCCATGCCGGCTCGTTCGACATCACCTATCTTGGCTGCCTGCCGGGTTTCGTGATCATGGCCGCGGGTGACGAGGCCGAGCTGGTACACATGGTCGCGACTTGCGTCGCGATCGACGACAGGCCATCGGCGGTGCGCTACCCGCGCGGCGAAGGGGTCGGAGTACCGCTCCCCGAGCGGGGCGTGCCGCTCGAGATCGGCCGCGGCCGCATCATGCGCGAGGGCGCGACAATCGCGCTGTTGAATTTCGGCGGACGCCTCTCCGAGTGCATGAAGGCGGCGCAGGAACTTGCCGCCTACGGTCTGTCGACGACGGTTGCCGATGCGCGCTTTGCCAAGCCGCTCGACACCGATCTCGTCAATCGCCTGGTGCGCGAGCACGAGGTCGTGATCACGATCGAAGAAGGAGCGATCGGCGGCTTCGGCAGCCACGTGCTGCATCATCTCGCGATCAACGGGATGCTCGATCACGGGCTCAAGATCCGCACGATGGTGCTGCCCGACGTCTTCCTCGATCACGATTCGCCGCAGGCGCAATACGACCAGGCCGCGCTCAATGCCCGCCACATCGTGGCGATGGCCTTGTCGGCGCTCGGCCGCGAGATCGCCGCGCAGCCGGCGCGGGCGTAACTTTCCGACGTTGGCGGCAAAGCGGCGGGCCGATCAGCTCCTCGTCGAGCGGGGCCTGGCTGAGAGCCGGACGAAGGCGCAGGCGCTGATTCTCGCCGGCCTGGTCAGCTGCGCCAGACGACGGGTCGACAAGCCCGGCGAACAGCTCGCTGTCGATGCAGTTCTCGCGCTCGAGGGACGCGATCACCCTTGGGTCTCGCGCGGCGGCGTCAAGCTCGCCCACGCGCTCGACCATTTCCGGATTGCGGTCGAGGGGAGTGTCGCGCTCGACATCGGCGCTTCGACCGGCGGCTTCACCGACGTGCTGCTGTCGCGCGGCGCCCGGTGTGTCCACGCCGTCGACGTCGGTTACGGTCAGCTCGCCTGGAAGCTCCGCCAGGACCCGCGGGTCGTGGTCCACGAAAGACTTAACGCGCGTTATCTGATCCGGGCCGACATCCCCGAGCCGATCGACATCATCACCTGCGATGCGAGCTTTATCGGGCTCGATGTCGTGTTGCCGGCGGCGCTTGCGCTCGCCGCCGAGCGAGCCCAACTGGTGGCGCTCGTCAAGCCGCAATTCGAGGCCGGCCGCGCGCATGTCGGCAAGGGCGGGGTCGTGCGCGACCCTGAAGTTCATCGCGAAGTGTGTGCGAGCGCGGCCGCGTGGGTCGCCGCACAGCCGGGCTGGGTGGTGAATGGGATCGTCGAGAGCCCGATCCTCGGCCCCGAGGGCAACCGCGAATTTCTGCTCTCTGCTCGCCGCGGCGGAGAGGCGAGGCGATGACAGCTGCCGTAACCGGGTTTGCCGGCTTCCGCCCGGCGGCGTTCGCGTTCTTGAACGACCTGCGCGACAACAATGACCCCGCCTGGTTCAAGCCGCGCAAGGCGCTCTACGAGGCCGAAGTGCTGGCTCCGTTCCGCGACCTGATCGCGGCGGTCGGGACGGCTCTGGGCGAGGCCGGGTTGCCGCTGGTCGGCGACCCCAGGCGCGGCATCTTCCGTATCTATCGCGACGTCCGCTTCTCGCCCGACAAGCGGCTCTACAAGACGCATGCCGGGGCGGTGCTGACGCGCTCGGGCGGCCGGCGCGACCCCGGCGTGCTCTACATCCACGTAGCGCCGGGCGAATCGATGGCGGCCGCCGGCTTCTGGCACCCCGATCCCCACCTCCTGGCCCGTTTGCGGCGGGCCGTCCTTGGCGATCCCGACGGCTTCCTGGCGATCGTCGACCGGCTCGCCGCGGCCGGCTGTCCGCTCTCCAGCGAGGAGCGGCTGAGCCGCCCGCCGCGCGGCTTCGAGGCGGCCAAGGGCACACCGGTGGCCGAGTATGTCGGCTGGAAGTCGTTCACCGCCCACCGCATGCTGAGCGACGCCGAGATGCAATCCCCTGCGCTCGTGGGCCGCATCGCCGATTTCGCCTACATCGTGCTGCCGTTCCTCGAATGGGGCTGGGCGGCGGCAGATGACGAAGCCCCGCCGCCGCTCGCGATCCGCCAACCCGCCCGGCCGCTGCCGAAGCCCGATTTCTGACCGCGCTTTTCGACCGGATAGCATTGGTACGAGCAGCCCCCCTCACCCTTCCCTCTCCCCCAAATTGGGGGAGAGGGTTGAGGAGGGTCGGCGAGGCAAGGCCGAGCCTTACCCGGAGCTGGGTGAGGGGGTGTCACCCGATCGAAAATTGATCGAGCCGGACCCGACGCCGTCACAGCGAGCGGGCGATCAGCAATTTCATGATCTCGTTGGTGCCGCCGTAGATTTTCTGGACGCGCGCATCGACGAACATGCGGGCGATCGGGAACTCCCGCATGTAGCCGTAGCCGCCGTGCAGCTGCAGGCAATCGTCGATCGTCTCGACCTGCTTTTGGCTGCACCACCACTTGGCCATCGACGCAGTCACGGTGTCGAGCTCGCCGGCGATATGACGGGCGATGCACCAGTCGATGAAAATGCGGGCGATCGTCGCCTCGGTCTTGCGTTCGGCGAGCGTGAAGCTCGTGTTCTGGAACTCGATCAGCTTCTGGCCGAAGGCCTGCCGCTCCTTGACGTAATCGACGGTGATCCCGAGCGCGCGCTCGATTGCGGCAACGGCGCCGATCGCCAATGCCAGGCGCTCCTGCGGCAGCTGCTCCATCAGCTGATAGAACCCGTTCCCCTCGTCCGTACCGAGGAGGTTCGCGGTCGGCACGGCGACATCGTCGAAGAACAGTTCCGAGGTGTCCGACGCGTGGAGGCCGATCTTGTCGAGGTTGCGGCCGCGCCGGAAGCCCTCGGCACCCGCGGTCTCGAGCACGACGAGCGAGATCCCTTTGGCGCCGTCGCCCGGCCCGGTCTTGGCGACGACGATGATCAGATCGGCGAGCTGGCCGTTGGTGATGAAGGTCTTCGACCCGTTTAGCCGATAGGAATTACCGTGGCGCCGCACCGTGGTGCGGACGGCTTGCAGATCGGACCCGGTTCCGGGTTCGGTCATCGCGATCGCACCGATCCATTCGCCGGTTGCCAGCTTTGGCAGCCAGCGCCGCTTCTGCTCCTCCGAGCCGTAGCGCAGGATGTAATGCGCGACGATCGTCGAATGGACGCTGTACCCGGTGGCCAGCTCAGAGACGACCGCTTCGAGGTCCTCGATAACGGCGGCGTCAGAGGCGAAGGTGGCGCCCTGCCCGCCATAGGCCTCGGGCACGCTCGGCAGCAGCGCGCCGATATCGCCAAGCGCCCGCCAAGCCGCGCGGTCGACGATCTTGTCCCGCCGCCAGCCTTCGGCGCGCGGCGCCAGCTCCTTGGCGAGGAAACGGCGGAACTGGTCGCGAAACGCGTCCAGTTCCTCGGTCATCCATGGCGAGCGATAGGGGGTGATCATGCTGCCTCCAGCGACGGCCGCGTCTCGGACACCGGCGCCCGCCCGCGCGGCGGGCGGTCATTTGCGGAATTATGTAGCTGTTTCACCGCGCAAAATCCTCAGCTGGGCGCGGCGATGTGGCGCTCCAAGCGCCGCATTCTCAGTAGGAGCTCGGCGCCATAGCTGCCTCGCGCTCGCTCGGCTGACCACCGGCCCTCCTGTTTCTGCAGGACTAAAACAGGTGGAGCCTCTTCCCAGGGCCGCCCTACGGGATCCACCCGACATCTGTCTCGACCGGCTCGTCGCGAACGGGCCTCCGCTGTTTCTGCTGTTTTTACAGGAAATTATCAGCGGCGGACCACCCCTTCGCCGCAGGAATCCTCGATTTTCGACGGCGTGGCGAGCGAAAGAACAGCGGAACGGGCGCCCATGCCGGGCGGCCCGTCTGCGCGTTGACGAAAGTGCAAAGATTCCGGGAGCATGGCTGCACGCGGTGGCGAGTATCCACAGAACGATTGTCGATATTTGTTGGTAATTATGAAAATAGCACCTATATGTAAATTTGTCAATCAGTACACGCTGTGGGCCGGCTCGGGCCGCGCGGCCCTCTCGAACATCTTCTCCAGTGCGTCGGCGCAATCCTTGATCCTGGTAGACAACAGGCGCAAGCGCGCTGTCGAGGGCGTTGCAAGCTATTGCAGCTGACGGATAGGCGCCGCGTAGCGCCTGTTCTTTGTGTGTGAGTTGCGTTTCAATCCGACCGGCGAAAAACGAAACGCAGTTATGGCCTCGTCAAAGGAGGGCCCTAGCCGGGGCTTTCACATGTTCGGGGCGAAAGCCGAGACCGATCAGGCGCGCCGGAAACCGCCGTAGGAACGGCCACCTGGCGAAGAGCCGCATCGGCAATGGGGGCGATAGTTTTGTGCTGCTCGTGAGCACGCGGCCGACGACCCGGTTTTGCATGAGCACCTGCAATCGCTGGGTCGCCCGCGTCGGGAACTCACGACGGCGCTGAACGGCGCGCAGATCGTCATCGGAAACCCTGGCTTGGAGAAAGCGCGGAGCGAGGATGTTGGCTGCGGCCACCGCGTCCTGGATCGCCAAGTTGATGCCGACACCGCCGATCGGCGACATTGCGTGAGCGGCGTCGCCGATGCAAAGAAGGCCGGGCCGGTGCCATACCCGCAACCGATCGACCGCGACAGTTAAAAGTTTGATGTCGGACCAGTCGCGCAGCTCGTCGGTCCGCGCGCGCAAATAAGGGGCGAGGCGGGCAATTTCCTCGCGCAGAGCCGGCAAGCCCCGCCGCTGGATCTCGTCAAAGCCGCCCTTGGCGATGACAAAGCCGCATTGCCAATAATCCGCGCGATTGAACAGCACGAGGATACGGCCGGCGTCGAAGCGAAGCAGGATCTGCCCGGGATCGTCCGGATCGCGCGGTATTTGCATCCACAGCACGTCCATCGGGGCGCCGAGATCGTCGACCACGAGACCGGCCTTCTCGCGCACGGTCGAATGGCGCCCATCGGCGCCGATAACGAGTTCGGCGCGCACCGAAAGTGGGCCCGAGGGTGTTTCGGCCCGCACGCCGACCACCCGTCCGTCTTCTTCGATCAAGCCGGTAACCTCGGCTTGCATCTGGAGTTGAAACACGGGGTAACGGCGCGCCTGCTCGGAGACAAAATCGAGAAAATCCCATTGCGGCATGAGGGCGATGAAGCGGCAATGCGTCGGTAGATGGGTAAGATCGCCGACCTCGACGAACTCGTTGCCGATGTGCGCGCCGAAGGTACGGGCTTTCTGATGCGGACGGCGCAGGAACTCGTCCAACATCCCGAGCTCGTGCATGATTTGAAGGGTCGAGGGATGGATCGTGTCGCCGCGGAAATCACGCAGGAAGTCTGCATGCTTTTCGAGGACCAGCACGGGGATTCCGGAGCGGGCCAGCAGCAGAGCCAGCATCATGCCAGCGGGACCGCCTCCGGCGATGCAGCAGCGGACCGAGACCTCGCCGTTCGTCATTGGCGTTCCCTGGTCGATTGCGCCCCAGTCGCGGCCGGTCTTTACCTCACATCGGCAGCGGCGACCAGTACCGGCCGCACAATTCCGGTCATTTGCGGCGCGCCAGGGGATGGGCTGTCTCCACCAGCTTGCGCAGCCTGTCGCTGAGGACATGCGTGTAAATCTGTGTCGTGGCGATGTCGGCATGACCCAGCATCTGCTGCACGCTGCGCAGATCGGCGCCGTGGTCGAGCAGATGGCTGGCGAAGGCATGGCGCAGCACGTGCGGCGACAGGCGGTCCGGGTCGAGGCCGGCCTTGACCGCCAGTTCCTTGAGCAGCTGCCCGCTGCGCTGTCGCGTCAAATACCCGCCGCGGCCGCGCGATGGGAAGAGCCAACGGGAGGGTCGCGAACCATCAAGAAATCGGTCGCGGCAGCCCAGATAAACAGCGAGTGCCAGCCGGCTCGGCTCGCTCAACGGCACGACCCGTTCCCGGCCGCCCTTGCCCGATATCACGAGGAACCGCGGATCGCGCTGCGCCGCGGCGAACGGCAGGGTCACCAATTCGGATATGCGCATACCGGTCGCGTAGAGCAGCTCGATCAGGCAAACCAGCCGAATCCCTTCCTCTCCAGTCCAATTGCGGGCGGCGGCGATCAAGCCGGCGACCTCGGCCTCCGAAAGGGTCTTGGGCAGCGGACGGCCGAGAGCGGGCGTGTCGAGGCCTGCCGTCGGGTCGTCCCGCCGAATGCCGTCGATCACCGTGAACTTGTAGAACTGGCGCATGGCCGAAATCCGCCGGGCGAGCGTCCTCGGCGCGAGTGCGGTCGCCGCCGCGAGATAAGCGTGGAGAACGGCCTCGTCGGCGCCTTCGAGCGGGATCCCGCGGGCGCCGAGGAACCCGGAGAGATCGGACAAATCGTTGCGGTAGGCGGCCAGCGTCAACGGGGCGGCCCCGCGTTCGGCGGCCAACATCTCGAGAAACGCCTCGAGATGCTTTGAAACCGGCGCCCTGACGCTTCCGCGCTCGGTCCTCTTTGTTGTCCTCCGCCGCTTGCGCGGGAGGATCGGGGCGTCACTTGGGGAAGCGGGCATCGGGCAGGACCTTCTCGACGGGTGCGGAAGGGGCCGGCGGGTTCCACAACGCGAGGAAGATCCCACCGCCGAGCAACAGCAGGGCGATCACGAGGACAAATGTGACAGTGACCTTCCCCATGCCCCAACTCGTTTCTTTCGCGGCCTGCCGGACCAGGTCTGTGTCGATTGACGACCGGGCTGCAGGATATGCTAGTACCCTGCCGGGGTGCGGGGAAAAAGAGCGCCGAGGAAGGAGGGGGTGCGAGTGGAGATCGATGCGGTGGGAGCGGCTCGGCGAGCGGCGCCGGGGCACCGGTTTGTCCCATGCCGAACCATCGTCCTCGTCGGTCTGATGGGGGCGGGAAAATCCAAGATCGGTCGTCGGCTCGCGGCGCGGCTCAACCTGCCGTTCTTCGATTCGGATCAGGAGATCGAGGCGGCGGCCGGCGAGACCATCGAGGAGATCTTTGCCAACCGCGGCGAGCAGGTGTTCCGCGACGGCGAGCGTCGGGTGATTGCTCGGCTGCTCGCCCAGCCGGTTCACGTGCTGGCCACCGGCGGCGGCTCTTTCATGGATGAGGCGACCCGGCGGGTGATCGGGCGGCGCGCCGTCTCATTGTGGCTGCGCGCCGATCTCGACGTGCTGGTATCGCGGGTGTCGCGCCGCAATAATCGGCCGCTGCTGAAATCGGGCGACGCCGCGGCGATCCTCGGCGAGCTGATCGACAAGCGCTATCCCGTCTATGCGCAAGCGAATGTGATTGTCGACAGCGGCGATGGATCACCGGAATCGACGGTGACTCGGGCGATCGCGGCGCTCGCCTGCTGCCCGCTCGCGACGATGCCGCCCGAAGCGGAGAGCGAACGATGACCAGCGAAGTCGAAAGGCTGCGGGTCGAGCTGGGCGATCGCGCTTACGAGATCCTCGTGGGGCCGCGGCTGATCGAGGGCGCCGGCCGCGAGATCCTGCCGCTGCTGCGCCGCCGCCAGGTTGTGATCGTGTCCGACGAGACCGTCGCCCGGTTTTGCCTCGGCAAGCTGCGAGACAGCCTCAGCGCAGCCGGGATCGCACATCACACGGTCCTGCTGCCGCCCGGCGAGGAGACCAAGGATCTCGATCATTTCGGCCGGCTGGCGGAGGAGGTTCTGGCCATCGGCATCGAGCGCGGAACGATGCTGGTGGCATTGGGCGGCGGCGTCGTCGGCGACGTCACGGGCTTTGCCGCCGCGACGCTGCTGCGCGGGATCGATTTCGTGCAGGTCCCGACGACACTGCTGGCCCAGGTCGAC
This sequence comes from uncultured Alphaproteobacteria bacterium, assembly GCA_963796155.1. Lineage (GTDB taxonomy): Bacteria > Pseudomonadota > Alphaproteobacteria > ATCC43930 > CGMCC-115725 > AP-15. Next base: position 120,964 of record CAWCKT010000012.1, on the reverse strand, counting down.
AGCTCGGTCGGCGGTAAGACCGGGATCAATACCCGGATGGGCAAGAACCTGATCGGCGCCTTCTATCAGCCGCGCCTGGTCCTCGCCGACACCGACACCCTGTCGACCTTACCGCGGCGCGAGCTGCTCGCCGGCTACGCCGAGATCGTCAAATACGGCCTGATTGGCGATGCCGAATTCTTCGCCTGGCTCGAAACCGAGGGCCGCTCGGTCTGCGACTTGGCGCCGACGCCGTTACGCCGCGCGGTGATGACGAGCTGCGCCATGAAGGCCGATATCGTCGCCTCGGATGAGCGCGAGGAAGGCGACCGCGCGCTCTTAAATTTCGGCCACACTTTTGGGCACGCCCTGGAGACTGAGACCGGGTTCAGCGCGAGATTGTTGCACGGCGAGGCGGTAGGGCTCGGCATGGTCCTAGCCTTTGATTTCGCCGCCCGCCTGGGCCTCGTCGAGGGGGCGGAAGCGCGGCGCGTGCGCCGGCACCTCGACGAGATCGGCCTGCCCACCCAACTGGCCGCGATCGGACTCAAGGGCATCCCAACCGATCGGCTGCTCGGCCATATGAGCAAGGACAAGAAGGTCCGCGACGGCCGCATCACGCTGATTATGCCGCGGCGGATCGGCGAGGCCTTCGTGATGAAAGACGCGCCGCTCGACGAGCTCCGGGATTTTCTAGCCGGGGCGGCCGCTTAGCCCTTCACAGGTTAGCCGCGCAGTCTCAATCCCAAATTAAGTCAGCTAGTGCGCCAGGAAGCTGGCGCGATCCAGCCGGTGGAAGTCCGGTCCAGGTAAGGGGTAGCGCCCGCCTGGTAGCGAGTGTTGCGTCTTGGAAGGCGACGACCAGGGCGAAGCGTACACAGCGATCGTGTGGGGTGGGCTATTGAGCCGCGTAAGCAGTAATGTCGTAGGGGCCGAGGCTTTTAGTGTAGCCGAAGGCAACATGTGCGGCGCCGTCATGCAAGGCGCTGTCGCCCTGCCGAGGTCGAAGACCCCATCACGCACGAAGGGATTGCGTCGGAACCTGGGAGATCTCGGGTCTGGCCGGGTGGCAGCGGCCATGCCGGTCCGCGTCGGGAAGGCGAGAAGCCGAAGCCGATGATGAACGGGCGCGAGAAGTCAGGCCCGGTCGTAGTAGCGGTGAATGCGCCGAACAAGGCCGGGCGACCGGCGGCGGAGGCGCGGGAGCGAAGGGCCGGGACCGAGGGGAAGGCGGGCCAGCACAGCACGCACCGGGCGCTGAACCGGGCGCGCGTGAGCCAAGCGCTGGAACGCCTACGACAAGCCGCGAGGCAAAGGAAAGGAGATCGGTTCACCGCGCTGCTCCACCACGTCAACCTCGATAGCTTGCGGGAGGCGTTTTACGCGCTGAAGCGGGACGCCGCCCCGGGTGTCGATGGCACGAGGTGGCGCGAGTACGAGGCAGACCTCGAGCCCAGGCTCGCAGACCTGCACGGCCGTGTTCATCGCGGCGCGTATCGCCCGCAGCCCTCGCGCCGGACGTATATACCGAAGGCGGATGGGCGCGCGCGGCCGCTGGCAATTGCCGCCCTGGAAGACAAGATCGTCCAGGGCGCCGTCGTCATGGTGTTGAATGCGATCTACGAGGAGGACTTCCTCGGGTTCTCGTACGGGTTCCGACCCGGCCGCGGACCACACGACGCGCTCGACGCCCTGATGGTCGGGATCGCCAGCCGGAGGGTGAACTTCATCCTGGACGCCGACATCCGGTCGTTCTTCGATACGGTGAGCCAGGACTGGCTGATCCGTTTTGTGGAACACCGCATCGGCGACAAGCGCATCATCCGCCTGATCCGCAAATGGCTGCGGGCAGGCATTCTCGAAGACGGGGCGGTGACGGTCAGTGATCGGGGGACGGGGCAAGGCGCGGTGATCTCGCCGCTGCTCGCCAACATCTACCTGCACTACGTCCTCGATCTGTGGGCCAAGCGCTGGCGACGGCGCGAGGCCACCGGCGACATGATCATCGTGCGCTATGCCGATGACGTGGTGGCCGGCTTCGAGCACGAGGCCGACGCCCGTCGGTTCCTCGGGGCGATGCGGGCGCGATTTGAGGAGTTCGCGTTGTCGCTGCATCCGGACAAGACCCGCCTGATCGAGTTCGGCCGCCACGCGGCGACCCGACGCGCTCAGCGTGGTCTTGGCAAACCGGAGACCTTCAATTTCCTCGGCTTTACCCTCATCTGCGGCAAATCCCGCCAGGGCCGTTTCCTTCTCAAGCGAAGGACCAGGCGCGACCGCATGCGGACAAAGCTCCAGGAGATCAAGGGGGAGCTGCGGCGGCGCATGCACCAGCCGATCCCCGAGCAAGGGCAATGGCTGAGGCAGGTCGTCACCGGTTTTTTTGCCTACCACGCGGTGCCAACGAACTTTCGGGCACTCGGGGCCTTCCGGCTTCACACGGTCCGCCTCTGGCGACGCACGCTGCGGCGGCGTAGTCAGAAGGATCGCGTCACGTGGCAGCGCATCGAGCAACTGGCCGCCGACTTTCTCCCGACCCCGCGCATCCTCCATCCTTGGCCCAGCGATCGCTTCGCCGTCAAACACCCAAGGTGGGAGCCGTATGCAGGAAAGCTGCACGTACGGATCTGTGCGGGGGGCGCCCAGTAATGGACGTCCCTACCGCGATCGTCGAGGCGCTTGGTTAAGGCGTGGGTGTTGTCGCCTTTCTGCGCGTAGCCAACAGACCCTTGGCGGCGCCGCGAATTTCCTCGAACTGGGAAGGATCGACCACTTGGTTCAGAAAACCGTGCGCAATAGCATTTCGAGCCGCCAAACCGCGACGTAGAAGAACATAATCATCGTCCTCGATGATCCCCTCGGTCAGAAGCATCTTGAGCAGAGCCGACGAGGAAATTCGGCTGGTCGGCGGGATTTTCAGGGCCGAGAGACGGTGACGGGCGGCCGCCTCAACAATCGACCACAGTAATAGCAACTCGAGGCGGCTCTGATCCCCGCCTCCGCCCACTCCGCCGATGAGGTCCAGACGCGCCAGAAGATCCTTGGTCTCCGGTAATCGTGGAGGCGGCTGCCATTCGGGGTCCGGAAGATCCACATAGACTACCTGAAGCTGCCAACCGGCGCGATGTTCCAACGCTCTGGCAAGCCTCTGGATCGCCTCGAAACTCGCCGGAGAAGAGGTCTTTATCTGAACGACAACATTTTCGCCGTCGCGCCGGGCGATCATATCCGGCGCCAGGGTCCGCAGGAATTCAGGCAATTGCCGCGGCGAAGGTTCTACCGAAACCTGGTAACCTTGCCGCGCATACCAGTCCGCATATTGGCTGATTGCTTGGCGTTCGCCGGTGACAAGATCAGCGTCGGCGCTCATGGAATCCTGCCGTGGTCAGGCGCCGGATCGGCGCGCACATACACGAAATCGGAGCCTGTCTGCGACATTCGCTCGATCGCGTCCAACAGATATAGGCTTGCTCCGGCCAGCGGTAAGCCGGCGCTGAAGCGGCTTTTGCGGACCCGAAGCTCCGATACCTGCTGGTCATCCCGAAAAACAATACCCTTGAGCCCGTCAAGCAGCGATTTCGCAATGTTGTCAACGTCGAGCGTCGTTTCGCCCTGATAGAAATAAATGATCAAAACAGCGACGTCTTGATCAGCCGGCGCCGGCCCACCCTCCTCTCGCAATCGCTCACCAGCGGCTTGCGACACCCGTTCGCGCCATCGTCGGCGCGATCGTGCATTGGCATTGGCGCTGCGTGGCGCTCCGACAACGATAAACTCCATGGTCTCATCGTATCGGCGCGCCTCCCTCCGTCGCATAGCGATCGATGCAGCCGACGCAGAGAGATTTGACTGCGGCTAGGCGGTGTCCTCGCCCGGAGTGAGCGTCGTCAGCGACAGCGCGTGGACGCGCGTCGCGAGCTCTTCGGCGAGCGTCTGGTAGACGAGGCGCTGCCGAGCGACCCGGGTTTCGCCGATGAAGGCGGCGCAGACGATGGTGATCGAGAAATGCGTCTCTCCCTCCGGCCGGGCTCCCTCGTGCCCGGCGTGGCGGTACGACTCGTCATTAATTTCGAGCCGGAGCGGTGCGAACCGCTCGGTCAGCTTCTCGCGGATGGTGTCGGCAACACGCATCAGACGGAGACGTTGCGATGGCGCGACGCGGCGGCGGACAGAAAGCCGCCGAGATCGTCGACGACATGGTGGATGTGGTCGCCCTCGGCGCCCGCCGCGGCCCAGTCGACCGGGTTGCGGACCCAGGCTGTGGTCATGCCGAGCGCCGCTGCCGGGACGAGGTTTTTCGCCATGTCTTCGACCATCAGCGCAGTAGCGGGCATCACGCCATGCCGCCGCTGCAGCGCGTGATAGCCGGCGAGCGCCGGCTTCGGTTCATAGCCCGCTGCGGCTATGTCGAAAATGCCGCAGAAACACGCTGCGACACCGAGATGATCGAGCAGCCGCTCGGCATGGCGCACCGAGCCGTTGGTGTGCACGATCTTGCGGCCGGGCAGGGCCGCCAGCGCGGCGACGAGAACCGGATCGCGGGGCACGCAGGAAAGGTCGACCTCATGCACATAGGCGAGGAAGTCGTCGGGGTCGATCCGGTCGACCGTCATCAACCCGCGCAAGGTCGTTCCGTGCTCGCGAAAATAGCCCTTCTGCACGACGAGCGCCGCTTCCGGCGACAGATCCAGGCGATCGGCGATAAAGCGCGTCATGCGCGCGTGGATCTGGTCGAAAAGCCGGCAGGAGGCCGGGTAGAGCGTGTTGTCGAGATCGAAGATCCAGGTCTCGATCTCGCCCAAAGGCCGGCCAGCGGCGGGCATCGCGATCGCTCTACCCGGCGCGGATCAGGGTTCCGGCACCCGAGGTGTCGGTAAAGAGCTCGAGCAGGATCGCGTGGGGTACGCGCCCGTCGAGGATTACCGCCGCCTCGACCCCGCCGTCCACCGCCTGCAGGCAGGTTTCGACCTTGGGGATCATGCCGCCATGGATGACGCCGTCGGCGATCAGCCGCCGCGCGCCGGCGGCTGAAATCTCCGAGATCAGCCGCCTGTCCGCGTCGAGTACCCCAGCGACATCGGTCAACAATAAGAGCCGTGTCGCCTTGACCGCGGCAGCGACCGCACCGGCGACCGTGTCGGCGTTGATGTTGTAGGTTTCGCCCTGCGAGCCGACGCCGATCGGCGCGATCACCGGGATGATGTCGGACTGCTTGAAGGTGTCGAGCACGCCCGCGGCGATTCGCTGCGGCTCGCCGACGAAGCCGAGATCGATCTCGGTCCTGGCGCCGGCCTCCAGCCGCGCGAGGACCATTTTTCGCGCCTGGATCAACCCGCCGTCCTTGCCGCAGAGCCCGATCGCGCAGCCGCCCTCGGCGTTGATCGCCGAGACGATCTGCTTGTTGATCGTGCCGGCGAGAACCATCTCCACCACTTCCATCGTCGCGGCGTCGGTGATCCGCAACCCGTCGACGAAGGTGCTCCTGATGCCGAGCCGCTGCAACATCTGGGCGATCTGCGGCCCGCCGCCGTGCACGACGATCGGATTGATGCCGACCTGCTTCAGCAGGACGACGTCGCGGGCGAACCAATCGCCAACCGCCGGGTCGCCCATCGCATGGCCGCCATACTTGAGGACGAGCGTGCGGCCGGCGTAGCGGCGCATATAGGGCAGCGCTTCCGCCAGCACTGCGGCCTTGGCCACCGGATCGGGGCTTGGGATGACGGAAGACAAGAGAGGTTGCGCAGCCGGACGCGTCACGGCCCGCACTCTAGCGCGGCTGCGCGGGCATCGCCACGGTTGAAGGCGCCGCCGCGGAAAGCGCGAAGCTGCCGAGCGTTGCCCGCAATGCCGCGATGCCGCTCCGCGCCAAGGCACTCGTCAGGTGGATTTCGGGATGCGCCGCCGGGTGGGCCGCGAGCTCGGCGACGGTCCGTTCGGCGATCACCGCGAGCTCAGGGGATGCGAGCTTGTCGCTCTTGGTCAGGACAATTTGGTAGGAGACCCCCGAAGCATCGAGCAGGTCCATCAGCGGGCGGTCTATCTCCTTGATGCCGTGGCGCGAATCAACCAACAGACAGACCCGGCGCAGCTCGGTGCGGGTTTGCAGGTAGCGCCGCAGCAGGGCGGTCCAGCGCCTCACCTCGGTTCTCGCGGCTTGGGCGTAGCCGTATCCCGGCAGATCGACGAGCATCAACCGCGCGTCGAGATCGAAGAAATTGATCTGCCGCGTCCGACCGGGGGTGTTCGAGGTTCGCGCGAGGGTGCGGCGTCCGGTCAGCGCGTTGAGGAGGCTCGACTTGCCGACATTCGAACGCCCGGCGAAGGCGATCTCGGGCAAGTCGTCGCGGGGCAGCACAGACGCTTCGGCAGCGCCGGCGACAAACCGGGCCTCGCGGGCGAACAGGCGCCGTCCAACTTCGACGAGTTCGGGGTCGATCGGCCGGGGCGGAAAAATTTCCGCCGGGGTCTCCGCCGCGGTCAGGCGGCGCCCGCGCGGTGCATGATCGTCCATTGCTGGGCGATGCTGAGCAAATTGTTCCACGCCCAGTAGATGACCAGCCCGGCGGGGAAGGCGGCCAGCATGTAGGTGAAGACGATCGGCAGCAGCATGAACATCCGCGCCTGGACCGGGTCGACCGGCTGCGGGTTGAGCTTTTGCTGCAGAAACATCGTCAGGCCCATGATCAGCGGCCAGGCGCCGATCATCAGGACATGCGGCGGTGCGAACGGCAGGAGGCCGAAGAGGTTGGCGAAGGAGGTCGGGTCAGGCGCCGAAAGATCGTGGATCCAGCCGAAGAACGGTGCATGCCGCATCTCGATCGTGACGAACAGCACCTTGTAGAGCGAGAAGAAGACCGGGATCTGGATGACGATCGGCAGGCAGCCGGCCAGCGGGTTGGCGCCCACCTTTTTGTACATCGCCATGATTTCCTGCTGCTGACGCGCCTTGTCGTCGGGAAAGCGCTCGCGGATCTTTTGCATTTCCGGCTGCAAGAGCTTCATCTTGCTCATTGCCTGATAGGATTTGTTGGCGAGCGGGAAGAACAGCAGCTTGACGCATAACGTAAACAACAGGATCGCCAAACCGAAATTGCCAAGGAGCCCTTCGAGAAACAGTAAAATCCGGAAGATCGGCTTGGTCAGGAACCAGAACCAGCCGAAGTCGATCGAGTAATCGAACAGCGGGATACCGGCCTCCGTATAGGACTGAAGGAGATCGAGCTCCTTGGCGCCGGCGAAAAAACGGCTCGATGTCGACGCGGTCCCGCCGGCGGGCACCGTGACCGGATCGCCGGTATAGTCGACCTGATAGTGATCGGCCTTGTCGGGGGTGACGGACTTGCGGAACTCTGCCTTGATCAGATCGCTCTGCGGCGGTATCAGCGCGGCCTGCCAATATTTGTCGGTAAAGCCGAGCCAGCCGCCGGTGGAGGTGAAATCCGTGGGCTTGTCCGGCGTGAGCGACGCGTATTTCACGTCGCGGACCGCGCCGTCGAGATAACCGATCGGGCCCTCATACAGAATGTAGTAGCTGGAAACCGGCGGTGTTCCGCCGCGGCTAAGCAAGCCGTAGGGGGTTAGCTTGACCGGGGTCGAGCCGGTGTTCTTTACCGCATCCTCGATGGTGAACATGTAGTTCTTGTCGACGCTGATCGTGCGGGTGAACGTCAAGCCTTCACCGTTGTCCCACGTCAGGGTCAGGGGATGCCCGGGGACGAGCTTATCTGCCGACGCTGTCCACTTGGTGTCGGCGCCCGGCAATTTGACGTCGGACGCCCCTACCCAGCCGAATTGGGCAAAGTAGGCGTCCGGAGTCCCAGTCGGTTGCAACAGCACAACCTCGGGGCTCTTCGGGTCCACCGTCTCGTGGTAAGTGGCGAGCGTCAGGTCGTCGAGCCGACTGCCGACAAGGTCGATCGAACCGTGGAGCCGTGGCGTATCGATCCTGACGCGCGGTTGCCCGGCAAGGGCCGCCTCGCGGGTCTCAGCGGCTTGCGCCGGCGTGGCACCGGGAACGCTCGTAGCGGCACCTGGGGTCGGTGCTGTAGATTGGGTTGTTGGCGGAGTTGTTGGCGCGGTCACCGGCGTTCCCGGCGTCGGCCCGGTGGGCTGAGGCGGCCGCAGCCGCTCGAACACGAACTGAAAGGCGATCAGGATCGCGACCGAGAGCACGATCGCCAACAAGAGGTTGCGCTGTTCCATCTCGGGCGCGGCTCGATCTGAAATGCCGGCGGCGGTCGCGATCAGCGGCCGATGCCGGCGCGCAGCCCACCACAGCGGCGCGGCTGCGGCACGGGATCGTACCCGCTGCCCCCCCACGGGTGGCAGCGGGCGAGCCGCCGCAGGGCGAGGCCGAGACCGATCAGCGCGCCGTGCCGGCCGATCGCCTCGACCGCATAATCCGAGCAGCTCGGCAGATAGCGGCAGGACGGCGGGAGCAGCGGCGAGAGGGAGAATTGATAGGCACGGATCGCCATTCGCAGGGCCCAGCTCAGCACTCTCCCAGGGTTCGGCCGATCCATTCTCACTCCTCCACGGCAGCGCCCGACTGATTCTTCGCAGCGCTGTGGCTGACCCGGCGCAGCGCCGCTTCGAGGTCGGCGACGAGCGCCACAAACGGCCGGTCGACCGTATTCGCGCGGGCGATCAGCACATAATCGGTCCCGCGCTTTCCCTCACGCGGCAGAATCGAGACCGCCACGCCCCGCAGCCGCCGCTTCGCACGGTTGCGGATTACCGCATTGCCGACCTTTCGGCTCGCGGTGAACCCGACGCGCAACGAGGTGCCGCAGCCCAATCCATCGGGCTGCCGGGCGGCTTGCAGGATCAGACCCGGTGTTACCGCCCGCTGGCGGGTGGCAGCGACACGCAGGAAATCGGCGCGGGTCTTGAGCGTTACAAGCCCGCCGCCCATCGAAATCCAGGGTGACTTTGGTGTGTCGGCTGAGATCGCAGGCTCAAGCGGACAGACGCTTGCGGCCCTTGGCTCGCCGCGAAGCCAGCACCCTGCGGCCGGCCGCGGTCGCCATCCGTGCGCGGAACCCGTGGCGGCGCTTGCGGACGAGGTTGCTGGGCTGGTAAGTCCGCTTCACGGCACCGACTCCGATTAAGCCATCTCTCTCGAGCGGAGGCGGCTATATAGGGGAGCCGTTGCGGCAAGTCAACGTTGGCTCGGAAACGCGCCGTTGACGTAAGCTGCGCGAGCGATGCCGGGCGGGGACCCATGCCGGGGGCAACAGACGGAGGGGCAGGAGGCTGATGTCGGATGATGCGGCGGTGGCGGCGGCCGACCGTGCCGCCCGAGTGTGGGCCGCCGCCGAGCCCGGGCCGATCGATCCCGGCAGCGAGGCGCACAAGACGAGCCTTCTGCCGCATGCTGCTCGACACCCACAATCCCTACAAGCCGTCGATCATCGATTGGCCGCCGCTCGACGCCCGACGCGCGCAGCCGCCTCGTCAGCTTGCCGATCTGGGACATCGCGGTGCAAACCGAGGGCAAGGCGCGCCTGCGCGTGTTGAGCTATGGCCAAGCGATTGCCGATCCGTTGCTGCGGCAGGCGATCGACCTCGACGGCTTTGAGGAAGGACGGCACAAGGAGGTGCTTTCCAATCTCGTCCAGGCCTACGGCATCCGCTTGGCCCCGGAACCCGAATATCGCCGTCCGCGCGATCCGGAATGGGCCTTCATGGTCACCGGCTTCAGCGAGTGCATCGACAGCTTCTTCGCCTTTGGCCTGTTCGCGCTCGCCAAACGTTCGGGGTTTTTCCCGCCCGCCCTCGTCGATACATTCGAGCCGGTCATGCAGGAGGAGGGCCGCCATATCCTCTTCTTCGTCAATTGGGTGGCTTGGCACCGGCGTAACCTGCCGTTCTGGCGACGCCCTATCTTTTGGACCAAGATCCTTGCAGTCTGGGCATTTCTTGTCTGCGAGCGGATCGGCATCGCGCGGGGGTTCGACGGTGCCGGCGACGGGGAGGGGGGAATGGTGCCGCAGGACAACAATTTTACCCTGACCGGCAGCAAGGCCGTCGGTGCCGTCGATCTGTCCATCGCGGGGCTGCTGGATGTCTGCCTGGCGGAAAACGACCGCCGCCTTTCCGGCTATGACCTACGATTGTTGCGGCCTAGGGTGGTGCCATGCCTCGTGCGCTTCGCCCGCCGCTGGGTGCTGCGCTCGCACTCGGGTGCGGTAACGCCATGAAAATCGGCTCCGACGAGCACAAGCAGCGGTTCTGCCGCGAGTTTATCGCGAGCCATTGCCAATTCGACCCTGCGAGCCTGGCATGGCCCGATCTCGACGCGGAGGCGCTCGGGCGCCTGCGCGCCATCCCGTTCTGGCAGGAGGTGCTCTACACCGAGCGGCGAGCAGGAGCGATCGTCGCCGCCTACGGTGCGACGGTCACCGACCCGCTGGTGCGCGAGGCGGTGATGCTCCAGGGGTTTGAAGAGGCGCGCCACGCCGAGCTGCTGCGGTTGATGATTCGGCGCTACGGCGTCACCGTCGAGGAGCGGCCGCCCGATCCGCCGAGCGGCAATCTGCTCCGCGCATTCGCCGATTTCGGGTACGGCGAGTGCCTCGATGCGTTTCTCGGGTTCGGCGTGTTCAAGATCGCGCGCCGCGCCGGCTTCCTGCCGGACGCGATGTTCGAGATCTTCGAGACGTTGATCCATGAGGAGACCCGTCACATCGTCTTCTTCATCAACTGGATGGCGTGGCAGCAGGTCGCCCGCGGACGCGGTGCGGCGTGGCTGCGCAGCGCGACGGCGGCACGGTATTATTCGCGGGCGATGGGCCGGCTCCTCGCCACCGTGTGGCGCGGGCGGGGCGCGAACGACGGCAGGGATTTCTCGGCGACGCAGGCGAGCGTGTTTCTCGACGGCTTTACCTTCCGCGGCTTTGTCGAGGAGTGCCGCGCCGAGCACGCGCGCCGCATGGCCGGATTCGATCCCGATCTGCTGCAACCCCATTTTCTGCCTGGGCTCGCCGGTATTGCGCTTGCTGCCCTGCGCCTCCCTACCTCTCCCCGCAGGACGCGAGAACACCGCGCGTGAGGATTGTTCCTGTCGTTGCCGCGACGGCCGGGCTGGCGCTGACCGGCGGGTTGGTCGCGTATTTCGGGGCGGACGCCGTGACCCGTTCGCTTCTCGCCGTCGGGTGGGCGGGGTTCGGGGTAATTTGCCTGATCCACCTCGCGCTGATGGCGGTGATGGGAATCGCCTGGTCGGCGCTGTTGCCCGGGACGAGGCCATGGATCCCGATCTGGGGGCGGCTGGTTCGCGATGCGGGTTCCGAAGTGCTGCCGCTTTCCCAGGTCGGCGGATATCTGCTCGGGGCTCGCGCGATCGCTTTCGCAGGCGTCCCCCCGATCGCTGCCGCGGCGAGCACGATCGTCGATGTCAGCCTCGAGCTCTTCGCCCAAATCGCTTTCACGGCGCTGGCGCTCGTCTGGCTGATCCACCTGAGACCCGATGCGCCGGTTGCTGTCCCGGTCGCGATCGGGCTCGCCGGGGCCGGCATCCTCGCAGCGGGCCTATTGGTCGCTCAGCGGCGCGGGTTTGATCTGTTCGACCGCCTCGCCGGGGCACTCGGCCGCGATTGGCTCGACCGGACCGCGGCCGGCGCGGCCGCGCTTCACGCCGCCATCAGCGATATCTATCGGCGGCGAATTGGAGTCTGCGTGAGCTTTCTCCTCCACCTTGCATGCTGGATCGCCGGCACGGTCGAGACGTGGCTCGCGCTGCGATTTATCGGGATGCCCCTCGGTTTCGCTGCGGTGCTGGTGATCGAGGGCCTGCTCTACGCGATCCGCAGCGTCGCCTTCGCCGTCCCCAATGCGGTCGGCGTCCAGGAAGCCGCCTATATCATGCTTGGCGGGAGCTTTGGACTGACGCCGGAGCTGGCCCTCGCTCTATCTCTGTTGAAGCGAGCGCGCGACCTTGCGCTCGGACTGCCTGTCCTCGCGGCGTGCCAGCTCCTCGAAGGCGGCCGCCTCTCGCGGCGCATCGCGGTCGGCGCGCCGGTCCGGCCTTCGACCCGCCTTGAAACGAAACCCCGGCCGAGCTGACCGGGGTTTCTGGCCCGCCAGCCTGCTTGCTGCGATGGCGGGGTCATGCGCATCGTCTGGATCAAAATTGGACAAGTGACGATGCGGCGGGCATATTGCAGCGATCTCGCAACGGTTGCAATACTTATCCGAAAAAATTAACTACAATTGTCGTAAAATGGGCCAGCTGCTGTCCGGCGCAGGGGAGGTTTCGGCCGCTTAGCAGGGTGCGGAAAAACCTGGAGGGTAGTCATTCCGGGGCGCGGGCTCATGCCCGCGAGCCCGGAATCCAAGAACACCGGCCCGAGAAATCAAAGGCTTGGCCTGTGTTCTTAGGTTCCGGACCTGGCCCTGAAGGGCCATCCCGGAACGACAGCGGAGTTTTTCCGCATCCTGTTAGGTGGAGCCGATCTTGCGGTATCCCATCACCCGGTAGATCAGCAGGGAGGCGAGCCAACTCGCGGCGAAGATGCCGACGACAAGGGTGCCGAGCGCGGTGAAATTGCCGGCTGCAAACTGAATGGAACTCCATATGCCCCCGGCGAGGCCGAGTTTGTCGGCGATCAGCCCCAATCCTTCGATCGCTCCGACAACCACGGCGACGACGACGGAGACGCCGGTGATCGTCAAATTGTAGTAGAGCTTGCGGACCGGGTCCACGAACGCCCAACCATAGGCGCCGACCATTAGGACGCCGTCGCTGGTATCGACGAGCGACATGCCGGCGGTGAACAGCGCGGGAAATACCAGGATCGACCAGATCGACAGGCCTTTGGCGGCTTCCGCAGCGGCGATTCCGAGCAAGCCGATCTCCGTCGCCGTGTCAAAGCCGAGCCCGAAGAGAAATCCGAGCGGATACATGTGCCAGCTGCGGGAAATCAACCGGAACAAGGCCCGGAACAGTCGGCCGAGCAGCCCCCGCTGCGCCAGAAACAGGTTCAGCTCCTCCTCGGAATAATTTTCCCCGCGTTTTACTCGCCGGAAGATCCGATAGACCCCGGCGAGCACCACGGCGTTGATCAAGCCGATGGCGAAGAGAAACAGCACCGACACCAAGGTGCCGACCACGCCGCCGACCTCGATCAGACCGGGAAAGCTGTCTTGAAGGGTATTCGCCGTCAGGGCGATCACCATCGAGGCCGCGACGACGACGGTCGAGTGGCCGAGTGAAAAGAAGAACCCGACGGCAATCGGCCGCTCACCCTGCTGCATCAATTTGCGGGTGACGTTGTCGATCGCGGCGATGTGGTCGGCATCGACCGCATGCCGCAGCCCGAAGCCATAGGCGATCAGTGCGGTCGCCAACAACAGGGGATAGCCGTGAAACGCCGCGAGGGCCCACGCCCAGGCGAGCAGGTTCGCGGCAATCAGGACAATGCAGAGCCCGATCACTTGGGGACGAACGTCCGTCGCCGCGTCATCGAAGATCGCGCGGGGGGCGAGCCGGGTCGGTTCTTCTGGCATCCAGGGCGGTTAATATAACCAGCGGGCGCGGCACGCCAATTTTCCGTGGAGTGACCCGGCGCCTCGGCATCCCCCGATCCGCCCCTTTTCGCTGTGATCCGCCACAGCGCGCCCTTGCGGGAGCCGAATGTGCCCCTATATGCGATTTTGTCAATTTATAAGGCTACCTTGCATGCCGATTTCATCAAGGCCGAGGCGTCCGGCCGAGTTCCGCTGCCGACCCCGCTTTGGCGCGGGAAAGGCGCACAGAATTCCGCTGATGGCCGGCTGGCCCAGATGCGCCCAAGGCCTTGATATCAAGCGATTTTCGATCGCTAGAGGGCGATTTTCGGGTGTGCAAATGCGTTTTTTCCCTGCCGTCAGGGAAATCGGACACGCATGGGAGTCCAAGGTTCCCCCGACCTCACACGAAGGTGACTGCCCGGCCGTTGCCGACACGCTAGCATCGCTCTTCCCTTCGGTTGCACATTGGATCGATGTCCTACGAGACCCGGCCGCACAACGGCCTTTCGGCGCGTCGCCTGATCCCGCTCGGCCTGCTTGTGGCTGCGGGGATCGCCTTTATCGCTGTTGGGGGACGCCATTATCTGACCTTCGCCGCCCTTGCCCAGAACCGCGATTGGCTGTGCGGCCTCGCTCAACATTGGGGCTTACTCGCCGCCCTCCTCTACATCGCAGTCTATGCGGTTCTCGTGGCACTGTCGGTTCCGGGTGGTGCGGTGCTGACGATCGCCGGCGGGTTCCTGTTCGGCACATGGCTCGGCACGCTTTGTGCGATCCTCGGCGCCACTCTCGGCGCGACCGGGATTTTCCTCGCCGCCCGCGCCGGTCTCGGCGGGCTGGCGCAACGCGCGGGACCGCTCGTGGGCAAGCTCGAGGCCGGGTTTCGCAAGGACGCGTTCAACTATCTGCTCGTGCTGAGGCTGGTCTTCATCTTTCCGTTCTGGCTCGTCAACCTCGTTCCGGCATTCGTCGGCGTCAGGTTGTCGACCTTTGTCCTTGCCACCTTTCTCGGCATCATTCCGGGTACCTTCGTCTATGCCGCCTTCGGGAACGGCCTCGGCGACGTGGTCGAGGAGCCTGGTCTCGGGGTCCTGCTCCGGCCGAGCGTGCTCGGCCCGATCCTCGGGCTTGCCGCACTGGCGCTGATCCCGGTGGGGTATCGGCGCTGGCGCGGCAAACGAACCGCATGACCCGGTCGAGCGCGCCCGATCTCTGCGTCATCGGCGCGGGTTCAGGGGGGCTGGCGGTCGCCGCCGGCGCGGCGCAGATGGGCGCCGAGGTGGTGCTGGTCGAGCGTGGTGCTATGGGCGGCGATTGCCTGAACTTTGGCTGTGTGCCGTCGAAGTCGCTGCTCGCCGCGGCGCGCGTCGCGGACCTCTGGAAGCGCGGCGCGGCACTCGGCATCGCCTATGCTCCGCCGCGGATCGATTTCGCCGCGGTCGGCGACAGCATCCAGCAGGTAATCGCCGGCATCGCGCCGAACGATTCGGTGGAGCGGTTCGAGGGCCTCGGCGTCCGGGTATTGCGCACCGAGGCGCGCTTCACGAGCCCCCGCACCGTGCACGCCGGGGGCGTCGAAATTCGGCCGCGGCGCTTTGTGATCGCGACCGGCTCGACGCCGGCGATACCGGCGATCTCCGGGCTCGACGGTGTCTCCTATCTGACCAACGAGACGGTGTTTGCCAACCGAGAACTGCCCGAACATCTGATCGTGATCGGCGGCGGGCCGATCGGGATCGAGATGGCGCAGGCGCATCGCCGGCTCGGCGCGCGGGTCAGCGTGCTCGATGTCGGCCCCCTGCTTCCGCGCGACGACGCCGAGCTCGCCGCCGCCCTCGCCGAGCGGGTTTCCGGCGAAGGGGTCGCGACCCGCCCCCGGGTCGAGATCGCCGGCATCGAGCGCGACGGCAAGGCCATCATCGTCCGCCTCAAGAGCGGCGAGCGGATTGCCGGCTCGCATCTCCTGGTCGCCGCGGGACGGCGCCCTACCATCGAAGCGCTCGATCTCCCGGCCGCCGGCATTGCTTCGACCGCCAACGGCATCACCGTCGATGCACGGTTGCGCACCACAAACCGCCGCGCCTTTGCCATCGGCGATGTCGCCGGGGGGCCGCAATTCACCCATATCGCGCTCTACCACGCCGGGATCGTGATCCGGAACGCGCTCTTCCGCATCCCGGCCAAGGTCGATTACCGGGCATTGCCGTGGGTCACCTACACCGATCCCGAACTTGCTCAGGTCGGGTTGACCGAAGCCGCGGCGCGCGCCGTCGAGCGGGCGCCGCGCGTGCTGCGGTGGCCCTTTGCCGGGAACGACCGGGCGCAGACCGAGCGCGAGACCGAGGGCTTGGTCAAGGTCGTCACCCGCCGCAACGGGCACATTCTCGGCGCCTCGATCCTCGGTGCCGGGGCCGGCGATCTGATCCTGCCTTGGGCACTGGCGATTTCGCAAAAACTCAAGATCGGCGCGCTGGCCAATCTGATCGTGCCCTACCCGACGCGCGGTGAGGCGAGCAAGCGAGCGGCCGGAAGCTATTATACTCCGACCCTGTTCTCCCCGCGCACCCGCCGGCTCGTCCGGCTTCTGGCGCGGTTCGGCTGAAGCGAGCGAGGTCGTGCTGCTGAGGAGCCTGTCGGCCCGTCTGCTGGTCCTCACCGTCTTTTTCGTGATGGTGAGCGAGGTGCTGATCTTCGTGCCGTCGGTCGCCCGGTTCCGCATGACCTATTTCGAAAATCGCCTCGCCGCGGGGCACATCGCGACACTCGCCCTCGAAGCGAGCGCGACCGGAGAGCTCCAACAGGGCCTCACCGACAAGCTCCTCGCCCAAGTCGGCGCTCAGGGCGTCGCCCTCCATCGAGCCGACGGCACGACGTTGAAGCTCGACAGCGGCAACCCGCCGCGACCCGATTTCACGATCGACATCACCCACCCAGACATCCTGCTTGCCATCAGAGGCTCGTTCCGCACCTTGCTCGGCAATGGCAACCGCGTGCTGCGGGTGCTCGGCCCGTCGACGACCGACAGCGCGGAGACGGTCGAGGTGCTGCTCGACGAAGCGCCGCTGCGCGACGAGATGTGGGATTTCGGCATCCGCATCCTCGAGCTGTCGATCGTGATCTCGCTGGTCACCGCCGCACTCGTCTATCTCAGCCTGCAGTGGCTCTTGGTGCGGCCGATGCGGCGGATCACCGCGAGCATGATGAATTTTCGCGAAGACCCCGAGGATGCCTCACGGATGATCGCGGCAAGCGGAAGGAAGGACGAGATCGGCGTCGCCGAGCGCGAGCTGGCGGTGTTGCAGAAGACGGTGCGCCAGGCGCTCGGGCAGCGCGCGCGGCTGGCGGCGCTGGGCACCGCGGTGACCAAGATCAACCACGATCTGCGCAACATCCTGGCGACGGCACGCCTCGTCACCGACGGGCTGACCGCCAGTGCGGCACCGGAGGTGCGCCGCGTCGCACCCCGCCTCCTCGACGCGATCGACCGCGCCGTGGCACTATGCACTCGCACCCTCGACTTTTCGCGCGAGGGCGCGCCGCCCCTGGCGCCGAGCCGTTTTCGTCTCGCCTCGCTGATCGACGAAATCGGCCCCGGTCTCGGACTCTCCGACGACGGCCCGGCGATCGACTGCGCCATCCCGCCCGAGCTGACGGTCCAAGCCGATCGCGATCAGCTCTACCGGGTTCTGCTGAACCTCGCCCGCAACGCGATCGAAGCCGGCGCGCACCGGCTGCGCTTTGCCGCGGCGCGCGAGGACGGGGTCATCGCGGTCGAGATCGCCGATGACGGGCCAGGGCTGCCGCCAAAGGCGCGGGACAATTTGTTCCGCCCGTTTTTCGGCTCGGCGCGGCCCGGCGGCAGCGGGCTCGGCCTGGCGATCGCCCGCGAACTGATGCGCGCGCACGGCGGCGAACTGGCGCTCGTCTCGACGACCGGCACCGGCACGGTCTTTCGCTTGACCCTACCTGCCTCCGCCGCTCGCGAGATCAGTCGAGCGCCACTGTCATTGCCTTGAGATAAGCGGTCTCGGGCAATGCCGGGTGGATCGGATGATCGGCATCGGCCCCGGCGATCCGTAGGATGCGTCCGCTGCGGCCCGCATCGCCGAGCCCGCGGCGCACCGCCTCGCCAAACTCCGTCTCGCCGACATTGTGGGAGCAGCAGGCAAGGAACAGGATGCCTCCGGTTGCGGTCGCCGAGGCGGCGAGCCGGGTGAGCTTGCGATAGCCGCGCAGTGCGGCCGGCACGTCCTTGCGCGACCTCGCGAAGGCGGGGGGATCGGCGATGACGATGTCAAAGCGCTCGCCCGCCGCAGCGAACCGGGCGGCTTCGGCAAAGGCCTCGCCGCGCCGAAAGCTACAGGTTTCGCCGACGCCGTTGAGCGCCGCCGCCTCGGCGGCGAGTTTGAGCGCCGGCTCGGCGCGGTCGATGCCGAGCACCGCGGCGGCGCCGGCCCGCGCCGCCTGCACGGCAAAACCGCCGTTGAAGCAATAGAGGTCGAGGACACGCGCATCGCGCGCCAGTGCCGCGACAAAACGGCGGTTGTCGCGCTGGTCGAAGAACCAGCCGGTCTTCTGCCCTTCGAGCGGATCGGCGAGGAACGCCACACCGTTCTCGCGGACGAGAACGGGTCCGTCGAGCGTCCCCTTCGCCATCCGCGTCTCGGCCGCGAGCCCTTCGAGCGCGCGTGCCGGAGTGTCGTTGCGCAGCACGATGGCCTCGGGTGCCAAGAGCGCATCGAGCGCGTCGAGCACCAGCGGCTCCAGCCGAGCCATGCCGGCGGCATTTGATTGGACGACGAGAACCTCGGCCAAACGGTCGACGACGAGACCGGGCAGGCCGTCGGCCTCGGCATGGACGAGGCGATAATACGGGGCCGCGAAGAGGCGCTCGCGCAGCCGCAGCGCACGCTCGAGCCGACGCGCCAAAAAGCGCCTGCCGATCGGCCGCGCCGCGTCGCGGTCGAGGAGGCGCGCCGCGACAAGGCTGTGCGGGTTGAACATCGCGACCCCGAACGCGCTCTCATCGGCCCGGCGCAGCGTGACCAAAGTGCCGGGGGCGAGCGCCTTCGCCGCGGCGTCCATCCGCACTTCGTTCGAGTAGATCCAGGGATGACCACCCTCGGCGCGCCTGTGGCGCGCGGGCAGCAGCACGACCGAAGGGCGGGTCGCCGGGTCGTCCGCGGGCATCTCCCCCGTCACAGACATTTCCATGCTCATGCCGCAATCTTGCCTGCGCCGGAGGTTGTAGGCGAGCCCGATCTTCGGCTCGCTCGCGGCGATCCGCCTTGCTTGTCGCCGCCCGGTGGAGTAGTTGTTGCCGCCCTCGAAGCCGGCCGGCTTCCCGGCACGCGCCCGTAGCTCAATTGGATAGAGCACCAGACTACGGATCTGGGGGTTAGGGGTTCGAACTCCTCTCGGGCGCGCCAATTTTTCAGATACTTAAACGTACGAGGCGCAACGGCCATGAGTGTCATGTCCGCATGGTGTCCGTAATCCCGATGGGTGAAGGTGCCATGTCCGCATCCGTGTCCGCACCCGGGAACCGCAACTTCGGGAGCATTAGCGCCGAATGTCTCGTCGCGCCGACAGCCGCGGCTTCTCCGGCTTCGGCGCGGGTCCGGTAGCGGCAGATAGGTCGCGATCTCTTTCATCGGCAGCGGCCATCACGCCGCTTGGCGTGGCATCAGCGCAGTCCCGACACCGTTCACGCCGGCTTGCAATCGGCACCCGCTGGCGCCGATTGTCCTGCCAAGTGCCAAGCCCAGGGATGTCGGCGCGATCGCCCCCTGAGCGAATGCGCCATCACTCGACCGAAACGCGGCGGTCGAGCAGCAACCTCACCGCTGAGCCCACAGAAAGATAAGGGTTGCTCCAAAACCGAGAGCGCTTTCGCCCGGCATGAAGGGTGCCCCAGAACTCGAGCATGCGGCGCGTTTCAGCCGTAGCGGCCTCCGGCGGCGTGTCCATGAGACGAGAGTACCGGCCGAAGACCAAGTGGTCATTCGTAGAGCCGTTCTCGTCGCCATTCTCCTCAACCTCTCTCTCTCGCGCCGGCGACAGGCTGCCCGAGCCTCACCGCCGTTCAAGTCGCACATAGGCGAAGTAGCTGATGCTGGCGGTGTGCGTGTCATCGCTGTCGCAGAACACGGCGAGATCGACCAGGTGCGCCGGCGCCGCGTCCCTCCAGATCTCGGCATAGACGCGGGCGAGGTTGATCTTCTCCTCGAGCCATTTTCCGACCCGATCATCGCCGGCGTCGGCAACGAAGTGAGGGAAACCGCCGATGTATTTGTAGTCCCCCGGTTTCAGCCGATTGCCCCAGATCACGTCCATGGCGCGCACCGACTGTTCAGAGGATGGGGGTCAAGAATCCGAGCGACGTTCGCCGACTGCAGGTCAAGTGGAAGCAGCACGGACCGAGCCTGCTCCTCGAAGCTGAACGGCGACACCGGGCACGCACGGCGAGACCATCCACAGTTAGCACTTCGGCGAAACTCCTCGCCGAGCGGGAATGGTCAATGCTCCCTCACCTGGACACCCTCGCCGCCTCGGTCATCGCCGAGATGGAACGGGCAATGCCTCCCGGGCTGAACCTCGCCGCTTCGGTCATCGCCGAGATGGAACGGGCAATGCCTCCCGGGCTGAACCTCGCCGCCTCAATCGCCGAGATGGAACGGGCAATGCCTCCCGGGCTGAACCTCGCCGCCTCAATCGCCGCCGAGATGGAACGGGCGACGCCTCCCGGCCTGAGCACCCTCGCGGCCTCGGTCGTCGCCGAGATGGGACGGGCAACACCCCCCAGCCTGAACATGCTCGCGGCCCCGGTCGTGGCCGAGATGGAACGGGTAGCGCCTCTCGGCCTGAACATGCTCGCGGACTCGATGCCGCCGAGGTGGAACGGGTAGCGCCCCCCGGCCTGAAGGCACTCGCGGCCATCATGCGGGCCAGCAAGGAATGAAATCCCGGCGAGTTGGCCGGTCATGCCCGCCCGGCTCCGTCGGGTGTATCGCTTGGTCAAATGCGCTCGGCGTCACCGAGCACAGGAGCGCGGCCGATAGGTTGCAAGCGCCAGTTTCAGGGCGATCAAGCACGCGTGCGCTCGTCGAGCGGGCTGTGGATCGGCAGCTCGATGTACCAGCCCCAGGCGAGTATCGGATACGCGGCGAGTTCGATATCGATGGAGCGAAACAGCATCGACGCGCTGTCGTGAGTTTCGAACCTCATGCTCGGCACCCTGTCCCTGACCACGAAGGCCATTGTCATCGGCGACCGCGTCCAGAACTTCCGGTGTCGCCAACCTGAGGGGAGCGGATCGAGCGGAAAGCTTCTCTCGAAGTCCATCACGGTCACGACCGGCCCGCCGTCGGGCTTCAAGACCTCGCCCCGGCCGTCCCAGAAGTGCCATCCGATCAAGCCGCCGGCGATGACGAGCGCGATGCCCCCGATCAGGAAGTAGCAACCTCGCCCAACCATTCCGCGCCCCGCCCTTCATCGGGCGCCGCACCCACCCCGACAACATGGCTAGACAGCTCATCATCCGCACTTGTAGGACGGCGTCCGCTCATGATGTCGGCGTAGTACCTGCGCCCGTGAACCATTGCCTGAGCTCGATGTGGTAGCCGTTCGGGTCACAGATCTCCGCCCTTGAGTACGTCTCGCGAACTCTCGGGCCCCAGACGATGTCGACCCCCTTGGTCTTCAGATAGTCGGCCGCTTTCTGCATGTCGTCGACTTCGAGCGCGATCATGCGGTACCCGAGATGCTCGTTCTTTGGAGCTGGCTCGATAACAGCGCCGTCGTAAGAGATCAGCTCCACGACGGTGCCGCCGAGATCCAGGTAGACGAGGTCAATCGGCACCCCCAGACCCGAGCGCTCGATCCTGTCGCGGGCCTTCACCGTGAACCCTAGCACGTCGGTGTAGAACTGCACGGTTCGATCAAGTTGATCCGTGACAATCTCGACGTGGTCGATCCTCTTGAACATCGTTCTCTCCCGTTACCCTAGACTCCCCAATTCTCCCCGCTTCGGGGCGTTGGTGCCAACAGGGGTCAGTACCTTGCTCTACCATGTCGGCCACGCAGCCCGTTGCTTAGTCCCCTCGGCTCGCATCCCTGCGAGGCCTTTTCGAATTCTGAACAATTACGCGCGACCTTTCGATGAGGGCACAACCGAGAGAGCGCCGGGCGAACTTTGCCTCTTTGCGATCGATGCGGCGAGGAGATCGAGCTCCTCAACGATCTCGACCAAACCGGGGACATCGACCGGCGACGGCGTCTCGTGCTGGTCGCTGGCAAGCCACGTCGCTTGACGCCCAACTTCTGGCGGCTCTTCACCCTCCTCTACCGACATCGAGGTGACGTAGTCGACACGATCGGATCCAGGCCGAACTCTATGATGACGCGATGGAACAGCCGCTGGCGGCAAACGCGGTCCGGGAGAACGTGCGCCGGCTGAGAAAGGTGCTAGCTGGGTCGAGGTACGAGATCGTCAACCATCCGACCCTTGGATATGAGCTGATCGTTGTGGACGGTCCTGGCGCGGTGACGACGCCGCACATGTAGGTGGCAACTCTCGCGCGCCGTCCGCTAGCATACCCCTGCGGGAAGAGGCCGGCGGTAGGCGACGAGTTAGATCCCGAGACGCTTGAGGTGGTTCTCCGGGTAGCGCAGCCCGCTCAGGAAGAAAGCGGCCAGTCCGGCCAATAGATGCTTGGTCATCATCCATACCTCTCGGCAATTCAGTCATTCATGTAAAACCGGCTCCGGCTCCTGTCGGCTCCGCCACGCCATTCTCAGGGGCGCGCTCACTTTATTTCCCTATGCCGTAACGGGTCGGAACGGCCCGCTTCCGGGCAACCAGGTCAGCGGAACACACATGCGTGTGGAATGTTCTCTTGAGCGCATGAGAAAAGGTCACGACCAAACTTCGTTCAATCTCCCGGACGTTGCGGCCCTCGATCCCCTCGCCGCGGCGGCAGCCGCCCGGTTGCATCATACGTTCGACGACAGACCAGGGATCACCCGCCACAAGGCTCGCAGCGGGTTCGATTATCGGCGACCGGACGGTTCCCTCGTGCGCGATCTGGCCACTCTGCGGCGGATCAAATCGATCGTGATCCCGCCGGCCTGGGCTCAGGTTTGGATCAACCCGGACCCGCAAGGGCATATCCCGGCGACTGGGCGCGACCAGAGGGGACGCAAGCAGTATCGCTATCATCCTCGCTGGCGCGAGGTCCGGGACGAATCCAAATACAATAAGCTGTTAGCCTTCGCCCGGGTGCTGCCACTAATTCGGGCGCGGGTCGACGCCGACTTGCGGCGCCATGGTCTCCCGCGCGAGCGGGTGCTGGCCGCTGTGGTACGCCTGCTGGAGCTGACCCTTTTTCGGGTCGGCAACAGTGAATACGCCAAATCGAACAAGAGCTTTGGCCTGACGACGTTACGCAGCCGGCATGCCCAGATCAAAGGTGGTCGCATCCACCTCAGCTTTCGCGGGAAAGGCGGAACCCATTACGAGACCGACATCAACGATCCACGGGTTGCGCGCATCGTCAAATCTTGCCGGGATCTTCCAGGCCACGAACTGTTTCAGTATCTCGACGATGCGGGCGAGCGGCACACAGTGAGTTCGACGGAAGTCAACGCCTATCTTCGCGAGATCACCGGCGAGGACATAACGGCAAAGGACTTCCGGACGTGGGCCGGCACCAATCTTGCCGCGCTGGCGCTGCGCGAATTCAGACGCGTCGATAGCGATGCCATGCGCAAGCGGGCAGTTGTGCGTGCGGTTGAGCGGGTCGCCAAGAACCTCGGGAACACGCCGGCAATCTGCCGACGATGTTACATCCATCCGGCGATCTTCGAGGGTTTCCTCGATGGCACGCTGCTCGCGACATTAGCCGACCAGACCGGCGATTACCTGGCGCGAGAGATCGATGGGATGAGCGCTGAAGAAGCCGCGGTCGTTGCCTTTCTCCGGCTCCGGCTCGGCGAATTGGCGGAAGAAGCGGCATAGCCGCGCTCAGGGCTGGTGACGACCGGAACCGCGTGCCGTCGCTCGCAGCATCGAACCGAAGCCACGGCCCGATTGTTTGAACAGAAACCTTCTCTCGATCGGGCTTCGCATGACAGATTTTCCACAGCCGCCGTTTCCGCAACAGCAGCAGCCGGTTCCCGGCACCACAGCCGAGATGACCCCGCGACCAGACCACGGTGAGAAGAGCTACCGCGGTGCCGGCCGCTTGACCGATAAAAAGGTCCTGTTGACCGGCGGCGATTTGGGTATTGGCCGAGCCGTCGCCATCGCCTTCGCCCGGGAGGGCGCGGACCTTCTTGTCGCTTATCTCGACGAGGACGACGACGCCCGCGAGACGAAACAGCTCGTCGAAGAGGCTGGCCGACGATGCGTGCTGACGCCGGGCGACATCGCCGATCCATGGCATTGTCGCGAGCTGATCCAAAAGGCGGCAGCTGCTTTTGGGCGCATCGACGTGCTGGTCAACAACGCCGCACACCAGATGTCGTTCAATGCGCCGGACGAGATCTCCGATGAGGAGTGGGAGCGGACCCTCGCGGTGAATATATCTGCGATGTTCTATCTGACCAAGGCGGCGCTTCCGCACATGCCGCCGGGAAGCGCGATCATCAATACGGCATCGATCAACGCCGATGCCCCGAACCCACACCTGTTGGCCTATGCCACCAGCAAGGGTGCAATTCAGAATTTCACCGCGGGGCTGGCGCAGCTTCTCGCCGAGAAGGGCATTCGGGTCAATTCGGTGGCACCCGGGCCGGTGTGGACGCCGCTGATCCCGTCGACAATGCCGCCGGAAGCAGTTGCCCGCTTCGGCCAGCAGGTGCCGATGAAACGCCCGGCTCAGCCGCGGGAACTGGCGCCGGTTTATGTACTGCTGGCCAGCGAGGAAGCCAGCTATATCTCCGGCACGATGGTCGGTGTCACCGGCGGCAAGCCGATCCTTTGATCGGCGCTGTAAAGCGCGAGTTAGTGCCGCTCCTCGCGCTGCAAGCGGGGGGAGGTAGCCGGACGGAACGAGACCGACAGCAGGCCTGTTAAGCGGATAGCTGCATTTATTGGAGTGGATGATGCCTGCCCAGAAGACAGCCGAGGCCCAGATCACGACCGACCACGATCAAATCCGGAAATGGGCGGAATCTCGTGGCGGCAAACCCGGTGCCGTGAAGGCGACGCACCGGGGCAAGGATGCCGGCATCATCCGCTTGATATTTCCGGATGCGCCTAATTCCGATGACGAGAGTTTGGAGGAAATCTCCTGGAACGAGTTCTTCCGCAAATTCGACGAAGCCGGGCTGGCCCTTCTCTACCAGGACAGGATGTCGGGCGGCGAGAAGAGCCTGTTCAACAAGTTGATCGGTCGCGACACTGCCGAGGCGCGGCGCCACGGACAAAGCCGCGCATCACGGCACCACCGCGGGTGACCGCCTCTCGCCTCAGGGGGACCGAGGCAATAGCGATCGGGGCTCTGGCGCTAATTAACCAGGACGTGTAGGTCACTGGTAATCGCTCAACGGAAGTGACCAGTACTGCCCGTTGCGATTATTTCGGGGCCACAATTGTACTAAAAATACGAGCGCACGAAGATCTCATCTAAAACGTTTGAACCTTCTGCTGGTACCCGTTGTTCGTGGAGGTGGCCTAACCAACTTCCCGAACAGGAATGACAAAAACCGTTCTGATTACCGGGGGCGCGGGATTTATCGCTTCGCATTGCGCTGCTGCATTACTCGATCAGGGATACGACGTCCGGTCGCTCGATAGCCTCGATCCACAAATCCACGGTCCGGGACGCCACCCTCCAGCCTATCTCGACAAGCGCGTCGAACTGATCGTCGGCGATGTTCGGTCCCCGCGGATGGTCAGGCGCGCGCTCGCGGATGTCGGTGCGGTAATCCATCTCGCGGCGCGTGTCGGCGTCGGGCAGAGCATGTACGAGATGGCCGACTACATCGATGTCAACTCGCGCGGTACCGCCGTCCTGCTCGAAGCGATGGTCGAGTGTGCCAAACGCAGACCGTTCAGCCGCCTGGTCGTGGCGTCGAGCATGAGCATCTACGGCGAAGGGCTCTACTGTACCACAGACGGCAGGCTGATGCCCTCGGTCAAGCGCTCGCCGCTGCGTCTGAGGGCAGGTGCATGGGAACCTACCGGCAGCTCGGAGGAGCCGCTGCGGCCGTTGCCGACGCCCGAGACCAAACCGATTTCGACGGGTTCGGTCTACGCCCTATCAAAATACGACCAGGAGAGGTTGTGCTTGATGGTCGGCGAAGCCTACGCCATTCCGACCGTGGCGCTCCGTTTCTTCAATGTCTACGGGCCGCACCAGGCGCTGTCGAACCCCTATACTGGAGTACTGGCGATTTTCGCCGCGCGGCTCCTCAATAACCGTCCGCCGCTTATTTTCGAGGACGGGGAACAACGCCGCGATTTTGTGTATGTCGGCGACGTGGCGGAAGCCTGTCGACTGGCGCTCTCCTGCGATGCCGCGGTTGGGCGGGCCTTCAACATAGGCAGCGGCCGGCCGGTAACGGTCAACCAAGTCGCTCGCCTTCTGGCGGATGCGCTCGGTGTCGCGATCGAGCCGGAAGTCACGGGCGAATCCCGCGCCGGCGACATACGTCACTGCTTTCCGGATATTTCCCAAGCCCGTTCAATTCTCGGCTACGCGCCGCGGACCACCCTCGAAGAGGGGATCGAGAAATTGGTGGCCTGGCTCGACGGGCGGATTGCAATCGATCGCGTGGGCGAGGCGCTCAGCGCCCTTGCATCACGCGGCCTGACGGTATGACGGGATCGATCGCCGTGAAGCCCCATGCGACAGTCCTGATCACCGGTGGCGCTGGTTTCATCGGCACCAATGTCGCCGATTGTCTGCTGTCCCTGGGACGGCGCATCCGCATTTACGATAGTTTAGTGCGAGCCGGCGCCGAGCAAAACCTGCGATGGTTGCAATGCCGTCACGGCGGGCGGCTCCAAGTCGTCGAGGCTGACATCAGAGACGTCGAAACCCTGCGCCGGGCCGCAGCGGATGCCGATACGGTATTTCATTTCGCCGCGCAAGTCGCGGTGACCACCAGCCTCGGCAGGCCGGACGAAGATTTCGCGGTCAATGCCGGCGGTACCTTGGGTTTGCTGGAGATCTTGCGCGACCGGGGCGGAGCCGCCGGGCTCGTCTTCACCTCGACCAACAAGGTCTATGGGGAGCTCGACGACATCCCGCTGAGCGCGTCCGCCACTCGATACTACCCAACAATGGCGCTCGCGCGAATTGGCATCGGCGAGAGCCGCGCTTTGTCGTTTCGCAGTCCCTACGGCTGCTCAAAGGGGGCCGCCGACCAATACGTGCTCGATTATGCCCGCAGCTATGGTCTGCCGGCCGTCGCATTTCGCATGAGCTGCATCTACGGGCCCGATCAGCACGGCACTGAAGACCAGGGATGGGTGGCTCACTTCCTGATCCGGGCGGCACAGGACAGACCGATCGCGATCTACGGCGACGGCCGGCAAGTGCGCGATCTTCTCCATGTTCAGGATCTCGCTCGCGCCCTGCTTGCCGCCGAACAATGCTTGCCGAGGCTGGCGGGAGAAGCCTTCAATATCGGCGGCGGGCCCGCCAATACGCTGAGCCTCAATGAGTTGATCGATCATATCGCGGAGCTGCGCGGCATCCGGCCGCGAATTCACTACGCTAACTGGAGGGTCGGTGACCAGCGCTGGTACGTGTCGGACTGCCGGAAATTCGCTGGAGCCACCGGCTGGCGCCCAATGACGGGCGTGGTGGACGGGGTGCGCCAGCTGCACGACTGGTTGGCCGCCGAGTACAGCCCCTCGCCCGAACTGCATGCGGCAGCCGAATGAAAGTCGCACTCGTCAACCCAAACTGGGATTTCGCCGGCAGCATCTATTTCGGCTGCCGCGAGCCGCATCTGCCGTTGGAATTCGGGTACGCTGCGGCGCTTCTTGCGCGCAACGGCCACGACGCCGCGATCATAGACGCGCAGGCGGAAGCCTTGAACCGCGCCGCATTAAGAGACCGGGTCGCGACGTTTGCACCGGACATGCTCGTCGTCTGTACCGCTCCGAGCTATCTCTTCTGGCGCTGCGCCCCGCCCGAGCTGCGCGTACCGCAAGCGGCGCTCGCGACGTTGTCGGACATTCCGGGAACAAGGGTTGCCGTCGGCCCGCACGGCTCGACGACCCCTCGTACTGCGTTGCGTAAGCTCGCAGTCGATATGCTCGTACTTGGCGAATGCGAGGAAGCTCTGGTCGGCCTTGCCAATGCGCGGCAGGCAGACTGGCGCGCGATTCCCGGCCTGTGCTATCGGCTGGGCGGCGAGATTGTCGTTCAGGGCGGACCGCAGGGGGTAGACATGACCTGCTTGCCGGCACTCCGATGGCCGGCAGCGACACTGAAGAGGCACGGGCATCATCACCACCGCTTCGATGCTACACCGGTGACACCGGGAGCAGAGATGGAAGCCTCTCGCGGTTGCCCTTACCATTGCAGCTTCTGCGCCAAGGAAAATTTTCGTGACCGCTATCGCCGTCGACATCTGACGACAATCCTTGCCGAGCTCGATGATCTGATCAAGGCGGGGGTCGGCTATGTCTATTTCATCGACGAGATCTTTCTGCCCTGGCGTGAGCTGCTCGAAGCGATCGCCGAGCGTCCCGTCGAATTCGGCGTCCAGACCAGGATCGATCTGTGGCGCGACGACATGCTGGACCTGCTCGGCGCCGCCGGTTGCGTGTCGATCGAGGCCGGGGTTGAAAGCCTGACTCCCGAGGGGCGCGACTGGCTCGACAAGGACTGCCGCGCTTCGACCGACGAGCTGATCCGACGACTGGTTCATGCCAAGCGATCCGTACCGTTTGTTCAGGCCAACCTGATTGCGACCGACAAGGATGACCCGGCAGAAGTGGAACGCTGGCGCTGCACGCTGCGTGAGCAAGGGGTGTGGGCGAACGAGCCGGTGCCTCTGTTCCCATATCCCGGTTCGCCGGAATATCGGCGTTTGTGGGGGTTGCCCGACGATTTTGCCTGGGAGCGCGCCCTCGATTATTACCTCGACCGTCATGCCAGCTTCAGCGACATCCAGGAAGCAAAGCCACTGAGGCTCGCAGCATTGGAAACGGCCCCGCGGTGAAGGGGCGTCCTACCATCCTGATGACCGCAGACACGGTCGGCGGGGTTTGGTCTTATGCGCTGAGCCTTTGTAGGTCTCTGCCGGAGATCGATTTCGTTTTGGCCATCCTCGGCCCACCTGCGCAGCCAGAGCAACTGGCCGACGTCGCCCGGGTTGGCAACGCCACTTTGGCGCAGAGCAATTTTCGCCTCGAATGGATGGCGGGCGGACAAGGCGATATTCCAGCCAGCCTCCATTGGCTGGCGTCACTCGTCGAGCGGCACGCCGTCGACCTTGTGCATGTCAACGGCTATGCGCAGGCGTGCCTCGGCGGCGACCGTCCGGTCGTGGTTGTCGCCCACTCCGATGTGTTCTCCTGGTGGATGGCCGTGAATGGCACAGGGGCACCCCCGGAGTGGAATGAATATTGCCGGCAGGTGGTCTGCGGGCTCGACGCCGCGGCCTGCGTCGTCGCGCCCACGAGAGCGGTGCACGATGATCTGCGCCGGCAATATGGGCGGCCACTGCGCAACGCCGTCGTCATTCCCAATGGCGTCGATCATCGCCTGTTTTCTTCGCAGCCGAAACGGCCGGTGATCATGGCCGCCGGACGGATCTGGGACGCGGCCAAGAATTTGCGGCTGCTCGACGATATCGCGCCGCAGCTCGTCTGGCCGATCGAGATTGCGGGCAGTTTGGATCATCCGGAGCATGGGATCGCCGCTTGCTGCATGCCCGGCCATTGGGCGTGCTCGCCCCGGCCGAATTACACCGAAGCTCGAACAAGCGGCTATCTTTGCCGCGCCGGCGCTCTACGAACCTTTCGGTCTCGGCATCCTCGAAGCTGCCGCGGCAGGCTGTGCGCTGGTCCTTGGGGACCTCGCTTCACTGCGAGAGAACTGGGCCGGCGCGGCTGCCTTTTTGCCGCCTGCCGACCGCGGCCAGTGGCTGGCTTTAGTTGGGCGCCTGATTGGCGACCGCCGCGAACGCGAACGCCTCGGCGCTGCCGCACGCCTGCGCGCCGAGCGGTTCACGCTCGGCAGCACCGGCGAGCACTATCGGGCAGTTTACCGCGAGCTGATCGGAATAGCGGGGGAGCGGCGGGCAGCGTAATGGCAAATGTGGTTCTGTTCTGCCATTCGCTGTGTTCCGACTGGAATCACGGCAATGCGCATTTTCTGCGTGGCGTGCTCAGCGAATTGCACAGACGCGGATTCACGGTGCACGCGTTTGAGCCGAGGGATGGATGGAGCGCGCGCAACCTGGCCGAAGATCTGGGAGAAGACGCACTTATGGCCTGGCGGGCCGTTTATCCGACCCTGCCGGTGACGCTTTACGATCCGCAGGAGCTCGATCTCGACGCCGCGCTCGGCGGCGCCGAGCTCGTGCTGGTCCACGAGTGGAGCGATGCGGGGCTGATCGGGCGTTTGGCGGCGAGAGGGCGGGCCGGAGCCCCCCACCTCCTAGTGTTCCACGATACTCATCACCGAATGGTCAGCGGACCCCAAGAAATCGCGGGGCTCGACCTTGACGGGTTCGACGGCGTGCTCGCCTTTGGTGAAGCGCTATGCGAGGCCTATCGACGCCGCGGTTGGGGCCGGCAGGTGTTCAGATGGCATGAAGCCGCCGATCTGCACGTATTCCGTCCCCGCCCGGAGCAACCGCACGAACGCGATCTGTTATGGGTCGGCAACTGGGGCGACGAGGAGCGCTCCGCCGAGCTCCGCGCCTTTCTGATCGAGCCGGTCGCGACGCTCGGCCTCACGGCGCGGGTGCACGGCGTGCGCTATCCGGCCGAAGCGCGGACCGAGCTGGCTGCCGCCGGTATCGATTATACAGGTTATCTCGCCAATTTTTGTGTGCCGCAGTCCTTCGCCGCAGCGCGCATGACAGTGCACATCCCGCGCCGGCCCTATACGCGGATGCTGCCCGGCATCCCGACGATCCGGATTTTTGAGGCGCTCGCCTGCGGGATTCCGCTGGTCTCGGCGCCCTGGGACGATTGCGAGGGCCTGTTCACTCCTGGCGATGACTACCTCCTCGCTCGCGACAGCACCGAGATGTGCCAACATCTCGGTGCGTTGCGCAGCGATGCCGGATTGCGTGCCCATCTGGCCGCGCATGGCCGCGCCACGATTACAGAGCGGCACAGCTGCACGCATCGCGTCGATGAGCTGCTGTCGATCTGCGCTGCGCTCGGCCGAAATCTCGCCCCGAAGACCAGTGTGACGGCATGACGCCGCTGTCGATCGCCTTTTTCGGATCGAGCCTGGTCTCGGCCTACTGGAATGGGGCGGCCACCTATTACCGGGGCCTCCTGCAGGGCCTCGCGGCAAACGGCCACCGCATCACCTTCTATGAGCCGGACGCCTACGACAGGCAACGCCATCGCGATATCCCCGACCCGGATTGGGCGCGGGTTGTGGTCTATTCCACCGAGAATGGGGGCGGGGTCGAGCGCGCGCTCGGGGAAGCGAGAGCCGCTGACCTGATCGTCAAAGCGAGCGGTGTCGGTGTCTTCGACGCGTTGCTCGATGACGCCGTGCCGGCGATCAAGCGCCCCGGAGCGATCGCCGCCTTCTGGGACGTGGACGCGCCGGCGACGCTCGATCGTCTTGCCGCCGACTCTGACGACCCGTTCCGGGCGCTCGTCCCCGCCTATGATCTGGTTCTAACCTACGGCGGCGGACCGCCGGTCGTCGCCGGCTACCGCAGGTTTGGCGCCCGCTGCTGCGTCCCGATCTACAACGGGCTCGATCCGGTTACGCACTATCCGGTGACGCCCGAACCGCGCTTCGCCTGCGATCTCGGGCTGATCGCCAACCGGCTGCCCGACCGAGAGCGCCGGATCGACGATTTTTTTATCGATGTTGCGGCGGGTCTGGCGGATCGCCGGTTCCTGCTGGGAGGCGCCGGTTGGGACGACAAACAGCTGCCGGCCAATATTGCGTATCTGGGCCATGTATACACGCGCGATCACAACGCATTCAATGCTTCCGCACTCGCCGTGCTGAATGTCAGCCGCGACAGCATGGCGGCTTACGGGTTCAGTCCGGCGACCCGCGTATTCGAGGCGGCCGGGGCGGCCGCCTGCATCATCACCGACGCATGGGAAGGGATCGCGCAGTTTTTCGAGCCGGGACGGGAGATCCTCGTCGCAGAAGATGGTTCCGCCGTGGCGGAGCAGTTCGTGCAGCTCACCCCGGAGGAGGCCCGCCGGATCGGTGCCGCCGCCAAAGCCCGCGCCCTCGCCGATCATACCTATGCGCAACGCGTCGCGCTGCTGCAGCAGGTATTGGAAGGGAATGAACGATGAGATCGGCCATTCCACTGCCGGCGAACAAGTTGCGGATCGTCATCCTCGGCCTGTCGATCACCTCGTCCTGGGGAAACGGCCACGCGACAACCTATCGCAGCTTGATGCGGGCCCTGTGCCGTCGCGGTCACGACGTGCTGTTCCTGGAGCGCGACACGCCGTGGTATCACGACCACCGTGACCTGCCGCAGCCTCCCTTCGGCAAGACCCGCCTCTACGGCAGCGTTGCCGAGCTACGCGAGCGCTGGCGCAGCTCCTTGGATGAAGCCGATCTGGTCATCTTGGGATCCTATGTTCCCGATGGGATCGCGGTAGGCGCATTGGTGCAGCGGGCCGCCGCCGGGCTCCTCGCTTTCTACGATATCGACACGCCGGTGACCCTGGCGGCCCTGGCCCCCGGAAGCTGCGATTACCTCGCGCCGAACTGATCCCGGGCTTCGATCTCTACCTGTCTTTCACCGGTGGGCCGATGCTGCAGTATATCGAGCGCCGCTACGGCGCGCCGGCAGCGCGGGCGCTCTACTGCTCCGTCGATCCGGATTGTCATCGCCCGTGGATCACCGACGCGGAATGGGATCTCGGCTATCTCGGCACCTACAGCGCCGATCGTCAGCCAGTGCTCGACCGGCTGATCTGTGGGCCGGCGCACTGCTGGCCGCAGGGGCGCTTCGCCGTCGCGGGCTCGCTCTATCCGTCCGAACTGGCGTGGCCGAGCAATCTCGACCGCATCGAGCACATCGCTCCCGGGCAGCATGCGAAGTTTTTTGCGCAACAACGCTTCACGCTCAACGCGACGCGCAGCGATATGATCCGTTGCGGCTATTCCCCCAGCGTTCGCCTGTTCGAGGCCGCAGCCTGCGGCGTGCCGATCATCAGCGATTGGTGGCCCGGTCTCGACGAATTCTTCCAGCCCGGCCGGGAAATTCTTATCGCTTCCAACGCCGAGCAGGTCCTCTGCTTTCTGCGCGAGCTGCCCGAAGAAGAGCGGCTGCGGCTTGCCCGTCGCGCCCGCCAGCGCGTCCTCAATCATCATACCGCCGAGCACCGCGCCGCCGCTCTCGAATCTTATATCGCGGAGGCACGCGGTCGTAACGGCGTCCGGCTGCCGCTCACCCCCAGACGAAGCCTCCCGAGCAGGTCGGCTGCGGGCCTTCACGGGGCACTGCCGTAATGAAGCTCGCCATCTTTGGCCTCTCGGTCAGCTCCTCCTGGGGAAACGGGCACGCGGTGCTGTGGCGTGCGCTGATCCGAAGCCTCGCCAGGCTCGGGCACTGCGCAGTGTTCTTCGAACGGGACGTGCCTTACTACGCCGAGCACCGCGACCTCACCGAACTCGATGGCGGCCGGTTGGTGCTGTATCGCGACTGGGACGAAATCGCCGCCGAGGCAAGACGGCAGCTTGCCGACGCCGATGCCGCAATCGTCACGTCATATTGCCCGGACGCGCTGGCCGCGACCGATCTGGTTCTCGACGGCCGAGCCTTGCGAGTGTTTTACGATCTGGACAGCCCCGTGACCCTGGCGCGCCTCGGGTCCGGCGAGCCCGTAGCCTATCTCGGTGCGCAGGGTCTTGCGGGTTTCGACCTGGTCCTGAGCTATGCGGGAGGCGGCGCATTGACGCAATTGCGCGAGCGCCTGGGCGCGCGCCGGATCGCGCCGCTCTTCGGTTGCGTCGATCTGGAGCGGTATCAGCCGGCGCCGCCGCCCGGCGGCCCGCGGGCCGCGCTCTCCTATCTCGGCACCTATGCCGAGGATCGACATGCTGAGTTGACGCGGCTGTTTCTCGAGCCGGCGAGACAATGTCCGGATCGGCGATTCATCATCGGCGGCGCTCTTTATCCTGATCATTTTCCGTGGG
Organism: uncultured Alphaproteobacteria bacterium; assembly: GCA_963796155.1. Lineage (GTDB taxonomy): Bacteria > Pseudomonadota > Alphaproteobacteria > ATCC43930 > CGMCC-115725 > AP-15. The sequence continues at coordinate 87,131 of CAWCKT010000012.1, read as the reverse complement.
GTTCGAACATTCTGTTCTGGCGCCATGTGGCCCCCTCCGAGCATCCTCGCTTCTATGCCGCTGCTCGCTCGACCTTGAACATCACGCGAGCGGCGATGGCCGCCTGCGGCTGGTGCCCATCGGGCCGGCTGTTCGAGGCAGCAGCGTGCGCCACTCCGATCCTCAGCGATTGGTGGGATGGCCTCGATGAATTCTTCGCCCCCGCCAGCGAAATTGCCATCGTCCGCACCACCGAGGAGGTACTCGGGGCGCTCGACCTGAGCGATCGCGAACTGGCGACAATGGGCGCTGCGGCGCGCGAGCGCGCATTGGTGGGGCACAGCTCGGATCGCCGAGCGTGGGAGCTGGTGAGGCTGCTGGAAACGGCGGATGCCGAGCCAGCCGCGTTCTAGCGAAGGGAGGGTCGGCTCATGTGGGGCATCGTCCCGGCTGCAGGAAACGGCACGCGGATCCAACCGCTTGCTTTCTCGAAGGAGCTGCTGCCGGTGGGCAGCCGTTTCGATGGGGATACCGAACGTCCTCGCGCGGTCAGCGAATATCTTCTCGAGCGCATGCTGCGCGCCGGGGCGGATCGGATCTGCTTTGTCATTTCGCCGGGGAAGTCCGACATACTGCAGTATTACGGCGCGCGGATTGAAGGCGCAGCAATTGTATACGTCGTGCAGCCGGAGGCCCGCGGACTGTGCGACGCCATCTTCTGCGCCTTGCCGCTGATCGGCCCGGAGGAATCGGTTCTGGTAGGGCTGCCGGATACTGTCTGGCTGCCAGAGGACGGTTTGGCAGCGCTGCCCAATGACAAGCTCGCGTTTTTGACGTTTCCGGTCGCTCGGCCGGAATTTTTCGATGCCGTCGCAACCGACCGGGACGGGCGGATCCGGCAGATCCAGGTCAAGACACCGGGCGCATCGAGCCGATGGATCTGGGGTGCGTTTCGGCTTCCGGCTCGGTGCTGCATGCGCTGCATCGGTTGTGGCAGAGGCGCGGACAGCGTGACGAATATATCGGCACTCTGGTCAACGCTTATCTCGCGGAAGGCGGCGAGGCAGTGGCCGTTGCCGCCGGCACGGCTTACGTCGATGTCGGAACGCTCGGTGGTTATCGCGAAGCGATGCGTTTGTTGACCGGCAAGCGGTTTCGGGCGCCCAACGCCCCGGGAGTGGCGAATGCCGCGCGTGGAGGGCGACGATAAATGGGCAAAGTTGCGCTCGAAGAGATTCGCCGACAGGCAGCAGCCCTCGGCCCATGGTTTCACAATATCGATCTCGACGGCGTTGCGACTGCACCCGAGCATTTTCTCGGCGAATATCCCGCCGTCAAATGGCCCGTTTCGGGCATGCCTTGCCGGCCGACCTGCGTGGCATGACCGTGCTCGATATCGGCTGCAATGGCGGCTTTTATTCGATCGAGATGAAGCGGCGCGGTGCGGCGCGCGTGCTCGGCATCGACATCGATGAAGGGTATCTGAGGCAGGCTCGCTTCGCCGCACAGGTTCTCGGCCTCGACATCGAATTTCTGCAGCTCTCCGTTTACGACGTCGCCGCTCTGCAGGAGCATTTCGACATTGTGCTGTTTCTCGGCGTGCTCTATCATCTTCGGCATCCGCTGCTGGCGCTCGATTTGATCCGCGACCACGTCGTCCGCGATCTCTTTGTCTGCCAATCGCTGCAGCGCGGCAGCCCCGCGCTGGCGCAGGTCGAGGTGGACTATCCGTTTTCGGAAGCGGCGGTGTTCGAGCGCCCGGGCTTCCCGCGGCTCGCCTTCATCGAGCATAGCTATGCCCGTGACGACACCAACTGGTGGATCCCCAACCGCGCTTGCACAGCGTCGATTTTGCGCAGTGCCGGGTTCGTGATCGAAAGCAATCCGGAAGAAGAAGTGTTTGTCTGCCGCCCGACCCCCGGCGAGAGCCACCAGGCTGTCTATCCGGCGCGCCCGCGGCGGCGGAGCGGGGGACTGCCGGCATGATTGAAGCGGTGATGCTGTGGAACGAGCCCAACAACAAGTCACACTGGGATTTGGAGGTCGACCCCGACTGGTCAAAATTCTCGCGCATGGCGCGGTGCGCCGGTGACGCGATCGCCACCGTGGCTCCGGGATTACGGCGCGTGCTTGGCGGGATCTCGCCAATCGACCCGGCCTTCATCTGCAATCTCGCGGGCCAGGGCGTGCTGGAGTACCTCGATGCCGTCGCTGTGCACGGGTTTCCGCTCGATTGGAACCTTTGGCCTATCGACGACTGGCCGGTAAAGCTCGCCGAGATTGCCGCCGTAACCGCTCTGCCGATCTGGGTTTCCGAATGCGGCGCGTCGAGCTTCGGCGCCGAGGAGGTTCAGGAATTCGGATTGCGCCGCACGGCCGAACTGCTGATCGGACGGGCACCGCAAATCCACTGGTACAGTCTGTTCGATCTGCCGCACGCCTGGCCGGCGACGACCCGCCACAAGGAAGCCGAGGGCTCGTCCTATTACCGGCATTTCTACATGGGGCTGCTGCGGGAGGACGGCACACCAAAGCGCGCCGCTCGAAGCTTTGCCGAATTCACCCCTGAGCTCGGCATCTGTCAATGGTTCCACTTTGAGGATCACCGGCTCGAAACAGCGGTGAGCTGGCTGAAGCGGTTGGGTGTGCGGTATTTGCGTACCGGATTGAGCTGGGCCGACAGCTTCCGGCCGCATGCGGAGGACTGGTTCGATCGGCAGATGAGGGCGCTGGAGTGTTTTGATATTACGCTGACCCTCTGCTTTACGCCTGAGCACCGGGGCATCGCGCCGCACCATACGAGCCCTCCGCAATCGGATGACGAGTTCGCCGAATTCTGTCAGCGCATGATCCGGCGATATTGCGGCACCGTCACCAGCTATGCGCCGAACCCGGTGCAGAGCTCCCTCGCCCCGCTTGCGGGGAGAAGGCTGGCGTGAGGGGCATTGTTGGCGACCGGCACCAGAGGCTCGATTGATCACGATGCGCCGCTGACCGTGCTTGGGGTTGCGTACAGCTTGCGTCGGCGGGCGCCGAGCAGGTTCTGTCGGCGATTGACCACGCGTTGGTGGCCGCCGGACACCGCTCCATCGTCGTCGGAAAATTCGGTTCGCAAGTGGCTGGGACCTTGATCCCGACCGGGCCGATGCCTGCTGATATTGGCGAGAACGAACGTATCCGGGCGGGCGAGCGGCACCGCCGGGCGATCGCCCAGGCACTGGCGCATTTTTGGTCGATGTCGTCCACAGTCACGCCCTCGATTTCGCAGAGCATCTCCCCGAAACAGACGTCCCGATACTCGTCACGTTGCACCTGCCCCGTGACTTCTATCCGGTGGGCAGCGTACCGGCAGAGCGGCCGAGGACCTGGTATAATTGCGTCTCGGCGAGCCAGCGAAGTAGCTTTCCGCCGTTTGCAGCGATGCTGCCCGAAGTTGAGAACGGTGTGCCGGTCGAGCGCTTGCAGGCCCGCCGAGTGCGAGGCGATTTCGCCTTGTGTCTGGGGCGGATCTGTCCCGAGAAAGGGTACGAACATGCCCTCGAGGCTGCCCGTTTGGCTGAAATACCGCTGCTTATCGGCGGCGAGGTTATTTCCCTATAAATCGCATCGCCGTTATTTCGAGAGCGAGATCCGTCCGCGCCTCGGGCCGGAGGCGCATTTCCTCGGCCCCGTCGGGTGGACGCGCAAGCGCCGGCTGTTGAATGCGGCGCGTTGTCTCTTGGTACCCAGTCTGACCGCGGCGACGAGCTCGCTCGTCGCCATGGAGGCGATAGCTTGCGGCACTCCGGTGGTCGCATTTCCGGCCGGCGCGCTTCCAGAAATCGTCGAACCGGGGGTGACCGGATATCTCGTCGGCGATGCGCGCGAAATGGCCCGAGCGATCCATGCCATCGGCAGCCTGGACCCGGAGCGCTGCCGCGAGGTGGCGCGCCGTCGTTTTTCTGTCGAACGCATCGTCAGGGATTACTTCGCCCTCTATCATCGTCTCGCCGCAACCACCTCGAAGCCGTGATCCGCATCGCAGCAGTAACCGAGAAAGTAGGTTTATTGCGCCTTCGCGGAATGGGAGGCGCTGTGGCAGCGCGACCCGGCGGCGACGCCCTTTCAGTGGCCGGCTTGCTGCTTGCGTGGTGGCGCTTCTTTGGCACCCCCGATCCCTTCGTGCTAACCGCGCGCGACGGCGGCGAGCTCGTCGCGATTTTGCCGCTCTATCTCTTGCGGGAACCTGGGCGCCGCAAACTGTTGCCGATTGGCGTCGGGCTGTCGGATTACATCGACGCGCTGGGTGATCCGGCGGCATGTGTCGCCGGTGATCTGTTTATGGCTGCCATCGCCGAGGCGCCGGGCTGGGACGAATGTTGGCTGCCCGATCTCGCGCCCGACGGCCTATTGGCGCAAGCTGCCGCCGTCCCCGGCTTGATCGATCGGTTCGCGCCGGCGGCGCCATGTCCGGTGTTGGCACTGCCTGGCGAGCTGACCCGGCTCAGTGCGGCAATCCCCCGCACGCGACTTCACTTGCTCCACCGGTCGCGAAGACGCGCCGCGGCGATGGGCACGGTCGTGTTCGAGACGATCACCGAACGACTGGACACGGCAATGGATGATCTGTTCCGTCTGCATGACTGGCGCTGGCAGGCACGCGGCGCATGCGGGTTAAGCGGCGACCCTGCAGTCCGGAGATTTCACCGCGTCGCCGCCGCGGCTTTGTCGGCTGCGGGAATGCTGCGCCTCCACCGAATGTCGATCGATGGCACCGCAGTAGCAGTCTGCTACGGCTTTGCCGCAAAGGGCTCGGCCTACGCCTACCTCAGCGGTTTCGATCCGTCGCAGTCGCGGTTGAGCCCGGGAATGCTGATCATCGGCCATGCGGTCGAGCACGCCTGTGCCGAAGGAGCTGCGCGTTTCGACTTTCTTCGTGGCGCGGAATGCTACAGGTATGGCTGGGGTGCCGTCGATCGCAGCAAGACCTCTCGTCGCTTGAGCCGCCGATGAGCACGCGAACCGAAACCGAGGCGGCCGCCTGCCCGGCCGCCGCACGGGCTGTGCTGGTCGACTATATCGCCGGGAAGGTCTCTGCCGAGATCGCGTTGATGCACCTGCTGCTGGCAACGGGCGGTTTGGCGCCGCTGCAAAGCTGCCTCCAGACGCTAGTGGCAACGGGGCGGAAGCCCTTTTTGCGGCTGGCGCAACTCTCTACGGAGCACACGGAGGGCCTGACGAAGGCCGCGGGCCTGGTCGAGGCGGGGCTGACCGGCGCGTATGGCGCCGATCTGCTCGCGGCCACCCGGGAACAATATGACCGGGCGGTCGCGGTAGCACCCGAGGCGGCGGTCGCACTCTATTCGCTCGGCGACCCGGCCATTCTCGACCGAGCGACCAGCGAGCTCGTGGCGCTGCTGGCTGATTGGGACTTACTAGGCACGGATCGGGTGGCGCTCGACATCGGCTGCGGTATCGGTCAAATCGAGCGGGCGCTCGCAACGCGTTTGCGGCATATTATCGGGATTGATCTGTCCCCGGCGATGATCGCCGAAGCAAAACGCCGCTCCGCCGGGGTCGCAAACGTCGATTTCTTGCTCTGCAACGGGCGTGAGCTTCCTCAATTCTCGGCCGCTTTTGATCTGGTCCTGGCGATCGACAGTTTCCCTCGTATGGTCGCAGTAGCGCCCGAAATTGCAGAGCGCTACATCCGCGCTGCGGCTCGCCTTTTGCGACCGGGCAGCAGCCTGGCGATTTTCAATTATTCGTATGGCGGCAGTCTGGCGGCGGACCGTGCAGAGGTCGCCGCCCATCCCAGAGCCGCCGGTTTGCGCGTGCTGCGCGACGGCACACGCGATCTGGCCTTGTGGGACGGCACGAGTTTCCTGCTCAGCGCTCCACCTCGCCACGAATAAAGGCTTCGGTGCGCGCACGGGCCTCGTAATCGGTGAATTGCTCGGGTGGGCTTTTCATGAAGTAGCTTGCCGGTCCCGGCAATGCACCGCCGATCCCGCGGTCGAGCGCCAGCTTGGAACAGCGTACCGCATCGATGACCACACCGGCGGAATTCGGTAAATCCCAAACTTCGAGCTTCAGCTCGCAATTGATCGGCAGATTTCCAAACGTCGTGCCTTCGATCCGGATATAGCAGCATTTACGGTCGGTTAGCCACGGCACGTAATCGCTGGGCCCGATATGCGCCTCATCGTCGGACAGCCCGTCGGCGAGCTGGCTGACTACGGCGTCGGTCTTCGAGCGCTTTTTTAATTCCAGCCGCTCGCGTTCCAGCATGTTCTGAAAATCGCTGTTGCCGCCGAAATTGAGCTGGTAGGTGCGGTCGATCCGCACGCCGCGCTCGCGAAAAAGGTTGGCGAGCACGCGATGCACGATGGTGGCGCCGACCTGGCTCTTGATGTCGTCGCCGATGAGCGGCACACCGCGCTTCTGAAAACGCTCGCGCCACTGCGCATCCTTTGCAATGAAGACCGGGATGCAGTTCACAAATCCACATCCGGCGCGCAACGCCTGCTCGGCGTACCAGCGCGAGGCGAGCTCGGAACCGACCGGCAAGTAAGAGACGACGATCTCGGTGCCGGTCGCGCGCAATGTGCCAGCGACATCATCGATCGGCCGCGTCAACTCGATCACTTTTTCGCGCAGGTAGCGGCCAATTCCGTCATGGGTCGGGCCGCGCTGCACTTCAACTCCGGTCTGGCGGAGCGCGGCAAAGCGCTGCGTATTGTTGGGCGAGGCCGCGACAGCCTCGCAGAGGTCGCGTCCGACCTTTCCCTCGGCGATGTCGAAAGCAGCTACAACCTCGATGTCACCGATACGGTAGCCGCCGAGATCGAGGTGCATGATCCCCGGAATTGACAAGTCGCCCGCCGAATGGCGATAGAATTCCAAGCCCTGCACCAGCGCAGAAGCACAATTACCAACCCCGATCAGCGCGACCCTGATTTTCCCCACCAGAACCTCCACCGGAATCGCAATTCAGCAGTACGACTAACGGTGGGGACGCCTTGAAGTTCATCATCCAAGCGCTTTTTCGCGTGTCAGGTCCAAGACGCGCCCATCACGCTAACCCTCCCCTGCTTGCGGGGGATTGTAGGCAGGGGAGGGGGCCTTGCTGCCGCCGTGGCCAGGCTGGGTAGTGACTCGGTACTTCAAGGCTGATCCATTACCCTGCGTGGCGGCACGAGCGTCGGTCCCGCCGGCGCGGCGAGATCGAGCCGCTCGGGGAGGAGATCGATGAAACCAAATCCGCTGTCCGACGTTGTGCACTTCCTTTTGCAACCGGCGTGGACGACCGGCGTCTATTGGCTGCTAGTGCTTGGCAGCATCGCCATCGCCGTCTATGCCTTCACGACGATCGCGAGCCAGCGCTCGCTGCGGCATGTCGCGATTGGGTCTTCCGTCTCCTGATCGGCTCGATGGACGACCGGCCTTTACTACTGGATGACGGTCGAGGGTAAGTCGGCGGCGATCCCGCTTCAGGCCGATCTCGTCAACAACCTCGTCCTGCCGAACTTCCATCTGTTCGCGCCAGCCGTCTACTCACTGGAGGTGTTGACGGCGGTATCGCTGATCCTCGGCATCTTCGTACCGGTCTGGGGCCTCATCGGGGCGCTGCAGATCCTCAATCTGTGGCTCGGCCTCTACAATGCCGAGGGCGAGTGGCCGTGGACCTATTTCTTCCTCCTCGTGCTGCAGCTGATCTTTGCGCTCCACCGATACGGCAGGAGCCTCGGCCTCGATGCGATCCTCGCCGCGCGAAAACAAAATTGATCGAATGCACGGGACCACGTAGCATCCGGGTAAAATAACCATCGTGGGGGCGTAATGGATCACGAGGCGGCCATAGCCACTGCCGGTCAGATAGCCGATCGAGTGCTGGCCCCGGGGGCACGGCAAAACGACAAAGACGGGCGATTTTCATCGGAGGCGGTCGCGGCCTTCGGTCCGGCGGGTCTCCTCGGATTGATGTTGGCCGCCAACGAGCCGCTCGCGGTGTCCAACCGTCGAGCCGGCCGTCATTTCCGCGAAAATGACCTTGGAGATCTGGAAATGGCGGTTTCCCTGACTTCTTCCCATTTTCAGCATGTCAGTTGAAAATGATTTTCAGCTGCCCCGTGGAAATCAAGGAAGCCGCCATTTCCAATGTTCAGCATGTCCACCCCCTACGGGGGACGGCCTGCGTTGGACGTCGCCGGCCGGCCCAGGCCGTAGGGGCCGATGGCCGCGGTCAAGTCGGGTCGCCTCGTCAGACAGAGAGCCGTGCGGCGGTAGCTCAGCCAGGGGCGTGAAACGGATAGGGGCCAGGCCAATCTCCGAAGATCGCGGTGTGGCTGACGAGCCCCATACCCTCACGCCAGAGATGGAGCTGGTAGCCTGGCGGCTCGAAAACGAATTGCAGCGGCGCCTGCGGCTCGAGATCGAGCGAGACCTGATGGGCCGTGCTTGGCGCGGTTCCGGCGACCGTGCCGGCAAAGCGGCGGTCGATCGCGCGATGCAGATGGCCGCACAAGATGCGCTCGATCTGCCGATTGCGAGACACGATCTCGGCAAAGGCGGCGGTGTCCCGCAGCCCGTACTGGTCCATATGCGCGATGCCGGTGGCGAAGGGCGGGTGGTGCATCAAGACCATGGTCGGCCGCTCAGGCGCGGCCGCCAGGACCGAGTTCGAACCAAGCGAGCCGCTCCGCGCAGAGCAGCCCGCCATGCTCACCCGGAATGTGGGTGTCGAGCGCCACGATGCGCAGCGGGTATTCCTCGATCGCGTAGTGCAGGAACCCGGCGCGCGGCAGGTAGCCCGCGCGGCCGAACGCCTCGCGCATGCCCTCGCGCAAATCGTGGTTGCCGGGGATGACGAAGACCGGCATTACGAGCGCGGCCAACAGCGCCTGCAAATGCTCGTATTCGGCGGCCGAGCCGTGGTCGACGAGATCGCCGGTGACGACTGCCACATCGGGTCGCGGCAGCAGAGCGTTGAGCTCAGCGACCGCGCGCGCCAGGCAAGCAGCGGTGTCGATGCGGCTCCAATTGGGTCCAGCGCCTGGTGGGGCGGCCTTCTCCGGTGCGTGGAAAAGCTTCCCCGGCGCCAGGACGTGCGGATCAGAAATCTGGGCGACGAGCATCACGAGTCCTTCCCGGTCAAGACGAAGCCGATACTCCCCGGATTCTCGCTCCGTTGCATCAGATTGATGACCTTGGGCGGTTCTGCGACCATACGTGGCGCCGTTGCAGCTATTTTAACTTCCGCCTCGGCCAGCTCGCGCACAACTCTTCGCGGGCCCTTCGCCTCCTTCCATCGAGCATCACCTTCTCGGCTGCGCCCAAGGTCGTGTGCTCGCCCATGGATCAAGCCTGACTAACGCGGGGAGCAGGTATGCACTGACTAGGCGATGTCGGGGTTGCCCAACGTTTGCTCGCGGAGCGCTGCTGCTCCTAGCCGATCTCGGATAGCGCCGCCCAACGGGGCCCCGGAGGAAGGGAATTTGAGGACATTTGGGCTGCCGAATGGCTCGATCACGAGCGTCGTTGATGTGACGGCCGTGCGTGTTCATAAGCACTTTTTCCGCTCCGACCGATTTTACGTTGGGATCGAATTTCGGAATGGATCAACAGAGGATGTCGCGGAGCATCTCACTCGGCAGGCGGCCGACGATAAGCAGGCCGAGATTGCAGGTCTGATCCGAGAGGCATGGGTCGAGGTCAAGCCTATGAATATGGCCATCAAACTGGCCGGACCGAGGGTCGTTCGTTGGGCTGGTCAGAAGGTTTTGAAGCAGGCCGAAGTCGAGGCAAACTAACTTCAATACCGCAACAGCGCGGTTCAGTTCAACGGGAACTCGTCTCGTGACGAAGCTGTTCTGTTTGCGTTAACTCATTTGCGAGGAGCGCAGAATGCAGACGAACACGATGAGTACGGCTGCTCGTTCGGTCGAGGCGGACGAGACCAACCGTCTGATCTGGTCCGAGAAGGTCGACGGCACCGCCGTCTACAACCGTGTGGCCGACCGGCTTGGCACCGTGCATCACCTAATGATCGACAAATACACTGGTCAGGTCGAATATGCGGTGATGTCGTTCGGCGGCTTTTCGGCATCGGCGAGAGCTACAATCCGCTGCCGTGGCGCGTACTGAATTATAACGCCAGCCTGGGCGGCTACTGCGTCGACCTCGACCGGTCGCGGCTCGAAAGGGCGCCGCGCTACACGCCTAGCAGCCTTCCCGATTGGTCCGACCGCGCCTACCGGTCGCGGATCGATGAGTATTGGATACCCCCGATCTGATCCGAAAACCGGCTGATCGTGCAATCGGCGGCCGCCGTTGGGCGGCCGTGACCTCGCGCATGCTGCGCGAGGTTCGTCATCGCCTCGCTGATGCTGGTGTTGCTGGCGGCGCTTATCTTTTGGACGGCGTTTCTCAACTCGCTGTCTGGGCGCCGATGGCCGGGTTCAGCATCGCGGCGTCCAGGTCGCGACCGTTTTTATCCTGTTCATGCGGCTGAAGGGCGCGCCCTCACTCAAATGGCTGGCGGCCGCCACTGGCTTCTTCTGGCTGATGTTCCTCTATGGGCTCAGCATGACCGATTACGCCAGCCGCCCAGGTTGGCCGACGCACTGACAGGGGAGCGCACGAACGTTGAGCGAAGCTGATCGAGCGCGTAATTGCGCTCTAAGCAGCCAAATCGCCCCGCCGCTCAAGGTGGCCGCTCGCCATGCATGCAACTCGATTATGCAGTCGGCGTTAAAGGGCAAGGTCCTTCGCGAGGATGCTATGACCGACCGTCTCTCCCCCGAGGAGCGCGTGCTCCTCGCTCCGGCCGAAACCGATGGCTTTGCGTCGCCGATTCCCACCCAGGTGATTTCGAACGGCGAATTTCTGCCGGCCCCGCAAGGCGAGTTGCAGAAGAAATTTGAGGCGCGGCTCACGGAGCGTGCCGGGATCCTGGCGAAAAAGCGTGGCCTTCCCCGCCGTGTCTTTCTGCGCACCGCATCCGGTATGGCGGCGGCCTTTCTGGCGATGAACGACGTCTATGGCCCGATCTTTCGGGTCAGCGAGGCGGAGGCGGCGGACGCCGAGCTCGGCGACGAGCACGCCGGACAGCTATCCAGCCAGTTCGTCTTCGATGTGCACACGCATTTCCTCAAAGACGATACGCGGCTGCAGTATTTCGTCGACCTGCGGACCGACACCGGCAAACGCGGCTATAACCCGGCACTTGAAAAACACCGCCAGACCTTCGAGGACGTGAAATTCCCCACCTACGTCAAGGAGATCTTCCTCGACAGCGACACCAAGATCGCGGTGATCTCAGCGGCGCCCCCTCGGATATCGCCCGACGACTGGTTGCTGACCAACGATGCAGATGCCGCGATGCGCTGCGACCGGGTCAACAAGGCTTTGCCGGGTCGCGCCGTATGCTGGGACATTTCATCTTCATGCCGGGCCAGCCGGGCTGGCTCGACGCGATCGACCGCGGCATCGAGGTGCTGAAGCCCGACCGGCTGGAAGGGCTACACGATCGGCGACAACACCCACAAGGAGATCAGCCGCTATCCCTGGTACATGGATGATGAGAAGGTAACCTACCGCGGCTACGAGAAGTTCGACAAGGCCGGCATCCGCATCGTCTGCGGTGCACAAGGGCCTGTTTCCGCCGAGTGATGAGGCCAATTTTCCGCGCCTGACCAGCTATGCCAAGGTCGACGACGTCGGCAAGGCGGCCAAGGACTGGCCGCAGCTCAATTTCCTGATCTACCATGCCGGCTACCGTTACACCGGCGACGGCAACCCCGCGCTGGCGACGAAGCAGTTCGACTCTACGGGGCGTATGGACTGGGTCAGCGATCTCGCCGAAGTGCCGGCGAAATACGGCGTCAACAACGTCTATGCCGATGTCGGCGCGAGCTTCGCATCGACTCTGCCTCAGCCACCCGCGCGGCGCCGCCGCAATGATGGGAATATTGATCAAGGGGCTCGGCGCCGACCACGTGTTGTGGGGCACCGATGCCTTGTGGATCGGCTCGCCGCAATGGCAGATCGAGGCCTTGCGTCGCCTCGAAATCCCGGAGGACATGCAGCGCCACCACGGGTTCACCCCGCTGGGCGCGGCCGACGGCCAGGTCAAAGAGGCGATCCTCGCGACGAACGGCGCCAAGGTCTATGAGGTGCAGCAGCACGCCGATGCCGGCTGGCGGCACGATGCGTTAGCAGTGAGGCGCGCCGCGTATCTCGATGCCGGCCGGCAGCCAAGCAATCTCGCCTACGGCTATGTGCGCAAGCGCGCTTCGATCCAGCCAGCCTCCCGCGCTTAGTCACATCGCGAGGTGCGGCAGGACCGACCGTCCGTAGAAGTCGATCATTTTCTGCTGGTCGGCCTGGCCGGAATGGATGTTGACGATCGTCGCCCCGCCGGTAAAGAGCTTGCAGACCGCCGCGAGGTGAACCTCGGGGTCCGGGCTGACAGTCAAATCGGCGATGACCTTCTCGATCGGCACTTCGGCTTCGGCGCGTTTCTCGATCTCCACGGGATCCGGGATGTCGTAGTAGCTCTTGAACGCTTTCGGGCAGGAAGTGCCACAGGCTTGCCGGCTTACACGCCTCCTTCTTTTTCTCCGACGACAACGAAATGCTCGAGCAGCACGGGCATCTCGTCGGGGTTCTTCCCCGCCTCGCACGCGGCCTGCCGCCACTCGGATTTGAACTCCTCCCAGGTCTTCGGGTCGGTGATCAACCCATCGCCGTGTTCACCGGCGAGCCGCATCGACTTCTTGCCGTTCGCTGCCGCAGTAAGGATTGGTATCGGTTGTGCCGGCGGATGGTAGACCTGGCCGCTGACCGCGTAGTACTTGCCGCGATGCGAGACCGACCAACCCGACCACAGGCCGCGAATGATGGCGAGTGCCTCGACCAATCGATACCAGCGCTCCCGCCAGTCCGGCCAGTTGCCGGACGCGGCCTGCTCATTGAGCGCCTCGCCAGAGCCGACGCCGAGGAACACCCGACCCGGGTGAAGCTGGCTCATTGTCGCGAACGCCTCGGCGACGATCGCCGGGTGATATCGCAAGGTTGGGCACGTTACTGTAGTGCCCATCCAGGCTTGCCCGATGCGCTCGGCCATCGCACCCATAGTAACCCCGGCTTCGCCGCTGTGACCCTCGTTCGCCTGCCACGGCTGGAAATGATCGCTCGTCGCCAGAGACCAAAGCCGGCACGCGCCGCAGCCTCGGCAAGCTTCGTTAGATGCGGGACGGTGAACTGCTCGTGCGCCAGCATGAAGCCAACGAGGCGCTCGTCTACGAGCGCGTCCGTTGGTTGGCGGTAAATTGCGTGTCTGTGTCTTGGGTGGGTGACGGCTGAGGTACGCGGTCTCCTCTCAGGGTCGCTCTGCCAACGCAGCTCTATCGAGGCAGGTTCCTCAGACTTCATCCCGCCTTACGTTGCCTCTATCCTGGTCCGGCGCTGAGCGCGAGCGCATTCGGATCTGGGCAGGTCCTCGTGCTTTTGATTCGATCGGATGATTCACAAAGCCATCAGGATGTGCGATGCTGGAGCCGTGGCATAGGGGGAGAGGCCATGGCGCAGCGGGTATGTGTGATCGTGAGCGCCGCGGAGCGCGAGGAGCTGGCGGCGATTGCGGCCGACCGCAATCGGCCGCGCAAACACATCGAGCGGGCGCAGATTGTCCTCGCCTCGGCCGATCGGCACGCGACGCAACAGGTGGCGCAGAGCATCGGTGTCAGCCGGCCGACCGTGTGGCGCTGGCAACGCGCTTTGCCGAGAGCGGGGTCGACGGTCTGTTGCGCGACAAGACCCGCAACCCGGCAAGGCGCCGATCGCGACGGAAACCGCGGCGCAGGTCGTGGCGCTCGCGTGCACCGAGCCATCGCACGAAGCCGCCCACTGGACCGGCCGGGCGATGGCCAAAACCATCGGCATCTCGTTGGGCTCGGTACAGCGCATCTGGCAGGCGCACAAACTGCAGCCGCACCGGCTGCGCACCTTCAAGCGCTCGCGCGATCCCAGCTTTGCCGACAAGCTCACTGACATTGTTGGGCTCTATGTCGATCGCCGGCCCATGCCGTGGTGCTGGCGATCGATGAAAAAAGCCAGATCCAAGCGCTCGACCGCACGCAGCCCGGCCTGCGATCAAGCTTGGACGCTGCCAGACCATGACGCACGACTACAAGCGGCACGGCACCACCACCCTGTTCGCGGCCCTCGGCGTCCTCGACGGCACCGTCATCGGCCGCTGCATGCAGCGCCACCGCCGTGACAAATTCATCCGCTTTCTCAATACCGTCGAGCGGGAAGTCATCGCCAACCGGCCGATCCACGTCGTCCTCGATAATTATGCCACCCATAAACATCCGAAGTCCTTCTTGGCTAGCGCGTCATCCGCGTTGGACTTTTCACTTCACCCCGACCTCGGCCTCTTGGCTCAATGCGGTCGAGAGTTTCTTTTCCAAGATGACGCGACAGCGTATCCGCCGCGGCGTCTTCCGCTCGATCACCAACCTGCAGCCACCATCAAGGCTTACCTGGCCGAGCACAATGCCAGCCCCAAACCCTTCGTCTGGACCAAATCCCCCGAGGTCATTCTGGCCAAGCTCGACCGCTGCCCTGTACTATCCGTTTAAGTCAGTACACTAGTGGATAAAATCTGACAAAAGAGTCCTCATGGTGTATGCTCGGCTGGGTGATGGGGGCTGAGCATGCGCCAGGGGATTACAGTCCAGGTGAGTGAAGGCGATCGTGTGCGTTTGGCGGCGATCGTCGCGGATCGGAATAGCCCGCAGAAACATGTGTGGCGAGCGCGCATCGTGCTGATGACGGCAGACGGCGTTGGCACGACCACGATCATGCGGCAGACGGGCAAGAGCAAGGTCACCGTGTGGCGCTGGCAGGAGCGTTTCATGGCGCAAGGGGTCGACGGGCTGCTGCGCGACAAGACCCGTCCGTCGCGGATCCCGCGGCTGCCGGCAACGGTGCACGAGCAGACGGTTGCGCTGACGCAGACCGATCCGCCGGGCGAGGTGACCCATTGGACGGCCCAAATGATGGCCAAACAGGTCGGGATCAGCGTCAGCTCGGTGCAGCGGATCTGGCACAGCCATGGCCTCCAGCCGCATCGCGTGCGTCAGTTCAAGCTGTCGCGCGACCGCCAATTTGTCACCAAGCTGCGCGACATTGTCGGTCTTTATGTCGATCCGCCGGCGCATGCGGTGGTGTTGTCGGTCGACGAAAAATCGCAAATCCAGGCGCTCGACCGCACCCAGCCCGGTTTGCCGATGAAGAAGGGCCGCTGCGCGACAATGACGCATGATTACAAGCGGCATGGCACCACGACCTTGTTTGCCGCGCTCAACGTCTTGGAAGGCCAGATCATCGGCCGCTGCATGCAGCGCCATCGCCATCAGGAGTTCATTCGCTTTCTCAATACGATCGAAGCCGACATCCCCGCCGGCAAGATCATCCATGTCGTCCTCGACAACTACGCCACGCACAAGCACGCCAAGGTTCGCGCCTGGCTCGACCGGCACCCCCGCTTTGTCTTCCATTACACCCCGACCTCGGCCTCTTGGCTCAATGCGGTCGAGGGCTTCTTCGCCAAATTGACCAAACGCCGCCTCAAACGTGGTGCCTTCTGCTCGATTGTCGATCTCCAGGCCGCCATCAACCGCTTCCTGAAGGAAACCAACGATGACCCCAAGCCCTTCGTGTGGACCGCCGATCCCGATAAAATCATCGCTGCCGTCAGACGTGGGTACCAAACGTTAGATTTGATCCACTAGCAACTCAGGAACCGATGCAACGATCGATGCTCAATCTTGCGACGTATCGACATATCACCTCGTGCTTTTAGCGAGCACCTGACGGCGGTCCTTGACCTGGTCGCTGGTCACGGCATCGGCGGTGTTGCCCCAGCTGTTTCGGACGTATGTCAGTACGTCGGCGACCTCGCGGTCGTCGAGCAGCCAACCGAAGCCCGGCATCGCGGGACCGGTCGGCGCACCGTCGGTCGCAACGCTGCGGGCGCCGTCGAGAACGACGCGGATCAGCGAGGTTGCATCGGTCGACTGCACCGAAGCCGAGCTGGCCAGCAACGGGATGAACCCCGGCACGCCAGCGCCGCGCAGCGTATGGCACGCCGAGCACTCATCCGAATAAATCGCCGCGCCGGCTTTCATCGCCGGATTGGAAGCCGCCAGCGGCGCGGGAGGCTTTTTATCGGAGCCGGGCTGATCCTTCAGGTAAACGGCGACGGCGCGCAAGTCGGCCTCGGTCACCTTGCTGCTCGACTTCGCGACCTCATCGCCCATCGGGCCGGACGCGGCAGCCGCCCGATTATGGCCTGTCTTCAGGTACGCGACGATGTCGTCGACGGACCAGCCACCAAGGCCATGGTGCGCGGCGTTGGTGATGTCGGGCGCAAACCAGCCCTGGAGCAGGCCGCCTTGCAGCCGCTCGCCGGTCTTGTCGCCGCCGGCAACGTTCTTCGGCGTGTGGCAGGCACCGCAATGCATCAATCCCTCAACGAGATAGGCCCCGCGGTTCCATTCCGCGCTCTTACCAGCGATAGGCTGGAATGTGCCAGGCGTGAAATAAAGCTTGTTCCGGCCACCATGTCGGTACGCACGTTGAGCGGGAATGGGAGCTGGTCGGCCTTGACGTCGTGCTTGACTGCCGCGACGGTCGCGAGGTAGGCGCGGATCGCCAGCACATCGTCGCGCGTCGCCTTCGTGAAATAGAGATACGGCATCGCCGGGAACAGCCGTTCGCCATCACGGCGGATGCCGAGCGTCACCGCGCGGACGAACTGGTCGTCGGTCCAGGCGCCGATGCCCGTCTCCTGGTCCGGCGTAATGTTGGTCGCGACAACAATACCGAACGGTGTTTCGATCGGGCGCCCGCCGGCAAACGCTTGGCCTCCATCGGCGGTATGGCAGCCGGCGCAATCGCCGACCGCGGCGAGATACCGGCCGCGTTCAACCTTTGCAAAATCCTGCCCGCTATTACCCGCCAGCGCCGCGCTCGCGATAGTCGTGAAGGCTAGCAGCATCAGCCCCGCTCCGGACCGCCTATGCATCGACGAGCGGCCCGGGCTTCTTGAGGTAATGCGCGCGGATCGCCGCCGCCGACCAGAAGGCGAGCGCACCAACCGTGTCGGTCGGGTTATAGCCGGCATTCTGCGGGAAGGCCGTGGCGCCCTGCACGAACAGGTTCGGCACGTCCCAGGTCTGCAGGTATTTGTTAAGCGCGCTTTCCTTCGGATTCGCCCCCACGATTGCCCCGCCGCACAGATGCGAGGTCTGGTACTGCGTCACATCGTAGGGGCCTTTGCGCGGCCGCTTGTCGACCTGCCGGGCGCCCATCGCCTTGATGATCTCGGCGTAGCGGTCGGTCAGAAACGCGTTCATCTTGATCTCGTTCTCGGGAAAATCCATCGTCATCCGCACCAGCGGACGACCAAAACGGTCTTTGTAGGAAGGATCGAGATCAAGGTGGTTGCTGCGGTAGCTGTAGCACGAGCCGTGGACGCCAGTGCCGGAGTAGACCGTGCTCAA
The DNA here is from genome assembly GCA_963796155.1 of uncultured Alphaproteobacteria bacterium. GTDB lineage: Bacteria > Pseudomonadota > Alphaproteobacteria > ATCC43930 > CGMCC-115725 > AP-15. The sequence continues at coordinate 69,597 of CAWCKT010000012.1, read as the reverse complement.
GTAGTTGTCCCGCATTGCCTGCTTCCACTTGGCCCCCCAGGAGGGGGTCCCGACCGGCAGCGCCTTGAGAGAGTTCGATCGGCCGTCCGCCGGTCTGCACCTGCCCAATGTAGCCGCCGCCGATAAATCCATGCGGCCCGTGGTCGAAATTGTCCCCGTTGAACTCGTCGATGCACATGCCGATCGCGCCCGAGGCGATGAACGGGTTGAAGTTGAACTTTTCCTTATCGAAGAAGCCGACCGCGGTCGAGATCGTCTGATGGCTGAAGTTGCGCCCGATCTGCCCCTCGCCGGTGTTGGCGTCGTAGATCTGACCGATCCCCGACAGCATCAGCAGCTGCACATTGAACAGCTGGAAGGCGCACAGAATGACGAGCTCGGCCGGCTGCTCCCATTCGGTGCCGGACGTGTCGACGAAGTTGACTCCGGTCGCATGCCTGCCCGACTTGTCGAGATTGATGCGCGTTACCTCACATTCCGTGCGCGCCAAGAAGTTCGGCTGGCGGACGAGAGTCGGGATGATCGTCGTCTGCGGGCTCGCCTTCGAATAGTTGGCGCAGCCGAACCACTCGCAGAACCCGCAATAGGTGCATGGACCCATCTTGACGCCGAGCGGGCTGGTATAGGCCTGCGAGAGGTTGCCGGAAGGCTGCGGGAACGGCTTGTAGCCAAGCTCCGCCGCGGCGTTGGCGAACAGCTTGTGGCTGAACGGCTGCTTCTGCGCCGGCGTCGGATAAGGGCGCGACCGCGGTCCCTCGAACGGATTGCCGCCGGGCTGGATTGCGCCCTTCAGATTGCCGGCCGTGCCCGAGGTGCCGCAGAGATACTCAAACCGGTCGTAATGCGGCTCCAATTCGCGATCTCTCCCATAATCTCGTTGACGACGGATTCCGGGGCCGAGCGGGACGCGAGTGTCAGAAGCCTATCTGGCGGCAAATACGACAACTTGTCGTTTTTCTCGACAAGGGCGGCCGCCCGCATGGCCCGCTCCGCAGTGCGAATGTGCATCTGGCAGGCGGCCCTGACCCAGGAGACGAAGCAACCTTGCTCGACCCGCCTCTTGGCCGCGATCAGCTCCCGGCCGACTTCGAGGACCGCAGCTCGCTGCATATCACAGATCCGGTCGGCGCTGGCGCGCATCTCGTCGGCAACATCGGCGCTGAGCCAGTCATAGTCGAAGCTTGCCCGCATCGGTCGGCTGTCGGGCGCGACGAGTTCGCTGGTCATGCTGCGGTCCTGCGCTCGCGCGCGTCGAGCCATTCGGTTACTGAGCTGCGCTTGTAGTAGACCTTGCGCCCGATAGTCGTCTTTGGCGGCGCGATACCGAGCGCGTGCCAGCGGACGAGGGTTCGACTGCAAATCCCAAACTGCGCGACGAGCTCGTCGGGGCGCATGTAGTCGTCGAGAAGAGGCTTTTTTTCGTCGGGTTGCATGTGGCTGTCCGTTTGCCGGGGTTGTTAGTGCCTCTAATTCCGGATCAGTCACGGCTTTTCAAAGTGGCAAATACCCCGAGAGTGATTTGTCACCCTCTACAGGTAGAAGGGGACCCCGAAATTAGGAACAGAGGCTAAGGTTCCAGGACAGCGAGGGGGAGCAGACGGATGAGCAAAAAGACAAGGCGGCGGATCGATGCCGCGTTGAAGGCGAAGGTAGCGCTGGGAGGAGGCGTTGCGGAAACTCAGCGACGGTGGCTGACTTGGCGGCGAAATATCAGCTTCACCCGAACCAGATCTACGCCTCGAAGAAGCAGCCGCTGGACGGCGCGGCCATGGTTTTTTCCGGGGGACCGGCAGGGAGGCGAGCCGGGAAGCTGAGGTTTACCGAGCTCTACGCTAAGATCGGTTAGCTGACAGTGTAGCGGGATTTCTTTATTGCGCAGGTCCGGGCGATGACCCGGGCCTGGCGTGTGGCGATGATCGATCGCGACCGTGCGATCTGTCGGTGCGACGGCAATGTGCGCTGCTTGGATTGGCGCGCTCCGGGCGCTATCGCCAGCCGGCGGCGCCGGATGCTGAAGAGTTGGCGCTGACGCGGTGGATCGACGAGCAGTATCTGGCGACGCCGTTCTACGGCTCTCGGCGGATGGCGGCGGAGCTGCGGCTGGCGCGGCGCCTAGTCAACGGCAAGCGGGCGCAAGGGCTGATGCCGGTGATGGGGCTCGAAGCGCTGGATCCAAAGCCGAAGACCGGCCGGCCCGCAGCGCGGCACCGGGTCTACCCTTACCTGCTGCGGGGCCTGATCGACTGAACCAGGTGTGGGCTGCCGACATCACTTACATCCCGATAGCCCGCGGCGTCCTCCCCACTCCTATGGTCCCGCAACTCGGGTCCACCGCTGGTGTCTGCTCACCTTACGGCGTCCCCCCGCCCTCAACTCACTTCATGAAGGCGGCTTTCGCTCTCAATAAGCTCCGTGAAAGCGGCCATGGACCGTTTCCCCTCTGCCAATAACCGCCGCAGATGCCGGATTGTCGCGCCAGGCGTAACGCCGTATCGCTCGCCGACCGCGCAGACTTCGGCCATCTTCTTACCCCTCGGCGCGCCGTGATGAGCGGCGAGGATCTCCTCGTCCATGTGCGGCCGGTGGGGGCCTTTCGGTTTCCGCGGTGGCTTGACCCGTTCCAGGAACCAGCCGAGATCGCGCCACGCCTGCTCATGGCCGAGGGCGTGGCGAAGCTCGTTGAAGCCCTCTACAATCTTCCGCCCGGCGGCTTTGATGCGGCGAACGCGCTCCTCCTCCGCCCCGCACCTCCGATCGAAATCGTCGTCGTCGAGTGGCATAATTTGCTCGTGCTCGGTCATGACCGCGCTCCGTACCGGTGTTCGTCGAGCGGCACAACACTGGCCGGTGCCGGGTTAAGGATGCGCTCGACCATCGCCGCCAACTTCTCCAAGGCGTCGCGCTTTTCGTCGAGATACGAGTGCCGGTCATAGACGCCTTCGACGCCGGCGATGACGTGACCAAGGACGCGCTCAGAGATATCCGGGCGCGCGCCGGCGCGTACCATCAACGTCTTGGCCGTGCGCCGCAGGTCGTGAAGCGTCCAGGGCGCCATCGGATCGAGCTTGCATTGCTCTCGCGCCACCTCCGCCGACCGCGCAGCGGTTATCGCCTTGTCGAGAACCTTTTTGGCGTTGCCCCACGCCGAGAATGCCGTTTCCTTCCGGGTAGAGAATACGTGATCATGACCGTTCGATTGCGCCTCAATGATCTCGCACACCACCTTGGACAACGGCACCACCTGCGCCCGCTTGGTCTTGTATTTCTCGGGCGGGATGGTCCATACGCCGTCTTTATCGATTTCGCTTCGGCGCATCGCGGCGACTTCGCTCCGCCGCTGTCCCGTCAGCAACAGCACCTTGACGAAGGCGCCGAACGTGCCTGAGAGCTGCCGCCAAATCAGTCGGATTTCGTGGTCGGACAGGATTCGTTCGCGAGCCCTTTCGTTCGACTTGGTGCGCGCCATGCCCGGCACGATCGGCGGTACGAAGCGGTCATCACGTGTGGCATACCAATTGAGGCACTTGCGGAAGTAGGCCAGCGTGCGATCCGCCTGAACCGGGCCGTGTTCGTCCTCGATCGTGTCGAGCATTTCGACGATCCGCGACCGCCGCAGGTCGTGAATGCCGAGCTTACCGATGGCCGGGACCACCTGCTTGCGCAAGGCGCGTTCGTATTCCTTAGCGCTACGGAGCGGCCGGCCCGGCGCCCGGACGTAGCGCCTCAGGAATTCCTCGATCACATCGGCCACGACCTTAGGTACCTCGCTCGGCGCTGGCGGTAAGCGAGCCGCGAGTGGATTCTCGCCGCGGTCGATCCTCTGACGCAAGTCGCGCGCCTCTCGGACGGCCCGTAGCGCGGACCAGGTGGGATACTGACCGATGGTGTAGCGGTACTCGCGCCCACGAAGGCGGTAATTGAGCACGAACGAGCGGTTGCCGGCCACAGTGACCCGGACCCCGAAGCCCTGCGGCGCCCTAACACCCTGGAGAACGTCGCCAGCGAAATAGTAGAACTCGGTTTCCCATTTCCGGGGTCAAGAGCGCCTTGACGGTTGCCTCGTTCAGCGCCGGCCTCTCGGGCATCTGGTGGTCTCCCGTGTCCGTACCGTGTCCGCACAGCCAATGCGACGCGGATGTCCGACCACGTACCACAAATGTCAGGTGATGTCAACGTAAGTACCCGTTAATGCGAGGAATATCGTCGAATAGGGCAATTCCATTGTACGTAGCAAGGGTTTAGGAATATCCTTGACATATGACTACGGATCTGGGGGTTAGGGGTTCAACTCCTCTCGGGCGCGCCATTCTCCCCTACGCTACAGCACGATAAATCAGAAGCTTGCGGGAAGCTGGCTCGCAAGGCCCCTACGCTACGGTACGCCGTCCTACGCTGCGACTTGTCTTCTCTCCGATACGCTGGCGATACTGTGGCGGGGAGAGGCACGGCGGGGGATGCCATACGCAGCAGGATCACGAAGCGGTCGGTCGAGGCCGTGCAGCCCATCGAAGGCAAGGACGTCCTTTTGTTCGACACCCAGATCGCCGACTTCGCGGTCCGGGTGACGCCGGAGGGCAGCCGAATTTATCTGCTGCAGTATGAGGTTGCCGGTCGCAAGCGGCGCTACCGGATCGGAAAGCACGGCGAGATGACGGCCGAAGAGGCCCGCGAGCGCGCCCGACGCTTCAGAGTGCAAGTGAGCAACGGGCACGATCCCTTCGCCGAGCGCGAAGAGGATCGGGCCATCCGCGATGTCGCCGCTCTAGGCGAGCGCTACATGACCGAGCATGCCCTCGTCCACAAGCGCGCGTCGAGCGCCGCCGAGGACCGGCGGAACCTCGATAACCACATCGTGCCGCTGCTCGGGCATCTCAAAGCCTCCGCCGTCACCGCCGAGGACGTGGCTCGGATGGTCCGCGGCATCGCCGCCGGCGACACCGCGCGCGACCAGAAGACCGAGCACGGCCGCCGCATCGTCAAGGGCGGGAAGATCGCCGCGAACCGAGCGCGGGCGCTGCTCTCGACGATGATGAACCTCGCCGAAACCTGGGGCTATCGGTCGCGCAATTCCAATCCGTGCGGCGGCGTGAGGCGTTTCCTCGAGGAGAAACGGCAGCGTTTCCGTACCGGCGACGAGCTGGCGCGCCTCGGCCGTACTCTCGCCGCCGCCGAAACCGAGGGCCTCGATCGCCCCGCCGGCGAAAACCGTCCCGCTCGCAAGGTCAATGAGAATCCGGCGACGATCGCGGCGATCCGGCTCCTGCTCTTCACCGGCTGCCGGCTCTCCGAGATCCGCACCCTCAAGTGGTCCCATGTGGACACGGGGCGCGCCATGCTGAACCTGCCGATCTCGAAGACGGGCGCCGAGCCGGTATTCCTTTCGGCGCCGGCGCTCCAGGTCCTCGCCGGGTTGAAGCGACCGGAGGACGCCACCGACGCGTTCGTCTTCCCGGCGCTGGGCCAGCGTCGCCGCGTGCCCTCGCGCTGCGGCAGGTCGTCGAACGACAAGACTCGGTCACGGCGAGTGAACCCGCCGCGACGCGAACGTTCGACGATCACGCGCGACATGTCAGCCCGCATGGCTCAGCTCCTGCGATGGGGAAACGATCGCGCACGCGGAGTGGCGGCGCGGCAGGCATGCCGGCGGCGAGAGTTTCCGAAAATGACGATAGACGCGATCGTATCGGCCGCGCCGATGTGGACCACGCGTCGTCGCTTGCCAACCCCTGCGTCGCGCACCGGCTTGGCGTCGCTGGACACTTGTAGGGACTGCGGGTATCCCGTATCTCATGGAAAGCGAGGAATTCGAATGGCATGATGCGAAGGCGGCGGAGAAGCTGCGCAATCACGGTATTGCCTTCGACAGGGCCGTCGAGGCATTCGCTGATCCATTCGCGATCGAATGGATCGACCAGAGCGAGGCTTACGGCGAGGAGCGGTGGAACCTTGTGGGCATGTGCGAGGGTGTCATCCTGCACACGTGACCTATACCGAGCGCGGTGAGCGGATCAGGATTATCTCGGCCCGGCGGGCAGAACCAGATGAGCAAGACCGATACTATCGCGAGAATGCTCCGTGACGGCACTGTCGTCGAAGTGCTGCCTGACGGAACCGAGCGACCGTTCCCCGAGACGCCGATGCGGCCGATGACGGATGATGAGGTCCACGCGGCGGCGCTCGCCGACCTGGACGCGCAGCCGCTTACCGAGGAACGCCTCGCGCATATGAAGCGGGTGCCGCGCGCCAAGACCCTACGCCGGGCGCTGGGTCTGACGCAGGAGGAATTCGCAGCGCGTTATCACATCCCAATCGGCACGCTGCGCGATTGGGAACAGGGCCGCTCCGAGCCCGACCAGCCGGCGCGTGCCTATCTCAAGGTGATCGCGCGCGATCCCGAGGGCGTGCGCCGTGCCCTCGAATGGAAGCCGGGCTGAGGGGACAGAGAACGGCGATGAGCCTCGGGGATCTGCTTGAGGACTTGAAGAACGACCAGGAAGCCCGCACGCGCCGCGAGCGCCACGGCTCGGGCGAAATCGCCTTCTTCAATGAGATGGCGATCAGTGCGATCGGCTGCCAATTACCGGACGGCTCGCTCGCCGACGCCGAGTGCCTGTTGCCGCACGTCGCCGTTCCGGACGAAGCGCTTCGCGTATGGACGCGTCGCCTGCCCGGCACGCCGTTTCGCCCAAGACAGCTGACAATTGATCCTAGGGAAGGCGCTCTTCTTCGTTGACGAGCCGGACGCCAATCTTCCACTCGGGCTTGCCGAATGCGGCAAACCAGTCCGGCCCGATCTGGAGCGCGATCTTGGCCTGTCGCGCCGCATTCGGGATCTCGTTCGCCGCGAGCTGTTCGCGACATTGCTCTCCGGTTCGCTGTGCAACACGACCTGGCGGCACAGGGCGACCGGCCCGCTATGGCGCTACAGCTGGCGCCATGCGGGAGCCATCGTTGCGGAGCCGCGCTGCGAAGGGAGCTATCTCGACTGGTACTGCTCGATGGGCGAGGGCCTAGTCGACGATCAATTGCTCGCCGAAATCGAAGCGCTCGGCTGAGACTGGCCGAAGCCGCCGGAACGCTAACGCGGCAATCGGCGGAAACCAAAATCCCGGCTACCCGGCGGGCCGGCGAAATGGCGCGGCCGAGATGAGGGTGGACGCAGGCCGCCTCATCGCCGAAGCGCTGTTGGAACTCGTTCAAAGAACGGGCAAAGTCGGGCATCGGGGCAGCCAAGAGCAGTTTCGTTCGCGATACGTTCTGCCACCGAACTGCCCTCTCGGCGACAACATTTTGTGCCCCCGGACGCAGAGGGATGAGGCTTTGCTGGTAAATGGGCGCGATAGGACTTTTCTGAACAGTTCTCCGAATAATTTGAAGCCACCACCCCAGCACCGGCGATGTAGTTAGTCACCGTAAAGATCAGCCAGAGCAGAACCACGACGATCAAAGCCATCAGCACCGCTCTTGCCCATTTCGGCAATCGTTCCCAAGGGGTGTACGGCTCCCAATCGGTCACTTGGTCTCGCTCGGGTATATGACACAAGGAGCTGATGGTACTAAGCCCTTTCCTGCATTGCAAATTTATGGTTAACACGCGCTTCCTAGTCCCGGTCGAAGGGGTCTGCGAGGAGGCTTCCGACGCCTGCGGGCACGGTGACCGACGCCGGGAACGGGGGACCACGAATATTGTCCCGGGGGCTCGCGTTGCTCCGGGCGATCTCCAATCTATCGATAACGCGATCAAATATGCAGGTGGCGCAGCGGTCGGCGTGCCCGTCCACGCCAGTGACCGCAATTGTTGAGGGGAGGCAACAATCGGCGATTGTTCAGGACCCGCGCCATACACCTCCGACGGAACTATCGGATCTTAGCTAAGACCTACAGCTCTCGGTACACGTCCCACGATTCGCGCGCCGCCGCCACCAACCGGTCGCCATCCTCGGCCAGCAGCAGCCGCTCGGCCACCAGCCGATCCACGGCCTCGGCCAGCCGCGCAGCCCAGGCGTCACGCGATGCATAGCGCGCTTCAAGGGAAGGTCGCGGATCGCGGGCCCGCTCCCTCTCGGCTTCGGTCTGCGCGAACGGAATCATCGAGCCCTGAACGGTGAATAGTTCACCTTCGCCGTAACCGCTGGCGCGCAGCGACCAGCCGACATGCGTGGCCAAAGGTGCCGCAAGCAGAGGGTGGCGGATGCCGCCGAGAGCGTTGCCGTCGGCATCAGTCGATTGCACGAAGACCGGGTAAGCCGTGCTCTCGCTTGGCGGCTCGACCGAGTGGTCCCGCAGCCGCAGCTCGTTCAGGACGTTCGGGAATTTCACTTCCGGCAGCCGGGGGAATGTCCGGCGGGCCTCGGCGAGCGGCACCAGCGTGCCGGCGGCGCGCGACGGGAAGCGGCTGTCGGGCGGCGCGGTGCCGTGCTCCACCCACTCGAACAGCGCGACCAGCAGCGCCCGCATGAATGCGCCGTAGCCGAGCCGATTGCCGGGCAGCTGCATGACCGGCTTGGTCAAGGGTCGAAACGCCGCATGCGGCACGCCGCTCACCGTATAGACCCGCACTTCATCCGGCATGGCGATGTCGCCACCGCTCGTGTCGGTGGCGATCAGCGAACTGCGCGCCTGCCAGAAGTCGCTTTCGGTATCGAGATGCAGCACCTTCGGGCATACGCCGGCATCGCGGGCGCGCTGCAGGATGCCGCCGCTGCGGCCGCTGATCGGATCGGTCAAGCGTCGGATAGCTGAACGGGAACTGGTCGTCGCCGTAAGAGTGATCCTCATGCTGGCGCGAATAGCGACCCGCCTGTGCAAACTGCCAGTTGACGCAGGTGCGGCGCGAACCAGCCACGACGGGAAGGATGCCGTCGAACACTTGGCGTCCTGCAAGATCCTGGTTGAACCCGAGATATACCAGATCACGAAGCGCGCGGCCGCTCTGCGAGATGCCAAAACCTAGCGCGTGCCGGATGCGCGGGCGCTCCTGCGGCGCCAGCGGATTGTCTTTTGTTTCGTACCGTAGGAATGAAACAATGTCGCGGATTGCGGCAAAGCCGATGCCCATCACGATCGGATCGCGCGCGCGGTAGATGAACTCGTAGATCGCGCCGCGGTCGAAACCCGGCTCGCCTGGTCGCGTGATCTCGACATGGCGGTCGTCGACCAGACGCCACGCAAGACCGGCCGGCGTGACGCGCGGATCACCCTCGCGTTGCCGCACCGTCAACGTCGCACCGTCGGGGTCGGCAACCGGATAGACGAGCGTGCCGACGAACCGCTCCTCGGACAGCTCCTGGATGTTGCTGTCGCCGAGCAGCCCGGTGTTCTCGGCGATGAACTCCTCCCGCACCATGCCGGTGATACCGGGGATGATCGGAAAGCGCACAGTCAGGCGGTCGGCGCCAGGCGGCACGTCACCTTGCCAGCCGCTCCACACCACGGTGAAGCCGCGCCGCATCAGAAAGCCGTTGCCGGCATGCTGGGGGTGTCCACCGTCCGGCGCACCGTTGAGCCGCGGCATGATCGGCTGGTTGCCGCGATTGGGCACGTCGTATACGAGGCACCCATTGCCGCGATCGAGATCGAGCGGCTTCAAGATCCGGAAGTCGCTCTGATACTCGACGTTGCCGTGCGCGTTGCGCGCGGCCCGATCGAGGTTGACGATCCCGACATTCAGGGGATGTGTCGGATCGAGTTCGCCGAATATCGTGCCGTGCAGCCGTTCATAAGGCCCGACGGCGCCGAATTCCGTGCCGCCAAACACGGGCCTTTCCCGCTCGGTCACCTCGATCCGCCGCACGCCGCCAACGCCCATGTTGTCCTCCCACCGAACCCGCCATCGGCGAAAGCCTAGCAATCTCGCAGGGCCGCCGGAAGCGTACTCCCGCGCTCCTCGTCGACCGTTCGTACCGTCTGACACGACTTCCGGATCAGATCGTCGAAGCTCTGGTTCAGTCGTCGAACGGGTTTGCGTAGAGTAGCCTGGATTCGCCCATTTACGCGAGGCAGCCTGCGATGAGCCCTGATGATCTTGCGAGAGCGCTGGTGCGGCCCGGTCGCGCGAGCATCCCTTACCTCGACCGCTACAGTCCCGACCGGCCTCTGGTGCTGGAATGCTTCCGGCCGCAGGGTCACAACCCCGACAAGCCCGTCGTCATCGTCCAGCACGGGATGAGCCGCAATGGCGCGGAATACTGCGAGGCATGGGTCCCGGCCGCCGAGCGGCACGGTTTGCTGATCGTCGCGATCACCTTTTCGAAGGAAGCCTGGCCGGACGCCGTCACCTACAACAACGGTCACGTGCTCGACGGGGACGGCAGCGTTCGGCCGCGCGAGTGCTGGTCACAGGCGATCCCCGGCCGTGTCTTTGCTCTGCTGCGCGAAGCAGGCGTCACCCGGCGCGACAAGACCTATTTATGGGGCCATTCCGCCGGCGGACAATTCGTCCATCGGCTTTTGGCGACGCAGCCGCACGGCATTTTCGAGGCGGTCGGGGCCGCCAATTCCGGCTGGTATACGTTGCCGACGCTGGACCTTCACTACCCCGACGGGCTAGGCGGCATCGGGTTGACGCGCGTGGATGTCGTTCGTCTCCTTGGCTATCCGCTGGTGATCTTTTCCGGCGACCAGGACATCGACGGTACGGCCGAGAACTTTCCGAAGCACGATGCCGCGATGGCGCAGGGGCCAAACCGCTTTGTGCGGGCGCAGTTCTACATTGACCGCGGGCGGGCGGAAGCTGCAAAGCTCGGCGTGCCCTGCCGCTGGAGGCGCGTCGTGGCACCGGGCGTCGCGCATGAGGGCATGCGGATGTCGGCTTTCGCTGCCAATTATTGGTTTGGCGGCGCCGGGGGTTAATTCCGCCCGAGAGGATGCTCGCGTCGCGGCTGATCGGGGCAAAATTGTCCCCTGTCACTGCCACAAGATTTTCGTCGCGAGCGCCGCCCCTTCGGCCAGCGCCGCGAGCTTCGCCCAGCCGATTTCTGCATGCACCCGCCCTCCCATGCCGCAATCGGCCCCGCCCACCACATTCTCCCGCCCGACTATGCCAGCCCAGTCGACGAGGCGTCGCGCGATGAGTTCGGGATGCTCCACGATGTTCGTGGCATGACTGATCACGCCCGGCATCAGGATCGTGCCGGGTGCAAGCTTCGCCGCCTTCCAGACACTCATCTCGTGCTGATGCCGCACGTTCGCCGCCTCGAAGGAGTAGGTCTGCGCCTTCACCTTGAGGGCGATGTCGATGATGCGCGTGAGAGGGATGTCGTTGACGTGCGCGCCGTGCCAGCTGCCCCAGCACCAATGGTAGCGCACTTTCTCCGGCGGGATGCCGGTGAGGGCATGGTTCAGCGCTTCGATCCGCAAGGTCACGTATTTCCGGTAGTCGGCGAGGCTGGGCTCCGGCTTCAGCATGTCCCATGAGGTGGCGATGCCGGGGTCGTCAATCTGCAGGATGAATCCCAACTCGACGATCGCCCGGTACTTGTCGCGCATGGCATCGGCGAGCGCGTAGACGAATTCCTCGTCGGTACTGTAGTGCTCGTTATAGATGAAATGGTCGAGCCATCCGGGCGCCAGTGCGGGGACGAAAGCCTCGTCCAGGGCGACGCCCGAGCGCGCGATCGCCGCCTTGAAGCAGTCGAGCTGGCGCTGCGTTGCGGCGGTGCCTCTCGACTTGATCGGCCCGTTGACGATGATCCGCTCGCGCGACGGCGGGCGCGGCCGCTCGCCCGGTATGCAGGCGATGGTGCCGACGCGGTCCATGTCGGCGTAGAGGGTAGGGAAGACGTCGCGCTCGCGCGTCGATTCGCGCATGCTGCCGACCTCGCCCGGCTTCAGCGGCCGCGTGCCGAGCCCAGTCATCTGCTGGTCGAACCATTTGATATCGAGCGCCGACCAGTATTCGCCGTCGCCGATGCAGTCGAGGCCGATTTCGACCTGGCGCTTCACCACGTCCTCGACCACCGGCACGACCTGCGCCGTCACCTCCTCGCCACCGACCTCGCCACGCGCAAGGCGGATGGCCGTCACCTCGAAGCCCTGCGGTGCCGGTAGCCGCCCCACATGGCTGGTACGGATTTTCTGTGCGCTGTTCTTCATCGGCCGCCTCCGGTGGCGTATGGAGTTGTTCCAGTCCGTTCTGCCACAGCTACAATGATCGGCACACGATCTCCGCCGAGCATCTGATCTTTGCCCTTAAGTCTGCATCGGACAGGCCCTACCCGTATCCGCTCCGGCTTTGGTGGGGATAGTGCCGCCTCTCCTGTTCCCTGCCGGACGGGAAAACTCAGGGTAAAAATTTTTCGGGGCTTCCTCCGCGTCGAGAAAAGCGCATATTATCATATACTTAGAAACGACACCAGCAAACAATCGAAGGCCTGGCAGGGAAACGGCAGGGAAACCCGAAAACCATCCGATCGTCGTTGGCCACCCGATTATTGCGAACATATCAATTCATAAATTGACAAATGCTGATCGTTCTCCTATATGGGGCGGAACCTCGCTGTGGCAAGACGGCGGCGGTGTCCTGAGGACCGTCCGCAGGGCGCGTCTCGAAGCACCGACATCGATGCAGCCTCTCGCATCCCCATTTCGCGTTGAGCCGACATCAGCAGCTAGGCATGATTGTCCGACACACACTTATGGGTAAAGGTCAGAACCGAGCATAGGGGAACCCGGATGACGGCAGAAAGCACGGATGGAATCCGCAAATCCAATCGCCGCTGGCAATCCGACGTCATCGTCGATCTGGTCAAACGTTACGGCTTTCCCTACGTCGCGCTCAATCCGGGAGCGAGTTTCCGCGGCCTGCACGATTCGCTGGTCAATTACGGCGAAAACGATCCGCCGATGCTGCTCTGCAACCACGAAAAAATTGCGGTGCAGATCGCGCACGGCTATGCGCGGGCGACGGGCCTGCCGATGATCGCCATCGTCCATGACGTGGTCGGGCTGCTGCACGCGCCGATGGGCATCTACTACGCCTATCTCGATCGCGCGCCGGTCTTCATCATCGGCGCGACCGGCCCCTTGGCCGAACCCAAGCGGCGCCCCTTCATCGATTGGATCCATTCCGCCAATGTTCAGGGCGAGGCGATCCGTAATATCGTGAAATGGGACTACCAGCCGGCCAGCATCGAGGGCGTGCCGGACGCCTTCGCCCGCGCCTACTCGATCATGATGAGCGGCCGCCAAGGGCCGATCTATATGTGCTACGACGCGGGACTGCAGGAGGCGGCGCTCGATCGCGAGGTGAAGCTGCCGCCGCCTGGTGCCGTCCGCGTGCCGGCCGGTCCGGCGCCCGATCCCACGGCACTGGCAAAAGCGGCCGATGCGCTGGTTGCCGCCGAGCGCCCGGTCATTATCGCGGATTTCGCCGCCAGACCGCCCTTTGGCTGGGACCATGTGATCGCGATCGCCGAAACATTGGGTGCGCCGGTATGGGACTGCAATTCGCGTCTCAATTTTCCGAGCAACCACCCCCTCAATCTCAGCATGGCTCCGAAGGAATGTTATGACGGCGCCGATGTGGTGCTGGCACTCGATATCGCCGACTTCGAAGGGCCCACGCATGTGCGCGATATCGCCACCCGCACCGTGGTCAACATGGTGCCGCAGACAGCGACATGGATCGACATCGGCTTCACCGATGTCGAGGTGAGCAAGTGGTCGATGGATTACGGCCGCACGTTTCACGCGCATCATCGCATGACGGCGGACCCGGTAATCGGGACGACACAGCTCGTGGCACTGCTGCAAGAGCGGATCGGCCGGAATGCGGATCTCGCGGGCAAAATCGCCGCGCGCGCCGCCGAGACCGGCAGGCGGCATCAAAGGTTACGAGCGGGGTGGCGCAAAAAGGCCGAGGAGCACTGGAACAAGGTGCCGATGACCGTGCCCCGCCTGGCACTCGAGGTGTGGCGAGCGATCAAAGACGAAGACTGGGTGCTCAGCGCCGGGACGCTCCATCAGTGGGCGCGAAAGCTGTGGAACTTCGATCGACCCTACCGCCATGCCGGGCGGGAGCTGGGCACCGGAACGCAGATTGGGATCTCGCTCGGCGTCGCACTCGCGAACAAAGGCACCGGCCGGCTGGTCGTCGATCTGCAGCCCGACGGCGATTTGATGTATGACGCCGGCGCGCTATGGATCGCAGCGAAATACCAGATCCCGCTGCTGATCGTCATGTACAACAACCGCGCCTATTACAACGACTGGAACCATCAGATCGTCATGGCGCGGACCCGCGGCACGGATCCGAGCCGCGCCCATATCGGCATGGATCTGTTTGGACCCGCACCCGACTTCGCCGGCCTCGCCCGCTCGATGGGCTGGTGGGCCGAAGGCCCGATCGAGAACGCCGACGATCTCCAACCGGCGCTTGAGCGCGCGGTGGCGCAGGTCAAGACGGGCAAGCCTGCGTTGGTCGACGCGGTGACCCAGCACCGATGATGCCGAAATCCTGCTCTCGAAAACGCCGGGATCGGACAAATGCCGGTTGAGTTCCGATGCTCGTGCTGCCAAGCTGCGTCCGGCAGGCGCCGCCTCGGCGCCCCTTGGTACGTCCCAGCGGGAGGAGACGGGTATGGCCATGCACCTCGGGCACGTCCACATCAAGACCAGAGAGGATCCGCAGAAGGTCGCGAAGTTTTACATCGACAATTTCGGCGCGACCGTGAAGCGGGAAATTCCCGGCCGCGGCTGCCAGCTCGACCTGCACGGTGTGCAGCTCAACGTGACGACCATCATCGCCGACCAGAACCATGAGCAGCATGTCGGCATCGAGCACATCGCCATCGAAACCGACGATTACGCCGGCGCGATCGCGAACTTCAAGAAGAACGGCGCGCAGATCCTCGAAGAGCGCTTCAACAACGGTCGGCATGTCTGCTGGGTTGCCGCGCCCGACGGCGCGCAGATGGAGCTGATCGAGAAGGTCTGAGCAAGGCGCCGCCCTGCGGCTTTACCCGCCGGTGGGGTGCGGGCTCTCGCGTCATCAACCCTGCTCGCCTGGCTCAAGCGGGCCCCATCTTTCCGGGTTGTGATCCCGTAACCCGTGCCGGCGCCGCTCGGCGCGACTTGAGGAGTTGTTGATCCAAGGCTGGGCGCCTGCGATCAGGCCACGGATCGTCAGCAAGCACAGAGCAAATCGTAGCGAAGCGGGGCGGTCATGATCGGGCCAACACCACACCATCCAGAACAGCTGCATAGTGGCAGCCCGCCGCAGCCAGTACAAAGCCGTGCCATATTGCCGTCTGGAAGGGCAGCGTCCGCCAGAGGAAAAAACCAACCCCAATGGAATAAAGGGCGCCGCCAAGTCCGAGCAAGACCGCCGTCCAAACATCCACCGAAGCGAGCAGCGGTCGCATGCCCACCAGGATTATCCAGCCCAGCGCCAGGTAGGCAACGACGGAAACGCGCTCGATGCGACTTGGACAAATCAACTTGATGACTGCTCCGGCGAGCGCTCCCGTCCAGACTGCGGCGGTTATGCCGACCGCCCATAGGCCGTGCATTCGACACGTGGTGAACGGGGTGTAGGTACCGGCGATCATCAGAAAGATCGCGGCATGGTCAACTCGGCGCAGAAACTGATGTCGGGCTGACTTGGAGGCGAGGTTGTAGGCTGCCGAGCAGACGAGCATCGTCAGAAGGCAAACGGAATATAGCAGGGTCGCGGAGAGGGTCTCCCCGTCGACAATATTTGCGGCGATGCCCATCAGCGTAGCCGCGCCTATCGCGCCTGCAATGACGCCCACCATGTGGATGATACGGTCTGCCGCGAGCTCGCTGGCTCGACATTGCCCGGTCTCGGCTGGCGCACTCATCGCACCTCCACCCTAATCGAGCACCCCAACACTTGCCATACCGCGTCGTTTGCGGGGTGTCCGCCAGTCTGAATTCTTCGAGGCTTCTCGGTAGTTGTCGAGCCAGGCGCGGCGCGGTTTTCGGGCTGCGGCAAGTGGCCATTCACCGCGGGATCCTTGCACTTTCCTCAACGAGCAGAAGGGGCCGCCCGCTATCGGCAAATTTTTTCAGGTTCGTCCTTGCGGCAGGATTTCCAAAAGTGCATAGCCGGCGCGGGCAGCGCCGGCTCATATTCCGGCACGCGCCAGTGTCAGAGTTGGAGAGGGGAGGGATTCGTGAAGCTTCGATACATCGCGGTTCTCGGCGGGTTGTTGGCCGGTGGCATCATCGGCTCGCTCCCGGTCACCATTTTCGCGGCCGAAGCCGCCAAGCCGGCGAAACCGGAGATCAGCGAAGAGGCGAGTGCCGCACTGTTGCGCATGGGTCAGAGCCTGCGCGCCGACCAGTTCTCGTTTCAGGCGCAGGCGATCCGGGTCTACGCGGACCCCAACGGCGAGCCGCTGCACATCTTCCACACGATGAAGGTCACCGTGCATCGGCCGAACCGGTTGCTCGCCGAGGTGACCGGAGACGACGGGTCGAACAAGCTCGTCTTCGACGGCAAGACCGCCGTCATATATTCGGCCGCGCAGAACAAATACGCGAGCATTGCCGTGCCGGACGGCACGATCGAGGGCATGTTGAAGGAGGCGGTCGGCCGTCTCGGCATCGATTTCCCGCTCGCCGATTTCCTGACCGAGGCGCCGAACAAGGCCTTTCTGACCGGTGTGACCTCGGGCCGCGTCGTCAACACGGTGACGATCGACGGCGCCCCGTATGATCACCTGTTCTTCTCCCAGCCGCCCGGCATCGAACTAGAGCTGTGGCTGTCGAAAAACGAGCAAGCTTTACCGCGCCGGCTGATCGTGACCTACCGCTCGCTGCCGGGAGTGCCCAACTTCATCGCGCTGTTCTCGGATTGGAACTTCGATATCAACCCGTCCGACGCGGATTTCGCCTTCCAGCCGCCGGCCGGAGCGACCCAGGTCGAGTTGAAGCCGGCCGCAGCTGCCGCGCCGGCCAAGAAGAAGGCAGCCAAGTGATGAAATGGCTGTCCGCCGTGGCTCTGAGCGCGCTTCTGGCGGCGTCGACGGCGCCGGACGCTTTCGGGTGGGGGGTTTATCACGGCGCCTATGGCGGCGCGGCCTATCGTGGTCCGATGGGCGCCACCGCGGTTCGCGGCCCCTATGGCGGCGCCGCGGTGCGCGGACCCTATGGCGGCACTGCCTACCGCCCGCCGGGGACGGCGCCTATTACGGCAGCACCGCTGATCACGGAGCCTATTACGGCGGCACTGTTTATCACGGGGCGGCCGTCGTGACCCCGGGTTATGTCGCCCCACCGGCGGTGGCCGCACCGGCGGGTGCGGCCGTTGCCGCCGCGGCCACTTCGGCAGCCTACGCGGCGGCGCGCACGAACTATTACCCGCCGCCCTATTACCAGCCCTGTGCGTGGTAGCTGCCGCCGTCGGCAAGGGAAGTCTCAGGCTGCGGCGCGGAGCCAGCCCGAGGCGATCGACGAAAGCTTTGCGGCTAATCCGCGATGCAGCGGGTGGCTTTGCGGCTGACGAGCCACGGCCCATAGGTTTCCTGGTTCTGCGCCATTCGCGGCAGTTTCGCGTGTACGTCGAGGGCGGCCTGGTCGCGCCACGCCTCGACCAGGAGAACGCGGTTTGGCTCGTTCTGCGGCAACAACACGTCAAACTGCTGGCAGCCGTCCTCACCGCGCGAGCGCTGCGCGTGCCCCTTCATCAACTCGATGAAGGCGCTGCGGTGCTCGGGTTTCACCTCGAATTCGACGACGATCATGATCCGGCTCATAAACATTTCCTCCGGCTGCGTTCCGCGGCATCATTGCTATCGGCCGGCGCCGAGGCAAGCGCCGGCGGCACCCTTGGGGAGTTCCCGATCATGGCCCATGACGCGCTGCGCACGATCCTGCCAATCGCCGGCTGGCCCGAGGAACGGGCCCGCGCCGTCGAGATCACCGGCGGCGCCGACCCCGTGTTGCCGACGCCCTTCCGTATCGGCGCCGCCGGTGCCGCGGCACTCGCCGCGACCGGGCTCGCCGCTGCTGATCTGTGGGAATTGCGCACCGGCCGCCGCCAGGAGGTCGCGGTCGATCTGCGCCAGGCGGTCGCCTCGCTGCGCAGCGGTCATTATCTGCAAGTGAACGGCGCTAAGGTCAGGAACGAGCGCAATCAGGTGATGGGCATGTATCCGGCCAAGAACGGCCGCTGGAGCTACGTCCATGCCAACTTCCCGAACCATCGCGCCGCCGCCCTGCGCGTCCTCGGCTGCGAGGAAAACCGCGAAGCGGTCCGACAGGCCGTCGCGCAATGGGATGCGCTTGAGCTCGAGGAGGCGATCATCGCTGCCGGCGGCGCCGGCGGCATGGTGCGCAGCATGGCCGAATGGGCGCGGCATCCACAGGCTGCGGCAATCGCCTCATTGCCGTTGCTCGAGATTGTCAAGATCGGCGACAGCCCGCCGGAGAAACCGCCCGAGGGCGACCGACCCTTGTCGGGGATCCGCGTCCTCGACCTGACCCGTGTGCTGGCCGGTCCGACCTGCGCCCGCACCCTGGCCGAGCACGGCGCGGACGTCTTGAAGATCACCGCGTCGCACATCGCGGCGCGCGATGATCAGGAATACGATACCGGCCATGGCAAATTGTCGGCGCGGCTCGATCTGCGCCAGCCGCAGGAGCTCGACACCTTGAAGGGATTGGTGCGAGAAGCCGACGTGTTCTCGCAGGGGTACCGCCCGGGAACGCTGAGCAATCGCGGTCTGTCGCCGGAGGAGCTGGCAAAACTCCGGCCTGGCCTCGTCTATGTCTCGCTCTGCGCCTTCAGTCATAAGGGGCCGTGGGCCTCGCGCCGCGGCTTCGATACGGTGGTGCAGAACGTCAGCGGGATCACGACGCGGCAGGGGGAGCTGTTCCCGGGTGAGGAGCCCGGCCCGCAATTCTACCCGGTTTCGGCGATCGATTACCTGACCGGCTATCTGATGGCGTTTGGCGCGATGGTGGCACTGGCGCGGCGCGCCCGCGAAGGCGGCAGCTGGCTCGTGCGCATCTCATTGGCACAGACCGGCCGCTGGCTGGTCGACCGCGGCGAGGTGCCCACAGCGGCGCTGAAGGACGTGCCAAAGGAGATCCCGCAGACCGACATCGACCGGTGGTCGATCGATAGCGACGCACCGGCCGGCCGGTTGCGCCATCTCGGCCCGACCGTGCGTCTTTCCGAAACCTCGCCCTACTGGGCCCGCCCCTCGGTGCCGCTCGGCTATAACCAGCCCGCCTGGCCCGCCCGCGCGGCCTGATCAGGATTGCTGGAATCAGGAGCCCGAACTGGACCCACACCCTCGCGTGCCGCAGCGACGAGCAGAAAAGGCGGGCGCTGGCGCTCACCGGCCCAGTTCGGCTGCGCCGCGATCTGACCCTCGGTCGGCCCCCATTCCTCGACATGGGAGATGGCGAAGCCAAGCTGGATGAGCATGTTGAGATAGGTTGCGATGGTCCGGTGCTGCTTGATCACCCCTTTGGCGAGCCAATCCGTCGTGCGGGGGCCTTCGTCCAAGTAGCCGTCGACGGGCCAAGTCTTGCGGCCGGCGACACCGAGCGACCAGTTAGGCTCGGACGGGGCGGTGAAAATCGGATGCTCCACCGAGAAGACCAAGCGACCACCGGCGACGAGCGAGCGATGCACTTGCGACATCAGCCCGCTCAGGTTCTCCACATAGTGGAGGGCGAGCGAGCTGTAGACCAAGTCGAACGACTCCGCGGACAGCTTGAGATGCTCCATATCGGCCCGGGTGTAGGTGATCGCAGGGTCGACGGTGGTGGCCCTGCCGCGCGCCAGCATCTTCTCGGAAACATCGATGCCCAAGGCTCGAGCGGCTCCCTGCTTTATCGCCCAGCGGCAGAACCAGCCGAAGCCGCAACCGAGATCCAGGACGCGGCGCCCGCGCAAGTCCGGAAGCAGAGCGCGCAGCGCCGGCCACTCCGGAGCACCGTCCAAGCCCGCGACCGAACGGCGCAGCCGGCTGTACCCCTCGAAAAACTCCTCGTTGTCATAAATGTTCTGCGTCATCGCTTATATTCCCGCGGGAGCGCTGTTTTCCGAGGTGCGCCAGTGCATTGGCGCGGCTTCCTACCGATCTACAGCTTGCCGAAGGACCGGCAAACGAAATCGTAGAACTCATACTCGCGCGCGTTGAGCGCCCTGATCAATTCGATTGCGCGGCTAAATTCCGGCAGGTGCGCTGCGCGTAATTTGGCGTCGCCGACATTAAATTTAGGCAGTTTTCGCGGCCGAAACGTCAATCGTCTCGCCAGCAACTTCCTGAAGTCGGCAGAGCGCTCCGATGGGGCGAGCAAAACATTGTCGCGGCGGGCGAAGGCGAGCGCCGAAACCAACATTTCCTCGTCAGAATACGTCTCCAACGTCTTTCCGTAATCGGTTCCAAACGTTATCAGTTGCAATCGGGTCTCGAAGCGGCCGTATTCTGTAGCCAGGTAGTCGACAAGATCCATATCGCGCATGCCTCTCATCGACTCCGTGAATGTTTCCGGGTCCTCGCTTTTCCTGCGGCAATGGACGACTCCGGATAGGAAGCGCTGCGTCGGATCACGTACCATTCCGACCACCCAATCGTCGTCCGACAAGTAGCGGGCGAGAACACTCGGCGAAAAATGCACGCCGATGAGATCATAATCGTCGGGCGCTGGCGGATTCTTTAGACAAGCGTGGATGCTTGCGTAATAGACATGCGATGGGAGTGCTTTCCTCAACGAGTGCCACATTGATGTGCCGCCGGTCTTCGGCACATGAACGTACACGATTCGTGAGCGCCGTTTTCGCAAAGATGCCGAATGGAGAAACCGAGTTACAGCCTTGCAGTAAAACATGCCCAAGCTGAGCCGTACATCTCTCCTGATCTTTCCCGAACGACTCAGCACGACAAAAACTTTGTTGACAAATATCCATTGCCATTCATCGGCAATCCTACGGAGGTCTGCCTTTCGTACGCCCGCAAGCCGACCTTTGTGAAGTACGAGAACAGTGCAATCGACGATCTCGATCACATCGTCGTAGAGAGTGCAGGTGCACGGAAATGGGGGCCAGTCGCCTCGCGGGGCCAGGACAATATCCGTATCATTGAGCAGCGGCCGCAGTGCGTCATAAACCTGCTGCCAAAGTAGATCCCTCATTTCGCCTCAATCGAGCGCCGGATGATCCGGGATATCCATGTAGCTTGGGCATAGCGGGCACCGACCGCTTCGGCTATACGGCACCCGATCTCAGCCGCGAAAAGTTCGTCGGACCCGACAGAACTCGGGATCAAGCGGTTATGCGCGATTCCGGGCGGCTTCATCCCTACCGCCGCTCTTTGACCGCTGACGACTTGCGACCGGGCGCATGGTGCCACGTTTTCGGCCTCGGCGGGACCACGCCTACCGACCCTCGCAGGCGACCCGGACGAAGGTGGCGAGAATCCGGAAACCGGCCTTCACGCTGCCGTGGAACGTGCCGGCGACCTTCGATCGGCCGGCGAGGCGCCGGCCGCCAGGCACCGGGATTTCCAGGATCCTCAGACCGGCGCGAGCCGCCCGCATCTGCATCTCGAGGTTCCAGCCGTAGGTCATCTCACGCATGCCGAGGTGAGCCAGCACGCCGGCGCGGATCGCCCGGAAAGCGCACATGTCGGTGTAGCGCACCCCATAGACGAGGCCGATGGCGCCGCCGATGACGCGACCGGCGAGCGCCTGGTGCGCTCCCATGCTCCCGTCCTCGCGCACGCCCCGGGTCCGCGATCCGATCACGAAGTCGAATTTGCCTTCGAGGATCGGCCGTACGAGGCTCGGGACCGCTTCCGGCCGATCTCCACCATCGCCGTCGAGAAAAATCAGGATTTCCGCCCCGCCCTCGACCGCCGCCGCGGCGCCGCTGGCGCAGGCGCGGCCGTAGCCGCGCTCGCTCCCGACGATCACCTTGGCACCTGCAGCGCCGGCTACCGCAACGGTCCGGTCGCGGCTCCCGCCATCGACGACGACGACCTCGTCGACCCATCCGCCCGGCATGGCGCCGAGGACCGCGCCGATCGCCCCTTCCTCGTCGAGGACCGGGATGATCGCGGCGATCCGTGGCCGCTCGGACATCGCATCGGCGCTCACAAACTCCAACGCACCCCGCAGGAGGCGCAGGCTTCGGGCGGTGTGTCGCTCAACAGCGCGCGCCGGAAGTCCTGGTAACGCGGCCCGTTCCAGATCTGCCGCAAGCTCTCCTGCGTCGCGTCGCCCAACGTGAAGCCGTCATAGCCGCGCATCGAAAAAGGCGCGATGCAGCACGGGATCGCCCGTCCATGGGCGGTGAAATACATTAATGTCCAGGGCCGCCGGCAGAGCGACCATGGCTGGTCGCCGGTTGGGCGCTTGAGGCTCGTACCGGGCTCGGTCGCGCCCGAGGCGTTGAAGCGGACCCCGAGGGCCTCGGCAAGCCGGGCCGCCTCCGCCAGCCGCTTCGGCTCCTCGCCTTCGAGCTTTTCGAACAGCGCGGATTCGGCGCGCGCCAGGCCCTGCCCTCGCGGCATGAAGACGAGGCGCTGGAGATGGATTTCAGCGACGCCGATTTGGTGCGCCAGCCGGACGAACGCCGGCAGCTGATCGATCGTTTCCTTGAGCCCGGTCAGCCAAAGCGAGACGAGCGGCCGGTCCCACCCCTCCGCGCGCTGCATTGTCGTGAAGGCCTGCACATGGCGGACGATCCTGGTAAACATGTTCTTGCCGCGAACGACGAGAAAGGCGTGCGGCTCGGCGGCATCGAGCGACACGCGCAATTCGTCGAGCCCAGCCGCGATCAATTCCCTCCCCTTGCGTTCGGTCAGCAAGGTGCCGTTGGTGTTGAATAACACGTAAGCGCGGCGCTCCTTCAGATAGCGGATCATACGGGGCAGCGCCTTGACCATCATCGGCTCGCCGACCCCGTGCAGCACGACCCGAGCAATATTGGGGAACTGGTCGACAATGCGGGTGAACATCTCCCAACTCATGTCCGCCGGCGGCTCGAGGTCCTCAAAAGTGCGCGGACAGGTCTCGCACAAGAGATTGCAGCGATTGGTGGTTTCGAGATAGAGGCAGACCGGCTCCTGCTCGGCGATCGGTCCGCGCTCGTCGCCGACGGCCTCGAAATAGCGCCGCGGATCGGGCCTAGCCCGCGCGGTGGCTGCCATGCTGTTCTCCGGACCTCGTCGCACAAACGGATCTCCGGGCGATGTCGACGCACCCGAGTATGACGAAGCCGCCATAGATCGTGAACCCCACCCAGAGCGGGATATGGCCGGTTTTCGGGTCCCAGTAAAGCAGCACCGCGGTAAGGGTAGGCCAGAATGCCGGCCACCACGGCGCGACACACAAGAGCGCCACGAGCCACACAAAATACCACGCATAGTGCGGCGAGGCGAAAAGCGTCGCCGCGGTGCCCAATGCCGTCGCCCAAGGCAGGCTCGCGAGCGGACCAGCCGGCCGGGCCAGAGCGCCGATGGCGAGGCCAGCCATGACCGTTGCGGCCAGGGCGAGGTAGGCCGCGACCGGCACCGGAATGGCGCAATTAACGAGCTCGACGGCCCAAAAGCCGTTGCCGGAGACGAGGTTCTCTTCGGCGACATAACCGGGCAGGAACCCTAGCACCCGCGGCCCGACCCCGAGATACGGGATATAGGCGGCGACGACGACCACGATGAAACCCGCCAGCCAGCGCCAGTCGCCCAGATTTGACTTCGTGGGGCGCCACAACGCCGGCGCCAGCACCAGCGGGAAGAATTTGACTAGGGTCGCGGCGGCGAGTGCCGCCCCCGACCAGACGCGCCGGCCGCTGACGGCGCCGGCGAGCGCCAGCGACACAAACGCCACCACGGCCGCATCGATGTGACCGGAGCCGGCGATCTCCCAGACCGGCAGGGGATGCCAAGCATAGAGGAGGATGTTCTCTCGCGGCGCTCCCAGAGCCCGCAACACAAGTAGCAGCGCCCCGATGGCGATCGCCTCTACCACGACGAGCATCAGTTTCATCAGCGGCACGGTCTCGCCGAAACGGGTCGCCGCGAGGAACAGCATCTGAGCGACCGGCGGATAGATCGTCGGCGCGTAGTTGTTGCGGTTGATATTCGGGAAGATGGCTGCGTCCCGCAGCGGCGCGAGATGGGTGTCAGTTGGAATGTAGCGGTACGGATTGATCCCGGCGGCCTGGACGCGACCATCCCAGATATACCGGTAGATGTCATCGGACAGGTATACCGGCGCGGCCAGGGCACCGACCCGCAACAGGACCGCCGTCGCCAGGATCAGGGCGAGCGCGGCCCGCCCGCCTGCCCCCCCGGTTACGACGATGGCGGCGACGGCCCAGACTGCACCTTGCAGCAGTGCGGCGAAGACAAAGCGGGTGAGGTCACGGTCGAGCTGCGCCGCCAGCCCGAACGCCTCGCCAGCGAGCAGCAAAAGCGCCAGCAGCAGCAGGAACATCGGCCGCGTCATCTGCGCTCTTACTCCGGCCCTTCCCCGCTTGCGGGGGAGAGCCCGACCCGCGTTAGCGGGAGGATGGGGGCGGGCCGTCAAGAATGCGCCGCGTCGCGCCATTCGTCGCCGCGAGCCTTTCAAGGAAAGCGGTCGTGTTCGGCGCCGCATAGCCGCCGCGATAATAACCCTTCCTATCAGGGACGCGCAGCAGCTCGCGGGCGAGCACGGCCAACGTCATCTCGTCATCGACGTCATACCACTCGCGTAGTGGAGCGACCGGAAGACCGATTTCGCCGGCGCGCATAATTGTCTGCCTGTAGACCCGCTCGGTGCTCCAGTCGATCGCCTCGAACAGCCGTTCGTGGAAATTCTTTAGCCCGATCAGGTAATAGCCGCCGTCCGTCGCGGGGCCGAGAACGACGCGATCGCCCGGCTCCCGCAAACGGCGAACCGTCTCGACGAGCACGTCGGTCGGCAAGGTCGGGCTGTCGGCATTGACCAGGCAGACCGAACCGTAGCCGGCGGCGAGGAGGTTGCGCGCGGCATGGAACAGGCTGCGCCCGATCGTCGGCTCCGTGGGCGGCAGCAGTTTGAAGCCATCGGGCAGGAGATCCTCGAAAAACCGCTCCGCACCGGGCGGATGGAAGGCGGCGAAACCCTGGATCGGCGCCTGCGCTGACGCGGCTATGATGTTCGCCGCGACGTCGGCAAGGCAGCTGGTATTGAGTTCCGCCGCTTCCTCGAGCGTCAGCGGTGGGACGAGCCGCGTCTTGACGGTTCCGGCAATGGACGCCTTGGCCATGACTGCAACCGCGCACAACTCTTCCGACATGGCGGCTCCCCTGCCCGGCCGCAACGCGCCCCTTAGGAGCCGCTGAACCAATTGTAGCCGTAATCTTCCCAGAAGCCGCCCGGATAATCGTTCGTGACCGATAGCGCAACGACGAATTTCGGGTTCTTGAAACCAAGCTTCGTCGGAATCCGGATCTTCATCGGATACCCGAACTTGCGCGGGAGTACCTGGTCGGCGAAGGTGAAGGCCATGATCGTCTGCGGGTGGAGCGCCGTCGGCATGTCGATGCTGGTATAATACCCGTCGGCGCAGATGAAGCCGACATATTGCTTTGTGAGGTCGGCCTCGACGCGTTCGAGAAAGACCCGAAGCGGGCATCCGCTCCATTTGCCGATCCGGCTCCAGCCCTCGACGCACACGTGGCGGGTGATCTGCGAGGTCCGCGGCAGCTGATAGAGACGGTCGACCGTCCACGCCCGCTTGTCGCCGATCGCGCCGTCGAGCTCCAGCCGGTAGGTGGCCGGATCGAGTTGCGGCGCCTGCTCCTCAGGGTAGAAGGCGTTGTAGCGGAAGGCACGATCGACCGCGCTCTCGGGGTAGGTCGGTGCAAGCCGGTTGGGATTGAACAGCCAGCCCTGCACGCGGTCGTTCCAGAACGACACATTCCACAGCAACCGCTGGGCCGGTTCGTTGTCCGTCAGGTCGCAGCCGGTCAACAGGCTCAGCGCGCCGAGGCTCAGCCCGCCCTTGAGAAACCCGCGTCGGTCAGTCTTGCGAGTTGGGCTCATTGCGACCTCCGGACGCGGCCGGTGATCATCGGCGGCAACACTTTGGGCACCAGCGCGATAAGGGTGAGGTGGATCGCGAGAAACAGGACGATCGCGCTCATGCAGAAGAAATGGACATAGCGCGCCGCATCGTAGCCCCCGAATACTGCAGTCAGCTCCTGGAATTGCACCGGCTTCCAGATCGAAAGCCCCGAGAGCACCGTCAGCACGATGACCGTGATGACACCGATATACATTGCCTTTTGCACGGCATTCCGCTCGCCGACATTGTGCGCGAGGCGACCGCCCAGCGCAGCCCGCAGGTCTCGCATCACCTCGAGCGGCCGCACCGGCAGCAGGGTGCGGTGGAAATGCCCTGAAATGAACCCATAAGCGAGGTAAACCGCCAGGCATCCAAAAAGCAGCCACATGGCCGCGAAGTGCCACTGCAGTGCGCCCGCCAGACCCTCCTCGTTGTGCCAGTGCTGCGAGATCTCGGGCCAGCCGCCGAAGGTCATCCACGCCGGAAATTGGAAACCGAAGAGCGGTTCCCAATTGTAGATCCGCCAACCGCTGCCGATCATGATGACGATGGCGAGCGCATTGACCCAGTGGGTGATCCGGACCACAGCCGGGTGCAGCGCAATTGGCCGAGCGGTCTGTGCCGCCCGCTGACCTGGGGTTACCAATTCAGGACGGAGCCTCGAATCGTTTCGAGGGGACAGAATTTATTCAACGGCAGCCAGAGATGAAATCCCCTCGCGTAATTGTGATGATGCACTCGGCGCATGGTGGAGCCGACCGGCGCGGTCCGGTCCGTGCACGGTAGCCTTTTCGGTGGCCACGCCGTGCGCGACGGGCAAATCTAGATCATCGGCTCGGAAGGGGACTACCAAAGATACGGTGGACACGCACGGTGGAATCGTTTATGATAATACCAGCATTTGTCGTTCTTTCACTGAATCAGGGGCGAAGGTGAATCTCCGGCAAAGACTCATAGTGTCCGTAAGCACGCTGGCGCTGATGTCCTCCGGCGCCGGCGCCTACGCAATCGAACTCGGCCCCGATGCGGCGCGGACGCAGCATCTCTTGACGCTAGAAGAAACCGCCCAGCTTCCCGCACAAACAGACAAGAACCTGCCTCGGGTGTTCACCGTGTTCCTGAAGCCGGGGGCGGCTGGTTCGGAGCAGTTGGTCCAGAACTATTTTAGGAGCTTCGGCTTCCGGACGGAATATTTTCCCTACACCAATTCGGTGAAGCTGCACGGTAGCTTTGGGCAGGCGGAGATGGCGGGGCACTTTCACCTATGTCGCCGGGGGTTTGCCGATAACGCCGCTGCGTACCAGCATCGAGCCGACCTTCCCGCCAGCGGTAAAGAACGCCATCCTGGTCACGACGTTCAATCCGGGGCCGGTGATGAAGCCGTTTTTCTCAGTCACGGTCAACACGCCGACGACCATGCCGCAGCACTTGGGGGTCTACGGTCTGGCGCCCTCGGATTACGGGGCAATTTATGGCTATAACCAGCTGTACGGGGCGGGCTACAACGGCAGCGGTCAGATTGTCGATATCGCCGCGTGCCATGGCTACAGTGCAAGCGATCTCACGACTTTTCACACCGACTTCGGGCTGTCGCCAGCGCCGAACGTCACTGCGGTCACGGCAAATAACCCGGTCGCCTCTTCGATCGAGCCGGACCTCGACGTCCAGCGCGTCTACGGCACCGCCCCCGGCGCGACGATACGGATGTGGTTCTCCGCCACCTGCGCGATCGGCGACTTCGCCAATTTGTTCACCGACATCGCCAACGATCAAGCGACCCACCCGGCTGCCGCGCTGACGGTGTCCTACGGGCTCTCCGAACTCCTGATGACTCACTATTATGGCTCTGCACCATTCGTTGCCGCGGACACCGCGCTTTCCAAGATTACCGGCGGCGCGGCGCAAAACGTCGCGCTGTTCGTAGCGTCCGGCGACGACGGCGACTTCTCGGTCTTTGACGCCGAAAATCTAGGCACTCCGCTAGGGCAAGCCGACGTCGCATTTTTTGCGTCCGATCCCAACGTGCTCGCGGTCGGCGGCACCACCTTGGTGCTGACCAACTCGTTCACGCGGGCGCAAGAATTCGCTTGGTCGGGCTCGGCTACGGGCAATTCGGGCGGCTCGGGTGGCGGGGTCAGCAACATCTGGCCGATTCCTGCCTGGCAGGTGGGTGTGGCCGGTACGGCCTCGCAGACCTTCAAGAATGTTCCCGACGTGTCCGCGGTCGCCTCACTCAGCTCACCGCCGCTGATGGTGAGCGGCGGTGCCGTCATTCAAGTCGGTGGCACCAGCGCCGCCTCACCGACTTGGGGGGGCACTATCGCGTTGATTCAACAGTATTGGAAAACCAAGTTTGGGACGACGCTCACCCATTGGCCGCAGGCCCTGTATGGTCACACAAACTACTTTACCGACGTTACGCAAGGCAGCAACGGCCGGTTCACTGCCGGCCCAGGATACGACAACGTCACCGGGCTCGGCGTGGTCTGTCTGCTTCATTTCGCGACGGGACAACCCTGTGTCAATGGTGAGATAGCCGAAGAATAGGCGGTGTGGCATCGGGATACACCGGTGAGCGAAGCCATCAAGCAAGATCGGTAGGGCGGCCGCCGGTCGGCGCATCCCCGTGAGGGCCAATAGCAACGGCCCAGCGGCTGCCACACCTGCCAGTTGCTCGCGGTGCGCACCTGTAGAAGTCAAGGCAACCGGGATCCCAGGCCAGCCCGAGAAGGGCGATCAGCTACCTCGCTTCCCTCTCGAAATCCTCCACCAGCGTTTCCTATTGCACATGCATCCGCAACGGCAGAGTGCAGCCTGCCGGCGGCGTGTAGTGCATCGCCCAGGCAGAACCGTGCGCAGCCTGCATTCGGCCACCGCTCCACGACCGGGACGAGCGCGGCGATAGCCTCCTCATGGCGGCCGGTCTCCGAGAGTTTTTGGGAGCTTTTGGATCGTCTTTACCATCTTGCGCCGCGCCGGGAAACGGCTCTATCAAGCTGAAGATCGTCCGGAACGAATACCGGCGTGATCCTTTCGGCCGACAACTTTGCCGGCGCTTGCCCTGGTTGGAATGATGGCGTGCGAAAAGTATCTGGAACTCCTCGCGCATCATGACAGTCGGCTGAGCCGCCACGGCGATAGCGCCCAGGGCGCGGGCTGGCGCAACGAGGCCGATCGGCATGCTGCATTTTCGGTTATTTCAGACCTACTGAAAAGAGAGTCGACAAGCCAGGTCGGTCTTCTAGATTTTGGCTGCGGGACCGGGGAACTATTTTCTCGGATACGTCACCTGGAAAATCCGACCGTGGCGTACACGGGCGTCGACCTATCGAGCGCAGCTCTTCAGTTTCCCCGGGGGAAATTTCCCGATGCGTGTTTCGTGAATTTCGATTTGCTAAAGGTTGAGGCTAGCCAGTTAGCATATTTTTGCACCGACTATTGTGTGATCTTCGGTCTTTTTACAGTAAAATTCGAATTGACTAAGGAAGAAATGTGGGACTTCATGACTTCCGTCTTACACCGGCTGTGGCCTTGCGTGAGCAGGGCCATTGTCTTCAATGTCAGGACGGGGGCGATAGAGCGCGAGCGGAATGACCGCTATCACACCTCGCTCGATCAGTTAGCAACGTTTCTTCACCAACTAGGAGGGCGCTCCATCGCATTTACGTTTGATGAAAAATCATCGAAATGCGCGTGTTGTGTCTGGAAAGAACCGACGGAGAAAATCGCGGTGCCCGTCGATGCCTCCTCTATTGCACGTGATACGGGTACGCCACGGTCGCTCGAGCGGTCGGACGCCGCCATGGTCTGCCGGCCCCTGCTCCCGGGCACGAACCAGATTACCCCCTACCTACGGCAAATCGACCGGAGGCGCTGGTACACGAACTTCGGTGATGAGGTTCGCGATTTGATCGCTCGGCTTGCCTCACACTTTGGTCTGGAGAACGGGCAATGTGTGACGACGAGCCATGGGACGGATGCCTTGACCGCTGCGCTGATCGCGGTAGCCGGTCGCGCCACGCCGAAGCGACCCTATTGCGTGATGCCGTCCTACACTTTCGTCGCCACCCCCGCCGCTGCGCTCAATGCAGGGTACGAGCCGTATTTCGTGGACATCGATCCGCAAACTTTCGCGCTTGCCCCCGACCAGTTCCTTGGTCACTCGATTCTGCGAAAAACCGGCGCCATTATTGTCGTCGCACCTTACGGGCGCCCGGTTTCCCAGCGGGGGTGGGAAATCTTCTCTGCCGCCACCGGCGTGCCAGTGGTGATCGATGCCGCCGCCGGCTTTGA
Organism: uncultured Alphaproteobacteria bacterium; assembly: GCA_963796155.1. Taxonomy (GTDB): domain Bacteria; phylum Pseudomonadota; class Alphaproteobacteria; order ATCC43930; family CGMCC-115725; genus AP-15. The sequence continues at coordinate 39,287 of CAWCKT010000012.1, read as the reverse complement.
TGCCGTCGCCGTCAACCCGGAGGATACTGTCGGGACTCTCCCGGTAATCCTCAGCCTGCACGCGACGAAGGTGTTCGGTGCCGGAGAGGGCGGGCTGATCCTCTGCCGGAACCGCGAGCTGGTTTGGCGATGCGCGGGTGTGGTGAATTTCGGGTTCCTCGGAAGCCGAGAGGCGCTCGTCTCCGGTTTCAATGGCAAAATGAGCGAATACCATGCCGCCGTCGGCCTCGCCGAGCTCGACACCTGGCCGAGCAAACGAGCGGGTTATCTGGCGGTGGCCGAAACATACCGACGGGCGGCCGAGCGTCACGGGTTGAGCAAACAGATCACAGCCGAAACCGGGTGGGCATCGAATTACGTGCTCTACGAGGCGGAAACAGCGGTGGCCGCCGCCGCGGCAGCGAAACGGCTATCGGCCGCGGGCGTCGACCTGCGGCTCTGGTACGGAACAGGTTGTCACCGGCAGCCCGCCTATGCCGGGTTTCCCCGCGATCCCCTACCGGTGACCAAAGATGTAGCGCCCCGCGTCATAGGTCTGCCGATGGCGGTCGATCTCGCCGACGATGTCGGCGAGCGGGTAATCGGACTTCTCGCGCGTAGCGCATGACCCGGCAGAGCGAGCTCACGCAAGCACAGCGGGCGGCTGATAGCATCCTCGCTTATTACGACGCCTGTTTTGACCGCTACGGCGACACCGCGCGCGGCGCCGGTTGGCCCAATGAAGTCGACCGGCAGACCCGCTTCGATGTCGTGCTCGACATAGTCCGCGCATCGCGACTCACCAACCCGGTCGACCTCTGCGACCTCGGGTGCGGAACCGGAGAGCTGTTCGGTCGCATCCGGGAAACGAGCAACAGCGGGATTCGCTATTTCGGCATCGACAGGTCACGACAGGCTCTTGCTCGAGCGCGACGCAAATTCAACACTACGCGGTTTATCGAGCTCGATGTATTGACCGCGTCCGACCGCCAGCTGTCGGCGATCATCTGCGATTACGTCGTCGCCAACGGACTGTTTACCGTCAAGGGATCCCTCACCCAGGCGGAAATGTGGACGTTCATGACGGCCGTCCTCGAGCGGGTTTGGCCGCTGGCGAGACGCGGAATGATTTTCAACGTCATGTCGAAGGCGGTGGACCGGGAGCGGGCCGATCTCTTTCACCTCTCCTATGACGAGCTTGCCCGCTTTCTGCATCGGCTCGCGGGTCGATGGATCGGGTTCCGCGCTGATTACGGCCTTTATGAATACACCGCCTATGCCCTGCGGCAACTGCCAGCGACCGATAAAGGTGCCGTCTGAGCGGAGAGCCTTATTGCTAATGGACTTGTAGGACAGCAGCACTATAGGCTTGTATAAGCGCGCCTATACAAAGGTTCCGTTTGCAACGGTCATCGTTGAGGAGTGTGCGCAAGAAATGGCAGACATTGTTGTCTTTGGTGCTGGTCAGATCGCCGAAGTTGTGCAGGTTTATATTGACGTGCACGGACCGCACCGGATCGTCGGCTTTACGGTTGACGGGGCGTTCAAACGCACCGACAGCTTTGCCGGCAGGCCGCTGGTCGCCTGGGAGGAGCTGGAGGCGTATTTCTCGCCCGCCGCGGTAGAGCTCCTGGGTCCGCTGAGCTTCCGCCGGCTCAACGAGTTCCGCCGCGACCGTTACCTTGACGGCAAGGCTCGCGGCTATAGATTTGCCTCGTTCATCCACCCCTCCTGCCACATTTATACAGACGCTATCGGCGAGAATTGCCTCATACTCGAAGGCAACACCCTCCAACCCTTTACCCACATTGGCGACGACGTAATGATTTGGAGCGGCAATCACATCGGCCACCATAGCGTGATCGGCGACCACTGCTTTATTTCCTCGCAGGTGGGGATCTCGAGCAATGTGACGATCGGTGAACGCTGTTTTCTCGGCGGGAAGGTGGGCATCGATTACGGATTTAAGATCGGCCCAGGTTGTTTTTTGGGCGGGGGCGCCATCATCAAGCGCAACTTGGCCGCTGATACGGTCGTGCAGGGCCCGAATGATCCTGCGGCGCCTTATTCCAGTTCGCGTCTGAGACGGCTCGTCTGACAGCCATGTCGGCGGATTCGAGCACTCCTTCGATCTCCGGGGAACCAGCGGGTCCCCGGTGGCGCCGCGAGGGTCGCATTTTGGCACCGCCGGCGGACCACGGGTGGTGGAGAAGCCATGCTCAGGCGCCGACAATCCTGCCGTTGTCGGACCGGCGATGGCGCATTTACTTCGGCGCGCGTGATCGCGACAACCGCAGTCATATTATTTCGATCGACGTCGACCCGCTCGCGCAGATGGCGATCGTCGAGCGCAATTTTAGGCCGATCCTCGATCTCGGGCCACCGGGGAGCTTCGATCACGACGGAATGGCTCCGAGCGCCGCCCTGTTGGTCGAAGGCCGGGTCTTACTCTACTATACCGGCGTCGCGCTGCGCCGCGACGTGCCGTACCAATTGGCCATCGGGCTGGCTGTCAGCGAGGATGGCGGCACCAGCTTTCAGCGGGCCATGCCTGGTCCGGTTTTGGCGAACGGCCCCTATGACCCCTATTTCGTCAGCACACCTGCTGTGCGTCATCGGGAGGAGGGGTTCGACATGTGGTATGTGAGCGCCCTCGCCTGGTGCGCCTCCGGAGACAGCTTCGATCCCACCTACAACATTCGCCATGCCCGCTCCGCCGACGGCATCGCCTGGACGACGTCTGCCACGCCGGCTCTCGATCTCGCCAAGGGTGAAGCGGGGGTCCCACGCGCTTGGCCGAGCGAGACCAGGGACGGGCTGCGGATGTGGCTCTGTGCCCGTGGGGCCGGTGGTTTCCGTTCGCCTTCGCCCAATGCGTATCGACTGCTCTGGACCTCTGTGTGGAATGACGGTTCGATCGACCCGGGCACCAGGCCAGTGACCTTCGCCAACCCGCCGCAGCCCGACGATTGGGATTCGTGGATGCAGGCTTATCCTTGCGTCTTCGCTTCGGGACGCGACCTGATTCTGGTTTACAACGGCAACGCGTTCGGCAAGACCGGCTTTGGGTATGCGCGCCTCAGGGGTGCTGCTGCACAATGACGGCTCTGGAGTTCCGCGTTCCGATCTCGCCGATCCCCGGCTTTTACGCCTCGGTTCGCCTGATCGCCGTTTCACTCGCCCGGCTGGGACCTCCGTATTCATCGGCACGGCTCCTGGTATCGGTCGGAGATTATGCTGATCTCTCGCGGGTGAAGGCCGAGAACGAATGGGCCGCCGCCTATCCCATCGAGTGGCGGATCGTTTCGCATGAATTGTTCGAAACCCAGAGCTACATGGCGACCGGGGCCGACCGCTACTGCGAACCTGCCCGCGCCGATACCGTCGTGCTGTGTGATGCCGACACCTGTCCGGTCGCCCGCTTCGACGAGCTGTTGTCGAGGATGGCAGGTGCCCGGGCGAAGGTGATGGCCGGCCTGCAGGCGCATTTTTCGCCCTTTGGCGGCAGTGCCTCTTCGAACGAGGGCAAGTGGCGCGAACTGTTGGCCGGCGCCGGCTTCACGAACCAGCCGCTGGTCTGGCGTTATTCGATGGATCCGGAAGGCCTGATGGGGTCGGCCCCGCCATATTTCAATTACGGCATGGTAGCCTTTAATCGACCGGCGTTCGATCGCATCGCCCCGATCGCCAGCCAATATGTCGAGATCGCGTTAAAGCTTCTCGATCAGCCCTTTTTTGCCGCGCAAGTCGGCCTCACTTTCGCCCTGCTCGCGGCCGAGATTGATCCCCTGTTCCTCGGTCATGCCTACAACTGCGCCAACGACGATCTGGTGTGGACAACAGGGCTTACTTCAACCAAAGACATCAAGATCATCCATTATTTGCGTGAGGACGAATTCGCCCGGCTGTCGTTTCTGGCCGATCCGGCGGAGCGGGCGAAGTTCTTGGGCACTCCGAAGCGCAATCTGGTCAGCGAGCGCTTAAGAGATCATATCGCGAGTCTCGCCGGCTGCCTCGGTATCGAACGCTGAGGTTGTCTCGACCTATGACGGTTTGCCCCGGCGCCGGCACGGTTGCGATCATGCAGCCCTACTTCTTCCCATATGCGGGGTATTTCCGATTGCTCCGTGTGGCCGACCTGTTCGTGATCTATGACTGCGTGCAGTTTCCGCGCCGGGGCCGGGTTCACCGCACTCAGGTGCCCGCGCCGGGCAGCTTCGAATGGCTGACCTTACCGCTGCTGCATCAACCGCGCGACGTACTGATTCGTGACCTCGCCTTCGCCCCGGACGCTCGCCGACGGTTCGACGCCCGGCTCGCCCGATACAATTGGTTGGGGACCGCCCAGGGTGCCCCGGCGGACCGTCTCCGGGATTACCTCTATGGACCGTTACCCAGCGTCATCGACTACCTCGAAGCCGGCCTGCGGCTATGCGCCAGTCTTCTCGGCTTGGATACGCCGATCATGCGCGCCTCCACCCTCGACGTCGATCCGGCTCTCAGGGGGCAAGACCGAGTGATCGCAACCGTGCAGGCGGCGGGCGGGCGCACTTTTGTGAACCCGCCCGGCGGGCGCGCGCTTTATCAGGCCGAGGCCTTTGCACCGCATGGTCTCGCGCTGTGTTTCCTCGCGCCTTACGAAGGCGCTTTCTTTCAGTTGCTCGCCGCTCTCCTCAGCATCGATCCTGGGGCCATTCGCGCCGATATCGAGCGGACGAGCCGGTGGGAGATCGCGGCGCCCGTGCATTTAGAGAGATCCCCCGAGGTAACCGCCGGCCAAAGATTTATTTGAACAGCAACACACTTCGCGACCTGAAGCCGACCCGGCGGGCTCAACCCGCAGTTAGCTCGCGACGTGAGCGGCGAAATAAGCCTCGACCGCGTGCACGAGGCCGCGCGCGAGTTTTTGTCGATAGGCGCGCTGCCGCAGCAGTCGCTCCTCGCTGGGATTGGACAGGCACCCGAGCTCAACCAGCGCCGAGGGAATATCGGGGGCGGTCAGCACGGCGAAATCGGCCGACCGCTGAGGACGGTCGAGCAGTACGACCTCGCGCCCAAGCTCGACCACGACCTTGCGGGCGAGCGCGATCGACAGATTGCTGGTCTCGCGCCGAGTCAGGTCCAAGAGGATGTTCCCGACATCACGCGGCTGCCGCGAGAGGTTGACGCCGCCGACGAGGTCGGCACGATTCTCGCTTATCGCGAGCGCCGCGGCTTCTCGGTCCGACGCCTGCGCCGATTGCGTGAACACCGACAGTCCGCGCATTTCGGCGTCCGGCAGGGCGTCTGCGTGGATCGACAGGAAGATGTCTGCGTTCCAAGCGCGGGCGCGCGCGACCCGCTCCCGCAGCGGCAGGAATTCGTCGGTGCTTCGGGTCAACACGACCCCGAAGGTGCGCAGTGCTGCGAGCTCGCGCGCAAACTCCTGCGCTGTCGCCAGGACGATGTCCTTTTCATAGACGCCATTCGGGCTGATCGCTCCGGGGTCGACCCCGCCGTGGCCAGGATCGATGACGACCGTCGGGACACGCCGCGCCGGTGGTATTCTCCTGCCGGCCGGCTGAGCCGATGCCGGAGCCAACCGCCATCCGACGACGGCGCAAAACGCGAGCCCGCGCAACACCCGGCGCCGCCCGCAACTCCTATCGCGCATGCCCCACCCCTGCGGTAAGCCCTCGCTCCCATCGAGGACCGCCGATCAATTAATATTTTACTGCAAAACCGCCCGTGGCGGTAGATCCTGGGGTGGGAATTACTCGCCGCCGCGACGGTCGTCGTTCGAGCGCAGCGGCAGGGGTTGGGAAGGCTGGTCGCGCACAACAAGCCGGCGCAGACGGTTCGCGACCATCCGGGCACCGCCGCGAATTGGTCGGCCGATGGTAAGTTGAACGATCTCGAAGGCGACTGTTTTGCGCCGCGGACGGCGCAGGCTCGTCATTCCGTGCCGCCGGTAATCAGCGACCCAGGCGCTGACGAGGCGCTCTGATACACCGAAGGTGGCAGCGGCGTTCGCGCTGGTCCACCCATCGACGAGAACTCGCTGGACGATCAGGGCTCGCTGCGCGAGGGTGATCGTATCACGCTGGCCGGAAGCATGCTTCATGCAAGGCTAACGCCCGCGGCCCCCCGATAATTCCAAGGAAATCAACCAGCAACGTCGACGACGGTTCTGCCGCGCACGTTCCCATTCAGGATCTTCGGCGCCATCTCCGGTAAGGCAGAAAGCGGTACCGTCTGGGTTATCTGTTCGAGACGGTCGAGCGGCATATCGCGGACGAGTCGCTGCCATACTTCGATCCGCCGATCGCGCGGGCACATCACCGAATCGATCCCCAGCAGGTTGATGCCGCGCAACAGGAACGGGATTACCGTCGCCGGCAGGTCGCTGCCGCCGGCGAGGCCACAAGCGGCGACGCTCGCGCCATACTTTAGCCGGGTTAGAATCGTCGCCAAAGTCGTGCCGCCGACCGCATCGACCGCGCCGGCCCAACGCTCGCTGTCGAGCGGCCGCGACGGCTTTGCCGCGAGCGTCGCGCGGTCGATCACCTCGGCGGCGCCGAGCTCGGTCAGATAGCCGCGCTGCTCCGGCCGGCCGGTCGAGGCGACGACCCGGTGTCCAAGCCGCGACAACAGCGACACCGCGACGCTGCCGACGCCGCCCGCGGCACCGGTCACCAGGATATCGCCCGAACCGGGCCGCAGCCCGTGACGCTCGAGGGCTATGACCGCGAGCATCGCGGTGAACCCGGCGGTACCAATCGCCATTGCGTGGCGAGCGCTCAGCCCGTCGGGCCGGCGCACCAAGAACGAAGCCTCGACCCGCGCCTTCTCGGCATAGCCGCCCCATTGCGCCTCGCCGACCCGCCAGCCGGTCAGGATGACCGGGTCACCCGGCTTGAACTCGGGCGATTCCGAGCGTTCGACGGTCCCGGCGAAATCGATTCCGGGGATGTGCGGATAGGTACGCACCAGCCGGCCGAGGCCCTGCAGGATCAACCCGTCCTTGTAGTTGAGGGTCGAGTACTCGACCGCGACCGTGACCTCGCCCGGCGGCAGTAGGGCCTCGTCGACCGTCTCGATCCGCGGGACTACCTTGCCGCCCTCCTCGTGCAACACCAGCGCGCGGAACGTCGCCATGTTCAGGCGCGCAGCGGCTCGAGGATGCTGACGAAGTTCGCGACCGCGGCGCCGCCCATGTTCATGACGCCGGCGAGCGACGCGCCCGGCACCTGGATCCCGCCCGCGCGGCCGGTCACCTGCATCGCCGCCAGCACATGCATCGACACCCCGGTCGCACCGATCGGGTGCCCCTTCGATTTGAGGCCGCCCGACGGATTGACCGGCAATCTGCCGTCCTTCTCGGTCCAGCCTTCGAGGATGGCGCGCGCTCCCTCGCCCTTCGCGGTCAACCCCATGGCCTCGTATTCGATCAGTTCGGCGATCGTGAAGCAGTCATGAGTTTCCACCAGATCGAGGTCGTCGAGCCCGAGCCGGGCGTGGGCGAGAGCCCTCTGCCAGGCGAGTGCCGGCCCTTCGAAGGCGACGACGTCGCGCCGGCTCATTGGCAGAAAGTCGTTGACCTGCTCGGCGGCGCGGAAGATCACCGCTTTTTTGAGGCTCAGCGCCGTCGCCGTATCGGCGAGCACGACCGCGGCCGCACCATCCGAGACCAACGAACAGTCGGTGCGCTTCAGCGGCCCGGCGACGATCGGGTTCTTGTCGGAGACGGTCCGGCAGAATTCGTAGCCCAGATCCTTCTGCATCTGGGCGAGCGGGTTGGCGACGCCATTCTTGTGGTTTTTCGCGGCGATCCGTGCAAGCGCGTCGGATTGGTCGCCGTAGCGTTGAAAATAGCTCTGCGCAATCTTCCCGAAGATGCCGGCGAAGCCGCCTTCTATCGCATCTTCCTCTTTGCGATAGCTGGCCCCAAGCAGGATGTCGCCGACTTGCGCGCCGGAGACTTCGGTCATCTTTTCGACACCGACAATCAGTGCCAGCCGCGCTCGGCCAGCCGCAATGGCGTTCAGGCCCTGATGGATCGCCGCCGAGCCCGTGGCACAAGCGTCCTCGACGCGCGTTGCCGGCTTGAAGCGAAAACCGGGATCGGCCTGAAAGACCAGCGAGGCCGGGAATTCCTGGCGCACGAAGCCGCCATTCATCGTCCCGAGGTAGACGGTGTCGATATCGGCGGCTGTGACGCCGGCATCGGCCAGGGCCGCCTGCGTCACCTCGACGATCAGCAACTCGATATCCCTACCCTCGTGCTTGCCGAATTTGCTGTGCGCCCAGCCGACGATGCAACCGCTCATGCCGCCCTCCGAAATGCCGCTCGCGGACCATAGCAACCCCGTCCGCGCCGCTCCATGATATGGGACGGCCTCGCCTCGGGTGCGATCTACTCGGGCCGAAGTTATCTCACACCGGGCATGCGTCCGGTGCCGACGCGTTCGCCAGTGCGGCCGTTTCCCGCTGTTTTTGCTCTTTTTGCAGGAAATTTATCAGCGAGCGAGATCTCGTTTTGGCGGAAATCCTGGGCTGCCGCGGGTTTAGCCGCTGACGGAACAGCGAGAACGCTTGCTTTTTTTCACCGTTCTCGACCGCACAGCATTATCGAAATGAGACGGCCGCCGAAAACGCGCGCTCCGACGAGACGGCTTCTAACACGACAGCCGTCCGAGGCGCGTCAGCCGTCGAGAGACAGGGGATCTCGTCGGCCGTGCGGCCGCAAACCCTGCTCGAGCGCAGCAGCTTGGCGATGCAGATCGCCGCACTCCGCCGGGTCCTCGATCAAGGTCGAGCCGACAGCAGCTGCATCCAGACCGTCCCTGGCCACGGCTACGGTTTTATGGCGCCGATGACGTGGGCTTCAGCGAGAGCAGTACTCCCGCTGCCCGGAAAACCATCGATCGCGGTTTTGCCCTTTGCCAATCTGGGCGGTGACCCCGAGCAGAGTTCGGGCCAATATCAATTAATAATACCAGCCGATGCTTATCCGGTGGCAACCCAGCTGCATGCCCGCACTTTAGTCGCGTAATCGAAGCCGCGATTGTGGCTGGCGATTTTTTTTGACGAATGTCTATTCCGCGGCTTTTGGCGTTGGTTGCAAACCGTCATCCTCTGGCGGTTCGTAGGGTTCAACGTAATAATAGAAACGATCTGGTTCAGGATTGAAATCTAAGATCCGAGCCACTTGACGCGTCTGAGCCTCATCTGAAGGGTATTCACCTAATCCGTCATCTTGTGGGCCGAAGCCCGCGATGCGCTTGATTTGTTCAAGAACGCCTAGTGGGATAGGCATGCTCCCCTTCATTCGCTCAGTAGCTCTGTCATATGTTACAACGCGATAGATCATCTTAGGGCTCCACGGAACGCGTCGGATCAGGGTCGCCTATCTGTCTGCCATCCCAAGGATCGAAGTCGCCGATATGTCTGCGATCAGATGAGTCATATACCTCCACGGTCTCATGCAGATAGTCGCGTTCTATGATCCTGCCATCCGCCGTCTTCCATCTACTCCTACGACCTCCGCCCGACCTCGGCGTTTTTGCCCTTGTTTTGAAGGCTTCAGGGAAGCCGGGGAGCGTGTCGCCTGGAGGAAACGATCGCCGAATACGTGTCGTTCCACCTCCCGTTTATCGGTGGTTCTCGCTCACATTGGTTAACTAGAGGTTGCCTTCTCACATCATGCCACTCTGGGATAACTTTTGTCTCAAATTTTAGCGAACGTGGGAGCCTACTCATCGACAGTCAACAGATCGTCCCGGCCGCGAGCAGGGGCCGTTGGTCCCATTTGCGCCGGAATGCCAGGATTTGCGGCATAATACCGGAACCGTCGATGTGAAACAGCTTGGCCGCGGGCCGGGTGTGCGCTACGTCCCGGAAGGCGCGGTGTGCAAGGCAGGCGGTCGCGAACCCGGAACTCCGCGAGCTTTTCTTTCGGGTCGGCGCCAAGCGGCCCGCAAGAACAGTTGACCCGCCGCTTTCCTCTCCCTATGCGACGCGGCTCTATCCTGATATGGGGGTGGGCACCCTGCTGCGTCATACCCGCGAAAGCGGGTATCCAGAGCCGCCGGCGTGTGGGGCCGCCCTAGACCCCCACCTCCGCAGGATGAGGCGACAGGCGGCGAGGAGTTGGAGGGAATGGCGGCCCACACCGAGACGATCACCCTACGGCGGCCGGATGATTGGCACGTCCATTTGCGCGACGGCGCGATGCTCGCCGCGGTCGTTTCGTACACGGCCCGGCAGTTCGCGCGAGCGATCGTTATGCCAAACCTGGTGCCGCCGATAACCGACGTTGCAGCGGCACGCGCCTACCGCGCGCGCATCCTGGCCGCCGTTCCGGAGGATGCCGCCTTCACCCCGCTGATGACGTGTTATTTGACCGACACGACCGATCCGGAGGAGGTCGCCCGGGGTTACGAGGAAGGGGTCTTTGCCGCGGTCAAGCTGTACCCGGCGCACTCGACGACAAACTCGGCCTCTGGTGTGACCGATTACAATCGGATCATGCCGGTGCTCGAGCGCATGGCGACCTTTGGCATGCCGCTGTTGATCCACGGCGAGGTGACTGAACCCGAGATCGACGTATTCGATCGCGAGGCGGTGTTCATCGACCGGGTACTCGACCCGTTGCGCCGCCGTTTACCCGACTTGCGCATCGTGCTCGAGCACGCCACCACCGAAGAGGCGGTCGACTATGTCGCCTCGGGCGGCGCGAACCTGGCGGCGACGATCACCGCCCATCATCTCATGATCAACCGCAATGCCATCTTCGCCGGCGGGCTCCGCCCTCATCTCTACTGCCTGCCGATCGCCAAGCGCGAAAAACATCGGCAGGCCTTGCGCCGGGCCGCGACATCGGGGAAGCCCCGGTTCTTTCTCGGCACCGACAGCGCGCCGCACGCCGTTCCGGCCAAGGAAACCGACTGCGGCTGCGCCGGCATATTCACCGCCCCGTGCGCCCTAGAGATATACGCTGAGGTCTTCGAAGAAGAGGCCGCACTCGACCGCCTCGAAGCCTTCGCTGCGCTGAACGGCCCCGAATTCTATGGGCTCCCGGTCAACGGGACCCAGGTGACTTTGCGGCGCGAATCCTTCCCGGTGCCGAAATATATCGGTGAGGGCGAGAATGTGCTCATGCCCTTCCGCGCAGGTGAGACATTGCGCTGGCGGCTTGTCGGGTAAGGCGCCTTAGAACAGGAGTAAGAGATGAGGACAGGGGCGGAATACCGGCAGGCTTTGCGTGACGGGCGTCGGGTCTGGGTCATGGGCGAAGGCCTGGTCGACGATGTGACCACGCACCCGGCGACCCGGGCCATGGTCGATGAATACGTCGCCTGGTACGACCTGCATTTTGACCCTGCGTGGCGGGACATTGCGTTGCGGCGGCACGACGCAACGCCCTGGGCCTATGTGGCGCCGCGGAACGCCGACGACCTCACCGGCATGGGGCGGTTCTTTTCGGCGACGACGTTCTTGAGCGCCGGCAACATTACGCATACGCCGTGCTATGGCCATCTGATCGCGCTCGGGCTTCTCTGCTCGGTGCAGGAGTGCAACGTTTCGGTCGAGCAGATCGTCGAAGCGGAGCGGTATCGCGAGATCATCGCGCGCACCGGACGGTTTCTGACCTTCTGCGGCGGCGCCCCCAACATCGGCACCCGCATGCGCGAGGACCCGCAAGAGCGGGTCGCGCTCAAGATCGTCAAGGAGACCGACGCCGGCATCGTCATTCGCGGCAAAATCGGCATGCACACCAGCCCGGCCTATGCCGAGGATGTCTATGTCGGCGCGCTTTCGGGCCTCGAGGTCGGCGAGCATCGCGCCACCTTCATCGTCCCGGTCAATGCCCCGGGCGTCACCACGGTCTGCCGCAAGATTGCGGTACGCGATCGAAACCCGTTTGTGGCGCCGCTCAGCAGCCGCTACGACGAGCTCGACGGCCAGATGTGGCTCGACGACGTATTCATCCCGTCGGAGCGCATCTTTCTGCTGGGCCCATCCCCCGAACCGGTCGTCCGCTGGCTGATCTGGCATCACCTCTACGGCTGGCTATCGAAGGCGGAGTTTACGCTCGGCCTGGCGCTCGCCCTGACCCATGCGATGGGGCTGGTGCAGAACGACGCAACGGTCGAGTACCTGGTCGATCTGGCCGTCGAGGTACAGACGGTGCGCAGCTGCCTGACCGCTTGCGAGCGCGACCCCCATTTCAGCCAGGAAGGCTACTGCGTGCCCAATCACAGCCATCTCTCGGTCGGTGGCATCGCGATATTGAAGGCGCGCCAGCGCATGGCCGAGATCTTGCGCATCCTGCCCGGTTCCTCGCTCGTCGTCGCTCCCTCCGACCGGGACCTCGCCGCCCCCGAGATCGCCTCCGGGCTCGAGGAGTTGTTTGGCGGGGGCGGCTATACCGCGCTCCAGCGATCGGCCTTGTTGCAGATGGCCTGGGATCACGTCTCATCGGCGCTCGATGGTCGGGAGTTGGCCTTCGAGCTGCATGCCAGCGGCGGCATGCCCGCGTGGCGCGGTCGGCTGCGCCGCAGTTTCGAGCGCTACAACCAGCTCGCTAACGCGGTGCTGCGCCAACTCGAGCTGCCGATGCCGGAAGTCGACCTCAGCAGCATTCGCGAGGTGCCGTGGACCCCCCGCCGGCCAGTGACGCCGCCATCGCCGCCTGCCGGCGCACGGTAACCCCCTGCGAAGGAGCCGGTCCCGGCCCGGTTGTCCGCTGGCTGTTTATGCAGCGAAGCTGCAGCCGTGAGCACCCGCTTTCGCTGTCGGTCGATGCGGGCGGCGGCAAAACCGGGAGTTGCTGCCGTTAAGACAGGCATTTATATCTTGACAAATGTGCCATTAATGAGTATATCGCAACATCTCGCTTAGCTTCGTGGGCAGGGGCTCCATCGCCGCCGTGGGCACATGCCCATGACATTTGCACCTTTGTCAACTTACCAGCCGCCTGACCCGCTGTTCTTTTTTTCGCCGAGGTGCCGGAAGCCCAGGATTTCTGCGAGGGATAGGTTAACGACTGCTGATAATTTCCTGCAAAAACAGCAAAAACAGCGCGGCGCCCGTTCCGGAAGGGTCGTTCCGGCAATCCGGCAGCCGCGAATGCGAAGCCGGCGCGATCAAGGGTCAGCACGCCGCGCAATGCATCAGCGCCTCGAAGCGGCCGGCGACGGCATCCCAGCTCAACCCGCGCTGGCAGGCGAGAGCAGCGAGATGCCATCGCCGCCACAACCCGTCCTCGCGCAGCAACGCCACGGCCGCCGCGACAAAGGCGTCGTCATCCGCCGCCACGCGCCCGGTCGCCCCGTCGATGACGCGCTCGGATGTCGAGCCCAGCGGCTTGACCACAGCCGGAACCCCCATCGCCTGGGCCTCGGCGAGCGCCAGACAAAAAGTCTCGCCGGGATCTCCCCGATAGAGCATAACCCGAGCGCCGGACAGCGCCGCGGCGAGCGCCTTGCGCCCGACCGGCGCGAAGCGGCGGACGCCGGATGCCGCGAGTGCGTCAGCGCGCGCCAGAGCCTCTTCCATCTGCCGCCCTTGCGGCGTGTCGGTGAAGCCGTAGACCCCACCGCCGGCGTAGATGTGCAGCTCCGCCTCCGGCACAGCGGGTTTGATCCGCGCGACCCAGAGATCGAGCAGCCAGTCGAGCCCGCGCAACGGGTTCGAGGTGAAGATCGCCCGCGGCGGCGGCGGCTCGCGCGGCGACGCGGCGCGGAAGCGCTCAAGAATGCCGTAGGGGATGATCTGGCACCCGCCGCAAGGCAGCCAGCGCGGGATCGTCGCCGCGTGATAGGCGCCGGTCACCACCAGGGTGGGACGGTACCAGGCGAGCCGCCACAGATTGCGCGGCTTCTTCAGATAGAAGCCGGGATTGTGCAGCCATAACACCCGACGCCCTGTCCGGCGGACCAGCCCGATGACCCGGTGGCTGCGATTGCCGATGTAGAGGTCGCAAGCAGCCGGCAGGTCGCGCGACAGTGGCGCCCAGCGCACGCCTTTGTGAACGACTGCCGCGCGGCAGCGATTGCGCGCCTCGACGCGGTGACCTCGCGCCGCCAACGCCTCGGCGAGCGCTGCGAAGGCAGTCTCCGCGCCGCCGAGCGGCGCCGATTCCGCCATCGCTCCGTCAAAGGCGATGCCGTCATCGGCCATCACCACCGTCGCCATCACTCTGTCTCAAGATGGCCGAGGTCCGTCGACTGCTGCCCGCCAAGCGGAGGCTCGAGCCGCGCCTTCAGATACGAAAGGATCGGATAGAGCGCCGCGCACAACGCGATCAGAAAACCCCACGGACCCTCCCGATAGCCTCTGCGGCCGATGTAGCATTTGCAAAAGCGCGAGGCGATGCGGCGGAGGTTCTGCCCGTAGCTGCCGATGTCGCCGCTTTCACGAAGGTCCGCGGCCCGCGCGCTGCTGTAGCGGTCGAGGCGCCGGAGCATCTCGGAGATGTCGCGATCGACATGGTGGAGGATGCGCGACGAGAGCGTGGCACCCTGCTGGCCCGACAGCGAGACCGTCGGATGTATGCGTTGATCGCCCCACTGCTTGGCGCCCTTGCGGTAGAGCGCGGCATGGGCCGACCTCCCGAAGGATGCCCCCCATCCCCAGCGCACCAGCCGCCGACCGATATAATTGTCGACCGGGATCAGGTGCCAGGCGGCCGACGAGGCACCCACGACCCGGCGGAGTTCGGCCGCGAGCGCCGGCGAAACTCGCTCGTCGGCATCGATCTCGAGGATCCAGTCGCCGCGGCAGGCGTCGATCCCGGCGTGGCGGCGCGGCCCTTCTCGCTCCCAGGCGCCTTCGACGAGCCTCTCGGTAAAACCGAGAGCGATATCGCGCGACCGGTCGCGGCACCGGTCGAGCACGACGACGATCTCGTCAGCAAAGCCGAGCGTAGCGAGGCAGTCGGCGAGCTGGCGTTCCTCATCGCGGACCACGACGAGAGCGGAAAGGGCTGCCGGTTGGAATCCACTCACGCCGCGGCGCTCGCGACGGAACGCCACAGGCGGCGTGCGGCCGCCTCGGCGGCATCGACCGAGAGGCCGTCCATCAGCGTATCCGTGGTGCGATGATCGAAGCCGGGACCAAACATCGACGCGGGCGGATCGGCCGACCGCACCCACGCGGCGCGCTGCCCCCAGGGCGCGTATTTCTGGGTCGGGCTTGGACCGAACAGGCCGAGGGTGGGGGTCCCCGCCGCCGCCGCGATGTGCATCAGCCCCGTATCGTTGCCGATGAACAGTGCACATCGCCGCAATACTGCGGCGGCCGTGAGCAGGTCGACCTTGCCGACCAGATCAATTCGCCGATGGAACGGGATCACGGCCAGCAGGGGTTCGGCCTGCCTGCGCTCGTGGCGCGCCGCCAGCACCACGACACGCGCCCCCGGCAACGGACCGCCCGGAGCGGTCAACCGCTCAGCCAGCTCAGCGAAGCGCTCGGCTCGCCACTGCTTGCCTCGCCAATTCGCGGCGGGACCGATTGCCAAGACCGGGCGCACCGGGGGGACCAGGGCGGCGGCTGCAGCCTCGTGATGCGGCGCGGTCCAGAGGCGCGGGGCCGGCGGCGGATCGAGGTCGAAGAGGCGGCCGAGCTGACGCACGCGGTGCTCGCGCGCGTCGCCTTTGGCCATCACCCTGCGCTCGCCGGCGCGCAACAGCCAAGCGAGCGCCGATCCGCGAAGGTCGACGACGAGGTCCCAGCGGGTGGTCGCCACGGCCGCGTAAAACGGCAGCCAGTGCGTGGACCAGCGCAGTTTTTCCATCACGACGAGTCGTTCGAGCCGGGGCAGCGCCTCGAACAGCGGGGCCGCCACCGGCCCCGCCGCGATGGTTAGGCGCGCTGTCGGATGGCGATCGATCAAATAAGACAGCAGGCCCGTCGACAGCACGGCATCGCCGATGCGCGTCGCGGTGACAAACAGGATGTGCATTGCGCCGACCCGAGCGCCTTATATCCCGCGGTCGTCGGCTTGCCAAGCAAGCAGTCCTTCCCCACCTCTACCGCGCTGCTGCGAGGTCCACCGGGGCATGCCCGACGCAAACTTTGCTTTGCTCGACGACCGCGGCGTTCTTGCCGTCTCGGGAGCGGACAATCGTGTCTTTCTTCAGGGGCTCGTCTCGAATGATATAGATAAGGTCGGTCCGGCGCGGGCACGCTATGCGGCGCTGCTGACGGCCCAGGGCAAGTACCTGCACGATTTCATGACGATCGAGGCCGGCGAGGCAATCTGGCTCGAGGCGGAGGCCAGTCGCCTCGGCGATCTCAAGCGGCGGCTTTCACTCTACCGGCTGCGGGCAAAGGTGGCGCTCGACGAGAGGCCCGAGCTCGCGGTGGCGGCGGTGTTTGGCGAAGCCGCCCTCGCCGCGACAGGACTTTCCGGTGAGTCGGGCGCCGCCAGGCCGTTCGCTTCGGGCGTTGCGTTTGTCGACCCGCGGCTTGCCGTGCTCGGCGTGCGCTGCATCCTGCCTCGCGCGGATATCAAGCAAGCGCTCCGGGACGCTGGCCTCGCGGAAGCCGGCTTTCCGGTCTATGACCGCCTTCGCTTGGCACTCGGGATCCCCGACGGCAGCCGCGATCTTGTGATCGAAAAGTCGATCTTGCTCGAAGCGGGGTTCGACGAGTTGAACGGCGTCGACTGGCAAAAGGGTTGCTATATCGGCCAGGAGCTGACGGCGCGTACGAAGTATCGCGGCCTCATAAAAAAGCGGCTGATGCCGGTCGAGATCATCGGTCTCGCCCCGGCTCCGGGGACGATCGTCACGGCGGATGGGCGCGAAGTCGGCGAGATGCGGTCGAGCCGCGACGGGCTAGGTCTGGCGCTGTTGCGGATCGAGCCAGTCGTCGAGGGCAAGCGGCTGGCGGCGGGCGACAGCAACCCTCCTTGCGATGAAGCCCGGCTGGATGCACTTCGACGACGACGCTGCTCACGTAGGCTAGAGGGAACCCGGCTGGTTGAATAGCCTGCTGCGGCTTTCGACGTCACGCGGTCCCCTCCCCGCCATCGCCCCCCAGAACGGCCTGCGCCGCGGCGAGTCGGGCAATCGGCACGCGGTAGGGCGAGCAGGACACGTAATCGAGGCCGACCGCCTGGCAGAAGAGAATCGAAGCGGGATCGCCGCCATGCTCGCCGCAAATGCCGAGCTTCAAACCCGGGCGCGCCGCCCGTCCGCGCTCGGCGGCGATGCGCACGAGCTCGCCGACCCCGTCGACATCGAGCGTCACGAACGGGTCGTGCTCGAGAATTCCGAGCCGCTGATAGGCGCCGGCAAAGCTCGCGGCGTCGTCGCGCGACAGGCCAAAGACCGTCTGGGTCAGATCGTTGGTGCCGAAGCTGAAGAATTCGGCGGTCTCCGCGATCTCGCCGGCACGCAGCGCCGCCCGTGGCAGCTCGATCATCGTGCCGACGAGATAGGGGACGGCGAGGCCGGCCCTATCCATCACCTCGCTGCCGACGCGATCGATCATCGCCTTGAGGATGTCGAATTCCTTCTTGGTCGCGATCAGCGGCACCATGATCTCGGGCTCGACCGCCTCGCCGGTTTCCTTGGTCACCGCGACCGCCGCCTCGAAGATCGCGGCCGCCTGCATCTCGTAGATCTCCGGATAGGTGATGCCGAGACGGCAGCCGCGGTGACCGAGCATCGGGTTGACCTCGTGCAGCGCCACGGCGCGATGGCGGATCGCATTGACGTCCTTCCCGGTCAGCCGCGCCATCTCGGCGAACTCCGCTTCGGTCTTGGCCAGGAACTCGTGAAGCGGCGGATCCAACAGGCGGATAGTGACCGGGAAGCCCTTCATGATCCGGAAAATCTCGGCGAAATCCTCCCGCTGCATCGGCAGCAACTCGGCGAGCCCGGCACGCCGTCCGGTTTCATCCTCGGCCATGATCACCCGGCGCATCGCGCCGATCCGGTCGGCTTGGAAGAACATGTGCTCGGTGCGGCTGAGCCCGATACCCTCGGCGCCGAAGCGGCGTGCCATGCGAGCGTCGGCCGCGGTTTCAGCGTTGGCGCGGACCTTCATCCCACGGATCGCGTCGGCCCAGCCCATCAGGGTCGCGAAATCTCCCGAGAGTTCCGGCTGGATCGTCGGTACCTCGCCCAGCATCACCTCGCCCGTCGACCCGTCGATCGTGATCAGCTCGCCCGCCTTCACGACGGTGTTCCGCGCCCCTATCGTGCGGGTCGCGTAATCGACCCGGAGGTCGCCCGCGCCCGCGACGCAGGGCCGCCCCATGCCGCGCGCTACCACGGCGGCATGGCTGGTCATGCCGCCCCGGGTTGTCAGGATGCCCCTGGCGGCGTGCATGCCGTGAATGTCCTCCGGGCTCGTCTCGATACGCACGAGGATCACCGCCTCGCCGCGCGAGGCGAGCGACTCGGCCTCTTCGGCGGAGAATACGACCTTGCCCGAGGCAGCGCCGGGCGAGGCTGGTAGACCGCGTGCGAGGACGACCGTTTTTGCCTCCGGATCGAGTGTCGGGTGCAGGAGTTGATCGAGCGAAGCCGCCTCGATCCGTCCGATCGCCTCCTCGCGGCCGATCACATCTTCCTCGACCAGCGACACCGCGATCTTCAGCGCGGCCTGCGCTGTGCGCTTGCCCGACCGCGTTTGCAGCATCCACAGCTTGCCGCGCTGCACGGTGAACTCGATGTCCTGCATGTCGCGGTAGTGGTCCTCGAGCGTCCGGCGCACTTGCCGGAGCTCGGTCAGGATCTCCGGCATGACCTCTTCCATCGCCGGCAGAGCCGATTTGTTGGCCTCCTTGCTTGCGATTGTTAAATGCTGTGGAGTACGGATGCCGGCCACGACGTCTTCGCCCTGGGCGTTGACCAGGTATTCGCCATATAATTCGTTGGCACCGGTGGAAGGGTTGCGGGTGAAGGCGACGCCGGTCGCGCAATCGGCTCCCATATTGCCGAACACCATCGCCTGGATGTTGACCGCCGTCCCCCAATCGGCAGGAATGTCGTGCAACCGACGGTAGGTGACGGCGCGCGGGTTCATCCAAGAGCCGAAGACGGCGCCGATCGCGCCCCACAGCTGCTCTCGCGGATCTTCGGGAAACGGGCGTCCTAGCTCCTGGGCGACGAGATCCTTGAACCCGGCAGCGAGCGTCCTCCAGTCGTCGGCGGAAAGTTCGGTGTCGAGCGAGACGCCGTTGTCGAGCTTGTGGTTCTCGAGCAGCTCCTCGAAATGATTCTCGATGCCGAGCACCACCTGTCCGTACATCTGGATGAAGCGGCGATAGCTGTCGTAGGCAAAGCGTTCGTCGCCGCTCCGACGCGCCAGCCCTTCGACCACCCGGTCGTTGAGCCCGAGGTTGAGTACGGTGTCCATCATACCCGGCATCGAGACGCGCGCTCCGGAGCGCACCGAAACAAGAAGCGGATTGTCGGGATCTCCGAAGCGTGCGCCGAACGATCGCTCGATCTCACCGAGCGCGCGACCGACCTCTGCCCGCAGCTCTGCCGGATAGGTTTTGCCGTGCGTGTAAAAGTAGCTGCAGACCTCTGTCGTGATCGTGAAGCCGGGCGGCACCGGCAGCCCGAGATTGCTCATCTCGGCGAGACCGGCACCTTTGCCGCCGAGCAGGTTTCTCTTCTCGGCGCAGCCGTCCGCAGAGCCATCGCCGAACCTATAGACCCACTTCGTCATTCGCCGCTCACCCTTCGATCTGCGAGAAGTCGGCAACCTGGTTCAGGGTCTCCCGGATGCGCGACAGCAATCGCAACCGGTTTTCTCTCAGCGCCGGTTCGTCGCAATTGACGGTGACGTTGTCGAAGAAATCGTCAATCGGTTGCCGAAGGCGCGCTAACTCGGTCATCGCCCTTTCGAACTCCTCGCGTGTGAGGAGAGTTCCCGCACGGCTGCCGATCTCGCCGAGATGGTCGGCGAGTGCGCGTTCTTCATGCTGTCGCAGTATCACCGGATCGACCCCGCCGTCGTATGTGCGGCCATCCTTGCGCTCCTCGATGGCCACGATGTTCGAGGCGCGGCGGAACGCGGTTAGCAAATTCGCCCCCTCCTCCGTAGCAAGGAAGCCCGCGAGCGCATCGACACGTTTCAAGAGACGCACCAAATCGTCTTCTGCCGTGCCGGCCTGAGCGAAAGCCGCCGCGATTAGATCGTGGCGCACGCCGCGCTCGCGCAAATGCACCTTCAGCCGGTCGGCGATAAAGTCGAGGAGCGCGCCGGTCGGGTCCACAAGATTCGGGGCCAAGCCCGATCTGGCGTGCTGAATGGCGGCAGCGAGCGGCAGTCGCAATCGGTTCTCGAGAACTAGTCGAATGGTTCCCAGCGCCGCCCGGCGTAGCGCGAAGGGGTCTCTCGACCCGGTCGGCCTTTCGTCGATCGCAAAGAACGCCACCAGGGAATCGATCTTGTCGGCGAGAGCGACGACGACGGTCTCTGGCTCGGTCGGACAGGCGTCGCTCGGTCCGAGCGGCTTGTAGTGATCGGCGATCGCCTCGGCAATGGCCGGATGTTCGCCATCGTGCAGCGCGTAATAACGCCCCATGATCCCTTGCAGTTCGGGAAACTCCCCGACCATCCCGGTCGACAGATCGGCCTTGGCAAGGCGCACCGCGCGCTGCGATCGTGCGACATCGGCGCCGGAAACATGACGCGCCAGAAAATCAGCCAGCGCCTCCATGCGCGCGATTTTGTCGCGGAGGCTGCCGAGCTTCGCGTGGAAAACTCGATCGGCGAGCGCCTCGACTCGCGATTCGAGAGGCACCCGTCGGTCCTGATCCCAGAAAAAGCGGGCGTCTGCTAGCCTTGCCTTCAGCACCCTTTCGTTACCGGCAACGATCGTCTCGCCGCCATCGGTTGCGAGATTGTTGGCAACAAACAGAAAGCGCGGCGCCGTTGTCCCGTCGGGCCGTAAGCAGGAGAAATACTTCTGCTGCGCACGCATCGCGGTGGCCAACACTTCAGGCGGAAGCGTCATGAAATCGGCGTCGATCGCGCCCATTAGAACGACTGGAAACTCGACGAGACCCATAACCTCGTCGAGCAAGGCCGGATCGGGCTTGACGCTGAGCCCTTCGCTCTGTGCAAGGCGGTCGAGATCGGCGGCAATGATGTCGCGGCGGTGGTCCTGATCGAGGATCACATAGGCGGCATCGAGCCGGTCGAGGTAGTCGGCGGCGTTGCCGACCGCGATCTCGCCCGGCGACAGGAAACGATGTCCGCGCGTCGTGCGCCCGACCGGCACCTCGCCGAGGGGAAGCGGCAGGACCTCGCCGTTGAAGAGGCACACCACCGAATTTATTGGCCGCACCCAGCGCAACGCCGTGGCCGGAAAGCGCATTGTCTTCGGCCACGCCACGTCCATGAGCGTTGAGTAGATCAAATCGGGCAGCACCTCGGCCGTAGCGTGGCCGGGGCGGTCGATTTTTGCGAAATAAAATTCGCCGCGGCCAGTGTCGCGAACCTCGCAATCCTCGATTGCGGCGGCTCCGACAGAGCGCAGGAAGCCGTCGATGGCAGCCTGCGGCGCGCCGACGCGCGGTCCACGCCGCTCCTCCCGCTGGAGGGGTAGCCGTTCCGGGATACCTTTGGCGATCGCCGTAACCCGCCGTGGCGTGACATAGCCGCCGATCGGCTCCACTGGGGGGATGCGATGTACCTGCAGCCACTCACCCAAATGCTTGACAAGCTCCTCGATGCCGCGGCGCTGCATCCGCGCCGGGATCTCTTCGCATAAGAGCTCGAGCAGGAGTTCGGCCACGTCAGTCGGCCGGCGCCGAGCCGGCGAGCCAGGCTTCGCAGCACGCGTTGGCGAGCGCCCTGACGCGCAGGATATAGGCGGCGCGCTCAGTCACGCTGACGGCGCCGCGGGCGTCGAGCAGGTTGAAGAGATGGCTCGCCTTCAGGCACTGGTCGTAGGCCGGCAACGCCAGCCTGCGCTGCACCAATACTCGGCACTCGGTCTCGGCATCGGCGAAATGCGCGACGAGACGCGTGGTGTCGGCAAACTCGAAATTGTAGGCCGAGAATTCCCGCTCCGCCCGCTTGAAGACTTGGCCGTAGGTGACGCGGCCGGAGCCGCTAGCCCCGTTGTAGTCGAGCTCGAACATGCTCTCGACACCTTGGACGTACATCGCCAACCGTTCGAGCCCGTAGGTTAGTTCGGTCGACACCGGGTTGCATTCGATCCCGCCGACCTGCTGGAAATAGGTGAACTGGCTGACCTCCATACCGTCGACCCAGACCTCCCAGCCGAGCCCCCAGGCGCCCAAGGTCGGGCTCTCCCAATCATCCTCGACAAAGCGGATGTCGTGCAGACCAGTGTCGATGCCGATCGCTGCGAGGCTCGCAAGGTAAAGATCCTGGCTGTCTAGCGGTGCGGGTTTCAGGATGACCTGGAGCTGGTAATGCTGCTGCACCCGGTTGGGGTTTTCGCCATAGCGGCCATCGGCCGGCCGGCGCGAGGGCTGGACATAAGCGGCACGCCAGGGCTCGGGTCCGAGGGCACGCAGCGCGGTCGCCGGGTGAAAGGTGCCGGCACCGACCTCGATGTCGTAGGGCTGGAGAATCACACAGCCCCGCTCCGCCCAGAAGCGCTGGAGATCCAAGATCAGCGACTGAAAACTCAAGGCTCTGCCCTGGATCGGGCGGTGATCAGCGCGGCCGCGGACAATCAGGCCTGCCGCAGCCGGGCGCGCCTGCAGCGACATAGGCGCCGCAAACGTCGCAGGCTATCAGATCCTCGGCGTTGATCATTCGGCGCGGCGAAGTCGGGCGGCGGCGTGGCAGCTCACGGGTGAGCCCGTTCAGCCAGCGATAGCCCATCCACGCGGCAGCAATGATCAGAATGACGACGATCAGCCTCGGAAAAGCGAACATCGACGAGGTTTACTTGGAGCCCCAAAGGCGGTCAAGGAATGCTGCGGGCCCTCATAGCCCGAACCTGGCCCACAAGAGGCGCGCCTCGATCCACTCGGCGAGGTCGGCGATGACGCAGACAGGCTCGCGCGCAGTCAATGGCAGACGTCTCCATAGCGGCCAACGCCGCCGCTCGGCTGCAAAGGGGCGCAGCTTGACCTTGTCGCCATAGCGGGCACGCATCACCGTGCGCAGTTCGCCGATGCCGTCGACCAGCCCGCGATCGAGAGCCATCCGCCCGGTGAGGACATCGCCGCTGAACAGCGTCTCGTCCGCCGCATCGATCTTACCGGCGCGGCGGCGCTGCACATGCTCCTTGAACGCGCGATGAATGTCCTGCTGCAACGCCGTGAGCCGCTCGACATCCGACGGGTTCTCGGGAAGAAACGGGTCGAGCAGAGATTTACGCTCGCCAGCGGTGTGCAGGCGCCGCTCGACCCCGAGCCTTCCGATCAGCTGGGAAAATCCGAAGCTCGCGCTGATGACCCCGATCGAGCCGAGGATCGAGGTCTCCTCGCTGAAGATCTCGTCTCCCGCAAGCGCCAACCAATAGCCCCCCGACGCCGCTACGTCCTCAGCGAAGGAGATGACGGGAATGCGCTTCTCATCGGCAAGCTCGCGGATGCGGCGGAACAGCAGGGCCGATTGCACCGCCGAGCCGCCTGGAGAATTGACGACGATGGCGACTGCGACGAGGTTGGCAGCGCGAAACGCCCGCTCGATCGCCGTGGCGTGGCTCGCCAGCGAGACCCCGCCCCGCCGCGGCCGGGGCATAATGACACCCTCGAAGCGCAGCACCGAGACGACCGGCCCCCGACGCCAGAGCTGATCGATATGGAAGTGATCGCGGATCGTCATGTCATGTCAAGATGGGGAGACGCGGCGGTCCTGGCCATAGGATTAGAGCTCGAGCCCCCCGCCCGCCCGCAGCACGGCCTCGGCGGCGGCCGAGAGCCGCCCGTCGGGCTCGTGCAACACCAAGCCGGCGGCGAGCCGCGCCGGCGCGACGATCTGCTTGCGGGCACGGACGAGGACGCGGCTCGCCGCCCTCCCCTGTCCCGCCCATAGCGGAAACACTACGACCTCGCCGGCCCGCCCGGCGATCTGCCCAAGGAGCGCATCGATCCTGTCGGCCCGGTGGATAAACGTCACCGTCCCCTTGGAACGAACCATCGCCAGCGAAAAGCGCACCCAGGCGGCAAGATCAGCGTCGCTCTCGATCGTCGCATCGGCCTTGCCGGGGATCGAGGGCGGCGTCGCGCGCCCGCGCTCGTTGAACGGCGGGTTCGCCATGACGTGGTCGAAGGCGCCGGGCGAAAGCCGCGGCGGCGGATGCAGCAGATCGCCGATCATCACCGACACCCGCGCTTCCATCGCATTCAGGATCGCATTGTCGCCGGCCAGGCGGACGAGGTCACGCTGCATCTCGAGCCCGACGACGCGGCAGTGCGGCACCCGCGCCGCAAGGCACAACATCGCGGCCCCCGGCCCGCAGCCGACATCAAGAACGAGTTGATGCGGCTCGGCCGCCACCGAGGCGGCCAGGAACACCGGGTCGATCGCGGCGCGGTAACCATCCGCCGGCTGCCTCAGGCGAATGCGGCCGCCGAGCAGACGGTCCTCGGTAACGGACGGCGAGATTGCCTCGGGACTGCTCACCCCCTCTCCTCGTCGGATGCCGCGAGCAGCGCGAAGGCGCGCCGATAGTCCCGTTCGGCGACCATCAGGCGACGCGGAATGGCGCCGATGCTTCCTTCGACGAGGCTCGTGTGATGGTCGAGGACGAGGCTGTCGATGCCCGAATCTCTCAACAGCGCCTGTAGCCAGGACAGGCGGACAGGGTCGTTGGTGCGCAGCAACTCCTTCATCGGTACGGCGTCGACGAGGCGGTGATGGACGTGCGGTCGGGCGGCCTTGACCGGTCTTGGCGTCATTCTATGCTCGATCGCATTCCGGCGCGTCAAGCCGATGCGGCAGCTGACGGCGGATGCGCAGAGCAGGCGGGAGAATTCGGGGGCGCTGGTGGCGAGTGTCGATCGGGTGCGCGCAGTCCGAAAACCGTCTCTCGACCCGCTGTCCCGGCTTCTCGGCGGCGAGTTGGAGCGCGTCAACCAACTGATCGTCCAGCGAATGCAGAGCCCGGTGGCGCTGATCCCGCAGCTCGCCGGCCACATCGTCGCGAGCGGCGGCAAGCGGTTGCGGCCGATGTTGACCCTCGGCTGCGCCCGGCTGTGCGGTTATCGGGGCAGCCGCCACATCGCGCTCGCCGCTGCGGTCGAGTTCATCCACACGGCGACCCTGCTGCACGACGACGTCGTCGATGCGAGCACTCTGCGGCGCGGCCGCGACACGGCCAACGCGGTCTGGGGCAACAAGCCGCCGATCCTCGTCGGCGACTTTCTGTTCAGCCGGTCGTTCGAGCTGATGGTCGCCGACGGTTCGCTGCGCATCCTCGAGATCCTGTCGCGCGCCTCCTCGGTCATCGCCGAGGGCGAGGTACTTCAGCTGATGACCGCAAACGACACCCAGACCTCGGAGGCCTCCTACCTCGCGGTCGTCCAGGCAAAGACCGCGGAGCTGTTCGCGGCGGCCAGCCGAATCGGCGCGGTGATGGCCGAACGGCCATCCGAGGAAGAGGAGGCGCTCGATCGTTTCGGCCGCAATCTCGGCATCGCCTTTCAGCTCGTCGACGACATGCTCGACTTCTCGGCGCGTCAGACCGAGCTCGGCAAGAGCGTCGGCGACGATTTCCGCGACGGCAAGGTCACCCTGCCGATCCTCGTCGCCTTCGCCCGCGGCGACGAGGAGGAGCGCGCGTTCTGGCGCCGTACGATCGAAGAGCAGGATCAGCGGGCCGGCGATCTCGAGCGGGCGATCCGGGTAGTCGAACGGCGCGGCGCCCTCTCGGAGACCCTGTCGCGCGCCCGCGCCTATGCGGCGAGTGCCATCGACGCGCTGTCGCTGTTTCGCGACGGGGTCGAGCGGCGCGCGTTGACGGACGCTGCCGGCTTCGCCACCGAGCGCGCTTTTTGACGGCCTGGCAGTGCCGACGGCGCGGCGCGGCCGTCGGGTATCGCCAGCCTGAGGTGGGCTCGGATTTCCCTGAGCGCAGGGAAAAAACGCCTTTCCGACCACAGAAGAGCGCCTTTCGGCATCCAACTCATCGGAAATATCAAAGGCTTGGCCACGATTTGGCCGATCGGCCGGCAGCGGAACGGCAGCGGAACGGCAGCGGAATTTGGCGTTTCCCAGTGGTCCTGACCATATGGCACGTTCCCATGTTTGGCAATTGCTGTAAAAGCACGATTGCGATATGTAGCGAGCGCCCTCGGCCTCCGCAAGGGGTCGCCGGCACAGCGCGCAGATTCCATGGCGGGATCTGCCCTGGCGCGAACTGGATCGCCGCGCGAAAGCGCCTATATTGCCTGGAGGCACGCTTTTGGCTATAGCTCGTGCGGTCGGCGGAGTGTAGCTCAGCCTGGTAGAGCACTGCTTTCGGGAGGCAGGGGCCGGAGGTTCAAATCCTCTCACTCCGACCACAAATATAATCTATCAGCACTGCGGAGAGAAGCATCTTCACCGCTACCCAGCCGAGTTCGATTT
This sequence comes from uncultured Alphaproteobacteria bacterium, assembly GCA_963796155.1. Lineage (GTDB taxonomy): Bacteria > Pseudomonadota > Alphaproteobacteria > ATCC43930 > CGMCC-115725 > AP-15. The sequence goes on along the minus strand of CAWCKT010000012.1, from coordinate 12,794 downwards.
CCGCTATTCGAATCGCATCAGGCTCGGGGTTGACGATACCGAGCGCACCCGCCGTGCGATCGCCGGTGCCGAAGGCAAGCGTCTCACCTATCGGCGGACTCGTCGCCAAGCCGCAGCGGACGAGATCCCGTTCCCCTGAGCCGCTTTGGCCGGACGCCTCGGCCTATCGCGAGCCGGTGCAATTGGAGCTTCCGTTGCTCTAAAGCGCGGCATTCGCCGCTCGGTCAAAGACCCGCAACACGGCCGGTTCGATCTCTGGGAGATCGCAGTGTAGGGCCAATCCTAAGACCAGGGCGGATATACTATGGAGTATCGCGCTGCCATTTCATTCTACGAGCTAGGCGCTCGTATTCGGACGCTATCTCTCGATTCTCTATAAATCTAATGTCAACCCCAAGATAGTCGGCAACCATATAAAGCGGCTCATCGTGGAGCAGCAAGACAGGGTCGTCGCCCTCTTTGATCGAATCATTTACCAAATTATTGAACCACTGCTCAAATTGACTCTTTACCTCATCCGATTTCTTAAAAACACTTGTAATAATCATGCCGCACCGTAGCGCATACTCTTCTATGCGCTTTTTTATGTTATCCGGCGAATCGGCGAGGATATGTAAGTCGCTCATAGGCGTGGCTTCCCGACGCGGACATCCTTAATAGACAGAAACCTTGCGGCAGGATTAGAGTGGAAGCTCAGCTGCTCGTATTTCCACCATTCGTCCGTAAATACAGAAATCGGTCCGTATACCGTCTGATAATATACCCCCTTCACTTTGTGGCCGCCCGCGCCAGACCGACAATGTGCAACAAACTCCTGCCAATCAGAGTCAGGCAGCACGAAAGCTAGCGTATCAAGCCGCCCAAGAGCATTGCGGTCTATAGTGAACTCGATCACAGCGGCTGAGATCGGGTCCGGATTTACTGCATTTTGTGTGTATAAGGCTCGCATTTTCCGAAACTTCAGGTTCGCGAAGTCCACAGCTTGCGAGAGGCCGCGCGTCGTATAGAAACCTTGGCCGAAATCACTTCGGGCCCGACATTGCGCAATATCTATGCCACGGCTTATGCCGGCGATATATGCGAAGACCGTGCCATGATACAAGACCAGAGGATCGTTGCCCCACGGCATTCCGTTCTTTCGGCGCGATGGTTTCTCTTGACATCGTTAAACCCTAGATCGCCGCTCCGTCGCCTCAAAAAAGGCGGTCTGGCGGAGGAAAAACGATTATCTGTGAAATTCGATCCATCGCCGTTACAAAATTGTCACATGCGAATGATATCCGGTCTCGGTTCGGCGGTCAAACGCCGACACCTGCATGCCCTTTTCCGCAACTTAAGAGCGCGGTTCTATATCACAATTTTTGAGAGAGCGTGAGTCAGAAATTTGACCCTAAAGTTCGGTTTTTGTTCCGGCGACCGAGGTATCCTGTTGTTTTTCGACTATTGACGCTTGATCAACCATCCTCTGGCATACCGATCGGATGGACGAGGACCAGCTATTCCTGCGACCGCCGCACGGTTCGGTGCCCACAGACTACATCCCGGCAGAGTTCGTCGCGGAGCGGCTCGCCCGAATGCCGACGCGGCGTGTCGGCAACCGCGCAAGCTGCACCTTGATGAATTCGAGTTCGTCGGAGAGTCCGTAGAGATCACCGCGGATCTGATCGGCTTGGCGCAGCGATAGATCGTGTTCGTCTGGCATAAGGCCGATATGCCAGAAGATGGTTGCTCAATCGTTTAGTGATTGCGAATCAAGCCGAGCGTCCATCTTTGGGACGCTAAAAAGTCAGAACTGCGTCCAAGATGTGCAACTATTTTTCACTCAATCCCGATTTGTGCTGAGAAGGTTCCGGTAATTCTCACGATTGACAAGTTTAAAATATTGCTCTATACCCGCCGGCAAGAGAACAGATCAGGAACGCTCCTATGGGTTGTTCTAATACGAAGCACACACCGGTAGAGGTCGTCGCTTCGGTATTTGCTCCATTTGATTCGAAAGACAGCCCCGACCAACGATATTGGTGCGATCGCGGCGTGTGGAGTGCCTATCAAGCTTCGGTATCACTTATCATCCTCGAAGAACGAAACAGATGTCGAAAAATTTTACAGACGTCTGCAGAAGGAGCGCCCATCGAACTCCGTGGGCTCTTATTTGAATTGATTACAAAGATTTAATCGGCTCTTACGTTTGCCAAAAATTTTCACTGCTTTATAAGGGTAGCTACAGAAATATGCGGCCATTTTAGACCATCGAAATCAAGAATTACGGTCTGCGTATACTGTAGTTGGAGAGATAAAAAGCCGTCTGGATTCTGAACGGTCTCAACCCAAAAAATCGCCGAGAAGCTCATTGCATTGGCGTTAGCCCTTACGAAGGGAACATTGACAATGCCGCCAATCGGATCAGACAGTGGCGGCGGCGGGACATTCGGCGGTGGGGGCGGTCCTGGCGCGATAATTGGGGCACCGTTGATGCCCCCGATAGGATTGGCATTAACAAACAATACCTCAGTCTTCATGATTTTTTTACCTGCTTGGAGGAGTTGTGTATTAGTATCCGTTAGCATTGCGTTTGGGTCAGTGACAAGAGCACCTGTAACTCCGAGAGGTGGGTTATTTGCTGCATAAGTGAACATTGAGACATATTTGGAATCAGTTTCATTTACACGATTTCCGGTGGCAGGATCGATTGTGAAGGGCATCGGATCGGCCTTTTGAATATTCGGAGGTCCGGATATGGGAGGAGTAACGACTTTGCCCTGCGCCAGTAGGGAATCGCCGTGCGGAATGGTGCCCAGGCGAACCAGGGTAGCATCTGACTGATCTGGCATGTATAACCAAAAACCCGGCTCGACGTGCATGCCCTCGCCCGTCTCGGCATTCGCAACTTGCTGAAAGTAAGTCAGACCGAGGAATTGAATGTCCTCTTGTGCCCCGCGATTTGGGATCGGTGCCCCGACCAGCGTGAAAGACAGAGCCTCCATTGTGGCACTAATTTTGAGGCGGAAGGGGTTGCTATCCACTGCGGGATTGGGGTTTCGAGGAAGTGAGACGAGATTGAAGCCCCGTCCCATCCAGCTACCCGGAAGATCCGTAAGCGGCCCCAGCTCTTGATGAGAGACATCAGTGGGAGCGCTTGCACGAAAAAGACTCTGTGATCATAGATTTGGGCGAACTCCGTAGAATCGGAGCCGTAGAATCGGAGCCGCCTTGACCCTCAGGACGCCAATCAGTTAGGTTAATGGCGTTCGATTCTGAACGTCCCGCTCGGCTCCGAAACCACTGCGGGATTGAGACGGCCGGGTTCCCGCCCGGCCGTTCTCCTTTCTATTTACCTTCCTCCGCGCGTCGTGTCTAGCTGTAGGAAACGGACTGAACCATGTCCTAAACCGCGATCTCCCAGAGATCGAACCGGCCGTGTTGCGGGTCTTTGACCGAGCAGAGTTGCCAGCGAAATCTCGTGCATTGACAAGCATACGTTGGCTCGTGCGCGCGGCTGATGATTTGGCGCTCTACCGGAACGTGGCAGCCCACACGCCGCTTCTGAGCCTTGATCCGATTCGTCCGGACGACACTACAGGAAGGCCATTTTCGATTGCGCGTTTCATAGAGCAACCGCCCGAAAAGATGTGGCGGCGACTTCGGGGAGATCTTCTCCGGTTAGCGAGTACGTGCCGGCATCGTCCGCAGATCACCAGAAACCAGACGATGGCGCTCGCCGGCGTCCTGTGAATGCCGGTCGGCTCGCCGATGTTCTATATGCTGGGCGAGGAAAGCACCGGCAACCCGAGCGGTAATGGCGATGTCCTTCCCGGTTTCGATCAAAGGCGTTCTGCTTGAAGCAGGTCAGGTGGTGCTCCTCGAAAACGAGCGCAGCGAGTGGGAACTTCCCGGCGGGCGGCTCGAAGCCGGCGAGGATCCGGCAATCTGCCTTGCTCGCGAATTCGCCGAAGAGCTGGGCATAAAAGTGGCGGTGAAGACCATCCTCGACAGCTGGGTCTACGAGGCATTGCCGGCGCAGCACGTGGTCATCGTGACCTATGGCGTCGAGCGGGTCGACCAGGCGCCGCTGCGGCTCAGCCACGAGCATCGCCGCATCGGCTCCTTCTCCATCACCAAGATTGACGGCCTTGCGATCCCGGAAGGCTATCGCCGCTCGATCCGCACCTGGGCAGCGATGGCTGACACCGCAGAGCCGGCCTGGCTCGGCCTCGCCCGCGAGCTGCAGGCGATGTCGCAAACCGGCCTGTTCTACTCGACGGACAAATACGACACCGAGCGTTACGAACGCCTGCGCATTCTCGCTACCCAGATGATGGCGATGATGGCGGGGGCATCGCCGCCGAGCAGATCATCGACCTGTTTCGCCAGGACACCGGCTATGCGACGCCCCGGGTCGATGTCCGGGGCGCGGCATTCTGCGATGGGCGCGTGCTGATGGTCCGCGAACGCAGCGACGCGCGCTGGGCGCTGCCGGGCGGCTGGGCCGACGTCAACCAGACGGCCAGCCAATGCGTCGCGCGGGAGATCGAGGAAGAGTCGGGGTTCAGCGCACGTGCAGTCAAACTCTGCGCCGTGTGGGACCGGCGCCGCCACGGCCACACGCCGCCGCACCCGTTCTATGTCTACAAGATGTTTTTCCTTTGCGAGATCACCGGAGGCGAGCCGCGCCCGAGCCTCGAAACCAGCGAAATTGCCTTCTTCGCCGAGGACGAACTGCCCGACCTATCCCCGGGCCGGGTCCAGCCGGCTCAGATTCGGCGGATGTTCGAGCATTGCCGCTATCCGGAATTACCGACCGATTTCGATTAGCGTCCATCGGATTTGGTCGCATCGAGGACCCGGTACCATGCGCGAGGCAGCCGGTCCAGCCTCTCGCCGGCGGTAAGCGCCGAGTCCTCCGAGCTGATAGCGTTCGTGGCTACCATCGCTTCCCCCGCTAAATTATTTCCCCCGCCTGAGCCAATCCGCAGGCGGCTCGTTTGGTTGCTCCCGCCATACTCCTCCCGCGGGCCTAGTACCTGGTTGCGTAAATTGGCGTATACGAACCCACCCTGGTCGTCGTTCCCGCGAAAGCGGGGACCCAGGGCGAGCGCTGTTACGCCAGCTCGTTGTAGAGATCGCTCCATCGTGGAAATATGACGCTCGATCACCTCCCGTTTCCACGCACGGCGCCATTTCTTGATGCGCCTTTCGGGAGGATGGCATCGGTCATAGTCTCGTGAAACTCGACAAACGCTAGCCCACTCACTGCGTAATCCCGAACAAATCCGCCGACAGCATTCGATCGGTGTTCCCAAGCACGCCGAGCAATATCGCTTGTGACACCGACATAAGCGTACCATTGCGCTTGCTGGCGAGGATGTAGACGCAGGGACGCTTCTCACTGATGCTCGATCGGCCGCCCCCTGTTCATGCCAGGGGCAGGCTCTGGGTCCCCGCTCCAATCTGTCAAACTGAATTCCACCACCGGTCAATTTTGTAATCACGATTGACACCCGCTCGAGGACGTGGAGTAGTGAAAGCGCCTCGATGCGCTCCAAATCGTGACGCGCCAAGGCTGAAATCCGCCGCAGAGCAAGTTCAACAACGGAGGAGTCCAATCATGCCGCTCGATGTTGCCGTAGCCCCTAAAACCCTTACATCGACGCTCCATTACCTGCACCGCGGCACCGAAAAACCGGCGTCGTACCGCATCGAGCCGCCGCCTGGCGTGCCGCGCTGGAACGGCATCGACGATCCGCACGAGGTCACGATCGAGGACGCACGCGGCCGCGAAGCGGAGTTCACCCTGGACCGCAACGGCTTCGCCTTGGTCAAGGCACCGACTGCGGTCGCCGATTTCTATTCGCCCGAGGAGATCAAGCGCGGCTACTACCCGGAGGTCGAGCGCCTGCTGCGCGACAAACTGGGCGCCAGCCGCGTCTTCGTCTTCGACCACAACGTACGCAACGCCACGCGGGAAGGCCTCGCCGTGCCTTCGCGGCAGGTGCACAACGACCATACCGTGAACTCGGCACCGCGCCGGGTGCGCGACCATCTCGGCGCCGACGCCGAAGAGCTCTTGAAGCACCGCTTCGGCATCGTCAACGTGTGGCGCCCGATCCGCGGGCCGGTACAGGATTCGCCGCTGGCGCTGTGCGACGCGCGCAGTTTCACCGACGACGATCTGATCGCCAGCGACCTTGTCTACGCTCATGTGCGCGGCGAGACCTCGCGCGTCGCCTACAATCCGGCGCACCGCTGGTATTATTTCTCCGACATGCAGCCCGACGAGGTGCTGTTCATTCGGGTGCATGACAGCGCCAATGACGGCCGTGCCCGGCTGTCGTTCCACACTTCGTTCGACAACCCGCTGACTCCCGACGCGCCGCCGCGGGAAAGCATCGAGGTGCGCACTCTGGTGTTCTTCCCGCCGGCTAACTGACCGGGTTCTGTTGGCGGCTGCCTTGCCCCGAACGCGTTTGGGGCAAGGCGCCGACCGTCAGCCACGCGTCATTGGAGCGCGTAGAACCCCATCGCGCCGCCGGCCAATACCTGATGCCGGGCCGCTGGTGACAACGGCTCGATCCGCTCGCGGACCATCTGCGGCGCACCCGGAAAGAAGCCGTCCTGGTGCGGATAATCGGTCGCCCACATAATCTTTTGCGGACCGATATAGTTTGCCAGCGCCGCGATGCTGTTCTCTACCGGCTCGAATGAGATCCAGCAATTGCGCTGAAAGAGTTCGCTCGGCCGCATCTTCGGGGCGGTGTCGTTGAAGCCCTGGTCATCGAAATGCCGATCCATACGGTCGAGCCAGGGTGCCATCCAGCCGCCGCCCGATTCGAGGAACGCGATACGCAGCCGCGGGTGGCGATCGACCACACCGCCCCAGATCACGCTCAGCGCCGCCAGCATCATCTCCATCGTATGGCTGATCATGTGGCGTGCTGCGCGGTCCGTCTCGAAGCGGTCGACGCCGACGGTCGGCATCGCGGTGGTCGAGCCCTCGTGAAACCCGATCGAAAAGTCGAGCTCCTCGGCCATCGTCCAGAACGGCTCGTACATCGGGTCGCTGATCATCTTGTTGCCATGGTACGGGTTCGGCCGCAGAAACCCGCCGCGCATCCCGAGCTCCTTCCTGGCGTAGCGCATCTCGTCGATCGCGAGGTCGACCGACTGCATCGGCAGCATCGCGACCCCGAAGAGCCGGTCGGGATAAGGCTTGCAGTAATCGGCGAGCCAGCGGTTATAGGCGCGGCACATCGCGGCCGCGAGCCCGGGGTCTTCGACGGCGCCGGCAAACAGGCCGAGGCTCGGGTAGAGGAAAGCAGCATCGATTCCGTCGAGATCCATGTCGAGGATGCGAGCATGCGGGTCGAACCCACCCTTCTTCCCTTCGGCATATTTGAGGCTGTCGAGCTTCACCGCACCTTGCCGCACGCCGACCGAACCGAGGCTGCCGATCCCCCGCGGATTGCCCAGCAATTTGCCCTCGACCTTGAGGCGCTCCTTGCCGTTGTCGTCGATGACAAACCGCGGCCGGCGGTCGCGGAACTCAGGATCGATGTATCTGTCCCAGAGATCGAGCGGCTCCAGAATATGACCGTCGGCATCGATGACGTTGTAGGCGAGAGCCATAACCCGTCTCCTTTCGGATGCGTGCAATGCGATGATCCTAGCGGACGCGCGACACCGGCGCGAGGCCTTAACTGCGCGCGACGGCGGCGTGAGCACTAGCAGGATGCGGAAAAACTCCGCTGTCGTTCCGGGATGGCCCTTCAGGGCCAGGTCCGGAACCTAAGAACACAGGCCAAGCCTTTGATTTCTCGGGCCGGTGTTCCTGGATTCCGGGCTCGCGGGCATGAGCCCGCGCCCCGGAATGACTACCCTCCAGCGTTTTTCCGCACCCTGCTAGAGCCTGTTTGCGCCCTCGATATTCAGGAGATGACCGGTCTTGACCCAGACCTTGCAGCCCTCCGGACCGGCCTTGGCTTGGAGCATGCTGCCGGTCGGGAGCCGAAGCCACGATTGCACCTCGAAGCGTTCGCCACCCTCGTAGAAATCGCCGTCCAGCACCAGCACCTCGGCGCCACCCGGCGCGGCCATCGTGATCGCCGCTCCGGGCGCCCAGCGCTCCAAGCGTACCTCTTCGCGGCTGTCGCGGAACAACGGAATGAGCTCGACCCCCGCTCGGCCGGTGGCTGGTCGATAGAGCATCGGCCCAGTTTTTATTTCCACCTGCGTTCGGTCGGAGAGATCGAATTGCCAGAGCTTGACGAAGAGGATGCATCCCGGCGCCGAGCCGGGCTGGTGACGCGAGGTCGGCGGATTGCGAACATACGAGCCCGCCGGGAACTCGCTGTGCTCATCCTGGAACACGCCTTCGAGGACAAAGAACTCCTCCCCACCGCCGTGCGTGTGCGGGGAGAAATGGCTACCCGGTGCGTAGCGAACGATCGAGGTGGCTCGAGCCACCTCATCGCCGATGCGATCCAGCATGCGCCGCTCAACCCCGGCCATCGGCGATGGCACCCAAGGCAGCCGCGCGGCGTGAACAGCGACGCGACGCGAAAAATCCGCATTGAGTTCCATGCTGCCTCCTGCCGGCGATGAGCTCACGCATTCAGCCTCAAGGGTGACGCGCAGGGCATGGCTTTCTCCGTGACGCCAACCGAGGATAGCGGCAAAATCTACCGCGAAATCGATCGGAGGCGAGGATGAACGATACAGGCACTCTACCACGCCACATGCTGGAGATCAGGGAGCTGACGGCGGAAGCGTTTGCGCCCTACGGCCAAGTCATCGCGCCGCTGCGGACGGGCGGCCAGGGTGCCGAGACCGCTCACGACCCGGAAACCGCGGCCGGCGAGGCAAAGCTCGTCCTCGGCAATGGCGAGCCGCGCCTCTGGATCATGCACCTGCCGCATGTCGGGCTCGGCTTCACCCGGATCGCACGCCATCGGCGGGTCACCCAATGCCTGGGATCGCTCGGCGGCAAGGAATGGCTGATCGGCGTGGCGCCACCGGGCGACCTCGGTGATGATACGCGGCCGCGCGTCGACGACATCGTCGCCTTCCGGGTGCCGGGCGACCGCCTGATCAAGCTGCACGTCGCGACTTGGCACGCCGGCCCGCACTTCGTCCACGATGAATGCCTGTTCGTCAACCTCGAGAACCGCGACACCAATCGGCACGATTTCCACGGAGTGCCGCTCTCTGTTGAGTGCCGCTACCGCCTCTGAGCGCTCGCGCAGCGAGATTGCTTCGTCGCTGCGGTCCTCGCAATGACAGCGTGTCATTGCGAGCGAAGCGAAGCAATCTCCGTCCTGTCAGATGCCGGCGGCGGCGCCCTGAAGCTCGCCCTTGAAGGCCGGGTCGTCGAATACGCTTGCCGGCCAGGGCAGACCGTAATGCTCGCGCAGCATCGTCCCGGTGTATTCGGTCCGGAACAACCCGCGTTGCTGCAGGATCGGGATCACTTCGGCGCCGAACACGTCGAGCTGTGCCGGCAGCAGCGGCGGCATGATGTTGAACCCGTCCGCGGCGCCCTCGGTGAACCAGTCCTCGATCAGCTCGGCAATCTGTTCGGGGGTCCCGGCGGTGACGAAATGACCTCGCGCGCCGGCCAGATAGCCGAGCAATTGCCGCAATGTCGGCTTGTCGCGCTTGACCAGATTGAGGATTACCTCGGTCCGGCTGCGCGCCGCCTCAACTGAGGCCGGGTCGGGGAAGTCGCCGACCGAGAGGGGCCGGTCGAGTGGCAAATGCGAAAAGTCGTAGCCGCCAAAACGGCCCGACAGGCGCTTGCGCCCGACCTCCGGATCGGTGAGCTCGTTGACCTCGCAGACCATCCGGTGCGCCTCGGTTTCGGTGTCGGCGATCATCGGGCTGAGCCCGGGCAGGATCAGCATCTGCTCCGGCCGCCGTCCCTCGGCCGCCGCCAGCGATTTCAGATCGGCATAGAATTCCTGCGCCGTCGCCTTTGCCATATGCGCGGTGAACACGGCATCGGCATGCCGCGCGGCAAAGCGGCGTCCAGTGTCGGACGAGCCCGCCTGTACCAGCACCGGTCGGCCCTGCGGGCAGCGCGGCATGTTGAGCGGGCCGCTCACCGTATGGAAATCGCCGCGATGATTGATCGGTCTGATGCGGTCGCGGCGCGCGTAGACCCCGGCGGTCCGGTCGTCGACGACCGCGTCGGCCGCCCAGCTGTCCCATAGCGCCTTCACCACCTCCATGAACTCCTCGCCGCGGGCATAGCGGTCGGCGTGGCTGACCTGCCCGGCGCCGCCGTAATTCTCCGCCGCGGTCGCGAGCCACGATGTCACGATGTTCCAGGCGGCGCGGCCATTGCTGATGTGGTCGATCGAGGCGAATTGCCGCGCGAGATTGAACGGTTCGGTGTAGGTGGTCGAGGCGGTTGCGATCAACCCGACCCGGCTGGTCGCCACCGCCATCGCCGCCAGTACAGTGATCGGCTCGAGCCAGGTGCGCGGTGCCTGGGCTACGTCGCCGCCGAGCGCCAGCTGGTCGGCGAGGAAAACGGAATCGAACAGTGCCGCTTCGGCGCGCTGTGCCAGATCCTGGTAATACCGGATGTCGGTCAATGGCAGCGGCGAGGAAGCCGGATGACGCCACGACGCCTCATGATGGCCGCGGCTGTGGATGAACAAGTTGAGGTGCAGCTGCCGTCTCATCGCGCCAATCCTTGCTGGTGCCTGCCGCCCGGTTCTCGACGAGAGGGCGGACGCCGCATCGGAAACCTATGCCCCGGCCGTCGGTTCGGGCAAGGCGCTTGCGGAATAATTGGGGTTGCCTGTCGTCTGCCGGGCGACCATCGGCTAAGAACCGCTGCCGAGCTGCGACGTGTCGCGACCATGCTCCGGCAGCGATTGCCACCCGGCTGAGGCTCAGGGTTTGCTCAGCGCGCCTTCGCTGATCAGCACTTCGTGCGCGGCGCGAAATGCATCGAGCCCGGCCGGAATTCCGCAATAGGCGGTCGCATGCAGCAAGGCAGCTTTGATCTCCTCGACCGTAACGCCGTTGTTGAGCGCGCCTTTCACATGCAGCTTGATCTCGGGCGCCCGGTTCAGGGCAGTGAGCATCGCAAGGTTCATTAAGCTGCGGGTCTTTCGGTCGAGTGTTCCATCTCCCCACGCCCAGCCCCATGCCCAGGCGGTGGTCGCCCGCTGGAACGCCATCATAAATTCATCCGCGCGCGCCATCGAGGCGTCGACGTATTCAGCGCCCAGCACCTCGCGCCGGATCGGCATGCCTTTCTGGAACAGAGCGTCGTCGTCAGCCATCGCTTTCACCCTCTCGCAGCCAGTTGCGGGTCGTATCTCACCGTAGTGTCTCACAGTCCGCCAACCACCGGCACCATCCTGATGCCGACGCCCGTAGAGCGCACCTCCGTTCGTTGTGTCTCGCCGTTGATCGTCGCTATCTCGAGGAGCAATCTTGCGCGCGCTTCATATTGCCGGCGTGATTGCGATGTAAAAAGGTGTCTCCATCGATACCTAAGGTTCTTTAACACTTTAACATAATTGGAGTTTTGATGGTGCCCAGGGGCGGAATTGAACCACCGACACACGGATTTTCAGTCCGTTGCTCTACCAACTGAGCTACCTGGGCGCCTCCGGCAACGGGCGCTTATAGAGGATGCTCCCTACTCCTGTCCAGCCCGGCGCTACCGTGCCCGCCGGGCATCGATCGAGGCCGATCAGGGTCATCGAGGTCGACTTTCCTCTTGGATGTAGAAGTCGACAAGGATCCGGAAACCGACGTTTAACGGCGACACTGTCGCCGCCCGGCCCGGTCTCGACGACAATGCCGGCTGCTTGGTGCCGAGCACCCTCGGCAGTGGCAGCGGCCAATCGCCGTTCGGGATGCCGATCGCTCGCACGCCGGCGCGTTGTGTATCTCGCGGATTTTGGTGAGTCCCGCCCAGGGTTGCGTTGTGTCGCGGGGATCAACGGCGGCCACAGCGGCGGCCGGCAGCGCACCGATGCGGATCACGCAACGCCGCCTGTTGCAGATTTCGCTTGACTAGGTTCATGTTTCGTTCTAAAACGAATTCTATTAAATAAAACTCAAACGCGGGCGATCCGGCATCCCGCTCGGTTCTCGTGCTGCGAGTCACCAGGGCTCAAAGGTGGGCGGTCGCAATCGGTGTACCGGCCTGTCGCGATGGATTGTCCGAGTATTTCTGCAGCTACTGCGAAGATCACTGGAGGAATAGGGTATGGCATCTCTCGACGGCGCATCATTGAAAAAGCTCGCCCGGGTCACACCAGGGCCAGACACAATTGACGAGTTCCCAAGCGCGATCAATGCCTTGCTCGAAGCATACCGGCCGTCGCGAATGCCGTTCTTCCGGCATTTTGCTGCTCTGCCGTTCGCCGTCGCGAGCGACGCTGCATTGCTTGGTCAGATCTATCTGATCTACCAATCGGCCATGCACGCCACGCGCACTGCGGTCTATTACATGCCTCACCTCGACAGTCCCGCCCTGCGTAAGCGCAAACTTCAGATCTTAATTGACGACGACGGTCTGCCGGGCGGTGACACGCACCATTACCAACTGACCCAGGCTTTCCTTAACATTGGCGCGAAATCCCCTCTCGCGGACGAGGATTTCGGCGATCCTGAGGAATTGTGTCGCCATCTCGATGCCGAGACGTTGCGTTTTGTGCGACTGGCCCGCGAACTGTACCGTCGATCGCTCGGTCCCTGGTGCGCGGTCGAGGTGCTCTCCGTCGACTGGATGCGCGCCCTCGCTGACGCGCTTTCGGCCCATTTCCCACAGT
>CAWCKT010000011.1:0-36260 GCA_963796155.1 uncultured Alphaproteobacteria bacterium | reverse complement strand
GATGTCACCCCTCTGCCAATTAGAGATGACACTCCCCAGGGGTTTTCCGGGGGGTCTCAGAGGTGACGGTTCGGATGATGAGCGATGCGGAGCTCTCGCGGCGCGAGGCTTGAGGCTCCGGGATCCGGATCAGCGGCGGCCGACATTCCGGTCCGGCTGGCCGCAAGGCCTGATCTCTCGCCACCGCCTGCGGCCAAGCAGCGGCTCTATCCGAATGACTTTCGTCGCTTGGCATTGGCCATCGTCCGTGAGCGATATGCCGATCGTGGTCTGACCAAGCCGCGCGCGACCCAATATCCGCGGCGGTCCACCTCGCGTCGCTGTCGCCGAGCCTCGTCTAAGCCGGAGGAAAAATTCGGGCGGCGGAGGAACATCCGGTAGTATCTCGCCCGAGTTTCGTTGACCGGAGGAGCAGCATGGCCGAGTTTCGCACACTTCGCGCGGGGGTATTCCTGCCGCCGTTCCATCCCAACGACGAGGACCCGCTGCTCTGCATGGAGCGCGATTTCGAGCTGATGGCGTGGCTCGATAAGCTCGGCTTTGCCGAGGCGTGGATCGGCGAGCACCATTCGGGGGGCTACGAGATCTACGGGCAGCCTGAATTGTTCATCGCCACCGCGGCCGAGCGCACCCGGCACATCCGGCTCGGCACCGGGGTCATCTCGCTGCCCTACCACCATCCCTTGATGGTGGCCGACCGCATCGTTCAGCTCGACTACCAGACGCGCGGCCGGGCGATGTTCGGCTTTGGGCCGGGCCTCTTGCCCTCGGACGCGATGATGCTCGGCATCGATCCCGAGACCCAGCGCGACCGCATGGCGGACGCCATCGACGTCATCACGCGCCTCTTGGCCGGCGAGATCATCACCCAGGAGACCGACTGGTATCGGATGCGCGAGGCGCGGCTGCATCTGCGCCCCTACACCAAGCCGCGGCCGCATCTGGCGATCGCCAGCGCGGTCACCCCGTATGGCGGCAAGCTCGCCGGGCGTTACGATCTCGGCATGCTGTGCGTGATGGCGGGCAGCCCGAACGGCTACGACACGCTCGACTACAACTGGGAGCTGGCCTCTAGCGAAGCGGCGGCGCAAGGCCGCACGATGGACCGCGCCGTTTACCGAGTGATGGCGCCGTTCCACCTCGCCGAGACCCGCGAGAAGGCGATCGAGAACGTGCGCGCCGGCTTTGAGAAGTGGCAGCTCTACTCCTATTCGGTCAATCCCGAGGGCGGTGCGGCGATCGGCATGCCGAGCATCGAGGAGATCAACGAGGGCGGCCGGGGCGCCATCGGCACGCCCGACGACGCGCTGCGCGTGCTGGAGAATTACTGGACCAAGACCGGCGGCTTCGGCTGCATCCTGCTGCTCGCCCACGACTGGGCCGATTGGGAAGCGACCAAGCGCTCCTACGAACTCTTCGCGCGCTATGTATTGCCGCGCTTCGAGGAGCGCAGCGCCTGGCGGTCGCAGTCGATGGACTGGATGCGCGCCAACCGCGAAGCGTTCAGCGCCAAACGCAAAGCCGCCGCGGCGAGCGCCGTCGAGCGGCACTTCGCCGAGGAGCAGAGACGGAAGGGGCTCGAGGCCGCGAAATAGGCCTCGGCGCGACCGATTATTTGTTGCAGTCGGTCACCCGGACGGTGCACTCGCCGGCATCGCCTTTCTTGCAGTTGGCGAGGGCGGCGAGCCGGGCGGCCTCGCGATCCTTGCGCGAAGCGCCGCCCGCATATTTGCCGCTTTCGTTCGTCGCCAACGCCGCGCACATGGCCCGACGGGTGCGGATAATCACCTTGCAGCCGGTGGCGCCGCATTCGCCCAACGCCGCCTCCTCGGCGCGTTTCGGCGTGTCTTGGTTCCAGCTCGCACCATACTTGCCGGTTTCCTTGTCCCAGGCGATCGCGCCAGATTGGGCGACGGCGGGTGCGGCGGTCAGCAGGACCGAGCCCATGATCAGCAGGCCGCAAGCGGTCAGAAATGTAGAGCGCATTGAACTTCCCTTCTCCGAGTGATCGTCAAGGAGCCGGCAGCTGCGGCATGGCCGCGGTGATTGCCGCATCATCGGGCATCGCCGTTTGCGCGCCGCGCGCCAGGCAGGCGAGACCCGCTGCAGCGCTCGCCCGGCGCAGCGCCGTTTGCAGCCGCTCTCTCCGATCGAGCGCCGCCGCGAGCGCACCGACAAAAGTATCGCCGGCGCCCGTGGTGTCGAGCGGCTCGATCGGCAGCGCCGGTACCTCGATCTTTGTGCCGTCGTGGAGGAATGCTACGGATCCCTTCGCGCCATGCGTCACCACGAGCCCCTGCCGCAGCCGGCGCGCGAGAGGCACCGGATCTGACCCTGTCGCCGCCACTTCGCCCTCGTTGGCGACCAGATAATCGATTTCCCCGAACAAGGTAAGGTCGATCGGCAGGGCCGGCGCCAGGTTGAGGAGGATTTGGCCGCCGCGGGCCCGCGCGCGCCGGATCAGCGCTTCGGTCTGGCTCGGCGGGACTTCCATCTGGGCCACGAGGGTGGTGGCCGGACCAAAGAGCTCGTCGGGAACCTGGTCGGCCCGCGCGGCCATATTGGCGCCCGACGCCACTGCGATCGTGTTCTCGCCGTCCCGCGAAACCATGATCGCAGCGCAGCCGGTCGGCGGCTCGACGACCCGCACCAATTGCGTATCGACACCGTCGCGGCGCAGCAGGTCCAGCGCAAGGCCGGCAAACGCATCCTTGCCGACGGCTCCGGCGAGCATGACCGCGGCACCGGCGCGGCGGGCGGCCAGCGCCTGATTGGCGCCCTTGCCGCCGGGGAGCAGGGCGTAGTCATCGCCGAGCACCGTCTCGCCCGGCCGCGGTAGACGAGGAACCGGAACAATCAGATCGACGTTGATCGAGCCAAAGACCAAGATCATCGGGTCCTCGCAGAGAGATATTCGGCGTTAACCTTAAATAATCACACTTCTGCTACAGGTGACCGCCGTAAAAATCCGAAGAAGACGGAGATCGCGGCATGACGGGATTCGAGAAACGTCGGCTCGGGCGCACCTCGCTCGAGGTGACCGCGCTAGGCCTCGGCTGTGCCACCCTCGGCGGCAGCCGGGTGCCGGTCGATCGCGCGGAGGCCCAAGCGATCGTGCGCGCGGCCTGGGCGGCCGGGGTGCGCTATGTCGACACCGCGCCGTTTTATGGGTGCGGACAGGCGGAGCGTTGTGTCGGCGATGCCCTGCGCGAGGTGCCGCGCGAGGAATGGGTGTTGTCGACAAAGGTCGGACGGTTGCTGCGACCGAATGCCGCGCCCCCGGCAGGCGAGGCGCCGCGGCGCCCGATGCCGTTCGAGGCGGTGTTCGACTACTCCTATGACGCGATCATGCGCTCCTTCGAGGACAGCCTGCAGCGGCTCGGCGTGGCGCGGATCGACATCCTCTACATACACGATATCGGCGCCAGGCAGCATGGCCCGGAAGCGCATCCCGCGATCATGCGTACATTCCGCGACGGCGGCTACCGTGCGCTCGAAGAGCTGCGCCGCTCGGGCGCGGTGCGGGCGATCGGGATCGGCGTCAACGAGCGCGAAGTGCTCTTGGAGGCGATGGAATGGGGTGACTGGGACGCCTTCCTGCTCGCCGGGCGATACACCCTCCTCGAGCAAGCGCCGCTCGATGATCTCTTGCCGAGATGCCTGCGCGCAGGCGTGTCGATCGTCGTCGGCGGCCCGCTCAATTCCGGCATTCTAGCCGGCCGCGATACCTGGAACTACCGAATCGCCCCTCCGGAGGTCGTCGCGCGGGTCAACGCGATCAAGGCGACATGCGACAGCCACCAGGTCCCTCTGGCTGCAGCCGCACTGCAGTTTCCGCTCGCCCACCCCGCCGTCGCGGCCATCATACCGGGGCCGCGCAGCGTCGCGGAATTCGAGGCCAATTTGCGCCTTCTGCGCTATCCTATTCCGGCGGCGCTGTGGGCCGATCTGCGGAGCGCTGATCTGCTCCACCCGAATGCGCCGACGCCAACCTGATCGACTGGGGCAATTTCGATGAGACTGAACGGGGCAACCATTCCCGACGCGATCGTGCAACGAGTGATCGAACGCCGGGGTGCCGAGCACTCTTTCACCGATCTCGACCCGAAGCGGACCGCACTCGTCGTCATCGATCTGCAGCACGCCTTTATGAACGAGGCGGTTGGATTTGCGCCGGTGCCGGCGGCGCG
This sequence comes from uncultured Alphaproteobacteria bacterium, assembly GCA_963796155.1. Taxonomy (GTDB): domain Bacteria; phylum Pseudomonadota; class Alphaproteobacteria; order ATCC43930; family CGMCC-115725; genus AP-15. Next base: position 32,070 of record CAWCKT010000011.1, on the reverse strand, counting down.
CGACATCGTGCCTGCGGTCAACCGCCTGGCCGCGGCGGTGCGGCAGACCGGCGGCGGCGTGTTCTGGATCAAGATGACCCACGACGAGCGTTGCTTTGAGGACTGGTCGGTGGCCTACGAGCTGCCGACCCCGGAATATCGCGACAAGCGCATCGCGGCACTCACCGAAGGCACGCTTGGCCACGAGCTGTGGCCGGAGCTCGACCTGCGGCCGGAGGACGAGATCGTCAAGAAATACCGCTACAGCGCCTTTATGCCCGGGACATCGGAGCTTCCCGACCGGCTGCGCGCCCGCGGTTTCGATACGGTGCTGATCACCGGAACCGTCACCAATGTGTGCTGCGAAAGCTCGGCGCGCGACGCCAACATGACAAACTTTCGCACGATCATGGTCAGCGACGGCAATGCCGCGCTGAGCCAGCAGGAGCACGACGCGTCATTGACCGCCTTCTACAACACGTTCGGCGATGTCATGGATACGGACATGATCGTCGGCCACCTCCGGCGTCCGCGATCCGCGCGGGCGGCTTAGCGCCGGCGACCAGGGAGGGAACATGAAGGAGAATCGGGTCAAGCGCATCCTGCGCGAGGGCGGCCTTGCCCTGGGGACCCATGTCGGCGGCATCGCAAGCTCCTCTCCTAGTACTTAGGCCGCCGCTTTCGCCAAGCGGATCGCGCGGTAGCGCATAACCCGCCAAGCGAGACGTCCCGCCGTTCGCGCGAGCCGCCCGCGCGGCCTCAGGCCGACGGCCTTGAAGGCCATCGCGACGATGTGTCCGACATGGCGCTCGCGGTACAGCGCGAAGGCCCGCCGCGCATAGGCGCGAGTGGAGCGGCGCCGGTCATACCCGCTCGAAGTCTCGTTCGCCGCGTAATAGGCATAGGCGAGCTCGTCATCCTGGGCTTCGGCCATTCGCCCCAAGCCCACCCGGAGCCGCTTCCAGAACCCGATCCGCTCGTGCTCGAGGCAGCGGGTCAGGTTCTTGTAAAAGAGCTTGTAGTGACGAATCTCGTCCGCCGCGATGTTGCGGCAGATCTCCTTCAGCACCGGCTCCCGCACCGCGTCGCGCAGCGCCGAGTAATACGAGCTCGTTCCGACTTCGACGATGCAGCGCGCGATCATCTCGCCCGAACGCGAGCCGCGCCGCGAGACATCGCGATCGAAATCGACCCGATAGCCCGCCTGAAAACGCTCGAAGGCGGTGCCGAAATCGTAGCCGGGATCGGCGAGTTCGGCCCACCGCGCCAACGCCCGTCCGTGCTGGATTTCCTCCTCGCCCCAACGGCGCGCGATGCGCTGGAACTCGGGGTCGTCATGAAAAATTCGGCACAAGTGCCGAGCGTAGGCCCCGCCATTGTATTCGACGAGGCTCGCCGCCTTGACGATCCGCACGACATCCCAATCGAGCTCGCTGCGGTCGAAACGGTCCCAGGGAATATCATCGAGCGTCCAGCGTGGCACGATAGCTCTACCCCGCCAGTTTCTGCTTCAAGAGCTGGTTGACGAGGGCGGGGTTGGCCTTGCCTTGGGTGGCGCGCATGACTTGGCCGACAAAGAAGCCGTAGAGCTTGTCGCGGCCGGCGCGATATTCGGCAACCTTGTCGGCCTCGGCGGCGAGGACCGTAGCGATCGCTGCCTCGATGGCACCGGCGTCCGTCACCTGGCGCAGCCCTTTGGCCTCGACGATCGCGGCAGGATCGGCACCTGTCGCGACCATTTCGGCAAAGACCTCCTTGGCGAGGCGGCCGGAGATCGTGCCGTCGGCGATCAGGTCGATCAAGGCGCCGAGCTGCCCGGCCGAAACCGGCGATCGTTCGATGCCGACCCCGAGGCGGTTCAACGCGCCGAACAGATCGCCCATGACCCAATTGGCCGCCGCCTTGGCGTCGCGCGCTTGAGCGACCCGCTCGAAGAACAGCGCGGTCTCTTTCTCGGCGACGAGCACCGCCGCGTCGTCGGCCGATAGGCCGTACTCCGACATGAAGCGCCCCTTCTTCGCGTCGGGCAGTTCGGGAAGTTCCGCGCGGATTCGCGCGACCCAATCCGGGTCGAGCACCAGGGGCAACAGATCAGGGTCGGGGAAATAGCGGTAGTCGTGCGCCTCCTCCTTCGAGCGCATCGGCCGGGTGACGCCGCGGCCGGCATCGAAGAGGCGGGTCTGCTGCGCGACCCTGCCGCCTTCCTCGAGGAGCTCGATCTGGCGGCGCGCCTCGTAGTCGATCGCCTGCATCACATAGCGGATCGAGTTGAGGTTCTTGATCTCGCAGCGCGTGCCCAGGGGCTCGCCCGGGCGGCGGACCGAGACGTTGCAGTCGCAGCGCAGCGAGCCCTCCTCCATGTTGCCGTCGCAGGTGCCGAGATAGCGCAGGATTGAGCGCAGCTTGCGCAGATAGATCCCGGCCTCTTCGGCACTGCGCAAATCGGGCTCGGAGACGATCTCCATCAGCGCGACCCCGGCGCGGTTCAAATCGACATAGGTCAGGCTCGGGTGCTGGTCGTGCAGGCTCTTGCCGGCATCCTGCTCGAGATGCAGCCGGGTGATGCCGATCTCGCGCATCGTCCCGTCGGGCAGGTCCAGACTGAGCTGGCCGGGGCCGACGATCGGCTGCTGGTATTGCGAGATTTGGTAGTTCGGCGGGAGGTCGGGGTAGAAATAGTGCTTGCGCGCAAAGACGCTGTGCAGGTTGATCTCGGCGGCGAGGCCGAGCCCGGTCTTGACCGCCTGCTCGACGCAATGGCGGTTGATGACCGGCAGCATCCCCGGAAAGGCGGCGTCGACCGGCGAGACCTGAGTGTTGGGCTCGGCGCCGAAACCGGCCGCCGCCCCGGAAAACAGCTTGGCCTGCGCGATCACCTGCGCATGGACCTCAAGTCCGATCACCGTCTCCCAAGGCCCGGTGCGGCCATCGATCATCCGTCACCTCTCGCGACAAAGCTCGGCAAATGTCGGAACGACGCGGCACTTTCCAAGACTTCGGCGACGCGCAGCACCGTCTCCTCGTCGAAGGCGCGGCCGGTGATCTGCAAGCCGAGCGGCAGCCCGTCACCCGAGAGCCCGGCCGGGACCGAGATCGCCGGCAAGCCGGCGAGATTGGCCGGCACGGTGAAGACATCGTTCAGATACATCGCGATCGGATCGTCGGTGTTCTCACCGATGGCGAAGGCCGCCGACGGGGCGGTCGGGGTCAGGATGCAGTCGAGGCGCTCGAAAGCCGCAGCGAAGTCGCGGGCGATCAGCGTGCGCACGCGCTGCGCCTTCAGGTAATAGGCATCGTAATAGCCGGCCGAGAGCACATAGGTGCCGATCAGCACACGGCGGCGGACCTCGGCACCGAACCCGGCGGCGCGGGTCAATTCGTACATCTCGTCGAGGCTGTCGCCCTCGACGCGCAACCCGAACCGCACCCCGTCATAGCGCGCGAGGTTCGAGGAGGCCTCGGCCGGCGCGATGATGTAGTAGGCCGGCAGCGCATATTTGGTCATCGGCAGGCTGATCTCGACCGGCTCTGCGCCGGCCGCCCGCAGCCATTCGATGCCCCGCTGCCATAATCGCTCGATCTCGCTCGGCATGCCGTCGACGCGATATTCCCTGGGGATGCCGACGCGCAAGCCCCTGATGTCGCCGGTGAGCGCGGCTTCGAAATCCGGCACCGGCAGCGGCGCCGAGGTCGAATCCCTCGGGTCGTGTCCGGCGATCGCGTCCAGCATGATCGCCACGTCGCGCACCGTCCGGGCCATTGGCCCAGGATGGTCGAGCGAGGAGGCGTAGGCGACCACCCCCCAGCGCGAGCAGCGTCCATAGGTGGGCTTCAACCCGACGATGCCGCAGAAACTCGCCGGCTGGCGGATCGAGCCGCCGGTGTCGGTGCCGATCGCAGCGAGCGCCGCCCGCGCGGCAACCGCTGCCGCCGAGCCGCCCGACGAGCCGCCGGCGACGAGCGGCCGGTTGTCTCCGCTCCGCCGCCACGGGTTCTCGACCGGACCGTACCAGCTCGTTGTGGTCGACGAGCCCATCGCGAACTCGTCGAGATTGGCCTTGCCGAGCATCACCGCACCGGCCCGCCAGAGCTTCTCGGTCACCGTCGACTCGTAGGGCGGATGAAACCCGTCGAGGATGCGCGAGCCCGCGGTGGTCAGGATACCTTTTGTGCAGAAGAGGTCCTTGACCGCGACCGGGATGCCATCGAGCGCCAGGGCCGCGCCGCGCGCCAGCCGCTCGTCCGCGGCCGCGGCCATCGCCAGCGCCCGCTCGGGCGTCGGCGTGATATACGCGTTGAGCGGCTTGGCCTCGGCGACCGCGTCGTTATAGGCGGCGGCAAGCTCGCAGGCGGAGAACGCCTTGCGGGCGAGCCCGTCGCGCGCCTCGGCGAGGTTGAGCGCGAGCAGCCCGGGATCGCTCACTCGACGACCTTCGGGACCGTGAAAAAGCCGCGCGCGGCGCGCGGGGCATTGCCGAGGATCGCATCGCGGCTGCCGCCGTCGGTCACCTCGTCGTCGCGCATCGGTAGGCCCGTTGCCGCGGCGCTCGCCATCGGCGCCACTTCGGAGGTGTCGACCTCGTTCAACTGCTCGACCCAGGTCAAGATGTGCGAGAGCTCGCCCGCCAACGGTTCGAGCTCGGCTTCGGAAAGCCTGATGCGCGCCAAGGTCGCGATGTGCGCGACGGCGGCCTTGTCGAGCGCCACGATCTCACCCTCTCCGGGTTATCATCGGTCATGATCCTAGACAATCCTGCGGATCTGCGCGAGGCGGTGCCGGCGGGCATGCGGCTGATGGGTCTCGATGTCGGTACGAAGACCATCGGCCTCGCCTTGTCCGATACCCGCCGGGTCATCGCCACGCCGCTCGAAACGATCCGCCGGCGTCGCTTCCGTGAGGATATGCGGCAGCTCTTCGCAATGGTCGACGCCCGCGGCGTCGGCGGGCTGGTGGTCGGGCTGCCGCTGACGCTCGCCGGGGGCGAGGGACCGCGCACGCAATCGATCCGCCAGTTCGCTAGGAACCTGCTGGCATTGCGCGACCTGCCGATCACCTTCTGGGACGAGCGGCTGTCGACCGCCGCAGTCTCCCGCGAGATGATCGCCCACGACATGACCCGGAAGCGCCGCGCCCGGATCGTCGACCGCGTCGCTGCTGCCTACATCCTGCAGGGCTGCCTCGACTTTCTCGGCAGAGGCGAGGTGATTGACCCCGGCTGACGCGGGGGCGACACTGGCACCTTCAGACTCTCGGCAGCGGCGACATGACCAGCCAACCCGATATCGAAGACTTCCGGCGCCAGATGGCGGCGACGATCCACGCGCATTGGAAGCTCGTTCTGGCACAGGGCGTCGTGATGATGGTGTTCGGGCTGCTGGCGGTTGCCGAGCCCAATGTCGCCACGTTCGCGATAGGCATCTTTGTCGGCTGGCTGTTCTTCGTAGGGGGCATTTTCCGAGCGGTGTCGGTGTGGCAGTCCCGGCGGCTGCCCGGCTTTGCGTGGGCTCTGCTAACGGCGGTGCTGGCGATCTTGCTCGGCCTGATATTGATCTTTCGGCCGCTCGCGGGCGTGCTGACCCTGACGATGCTGTTGATCGCCTTCTTCATCCTCGAAGGCATTACTGCGATCGCCCTCGCGTGCAGCACCGCGACCACCTCCGGAGCTGGGGCTGGGTGCTGTTCAGCGGGATCGTCGACTTGCTTCTCGCCTTCCTGATCTGGGATGGCTGGCCGAGCTCGGCCGACTGGGCGATCGGCCTCTTGGTAGGCATCAACATGCTGTTCTTCGGGCTGTCTCTGGTCATGACGGCGCTTGCCGCGCGTCTGATGGGCCCGCAATCGCCCTAGGAGACCCTTACTCGGCGGGCGGGCCGGCGCCGGCCGGGGTTTCGTCCGGCGGGCTCGTTTCCCCGGCCTTGGCGAGCGCGGTGATGCCGGCGAGCCCGCCGAGGTTCATGCTGTCGACCGCACTGCTCGGCACGATGATCGTGCTGCCGCGCTCTTTGACGCTCTCGTAGAGCATGTTCATGCCGCGCAGGTGGAGCGCCACCGGGTTGTCGGCATAGCTCCGCGCCGCCTCGGCAAAGCTGTGGGCGATCTCGGCCTCGGCGGCACCGAGGATGACGCGAGCGTGGCGCTCGCGCTCGGCCTGCGCCTCCCGGCTCATGGCATTCTGCAGCGCCACCGGGATCTTGACATCGCGGATCTCGACCGACTTGACGACGATCCCCCATTCCTGGGTCTTTGCATCGATCGTCCGGCGCAGCTCTTCGTCCGCCGCCTTGCGGTTTGACAGCAATATGGCGAGGTCGGCGGCACCGATCATCTCGCGCAGCGAGGTCTGCGCCGCCCAGGAGATCGCTTCCCCGTAGTTGGCGACCTCGAGAGCGGCGCGCCGCACATCGGTGACCATCCAGAAGATGATCGCGTCGACATCGACCGGTACCGTGTCCTTGGTGAGGGTCTGCTCGGCGACGAATTGGGTCGTGCGCAGGCGGGTATCGATCAAGGCGGTGACGTTGTCGAGGATCGGGACGATCCAGAACAGCCCGGGCCCCCTGACCGCGAGAAATTTGCCGGCCCGCAGGACGACGGCTTGTTCCCACTGTCGCGCCATCTTGAGCGCGGCCAGTACGATCACCGCCAGAATGATCAGCAGCGCTCCGGGCACGACAAGGCGAGCGAGACCGATCAACAGCACGCCGAGACCGGCGAGGACCGCGACGATGGCGAGCGATATCGGGTTCGGGCTCATGGCCAGCGGCTAATACCCGGCGGTCTGCAGGTCGAATTCGGTCGGGCTGAACATCGCATTCCGGACATCCCAAAGCTCCGGGTACATCGGCTCGTCAAACAGTTTGTTGGCGGCTTGCCGCAGGTAGCGCAGCCCGGTCGAGCCGCCGGTTCCGGTGCTGTTGCCGATGACTCGGGAGACCGTCGCCACATGCGCAAAGCGCCACCGCCGGAACGCGTCCTCGAGGTCGACCAATTTTTCGCCCAACTGGTAGAGTTCGGGCTCATTCTCCCGGTTTTGGTATACGTATCGCCAGGCATTGAAGACCGGCAGCTTTTTGCGGTAGGGCGCGGCGTATTCGGCGTCGAGGGCCTCTCGGATGCCGAACATCGGCAGGTGCTTCGACATGTAATAGATCACCGCATCATAAATGCTCGGCCGGTTCAGGGCAGCCTCCAACACCTGCCGGTCGTCGTCGGTGCGCGCGTTGGCGAAGACATCAAATTCCACCGTCTGATAGCCGCCGTCGACCGGCTTCTCGAAAAGCACGGTGCGGTATTTCAGCCCCAATCTGAATTCGAGGACACGATACTGAATTGATTGGAAGCCGGAGGCGCCGTTTTGCCCTACCGTCAGGCGAAACACGTAAAACTCGTCCGGCGTCAGTGTCGTCAGCACGCCCCAGGACGCGATCAGGACGCGTTGGATCTCACTGACCCGCGACAAGCGTTTGAACGCGATGATGCAGTCGCTGTTGCTGGGGCGCTCGCGCTGCAGGGCCTCGATTGCACAGCCGAGCTCGTGGATGGCGAGCTTGAACCACAGCTCGTGCGCCTGGTGGATGACGATGAACAGCAACTCGTCATCGGAGTTGGTCATCGATCGTTGCGCCGACAACAATTTGTCGATTTCCAGATATGAGGCGTAGGTGTGCGTGCTCATCGGCTTCTAAACCCAGTTGTCGACCCGAAGCCCCGGTATGCGCCGGAACTCGCGAAGGTTGTTGGTGCGCGAGCCGTCAGGGACCAACCCAGTCGAACGGGATGTGCTTGCTCGAATTGGTCGTCCACTGGAACGTGTAGCCGAAGGCATCGACCGAGCAGACCGTCGATTTGCCCCAGGTTACGATTTGTCCGGGTCCGGTTTCGGAGCCGGGCGGGTTGATCAGCTGCGGATACTTTCCCGGCAGGCTCGTCGGTCCGGTCAAGGCCGGTGGCCCAGGCCTTCACCTTCCCCGCGATCTCGGTTCCCCAATGCGCGCGGTCGGGCGCGATCTCGAAGCTGATCCGCGCGCGTTCCACGCCGCGGATTTGCCGGCCTTCGGTGAACATCCCGGCGACGAGCGCCGGAAATCCGCCGACCTGGCCGCCGAAGATCCGCGGAAGCACCTCCGCCTGGCGCTCGTCGGCGCGCTCGTCGATGAAAATGCCGGCGGCTCCCTTGGCCTTTCCCGCCCACAGATCGCCCTCCCATCGTCCGACCCGGACGAAGCTCAGATCATCGAGAGTGACATCGCCGTAGTGGCCTTCCGGATATGCCAAAACAGCACCGATTCGCAGGCGCCGTTATCCGGCGCTTGCGCGAAGGTGCACGGGCAGGCGACCGCACAGCTGCAATTGTCGAACCAGTCTCCGGTGATGCGCCAGCCGGGAATCTCGGTCATCGGGACGCCTTCCTTCGCGGACCGCCCGAGCTGTTCTTACGCTCACTGCCGGCAGCCGTCGAGGCGGCTCGCTTCTGGTACCTTGCGAGGCGGGAGCGCGCCCCCTATAGTCCTTGGCTCATGCACAGAGGCGCCCGCGAGGCCCCGTTCCGGCACCGGCATCTGCTCGGGATCGAGGGCCTGTCGCCTGACGACATCAATCAATTCCTCGACCTCGCCGACGGCTATGTCGAATTGAACCGGCAGGCCGACAAGAAGCGCAGCCTGTTGCGCGGCCGCACGATCATCAATTGCTTCTTCGAGAGCTCGACCCGCACCCGCACCTCGTTCGAGCTCGCCGGCAAGCGGCTGGGCGGCGACGTGATCAACATGTCGGTGCCGGCGAGCTCGATGGTCAAGGGCGAGACCCTGATCGACACGGCGATGACCTTGAACGCGATGCACGCCGACGTGCTGGTCGTCCGCCATCCCGAATCGGGTGCGGTGCATCTGCTCTCCGAGAAGGTCGACTGTGCGGTCGTCAACGCCGGCGACGGCAGCCACGAGCACCCGACCCAGGCCTTGCTCGATGCGCTGACGATTCGCCGGCGCAAGGGCCGGCTCGGCGGGCTCACTGTCGCGATCTGCGGCGACATCCTGCACAGCCGGGTGGCGCGCTCGAACATCGCGCTGTTGAACACGATGGGGGCGCGGGTGCGGGTCGTGGCACCTCGCACCTTGCTGCCGGCCGAGATCGAGCGGCTGGGTGTGGAGGTGTTCCACGACATGGCCGCAGGGCCTCGCGGACGTCGACATCGTGATGATGCTGCGCCTGCAGAGCGAGCGCATGCACGGCTCCTTTGTGCCGTCGACGCGCGAGTATTTTCACTTCTTCGGGCTCGACTACGACAAATTGCGCGCCGCCAAGCCCGACGCGCTGATCATGCATCCGGGGCCGATGAACCGGGGTGTCGAGATCGGCAGCGAGATTGCCGACGATATCGACCGCAGCCTGATCCGCTCGCAGGTCGAGATGGGGGTAGCCGTCCGCATGGCCTGCCTCGAGATCCTGACCCGCGATCTCGGCAACGGCCCGCCGCTGCCGTTACTGTGACTGCCCCTCACCCTCCCGCTTCGCGGGTCCCTCCCTCTCCCCGCTCGCGGGGAGAGGGCTGGGGTGAGGGGCGGCAGCCGACGGGTATCGCGTTATGAACCGGCTGCTGATCCGCGATGCCCGGCTGCTCGACCCGGCGAGCGGGCTCGACGCGCCGGGCGATCTCTTAGTCGAGGGCGAGCGGATCGTCGCGGTCGGCGGCGATCTCTCGGCCGCGGCACGGGGTGCCGAGACGGTGATGGCGGAGGGGCTGTGCCTGGCGCCGGGGCTCGTCGACATGCGCGTGCAATTGCGCGAGCCGGGCGCCGAGCACATGGAATTGATCGAGAGCGGCGGGCGTGCCGCGGCGGCGGGCGGGGTCACGACGATGGTCGCCTTGCCCAACACCGACCCGCCGGTCGACGACGTCTCGGTCGTCGAGTTCCTCGCCCGCCGGGCGCGCGAGGTCAAGCTCGCCAAGGTCCACACCTACGCCGCAGCGACCAAAGGGTTGAAGGGCCGTGAGCTGACCGAGATGGGCCTGCTCGCGGCCAATGGCGCCCTCGGCTTTACGGATGGCGTCAAGGCGGTCGCCGACGCGCTCGTGATGCGCCGTGTGCTGGCCTATGCCCGCAGCTTCGATCTCTTGGTGCTCCAGCACCCTGAGGAGCCGAGCCTGGCGCTCGCCGGCGAGGTCAACGAAGGCGAGATCGCCACGCGGCTCGGCCTCGCCGGCATCACCCCGATAGCCGAGCTGATCATGGTCGAGCGCGATCTGCGGCTCGTTGAGATCACCGGGGCGCGCTATCATGCCGCCCATGTGTCGACCGCCGCGGCGATCGAAGCGATCCGGCGGGCCAAGGCGCAGGGCCTACCGGTGACCTGCGACACGGCACCCCCTTATTTCGTGCTCAACGAGACGGCGGTCGGCGACTACCGGACCTTTGCCAAGCTCTCCCCGCCGCTGCGCAGCGAACGGGACCGGCGGGCGGTCATCGAGGGGCTGCGCGACGGCACGATCGACGCGATCGCCAGCGACCACGCGCCGTGGGACCAGGATTCCAAGCGCCTGCCGTTCAGCTCGGCAGCCTATGGAATTGTCGGGCTCGAGACCTTGCTGCCGCTGTCGCTCGAACTCTACCACAACCGCCATCTCGATCTGCTCGAAGTGATCCGGCGGTTGACCGTGAACCCAGCGCAGCTCCTGCGCCTGCCGGTCGGCCGGTTGGCGGTCGGGGCGCCGGCCGATCTCGTGCTCTTCGACCCGGATCTCTCCTGGCATATCTGCCCCGACGCGTTCCGCTCGAAATCGAAGAACGCCCCGTTCGACGGCCGCCCCGTCCGCGGTCAGGTCCGGTTGACGATCGTCGACGGCCGCACCATCTTCCGGCACCCGGGCTGAGGGTGGCTGCGTCTCCCTGCCTGCCGTCCGGTGGACCGTCAAAATTCCCCTGCCGGAGCGTCCGAGCGGCGTCCCAAGTGTTTGACAAGCACCTGAAGAGCAAGGCGTTTTTCCGCCTGCGCTGGGATTTTTCCCGAAATTTTCCCTGCTGGCAGGGAAACTGAAGGGAGCGGAGTAGAGGCCGGTGACCCTGCTCGCTGCCGCCGTCCTCGGCTATCTGCTCGGCTCGATCCCATTCGGTCTGCTGCTGACCCGGATCGCCGGCTTGGGCGACATCCGGCGAGATCGGTTCGGGCAATATCGGCGCCACCAATGTCCTGCGCACCGGCAGCAAATGGGCCGCGGCGCTGACCTTGCTGCTCGACCTGGCGAAGGGCTTCGCGGCCGTCGCCATCGCCGCAACTTGGGGCGAGGATGCCGCACTCGTCGCGGCCGGCTGCGTGATCATCGGCCACATGTTTCCGGTCTGGCTCGGCTTTCGCGGCGGCAAAGCGGTGGCGACAGGACTGGGCGTCCTGATCGCGCTCGCCTGGCCGGTGGCGCTAGCCGCCGCCATCGTCTGGCTCGCCACCGCCCTGCTGCTGCGCTTCTCCTCGCTCGCCGCCCTGGTTGCCGCGGTCGCGGCTGCGGTGCTTGCCCCCTTTGTCGTCGACACCGTGACCGCGTCGGTAATCGCCGGTATCGCCCTGTTAATCATCCTGCGCCACCATGCCAACATCCGGCGCCTGATCGCGGGCACTGAGAGCCGGATATCGCTCACCAAAGGCTGAGGCAGGCCCTGGCCGCACGCGAACTCGATCCGCAGGAGCGCCTCGACTGGCTGCGGCTCAGCCGCACCGAGACGATCGGCCCGATCAGCTTTTACGCGATGCTACGCCGTTTCGGTTCGGCGCGGGCCGCACTCGAAGTGCTGCCGCGGCTCGCCCGCCGCAGCGAGCGCGCGAAGACCGTCACCGCCGTAACCCGGGTCGAGGCCGAAGCCGAGCTCGCGGCACTCCATAAGATCGGCGCCCGCCTCGTCTGCTGGGGCGAGCCAGGCTATCCGAGCGCCCTCGCCGCGATCGACGACGCGCCGCCGATCCTGACCGTGCTCGGGCAAGTCGAATTGCTGCAGCGACCGATGATCGCCGTGGTCGGGGCGCGCAACGCCTCGGCGAACGGCCGGCGCTTCGGCCGCGATCTCGCCGCGTCACTCGGCCGCGGCGGGCTCATCGTGATCTCCGGTCTGGCCCGCGGGATCGACGCCGCCGCGCATTTGGGCGGCCTCGAGACGGGCAGCGTCGCCGTCGTTGCCGGCGGTGCCGACGTCGTCTACCCCGAGGAGAACCGAGGGCTCTACGAAGCCTTGGCACGCCAGGGGGCGATCGTTGCCGAATTGCCGCTCGGGACGGAGCCCCAGGCACGCCATTTTCCGCGCCGCAACCGGATCATTTCCGGGATGGCGCTCGGCGTCCTCGTGGTCGAGGCGGCGGCCCGATCGGGTTCGCTGATCACCGCACGGTTCGCGCTCGAGCAGGGACGCGAGGTCTTTGCCGTGCCCGGCTCGCCGCTCGATCCGCGCGCGCGCGGCTGCAACGAGCTGTTGCGGCGCGGCGCGACCTTGACCGAGAGCGCGGAGGACGTGCTGGCGCAGCTCGGACCGCAGCTGCAGAGCACCGAGCCGCTGCGTCCGGTCCCGTCGGTTCCGATCCCGGTGACGCGGAACTGGCCGCCGCCCGGTGCCGCCGAACCGGCGGGCGACGAGGCCGGGCTCGAGCTGATCCTCGAAAGACTGGGACCCACACCTGTCGCGGTTGACGAACTGGTGCGGCAATGCCAGATGTCAGCCGCCGCCGTTGCCACGCTGCTGCTCGAATTGGAACTCGCCGGCCAGGTCGAGCGTCACCCCGGCAACCTCGTTTCCTTGCGTTAAGAATTTCCGCGCCCTGGCGCCCCGATCGAATGGGTTCATGAAAGTCGTCGTCGTCGAATTGCCCGCGAAGGCGAAAACCATCAACAAGTACCTTGGCAGCGACTACAAGGTCGTCGCGAGCTATGGCCATGTCCGCGATCTGCCGGTCAAGGACGGCTCGGTCCTCCCCGGGTCGGATTTTGCGATGTCGTGGGAGGTCGACGGCAAGTCCGAAAAGCACGTCAAGACGATCGTTCAGGCGGTGCGCGGCGCTGAGCGCCTGTTCCTCGCCACCGACCCCGACCGCGAGGGTGAGGCGATCTCCTGGCATGTAAACGAGGTGCTGAAATCCCGCCGGGCGCTGAAGCATCTCGACGTCAAGCGGGTCGTCTTCAACGAGGTGACGAAGAACGCCGTCCTCGAGGCGTTTCGCCGGCCGCGCGAGATCGACCGCGAGTTGGTCGAAGCCTATCTTGCCCGCCGGGCGCTCGATTACCTCGTCGGTTTCACCTTGTCGCCGGTGCTCTGGCGCAAGCTTCCGGGCAGCCGCTCCGCGGGCCGCGTGCAATCCGTCGCATTGCGCCTGATCTGCGAGCGCGAAGCCGAGATCGAGGCGTTCAAATCGCGCGAATACTGGACGATCGAGGTCGAATTCAAGACCGAGGCAGGCCAGACCTTCACCGCGCGGCTCACCCATCTCGACGGCAAGCGGCTCGATCGCTTCGATCTCGACAGCGAGGCCAAGGCGCGCGCCGCCGCCGACGCGATCCTGCGCGCCGCGGGCTTTGCGGTCACCGAAATCGACAGCAGGCAGGTCCGCCGCAACCCATTCCCGCCGTTCACCACCTCGACCCTGCAGCAGGAGGCGTCGCGCAAGCTCGGCCTTGGGGCGAGCCGCACGATGCAGATCGCCCAGCGCCTCTACGAAGGCGTCGACATCGCCGGCGAAACGGTCGGGCTGATTACGTATATGCGCACCGATGGCGTGGCGATCTCTGGCGAGGCGATCGCCGCCGCGCGGCGCCTAGTCGGCAGCGAGTTCGGACCGCGGTACGTTCCGGGCGAGCCGCGGGTCTACCGCAGCCCCGCCAAGAACGCCCAGGAGGCGCACGAGGCGATCCGACCGACCGATATCCTTCGCAAACCCGCCGACGTCGCCGCCGATCTCGACCGCGATCAGCGCCGGCTCTACGAGCTGATCTGGAAACGGGCGGTTGCGAGCCAGATGGCATCGGCGCTGCTCGAGCAGGTCACCGTCGACATCGCCGACCCGACCGGCCGGCTCCGCCTGCGGGCCAATGGCTCGGTCGTCGTCTTCGACGGGTTTCTGGCACTCTACCAAGAGGACCGCGACGACACCCCTGACGAAGAAGGCGAAGGATCCCGGCTGCCGGCGATGCGCCAGGGCGAGCGGCTGGCGCGCGGCGAGGTCGAGCCGCGGCAGCATTTCACTCAGCCGCCGCCGCGCTACACCGAGGCGAGCCTCGTCAAGAAGCTCGAAGAGCTCGGCATCGGCCGTCCTTCGACTTATGCCTCGATCCTGCAGGTCCTGCAGGACCGCACTTATGTCCGGTTGGAGAAGCGGCGCTTCGTACCGGAGGACCGCGGGCGGCTCGTCACCGCCTTTCTGACGAGCTTCTTCGAGCGCTACGTCGAATACACCTTCACTGCCGATCTTGAGAACCAGCTCGACGACGTGTCCGGCGGGCGCACCGATTGGAAAGAGGTGCTGCGGAATTTCTGGCGGGATTTTTCAGCCGCGGTCGACGGCACCAAGGAACTGACAATCAGCCAGGTGCTGGCGGCTCTCGATGCCGAGCTCGGGCGGCATTTCTTCCCCGACGACGGCTCGGGGCGCGATCCGCGGCTCTGCCCGAGCTGCGGCACCGGCCGGCTCAGCATCAAGCTCGGCAAATTCGGCGCGTTCATCGGTTGCTCCGATTATCCAAATTGCCGCTACACCCGGCCGTTCGCTCTCGAAGGAGACGGCGAGGAGTTTGCTGCCACCGACGCCCCTCTCGGTAACGATCCGGCGAGCGGCCTGCCGATCACCCTCAAGAAGGGCCCATACGGCCATTACGTCCAGCTCGGCACCGGCAACGGTGAGATCAAACCGAAGCGAGTGGCCCTGCCGCGATCGACGAAGCCGGCCGATATCGATCTCGACACCGCCCTGCGCTTGCTCGCATTGCCGCGCGAGTTGGGGCGACATCCTGAGACCGGCGAGACTATCCTTGCCGGCATCGGCCGCTTCGGGCCCTATATCAAGCATGGGGCGACCTTCAAATCGCTCGCTCCAGATGACGACGCGCTGACCATCGGGTTGAACCGCGCTGTCGTCCTGCTCGCCGAACCTGCCGCGGAGCGACGCCAGGGGCCGCAATTGCTGCGCGAGCTCGGCGAGCATCCGGAAGGCGGCATCGTCGCTCTGTACAGAGGGCGGTATGGCCCCTATGCCAGCCATGACGGGGTCTTTGCTTCGTTGCCAAGAACCGCCGATCCCGACACTTTTTCACTCGAGCAAGCGATCCCGCTGCTCGCGGCACAGCGACAGAAGGGCAAGGGCCGGCGACGCAAGTCCGGTGGATCCGCCGCGAAACCAGCAAAGCCGCGCAGGGTCGCGAAGGCGGTCGGCACGCGTAACCGCGCGACCGTCAGCGCAGCAAAAAAGACCGGCACGAGGAAGCCGCGATCTCGACCGAGCGCGCCGCCGGGCTAGATGGCGAAGCGCGGGCCGAACGTCTCGCTCAGGCGGAGTCAGCGCGAATTTCCTTCGATCGAGCGCTCCGGGGCGGCGACCCGCGCCGGCAACCGGCGACCCACCGCGCCGCTCCCGCGCGAGGTCACCGTTGTCGAACGGTTCGGCACCGACGAGGACGGCGTACCGCTAGCGCGCCCGCTCGCCTGGCCGGGACCGGATCCGGCGCCGATCTTGCGTCTTGTCGAGACCGGGCTCACCGAGCCGTTTCCGATCGGTGCGCGCGCCGCGGCGCGGCTGGTCTCGCGTGAAACCGGGGTGATCGAGGCGCGGATCATCCGCATGCTCGGCCCGGCGAAGACCCGGATTGTCGGGGTCTATTATCGCGGCCTCCAGGGCGGCAGGGTGGTGCCGGCCGACCGCCGAAACCGTACCGAATACCGGGTGACGGAGCGCGATGGCAGTGGCGCCGAGGACGGCGAATTAGTCGCCATCGAGGAACTCCCGACCGGGCGGCTCGGAGCCCCGCGAGCCCGCATCGTCGACCGGCTCGGACACTCCTCGGATGCCGGCGTGATAAGTCCTCTCGTTATCGCGAATTATGACATCCCGACCGAATTTCCGACTGCGGCAATCGCCGAAGCCGAGGCGGCGATGCCGGCGAGCTTGGCCGCACGGACCGATTTGCGTGACCTCCCGCTGGTCACCATCGACGGCAGCGATGCCCGCGACTTCGACGACGCGGTCTGGGCCGAGCCCGACGCCGACCCGGAGAACCGCGGCGGTTGGCACCTTGTCGTGGCGATCGCCGATGTCGCCTGGTACGTCCGCCCCGCCACCGCGCTCGACCGCGAAGCCAGACGGCGCGGCAACTCGGTTTATTTCCCCGACCGCGTGGTCCCGATGCTTCCCGAGAGGCTGTCGAACGATCTCTGCTCGCTGAAGCCTGGCGTCGATCGTCCCTGCCTCGCCGCCCATTTGTGGATCGATGCCGCCGGCCGGAAATGGAAACACCGGTTTGAGCGGGGGCTGATGCGCTCGGCCGCGCGGCTCACCTACGAAGAGATCCAGGCGGCGCAAGAAGGACGCGGGGAGACCACGGTGGCATTACCGCGGGGCGCATTGACCGCGCTTTACGGCGCCTACACAGCCCTAGCCGCAGCGCGGGCCGGCCGCGGCGCCCTCGAATTGGACATCAGCGAGCACCGCGTCGTACTCGACGCCGAAGCGCGGCCTGTCGCGATCGCTCCTGTGGCCCGCCTCGACAGCCATCGGCTGATCGAGGAGTTCATGATCCTGGCGAACGTCGCCGCAGCCGAGGAACTCGAGGCGCGCCGCTCACCTTGCATGTACCGCATTCACGATGCGCCCGACCCCGAGAAAGTCGAGGAATTACGCGCTCTGCTCGACGAGATCGGCATCCCCGGGCTCAGCCTGACAAAAGGTCAGGCACCGAAGCCGGCGCTGTTCAACCGGATCCTGCAGCGCGCCGCGGCAACGCCGGCAGCCGCTCTCGTCAACGAGCTGGTTCTCCGTTGCCAGGCGCAAGCCGCCTACAGTCCAAACAATATCGGTCATTTCGGCTTGGCGCTGCGGCGGTATGCCCACTTTACCTCGCCAATCCGTCGCTACGCCGATCTGCTCGTGCATCGTGCATTGATCGCCGGCGCGAGCGCAGCCGGGCGGGGTGCGCTGACGTCGGACACGGATGGTGACCAGCTGGCGACCGTCGCCGAACACATCTCGGCGACCGAGCGCCGCGCGGCCGCGGCCGAGCGCGCCGCACTCGAGCGCTACCGTGCGACCCTTCTCGCCCAGTCGATCGGCAGCGTCTTTACCGGCCGCATCAATGGCGTCGCCGAATTCGGGCTGTTCATCACCGCGCTGGAGAATGGAGCTGACGGGCTCGTGCCTATCTCGACCCTGCCGAGCGACTATTACGAGCGTGACCAGAGAGCGCAGCGGTTGATCGGGCAGCGGTCGGGTCGGATCTTCCAGATCGGGGATGAAGTCTCGGTCCGGCTCGCAGATGCGGACGCGATCGGCGGCCGCATCGTCTTTCGGATCGAAGAGCAGGGGACGGAGAGGAGCACCAAAATGGGCTCCCGATCGACTGCTCGCCGCCGACCCGGCCGGCGCCGTTGATTGCCGAGCGCTAGCGATCTACTGTGCTTAGCGCAGCCGAGCCAAAGTTCCACGAAGCCGGCGGAGCGTTGGGCTCGTTGCGGCGGGGGGAGTCCGCCGGGTTTCCTCTTCTGGAGTTGATGCCGTTGTCGTTGCGTCCGGCCGCTGTACTCGCGCGGGCGAGCAGCTTCGCCCTCGTTGTCGCGCTCGCCGCCTGCGTCGAGCATCAGGCGCTGCCCGACGATCCGACCGCCCGGCTGTTCGCACGCGGTCTCGACGAGATCACCGATCTCTACATCGCGCCGGTGTCGAGCCGTCAGCTCATTCTCGCCGGAGCCGCACGCCTTTCCCGCCTCGACAAAAAATTCTCGGTGACTGAGAGCCCCGTCCGAGAAGACAAAACGCAGATCGCGGTCAGCTATGACGGCCGGGAAGTGGCTGTCTATCCAATGCCTGACGATGACGAGCCTCATGCTTGGGGCGAATTGATGGGCCGTCTGGTCGCTACTGCCAGGGCGGCGTCCCCGACCCTCGCCGCGCTCTCCGACGACCAGATCGACAAAGCGCTGTTCGACGGGATCACCGGGGCACTCGACCGCTTCTCGCGTTACGCATCGCCCGAGACCGCACGCGATCAGCGCGCCGCTCGAGATGGGTTTGGCGGGATCGGGATAACCCTCGAACTTTCCGACGAGGAATTCCGGATCACTCAAGTCACGCCGGGCGGGCCTGCCGATCGCGCCGGCATCCGGTCCGAGGACGCCCTCGTCTCGGTCGACGGGGTCGCGACGGCTGGGCGATCGCAAAGCGAGGTGGTCCACACGCTTCGCGGTCCGATCCTCAGCCCGGTCGAGGTCACCGTGTATCGTCCCAGCCTGGGTCAAAGGCGGAATTTTCATCTTCAGCGCGCGCTGGTCATTCTGCCCACTGTGACGGTGTCACAAGACGGCGGCGTTGCCGTTTTTCAAGTAGCGAGCTTCAACCAGAACACAACGCAGCAGATCGTTGAGGATCTCGGCCGGTTGGAGCACAAGATGGGTCCACAGCTGCGCGGCATCGTCCTCGATCTGCGGGGCAATCCGGGCGGCTTGCTCGACCAAGCCGTCAGTCTCTCGGACGTCTTTATCCCCAAGGGGCCGATCGTATCGACGGTAGGCCGCCACCCCGCGAGCCATCAGTTTTTCGAGGCATCGGGCGACAGTATCGCCCCGCAGATCCCGATCGTAGTGCTGATCAATGGCGGTTCCGCGTCTTCTTCCGAGATCGTCGCCGCGGCCCTGCAGGATGTCGGACGCGCGGTCGTCATCGGCAGCGCCTCCTTCGGAAAGGGCACCGTACAAACCGTTCTACGTCTGCCCAACGACGGCGAGCTGACGTTGACTTGGGCCCAACTGATAACTCCATCCGGATATTTTCTGCACGAGCACGGCGTTGTCCCGACCTTGTGCACGAGCGATCTCGGGGATGACGACAATTCCGTCCAGATTGCACTGCAGCGCACGAATACCCTATCGCCGCTGACGCCCAGGCCGCGGGCGTCGCTCGACGAAAAGGCCTGGGCCCAACTGCGGCGCTCGTGCCCCGCGCGGCAGGGCGATCACGAGATCGACGTCAAGGTGGCAAAGCGCCTGTTGGCCGATCCGGTACTCTACAGTCAGGCGGTGCACGCCATCTCGGCGACCCCGAACTTGGCTAATGCCCCGCTCGCGGCGGCAACTGCGCCGGTCGAGCCCGCCTTGACAGGGGCCGGGGGATCGCTATTTTCCGAGCCGAGCCACCCCTGAGCCAAGAGACCTGTCCATGGCCAAGACGAATACCGTCCTGATAAAGCTGGTCAGCAGCGCCGACACAGGCTTTTACTACGTTACGAAAAAGAACCCACGGACCAAGACCGCTAAGCTCGAGTTAAAGAAATATGATCCCGTTGCCCGCAAGCATGTAGTATTCAAAGAAGCAAAGATCAAATAGCTGTAGCGTCACCACTGATCGTGGTCGCCCGCGCATTGGCATTGCTTTGGATCTCTCGGCGCCAAGTGACTACGCAATCCCGCCCGGCTGACTTGGCGCTATAGAGAGCAGCATCGGCACGATCCAGAAGCTTGTCGCGATGGTCGCCCCCTTCGATCGCCGCCGCCACCCCGATGCTGATCGTAACAGCGAGCCTTTCGCCGCTCGCCGCCGCTGTGAAGGGCTCCTTCGCGACCGCCAGGCGGAGCCGCTCGGCTACCGCCCTTGCGCTGGCTATATCGGTCTCAGGCATCACGACGACAAATTCGTCGCCACGCTCGCCGTGCAGTCGCGCGACGAGATCGACGCTCCGCACGTTCTTCTTCGTCCTGGCCGCGAGTTCCCGTAGCACGTCATTGCCGGTTTCGTGGCCATAGGTATCGTTGAACTGTTTGAAATGGTCGATGTCGAAGGCCAGTACGGCCGCACTTGTTCCGTCGTGGTTGACCCGCTCGATAAGCTCGTCGAGATGGGCGAGCAGATAATGGCGATTGTGGAGGCCCGTTAACTCGTCGGTCAGCGCGAGCGAGAGGCCGCGCTGATAGTTTTGCTGCAGCCGATCCTGCAGTCTCTTGCGGCGAACCTGGGTGCCGGTACGCGCCAGCAACTCGTTCCGGTCCACCGGACGAATGAGATAGTCGTTCGCGCCGAGATCGACGAGGCCTTTGGCGACACGGACCAGGTCGGTATCCTCGGCGATCAGCAGGATCGGAAGCTGGCGGAAGGCCTCGTTCGCCCGGCACTGCGAGACCAGCCGCAACGGATCACAGCTCGGCATCGACAAGCTGACGATGATCAGTTCGGCGTCGCTGTCGAGCAGCCTTTGAGCCTCGGCGGAGCTCGTGGCGCAAGTCACCGAATGGCCGACCGAGCGCAAGATCTCGGCCATTCGTGCTGTGGCGAACTGATCCTCTTCGACAATCAGGATTGTGGCAGGGCTGGTATCCTCGACGGCCGCGACGTCGCGGCCGGCGAAGCGGCCGCAGATTTCTTCCCGTACACGCCATTCTTCCATCATCCGCTTCAGCCGCGCGAGTGAACGCACGCGCGCAAACAGGGCGATGTCATTCACCGGCTTGGTCAGGAAATCATCGGCGCCAACCTCAAGGCCGCGAAGACGATCGCCGACGTCGGACAGCGCGGTCACCATAACCACCGGAACGTCGGCGGTCCGCGGATTGGCTTTCAATTGACGGCAGACGTCAAACCCATTCATGCCCGGCATCATCACGTCGAGCAGGATGACGTCCGGCAATTCGCTATCGGCAATTCGCAAGGCGGTGCGCCCGTTATACGCCGATAGCACGTCGAAATATTCGCTCGAGAGCTTAGCCTCGAGCAGCTTTACGTTTGCTTCGACGTCATCGACAACCAGCACTCGGGCAGACATGAGCTGTTCGCACGCACCAGGGTGGGGAAAGTGCTCGGCTCAGGAGAGGAACCGCTCGACAGTTCGCAGAAAGCTTGCTACCGAGATCGGCTTCGAGATATAGGCCTCGCAGCCGCCGTCACGGATCTTCTCCTCGTCACCTTTCATCGCAAAAGCAGTCACCGCGATGATCGGGATCATCCGCAGATCGTCGTCCTTTTTGATCCATTGGGTTACTTGAAGGCCGGAAACCTCGGGTAGTTGAATATCCATCAGGATCAGATCGGGATGGTGCTGGCGGGCGAGCGCCAGCGCCTCGACCCCGTCCTTGGTCTGCAACGTACCATAGCCGTGCGCCACCAGCAGATCGTTGAAGAGCTTCATATTGAGGTCGTTATCCTCAACGATCAAGACCTTCTTCCGCGTCGGCGGGCTGGCCTTCCCGTTCGATTTCGAAATTTCGAGCGTCATCCTTCGCCGGCCTCGACAAAAGTGCTGAAATGGCGGCGGACGCATCGATCGTAATCGGTGAGGTAGTCCGGTGACCGTCGTTCCGCACAGGCTACAGAGGGGTTGTAGAGGATTGAACTTAACAATCCGTAACCGCCGCTCTGTCCCGCCACGAAGAAAGAGATAAAGCGATGTCAGCCCGGTTTCGCATCGGCATCGATCTCGGCGGCACCAAGATCGAGGGTGCGGCCGTCGACGGCTCAGGTGCAGTTCGGGTCCGCCGGCGCGTTGCGACCCCCGCCGCAAATTATCGCGCAACACTAGAGGCGATCGTCGCCCTCGTCGGCGAGATCGAGCACGAGATCGGCGAACCGGCATCTGTCGGGATCGGCATGCCGGGAGCGATTTCCCCGATCACCGGCATGGTCAAGAACGCCAATTCCACATGGCTGATCGGCCGCCCGCTACAGAATGATCTCGAGACCGCGCTCGGGCGCCCGATCCGCCTGGCCAACGACGCCAATTGCTTCGCTTTGTCGGAAGCGACCGACGGTGCAGGAGCCGCGATGGCAACCGTCTTCGGCGTCATTCTCGGCACCGGGGTCGGAGGCGGCGTCGCCATCTGCGGGCGGATCCTGGTCGGCGCCAACGCGATCGCCGGAGAGTGGGGTCACAACCCGCTCCCTTGGCCGATGCCGGACGAGATCCCGGGGCCGCCGTGCTATTGCGGTCGGTCGGGCTGCATCGAGACCTTTCTTTCCGGGCCCGCGCTCGCCGCGGATCATCATCGCCATAGCGGACGTCACCTGAGCGCGTTCGAAATCGCTAACCGCGCCGAGCACGGAGACGCGGAATGCGGTGCGTCCTTGGGGCGCTACGTGGACCGGCTCGCCCGCGGGCTGGCTGCGGTGATCAATCTGATCGATCCTGATGCGATCGTTCTGGGGGGCGGCCTTTCCGGCATCTCGACACTTTACGAGCAGGTCCCCCTTCTGTGGAGCCGGTACATCTTTTCGGATCGGGTCATCACTCGCCTGCTTCCCCCGTTCCACGGCGATTCGAGCGGGGTGCGCGGCGCCGCCTGGCTGTGGCGGCCGGAGGGGGAATGGTGACGACGCTGTGCCGCGACTGCGGCGGCTTCGCCACTTCAGCGGCTTGCGGCGAACGCTGCGCGGATTGCGGTTCGCCGCGGCTCGTCCGCCATGCGGCGCTCGGCACGCTGTCGATCGCCCATGTCGATTGCGACGCATTTTACGCGACGGTCGAGAAACGCAACCGGCCCGACCTTGCCGACCGACCCGTCATCATCGGCGGCGGCACCCGCGGCGTCGTACTCGCCTGCTGCTACGTGGCGCGGCTCTACGGCGTGCGCTCGGCGATGCCGATGTTCAAGGCGCTGGCCGCTTGCCCCGACGCGATCGTGATCCGGCCGGACATGGCGAAATATCGCGAGGTCGGACGCGCGGTGCGCGCCGAGATGCTGCGCCTGACGCCAGCTGTCGAGCCGTTGTCGATCGACGAAGCCTTTCTCGACCTCGGCGGCACCCAGAAGCTCTACGGCGCCTGCCCCGCCCAGCTCCTCGCGGGGCTCGCCCTCCGCGTTGAAGCCGAGCTCGGCATCACCGTGTCGATCGGGTTGAGCGACAACAAGTTCCTTGCCAAGCTCGGCTCCGATCTCGACAAGCCGCGCGGCTTTGCGGTGCTGAGCCGCAGCGATGCCCCCGCCTTCCTTGCCGACAAACCGGTAGCGATGCTGTGGGGCGTGGGTGCGGCGATGCAGCGGCGCCTGGCCGGCGACGGCATCACCCAGATCGGCCAGCTCGCGGGGCTCGGCGAACGCGAGCTCGCTGCACGGTACGGCCGGATCGGCGCGCGGCTGGGCCGCCTCGCGCGCGGCGAGGACGGCCGCGCCGTCGATGCGCATGCCCCGGCGCATACGATCTCGGCGGAAACGACCTTAGCGCACGACGAAGCCGACGCAGCTGCGCTGGCGCACACCCTATGGCCGCTGTGCGAGCGGGTCTCGGCCCGGCTGAAGCAAGCCTCGCTCGCGGCCGGGACGATCACGTTGAAGCTCAAGACGGCCGATTTCCGTCTGCGCACGCGCGCCCGCCGTTTGGCCGACCCGACCCAACTGGCCGAACCAATATTTCGCACGGGCGCCGCCCTGCTCGCCGGCGAGGCCAACGGCGATACCCGGTTTCGGCTGATCGGGGTCGGCGCCGGCACCCTCATCGACAGCCGCATGGCCGACCCCGCGACCCTGTTCGACCGCGACCTCGATGGCGCGGGGCGGCTCGAACGCGCAATGGATCAAATTCGCGGCAAGCACGGCGAGGGCTCGGTCCAGCTTGGACGTGCTTTACCACCTCCCACTTCAAACGCTTCTCACCCCAGAACTTTCCCCGCGTGGGGGAAAAGGGAGGAGCCTGCGTAGCGGGTCGGCTCAGCAGTTCGGCTTGGTCAGCGGTTCGATGTCGTCGAGCTTGGCCCGGATCGAGTAGTCGCCGTAGTCGATCACCATGTCCTGCGAAACTCCGTTATCGAGCAGGCGCATGCCGAGTTCGTAATCCGGTTTCTCGACACTGGCATCGACGGGGAAGAAGGCAAGCCGGACGCGCCAGCCCGGCCGCTGCAGCAGAGGGCTGAGCGTTACCGATGCAGGATCGGCGGTGACCTTGACGCCGATCGCAGCCGAAACCTGAACCGCGTTCTCGTCGGTGGCGCCGTCGAACACCTGGCGAGAGAGAAAGTTCTCCCCCTCATGGGCCTTGTCGATCAGCAAGATGGTGTGCGCACTCGGAAACAAAACGCCCGGTTCGAGCTTCAAGGTCTGTGGCTGCGGCTTCTCGAACTCGGCGACACCGCCTTTTCCGGGACCGTCGAGTTGCGCTTCCCCGCGGATGTCCTGATCGAGCTCACCGTTTCGGAGCTGTCTTTGATTAAAGCGGTAGCGCAGCCCGTCCTTCGACTCCCAAGTCACAAAGCTCGATACGATGTCCGCATCGGGCGTCTCGCCGTAGCGCATCTTGAGCCGATAGCGCTGCTCGATCGTCCAGCCGTTGCAGGTCTCCCCCCATTCATAGTCCATCGTGCCGTGCGCATCGACCACGCCCGAATTGTTCCTGGCAGAACCCAAGGTCATCGAATAAAGCGCCCGATGAGGTGTGATCTCGGCCCCGGTGGCCGCCGGCGCCGCTATCGCCAGCAGCCCTGCCAAAAAGACGACGGATTCAATACGCCGCTTGATCATGGACACAACACTCCCAGGTCGATGCTGCCAGGGCGAGGCTCGCGATACCGCCCAGCACATGTTATGCAATTCTCGTTCCCGACGATCCCCGCCCGAAATTCTAACCCGTCTCCGATGGAAATTCTCGATTAAAAGCGCAAAGACGCGCGGCACAAGACTCAGCGTTTCGCATTTTTACCCTGCGGCAGATCGAGCCTAATGTGGAGTTCCCTCAGCCGCTCGGGCAAAACCGGCGCCGGCGCCTGCATCAGGAGGTCCCGTGCTTGCTGGTTCATCGGGAAGGCGACGACCTCCCGAATGTTCGGCGTATCCGCCAACAGCATGACGATACGGTCGATGCCAGGCGCCATCCCGCCATGCGGCGGCGTCCCGTGTTTGAACGCGTTGAGCAGGCCGGCGAAGCGCGACTCCACCTCTTCTGCAGAGTAGCCGGCGATGGCAAATGCCTTGTGCATGATGTCCGGGCGATGGTTGCGGATCGCCCCCGAAGCCAGCTCCACCCCGTTGCAGACGATGTCGTACTGGTGAGCGACGACCTCGAGCGGGTCCAACTCCTCCAGCGCCTGGAGCCCGCCTCGCGGCATCGAAAACGGGTTGTGGCTGAAATCGATTTGTCCGGTCTCTTCGTCGCGCTCGTACATCGGAAAATCGGTGACCCAGCAGAACTCAAAAAAGCCCTCCTTGGTGAGGCCAAGCTCGCGCCCGATCTTGAGGCGCGCATCGCTTGCGAACGGCACAAAGCTGATTGGCGCGCCGCACACGAAAAAGACAGCATCGCCGTCATTGACCCCCAGCTTGACACGCAGATCGGCGGTCAGCGCCGGGCCAAGGTTTCTGGCAATCGGGCCGGCTCCCTCCCCGTACCGGAAAATTATGTACCCAAGTCCCGGCTGGCCCTCGGATTGAGCCCAGGAATTCATCCGATCGCAAAAGGCCCGGCTCCCTCCCGTTGGCGCCGGGATCGCCCAGACGCGGACCTGAGTGGGATCAGCTTCAATAAGGTCGGCGAACACGGTAAACCCGGAACCGCGGAACTCCGAGGTGACGTCGCTCATGACGATCGGATTCCGCAAATCGGGCTTATCGCTGCCGTATCGCTGGATAGCGTCAGCATAGGCGATCTGCGGAAACGGCAGCGGGGTCACCGGCCGGCCGCCGCCAAATTCCTCGAATACGCCATGCAGCACCGGTCCGATCGCCGCGAATACGTCCTCCTGGGTGACAAACGACATCTCGAAATCGAGCTGATAGTGCTCCCCCGGCGACCGGTCGGCGCGGCCGGCCTCGTCGCGGAAGCACGGGGCGATCTGAAAATAGCGATCGAACCCGGCCGCCATGATCAACTGTTTGAACTGCTGCGGCGACTGCGGCAGAGCATAAAATTGACCGGGGTGCAGCCGGCTCGGAACGAGATAGTCCCGCGCTCCTTCGGGTGAGCTGGCGGTCAAGATCGGCGTCTGAAACTCGGCGAAACCCTGCTCCATCATTCGCCGCCGGATCGAGGCGATAACGTTAGACCGGAGCATGATATTGGCGTGCATGCGTTCGCGCCGCAGATCGAGGAACCGAGAGGCAAGGCGCATGTCCTCGGGGTATTCCGCCTCGGAATTGACCGGAAAAGGCAGAGGTTCAGCCTCCGACCGAAGCTCGAGCTCGGCGATCACCAACTCTACCTCGCCGGTATCGAGCTTGGGGTTGATCATATCCGGGGAGCGCGCGGCGACCTGCCCGGTCACCGTGACGACGCTTTCCAGCCGCAGCGCATCGGCGGCTGGGAACAAGGGCGAGGTCACGTCGATGACGCACTGAGTGATGCCGTAGTGATCTCGCAGATCGATAAAAAGGAGCTGGCCATGGTCGCGTTTTCGATGCACCCATCCCGATAGCCGCGCCGGCCAACCCGCATTGGAAAGGCGCAATGCGCCGCAGGTGTGGGTCCGATAGGGGTGCATCGGGAAGGGATCCGGGACCGCATTCATAGGACGGGAACACGGCATGGAAGAGCTCCGCTTGTCAAGGCGCGCGCCATGCTAAGGACTAGGGTGGTTGCAACGGCCCGGCTTCGATATACAAAGCAATTAATGACGGTAATCACCGATACAGCGGCGCTGGCCCGCTTTTGCGCCGAGCAAAGAGGCGCGAGTTTTGTCTCGGTAGATACCGAGTTCATGCGCGAACGCACCTACTGGCCGATCCTCTGCCTCGTGCAGGTGGCGGGTCCCACGGAAGCAGCGGCGATCGACGCCCTCGCGCCGGGGATCGATCTGACGCCGCTGCTCGCCTTGATGGCCGATGAAAGCATCCTTAAGGTGTTCCATGCGGCGCGCCAGGACGTCGAAATCTTCTTCAATCTGTCGAGCACGGTCCCGAAACCGCTGTTTGACACCCAGATCGCCGCGATGGTTTGTGGGTTCGGTGACGCTGCGAGCTATGAGACGCTCGTCGGCAAACTCGCCCGGGCGCAGCTGGACAAATCCTCTCGTTTTACCGATTGGTCGCATCGGCCGCTCACCGATCGGCAAATCCGTTATGCCCTCGCCGATGTCGTTCATCTGCGCACCGTCTACGAACAGCTGCAACAACGTCTGGCGTCAAATGGCCGAGCCGGCTGGTTCGCCGAGGAGATGGCCGGCCTTTCCGATCCGGCGACATACCGGGGCGATCCGAGCGAGGCGTGGCGTCGCTTTCGCCTGCGCGGCCGAGTCGATCCCGGCTTCTTCGGCGTTCTGCGCGGGGTGGCGGCCTGGCGCGAAACGGCGGCTCGGCAACGCAACCTGCCGCGCGGCCGAATTATGAGGGACGAGGCGGTGCTCGAGATCGCTGCCCACATTCCGAAGTCGATCGAGGCGCTGGCAAGAACCCGCAGCCTCGGCAAGGGGGTCGCCGAAGGCAAGCTGGGCAGCGAGATCCTCGAGGCCGTGCAGCGCGGGGTTGCCGAGGCCAAGGCGTTGAAACCGCCCGCACCGTCAAGAGCCGATACGCCACCCGGCCTCGGTCCGCTTGTCGAACTGTTGCGCGTCTTGTTGAAGCAACGATGCGAAGAGCATCAGGTTGCGCAAAAATTGGTAGCCACGGCCGATGATCTCGAAGCGATCGCGGGCGACGACCAGGCGCCGGTGCCGGCTCTTTCCGGATGGCGCTATGAAATCTTCGGCCAAGACGCGCTTGCACTGAAGCACGGCAGGCTCGCGCTGACGGTCCGCCGAAACCGGATCGCGCTCGTCGAGGTCGGCGACCCCGCAGGCTGATCGGCGCCCCTGCGGGTCGGGGTTATCGGGCGGGTTCGCGGCTGAGGCCGTTCGCCGCCAGGCCATCGAGATAGTCGCGCCAGCGCTGCTCGTGCTCGACGCCGAGCTGGTAGAGATAGGCCCAGGTGTAGATCCCGGTGTCGTGCAGATCGTCGAAAGTGATGCGCACCGCGTAGTTGCCGACCGGCTCCAGCCCGATGATCCCGACATGCGCGCGGCCGGGCACCAGGGTCTTTTGTCCCGGACCGTGCCCCTGCACCTCGGCCGACGGGCTTTCGACGCGCAGATACTCGGCCGCCAGGCGGAACCGGCGGCCGTCGTCGAAGGCCACCTCGAGCAGCTTCTCCGCTTGTTTGAGCCGCAGCTCGACCGGCCAGCGCGTCCCGCCCGCGTTCACGAGCCCCTCAAGGTGGCGATGGGAGGCGTCTGGTAGTCGTCTCGTCGTCGCGCAACCGGCGCGCCTCGTCGACCAGCATGATCGGGATGCCGTCGCGGATCGGATAGGCGAGCCCAGCCTCCTCGCTGATCAGCTCCTGGGCTTCGCGGTCGTAGCGCAGCGGCGCCTTGGTCAGCGGACAGACGAGGATCTCGAGCAGCCGCGGGTCGATTTCCTGTGTCCCTTCCATGCGCTCCTCCGGGATCCCCAGTCGTCTGGCTTCAATGACGCGCGCCGGGGCCATCGCGCGGCTGGTTCAGCGCCGCCATCTCGACGATTGCCGTCAGGAGCCGCGCGCGTTCGTCGAGATTGGACGCCTCGAGCAGCGCTTGCTTCTCGCTCGGCTCGAACGGACAGATCATTGCGATCGAGGTGACCAGCCGTTCGCCAGGCACCGACGTGATCGCGTCCCAATCGGCCTCGATCTTGTGGCGCTGAAAATAAGACCTGAGGCCGCGCAGCAGCCGGTCGCGGTCAAAGCCGGGCTCGTCGTCGCTTGCCAGGTCACGGGCAAATTCGCGCCACTCCGGCACGACCCGCCGATAGCCTTCCAACAGCGGCAATTCCTCGCGGATGCGGAACCGGCTGATGCCGGTCAGAGTGATCAAAAAGCGCCCGTCATCGGTCTCGGAAAACGAGGTGATGCGGCCGGCGCAGCCCGTCGGGTAGACCGGCGGATTATCCCCGGCAATCCGCGGATCGCTCGGCTGCACCATCCCGATCAGCCGCTCGCCGGCGAGCGCGTCGCGCGTCATCGCCAGGTAGCGCGGCTCGAAAATGTTGAGCGGCAACCTGCCGCGCGGCAGCAGCAGGACGCCGGTCAGCGGAAAGATCGGCAGGATCGAAGGGAGCGTCGCCGCGCCCAGCCGCTCGCTCATCGCGATGTCTCCCTCAGGAGAACATTTGGGCGGAGAGCCGTCGCCGGGCGCTCAAGGTCAACGGATCGGTCGGTCCCATCGCCTCGAAGAACTTCACCAGCTGCTTGCGCGCCGCCTGCTCGTTCCACTCGCGATCGCGCCTGAACAGGGCCAGGAGCTCGTCGATCGCGGCCTCGCGCTCGCCGCTGCCGAAGAGAGCCGTGGCGAGCTCGAAGCGCGCCTCGTGATCGTCGGGGTTCGCCGCCAGGCGGGCGCGCAGCTTTTTCGCCCCGGCCATCGCCTTTTGCGCCTGCTCGGCGAGCTCGAGCGCCGAGCGCGCCGCGGTGATCTCGGTGTGCGTCGCGTTCTCCTTCGGCACCCGGTCGAGCAGCTGGCGCGCTTTGGCGAGCTCACCGCGCGCGATCATCGCCCTGGTGTTGCCGGCGAGCGCTTCGACATTGGCAGGGTCGCGCTGCAGGATCTGCGAAAAGAGCGCACCGGCGCTCTTGTGGTCGCCCCCCTGCAATGCCTGCTTCGCCATCGCTAGCGCCTCCTCGATCGGCGAAGGCCCGCCCTTCCCGCCGCCCAGGCGCTGGACGAACTGCTTTACCTGGCTCTCGGGCAGCGCCCCGACAAAGCCGTCAACCGGCCGGCCGTCCTTGAAGGCATAAACGGCGGGGATCGACTGGATGCGCATCTGCTGGGCGATCTGCGGGTTCTCATCGATATTGAGCTTGACCATCCGGACCGCGCCGTTGGTGGCGCGCACCGTCTTTTCGAGGATCGGTCCGAGCTGCTTGCACGGGCCGCACCAGGGTGCCCAGAAATCGACGATCACCGGAGCCTCGAAGGAGCCGTCGACCACCTCGGTCATGAAGGTCGCGGTGGTGACGTCCTTCACCGCGGCGGGGCCGGCACCCGCGCCGCCGATCAAAGCTTCGCTCGGCATCGCTCTCCTCGTTAGGGTTTATCCCACAACATGGCGGCATGCCCGTGCGATGGCAAGCGCGCCGGAGGTGAAGATCGCGGTCGAGAGCCGCAGTCAACCCGCCGCGACCATCGGCTCGCGCTCGCAGCTGGCGAGATCGACGATGCGCGGGACATGCCCGCACGCGGCGATGAAGCGCCGCAAATCGGACGGAGCAACCGCCGTGGTGCGATCGTTCGCCAGTGGGTGGTAGTTGAGCGGGTCGTGCTCGAACATTGCGGCATCGAGCACCGGGATGACCCGGCGTTCGACATCGTTGATGAGCGCGAACGGCGTTACGCTTCCCGGGCGCACCCCGAGGACCGCGTAGAGGTCTGCGGGACCGCCAAACGAGAAGCGCGGCGCCCCGAGCCGCGAAGCGAGCTTTTTCAGGTCGACGCGGCGCTCCTCGAGCATGACCGCGAGCCAGAACCCGCCCTTCTTGTCTTTGAGAAAAAGACTCTTGCAATGACCGCCTGGCAGGCGGCCGCGCAGCGCCGTCGCTTCGGCGACGGTGAAGACCGGCGGATGCGAATAGGTCCGGTGTGCGATCCCGAGCGCATCGAGATGCGCAAACAGCTCCTCGGGAGTTAGCGGCGGAGGCATGGCCGCGGCACGATGCGGGGCATCGGCCCCGAACGCAAGCCTTGCAAAGCCGGCCTTCGGGGCTAAGATGTGGGGTGCCGCGGACCGACCCACCGCGGTCGGTGCGGGTGTAGCTCAGGGGTAGAGCACAACCTTGCCAAGGTTGGGGTCGGGGGTTCGAATCCCCTCGCCCGCTCCAAATTTTGTCACAAATATTAGAGCGTTACAGCGGTCCTTCGGGGCCGCTGTCGCTTGCACTGGCTTCGAGTTCCCCGAATTGTAAGCATTCTGTAAGCAGCCGAAAGGAGGGCGTTGGATATCAAAGCGCATTTTCGGCGGCCCGAAGGCCCTCCCCACACCGGTGCAAATTTCGACCGGCGCACCAGAAATCAACAATTTCGACAAACCGGATTCGCGCAGAATCGCTATCAAAAACGAGGGGTTTTGAGAGGGCATGTCGAACCGGAAAAGTTACTGGCAAAAGTGCTTAAATCTCTCTCAAAACGCATTCTTGATTTTGCCCTCGCAAAAGGTAAGAGTGCGGTTGAATTTCGAGAGGGTTCATGACGATCAAACGGACAAAGGCTGGTCACCCAGCCGCGCGGGCGAAGCGGCGACTTCGGCCGGGCGCGGCGAGGGTCGCGCGAGCGCGATCATCCGATGCCGGCGACGTCACGTCGAAACCGATGCTGATCGGCTATGCCCGCGTTTCGACCGTAGACCAGAACCTTGCCTTGCAGCGCGACGCACTGACCGAAGCAGGGTGCGCAAAGATTTTCACCGAGCAGATGTCGGGTGCGGTTACCGACCGCCCGGCTTTACATGACGCGCTCGAATTCGCGCGCAGCGGCGACACGCTCATCGTGTGGAAGCTCGACCGCCTGGCGCGGTCGATGAAGCAGTTGATCGAAACGATCGAAACCCTGCGGGTGAGGGGTATCGGGTTTCGCAGCCTGACTGAAGCCCTCGACACGACGACCGCACAAGGCCGGCTGGTTTTTCACATGTTTGGTGCGTTAGCGGAATTCGAGCGCAGCGTGATCCGCGAGCGCACCCAAGCGGGTCTTACTGCCGCTCGGCGCGCAGGCCGGACGGGAGGCCGTCCGCCAAAACTCACCGACGACGACATCGAAGCTGCCAAGGCGATGCTGGCCAATGCCGACATCGGCGTCACCCAAATCGCGCACCGCCTCGGTGTCTCACCGGCGACGCTCTATCGGTACATCCCGGCCGCGCGAACCGCGAATACGCCGGGCGTTTGACAACGGCCGCTCTACCCCAAAGACCGGGCGCTCCAGGAGGGTTTCAGCCTGGCGGCGGGCGGCGGCAGTGCGC
>CAWCKT010000010.1:0-132500 GCA_963796155.1 uncultured Alphaproteobacteria bacterium | reverse complement strand
GTCAGCGAGTTGGTCTTGGCAGCAAGCTTAAGCCGTTAGGCGCAGGCGCAGCGAAAGCGAGTCCGAATGGGGCGGATCCCAGTTGCCGGGATCAGACCCGAAACCGGGTGATCTAGCCATGGGCAGGTTGAAGGTGCGGTGACACGCACTGGAGGACCGAACCCACTACTGTTGCAAAAGTAGGGGATGACTTGTGGCTAGGGGTGAAAGGCCAATCAAACCCGGAAATAGCTGGTTCTCCGCGAAATCTATTGAGGTAGAGCGTCGCGTGCTCGCCGCCGGGGGTAGAGCACTGGATGGGCTAGGGGGGCGCGAGCCTTACCAAACCCAACCAAACTCCGAATACCGGCGAGCGGAGCGCGGCAGTCAGACGGCGGGTGCTAAGGTCCGTCGTCGAGAGGGGAACAGCCCAGACCGCCAGCTAAGGTCCCCCAGTCGCGGCTAAGTGGGGAAGGATGTGGGAAGGCCAAGACAACCAGGAGGTTGGCTTAGAAGCAGCCATCCTTTAAAGAAAGCGTAATAGCTCACTGGTCTATCAGCCGTCCGGCGCCGAAAATGTAACGGGGCTCAAGCCGCGCACCGAAGCTGCGGATTTCGGAGGACAGAAGACAGACGACAGAGGACAGATGGAAGAACGCAAGCGGGTCGTGTCGTTCGAAGATCTCGAGGTCTTCCAGCGCGCTTACCGCGTGTCACTTGAGATCCATCGTGCAAGCCTGAGGTTCCCGGCGGTGGAGCAGCGTGCTCTGGCCGATCAGATCCGGCGGGCTTCGAAGTCCATCTGCGCCAATATCGCCGAAGGCTACGGTCGTCAGAAGCGGTCGAAGCCGGAATTCCGCCGGTTTCTGCAGATGGCGATCGGGTCGAGCGACGAGATGCGGGTATGGCTGCGCTATGCCCTCGACCTCGACTATATCGATGAGCCGATGTGGCGACAGTGGCGCGAGCAATACCAGACGATCACACGCATGTTGCAGAGCTTGGCCGACAAGCTTTGAACAATCCGTCGTCTGTCGTCCGTCTTCTGTCCTCCGGAGTGGTAGCGGAGCGTTCCGTAGGCCGGCGAAGCAATCGCGCGAGCGGTTGTGGAGGTATCGGAAGCGCGAATGCTGACATGAGTAGCGGTAATGAGGGTGAGAGACCCTCACGCCGAAAGTCCAAGGGTTCCTGCGCAAGGTTAATCCGCGCAGGGTTAGCCGGGCCCCTAAGGCGAGGGCGAAGGCCGTAGCCGATGGGAAGGGGGTCAACATTCCCCCGCCTGCCGGAGCGTGACGAAGGCCGAAAGTCGTCTCTTCTTATTGGATTGGAGGGGCGGCGCGGGTCTTCCGGGAAACAGCGCCGGCACATAGACCGTACCCCAAACCGACACAGGTGGACGGGTAGAGCATACCCAGGCGCTTGAGAGAACGGTGTTGAAGGAACTCGGCAAAATGCCCCCGTAACTTCGGGAGAAGGGGGCCCTGCGGTTGCGCAAGCAGCCGTGGGGGGCACAGAGTTGGGGGTGGCGACTGTTTACTAAAAACACAGGGCTCTGCGAAGTCGCAAGACGACGTATAGGGTCTGACGCCTGCCCGGTGCCGGAAGGTTAAGAGGAGGGGTGCAAGCTCCCAATCGAAGCCCCGGTAAACGGCGGCCGTAACTATAACGGTCCTAAGGTAGCGAAATTCCTTGTCGGGTAAGTTCCGACCTGCACGAATGGCGTAACGACTTCCCCGCTGTCTCCAACACCGGCTCAGCGAAATTGAATTCTCCGTGAAGATGCGGAGTTCCCGCGGTCAGACGGAAAGACCCCGTGCACCTTTACTACAGCTTTGCAGTGGTGTTAGGGAGCATATGTGTAGGATAGGCGGGAGCCGATGAACCCCCGGCGCCAGTTGGGGGGGAGGCAGCCTTGAAATACCGCCCTTATGTTCGCTGGCATCTAACCGCGGCCCGTGAAGCCGGGCCCGGGACCCTGCATGGCGGGTAGTTTGACTGGGGCGGTCGCCTCCCAAAAGGTAACGGAGGCGCGCGATGGTGGGCTCAGGCTGGTCGGAAATCAGCTGCGGAGTGCAATGGCACAAGCCCGCCTGACTGCGAGAGCGACGGCTCGAGCAGAGACGAAAGTCGGCCATAGTGATCCGGTGGTCCCGCGTGGAAGGGCCATCGCTCAACGGATAAAAGGTACGCCGGGGATAACAGGCTGATGACGCCCAAGAGTCCATATCGACGGCGTCGTTTGGCACCTCGATGTCGGCTCATCGCATCCTGGGGCTGGAGCAGGTCCCAAGGGTATGGCTGTTCGCCATTTAAAGCGGTACGTGAGCTGGGTTTAGAACGTCGTGAGACAGTTCGGTCCCTATCTGCCGTGGGTGTATGAGACTTGCGAGGCGCTCTCCCCAGTACGAGAGGACCGGGAGGGACGCACCTCTGGTGGACCGGTTGTGGCGCCAGCCGCACCGCCGGGTAGCTAAGTGCGGACGGGATAACCGCTGAACGCATCTAAGCGGGAAACCCTCCTCAAAACCAGGTCTCGCCGAGAGCCGTGGCAGACCACCACGTCGATAGGCCGGAGGTGGAAGCGGGGTAACCCGTGCAGCCAACCGGTACTAATCGCTCGATCGGCTTGATCCCGGCGCCGCCCCGGTGGCGCCGCAGCGGTGGAACGCGGTT
Source organism: uncultured Alphaproteobacteria bacterium (assembly GCA_963796155.1). Classification (GTDB taxonomy): domain Bacteria; phylum Pseudomonadota; class Alphaproteobacteria; order ATCC43930; family CGMCC-115725; genus AP-15. The sequence goes on along the minus strand of CAWCKT010000010.1, from coordinate 129,848 downwards.
CCACCGCAACGGTGGAACATTGTTCCACCGGAAACCGCCCGCGTGCAGCGCCAAACCCCCTCCCGGCCAGAGCTTGCCCCTGGCGAAAGCAGGGGGGCCGGCCGCCGCGGCCTCGCCAGACACTTCCCTCACCTCACACCTCACCCCAAGGGAGCTTTGCCGGCCTGGTGGCCATAGCGAGGGGCCAAACACCCGATCCCATCCCGAACTCGGCCGTGAAAACCCTCTGCGCCCATGGTACTGCCGCTCAAGCGGCGGAAGAGTTGGTCGCCGCCAGGCCCGCCAAACCCCCAACTCTCTCTCCCCAGCCTCTGCCGGCGTTCCCGAGGCTCGACGTCATGGCCAGCAAGGCTTATGTTCTGGCGATCGACCAGGGCACGACGAGCACTCGTGCGATCCTGTTCGACGCGACCGGACGGGTGCGAAGCAGCGCGCAGATCGCGCTGACCCAACTGCATCCGCGACCGGGCTGGGTCGAGCACGATCCCGAGGAAATCTGGCAGAGCGTCCTCTCGACCAGCCGCGAAGCACTCACGGTCGCCGACGGCCCGATTGCGGCGATCGGCATCACCAACCAGCGTGAAACTACCGTTCTGTGGGAGCGCGCCACCGGCCTCCCGGTCTATAACGCGATCGTCTGGCAGGACCGCCGGACTGCGGAGCTGTGCGAGCGCTGGCGTACCGAGGGGCTCGCGGAACTCGTCGGGCGACGCACAGGGCTCGTTGTCGACCCCTATTTTTCCGCGTCGAAAATCCGCTGGCTGCTCGACAGCGTGCCAGGGCTCCTCCAGCGGGCCCGTGCGGGCGAGATCGCGTTTGGCACGATCGACAGTTTTCTGCTGTGGCGGCTCTCCGGCGGTCGGCGTCACGCGACCGATGTGACAAACGCCGCGCGTACGATGCTGTTCGACATCGGACGGCTTGACTGGGATGCGGAACTTCTCAACGCGCTCGGCATCCCGCCTGCGCTGCTGCCCGATGTGCTGGACACCGGCGCGGATTACGGCGCGGCAACACCCGACGCTCTCGGCACGACGGCCCCGATCGCCGGCATGGCCGGGGACCAGCAGGCGGCAGCGATCGGCCAGGCCTGCTTCCGGCCGGGCATGATCAAGACGACCTACGGCACCGGGGCGTTTGCCCTCCTTAATATCGGCAGCGAACCGGCCGCATCCCGTCACCGATTGCTGACGACGATCGCCTATCGGCTAGGCGGGGAGACCGCCTATGCCCTCGAGGGAAGCATCTTCGTCGCCGGCGCGGCGGTGCAATGGTTGCGCGACCGGCTCGGAGCGATCGTGACTGCGGCGGAAGTGGCGAGCCTCGCCGGGCGGGCCGATCCGCGGCAGCGTCTCTATCTCGTCCCCGGTTTTGCCGGGCTCGGCGCGCCCTACTGGTCGCCGCACGCGCGCGGCGGCTTGATCGGGCTTACGGCAGAGTGCGGCCTGCCCGAGATTGCCCGAGCGATCCTCGAGGCGGTTGGCTACCAGACGCGCGATCTCCTCGAGGCGATGGCCGCCGACGCGAGGACCCCGATCGGCGCCCTGCGCGTCGATGGCGGGATGGCGGCAAGCGATTGGGCGATGCAGTTCGTTGCCGATATCTTGCCGGCAGCTGTCGAACGGCCGGCTTCGGTCGAAACCACCGCATGGGGTGCCGGGTATGTCGCAGGCCTGACGCGCGGGCTCTATCCCGACCCACAAACGATGGCCGGGCAATGGCTGCCCGAGCGCCGCTTTACCCCGCAGATGCTCGAAGCCGAGCGCGAGGAGCGCTATGCCGGGTGGCGGCGCGCGGTTGCCGGGGTGCTTGCGGCGGTACCCGCCGCTCCCGCGTCCTCGCCCGAGACAAACTTCGGAGCGGAAGGCTCGTGAACCTGCTCTCTCCGCTTCCCGATGCGGCGGCGACAGAACCAGTCGATACGCTGTTGACCCGGCCCGGTCTACGCATCGAACGGATCGTTTCGCACGGTCAGGCGAGCCCGCCCGGGTTCTGGTACGATCAGGCGGAAGGAGAGTGGGTGCTGCTCGTCACCGGCGCCGCGGGGTTACGCTTCGCCGACGAGATCGAGGCCCGGTCCCTTGGTCCCGGCGATTGGGTCGATATCGCTCCGCACCGCCGCCACCGGATCGACTGGACCGACCCCGCTATTCCCACGGTTTGGCTCGCCGTATTCTACCAATAGCAGGACGAGCCGACATAGGTCCTCCGGCGGTCCTCGGCTTCTCGGCCGTCGTCGCGCTCGCCTCACGGCGTGTCAACCGAATGCTCCGATCCGCGACCGCACGAATGCGTGCGTTGTGCCATCCGGCGATAATGGCTCGAGCTGCGCTTCTTATTCGTTTTCGTTGGAAGAACATCGCGTGCAAGGCTATCCCGGTCAATCTTTCTTGTTGGGCTTTGTCGAGTTCGATGATCAGGGAAAGCCGTATATCCGTGATCAGATCACTACATTGTTCAATCGGATCGAGGCGGAAGCCCAATATCGCGACCTTTGCATGGTCGTGTTCGTCCATGGCTGGAAGCACAATGACGCAGTGACGGACACGAACCTCATCCAGTTCCTGACAGCTACCGACGGATCGCTACGAGTGTATGTCAAAAGGAAGGCGGCGCCCACAGGCGCCGCCGGAACTTGAGAGTGTCAGACTTCTTTACACAGCCTTGCGGCGGCGACGGCCGCGCCAACCCAAAGCGACGAGCGCCGAGCCGAGAAGGGTCAGCGAGGCCGGCTCAGGAATTGGTGGTGTTGGGACGACCTCGCCAGACGAAAACGACCCGGTTAGCGTGCTTCCTCTCGTCTCTGCGGCCAGAGCTGTCAGGCTCGTGCCTGCCGGGAGCGAGACGGTGAAGTCGATCTGGGCCGTTCCTCCGACCGGGAAGTCCGCCGTAAACGCCGCATCTCCACTGCTGCTCGTGACAGTTAGTACGGAGTCTTGGTCAAACGACGGCGAGTCGCTGCCATCCTTGATGCCGAGCCACGAGATGGTGCCGGTCAATTTGTCGCTATCCGTAGTCGACGTGTAGCTGAAGGTCTCGCTCGCCGGTGGGCTGATCGGAAAGACGCCGCTACTTTCCGTGCCGGTCGCGCCACTAAACGCGCTGAACAATGCATTTCCGGTGTCTTTGACAGTGCCGGTGGGGACCTGGAAGGTCGCAGTCCCCGTCGCTGTAAACCCGGTAGTTGTCGAGAAGTCGAGGGTCCCGTTCCCGTTGCTGGTAAAGGTTATCGTACCGCTCGCGCCCGAAATTCCGATCTCGTCCGCGTTCGCCCCTGACGCCCATAAAAGCGGGCCGGCTGCCAGCGCCACCGCGGTTAGAAGCTTCCTACTCATCTCCGTAACTCCGATCCTGAGTCCCACGAACTCTCTCAGGCAATTCGCATGCCAAATGAAGTTACCATTGTAAATCAATAGGTTAGGAAACAGGCTCGATCGCCGTCGGGCGAATCTGTAAAAAATACCGACGGTCCAGACACTCTAAATAGTCAGCGCTCCGGTAGCTTGGGCTTGGATATAATTGAATTTTTATAGTAAATCATGATTTTCATCGATAGCGCGGGTGTAAAAATTTGCGACAGTACCCAGGAGGCTGAGTATCCGAGACAGCGGCGTCGCCCAGCGCCGGAGCACAGGCGAGCGCCTTGCCGGCCTCTCAAGAGCCTGGCTCGAGAAGTTATCGTTTATGCGCGACCGGATGCGACGACTGTGGCGACCGCGGCAAAGAGCTGCGCCACGGCCTCGCGCGCGAGGCCTCGGGTGACGAAGACCAGCCGCGATCGCCGATCCTCGTCGGGCCAATCCTCGAGCTCGACTGGAGGGTGAGCGACATGCTGGACGAAATGAACGATGACGGGCCCACGGCATTCGCCGATCGCGACGAGGCCCTTGACGCGCAACAGATCGGGTCCGCGCAGCGCCATCAACACCGCCATCGCCTGCTCGAAACCGGGCCAGCCGAACGGCTTTTCGAAGAGGAGCGAAAAGCTCTGCAGCCCGTGCGAGTGCGCGGCCTCGCCCAGCGCGAAGCCGCGCCGCACTGGAAGCGGCTCGTCAAGCAGAAAGGACGGCTCGATCTGGCCATTTCTGGCGATTCCGACCGGGGCGGGGTTGAGCGCTGCGATCCGTTCGACCAGCCGCTCGGTCGTGCCGGGATCGGCGAGATCGCTCTTGGTCACGACGATGCGGTCGGCGAGAGCCACCTGCTGTCGGGCCTCGGGCATCCGGTCGAGATTGCTGGCGCCGGCGATGGCGTCGACGACGCAGATCAGCGCCTGCAGGTGGAATTCGCGGCCGAGGCCGCGATCGGTGGCAAAGGTCTGTAAGACCGGGCCCGGGTCGGCGAGCCCCGAGGTTTCGATGACGACCCGCTCGAAGCTCGGCACCGCGCCGCGGGAGCGGTCGGCGAAGAGCTCGCGCAGGGTTTCCTGCAAATCGCTGCGCACATTGCAGCAGAGACAGCCATTGCCGAGCAGGACCGTGACATCGCTGCTCGACCGCAACAGCGCGTGATCGATGCCGATCTCGCCGTATTCGTTGACGACGACGGCGGTGCTGGCGCCTTCGGGCTTGGCGAGCAGCGCCTTGATCAGGGTCGTCTTGCCCGAGCCGAGAAAGCCGGTCACCACGACGACAGGCAGTCGCGGCCCGCGCGGGCGCTTCTGACGCCGGCCGAAGAGCGGCGCGTCCTGCCCCTCGAAGGGCGCCCCGGGAGCGCTGTCAGAAGTCCATTTCAAGAGTGTAAAGCCCTCCGACGTGCCGATCGACGGTGTAGACGACGGCGCGCTCGTCGACGAAGACGTCGTTTATCTGGATCGACCCGGTCGGCGCGCGCTCGGGGGGTGCGGGGACGAAATAGCCGACCTCCTGCGGCTGATAGGGGTTCGACGTGTCATAAGCGCGCAAACCGCCATTGAAAAAGGTGCCGAGAACGATACGGTCGGATTTCCAGGCGTTGGGCTTCGGCAGATTCTCGTAGAGGTTATGCGCCCCATAGCGCCCGCCGCGGCGCTGAAAGGCTTCGAGCGGCGGCAGCGGGCAGGTCGAAATCGGCACCGGGTTCGCCTCGAACCGTCCATCGACGATCCACACGAGCTTGGGCCAGTCGCCGCCCTCCATGCGGACGCATTCGTCGCTGACGATCAATAAGTTGCGGTCGAAGAACGGCACCACGGTGTGGGTAAAGCCGTGATAAGGCGGATGGTAGTCCCAGCGCGCCACCATCTTCGGGTGCGCCATATCGGCAATGTCGAGGATGACGAGCCCGCCGTCGATATAGCCGAGATAGGCGCGGTCCGGCCGCTCGGGATAGACATTGGTATTGTGCGGCCGAAAACCGGTATCGGCTCCCTCCGGGTGGCGCACCGGCGGCGGCGCGCTGTCGCCTTCGCGCGTCCCGGGCAGCCACCAGCGGCCGACCTCGACCGGCTTTGACGGGTTCTTGACGTCGATGATCCGGTAGAACTGGTCGTCTTTGGGGTGGCTCGGCACAAAGTCGGGTGCGCCGGAACTCATATGCACGTATTGCCCATCGGCAAACCACAGTTGGTGGACGCCGCGCGAGTTTGGGCCGGAGCAGTCGAAAAAGGTGATCGACCGCGGGTTCTCCGGCACCGAGATGTCGAACAGCTCAAAGCCGGCGGGCTGCAGCCCGGGGCGCGTCGTCTGATAGGCGACCGCCATGATGTCGCCGACCGTCTCGAGCGAGTTCGAGCGCATGTGCGATTGCGGCAGGTCGGCCCGCGCGACCAGCTTCGGCGCGCGCGGATCGCTGACGTCGACGGCGGTGAAATTCTTCGGCGCGCTCTCGTGGGCGAGCCACAGGATGCGGCGCCCGTCCTTAGCGATCTGGATCGACATGCCCTCGCCGATCCCGCCGAACCCGTCGAGCTCGTGGTGTGCCAGCTGCTTGAAATTCCAAATCGCCGTGTCCGCCATCTTTGAGGTCTCCTGCTGATCAGCGCCGATCGAATCACTCTCGACGGGTAACCGTCAAGTGCGCTGCTTTGAAGGTTGACGGCTGGTCCATCGCGCTTATCCTCGGCCAGCGCGGAGCGTGCCATGCAGTTCGGCCTACAGTTTTTTCCCGACGTCCGACCCGATCAGAAATCCGGCGCGGACTATTTTCGCGACGCGCTCGATCTCGCGGAGGAATCCGAAAAACTCGGTTTCTCTCACATCCGCATCGTCGAGCATTATTTCCATTATTATGGCGGGTACAGCCCCAACCCGATGCTGTTTCTCGCCGCTGCGGCCCAGCGCACGCGCCGCGCGCGGCTGGTAACGGGGGCCGTCCTGCCGGTCTTCAATCACCCGCTCAAGCTTGCCGGCGAAATCGGCATGCTGGACGCGATCAGCGATGGGCGGCTGGATGTCGGTTTCGCCCGCGCCTTTCTGCCGCACGAGTTTCGCCGGTTCGGCCGTTCACCGGATGAATTGGTGGCCCGCTTCCGCGAGGGCCTCGAACAGGTGGAGTTGCTGCTGACCCACGAGAACGTGACCCATCGCGGCCGTTTCCACACGATCGAAAACACCACATCGCTGCCGCGCCCGACCCAGAAGCCGCGGCCGAAATTCTACGTCGCCGCGCAAAGCACGGCCGAATCCTTCGTCTTTGCCGGCCGGATGGGCTATTCGGTCATGGCGATCCCGCTGACCGGCGCCATGATGCGCCCGCTGCTCACCGCCTACCGCGCGGCCTGGAAGGAGGCCGGCCACCCTGGCGAGGGCGAGGTCATGCTGGCCTTCCACATGTTTTGCGACGAGGATGGGGCGCGCGCTCGCGCCGTGGCCGGCCCGTTGCTCGACGCTTATCTGGGTTCCCTGGTCGAGGCCGCCGCCGACTGGCTCGACGGCCGCGTCTCGGCGGATTATCCCGGCTACGACCGGATGATCGCCAAGCTGCGCGAGACGACGGCCGCCGATCAGATCGCGAGCGGTGCGGCGTGGGTCGGCTCGCCGGACGAGATCATCGCCGCGATTACCCACAGCCGGGAGGAGTTCGGCGGCTTCGAGCACGCCTCGCTGCAAGTCAATTTCAACATGATGCCGCTCGCCGCGGCACAGGCCTCGATGCGTCTCTTTGCCGACCGGGTGATGCCGCGCTTTACCCCCGGGCGGTAATCCTGTTTGGTATGGGGCGCGATCATTGAAGGGGAGCCCCATGCGCAAATTCATCATCGAACGTGAATTGCCGGCGATCGGCAGCGCCGAGCGGCAGGCGCTGCGGGAGGCCGCGCAGAAATCGAACGCGACCTTGAAGGAGCTCGGTCCCGACATCCAATGGGTCGAGAGCTATGTCGCCGCCGACAAGACCTTTTGCGTCTACCTCGCCCAAGACGAGGCGCTCATCCACGAGCACGCCCGGCGCAGCGGGTTCCCGGCGAACAAGGTCACCGAAGTTCGGCGGATGATCGATCCGACGACGGCGACCGAGACCCACTAGCGTCACCCAACTTATCGCCCGCGCACAACAACAGCCCCTCTCCGCCCTTTGGGGGGAGAGGGAGGGGCCCGTCGCGTGGCGACGGGAGGGTGAGGTGGGCGGGGCCGCGAACTGGGCTCGTCGGCCCCCTCACCCTGCCCTTTCCCCCGGCCGGCGGGGGAGAGGGGTAAATAATGCGGCTTGCCTGAGTTTCGTGAACCGCGCCGTCAGTGCAGGTGGTAGAGCCGAGTCACGTTCTCGCTGGTGATCTTGCGGCGTACGCTGGGCGAGATCGCCGCGAGGTTCTTGTCGAGGACGCGCTGCGAGTCGGGCCAGATGCAATCGGGGTGTGGATAGTCGGCGCCCCAGATGATGTTGTCCTCGCCGATCAGCGGGATGATCGGCTCCAGGTACTGGTCCTGCTGGTAGGTGACGTATCCCTGGCGGCGGAAATAGTCGCTCGGCTTCAGCTTGAATCCGAGATCTTTTGCTCGGTCGGCATATTCTGTGTCGAGCCGGTCGAATACATAGGGAAGCCAGGTGACTCCGGATTCGCCGAGCACGAAATTGAAATCCGGGTATTTCTCGCACGCACCCGAAGCCAGCAACGACACCAATACTTCCATCGTGTCGAGCTGGAACAAAGCCGAGCGCACCAGCCGCCATTGGGTGAAGTATTTCCGCTCCTGTTCCGGGTTATCGGGGGCGCGCAACGCCTTGAACCCGGTTGAATGGAACGATATCGGGAAGCGGCACTCGGCCGCTGCCTCCCACAGCGGGAACCACAGATCCGTGTAGAGCGGCGGGGTCATCCGCTTGAAAGCGAGATCGCCGCCGCGCAGCCCCAGCTTGGCGCAGCGCCGGACCTCGGCGGCGGCCTCGGCCGGGTCGGTATTGGGAACAATTGCGAGCGGAAAGACGCGGTTGGGGTCGGACCGCTTGGCGAAATCGGCGACCCAGTCATTGTAGACCTTGTCCGACCAGGCGCGCAGCGGCGCGTCGGCGATCAGATCGTTGATCATCAGGCAGCCATAGACGATCTCGGCGGACAGCCCGTCGCGGTCGAGGTCGGCAAGCCGCAACTCCGGCGTCGTCGGGCGCGGCTTGGCGCCGCGGCTGTAGCTCCATTCGAAGCCGAGATCTTTCATCTCGTCGATATGGCCGAACATCCCTCGCTGATATTTCATGAATCCCGGGCCGATACCGTTCCACATCCCCTTGTCCTGCGCCTCGACGAACCAGTGGAGGCCGTCCTCCATCTCCTCGACGCGGGGCGCCAGGAGCTTCCACCTCGCGGGCACCTCGGACGACCACAGGTCGGGCGGCAAATAGGTGAGGTCGATGTGGTTGTCGCCGGAAATCAGCTTTTCTGGCATCGCGGGCTCCTCTTGCTCCCTCAGCAAGGATGTCGATCAGGCATCGTACGATCGACTGACTATCAGTGCTACAGATAATGAGCCGCGTGGGGCGCTCGCCTGATTTGCGTTTCGTACCTAAGATAGCACCCGGCTTAAAGCAGAGCTCGAAGGAGAGGACGCATGGCGGTGCAACTCGGAAGCGGCGAGTACACCTTCGAAGTCCATGAGAACTGGGCGAAGGTACCAGAGGAAATTACGCTCGGCGACTGCGCCGCAGTCGGGGTCGACCGGCAAAATCGCGTCTATGCCTTCAACCGTGGCGAGCACCCGGTCGCGGTGTTCGACGCCGAAGGCAATCTGCTGCGCACCTGGGGCGAAGGCGTGTTCCGCCGTCCGCACGGCGTCCATATGGGTCCGGACGACACGATCTGGCTGACCGATGACGGCGACCACACGGTGCGCAAATGCACGCTCGACGGCAAGGTGCTGATGACCCTCGGCGTCCCCGGCAAGCCCAAGCCCTATATGAGCGGCGAGCCGTTTCACCGCTGCACCCACACGGCGTTGTCGCCGCGGGGCGAGCTCTATGTCTCCGACGGCTACGGCAACGCCCGGATCCACAAATACACCGCCGACGGCAAGCTGCTCTTCTCATGGGGCGAGCCGGGCACGGATCCCGGCCAGTTCAACGTCCCGCACAACATCTGCTGCGACCCCGACGGCTGGGTCTATGTCGCCGACCGCGAGAACCACCGGGTCCAGGTGTTTGACGGCAACGGCAAGTTCGAGACGCAGTGGAACAATTTGCATCGGCCAAACGGCATGTGCATGGCGAGCGGCCCCGACCCGCTCGTCTATATCGGTGAGGGCGGCCCCTCCGGCGAAATCAATCGGGATTGGCCCAATATCGGGCCGCGCGTCAGTATCCATACGTCAAAAGGCAAGGTGCTGGCGCGGCTCGGCAAGATGCATGCCGGTCTCGCCCCGGGGCAGTTCACCTCGCCGCACGGCATGGCGGTCGACGGGCACGGCAACATCTATGTCGGCGAGCTTTCCGGCCGCAGCTGGGGGAGGTTCTCGAAAGACCCGCCGCCAAAGCGCCTGCGGGTGATCCACAAGCTGGTCAAGACCGCCGCCTGACGGCGGTTATGCGGGGAGCACCGCCGGCACGCGCGGCTCTCTCGCCTGCCGTGTGACGAGAAATCCGATGACGGCCAGGTTCGCCACGTTGAACAAGGCGCCCGCGGCGAAGGCCGGCGCATAGAAGTGAAGGTGATCGTACAACGCACCGGCAAACCAGCCGCCGAAAGCCATACCGGACATGCTGATGAACAGCAGGGTCGGCACCCGCCACGACGCTTCGGCGGAAGGGAAGAGCTCCCGAACCGCCAGCACATAGCCCGGAATAATCCCGCTGAAGCCGAGCCCGTAAGCCGCCGACACAGCGAACAGCCCGGCTTCGTCTTGGGTCGCAGTGAACGCCGCGATCGCCAGGGCCTGGCAGGCCGAGCTGGCGAGCACAGTGCTGAGCCCGCCGATCCGATCCGCTAGCCACCCCCAGAACAATCGGCTGACCAAGGCACTGCCGAGCAGGACCGACAGCATCGCAGCCCCGTGCGTCGCCGGGATGCCAAGGTCGCTGCAGAAGGCAACCAGATGCCCGGCCGGCATCGCCATCGGCACGCAGCAGAGGAATCCTGCTGCACACAATAGTGTTTGCACGAGGTTTGCCGGCAGGCCCAATGCCCTTCCCGGGTGTCGCACGCCCGCACCCACCGCGGCGGCGGCTCGGCTTGGCTGGGGCGGTGGCCGCAGAAGGAGGGCCATCGGCACGATTGCCGCGGCAACTACCACGGCATAACACCGCATCGTCGCCTGCCAGCCGAATCGCGTCATCGCACGTTCGAAAACAGTCGGCCACAGCATGCCGGCGACATATTGCCCTGACCAGATCAGGGCGACCGCAGTGCCGCGCCGCCGGTCGAACCAACGGCTGATATAGACCACCAGCGGCGGGAGGTGCGCGCTGTTGCCCAATAGACCGATCAGAATGGCGTGTCCGAAAAAGAACGCCCAGACCTGACCGGTCGTCGAGACCGCCAAGCCTAAAGCTGCCATCAGGGCGCCGAAAACGACCGTCGGCCTCACGCCGATCCGGTCGGCCACCCAGCCCATGACGATGCCGCCCATCCCGGTCCCGACCCAGACGAGGGCGCCGGCCAGAGCGACGACCGACCGGGTGGTGTCGAGAGAGGCGGTGATCGGCCTGAGCCCGACAACGACGAGCAGAGGCGCACCGTAGGAGATCGTCAGGATGGCTGTCGTAATCGCCGCCGCCACCCAGGAAGATCGGTTTTCGATGCTGTCGGGAAACCGGCTCGCGCTCATCGCGCTACCCTAGCAACTTCGCTGGCGCATGACACCCGGCGGATTGTGGGTGCAATCATGCGCCGCACGAAGGCAAGATCTCCGCCGCTGATGGTTTCGGTCAAAGGAGCTTGCGATGCCGGTCCTCTATCGAAAACGCGGCCACGTTGGGTGGCTGACCCTGAGCCGGCCCGAGGCCCGCAACGCCTGGGGAGAGGATTTCAATGAGGAAATCGCCCGACATTGCGGCTCGATGGCATCCGACACCGAAATCAGGGTCGCCGTGCTGACTGGCGACGAGGCGGGCGGCGCGTTCTCGGCGGGCGCCAATCTCAAGAACCCGCGCACCCATAGAGAGGGCTCGATGGCCGAATTCATCGAGGGCCTGCCGCAGCGGCACCGCACAGCGGGTCAGGTGCTGACCGAGTTTCCCAAGCCCGTCATCGCTGCGGTCAACGGCTACGCCGTCGGCATCGGCTGCATTGTGACCTATTGCTGCGATCTGATCATCGCTTCCGATCGCGCGGAATGGCGCCTGCCGCAGGTCGCTCTCGGGATACTGCCGAACCATGGCGGGATCGTCCGCCTCGCGCGATGGGTGGGCAAGGGCCAGGCGATGAAGGTCGCCATGGGGTACCCGATGAAAGCCGAGGAGGCCTTCCGTTTCGGCCTCGCCCAGTGGCTGGTACCGCACGCCGAGCTGATCGCGCAAACGACGGCGATCGCCGAGCGGCTCGCCGAACTGCCGCCGCTCGCCTCCCGGCTGGCCAAGGAATCGTTGAACCGGGGGCTCGATATGCCCAACGTCGCCGACGCCGCCTATATCGATCTCTATCGGTTCATGGCCTTGTCGCTGACCGAGGACGCCAAGGAAAGCCATGCCGCGTGGCGCGAACGGCGTCGCCCGACCGTCCGCGGTGCCTGACCATGACACTCCTGGTGCCCACCCGGGCTTGGGCCTAGAGTGTAGCGTGTAATTGGAAACGGGAGAGACGCATGGCCACCTTCACCTACGACCATATCCATCTGCGCAGCCCCGATGCGGAAGCAACCGCCCGCTGGTACGCGGAGATGTTCGGTGCCGAGATCATCCGCTCGGTGCAGTCGGACGGGAGGCCACGCCTCGACCTCAATCTCGGCGGGGTAGCCGTGTTCATCGCCCAGGTTCCACCCGAACAGGCCGTCGCCGCCCCGCCGCAGCCGCCCTATCTCGGGCTTGAACACATCGGGCTTCGGGTCAGCGGGATCGATGATGCCGTCGCCGAGCTCAAGAAGAAGGGCGCCGAGTTTACGGTCGAGCCCAAGACAATCAGGCCCGGAGTGCGGATCGCCTTTCTGCGCGGCCCGCAGAACGTCCATATCGAGCTGTTGGACAGAAACGCCGCCTGACGCCTTCACCCTCACCCACTCGGCTCTGCGGGGAAGGGTGCCGAGCGCGACGAGGTGGGTTAAGCGAGGCGAACCCTGACGGCCTCGGGCCCCTTGCGGCCCTCGGCGATGTCGATCACCACGCGCTGGCCTTCGCTGAGGCTGCCGAGCCCGGACCGCTCGAGCACCGAGGCGTGCACGAACGCATCCTTGCCGCCGCCCTCGCGGACAATAAAGCCAAAGCCCTTCTGGGCGTTGAACCACTTGACCGTACCGACCTCTTCGACGGCGGTCTCCGGCGCCGGACGGTTCGCCGGCGGGTAAGGGGATCGCCGCGCCGCTGCCGGCACGGCCGTGCTGCTGTCGACGCTCAGGACCTCGGTAACCTGCGGTCCCTTCTGCCCGGGCGCCACGCGGACCTCGAGCGTTTCGCCGGCCTGCACCGCGGCAATGCCGTTGCGCTCGAGCACGGTGGCATGAAGGAAGGCATCCCCCGAGCCGTCCGAGAGCTCGACAAATCCAAACCCCCTTTCGGGTTTGAACCATTTGACCACGGCGCGCACCGGCGGGCCGGAGGGTGTCTCGAACCGCGTCGGGGTGAAGCGCGGTGTCCCTCCGAATTCGCGCAGATGCGGATCGTAGCCGTCGTCGTCGAAGTCGCGGCGTCGGGTCTGGCGAAAATTCCTGTCTCTGATCAAGTCGGCTTCCTGTCGAGTTGGTTCACGGCCCATTCGAGGCCTCGGGAAGCGATTGTTCCAAAAAATCGCCTCGGGCGCGAGCGGATAAATTTGTCGAACAAGACCCGCCTGCATCCGCCCTCATTATCGGCCGTTTCCGCCCGCTTCCATATTTCGCTGCCCACCATCGCGAGGTCTCGGTGCCTCTGATCATCTATCGGTCTCGGAAGTTCAATCGGTTTTGTCGATGTTGCTGGAATATGCGGAGATCGGTCTGCACGCGAAAACCGCCGCGCGAAACGCTGAGTCGGTCAGCAGAGCGCGCGAGAGACCGGATAGTGAAAGGAAAGCGTGGCGCCGGAGTAGGGAACCAAGCTATATGACCGGACGTTGAGGTCTCGCGCCTCCACTAGCGGAATATGGCAAGCAGGAGAATGACGGAATGCCCAGGAAACTCGCGGTAGCGATCGGTGCCCTCGGCTTTGCGGCCGGCGCTCTGGCGCTGGGAAGCCCGGCGCAGGCGCAGGGCGTAAATGCCGGCGTGCTCACCTGCAACGTAGCGAGCGGCTTTGGCTTCATCTTCGGTTCGTCGAAGGCGGTCAACTGCACTTACTCGCCGCCGGGAGGCCCTCCGCAACAGTATGTCGGATCAATCGACAAATTCGGCGTCGACATCGGTTATACGTCTGGTGGCGTGCTCGTTTGGACGGTGTTGGCGCCAACCACCGCGCCGGCGCCCGGGTCTCTGACCGGATCCTATGGCGGCGCCACCGCAAGCGCTACGGCGGGCGTCGGGGTCGGGGCCAATGTGCTGGTTGGCGGCTCCGGAAGTACGATCTCGCTGCAGCCGCTCAGTATCGAAGGCAATACCGGCCTCAACGTCGCGGCGGGCGTCGCGGCGCTGACCCTGACCTTTCAGCCGGGATAGAACAATCTGGCAAGCGAGAGGATGACGGAATGCCCAGGAAACTCCTAGTAGCGATCACTGCGCTCGGCTTCGCGGCGGGCGCTTTGGCATACGGAACGCCGGCGCAGGCGCAAGGCGTAAGAGCCGGTACGCTCACCTGTAACGTGTCCAGCGGTTTTGGCTTTGTCTTCGGCTCTTCGCGGTCGGTCAACTGCACCTTTGCGCCGGCCGGTGGCCCTCCGCAACACTATGTCGGCTCCATCGACAAATTCGGCGTCGACATCGGCTATACAAAAGGCGGCGTGCTCGTTTGGACGGTGTTGGCGCCGACCACCTCGCCGGCGCCCGGCTCTCTGGCCGGATCCTATGGCGGCGCCACTGCAAGCGCTACGGCGGGCGTCGGGGTCGGGGCCAATGTGTTGGTCGGCGGCTCCAATCACACGGTCTCGCTGCAGCCGCTCAGCATCGAAGGCAACACCGGCCTCAACGTCGCGGCTGGCGTCGCAGCGCTGACCCTGACCTACCAGCCCGGATAAAAAGCGAGCGGTTGTCGCCCCGCGCGTGATCTCCATGTGCGAAAACGGTTTGCGTATGGGTGAAGCGTAATGCCGACACTTTTGCGGCCGCCGGACGCGCAGCTGCATTACCTCGTCGACGACTTTACCGACCCCTGGCGCGAGGCGGAGACAATCCTGCTGCTGCACGGCAACGCCGAAAGCGGGGCGGCGTGGTATGGCTGGGTGCCCTCTCTCTCGCGCCGCTATCGCGTGGTGCGCCCGGACATGCGCGGCTTTGGCGCCTCGACGCCGATGCCGCGCGATTTCCCATGGTCGCTCGACATCGTCATCGATGATTTCGTGCGGCTGATGGACGCGCTCGGGGTCGGGCGCTTTCACCTCGTTGGCGCCAAGATCGGCGGGACCATCGCCCGCGCCTTCGCGGCGCGCCGCCCCGAGCGGGTGATCACCTTGACCGTCGTTGGCACGCCGCCGCCGATGCGCGAGGGCGCTGCCGAACGCGCGCCCGAATTGGCCGAGGAATTCGAACGCCACGGCGTCGAGCATTGGGCCCGCCGGACCATGGCGGGCCGCCTCGGCAGTGCCTTTCCCGCAGAAGGGGTCGAGTGGTGGATCAAGTTCATGGGACGCACTGCGGTCTCGACCCAGATCGGCTTCATGAAAACGATCGCCTGCGCCGACATCAGGGCGGACCTGCCGAAGATCCGGTGCCCAACCTTTGTCATCACCACCGATGGCAGCGGGCTCGCCTCGGTCGATGAGACCCGGGCCTGGCAGCAACAGATCTTGAATTCGAGCCTGCTGGTGCTGCCCGGCAACTCCTATCACGTCGCAGCGAGCCACGCCGAACGTTGCGCCGACGCCACACTCGACTTCATCGCCCGCAACAGCGGCTCCTGAGCCTGGAAGGGTCAGCGCACCTTGTGTTCGTTGACGCGCGTCGCCGTCGACGGATCATTCCGATCATCGCGCCAAGTCGGATGCGTGAAGTGTAATACGAAGTCACCGTTATAAGACGCGACGGCCTCGTCAAAAGCCAGTGTTCCGATCCGGGTCCAATTTGTAAAACTACGGCGCTGAAAAAAATCCGGGCCGCGAGTTGAGCCCTCGTCTGTGACCTCGATGTGAAAGGTGAGGGTCCGTTTCGGGGCGGGGTCGCCGCGGTCATAGATCTGCGCCATGATTTCATCGCGAAAATCCAAGGCCGGACCGGGGATCCTGGGCTGCCCGGTGTCGACCAGCAGACGCATGAATTCCGGCGCCCGTGTCGGTTCCCCCGCCGGCTTGTCCAGTTCAGCGACCTGATAGAGCTGCCGAATGGTCGGTTTCTTGTCGACCAGAGTGAAGAGAATGGCTTCGACCGCCAGAACCGGCACACCAAAGCCCCGCCGCCAGCCGCTGGTGTTGGGAGCGTTGAGAAGCTCGACATCATTGATGTAATCGGTGCGATCGCCGCCGATGTCCTGCTGCGTGATGAAGCTGGCGGTGCTCAGCAGCTCGCTATGGTTCGGGTCCGTCGTCGGAAAGAGCTTGCCAGCCAGCGACAGCGAGCGCTCGTGACCCCGGCGCGTCTCCCGGCAGCAGGTGGAATAACGTCCGACCACCAGCGCTCGACGGTCCTTTTGGAAATACCCGGTATAAGGAGTTTGTTCTGAGATTTCCCACCGCCCGGTTAGGCATATGCCATTCGGATGGATGAGGCGCCGGAAGCCCTTGCGATCGGCGCCCCAGCGCAGATCAGACCTGGAGTCGACCGCCCTCGCGACCGCCTGACGAAAATAGTATGGCGAACCGAGCGGCAGGATTCCCCGCAGCACATTCGGCAGATTAACGCCATAGATCGGCAATGGCGGCTCGCCGGAACCACCCCACACCGTTTGGTAGGGGTTGGCGAAAATGGCATCTCGCACTTCAGAGAAGCGCGATCCCTTATAGGCGCGGTCTTCTTCGGTGACTTGTTCCGTTCCGAAATAGGCCGGGTCCATGGCGATGACCACGCACCGAACGGACCGTCTTACTTGGGCAGCAGCGCCGCACCGGGAGGGACCGGCACGTCGAATACGTTGAGCGTCACCGACACAAACGAGTAATAGCCGATGAGGCCGGTGAGGTCGACCAGCCCGCGTTCGCCGAAACGGTGCTTGACTTTCTCGAACAACCCATCACCGACGGCGTGGTCATGGAAGAAAGTGCTGCAAAAATCGTAGACGAGCTGCTCGTCGGGATCGGTGAATGCCGGCGTGCGGCGCTCTGCGATCGCCTCGATGATCTCGGGGGCGAACCCGGCTTGGCGGGCGAGGCGAGCGTGCGCCTGCCATTCGAACTGCGCGGACCAATAACGCGCCGTCACCAGGATCGCGATTTCAGTCAGCCGCGGCGAAAGGTCGGTGGCGAACCGGACATGGGCACCGAGCTTGTGGGCGTGGTCGGCGAGCCCGGGGCTGTTCAGCCAGACATGCGCCGGCGGCGGCACCGCGCGACGCGGTCCCGCCACCACATCCTCCCACACCCGTCGTTGTGCCTCGTCCAGATCGTCGTACTTGAGCTCTCTGTATCGGCTCATCGTCGTCTCCGGTGCGACCGTGCGGCTCAATGGAGCCGCGGCTGCACCTTCTCGCACAGCAATTGCATCGAGCGCATCACCCGCTCGTGCGGGATTAACCCGCCGGTGTTGAGCTCGGCGAGGATGCCGGCGAGGCCGAGCTGGTCTCTGAGGCTCGCGAGATTGTCGGCGACGATTTCCGGGGTGCCGATGATCGCGCGGCCGCGCCGCGCCTCCTCCCAGGTGAGGTTCTGCAGCCGCTGGGCGCCCTCGATCCGCCGCGCGGTATCAAAGACGCCGGCGCTGTTGGCCGATTCTTCGAGCCGCGCACCCAGATAGCGGTAGAAATTCATCAGGCTCTCTTGGGGGTCGGAAAGCGCCTGTTCGAGGGTGTCCCCGACATACACCGGGGCGCGCAGATAGACTTCGCCCTCGCCCGGGTGGCCGGCGGCTTTCCAGGCCTCGCGGTAGGTCTGCAAATTCGGCAGGACCTCGTCGAAGGTGCCGCGCCGCGCCCCGACAAAGATCGCATAACCCTGCTTCGCGGCCGCAATGAACGTATCCTCGCGATTGGCTGCGATCCGGATCGGCGGATGCGGCTTGCGATACGGCTTTGGCACGATGCAGACGTTTTCGTAATTGTAGTATTTGCCGGCGAACGAGAACCTTTCCTCGGTCCAGGCCCGCCTGACGATTTCCAGCACTTCGGCAAAGCGCTCGGGGCTTTCGCCATAGGGGATGCCGTAGGCCTCGTAGGCGCGCGGGAAGCCGCTGCGGCCGACCCCGAAGATCAGCCGACCATGGCTGATATGATCGACAGCGGCGCTGTCTTCCGCCAGCCGCAACGGCTGGCACAACGGCAGAACCTGGACGCCGGTACCGATCTTGATGTTGTTGGTGCGTGCCGCGATCGCGCTCGCGATCGTCATCGGCACCGAGCAGACCGACCTTTCGGGCGCCATATGGATTTCCGCCAGCCAGATCGCGTCGAGACCCCAGCGCTCGGCGGCGTCGACCTGATCGAAGGCGGTGGTGAACGCCTCGGCCTCGGTCTGGCCCGGGCGCCGCTGAAACTCGTGGAACACGCCGAATTCGAAACCCATCGAAGGTCCTCCTGCTACTTTGCCGCCAAGGCTTGCATTTGCGGCTCGCCGGCGAAGGCCGGCATGATGTCGCGGGCAAAACGGCGGATCTGCTCGCGCGACCCGCCAAAATTGATGATGATGTATTCGACGCCGCCCTTCTGCAACTTTTCGAGCTTTCGCATGATCTCGTCGGGGGTGCCGAAGAGGGCGCTTTCGGCGCTTTCGTGCCGCGCCTCCTTTTCGTCGTCCAGAATATAGCGGGTCCGCGTTTCGCCGTCCGGCCGGCGGGCCAGCGCGTTGATCCGCATGTGCCCCTGGTAGCGCCGCTCGATCGCCGCCGCTTTGTCCGCATCGTTATCGGCAATGGAGACGGCGCGGGCGACGCCCACCTGCATGGGGTCAAAGGGCCGCCCAAGGGCCTCGACCTCGCGGCGAAATTGGGCGACTTGCTCAAGGGTCTCCTCGGCAAGCGCGTGCTGCCCCAGCAGCATGTTATAGCCGCGCCGGACGACTTCGCGGACCGAGTTCTGGCTGCCCGCCCCCATCCAGAAGGGTGGATGGGGTTTTTGCGCGGTCGGCGGCTCGACCACGATGTTGTCGAACTGCCAGTACCGGCCGCGATGAGAGAACGGGATTTCCGAGGTAAACACCTTAGTGAGAACCTCGATCGCTTCCTCAAACCGCGCGTCGGCTTCTTCCAGGGGTATGCAGAACCCCGCGAATTCGTTGTGGCGGTAACCCTTGCCGATGCCGAAATCGAGCCTGCCGCCGGACAGGAGATCGAGCGTCGCCGCCTGCTCGGCCAACAGCACAGGGTTGTGCCAGGGCAATACCAGCACTGCCGTGCCGAGGCGCAAATGGCGCGTGCGGGCGCCGAGCCAAGTCAACAGGTTGAGGCTCGCCGATACCTGGCCAAAGCCGGTGAAATGGTGCTCGACGAGAAACGTGCTGTAATAGCCGAGCGCCTCGGCCTCGACATTGTTTTCGATGAAGTCGCGGAAGCCCTGGCTGCTGTCGGTGTCGGGGCCGCTGCGCCTGGCTTGGGCACTGCCGAAAAGTCCAAATCGCATTGGTTCGATCTCCTGGGTCCGGGCTCGGGTGTCGCGGTTACGTCCAGAACTCGTGCGAGGCGAGGCGCGCGCCTTCCGCCAAGCTGGCCAGCTTCGCCCATACAATGGCCGGATCGACCGCAGCCTGGCCGACCCAGGTACCGTAGCCGCAATCGCTTCCGGCGATGATGTTTTCCCGACCAACGAGCCTGGCGTAGCGGCCGATGCGCTGGGCGATCAATTCGGGGTGCTCGATAAAATTGGTCTTCGATTCGATGACGCCGGGGATCAGCACCTTGCCGTCGGGCACTTTCACGTCCTCGAAGACCTTCCATTCATGCGCATGGCGCGGGTTGGCCGCCTCGAAGGAGAGGCCGCAAGGCTTGGCCAAAAAGACGGTTTCGATGATGTCCCTGAGCGCCACGTCGCAATGATGCGGGCCTTCGTAATTGCCCCAGCAGAGGTGCAGACGCAGCTGCTCCGCCGGGACGTTTTCCAGCGCGTGATTGAGCGCCTCGATGTGGAGCCGCGCCCTTTTGCGGAATTCGCCGAGGCTCAGCTGGGCATACTGAATGTGCCGGCCCATAGCGAGGTCCGGGCAATCGATCTGCAGGATCAGACCGGCCTCGGCGACGGTCTCGTATTCCTGGCGCATAGCCTCGGCGATCGCGTAGAGATAAGCCTCCTCGCTCGGATAATGCGCGTTGTGGAAGAACAGCGAGACGACACCCGGCGAGGCGGCGCTGAGGAAGGCTTCCTCCGCGTTCATTCGGGCGAGTGCCAGGGTCAGATTAGCGACGTCTATCTCGGCCGCTTCGGGGTCGCGAACGCTGATCGGACCGTTGCAGCCGGGCGTCCTGCGCCGCGCCCGGCCGGGGTCGCCAAAGACCCGCCGGGCGAATTCGGGAAAACCGACGAGATCCTGGTAGACGAGCGGCCGGCTCTCGCCGCCAAAGCCGTGCAGCCGGTCCTTGACGTAAGTGGCGTAGCTCGGCTTGCTCATCTCACCGTCGTTGACGATGTCGATGCCGGCCTCGATCTGTTTTTCGACGACCGCCCCCACCGCCGAGCGAATGCGCGCCTTGAGCGCCGCCGCATCGACCGGCACCCCTTCCTCTTTGGCGAACATCGCGCGCACGAGATCGTCCGGACGGGGCAGGCTGCCGGTATGCGTCGTCAGGAAGCGCTCGGTGCTGCGTTTCACGGCGGGATCCGCGCTCAATGGAGGCGGGGCATGACTTTCTCGCACAGCAGCTGCAGCGACCGCGTCATCGGCTCGTGCGGGATCAGCGCGCCGAAATTCAGCTCCGCCAGGATTCCGTTCAGTCCGAGTTCCTCATGTAGCTGCTGCAGGCGGTCGGCGACGCGTTCCGGGCTGCCGATGATGACCTTGTCGCGCTGCACCTCCTCGTAGGAGATGGTCTTGACCGTTTGCGCCTCCGCCGCGCGGCGCCGATTGGGCGAATTTTCGAGCCGCGTGCTCAAGGTCCGATAGCCGAGCATGATGCTCTCTTCCGCCTGGTCGAGCGCCTGCCGGTCGGTATCGGCGATGTGCAGGCTCAGCCGCAGATAGACCTCGCCCTCGCCGGGATGACCGGCCGCCTTATGAGCTTGGCGATAGGCGGCGAGATCGGGCGCCAGCCCCGACAGAGAGCCGCTGCGCACCGCGACAAAGATCGGGTAGCCGGCCTCGCCGAGCGACGGGAAGGTTTCCTCGCTGGCCGCGGCGACGCGGATCGGCGGGAAGGGCTTTTGAAACGGCTGGGGCACCGCACTGGCGTTGTCGAAATGCCAATACTTGCCTTCGTAGGAAAACCGGTCTTGCGTCCACGCCTTTTTGACGATGTCGAGGGTTTCGAGAAACCGCTCGCGGCTTTCCGAATACGGCACGCCATAAGCCATGTAGCTGCGCGGGTTGCCGCTGCGGCCGACGCCGAACAGCAAGCGGCCGTGGCTGATCTGGTCGACGGTGGCGGTCTCTTCGGCCAGTCGCAGCGGGTGGCACAAGGGCAAGACCTGGACCCCGGTGCCGATCTTGATGTGCTTGGTGCGGGCGGCAATCGCGCTGGCGACGGTCATCGGCGCGCTCATTATGGAGCGGCGAGCCTGCTGATGGATTTCGGCGAGCCAGATCGCGTCCAGTCCCCAGCGGTCCGCCGCTTCGATCTGCGCCAGCGCCTCCGCGAACGCCGCCGCCGGCGTCTGGTCCGGCCGGCAGTGGAATTCATGGTAGACGCCGACCTCCATCGCCCGCTCCTCTTGCCATTCCGCACCTTGGGCGACGGTAGTTTCGATCTGCTCATCGAGCAAATGCCGATTTCCGATCATGGCCATGCCGCTTCGGCATAAGAGACAGCGCGGGAATTTCGATTGACCTCGGGTGCGAGGGCGAGCGAAATCGCGGCACGATGGAATTGCGCAGCCTTCACTATTTTGTCCGCATCGCCGAGCTCGGCAGCATCACCCGTGCCTCGGCGCATCTTCATGTCGCCCAGCCGGCTCTCACCCGGCATGTCCAACGGCTCGAGGACGAGCTCGACGTCACCTTGTTCACCCGCGCCAACCGCGGCGTGCGGCTGACCGAAGGCGGTCAGAGGCTGCTCGAGAGCGCGCAGCGCATCCTGCGCGATGTCGAGCGGGCGGGCGACGAAATCCGAGCTCACAAGGCGCACCCCAGCGGGAAAATCGTCCTTGCCGTCACCCCGACCCTGTGCCCGGTCGTGGTGCCTGAGTTGTTCGCCCGGATGCGCCGGCATTATCCGATGATCGAGCTCAAGGTCGTCCATGCCGGAATGGTCCGGTTGGAGGAGTTCATTGTCGACGGGCGCGTCGATCTGGCCCTGCTGTCGGAGATGTCGAAGAGCCGCCTGATCCAGTCGACCCGGCTGGCCGAGGAAGAAATGGTGCTGGTCACCCGACCCGGGGCGCGGCCGCGGGAATTCGTTTCGCCCGGCGAGCTGGGCCGTACGCCGCTCATTCTTGGAGACGGGCTGCGCGCGGCGATGGAGACGCTGCTCGCCGGCCGCGGCATCGAGCTCCAAGTAGAGACCGAGCTCAACGATCACGAGACGATCCGGTTGATGGTGCAGCAGGGAGTGGGCGCCTCGATCCTGCCGCATTCCTCGGTCTACCGGGAATGCGCGCGCGGGCTGGCCGAAGCGCATCGGATCACCGAAAGCGGGGTTTTTAGAACCCTGGCTCTCGGAGTTGCCGCAAACCGCGGCGCGTCCTCGGCCCGCGACGCCGTGGCCGAGGTCGTCAGGCGAGTCCTCGCGGACATCGAGGCTGAGGGCAGACTTTGCCTGGATCCCGATCACGTGGAACCTGCCGCCTCTGAATTGGCCCCGCGAGAGGCCTCCTCCTTTTCCTTCTCACGTGCAGCCCCCTCCCATCCCCTCCCCCGCACGCGGGGGAGGGTTAGGGTGGGGGCGGGGGAGGGTTAGGGTTCGGGATTAGGATGGGGACCCGCAGTCGAGTGAACTACAGGCTTAACCAAAAGGAGGAACGCGATGCTGATCGTCGATTCACAGATCCACCTTTGGGAAAATGCCAGGATGTCGCCGCAGCACCGGCAGATCCCGACCTACAACGTCGATGACGCGTTGAAGGAAATGGCCGAGGCCGGCGTCGACGCGGCGGTCATCCATCCGCCCAGCACGCTCGGCGAAGGGCCCAATGTCCAGGCGGTCGAGGCGGTCAAGGCCTATCCGCAGAAATTCTGCATCCTCGGCAATTTCGACCTGCAGGCCCCGAACAAGGAGGAGATCGTCAAGAATTGGCGGCAACGCCCGGGCATGCTCGGCTTTCGCTTTACCTTCAACCAGCCGCATCAGCAAAGCTGGTGGTCGGACGGCACCGTTGATTGGTTTTGGGCGGCCTGCGAACGGGAGAAACTCCCGGTCGGCCTGATGGCCGGCGGGCATCTCGCCGAGTTCGGTCGGATCGCCGAGCGCCATCCCGGGTTGAAATTGCACATCGATCACCATGGCCGCGGCGGTGCGGGCGGCTCCGGAAAGGACGATGCGGCCTTTGCCAATCTCGGCGAGATGCTGGCGCTCGCCAAATATCCCAATGTCGCGGTCAAGCTCTCGGGGGCGCCGAGCTACTCGAGCGAGCCCTACCCCTATCGCAACATCCACAAATACATCCGCCAGATCTATGACGCGTTTGGTCCCCAGCGCTGCTTCTGGGGCACCGACATCACCCGCATGCCGTGCTCCTACCGGCAATGCGTGACGATGTTCACCGAGGAATTGCCGTGGCTTCAGGGCCGCGACAAAGATCTCGTGATGGGGCAGGCGATCATCGACTGGCTCGGCTGGAAGCGCCCGGCTTAGCCGACTTCTGGCCGGCGGTCTCGGCCATACGGGCGGCCGAGTTGGTCATTCTGTCCGGCGGGTTAGTCCTGGGCTAACCGGTCATTCGCCGCTGCCTGCCCGAAGATCCCAGGAGGGTGGGAAGGGCGAAGGGGACATTCCGCGCGGCAGCACGCGCAAACCTGACGCGCCGATCGACAGATGACGGGCGCCCCAAGGTGGCGCCCTCCGCCTACCGGTTCAGCACGCCGATGGATGCCGCTCAGCGCATTTGTCGGTACCGTTGCACGATGCCCATGCGCGGCGGGTTCACTGGAGCGGTTCAGAAGCCGCAGAATGCAGAGCGTGAGCTGCGGCGGGCGTGTGCGGGTGGCGAGGGGGAACCGCCGTTAGTCAGCGCAGCGGGCCGGTCTGCCGGCGATTTCGACGGACGTTTTTATGACGCCTCATGGGCTTTGTGTTGACAGACAGTTACCGCTCGGCGCCGGGAGAAGCTGTGCGGCCGCGTAATGGTCCTGTGCCAACAAGGTTCCGAGCCGTGAGCGTAGGCTGTCGCCGACCGATCGATACGTCACCCTACCCCCTTCGTTGAACAGCAGTCGGGTTGAAGAAGAACATGCAAGACGCACCGCTGCCTGCTGCCAAATTTCGCAGGCTGAACGGCAAGTTCGCCCGCCTCCACGCTCCGACAGCGCTCGAGAGCCAGCAGGCGCGACTTGCTGTGGAGCTGGCGCAGGCGGTGCGCGCGCGTGACGAATTCATAGCGATCGCCGCTCACGAGCTGCGCAATCCGATGACGCCGATCCTCGGATACGCTGAGCATTTGTTGGCGGTCGGACGGCGCCCGGAAAGCGAGTGCTCGGCAGCGATCATCGTCGCGCTGGAGCGCCTGGTCGGCCTGATAGGCGAGTATATCAAGCGAGCGACAACGCTTCTGGATGTCTCGCGCATTACTGCAGGAAAGCTGTGCGCCGAACTTTCGCTAGTCGAGCTCTCCGCGGTGATGCGACAAGCCGTAGAACGGCATCGGCCGGAGGCCGAGCGCTCCGGTTGCCGCCTATGGGCGAGGATCGAGGACAACGTGTCCGGGCTGCTCGATCAACTGGCGGTCGAGCAGATCGCCGATAACCTGCTGTCCAATGCGCTCAAATATGGGGCCGGCGAGCCGATCGAGGTATCGTTGGTTCGTCACGGCGCCAGGGCGCAATTGACGGTTCGGGATCACGGGATCGGCATCTCGGAAGAAGACCAGGCTCGCATCTTTGATGCCTTCGAGCGTGCCGTGACCCGGCGCGAGCAGGGTGGCTTTGGCATTGGCCTCTGGGTGGTTCGCCAGCTTGTGGATACCATGCATGGCGAGATCCATGTGACCAGCCGCCGTGCCGAAGGATCGAGCTTCACTGTGACCCTTCCGCTTGCGCCAATGTAAGGGACCGATGGCTATCAATCCAACCGATGCCGACTGGCAGACACCCCTTGAGCGCGTGCCGACCGGCATCCCGGGCCTCGACATCGTTTTGCGAGGAGGCTTTCTTAAAGCGGGCATTTACATCGTGCGGGGCGAGCCGGGGACGGGCAAGACGATCCTCGGAAACCAGTTCTGCTTCAATCATGTCGCCGCTGGACATCGTACGCTCTACGTCACTCTTTTGGCGGAAACGCACGACCGCATGATGCAGCACATGCAGACAATGTCGTTCTTTGAGCCGGCACTCATCCCGGACGGTGTTTATTACGTGAACGGCTTCCGCGTCCTCGAGGAAGACGGCGTCAAGGGGTTTATCGATTTATTGCGGCGCGAGATCCGGACACATAGTGCAACCTTGCTCGTCCTCGATGGGTTCATCGCCATCGAGGAATCCAGCGAGTTGGATCGCGAGTTTAAGAAGTTCATCCAGGAGCTTCGGGCCCACATAGCCGTCGAAGGTTGCACCGCGTTGCTTCTGACGAATGGCCGTCGCAACGACTACCACCCCGAGCACACGATGGTGGACGGGCTTATAGAGCTTCACGATGTGCTGTTCGGTACGCAAGCCGAGCGGGAGCTGGAGGTACGCAAGCTCCGCGGTACCCACGCCCTGCGCGGCCGGCATTCGTTCCGGATCACGGAAGCGGGCATCGTCGTCTATCCCCGACTCGAGGCGCTGCTCGCGCGCCCTTCGGCCGATGACGAGTGGCCTGATGAGCGATGCACGACGGGCGTCAACCAGCTCGATGCGATGCTTGGCGGCGGTATACCGCGCGGCACGGCAACGCTCGTCCTCGGTTTCTCGGGTGCAGGAAAGACGAGCCTTGGTCTACATTTTCTCTCGCAGTCGTCGGCCGAGGACCCCGGTCTCTTTTTCGGCTTTTACGAGACGCCGTTGCGGCTGCGGGTCAAGGCGGCCGGCATCGGCATCGCGCTCGACGGCCTCGTCGAGCAGGGTTATTTGGAGATTCTCTGGCACCCGCCCACCGAGGACATCCTCGACGCGCTCGGCAATCGCCTCGTCGAGGCGGTGCGGCGGCGGCGCGTGAAGCGGCTCGTCATCGACGGACTTCTCGGGTTCCAGGAGATTGCTGCCGACCGGCCGCATCGGATCGGCCGATTCTTGACAGCGCTGGCGAACGAGCTTCGCGTGCTCGACGTCACGACGTTCTACACGGCCGAGACACCGAACCTGATCGGTGGAGTGATCGAGGGCCCGGCAATTGGCCTATCTACGCTCGCCGAAAACCTGATCCTGCTGCGGTACGTCGAGATCAGGTCGCAACTCCGGCGGCTGATTTCCGTCGTCAAGATGCGCGACAGCGACTTCGACTTGTCACTGCGGGAGTTCCGAATCACGGCTGCCGGCATCGAACTCGCCAATACGTTCGACAGCGCCGAGGCCATCCTCAGCGGCTTCCCTCAACTGAAGAGCGAGGAACTGCCCGCGGACCAGGCGGCTCGGCTACCTCGTAGGAAGTAATCATGGCAACGGTCCTCGTCGTTGACGATGAATTCGGCGTCGTCGACGTACTAGAGACCATCCTCACCGACGAGGGCTATCGAATTATCACCGCGTCCAACGGCAGGCAGGGCCTCGTGAGACTGGAGGAGGAAACGCCCGACGTGATCCTGCTGGACTTCATGATGCCGATACTTGGTGGCGCTGAAATGTTGCTCGCGATGGCGGCGGCGCCGGCTCACCAGCGCATCCCGGTCATCATGATGAGCTCGCTCAGCGAGAAGTCGGTTGCCGAAAGATGTACGGGCTACGCCGCGTTCCTCCACAAGCCGTTCAGGGTCGCCACGGTGCTGAGCACCGTCGCTCGGGTTCTGGGCGCTAGGGCAAACGCCGGAATTTTATGAACCTATGCCAAATCGGTGCGAGTTGGAGGGTCGGCATTCGGCGAGGGCGGTTTCGATGCGCGACACCCTCAACCACGCTCGCCAGGAGCGAGGTGATCGAGCATCTTCTGCAGTTCGCGCCAGTCGTTGTTCGCGCCCGTCACCTTCTCGCAGTACATCTTGATACAGCCGCGTAGCTCCTCAAGCTGCGCATCGAACGTCTGGCCGTAGGCACTGAAGCTGGCATGGACGGCGCGACGGTTGGGGGGCAGTTCCGGTCATATCTTGCGGGAGGCGAGACCCTTGATCGGGCTAGGGCAAGGGAATCTCGACGACGCATCCAAGGTCGCCTGTGGGTCGACTCCCTGCCGGTTCCTGGCGGCCAAACGAACGACCCCTTTCGGTGCTGAGCTGCCGGTGCTCCAGGAACCGCGAAGCGGCGAGTGTCGCCGCCAATCCGGGCATTGCTCTAGCCAACCTGGGCGGCGCAGTTGGGTGGGAAATCCGCCCTTCGCCGGCGGGCTCAAAGAGGCTGCTCCTTTGTCAGTGGATCAGCTCTCTCATATAGATCAAGCGCAAGTAATCGAGCAGTGTTTGCTCACGCGGGTCCCGAGCCCGAAAGCCGATATAACCGTCCGGGCGGATGTAGACGAGTTCGGGATCGCGAATGCCGAAAGCGGCCTGTAGCCTTTCCTGACCATCGACGATTACCTTGGCATCATCCCCCTCAAAACCGGCATCGCGCGCATCTGCCTCAGATAAGAAGACAAAGTGGGTGTGCAAATACGAGCCCAGTGAGTAAACGCACTGCTCGATGCGACGCAGCATTCCGGCCGCTTCTCGGGTCGGCTTTATGCCGGCAAAGAGCAGCAGATCGGCCTGGGGTCCGCGGATGATTTCGAGCAACGATGTCGGCTGACCGCCAGCCCTGCACACTGCATCTTGTATGCGCCTGCCAACGCGCGCACGGGATGCGGCTTGCGTGGGGTCGGGGCGCGTCAATGAGCTCGCTTGATAATCTGTTGCCAAGGATTCCGCCTGCCGATCCGCAAGCGAGCCGATCGAACGCAAGTGTCTTCGAAGCACAAGGACGGCCCACCACAGCACCGCCGCCGGCATTCCGCGCAGAGTTATCATCCGCTCGACCCAGCGGACCTTGCGGACGACCTCGTTGGCGTGTCCGCGGCGCTCAGTCTCGTAGGTCTGCAAGAGCGACGGAGCCGCAGCGCCCGAAATCGTCAGAGCGAGCTTCCAGCCGAGGTTCAGCGCGTCTTCGACGGCACAATGGATGCCGTGACCCACCGCGCCGGCGAATAAATGAGCCGCGTCTCCAACAAGGATTGCCCGCCCAGTGGTAAATCGCTCGGCAATACGGTCGGAGGGTGCGAGCGCATCGATTTTTGTCGGATTGCTTGGTTGCACGTCCGCTATCCCGCTGAAGCGTCGTAGCAAGATGCCGATCTTCTCAAAAGCTGTGATTTCCGTTCGGCTTTGCTCATTACGGTCGAAAGCCAGTACATGCCATTGCCCGGTGAAATCATTATAGAGCGCAGCGGCTAAACCTTTAGTCCCATGCCATGTCCACCAGATGTCGCGCGACAAGTTCCAATCGAGATCGCACTCGGCCACCAGTCCGTGCAGGCCCAGTGAATTTCCCGAAAAATCCGACCCTATCTCTCGGCGGACTGTACTGTGCGCGCCGTCGCAGCCGACGATCCAGCTTGCTTCGATCCTTCCACTGGTCCCGTTGCGGTCGACTTCGGCGTTTACGCCGCGCTCGTCCATCGTGAAACCGATTAGACGCGTCGACCATTCGACCCGATGGCCACGCTCCACAAGGGCCGCCTCGAGGGCGCGCACAATCCGCTGCTGAAAGATCGGCAGCAGCGACGGATAGGGCCGTCGCGGCAGCGCCGCGAAGTCGGTTTCGGCGACGAGTTGCCCGTTAAAATACTCGCGCAGCACCGGCGTAGGCCGCTTAGCCGCTGCAAGCATTCGTTGGCTTAGGCCGAGCTTGTCGAGCGCCATAAGCGTGGCTCCCGTCATCCCGTGCGCGCGCGAGTCGCGCACCGCCTCCGGTCCCCCATCAATCACTCGGAATGCGAGACCGCGCAGCGCGAGATCATTTGCCAGCGCGAGACCGGCGGGGCCGGCGCCAACGATTAGAACCTGGCTGCGATTTTCGCCCATTGCGTTCGCCGCACGTCTTTTCTCTCCCAACGGAACGAAGACGCGCCGGAAAAGTTCTCGCTGCGCATGAGTACCCTGAAGCGAAGCCGGTTGCGAGCAGACAAGCGCAGGAACGTTGGCGCTGCAACCCCTTTTGGGGCTGCTAAACTAATCCAACCGCAGACACCAAGTCCGATCCCCGGCGTTAGTTTCACCAGACAGGACCGCGCCGGGTCGGACCTTCCTATTCCGGGGTGAACGCGGGAACGTCGGGAATCGGCGCGTCTCGCGCATTCCTTTGCGTCCCACCGATGGTCTTCTTTCCAACCTCAGAGCGGGCGCTCAAATGTGCCGGCCGCAACTGGTCTTCATGCCCCGAAGCCGACCTTCAAGCCACGCAATCGCAAGGTCAGCGCGGGGTGGATGCCGGCCCTTCAGGCCTGACGGTCAACGACCGCACCTGGGATTTCTGAAGCCGGCGAAGGCTAGCTTCTGATGAACGCCAGCAGGTCGGAATTGATCGTGTCCGCTTCGGTGGTGGGCATGCCGTGCGGGAAGCTCTTGTAGGTTTTCAGGGTTCCATTCTTCAGCAGCTTATGCGGACAGCAGCCCGGCGGCGACATAGGGCACGATCTGGTCGTCTTCGCTGTGCATGACCAGCACCGGGACGTTGATCTTCTTGAGGTCTTCCGTGAAATCGGTCTGGGAAAAGGCCACGATGCCGTCGTAATGCGCCTTGGCACCGCCCATCATGCCCTGGCGCCACCAATTCTGGATGACGGCCTCCGAGGCTTTCGCACCCGGCCGGTTGTAGCCGTAGAAAGGCCCCGCCGCCACATCGCGATAGAATTGCGAACGATTGGCGGCGAGTTGCGCCTGCAAGTCATCAAACACTTCCTTGGGGAGGCCGAGCGGATTGGCCACCGTCTTCACCATCAGCGGCGGTACCGCGCTGATCAGCGCCGCCTTGGACACCCGGCTTTCGCCATGCCGACCCAGATAGTGCGCCACCTCGCCGCCGCCGGTGGAATGGCCGACATGGATGGCGTTCTTCAGGTCGAGATGCGCCGTCAGAGCCGCCAGGTCGTCGGCATAATGGTCCATATCGTGGCCGTCGGCGGTCTGGGTCGAGCGACCATGGCCACGGCGGTCATGGGCGATAACCCGATAGCCATGATGCAGGAAGAACAGCAGCTGCGCGTCCCAATCGTCGGCCGACAGCGGCCAGCCGTGGCTGAACACGATGGGCTGGCCCGAACCCCAGTCCTTGTAGAAGATCTCCGTGCCGTCCTTGGTGGTAATAGTTGGCATGTAAACTCCTGTCAAAGGGGTGGCTGCCGTTCCGATTAGAGCACATCCAAGCTATCGCCGCCGATCCCTTTCGCCCTGCATATTCCTAGGATGCACCCAGCGCGTTTTTCGCCATCACGTGCGCGAACTTCACGATCGGATGGTCCGGAGTTTGGGGGCTGAGCGTCCCGGGGAACCGCCGGCGTGCGGGCTAAACGGCCGCTCAGGTCGAACCTTGCCGCCGGCTCACGTCGAGCCGAACGGCCGTTCTCGGCGCACAAGCGCCATCCGACGAGCAGCAGGGCGGGGTGTTACCGCCAACAGCCAGCTTATCGCCATGTGCTGCCCCAACCGCGCGCCACAACCGCCAAAACCGCGCGCCTTCTCTATCTTCCGTGAGGACGACGCGTCTACTTCTTGCTCCAGTTCAACGTAACACCGCGCCCGTCGCGAAAGCTGCCCTTGGCGTCGATCCGCCCATCACGAACCGTTCCAATCAGGTCGCTCACAGCGAAGCTCGACCCGTCGGCCCTCTTGCTGTGCATGTGGATCGCCACTTCGCCGGTTCGAAAGATTTCGCCCCCAAGATATATCGTCACGCCAGGATCGCGACCGGGCCACTCGCCGGATATTCGATTGCCCAACACGACTGCCTGCGCCTCGAAACAGCGGGCCGGCTCGGTCGCGCCGCCGGCCGCGTAGCACATCTGACCGCGATAGACCCCGCTCGGATCGTCACCGGGAGTTGCGGCGGCGGTCGGGCCACTCACTTGATCGGACTGCGGCTTGACCTGCCCTGCCTCCGGCGCAGCCAACGCTTCGGCATCGGTCATTTTGCGGTTGGCTCTGGCCAGGCGGCGCGCGTCTCTCTCAATCCGCCGCTGATCCGCCTGCGGCGCCGGCAATCCGGCCGTCGGGGCGTATTCCGCCCGTTTCCGCTCATAGTGAGAACGTACCCAGGAGACGCCACCAATCGTGATCAAAATCAGAGCAGCGATGACGAAGGGCCGGAGCCGCCAGCCGCTCACCAGCTGATGCCGCCGGACCGGCGAAGGAAGCACGCCGAGGCCGGCGACTTTCGCGATGGCGAAGGTCCGCACCGGCTGGGGAAGGTTCTTGTAGTTCAATTCGCCCAGCGGCTTGAACGACAAGGACAGCTTGTTAAGGACCTGGTCGTACACGCTGCCTGAAATGCAGATACCGCCAGGCTCGGCCGCCCCTTGCAGACGCGCCGCGACATTGACGCCGTCGCCCAGCAAATCCGTGCCCTGCACCATCACATCACCGAGATTTACGCCGATGCGGAAGTTGACTTGGTGCTCGCTCGGGAGTTGATCGTTGCGTGTGCGAAGGGCGGCTTGGATCTCGGTGGCGCAGCGCACGGCTTCGACGGCGCTGGTGAACTCGGCGAGGATAGCGTCACCGGCCGTGTTGAAGACGCGGCCACGATGCAGCTGCACCAGCTTTTCGAACACCTCCTTGTGGGCGCGAAATATTTGCAGCGTCCGCTCTTCGTCCTCTGCCATCAGACGGCTGTACGCCGCGACGTCGGCGGAAAGGATCGTCGCCAGTTTGCGTTCGAGGCCATCGGCCGCGGAGCCGCTTTCGGCCATAGCATGCCCGCACTATCAGTTCCGGCCGTGGATCATATCGAGGCTGCGGAGATCTGCCACCGCGGTTTTCCCGGGTACATGCATGGAGTACAGCCGGCGCCTCGGCCTGAGCTCGCCGCCAAAGTCCTGCGTTCGGGGTGTGTGAGGCGGCTTCATGCCGAGGCGATATGGCGGCGATCAAAATACGGTATTTGGAACATAACCGGCTGCAACGTAATCTCCTGGTCGGGTAAGCGAGGGTGAGATAATGCAGTTCGGTCTCTTCGGCAGCGCCGCCGCACGGCGCGGCGGCCCCGAGTTTGACAGCAGCGAGGGCTTCCGCGACTTCGTCGATTACAACGTCGAAGCCGAAGCGCTCGGTTTTCACGGCACCTTCGTCGTCGAGCACCACTTCACCGGCTATGGCCAGGTCTCGGCCACGATCAGTCTGCTGACCTGGCTCGGCGCGCGCACGCGCTGGCTGCGCCTCGGTACGGCGGTCATGGTGTTGCCCTGGCACAACCCGGTGCTGCTCGCCGAACAGGCTGCGACCCTCGATCTCTTGTCCGGGGGCCGCCTCGATTTCGGCATCGGCAAGGGCTACCGCTATAACGAGTTCGCCGGTTTCTGTGTGCCGATGGAGGAGGCCGATGCCCGCTTTGACGAGGCGCTCGCCGTCATCGTCAAAGCGTGGACCGCCGACGAGCCCTTCTCTCATCGCGGGAAATATTGGCAGTTCGACAGCATCCTCGTCGAGCCGCCGACGGCTCAGAAGCCCCACCCGCCGATCTGGATGGGTGCGGGCAGCGAGAATTCGATCCGCCGGGTCGCCGCCCAGGGGTTCAATCTGCTGCTCGGCCAGTACGCCTCGCCAAGGGACGTCGCCTGGAACATCGCGGTCTACAAGGCCGAGGTGGAAGCCCATGGCCGGCATTTCGACCCGATGCAGGTCGGGGTGACCCGGGCATTTTTCGTCGCCGACAATGCGGCGGAACGCGAAGCGGCGATGGAGCGCCGTCTGCAGAACCGGATGCGCCAGCTGAAGCTCGCGACCCGCCCCGACGGCACGGTCCATGGCGGGCCGGACCGCGCCACCGGCGACCCGCGGGCGGTCAACGAAATCAGCGCGATGTATGGCAATCCCGACGACATCGCGCGCAAGCTCGAAGAGCTGCGCGATGCCGGGGTGGGCTATGTGCTGATCAACGGCGGCGGTTCGGGCGGCGGCGCCCGCGGCCGCGAGAGCCTGCGCCGCTTCGCGCGCGACGTCATGCCGGCCTTCGCGCAGCGATGAACCTCGCCATCGTGTCGTCAAGATCGAGGCGTATCTTGCGCGGCAGGATGGGGACATTGCCGATAGCCGCAATGCCGGGCTGAGGCGCCTTACCCGGGGTTCGCGCGTCAGGAAATTGTCAAAATTCCCCTGCCGGGCGTCTTAGAAGCGTCCCGGTTTGGTCATAAGTAATTGATATAATTTATGTTTCCCCTCTGATGGGGGCTCAGAGCGCTTTTTTCCCTGAGTTTCCCCATCCGGCAGGGAATGCTCACGGCTTCAGCACGAGCTTGCCGATATCCGCGGCAGCCCGGCCGAGCGCATCGCCGGCGATCGCGGTGCGCAGGGTCGGGTAGCGATCGCCGAGCCGGCGCCCCAAATCAACGATGCCGTCCCCCACCATCACGCCGTACGAGTTCCGCCCGGCCGCCGTAAAGCTGACGAGTTTCATGATATGTCCCTCCTACGAAGCGCAACGATGATACGCGAGAAGACTCGGTGAGCACGCCGATGATCTTCACGATCGGCCATTCGACGCGCAGTGTCCGGTGGCTAACATCATGGGGCCGGACAAGATCGAGCCGGCAACGATCACCCCAGGCGCCCGGCCTCTCTCCGACGGAACCCTCGTCTACCCGGCCGCCGATTGATGGCTTCGCTTGCGGCGCGCTTGCGCCGGTCCGGAAGAGCGGCGGGCAGCAAAGATGGAGCGCTTACCGCTTGTCTACTTTTGCCGCTTAAACTGCGCGTCCGGTCAATTGGCAATATAGGTAAGCTTTCATGTTAATCGCCGCACCCGATCGTCGCACCCTTCTGCGGTTCGCACTCTGTTGGGCTGCCGTGCTTCTCGGACCGGCTGGCAGCGCCATCGCCTCCGAGGTGACTGCCCCGGTTGAACAGCTCCAGGCCGGGCTGATCGAGATCATGAAGGCAGGCAAAGCGGCGCCATTCAGGCAGCGGTACGAGACGATTGCCCCGGTGATCGGCCGGACTTTCGACCTGCAGGCGATCCTCCGACAGGTCGTCGGGCTGCGCTGGACCGCGTTACCGCCCGATCAGCAGGCGGCCCTGGAGGAAGCCTTCCGACGCTATACCATCGCCTCCTACGTCGCCAATTTCGACGACTATTCCGGCGAGCGCTTCGAGGTCCTGCCTTCCGTTACGGTCGTCGGCACTAATCGGGTCGTCGAGACGAGGATCGTGCCGGCCTCTGGCCAGGCGCATGTGCTGGCCTACGTGATGCGACAGACCAGCGGCGGATGGCGGGCCGTCGATGTGCTGGCCGACGGCTCGATCAGCCGCGTGGCTGCGCAGCGGTCGGAGGTAAGGTCCGTGCTCGCCGACGGGGGCGGAACGGGACTGCTCGTCAGCCTACGGCGGAAGACCGCGGAACTGTCAGGCGGAATTTTGCAGTAGCGTCGGCGCCCCGAACCGACTATCACCAACGAGCCGCCGGTCCCTGGTGCGGGGATACCGGGATTGGCATCTCCGACCCGCTTGCGCGGCCCGAGACGGGCGGCGATCGACCGCTGCGATGCACTACCGCCTCGGTTCGCGATGACATTCCAGCGTCTGCTTGCCAGCCTTGTCGAATGCTGCCGCGGCAACGCCGCGCTGGTCTTCCTGGCCGGGGTCATTCTCTCGCTGTTCGCCGGCTGGTACGCCGCCGGCCATCTCGGGATCAGCACCGATACCGATCTGATGTTTTCGGAAAGCCTGCCGTGGCGCCAGCGGGCGATGATGTTCAAAGCCGAGTTTCCGCAGTTTCAGGACCTCCTGGTAGCCGTCATCGATGCCAGGGAGCCGGAGGAGACCGAGGCAACCGCCGCCGCGCTGGCCGAAGCACTAGCCGAAGACCACACGCATTTCCTGAGCGTACGGCGCCCCGATGCTTCGCCCTTCCTCAAGCAGGAAGGGCTGTTGTTCCTCGATGCAAACCAGCTCGAGTCGGTGCTCGACCGGACGATCGATGCCCAGCCGTTTCTCGGTGAGCTCGCGAAAGATCCGAATGCCCGCGGGCTCTTTGCGGCCCTCTCGCTGTTGGGCACCGGGGTGGAGCAAGGGCAGGCTGACCTGGCACCCTATCAAACGGCGTTGAAGGGGTTTCACGAGGCGATGGCTGACGCGATTGCCGGCCATCCGCACCCGCTGTCATGGACGAGGCTTCTAGGCGGAGATCTCGCCGATCTCGGCGGCAAATACAAATTCGTCCTGGCACAGCCAAAGCTCGATCACACCAAACTTCAGCCGGGCGGAGCCGCCACCGAGGCGATGCGCGTTGCTGCGGCCAATCTCGAGTTCGTCAAATCCGGTGACGCCCGGGTGCGCATCACCGGCAACGTTGTGCTGTCCGACGAGGAGTTCGCCTCGGTCGCGAAGGGTGCCGTCGCGGGCTTGATCGGCAGCATCCTGTTGATCTCGCTGTGGTTGTTCCTGGCGGTTCGCTCATGGCGCCTGATTGCGCCGATCCTGCTGACGCTGGGGCTCGGGCTGATGCTGACCCTGCTCTTCGCGGCTGTCGCGGTGGGGAGGCTGAACCTCGTCTCGGTAGGTTTCGGTATCCTCTTCGTCGGCATCGCGGTCGATTTCGCCATCCAGTTCTGCGTGCGCTATCGCGAAAATCGCCACGCGCATCCCGACCCTGCCGTCGCAATGGCCGAGACCGGCCGGCGTGTCGGCGGGCAGATCCTGGTCGCGGCGGCCGCGACGTCTGCGGGGTTTCTCGCCTTCGTTCCGACCGATTTCCGCGGCGTGGCCGAGCTGGGGCTGATCGCCGGAGCGGGGATGCTGATCGCCTTTTTGTGCACGATGACCTTTCTCCCGGCCGCGATCGGGCTCTTTCGGCCGCACGGGGAAAGCGCGGAAATCGGCTTCCGTTGGGCGGCGCCGCTCGACCACGTCGTCCGCCGGCACCGGCGGCCGCTGCTGACGGTGTTCGGTCTTCTGGGCGGGCTCGGTATCGTTCTACTGCCGCGACTGGGCTTTGATGCCGACCCGCTGCACACGAAGGATCCGAACACCGAAGCGATGCGCACCCTCTACGATCTCGAAGATTTGCCGCTGACCAACCCCTTCACAATCGACATTTTGACTCCGGATGCGACAGCGGCAGCCGCGCTGGCGGACCGGCTGAGGAGTCTGCCCCTGGTTTCGGACGTGCTGTCGATCAACACGTTCGTGCCCAAGGACCAGCAGGCGAAACTCGCCCAGATCGAAGATGCCGCCACCATTCTGGGCCCGACCCTCGCGCCGAGAGAGCCGCCAGCGCCGGTCACACCGGGGGAGATCCGGTTGGCCGCCGCGAAGGCGCTGGAGAAAATCGTGCCGGCGCTGGCGAAACTGCCGCCCGGTCACGTGCTGGCTGCGATCGCCGGCGACCTGCGCAAGCTGACGGCGGCGCCCGATCCGATCCTGCTCTCCGTCGATCAGGCGCTGACGCGCTTTCTGCCGACCGAGCTCGACCAGCTGCGCACCGTGTTGGAGGCACAACCGGCCTCGTTGCAGACCCTGCCGCCCGAGCTGACCCGTGACTGGATGCTGCCGGACGGCCGGGCGCGTGTCCAGGTGGTGCCCAAGTCGGAGGCGCGCAACACGGCCGGGCTCGCCAAGTTTGTCGACGAGGTGACCGCGGTGGCGCCCGACGCCGGCGGCGCTGCGGTGACCATCGAGGCGACCAGCGCCACGATCGTCGGTTCTTTCCGCTCAGCGGCGATCTCGGCTCTGCTCGCCATCACGGCGATCCTGTTCGTCGCCTTACGACGCCCGCTCGACGTATCGCTGGTTCTGGCACCGCTCCTGCTGTCCTCCCTGCTGACGGTCGTCGTCATCGTCCTGCTGCCGCTGCTGCTCAATTACGCGAACATCATCGCGCTGCCGCTGCTGCTGGGGGTCGGCGTGTCGTTCAACGTTTATTTCGTGATGAACTGGCGGGCCGGCCAGACTTCGGTGCTGGGCTCGGCTACCGCTCGGGCGATCCTGTTCTCGGCGCTGACGACGGGGACCGCCTTCGGCTCGCTCGCGCTGTCGCGGCATCCCGGGACGGCAAGCATGGGTACGCTGCTGCTGATCAGCCTGGGCTGCACACTGGTCGCCAGCCTCGTCTTCATCCCCGCGCTGTTGGCGGCGATGCCTCGACCCGGTCACTTGGTGGAACGGTCGTCGCCGGCGGGTGCCCTCAGATCGCGCAGCGAGTAGAGCTACCTGGCGCGATGCCTGCGCTTCTCGACGTCGCCGAGGAAATTGTGGCGGCAGTTTCGGAGGGCAGCCCGGACGGGAGCGGGGGCGAGCCCTTGACCGAGCCCGGACGGATTTGTGACATGTTCGGGCCGAATCTCGAAATGCTGCATGTATCGGGCGTAGCGATCGCGCTCCATGGCGGGATCGAGGCCATAATCTTCGAGACGGGAGCGGCGTGCCCCGTAACCGCCGTTGGGTTTCGCCTCCACCAGCCGGCCGATGCGGGCGGCGGCGCGTGGATCGAGCGCGCGCCCGAAATGCTGGTATAGCGCCGCTACTGTCCCAAGCGGGTCGCTGACCAGTTTCATGTAATGGAGGTGGAGAATCGGCGCTGCGAAGCCCTGATCGTCTGCCGCGGCGATCATCAGATCGGTCGCGGCAAGCCAGCGGTCACTGTCCTCACGGCCGATCTCGAGTTTGTCAACGTGGCGGGTGAACGGCCGTCTGAGCACCTCCGTCAGTCGGGCGACCGAGGGCAGAACCGCGAGCGGATCTCGGTGGATAAATACCACGCGTGCATCTGGATAGACTGTCCGAAGCGCGGTCAAGGCAAAGATATGGTCGGGACATTTGAGCACCCAGTGCCCGGCGCCCGGCGCCTGATGCTGGAGGTGCTGCAGAAAACGCTTGTGAAACCGATAGGCGTCGAGGTGTCCGGTCTCGTCGAGCCAGCGTCGATAGCGGGGCATGTGGTAGGTCGTGTCGAAGCGCAGGCTGGCGAAGACATGCGCCGTTATCTCGGAGCATTCCTGCGGTGAGTTGGCATCGATCGGGTGCATCCGTCGGAACTCCGGCGCGAGCATGCCGAACAGGCGCAGCTGCCGGGCGACGCGCCGCGGCCGGAGGTCGGGTCCGGCGTCCCGTCCATCAAACGGATACGGATGGATCAGCTGCCAGACTTGCGGGACGAGGTTCGTGGGATCTTGCGCCAGCAGGCTATGCAGGAAGGTGGTGCCCGATCGGGGGAGCCCGGCGATGAAGATCGGCCGCTCGATCCGCTGATCGAGGATTTCGGGTGCCTGTGACTCCTCCTCGCGCAGCCGAAGCAGGTTGGACAGAAAGCGCACCGAGTCCCAGCACGTCGCGAAGCGCCCGAAGAGGCTCAGATTCGCCTCCTCGCGGCAACCCCGCAAAAAATTCTGCAGCGGCTCCTCGAATGACGTGCAGCCGAAGTCGTCCAGACCGGTCCGACGCCGCGCACGAGCGATCAGCTTATCCGCGGCGAGGGGGTCGCGCAGAATCGCGAGCGCGTCGATCACCGTGTCGGCCGCCTGCAAGAGGCTCTCTGAATCATCGGCACCTTTTCCAGCCAACAACCTGAACGGCTTCGGGTCCTCTGGTTCTGTCCAGGTTCGCAACCTACGGCCCGGTCCGCGCCAGAGTAATTACGTCAGCGGGACTAAGCGCCAACCTCCCCACAAACTCAACCAGTGTTGTATGTGGCGAGCTCGACTTGGATCCCCACCTGACCGGGATCAGACTGTTTGCAGGATCTTCTCCCGGGTGATGTCGGGCGCCAGGACCTGGCGCCAGTCGGCATCGCGCGGCAGCACCTCGAGGGCCGCCCGCAACGGGTAATAGCTCGGCCCAAGGCCGGCCGGTGTGCCCCCTTCCTCGACGGTCTTCACCGCCTGGCGCAATAGCCGACGCATCTGGATGATCGCCTTGTCAGCGGGACCCAGATGCTCTTTGCTGCGGTCGACGATGCGTCCCATGCTCTCCTGGATTGCGCGGTCCTGCACGTTGATCCCGTCGATCCCGGTAAAGCTCTCGGTCCGCTGCACCTCGCGGTCGATCAGATAGTTGTTTTGCCGATTGGCCTTGGAGCGGAAGGTCGCCTGATCGACGTGCTGCGGCCCGTTGCCAAGCCCGCGCTCGAGACGGTCCTCGTCGTTGAGCGGTTCGTCGGTCCGACTATAGGCCCAGTTGTAGACCATCGTGTTCTCGTCGTCGATCGGCACCCAGATGTGTCCGGCATCGGCCGGAAAGCCGCGCTCTGTCGACGCGGCCCGGATCTGATGGAACGGCAGGATAAAATGGTAGGTGCGGGCGTGCATCTCGGCCGCACCGAGCTCCCGGATCCCGACGTACTGGTAGCCGTAATCGGTGATGTCGACGACGATGGTGGGCGCCTTGGCACGAACATACGGGTTAGAAGGCTTGATGCCGCCGCGCTTCGCGCTGTCGGTCAGCAGCCGGTGCATGATCGGGGCGTGCGAGGTGTCGAGGCCGCCTTCGAGGGCCTGCAGCCAGTTGCATTCCTGGATGACCTTGGTCACATGCCGATGCGTCTCGGGTACCTGGGTCCAGGCGAATTTCGGAATGGCCGGCATGCGCTCGGGCGGACCGAGATAAGCCCACACGATCCCACCCAGCTCGACCGTCGGGTAGGCGGCGATGTGGACCTTGTGCCGGAACTGGTTTTCCGCCGGCTCGTTGAGCTGGTCGACGCAGGTGCCGGCGACATCGAACTTCCAGCCGTGATAGACGCAGCGCAGCCCGCATTCCTCGTTGCGGCCGAAAAACAGCGACGCGCGGCGGTGCGGACAATACTCGTCCAAGAGCCCGATGCGGCCGCGCGTGTCCCGGAAGGCGACCAGGTCCTCGCCCAACAACCGCACGCGCACCGGTGGGCCGTCGGGCTCGGCGATCTCGCGGGCGAGCAGCGCCGGGATCCAGTACCTCCGCATGGTATTGCCCATCGGGGTGCCTGGTCCCGCCCGGGTGATCAGCTCGTTTTCCTCGTGCGACAGCATCACCGATCCTCCGCAACCTTGCTCTTCAAGGATATTCGCGCTGCTTTGCCTCGACAGCAAGTGCCCTACTCACCCGGTCGGCGGTGCGATCGCGTCGGCGAGCCCGTAGGCGCCGGCCGCGGTACGGATCCGCCGGGACTACCCGGTTCGCGGGGCGTGCACCCTTACTGCTTTGGCGGGTTGAGCGAGACGCCCTGCCCCTTCATCTGGTCAACGACGGCCTTGGCGCCCTCGTCTCCTTCGGCGGCGAGCTGGGCGGTTTTGCTGGCGAGCGTTTCGAGCTGCTGGCGCAGCTTGATCCCCTCTTGCACGGTCGGCTCCTGCGAGCGCCGCAGGTCCGACAGCGCACCGCGGTCATGAACGGTTTGACCGGTCTCGAACGCCATCAGCACGAACAGCGCCACGACGACCAGGATGACGGGTAGCCGCATCCCGTCTGACCCAGTCGTGCCCTTGCCCGAGGGCCATCCCTAGCGTCCCGTCCCGGCCGGCGCCGGCGATGGCGGTGCCGCCTCTTTTTCGCTAGGTGCGCCGCTCGACGCGGGCGTCCCGCTTGGGGGATTAATTGTGATCCCATTCTGGGTCAGCAGGTCGCGCAGCTTCTCATCCTTGTCCTTGTTGGCAGCCGCCGCAAGAGCTCGGATCAGTGCCTCGTTTACTCGGCCAAACTGGATGCTCTGATTGATGAATTGCTGGCGTTTGTTGACCTCTGCCTGTATCGAGCGATTGTCCTGGACGAGGACAATATAGGCGACCACCAGAACCAGGGTTATCCCCGATAGTGCAACCAAGACCCGATATACCCAGTCGTCCGTGCTCACGCCACCCTGCCCGCGTCACCCCGTCCGCCTGCGATCGCGGACGGCAGAAAGTAGCATACGAGGGCGAAACCAGCACGATCATCGTGGCGAATTTGTTGGCCCGAAGGAATGACGTGCCGCTTCGAAAGGGCAAGAGATGACCGATTGGATTCTGCGCGGCGGCGAGGTCATCGACGGCAGCGGCCGGACGCGTCGGCGCGCCGATGTCGCAATCACCGGCGACCGCATCGCCGAAGTGGGGAGCGTCGCCAAGGCGACGAACGGATGCGAGATCGACGTATCGGGCAAGATCGTCGCCCCCGGCTTCATCGACGTGCACACGCATGACGACCGCGCGCTGTTCGCGACCCCGGAAATGGCGGCCAAAGTGAGCCAAGGCGTCACCACGGTCGTGACCGGAAATTGCGGGATCAGCCTGGCGCCGCTGCTGCTCGACAAGGCTCCGCCACCGCCGCTCGATCTGATCGGCGATATCGCCGATTACCGCTACGCGCGCTTCGTCGACTATCTTGCGGCCCTCGACAAATCGCCGGCGGCGCTCAACGCGGCCTGCCTCATCGGCCATTCGACCCTGCGCGTCGGAGCGATGACGGCACTCGACCGGCCGGCCGAGAAAACCGAGCTGGCTCAGATGGGCGAGCGGCTGCAAGAGGCGCTCGACGCCGGCGCCTTCGGCCTGTCGAGCGGGCTCGCCTATGCCCCGGCGTCCCACGCCCCCGCGGCCGAGATCGAGGCGCTGGTGGGATTATTGCGGCCGGCCGGCGCGCTCTACACGACGCATATGCGCAACGAGGCCGATGCCGTTGTCCAGAGCCTGGAAGAGAGCTTTGCTGCGGGCCGCGCGGCCGGGGTACCGGTCGTAATCTCGCATCACAAGACGGTCGGCCGGGAGAATTTCGGCCGCACCGTCGAGACCCTGCCGCTGATCGCCGCGGCGATCGCGCGGCAAGAGGTCGGGCTCGACGCCTACCCCTACATTGCCTCCTCGACTGTGTTGAGCGCGGCGCAGGCCGCAAGGGCATTGAAGGTCCTGGTCACCTGGTCGAAGAGCGCCCCCGAGCAGGCCGGACGTGAGCTTTCCGCGATCGCCGCCGATTGGCGGATCAGCGAGCAGGAGGCGGCCGACCGGCTGCGGCCGGCGGGTGCGGTCTATTGGATGATGGATGAAGCCGACGTGCAGCGGGTACTGGGCTTCGAGCACACGATGATCGGCTCGGACGGGCTGCCGCACGACACCCACCCGCACCCCCGGCTGTGGGGTGCCTTTCCGCGCGTCCTCGGTTATTACTGCCGCGAGCTCGGCCTCTTCAGCCTCGAAGAGGCGGTGCGCCGGAT
This sequence comes from uncultured Alphaproteobacteria bacterium, assembly GCA_963796155.1. Taxonomy (GTDB): domain Bacteria; phylum Pseudomonadota; class Alphaproteobacteria; order ATCC43930; family CGMCC-115725; genus AP-15. Next base: position 87,454 of record CAWCKT010000010.1, on the reverse strand, counting down.
GACCGGCCTTTCCGCCTATCGCTTCGGTCTCGCCGGCCGGGGCATTCTCGCACCCGGCGGCTACGCCGACGTGACCGTCTTCGACCCGGAAACCGTCGCAGACCGCGCGACCTTCGAGAGGCCGACGATCCCCGCGGCCGGCATCGAGCACGTCTTTGTCAACGGTCGCCCGGTGTGGCGCGAGGGCAGGCCAACCGGCGAACGCCCGGGCCGCACGTTGCGCCGCCAGCAGCAGCAGGCCGAGGCGCGGAGATTGCCGACGGCGTGATCACGTCTGACGAGATCCCGGCCTCGCGGCTCGACCAACCGTGACTTCACGGATCCCTGGCGAGAGTCGGCCGGGTTTGCATGTGCCGTTACCGGGTGGATCTATCCGGGCTCGTCCACAATCGCAGCCGCTGCGCCTGAGGGCTCGGCGCCCTCGGGGTCGATGCGGAGCGGTCCGGCCGAGCCGACTTTCGCGCCGTCATTTCCGCCCGCCGGGTGTCGGAAATCCAACCAGGTCAAGGTGAACGGATGCTTGAAGAAAATGGCCCATAAATAGTTCACGGCATAGCGCAACCCCGCCCGAACGAGGCCCTCCGCGATGAACCGCCGTCCGGAGGACAGGGCGGGCAGCGCCAATGAAAACTTTACCGTCCCAACCTTGCTCAGCCGGCGCGCAAGATCGGTATCCTCGCCGTAGAAGCGGAAGTCGGAGTTGAAGCCGCCCGCAGCCTCAAGTGCCCTTCCGGAGACGATGAAGTTTCCCCCCTGCATCATCGATCCCGCGCCCAGCACGAACCTGACGAAGAGGTAGGTAACGAACGCGATGCGATAGAACAGTGCTGCGACGAACTGAGCGGAGCCTGGTAGATCATAGTGGATGAACGGGCCGCTTAACGCGACCAGGTGGGGAGAACGCGCGAATTCCGCGAGCACGGTACGCAGCCAGCCCTCGGTCAGCATCGTATCGGCATCGATGTTGGCAATCAACTTGCCGCTGGCAGCGAGGCACCCGGCCCTGCGAGCCTGAACGAGCCCTCTTTGCGGCTCGTCGACGATGATCACCCCCGGGAAAGATGAAGCAATGCGGCGCGTGGCGTCGGTACTGTTGTTGTCGACGACAATGATTTCGGCCCGGCACCCGGTGCGCGCGATCTCTGCCTGGATGGAAACGAGGCATGAGGCGATCAGAGCTTCCTCGTTATAGGCGGGCACCACGAAGCTGATCGGTAAGTCGGACATCCTTGATCCCCCGTGCTCAAGACTAGTCGGGCGCATCGGCGAAGACCGGCAGCGGAGCTTCGGCCTCTCTTTCGCTCGGTGCGGCGGTGGCGATCGTCATCGGGTCGAGACGCCGCCGGTCGATCCAGTGAACGACCTCGAGCCGTCCGTCGAAATGTTCGACGAGGGCAGTGCAGCTCTCGACCCAGTCCCCGCTGTTGCAATAGAGAATGTCGCCGATCTCGCGCAGTTCGGCGTGGTGGATGTGGCCGCAGACGACGCCTTCGACCCCGCGTCGGCGCGCCTCGTCGACGACGGCATCAGCAAACGAGGCGATGTATTGCATGGCGTTCTTGACGCGCCGCTTGAGATAGGCCGAGAGCGACCAGTAGGGATAACCCAGTCGGCGCCGCGCGGTGTTGAAGTGACGATTGAGCCAGAGTGCTAGGGTGTATGCGCCGTCCCCGAGCACCGCCAGCCAACGGGCGTGCAAGACGACGGCGTCGAACGCGTCGCCATGAAGCACCAGCAGGCGGCGGCCGTCTGCCGTGACGTGGATCGCGTCCTCCACGACCTCGACGCCGCCGAACTGCAGCCGGGTGAAATCGCGCAGCCACTCGTCATGATTCCCCGGAACGTAGACGACCCGCGTGCCCTTGCGGACCTTGCGGAGGATCTTCTGGATTACGTCGTTGTGGGCCTGCGGCCAGTACAATGATTTCTTCAGGCGCCAGCAATCAATGATGTCGCCGACCAGGTAGATCGTCTCCGCTTCGGTATAGCGGATGAAGTCAAGGAGGAACTCCGCCTTGCAGCCGCGGGTGCCGAGATGCAGATCGGAGATCCAGATCGTGCGATAGGAATGTATCCGCGTCGGGCGAGTCACCTCGCCGCTCCATCGCCAACCGCTTCCGAGCGTTCCGAGTAGGCCCATACCTGCGTCGGGAGGAGGTTGAGCCAGACCCGAGCGATCTGCCGGCCCGCGATCCCCAAACGGTCGGCCGCGAGGGGCGAGGAGAACGCGTTCGTCAGCTGGAGGAAGCGGCCGCCCGGTCCCAGAAGATCGAGGCAGGGCCTGACGACCGCATATTGCGCCTCGATCGGAAACCATTTGATCGGCAGGCTGGAGACGACGCCGGCGAGCCGTTCGACGCAGCCGGCGAGATAGTCTCCGATTCGCGTCGCGTCGCCTTCAATTACCCTCATCACCGGAAATTCGCGCCGCAGCACCGCGACGAGGGCCGGTTCGCGCTCGAGCGCGATGATGCGCCCGGGCGGACAGCCGGCGCGGACGAGGCCCGCGTCAGGCTGCCGTTACCGGCACCGAGTTCGAGTATCGGACCCGACCGCGCCAGATCGACGCAACGTGCGAGCGCGTCGGCTAGACGTACGCCGCTCGGATTGACGGCGGCAATTCGCAGCGGTTTCTGCAGCCAAAGGGCGAAGAAGACGCTTGCATCCGCGTTCACGCGGTCACCTATTTTTGCCGGTCAGGGTTCTTATTCTAACAATAGTATGTTACAGTTTTGTGAGCCCCAGATATAGCGAGGCACGATCGTAAACCGGTCATATGCGCGTGTTATTAAACCGTCATGAGGGCCAAGAAATTCACCCAGCGGCGCGCGAGGCGAACCGGATTGGTGGCAACTCTGGCGCGTTTAGTCGGCCAGCTGCGCTTCAACCGAATGTGGCAAATGCCGCTGCTGCACCGTTTTGCGGACCGGAAGGCGACCCAAGCACCCGACCCGATTTCATTGGCCGTACTCGCGATCGATCGCGTCGGCCCGGCCGCGGTGCGAGCGTGCGCCTCGGGTATGGAAGTCCGCGTCGCGGCGCCGGATCGAGGCGACCGCAGCCGTAATTCGCGCCGCGCTTGTCGAGACTGCGCGGCGGCGCGGCACCGATCGACTGATCCGGATCGTGGTCGATTGAGCTCTCTCGGACGGCTCGGCAAACGCCCTGCGGCAGGGGTGCCGCGGGAAATGCACCAGGCAAGGTCGAGTTAGTGTAGCCGGTTGTTGCGGCCGGCCGCGAGGCCAGGGTCAGCTCCACGAAATCGCCGCAAAGTTTCTCGACACCTTCTATCGGTCGGCGCACTTCCTGAATGGCGGATTTGGGCGAGACCGTTCCGGTGTCGCGACTAAAACGTGTAAAATTTGCCGACAGCCGCAGTGTCGCGGGGATCGAGGCAGCCAAGCGGACCGACCCGTCCTACGCGCATGACAATCGAGGCTATCGCTCGGACCGGCCCCGAGGCTACACGTGTCCGACGACGCGGCGTGCGCTGCCGTGTGGCTGAGCTCCTGGGATTCCCAGGCGATGCCGCCGCTTCCGGTCTCGTCGTGGCGGTGACGCGCTAAAAAGAGAGGCCGACACCCCGTGAGGGATGGCGGCCTCGCTTTGTTGGCCGCGCTATGGCCTAGAAGTCGTCCATCCCGTCCATACCACCGCCATGCGGCATCGCGGGCATCGGCTTCTTTTCGGGCTTTTCGGCGACCATCGCTTCGGTCGTGACCAGGAGCCCCGCGACCGAGGCAGCGTTCTGGAGGGCCAGCCGCACGACCTTGGTCGGATCGATGATGCCGGCCTTCACCATGTCGACATACTCGCCGGATTGCGCGTCGAAGCCGCGGTTCAGATCGTTCGCGTCGAGCAGCTTGCCGACGACGACCGACCCTTCGGTGCCGGCGTTTTCGGCGACTTGGCGGACCGGTGACTGCAACGCGCGCTTGACGATGTCGATCCCGACCTTCTGATCGTTATTCTCGGGCGTCAACCCGTCGAGCGCCTTCGCGGCATAGAGCAGAGCGACGCCGCCGCCCGGAACGATGCCTTCCTCGACCGCGGCCCGGGTCGCATGGGTGGCGTCGTCGACCCGATCTTTTCTCTCCTTCACCTCGATTTCGGTCGAGCCGCCGACCCGGATCACGGCGACACCGCCGGCGAGCTTGGCCAGCCGCTCCTGCAGCTTCTCGCGATCGTAATCCGAGGTCGTTTCCTCGATCTGCTGGCGGATCTGCGTGCAGCGGCCCTGGATGTCGTCCTTCCGGCCGGCGCCGTCGATGATGGTCGTGTTCTCCTTCTCGACCCGGATCCGCTTGGACTTGCCCAGCATGTCGAGCGTGACATTCTCGAGCTTGATGCCGAGGTCTTCGCTGATCACCTGGCCGCCAGTCAGGATCGCCATGTCCTCGAGCATCGCCTTGCGCCGGTCGCCAAAGCCCGGCGCCTTGACCGCCGCCACTTTGAGACCGCCGCGCAACTTGTTGACGACCAGCGTCGCCAAAGCCTCGCCTTCGACATCCTCGGCGACGATCAGTAAGGGCTTGCCCGACTGGACAACCGATTCGAGCAACGGCAGGAGCGACTGCAGGCTCGACAGCTTCTTCTCGTTGAGGAGGATGTAGGGCTCGTCGAGCTCGGCCACCATCTTCTCGGCATTGGTCACGAAATACGGACTGACATAGCCGCGGTCGAACTGCATGCCTTCGACGACGTCCAGCTCGGTCTCGAGCGATTTCGCCTCCTCGACCGTGATCACGCCCTCGTTGCCGACTTTCTGCATCGCCTCGGCGATCATCCGGCCGATCTCGCGGTCATTGTTGGCCGACACCGTGCCGACTTGCGCGATCTCGTCGTTGGTCGACACTTTCTTCGACCGTTTTTCGATTTCCTTGACGACCGCTTCGACGGCCCGATCGATGCCGCGCTTCAGGTCCATCGGGTTCATCCCGGCCGCTACCGCCTTGGCACCCTCGCGCACGATCGTTTGAGCCAGCACGGTCGCCGTCGTCGTGCCGTCGCCGGCGGCGTCACTGGTCTTCGACGCGACCTCGCGCACCATCTGCGCGCCCATGTTCTCGAACTTGTCGGCGAGCTCGATCTCTTTAGCGACCGTGACGCCGTCCTTGCTGATGCGCGGCGCCCCGAAGGATTTGTCGAGGACGACGTTGCGGCCCTTCGGACCCAGGGTCACCCTGACCGCGTTGGCGAGAATGTCGACACCGCGCAGCATCCGATCGCGCGCGTCGGTATGAAAACGGATTTCCTTCGCTGCCATGGCGTCTCTCCTTACGCGGCCTTGCGCGACGCGGTCGGTTCGACCACGCCCATTATGTCGCTCTCTTTCATGACGACGAGGTCTTCGCCGTCGATCTTGATCTCGGTGCCGGACCATTTTCCGAACAGCACCCGGTCGCCGACCTTGACATCGAGCGGGTGCAACTTGCCGTCATCGCCGCGCGTGCCCGGCCCGGCGGCGAGCACCTCGCCTTCCATCGGCTTTTCCTTGGCGGTATCGGGTATGATGATGCCGCCTTTTGTCTTCTCTTCCTCCTCGATCCGGCGGATCAAGACGCGATCCTGCAATGGTCGAAATTTCACGGGATCCCTCCACAATAACAGATGGTCTCGGAGCGAGGATTTGGCACTCATCGCCCGAGAGTGCCAACTAGATAGACCACGACGCTTTCGGTTTCAAGCGCCCGCAAGCGGTCCGATCGAGATCTTTGGATTCTCGGTCGAGCCCACACCGTGCTCCGCCCCGCCAGTTGCCTCTTGACGCCGCGTCGCAACTGTCCTAGATGAAATTTGTCGTCAACTTAGAGGGAGGGTGTGCCACAGACATGACGCCACCCGGAAAGACCGAGTTGCCGACCGCTTGGCATCGGCAACCGAGTTCAAAGTCCAAGATTTAGCTCGGCTGTTCAATCCGAGCGCGAAGGTGACTTCGCGACACCGACCCCCGCCTGACGCCTATGAGCGCGCGGGGGTCTTCGCATATTTAGGGCGGCGCTCCGCTTGCCGCTCTCTCGAAGCAACGAGACGCATCGATGACCCTCGACAGCTCCGGACCGACCTCGCGCATCTATTTCTCGCAGCGTCTCCGGCTGCATTACGTCGATTGGGGAAATCCGGATGCGCCGCCGCTGCTGCTCGTCCATGGCGGTCGGGATCACTGCCGCAACTGGGACTGGGTCGCCGCTGCGCTCCGGCGGGACTGGCACGTCCTGGCGCCCGATTTGCGCGGCCATGGCGACAGCCAATGGTCGCCCGACGGTAGCTACACGCTCGCCGCCTTCATCTATGACCTCGCCCAGTTGATCCATCAGCAGGAACTGGCGCCGGTCACGATGATCGGCCATTCTCTCGGCGGCAACATCGCGTTGCGCTATACCGGCATCTATCCCGACAATGTGCGCCGTCTGGTGGCGATCGAAGGCGTCGGCGCATCGCCGGAAAAGACCGCCGAGCGGGCGCGGGTGCCGCTCGCCGAACGGATGCAGGGATGGATCGAGGAAACCCGCCGGCTGTCGGGACGGTTGCCGCGTCGCTATTCCTCGATCGACGACGCCTTAAAGCGCATGCAGGAGGCTAACCGGCATCTCTCGCCCGAACAGGCGCGCCACCTGACCCAGCACGGCGTCAACCAAAACGAAGATGGCACTTACAGTTGGAAATTCGACAATTACACGCGCGCCAATTCGCCCTACGGCATGCCGCAAGGCGAGATTGAGCAGCTCTGGGCGCGCATCGACTGTCCCACCTTGCTCGTCTACGGCAAGGAGAGCTGGGCCGCGAACCCACAGACCGACGATCGCTTGCGTCACTTCCGACATGCCCGCGTGGTCTCGTTCGAGGGCGCTGGGCATTGGGTGCATCACGACCGCCTCGACGCCTTTCTCGACGTTTTGAGGGGCTTCCTTTGAACTGCCTTCGGCTGATCGGCGGCCGCTTGGCATAAGCGCGCAAACGCTGACCCTCCGGCAACAAAGCGGGTCAGGAGGCATTGCCAAAGATCGGATGCTGGACTTGGTCGCCGGGCGCAATGCCGAGGCGCGCGACGGTGCCGCCGTTCAGCTCGATCACCGCGCGAACCGGCGCCGCCGCGGAAATCACATCGAGCGATTGTGGCACCGCGCGCTCGCGGATGTTGACGATGCGGCCTTGCGCATCGACAAACAGCATGTCGAGCGGGATCAGCGTGTTGCGCATCCACATCGTTGCCACGGTCGGCGTTTTGTAATCGAACAGCATCCCCGCGTCAGGCGCCATGCTCCGCCGGAACATTAGACCCTGTTCCATCTGGGCCGGGGTTTCGGCCACTTCGACTGTAAAGCGATGCGGCCCAGTCGCGCTGACGATCGTCAGCTCGGATGTCGCGAAGCGCTGGAGCTGGGCTTCGGCCGAAAGTACGAGTGAGCTTGCCGCCATAGCCCCGAAGAGCAGCAACAGAGCCCGGCGCGTTGTCATACGGCGGTTTGAGCTATCTGTTCGGGGACGACGAGCAGAGAGCATACACCGAAAGGCTTGTCGATGACCGGCAAATCACCTCACCCGCGACGCTCGCCGCACAGGCGTTGGGCTAGACCGATACTTCGACCGGTGCGGTCGTCTTGCCGGTCCACATGGCGACGACGTTTCTGCGCGATCCCGATAACCCGAGCTACGACCAGCCGCAGGCGCTGCTGACGGCGCTCGAAGTCGGCACCGCCTCGCTGGTGTTCGTCCTGCCAACAGCGCGTAATTAAGTAAATTTGTCGGCAAATTAACCACAAATTAGCATCAAGACTTTACGTAGGGATGGTATGATTGAGCAAATCCTAATCGTTCCCGATTGGCTGATCCGGGTTCACGCATGCCATGGAATTTACTGCGAAGGCTAATGTTCGTGTGCATCTTGACCGGAATCGCTGCACTCTTCTTCCGCGTCGGCGATCTTTCCTCGGGAGCCCGCGACTACATCCAGGATAGGCTGGCGGATCTTGAAAGCGCTCATTGGCCGCCCTGACCGGTCTCGTCCTCCGATGGGCACCGCCGATCCTGCCTCGCAGCATCACTCCGAAGTGACCTGGCCCCGCGACAAAGCGGATCGTGCGACGATCTAATGATGTGATTGGTCTCGCTCCGGGTCACAGCATCCCGAGTTCGAGCCGCGCCTCCTCACTCATCCGCTCGGGTCCCCAGGGGGGCGTCCATACCAGTTTGACGCGCACATCATTGACGCCGGGGACGGCACGGATCGCCGTCTCGACCTCGCCGGGCATGCTCGCGGCGACCGGGCAAGCGGGCGTCGTCAATGTCATCTCGACATACACCGTACCGCCCTGCTTGACGATCAGCTCGTAGATCAGGCCGAGCTCGACGAGATCCATCGGGATTTCCGGATCCCGCACCGTCTTCAGCGCCTCCAGCACCGGCGCCAGAAGCGCCGGATCGTCCTCGCCCCCTTCCGGGCGCTCGACCTCGGTCCCGGTGGCGACCCCCTCGGGCGCGAAGTCGAACGGATCGCGATCCATCTTGTTACTCCGTCTTTATCGTCACGCCCGCACCGCCGCCCTTCAACGCGGCCTCCAGCGCGTGCCAGGACAATGTCGCGCACTTGACCCTGGCCGGGTATGCCTTGACCCCGGTCAGGGGCTCGAGCCGCTCGGCCTCCTCGGCCAGCGGTTCGGGCAGCGCCGCCGGCTCGCCGCCCGTGACGCGGGCATGGAATTGCGCGAAAAGGGCCCGCGCCTCCTCGACCGTCTTGCCCTTGAGCACCTCGGTCATCAGCGAGGCTGCCGCGGTCGAGATCGCGCAGCCGCGGCCCTGGAACGCGACATCGGCGATGCGGTCGCCGTCGAGCGACAGGTAGACCGTCACCCGGTCGCCGCACAGCGGGTTGTGGCCTTGGGCGAAATGGGTCGGATGCTCGATCGTGCGAAAGTTGCGCGGGTGGCGCCCGTGATCGAGGATGATGTCCTGGTAAAGTTCGCGCAGATCCATCATCGCCGGAACATCTCCCGGGCCGCCTCGATCGCGGCCGCCAACCGATCGATGTCGCGCTCGTCATTGTAGACGCCGAGCGAGGCGCGGGTCGTCCCGGGGAGACCGAACCACTCCATCAGCGGCTGGGCGCAATGGTCTCCGGCGCGCACCGCGACATGGTGCTGATCGAGGATTTGAGCGACGTCGTGCGGATGCACGCCCTCCAAGTCGAAGGAAAGAATGCCGAGCCGCCGCTGGCCGGCGTCGAGCAACCGCAGCCCCGGGATGCGCGATAGCCGGTCGACGCCATAGCCGGTCAGTGCCTCCTCATGCTCGAGGATGTTGTCGCGCCCGAGCGCCTCGACAAAGTCGATCGCCGCGCCGAGCCCGATCGCGCCGGCGATGTCCGGCGTGCCGGCCTCGAACCGGTGCGGAGGATCCTGGTACTCGGTCTTGTCAAAGGTGACGTGGAGGATCATTTCGCCGCCGCCTTGCCAGGGCGGCATTGCGGCAAGCAGATTGTAACGCCCATAGAGTGCGCCGATCCCGGTCGGCCCATAAACCTTATGACCCGTCAGGGCGTAGAAGTCACAGCCCAGCGCCTGCACATCGACCGGCAGCCGCGGCGCCGCCTGGCTGCCGTCGATCAGCACCTTGGCGCCTCTCTGATGCGCCAGCTGCACAATTGTTTCCACCGGAACGACGGCACCGGTGGCGTTGGCGACGTGAGTAACCGCGACGAGCCGAGTGCGCGGCGACAGGCGCGCCTCGAAGCCGGCCAGATCCAGCCCGCCCGTCGCATCGAGCGGCGCCACGACCAGCCGGATGCCGATCCGATCGCGCAGCAGCTGCCAGGGCACAATATTGGAATGATGCTCGAGTACGCTGATCAGCACCTCGTCGCCCGGCTTGAGGAACGCCGGCCCCCAGCTCTGAGCGACAAGGTTGATCGCCTCGGTAGTGTTGCGCACAAACACGATCTCGCGCGGGTCGACGGCGTTCAGGAAACGCCGCACCTTCTCGCGCGCCTCTTCGAACAGCTCGGTCGAGCGCGCGCTCAGGCGATAGACGCCGCGGTGCACGTTGGCATAGTCGGTGCGGTAGTAGTCGGCGATACGGTCGATCACTGCGCGGGGTTTCTGAGCGCTGGCACCGGAATCGAGGAATACGAGATCCGGGTTGCTCGCAAAAATCGGAAACTCCCGCCTGAGCGACCGCGGGTCGAACTCCCTCCCCGGCCCTCCCCCGCTTGCGGGGCAGGGAAGGGCGGGGACTACCGGATCGACCCTCCGCAAGCTCGCCGTCGTCATCCTCATTCCTCCAACATCGCCAAGCGGCGAGCAAGCCGCGACAACAAGTGCTCGCGCAGCAGCGGCGAACCGACCAGCTCGACCGCCTCGCGGACAAAGGCCTCGATCAGCATCCGCCGCGCCTCCTCGCGCCCGATGCCGCGGGTAGCTCAGGTAGAAGAGTGCGGCTTCGTCGAGATCGCCGACCGCCGCACCATGGCTGCACTTCACATCGTCGGCGTAGATCTCCAGCTCGGGCTTGGTATCGATCGCCGCGCGCGGGCTCAGCACGAGGTTGCGGCTGAGCTGATGGGCGTCGACCTTTTGCGCGCCCGGCCGAACTGTGATGCGGCCCTGAAAGGCGCCGTGTGCCCGCCCGGCGGCGACCCCTTTGAACACCTCGCGGGTTTCGCCGCCCGGCGACGCGTGGTCGACCGCAGTGATGATGTTCGCCTCCTGACGGCCGCCGACCACGAAAGCCCCGTCGAGCCGGCAGCGCGCTCCCGCGCCCGTCATGCAGACGCTCACCTCGTGCCGCACGGTGCGGCCGCCAAGAAGCAGCACGAAGTTCGCCAATCGGCAGTGCGCGTCGAGCTGCACGACCATTTCATCAAAATGCAGCGCTGCAGCGGCTTCCTCGATCACCACCACGCGTTCGAGCTCGGCCGTCTCGCCGAGCCGCAGCGCCACCAGGTCGTTGCGCCAATACCCACCAACACCGGCATAAGTCTCGATGATCGAGGCGCGACTGCCACGCCCCAGCGAGATCAAGCTGCGGGTATGGAGCGAGGCGTCACCGGACCCGAGATGAACAATCTCGATCGGCTGATTGACCTCAACGCCGGCATCGACCGCAAGGACAAATCCATCGGAAAAGAAGGCTCCGTTCAGCGCTGCAAACGGTGACCTGCTTTCGATCTCGCCGCTTGCAAACTCTGGCTTCTCCTCGATCGCTCGAGCCATCGAGCCGAGCCACACGCCCGGCATTGCGGCTGCGGACCTGTCGAGATGGGAGAGCTCGGGATCTAGACGGCCATTGACCAGTACAACATGCGTCCCGCCTCCCAACTCGACCTGGCCGAGCTCGACCTGGATCGTTCCGTCGGCCGCGACGGCGGGGCGAGCATTCGGCAACTTCGGCTGCTCCTCCAGCGCCCGCAGATCAATGTAACGCCAGGCTTCGCTGCGACGACTCGGGAACCCTTGTTCGGCAAAGCGGGTCAGATCACGCCGGCGCCGGGTGCGGAGCCATTCGGGCTCGCCACGCCTACCGCCGGCGAATGCGTCAAGATAAGGCCGCGCCTCAGGCTTGACGGGGAAATTGATGACGTCGCTCATCGGCGTTGTTCCGCAGCGGTCACGCGGCGTCCCCGACGAGACCGTAGCCACGCCGCTCGAGCTCGACCGCGAGATCCTTGTCCCCGGACTCGACGATGCGGCCCCCTTGCAGCACGTGCACGCGATCGGGCTCAATATAGCTGAGCAGGCGCTGGTAGTGGGTGATCAAGACGATCGCGCGGTCGAGCGCGCGTTGCTGGTTGACGCCGCGCGCCACGGCCTTCAGCGCGTCGATGTCGAGACCGCTGTCGGTCTCGTCGAGGATCGCGAGGCGCGGCTCCAGCATCGCCATTTGAAAGATCTCGTTGCGCTTCTTCTCGCCGCCGGAAAAACCGACATTGACCGCGCGCTGCAAAAGGTCCTCGCCGACGTCCAAGAGCCTAAGCTGAGCCCGCACCGCCCTGAGAAACTGGCCGGCGTCGAGCTCGGGCTCGCCGCGATGGCGGCGCTGCGCGTTGATCGCGGTGCGCAGGAAATACATGTTGTTCACGCCGGGGATCTCGACCGGGTACTGGAAGGCGAGAAACAGCCCTTCGCGCGCCCGCTCCTCGGCCGGCATCGCCAGGAGATCGCGGCCGAGATAGGTGACCGTACCCTCGCTGACCTCATAGCCGTCGCGGCCGCCAAGCACGGCGGCGAGCGTGCTCTTGCCGGAGCCGTTCGGCCCCATGATCGCGTGCACCTCACCGCCATTCACAGAAAGATCGATGCCGCGCAAGATCTCGCGGCCATCGGCGATCCGCGCATGCAGATTGCTTATCTCGAGCATTGGCACCGCTGCGGTCATTGACGCCGCCATCAGCCGACGCTGCCTTCGAGGCTCACGGCGAGTAGCTTTTGCGCCTCGACCGCGAACTCCATCGGTAATTCCTTGAGCACTTCCTTGCAGAAGCCATTGACGATCAGCGAGACCGCGTCCTCGGCGCTCAACCCGCGCTGACGGCAGTAGAAGAGCTGGTCCTCGCTGATCTTCGACGTCGTCGCCTCGTGCTCGACCCGGGCCGACGGGTTGCGCACCTCGATATAGGGTACCGTGTGCGCACCGCAGCGCTCGCCGATCAGCAACGAGTTGCATTGCGTGTGGTTGCGCGCTCCCTGCGCCCTCGGCTGCACCCGCACCAGACCGCGATAGGTATTCTGGCCGCGTCCGGCGGAAATCCCCTTTGCGACGATCGTCGACCGCGTGTCCTTGCCGATATGGATCATTTTCGTTCCGGTATCGGCCTGCTGGCGGTTGTTGGTTATCGCAACCGAGTAGAACTCGCCGACCGAATGGTCGCCTTCGAGCACGCAGCTTGGATATTTCCAGGTGATCGCCGAGCCGGTCTCGACCTGGGTCCACGAGATCTTGGCCCGCGCGCCCCGGCAGGCGCCGCGCTTGGTAACAAAGTTGTAGATGCCGCCCTTGCCCTCGGCGTCGCCCGGGTACCAGTTCTGCACCGTCGAGTATTTGATCTGCGCGTCCTCGTGCGCGATCAGCTCGACGACTGCGGCGTGCAGCTGGTTCTCGTCGCGCTGCGGCGCGGTGCAGCCTTCGAGGTAGCTGACAGAGCTGCCGGCATCGGCGATCAGTAAAGTGCGCTCGAACTGTCCGCTCTTGGCGGCGTTGATCCGAAAATAGGTGCTGAGCTCCATCGGACAGCGCACGCCACGCGGGACGTAGGCGAACGAGCCGTCGCTGAATACCGCCGAGTTCAGCGCTGCGAAGAAATTGTCATTTTGCGGTACCACGGTACCGAGATAGCGCCGGACGAGGTCGGGGTGCTCGCGCACCGCCTCACCCATCGAGCAGAAGATGATGCCGAGCTTCGCGAGCTCCTCCTTGAAGGTCGTCGCCACCGAGATGCTGTCGAACACCGCATCAACGGCCACCCCGGCGAGCGCCTCGCGCTCGCGCAGCGGGATGCCGAGCTTTTCATAGGTGCGCAGCAGCTCGGGATCGACCTCGTCGAGCGACTTCGGACCAGCGTTTTGCTTGGGCGCGGAATAGTAGGTCGCGGCCTGATAGTCGATCGGCGTGAGATGGAGCTTTGCCCAGTTCGGCTGCGTCATCCGCCGCCAAGCGCGGAAGGCGGCGAGCCGCCATTCGAGCAGCCATTCCGGCTCTTCTTTCTTGGCCGAGATGAAGCGGACCGTGTCCTCGTTGAGGCCGGGTGGGGCCTCGTCAGCCTCGATATCGGTTACAAACCCGTATTTGTAGCCCTCTTGCGAGAGCGAGCTGACGGTGTGGAGGGTGTCGATCGAGGTGGTCATGCCGAATATCTTGGCTCGTCAGGTTCGGACAAAGGGGTGCGCGCGGGCATCCGCGGCAAAAAAGCGGCCGGGGTGATCATCGCGTCGAGCGAAACCGCCGCCAGCGCCTGCCCCACCGCACGGTTGATCGCCGTCCAGTGCGGCCGGGTCGGGCAATAGGTCGTGCGCGTGCATTCATCGACGTGGATCGAGCACTGGGTCAGGCCGATGTCGCCATCGATCGCGGCAACGACCTCGGCGACCGAAATCGCCGTCGGCTCGCGGGCCAGACGGTACCCGCCGGCGGCGCCTCGGGTGGCCGTCACCAGCCCCGCATGCGCCAAGACCTTCAACAACTTGGCGACAGTCGCCTGGGGCAGCCGCGTTGCGGCGGCGACCGCGCTGGCGGTTAGTCGGCGGTCGGGAAACGCCCCGAGATGCGTAGCGACGATGACGCCGTAATCGGCGAGCTTGCTGAGGATGATCATCACTTCCTCGGTGCCCGATTTTGGTTGAGGCCAAATTCGGACTGATTTGGTACGTTATAAATCGTTACCCGATCCAACCCGGTCAAGCCCAAAATCTTAGACGGGAGCCTGCCCCTCGCTTCCGGCGGGGGTAAGGGTGTTGGTTTTGAGTGCTCAGCTTGCTCGACGCGCTCTTGGACACCACTTCGTCATCATCCTTGAAGCCGGCGCCTGCCACCGATGCGATGAAGATCCTTGTCGTCGAAGATGATCGCGAAACTGCCCTCTATCTGGTCAAGGGGCTGAGCGAGAGTGGGTACACAGTTGACCGGGCTGGCGATGGGCGCGAAGGGTTGTACCTCGCGACCTCGGGCAGTTACGACGCGATCGTTCTTGATCGCATGCTACCGAGCATGGACGGCCTCGCGATGCTCGGAGCGTTGCGCTCGGCTGGAATCTCCGCGCCGGCCCTGATCCTCAGTGCGCTCGGCAGCGTCAACGATCGGGTCAAAGGTTTGCGCGCCGGCGGTGATGACTATCTGGTCAAGCCCTTTGCCTTCAGCGAGTTGCTTGCGCGCCTGGAGGTGCTGCTGCGGCGAGGCGCTGCGACGCAGACGACCACAAAGTTGCGGGTGGCGGATCTCGAGCTCGATCTGCTGACGCGGACGGTCAAGCGTCGCGACAAATCGATCGAGGTGTTGCCGCGCGAGTTCCGGCTCCTCGAGTATCTGATGCGCAATGCCGGCCATGTCGTCACCCGCACGATGCTGCTCGAACACGTCTGGGATTATCACTTCGACCCGCAGACCAATGTCATCGACGTTCATGTCAGCCGGTTGAGGCAGAAGATCGACAAAAGTTTCGACAATCCCTTGCTGCACACGGTGCGTGGCGCAGGCTATTGTCTGCGCGCTCCCGAGCAGTCTCCGCGCGATATCCCTGATGGTCGCTGAAAAGCTTTTCTCCCACCCGGGATCGTGGAGCGTGCCAGGCCGAGTTTTCGGGAATACGCAGCGGCTGGTCCGTACGCATGCCTTCCGCCTAGCCGCCCTGTATTTCCTGGTGTTCGCCGTCTCGGTTTTGGGCGTCCTGTTGTTCGTGTACTGGACGAGTGCCGATTTTATCGACCGCCAGACCGAGGCGACTCTCGACGCCGAAATTACCGGCCTGGCCGAGCAGTATTCCCAGCGAGGCCTGAGCGGCCTCGTTCAGATCGTCGCGGCGCGCAGTGCCGGCGACCGGGGCGACGGCATGCTCTATCTGGTGACCGATCCCGACGGCAGGCCGCTCGCCGGCAACATCGCGGCGTGGCCGGCGGGGGTATCCGCCCGTGCTGGCCGGTTGTCCTTCACGACCGAGGCGCGGGTTAAGGACCGGATCGAGACCCATCCCGCGCAGGGCGTATCGTTCACCATCCCAGGCCGCTACCGTTTGCTGGTCGGCCGCGACGTCAGCGATGCGACCGCCTTCCGCAACCGGGTTAAGACCACGCTGTTGTGGGCCGGCTTGGTCGCTCTCGGAGTTGGTCTCCTGGGCGGTACTGCGATGAGCCGCAATCTGTTGCGACGCGTCGAACAGGTGAACCGAACCAGCGAGCGCGTCATGGCCGGAAATCTTTCCGATCGCGTTCCACTCAACGGCACCAGCGACGAGTTCGACCAGTTGGCCGCCAATCTCAACCGCATGCTCGATCAGATCGAGCGTCTGATGAACGCAATGCGTGAGGTCACCGACGACGTCGCTCATGATTTGAAGACGCCGCTCGCGCGTCTGCGCGCCCGGCTCGAACTGGCGCTAATCGGTCCCGCCGACGCTTCCCTTCAGACGGAAGCAATCCGCGCGGCGATCGACGAAGCCGATCGCCTGCTTGCCACATTTAATGCCCTCCTCAGCATCGCCGAGTTGGAGTCGGGAGCGCGCCGCGACCACACCGAACCGCTGGACCTTTCTGAGATAGCCCGCTCGGCAGCCGAACTGTACGAGCCGGTCGCCGAGGAAAAGGGGTTCGTCTTGTCGCTCGCCACAGAGCCCGGCGTCAGAATTCGCGGTTCTCGCCACTTGTTGTCTCAGGCGATCGCCAATCTGCTCGATAATGCCCTCAAATATGCCGGCGCAGGCGAAATTCAGATCCGGGTGCTGCGCGGCGAAGGCCGCGCCGCTGTCGAGGTGACCGACCGGGGCCAAGGCATTCCCGAAGCGGATCGGGAGGCCGTGTTCGACCGGTTTGTCCGTCTTGAGCCGAGCCGCAGCACGCCGGGAAACGGCCTTGGATTGAGCCTCGTCCGGGCCGTCGTTCGGCGACATCGGGGCACCGTTGAACTCGCCGATAACCGACCGGGCTTGCGGGTCCGGCTAGAGTTCCCGGCGCTGGTAAGCTGATTATTCGCCTGCCGCGTCATCTCCCGCATCGCTCCGCCGCCCTCGATCTTCGATGCGGCGGGCGGTTTCGATCATCATCTCGCGAAGCTCCTGCGGCACGAGACCCGCGCTGCGCAGCACGGGCTCCATCACCTCGTCTGCAAGCAGATCGTCGAGGCTCGGCTCATAGCGGCAGCATTCAGCGCGCCCGTCCATGATCCCCTCCTTACCTTCCGAATTGTAGGCAGCATCCCTCCAAAGCGTGACCGCTTTATGTCGGCGGATCGAAGATTTCGCGACGATCTGTAAACCGCCCGCGTAATCCTCGCAGGGGTTGCGTCAACGCAGCGTCAAGACAGCTGCGCTGATGGTCGCTACAGCAATCGCCGCGCTTTGAGTGCCGCCGTCAGGGTTCCGTCGTCGAGGTAGTCGAGCTCGCCGCCGATCGGAACGCCTTGGGCGAGCCGCGAAACCATGACCCCACGACCGGCGATGCGGTCGGCCAGGTAATGAGCGGTGGTTTGGCCCTCGACGGTCGCATTGAGCGCGAGGATCAACTCCTGGCCGGGCTTCAGCCGGCCGACGAGGCGCTCGATGTTAAGGTCCTCGGGGCCGACGCCGTCGAGTGCGGACAAGGTTCCGCCGAGCACGTGATAGCGGCCGCGGAAGGCTCCAGTGCGTTCCAGCGCCCACAAGTCGGCGAGATCTTCGACGACGCAGATCGCCGTCTCGTCCCGTTCCGGGTCGCGACAGATCGCACAGGGCTGGATCGTATCGAGGTTGCCGCAGATCGGACAGGGCCGCACCGCCTCTGCCGCCTTCGCAAGTGCCGCGGCGAGCGGCTCGAGCAGGCTCTCCCGGCGTTTGATCAGATGCAATGCCGCGCGCCGCGCCGAGCGGGGGCCGAGGCCCGGCAGCTTGGCAAGGAGCTGGATCAGCGTATCGAGTTCGGACATCGGGTCGGTGCGCGGAGGGCGGCACGGCGGCGTGGCGCTGATCAGAACGGCAGCTTGAAACCGCCCGGCAGCTGAAGACCGCCGGTGAGCTTTTGCATCTCCTGCTCGGCGTAAGCGGACACTTTCCGCCGGGCGTCGTTGAACGCCGCGACGATCAGGTCCTCCAACACCTCGACCTCTTCGGGGTCGATCAGCGTCTTGTCGATCTTGACTTTCTTGAGATCGCCTTTGCCGTTCAGCGTCAGCTGAACGGTGCCGCCGCCGGCGACGCCGGTCATCTCGACGGCCTCGAGCTGGGCTTGCATCTCGGCCATCTTCTCCTGCATCGCCTGCGCCTGCTTCATCAGCTGGCCGATATTCTTCATATCCCATCCTCTTCCATGTTCGTCTCGTCCCCCGAGTCGGACCCCGGGGGAAGCTCGTCCGCTTCGGGCTCCGCCGGCGCGAGGCGCTCGCGGATCGCGGCGATGGTCGCTCCCGGAAAGGTCTCGAGCACCGCCTGAACCAACGGGTGTGCCGCCACCTCGTTCCGGAGATCGCGCTCGCGGCGGTCCTCCCGCTCGCGCAAGGTGGGCTCTCCCGGGGCCCCTTCCGAGCAGGCGACGAGCCAGCGCTCGCCTGTCCATTCGCCGAGTAGCTGGCTGATCCGGTTGGCAAGATTGCTGGGCGCGCCGTCAGCGGGACGAAATTCTATCCGGCCGGGCTCGAATGCGATCAGATGTACATGCTCTCTCAAATGCGCGCCGATCACCGCTTCACGCCGTTTGTCGAACAGTGCGACGACCTCGGCAAAGCTCTGAGGCATCGGGTGGTGATCGGCCGCCTTTGGCGGCGGGAGGCCGGCGCTCTCGTCGGGTTCGACCTGAGGATCGGCGACCAACGGGCTCAGGGTGCTCGAGGCCCTTGCGACCGCTACGCGGGTCTCTGGCGGTGGAGCTTCCCGGCCTTTTCTGCGGGTCACAGTCGGCGCTTCTGGAAGCGAGTCACCGCCGGGGACCGAAGGGGCGACGAGCGATCTGGCGAGATCTGCCGGGAAAGGCAGGTCGGCGACATAGGCGAGTCGCACGAGCACCATCTCCGCCGCCTGGATCGGCGAAGGTGCGGTCTGAACCTCCTCAAGCCCTTTCAGCAGCATCTGCCATACCCGGGCGAGCGCCGGCAATGTCAGCTTCGCGGCCAGCGGGCGGCCGCGCTCGCGATCGCCTTCGGCGGTCGGATCGCCGATGCCGGCCTCGGGTGCCAGCTTCAACCGGGTGAGGAAATGGCCGAGGTCCAGCAGATCCTGCAGCAACGTCAGCGGATCGGCGCCGTCCTTGTAGAGCCGGTCCAACCGGTTGAGTGCATCGGCGGCGTCGCCGCGCAGCACGCTCTCCAAGAGGTCGAAAACGAGGCCGCGATCGGCTACGCCGAGCATGTCGCGCACCGCCTCTTCCGTGACCCTGCCGTCGGTCAGTGCGATCGCCTGGTCGAGCAGCGACAGCCCGTCGCGCACCGATCCGTCGGCGGCGCGGGCGATCAGCGCCAGCGCTGCGGGTTCGGCCTCGACCGCTTCGGCTTCGGCGATCCGGCGATAGTGCTCGGCGAGCAGCTCGACCGGGACGCGCCGCAGCGAGAACCGTTGGCACCGCGACAGGACCGTCAGCGGGACCTTCTGGATCTCGGTCGTGGCGAATACGAACTTGGCGTGGGGCGGCGGCTCCTCGAGGGTCTTCAACAATGCGTTGAAGGCGCTGCGGGAGAGCATGTGGACTTCGTCGATGATGTAGACCCGGTACCGGCCGAGATCCGGCTTGCGGTAGAGCAATCCTTCGGTCAGCTCGCGGATGTCGTCGACCCCGGTGCGCGAGGCCGCATCCATCTCGACCACGTCGCTGTAGCGGTCCTCGGCGATCTGGCGGCAATTCGCGCACACGCCGCAAGGTGCGATGGTCGCCCCGCCCGAGCCGTCCGGGCCGACGCAATTGAGCCCGCGCGCCAGGATCCGGGCGGTCGTCGTCTTGCCGACGCCGCGCACACCGGTCAGGATGAAGGCGTGTGCCACCCGGCCGGTAGCGAACGCATTCGACAAGGTGCGCACCATCGCCTCCTGCCCGATCAGCTCGGCGAAGGTCGAAGGCCGATATTTGCGGGCGAGGACGCGATAGCCGGTCGCCGAATTGTTCATGAGCGGACCATGTCGAGGCGGGAGACCGGACGGACGACCCAGGCCGGAACTCGTTACGGCTGCTTCCTTCCGGACCTGACCGGGTTGGCGAGGGGCCTGTCCGCCGCCGGGCTCCCGTGGTCACTATACCCGGTCATTCCCGCTCTGTCGCCGGTTGCAGCGAGCGCGCTCCCTATGCCACTCTCGCCCTATGCGACCGCCCAATTTCTATGCCCATCCCGGCTTCGAGCGTGCCGGCCTGCGCCGCCGCGACACCCTTTGGATCCTCGAACGCATCGCCGATCCGGGGAGCCTCTTCGTACCGGTGTGGCGCAATCAGAACCTCGTCATCGAGCTCGACGGCGGCGAGCCCCGCGCCGTGGTGCTCGCATCGGCCGCGGTTGCTCCGCTCCTCGCTCCCGCCGAGGAGCGGCTCGCCCGCGGCGAGGTCGTGTTTCTCGGCCTGATCGAGGAGCGCGCGCACTTCGCGCTCGACCTGTCGCCGCTCGAAGCTCCCCTCGAGATGCTGCGTTCCCCCGCTATGGCGGCGAGCGGGATCGACGGAGCTCCGGTGCGGTTTACCGATCTGCGCCAGCTGGGCGGACGGATCGAGCGGCGCGAAGGGGCGCTGTTGGCGCTCGCCCGGGCGATGCTGTTCTGGCACGCGCGCCATCGCTTCTGCGGCCTCTGCGGCAACCCGACCCGCAGCGAGGAGGCCGGCCACATGCGCCGCTGCACCGACCCCGCCTGCGACACGATGCATTTCCCGCGCACCGACCCCGCGGTCATCATGCTGGTCAGCGACGGCGAGCGCGCGCTGATGGGGCGCTCGAAGCACTTTCCTCCCGGCATGTATTCGACGCTCGCCGGGTTTGTCGAGCCGGGCGAGAGCCTCGAAATGGCGGTCGCCCGCGAGGTCCGCGAGGAGACCGGGATCGAGGTCGATGCCGTCCATTATCATTCCTCGCAGCCCTGGCCCTTCCCGGCCAACATCATGCTCGGTTTCCACGCCGCGGCGCTGACCACCGAGATCACGATCGACTATGGCGAACTCGAGGATGCCCGCTGGTTCGAGCGCGGCTGGCTCCTTTCCCATGTCGACGACGAGTTGTTCCGGATGCCGCGGCTCGATTCGATCGCCCGCCGGCTGATCGAGGACTGGCTGCACGGCCTGATCGCCGAAAAGTAGAGATGGCGATCGGCCGTGACGGCAATCTAGCGCGAATCTAGCGCGAAATCTCTCCTTCAGGTAGAATAGCCCTCCGGCGCTTGACGACCCTACCAGCCGGCCAGCACGCGGATTTCCGGGGTCGCGGGCAGGTCTGCCCGCGAGAGAACGACGGTCGAGCCGGTTTCCCGATGGACCGCGTAGAGGGTCCCGGCCCTCGTCAAAAATCTCTCCAGGGTCTCCTGCGAAAACATGTGCATCGGGATGACGATCTTCGGCCCTATCTGCTGCAGGACTTCGATCATCTCCTCCTGGTTCAACGTATAGACGCCGTCGACCGGCGCCATGACGACATCGATCGCGCCGAGTTCCGCAAGGTGTGCCGGGGTCAAGGTGTGGTGCAGATGGCCGAGATGCGCGATGCACAAATCGGCCACCTCGAAGACGAAGATCGAATTGCCGTTGTAGCGGGTTCCGCCCAACTCCCGGACGTTGGTCGGCACGTTGCGGACGCGGACATCGCGGTACTCGAGACGATGATCGGCGACCCCGCCCGCCGGGTCCCAACCCCTGAGCACGTATTTGACCCCGGGCTCGACGGCTTCGCTGTAGTGCATCGGATGAGCATTGTTCATCGTCACGATGTCGGGGGTCACCGGCGCCCGGATCACGTCGTTGTAATCGGTGACGATGCGCACCCCCGCCGGGCTCTCGATCAGAAAGCTGGCATGGCCGAGAAAGGTGATCGAGACGGCACCCTCCGGGACGCCGCCCGCGAGGTGGAACGGCCCGGGCCGCTCGGCGACGACCCCGGTGCAGGCCGCCTGCGCCGCGGACGCCATCAGCCAAGCGATGACCACCGTGCAGACCGGAAACAGCCGGCTGATCGTGCCTTTCATCCCGTCAAAAGCCCTCATACCGCCCCCCGCCGCGAAAGGGTCCCGCTGTTTTCGCTGTTTTTACAGGAAATTATCAGCGAAGACCCGCGTCTGCGCCGCAGAAATCCTCGATTCCGGCGGCGCAGCGAACAAAAGAACAGCGGGCTAACAGCCTATGCCGGGCGGCTCGGCCTCCGTTGACAAAATAGGGAATTGCTATAATGACATACATAAAAAGATATATCAATCGCAAAATGAACCGAGCCCTCGCGCCGCCCGCGGAGGGAGGAAGGGACCCCTGGCGCGGGAGTTCTCTGATTTGGCTTTGGTGCGCCGCGGCTTCGATTTCGACAGCTTGGGTGGGAGGGTGTTCACGAAGGCGACGGCGAGCGCGAGCCAGTCCTGCAACGATCGATCATCAAGCGCGGGCGTCCGGTATTTGATATGAGCGCAAATCCGCCTAAAATCGGCGAATGCTTCCAGCGAACCGAGGCGCCGTCAAATTCCGCAACGAGCAGGACATCCCATGCCCGCCATCCAAAGCAGGCGCCAAACCGCAACAGCCGAGCTTTTGGATCGCGGTGATCTGCGGAGCCGTGATCCTCACCATCGGGGTCGGCGCGCGCCAAAGCTTCGGCATCTTTCAGAAGCCGATCGCAACCGACCTCAAGGTCGGGCGTGAACTGTGGTCGTTCGCCAATGCGCTGGCGGTGCTGCTGATGGGCCTGTTCTCGCCGTTCGTCGGCAATGTTGCGGATCGCTTTGGCACCGCCCGCACCGTCGCCGCGGGTAGCGCGCTTTACGTTATCGGGATGTTCATGATCGCGTTCGCGAGTGAGGGCGTCATGCTCACGCTCGGGAATGTGTTGTGCGGCATCGGTATGGCGGCGGCGGGCTTCGGGCCGATCTTTGGCGCCATCAGTCGACATACCCCGCCCGAAAAACGTTCGATCGCGCTTGGTGTCGCGACCGCCGGCGGTTCGTTCGGTCAATTCGCCATCGTGCCGTTCGCGTCGCTGCTGCAGTATCGGCTCGACAACTGGCACACGACGATGTTGATCCTCGGCGTGATGTCGATGGTGATGGTGCCGCTGGCCTTCGGATTGCGGGAACAACACGCGGCGGGCGCAAAGCCCGGCGCGGCTACCCAAGGCAGCAAGGACGCGTTGCGCGAAGCGTTCCGCACGCAAGGCTTCTGCCTTCTGACCATCGGATTCTTTGTGTGCGGCTTCCACGTCACCTTTATCGGGCTCCATCTTCCCTCGTACATTTCCGACAACGCAGTCGGCATGTCGGTCTTCGGCACGCCGGTTTCGGCCCTCGAGGTCGGAGGCTGGGCCATCGGCCTTGTCGGCCTGTTCAACCTCGCCGGCTCGTTGATCTGGGGCTGGCTCGGTAGCCAATATCCGAAGAAAGACATGCTGGCGCTGCTTTATGCTTTGCGCTCGCTCGCGTTCGTGATGTTCCTCGCTTTGCCGCTGTCGTTGATCTCGGTGCTGCTGTTCTCGGCTTCGCTTGGGTTCCTCTGGCTCGGCACCGTTCCGCTTACCAGCGGGCTCGTTGGTTACATGTTCGGGTCAACGCACATGTCGATGCTCTGGGGCATCGTGTTCTTCAGCCATCAGTTCGGGAGCTTCCTCGGCGGCTGGGGCGCCGGCCGGCTCTACGACCTCAAGGGCAACTACGATCTGATGTGGTGGATCTGTGTCGGCCTTGGTGTCTTCGCCGCCGTGATTCACTGGTGGATCCGCGAGCGGCCGGTGCCGCGGCTCGCGATGGCGGCGGCGCCGGCATGAGCAGTACCGGCACGCACACCCGAAGCGGCCCTGTTGCTCGGCTTGTTCACATCGCGCGCGCCGAACGAACAGGCCCCGCCGCCCAATCGTCGTCTACCAACACGCCCTATCGGCTGTTGTGGTCGACCGGGATCATCGCCTTCGTGCTCGGCATCGTCGCATTCGTGCTGTGGGGCATCAACGGCACCAACACCCTGTTTGATATGATGGTCGCGCTCTGCACCTGAGCGTTGCCCTCAGCTCCGCCCTGTCTGGGCGGAGCGCGCCGATGACCTCGTCGCATTTCCTGGGGCAGAGATATTTACGGCCTCCTCATATTTTAGAGCAGGACCTCGACGAGGAACGGGCCGGGGGTGGCGATGCCCTCGGCAAAGCGGTCGTTGAACGCCTCCATTGTGGTCACCCGCGCGCCGGGGACGCCCATCGAGCGCGCGAGACCCGACCCAGTCGAGATCGGGATGGCCGAGATCGAGCATGTCGAGCGCCTTGCGGCCGGGATTGCCGGCGCCGACATTGGCGAGCTCGCCCTTGAGGATCGCGTAGCTGCGGTTCGAGAATAAAAGAGTGGTGACGTCGAGCCCCTCGCGCGCCTGGGTCCACAATGCCTGCAGGGTGTACATGCCGCTGCCGTCGCCCTCGAGGCAGACGACCTTGCGGTCGGGGCAGGCGACGGCCGCACCGGTGGCGACCGGCATGCCCATGCCGATCGAGCCGCCCATGTTCGAGAGCCAGTCATGCGGCGGCGCCAGGCGGGTCGGGGCGAAGAAGCCGCGGCCGGTCGTCACCGCCTCGTCGACGACGATCGCGTTTTCCGGCAGCAGCGCGCCGAGCGAGGCGCCGAGCGCCTCGGGCGTGATGGCACCCGTGGCCGGAACGGGCGGCGAGCCGTTGACCAGCGGCGCTGGGGTCGAGCGCGCGCCGACCGCGTCGGCTAACGCCGCGAGTGCCCCGATCAGGTCCTCCTCGGGGCGGGCGAGGATGTGGCCCACGGCGTCCGGCGGCGCCAGCAGGCTCGGCTTGTCGGGATAGGCGAAGAACGCCACCGGCATCTTCGAGCCGACGAGAATGATGTGCTTGAGCCCGGCCAGGACCTTGACCGCCTGATCGACGACATAAGGGATGCGATCGACCGAAACCCGCCCCCGCCCACGCTGGGTGCGCGCGTTGGAGCCCTGCGCCATCAGCCGCGCCCCGGTCTTGGCGGCGATCCGGCCGGCGAGATCGAGCCCTTCCTGGCGCAACGCGCGGCCGGTGACGAGCAGCAAGGTCGGCTCGCCCGAACGCAGCACCCGCGCCGCCTCGGCGACCGCCTCGGGCGCGACCTGAGCTGGCTGTACCGCAGGCGGAACCTCAGCCGGGCCGGAGCCTTCGTTCCACGCCGTGTCGGCCGGCAGGATCAGGGTCGCGATCTGTCCCGGCGGGGTGCGGGCGGCGGCAATTGCGGCTGCCCCGTCGGCGGCGACCGACTTCGCATCGGGCGAGGTTTTGACCCAACGCGAGAACGGCCTGGCCGCGGTCTCGATGTCAGTGGTCAGCGGCGCGTCGTAACGCCGGTGATACGTCGCATGGTCACCGACGATGTTGACCATCGGCGTCGATGCCTTGTTGGCGTTGTGGATATTGGCGAGCCCGTTGGCCATGCCGGGACCGAGATGCAACAGGGTCGCCGCCGGGTTCCCGGTCATCCGCGCGTAGCCGTCGGCCGCCCCGGTGACCACCCCTTCGAAGAGGCCCAAGACGCAGCGCATGCCCTCGACCCGGTCGAGTGCCGCGACAAAATGCATCTCCGAGGTGCCGGGATTGGCGAAGCACACATTAACGCCGCCGCCGACCAAGGTGCGCACCAGGCTTTCCGCGCCGTTCATGACAAGCTCTCCGAATTCTGTGTTATGCGAAGCATGCCCGCCGCCAGGGGTCGTCGCAAGACCGGCAGGAGATCGGGGTCCCAAATCGAGTTTGTCTCAGTCTACAGAGCCGCTCCGAGGGCTCCGCGCGCAGTGGGCCAGCCGCCACCTGCCGATCCAAGGCGGCCCGCCCATCCGAACTCGCGACGCTGGCTCCGGGGTAAAGCCCCACGGGTCTCAGACCGAGGACAAGCGCCCGATAACCGGTGATCTCAGTGCGGATCACAGGCACGCGCGATCGCCGAATGACAGGCCGGCGCGTCTTGTCGCAGGCAACATTAGCCCGGCGATGAACGCAAGCTCCTCGTCCAGGCGACACGAACGAACGGCAACGGATCGAGCATCAGCCGGATGTCGGCCTCGGGCGAGCCGATGCGAGCGAAATGCCTGACAACTTCGCCCAGATTGACCGCCGTCATCGCGCAATCGGTAAGTACGCTCTGAACCTCGTCGCCTCCCGGCTCACCGAGAACGAGGGCCAATAGAGCAGAAGCGTCGATAACCGCAGCTGTCATTCGCGCTCGGCCGCGCGCCGGCGTGCGGCGAGAAACGCATCTACCGACGCGTCCGGCTTGCCCGCGGTCAGATGACGCGCGATGGCCTGCGTCTGGGCAACGACTTCATCGATGATCCTGATACGGATCTCTCGCCCGGCGAGCTCGATCACGACGTCACCACCGTGATCGAGACCGACCGGCTTGCGAAACTCCGCAGGGATGCTGAGGCGCCCGGATTCCGATACACGCCCTTTCAAGACATTCATGGCTTGATCTTCTCGAATGCCAATCTTAAAGATAAATGCTTTCTCTTAGCCATAAGCAAATGCGGATCAAGCTTGGCTTTGACCACAGCAACCTGTGGTCTAGAGTGGGAATCCGCAGCCTCACTTCAGCAACCTATACGACAATTCACTAAGTGCTTCGGGCTCACTCGGGAGTTCTTTTATCCTTCTTGGTACGTCGGGACTTTGATTTAGGGGCCTTGGGCGGGAGGGTCTTCACGAAGGCCAGGGCGAGCACCAGCCAGTCCTGCAACGAGCGATCGTCTGGAGGAGGCGGATCGACAAAGACGTAGCCTTCCATCGGCCGGCCCGTCATCTCCATGCGTTTTGCGCCGGGTCGCGCCAATGCATCGGGCTGTTGATCTTTTCCGACACGGACGAGGAGGCCACGCTTCGATGTTCCGGCGACCATGTTGCCGTTCAGCATAAAGCACAGCCCGCCGAACATCTTGACTTCCCGTACCACGCCAGCCCCGGCAAGAGCGACGCGCATGCGCCCGGCCAGATCTTCGTCCAGAGCCATGGTCCAGTCCTCAGGCAACCGTTGCGAATTCTTCTATGTGATTGGCCGCTATCACTCAACGGATCGCTTGTCTTTGTGCATTGCGGCCCATTTATCGTTCTTGTCGCGGCACACACGTACCGGGACCATGAGAAGCATAAAAAAATGTCTGCGGCGCCGGCTTTCAAACGTCGTAGGGCTGTTCGACATTCCGAACCAAGGAGGTAACACAGTGAGTGAATTTACCTATCTGTATCGCGGCGGGAGGGATACACCCCAATCTCCCGAGCAACGGCAGAAGCAGTTGCAGAAATGGGCCGCCTGGTTCAAGGAGCTCGGCACCAGCGGCCATCTCAAAGAACTTGGACATCCGCTGGAGAGCGCCGGCATGGTGGTCAAGGGCAACCAGAAGATCGTCACCGACGGTCCCTACGCCGAGGCCAAAGACCTCGTCGGCGGCTTTAGCCTGATCGAGGCTAAAGACCTCGCACACGCCGTCGAGCTATCCAAGGGCTGCCCGATCTTCGAGGTCGGGGGCTCCGTGGAAGTGCGCCCGGTTATGCAGCTGAACATGTGATGCAGCCCGGCGATCATCTCTTCCGGCACGAGTTGGGGCGCATGGTCGCCGCACTAACGCGCATCTTTGGCATCCACAACCTCGCGCTAGCAGAAGACGTCGTACAAGACGCCTTCTGCCGCGCGCTGGAGGTGTGGCGAATTAGGGGCGTGCCGGAGAACCCTTCGGCCTGGCTCATGGCCACTGCCAAGAATGGCGCGCTCGACGTCCTACGGCGTCAGCGCATCGCACGCAGCTTTGCGCCGGAGCTGGGCAGGTTTCTGCAGAGCGAATGGACACTCGCTCCGGTCGTCGAGGAACTCTTTGCGGCGGACGCGATCAAGGACGATCTGCTTCGCATGATGTTCTCCTGCTGTCATCCGCGGTTGGCCGAGCCGGCGCAGGTCGCGCTGGTTCTCCACATCCTGTGCGGATTCAGCGTGGATGAGATCGCGAGCGCGTTCGTCACGACTCACGCTGCGACCGAGAAACGGCTTGTGCGGGCGAAGAAGGTGCTGGCGGGATCAAAGAGGCTGTTTGACGTCGCGGCGCCCGCCGATTTCTCAGCTCGCCTTCCCGCGGTCCACCGCGCGCTGTACCTGCTGTTCAACGAGGGCTACCACGGCGCCTCCGCCGAGACGGCAGTACGTGTCGAGCTGTGCCGGGAGGCAATACGGCTCAGCGCGATGCTGCTGGAGCACCCGCACGGAAGGACGCCGGTGATATATGCGCTCGCGGCGCTGATGTGTCTCAATGCGGCGCGCCTGCCAACGCGCGTCGATGCGTTGGGTAACCTGATCTCGCTCTTGGATCAGGATCGATCCAAATGGGATCAACGGCTTGTCGCCGAAGGACTAAAGTTTTTGGAGCTTTCCGCGACGGGTTCCAAACTCAGCGAATATCACGTCGAAGCGGCGATCGCGTCGATTCACTCGTGCGCTGTCCGGACGGAGGACACGGACTGGAAAACCATCGTGTCACTGTACGACACGTTGATGACGCTTCGTCCTTCCCCGGTTGTCGCGCTGAACCGCGCCATCGCGATCGCACAGAACGAGGGCCCTGAGCGGGGGCTCGAAGAGATTCGCTCAATTGGCGACCGCCATCGCCTCGCCGAGTATCCATTCTACTCCGCGACGCTCGGCGAGCTCGAGCTTCGCCGCGGAAGGCACCAGACCGCGCGCGAGCATTTCCGAGCCGCGCTGGCTCTGGCGCGCAACCCGATGGAGCGCCGGTTTCTCGATCGGCGCGTCGACGCGTGCGAACGAGGCGCACGCTAGCGCGGGCACGCCGTTCCTCTCGCGAAAGCTTGGCCGGCCATTCGGGTTCCCAGGGAATAACGCGCCGTGCGGCGCCGTCTCTATGGCATAGTGCTGCGGGATTTCCTTGGGCCGCCCGGTTTGGTCTTCGATGCATGCTTTCCCGCGTCTTCTCGCCGTCGCCACCGCGGTCCCGCCCTATCCGCTCGATCAGGACGACGTGGTCGAGCGCGTCAAGCTGTTGTTCGGGCGCTCGCAGAGCCTCGACCACCTGCTGCCGGTCTTCACCAATACCGGAATTCGCACGCGCTACTCCTGCGTACCGATAGAGTGGTACGACCGGCCGCACGGCTGGGCGGAGCGCAACCGCATCTATCTTGCTTCAGCGCTCGATCTGCTCGAAGCGACGACCCGGCAGCTGCTCGACCGCGCCGGCCGCGACAAGGGCGAGATCGGCTCGATCGTCGTGGTCTCGACCACCGGGATTGCCACGCCGAGCCTCGATGCACTGCTGATCGAACGGATGGGGCTGCCGCGGACGGTGCGCCGGCTGCCGATCTTCGGGCTCGGCTGCGCCGGCGGCGTCATCGGGCTTGCGCGTGCCGCGAGCCAGGCCGCCCTGGCCCCGGGCGAGACGGTGCTGTTCCTCGCCGTCGAACTCTGCGCGCTCTCCTTCCGGCGTGACGATTGGTCGAAGAGCAACATCGTCGCGACCGCGCTCTTCGGCGACGGCGCCGCGGGTGCGCTGCTGTCGACCGACGGCGCGGGCCCCGCCGTTGTCGCCGCAGGCGAGCATACCTGGCCCGGCAGTCTCGAGGTGATGGGCTGGGAGGTCGCCGATGACGGCTTCAGCGCGGTCTTCTCCCGCGACATTCCCCAGCTGGTCGAGACCCAGCTGCGTGACGTTGCGGCGGAGTTCCTCGCCCGCCACGGGCTGGCGCTCGGCGACATCGACCGCTTTGTCTGCCATCCGGGGGGCGCCAAGGTGGTCGCAGCGTTCGAGCACGCCTTCGGCCTCGGGCAAGGCGCGCTGGCGGAGGCGTGGGCGGTGCTGCGCGACTACGGCAACATGTCGGCGACCACCGTGATGTTCGTGCTCGAACGCACGCTCGCCCAGGCGCGGGCTACCGGGGAACACTGGGAGCGCGCGCTGATGAGTGCGTTGGGACCGGGCTTCACGGCAGGGTTTCTGGTGCTCGACAACCGGTGACCCTTCTCCACTGGACGCTCGGTCTCGTCCTGCTGCAGCGCGTCATCGAGCTCGCCTGGGCCCACCGTAATACCGTCCGGCTGCGCCGGCTGGGCGGCGTCGAGGCGGACCCCGAAAGCTACCCGTTCTTCGTCCTGTTGCATGCCGGCTGGCTGGCGAGCCTCGCCGTCTTTGTACCTTCGGCTACCCCGCCCGTGTGGCCGCTGCTCGGCTTCTTCGCGCTGCTCCAGCTGGCCCGGCTCTGGGTAATTCTGAGCTTGCGCGGCTTTTGGACGACGCGGATCGTCACCCTGCCCGACGCACCCCTCGTGCGAACCGGCCCCTTCCGCTATCTCCGGCACCCGAATTACCTGCTGGTGGTTGCCGAGATCGCCGTGCTGCCGCTCGCCTTCGGGGCGGTCGCGGTCGCGACGATATTTTCGGCCCTCAACCTGGTGCTGATCGCCCGGCGCATCCGGATCGAGGAGCGCCTTCTCGCGCCGCGGCGAGGGTTGTGAGATCCAGTGAGAGCCCGCGCGTGACGGCGCTCCCGACGGCGGCCGGCGCAGTCGGCGTCAAGGCCTGGATCGGGTTCGTCGCGATGGCTTTCGGGATGTTCCTGGCGATTCTCGACACCCAGATCGTCGCGAGCTCGCTGCCCGAAATCCAGAGCGGTCTCGGCATCGCGCTCGACCAATTGAGCTGGGTCCAGACGGCCTATCTGATGGCCGAGATCGTCGCAATCCCGCTGACCGGCTGGTTGACCCGGGTGATGTCGACGCGCGGCGCCTTCGTCGCGTGCGTCTGCGGTTTCACCGGCGCCAGCCTCGCTTGCGCCGGCTCGACCGGCTTCTGGTCATTGGTCGTTGCGCGGGTGATACAGGGTTTTTGCGGCGGTGCTCTGATCCCGCTTGTCTTCTCGGCGGTCTTCCTGATGTTCCGGTGGCCGGCGCGCACACGGGCGACCCTCGTCGCGGGGCTCCTGGCAATGATGGCACCGACCCTCGGACCCACCGCCGGGGGTTTCATCACCGACCGCTTCTCCTGGCACTGGCTGTTCCTGATCAACGTACCGCCGGGGGTCGTCGTCGCCCTCCTGGTCGCCTGGGCCGTCGACGTCGATCGCCCAGACCGGCGCGCTTTCGGCTCTGCCGATCTCTTGGCGCTGGCGCTGCTCGCGGTCTTTCTCGCCAGCTTGCAACTGCTTCTCAAGGAAGCCCCCCAGCGCGGCTGGGCGAGCGCCCAAATGCTGGTGCTCGCGGCTCTATGCGCGGCTTGCGGCGGCGGCGTGATCCGACGCTCGCTGCGCCGGCCGACACCGCTGATCGATCTTTCGGCGTTCCGCGACCGCAATTTTGTCGCGGGGTGCTGGTTCAGCTTTGTGCTCGGCATGGGGCTCTACGGGGCGACCTACCTGTTACCCGTGTATTTGGGTTTGATCAGAAATTACGACGCCTTGGCGATCGGCGAGATCATGATGGTGACGGGCGCGGCCCAACTGGTGATGGCGCCGATGGCCACTGCACTCGAACGGCGCGCCGATACCCGGCTGCTGAGCGCCGCGGGTTACGCGCTGCTCGCGGTCGGCTTCATCGGCAACGGCTTCATGACTTTCGAGACCGACTTCTGGGGTTTGTTCTGGCAGCAGATCATGCGCGGTGCTGCGGTGATGCTCTGTCTGTTGCCGACCACTTCACTGGCCCTTGGCGGGTTCGACCCTTTTCTCGTACCCAACGCTAGCGGGCTCTTCAACCTGATGCGCAATCTGGGCGGGGCGATCGGGCTGGCGTTGATAGACACGGTGCTCGACCAGCGTACACCCGTCCATGTCGAGGCCATCGTCGCGCGGCTTCAGGCGGGCGATGCGTCGACGGCGCGCCTGGTCGGGCTGCCGGTCGAGCGTTTCACCGGCGTCCCGATCGGCGAGGTCGACGCGGCGACGCGTGCCCTTGTGGCGCCACTGGTCGAGCGGGCCGGGCTCGTCGCCGCCTTCGACGACGCCTGGCTTTTGATCGGCGGATTGATCGCCCTGTCGATGCTGGCGCTGCCGCTCCTGCGGGCGCCGCAGCGGGACGCTTCCGCGCGCAAACCCGTGGTATGAGGTGTGTTCGGATGCCGCCGGACTGCCAGGACGCGTAAGTGACTGAAGAGCAGACGCTTGCCCCCTCGATCCCTCAGGCGCTGGCCGGCGCCCCATCAGGGCGCGTCATCGCCAAGGCGCTGCGCGAGAACGCCCTCTCGGCTTTTCCACCGGAGGCCTTCGAGGAAGACGTGATCTTCCGCAGCTTTTTTGGCCGTCAGCAGATCATTCTCAATCGGCCTCAGGGCATTCATCACATCCTCGTCGAGAACCCCGGCAATTATCGCCGCACCCCCGCCACCATGCGGATGCTGCGTCCGCTGCTCGGCAGCGGTCTTCTGCTCAGCGAAGGCGAGGACTGGAAGCATCAGCGCCGGATCGTCGCCCCCGCCTTTGCGGCGCGCACGATGCCGCTGTTGGCGGGCCATGTTGCTCGCGCCACCGAAGCTACCGTCGCGCGTCTGGCGGCTTCTGCCGAGCGGCACATCGACCTTCTGACGACAATGCAATCGCTCGCCTTGGAGATTGCCGGCACGTCGATGTTTTCGCTGGCGATGGAGCGCTACCGGCCGGAGATGCGCGATCTGCTCACCGGCTATCTCGCGGGTCTCGGCCGCCCCGGCCTGCTCGATTTCTTGCTGCCGCTGGCGATCCCTAGCCCGCGCGATCTCGCGCGGCGGCGGGTTCGGCGGCGCTGGGTCGATCTTATCAGTCGGATTATCGCCGAGCGCCGGTCAAAAACGTCGGGGGCGGCGCCGCGCGACCTGTTCGATCTGTTGTCGACCGCCCGCGACCCGGAGAACGGGACACCGTTCTCGGCCGAAGGTCTCGTCGATCAGGTGGCGACCCTGATCGCCGCCGGTCACGAGACGACGGGGCTGGCACTCTTCTGGTCGCTCTGTCTGGTCGCCACCGCACCGGCCGTCCAGCAGAGGCTGGCGGCGGAAGTTGCCGCGCTCGATCTCAGCCCGGACAACGCCGCCGAAGCCCTGCCGCGCCTCGTCTATAGCCGTGCGGTCGTGCAAGAGGCGCTGCGCCTCTACCCCCCGGCATTCACGATCGTGCGGCAGGCGCGCGGTGCCGACAATGCCATCGGAATCGCGGTGCGCCGCCGGCGCGATGGTTTTCATAGCGCCCTGGGTGCTGCACCGGCACCGCCGGCTGTGGGTGCAACCGGAAGTTTTCGACCCGGCGCGATTTCTACCCGATGCGCCGGCGCCCGACCGCTTCGCCTATCTGCCGTTCGGCGTCGGCCCGCGCGTCTGCATCGGCGCGCAATTCGCGCTGACCGAAGCCACCCTGGTGCTCGCCACGATGATCAAGGCCTTCGAGATCGAGCGTGAGGGTGACGAACCGGTGGTCCCGGTCGGGATCGTCACCACGCAGCCCGACCACCATCCGCTCTTCCGGCTGCAGCCGAGGTTTTAGCGCCGCGCCCGAAGGGTATGCGTCGAACGTGACGGTTTTCTTACGCGGTGCATTGACGCATCCTGTGGGCGGTCGCCGAAGGGGGAAGAGCCATGCGTTCGCAACGACTGACGATGATCATCTTTATCGGCATGCTGCTCGGCATCGCCGTCGGCTATGCCTGCAACAAGTTGTGGCCCGATCCGCAGACGGCCAAGACGATCGCCGGCTATATCTCGCTGTTCACGGATATCTTTCTGCGGCTGATCAAGATGATCATCGCGCCGCTCGTCTTCACAACCCTGGTGGTCGGGGTCGCCCATATGGGCGATACCAAGGCGGTCGGCAGGATCGGCGGCAAGGCGATGTTGTGGTTCGTCAGCGCCTCGCTGGTCTCGCTGCTCCTCGGCCTCCTCATGGTCAACATCCTACGGCCCGGCGATAATCTCAACCTGCCGCTCCCCGATGTCAGCGCCGCGACCAATTTGAACGCGGCATCGCTGTCGCTGAAGGATTTCGTCACCCACCTCGTGCCGAGGAGCGCCGTCGAGGCGATGGCCAACAACGAGATCCTGCAGATCGTGGTGTTTGCCCTGTTCTTCGGCGTCGCTGCGGCGGCGCTCGGCGAGCGGGCCGCCGGCGTCATAAAAATCATCGACGAGACCTCGCACATCATCCTGACGATCACCGGTTACATCATGGCGCTGGCCCCGATCGCGGTCTTCGCCGCAATGGCGGCGACGGTTACGACGCAGGGGGTCGGGATACTGGTGACCTACGGCAAGTATCTGGTCGAGTTTTACTTTAGCCTCGGCGTGTTGTGGCTGGTGTTGATCGGCGCGGGGCTCGTCTTCCTCGGCAGCAACGTGTTCCGGCTGATCTCGCTGATCCGCGAGCCGTTCCTGTTGGGCTTCAGCACGGCGAGCAGCGAGGCTGCCTACCCGGTGACGATGGCGCAGCTGGAAAAGCTGCCGGTCAGCAAGAAGATCATCAGTTTCGTCTTGCCGATGGGTTACTCGTTCAACCTCGACGGCTCGATGATGTACTGCACCTTCGCAACGATCTTCATCTCACAGGCCTACAACATCCCGTTGTCGATCCCCCAGCAGGTCACGATGCTGCTGGTGCTGATGCTGACCAGCAAGGGTATGGCCGGCGTGCCGCGCGCCTCGCTGGTCGTGATCGCGGCGACCTTGGTGACCTTCAACCTGCCCGAAGCGGGGCTGCTGTTGATCATCGGCATCGACCAGTTCCTCGATATGGGCCGCACCGCGACCAACGTGATCGGCAACAGCCTGGCAACGGCGGTTATCGGCCGGTGGGAGGGCGAGACGGCGGAGACGATCGGCATCCCAGCCGAGGCGCAGGCGGCCTGATGCCGCGCTTCCTGCTGCTCGCGGCGGCGCTGATCGCGCCGCTGTTGATGATTGCCGGCGCAGATGCCCAGGAGCTGACCGGGACCCTCAAGAAGATCAAAGACAGCAAAACAGTGACCCTCGGGTATCGCGAGAGCTCGATCCCGTTCTCCTATGCGAACAAGGCTGGTGACCCGATCGGCTATTCGATCGATCTGTGCAACGCGGTGGTCGACGACATCTCGAAGGAGTTCGAAGGGGTCGAGATCGGGGTCAAATACAAACCGGTAACCGCGGCGACGCGCATCCCCGCCGTTCGCATCGGCGAGATCGATCTCGAATGCGGCTCGACGACGGCCAATTTTGAGCGCAAGAAGGAGGTTGCCTTCTCGCCGATCTTCTTCGTCGCCGGCACCAAGATCTTGGTGCCGCGCTCCTCGGCCATCAGCTCCTATCGCGATCTGCGCGGCAAAACGGTCGTCGTGACTGCGGGCACCACCAACGAGGCTGCGGTGCGGGCGATCTCAGAGAAGCAGCATCTCGGCATCAAACTGTTGATCGGTACAGATCACGCCGAATCTTTCGCGATGCTGAAGGAAGGCAAGGCGGACGCCTTTGCCACCGACGACGTGCTGCTCTACGGCCTGGTGGCGACGACCAAGTCCGGCGACCAGTATCATGTCGTCGGCGACTATCTCTCCTATGACCCCTATGGACTGATGTACCGCAAGGACGACCCCGACTTTGCCGCCGTCGTCGACCGCACCTTCAGCCGGCTCGCGCAGAGTCGCGAGCTGGTGGACCTTTACAACAAATGGTTTCAGCAGCGCCTGCCGACCGGCGAGACTCTCGACCTGCCGATGAGCCCTCAGCTCGAAGAAATATTCCGCGTCGAGGGCGTGCCGGAGTGAAATTCGCGATGATCGCTATTCATATCCCGGCAGCCTTTCGAGGTATCGGGCATACTCGCCTTTGCCCAAATTCTCGGCGAGGGCGAGGAGACGCGCGCGGTCGATATACCCCATGTGATAGGCGACCTCTTCGACGCAAGCGATTTTGAGGCCCTGGCGCATCTCGATGGTGCGCACGAACTCGGCCGCCTCGAGCAGCGATTCATGGGTGCCGGTATCGAACCAGGCGCAGCCGCGCCCGAGCCTCTCGACCGTCAGCACCCCGCGCTCGAGATAAATATTGTTGAGATCGGTGATCTCGAGCTCGCCGCGCGCCGAGGGTTTGAGCGTGGCGGCGATATCGGCAACCTCGCGATCGTAAAAATAGAGCCCCGTCACCGCCCAATGCGAGCGCGCCTGCGGCGGCTTCTCCTCGATCGAGACCGCCTTGCCGGAGGCGTCGAACTCGACCACGCCGTAGGCTTCGGGGCTGCGGACCTGGTACCCGAAGACTGTGGCACCGGGGCGCGGGCGCGCCGCCTTCTGCAAGATCGTCGACAAGCCTTCGCCGTAAAAGATGTTGTCGCCGAGCACCAGCGCGACATGGTCGTCGCCGATGAAATCCCGGCCGATCAGAAAAGCCTGAGCGAGCCCGTCGGGCCGCGGCTGTTCGGCGTAGGCGAGCGACAAGCCCCACTGGCTCCCATCCATGAGCAGACCCTCGAACCGAGGACGATCGGCCGGCGTGGTGATGACGAGGATGTCGCGAATGCCCGCCAGCATCAGGGTCGACAGCGGGTAGTAGATCATCGGCTTGTCGTAGACCGGCAGAAGCTGCTTGCTGACCGCCAAGGTGACCGGATAGAGCCGGGTGCCGGAGCCGCCGGCGAGAATGATGCCTTTCATTGCTTCTATTCCCGGGGATTACCCGCCACGCCTCGGGCCGTCACACCCGAAAAAAACGCGGCAGCCCAGAAAGCTCCGGGTGTTTTCGATCCTTGTCGGACACGAGCGCTTCGTCAGCCGTTACCGGCCAGGCGATGCCGAGAGCGGGATCGCTCCATAGGAGGCCGCGATCGTGCTCGGGCGAGTAATAGGCGCTCACCTTGTAGACCACCTCCGTATCGGGCTCGAGCGTGCAATAGCCGTGGGCGAACCCCTCCGGTATAAAGATCTGGTTCCACTCGGCAGCGCTCAGCACCGCCGCAACATGGCGGCCGAAGCTCGGCGAGCCCCAGCGGATATCGACCGCGACATCGAAGATCGAACCCGCCGTCACGCGCAGCAA
Organism: uncultured Alphaproteobacteria bacterium; assembly: GCA_963796155.1. Lineage (GTDB taxonomy): Bacteria > Pseudomonadota > Alphaproteobacteria > ATCC43930 > CGMCC-115725 > AP-15. The sequence continues at coordinate 50,663 of CAWCKT010000010.1, read as the reverse complement.
CTTGGCTTGGGCAAACGGCGGGATCTGGAAGTGGAGTCCGCGAACCACCCCCTTGGTTGCCGACAAAGAATGGTTGTCTTGTATAAAACGGACGTCAATCCCGTTTTGCTGCAATACGCTTTCTTTGAAAACCTCAGAAAAGAACCCACGGGGATCGACGTGACGAACAGGCTTGAAGAGCTTGATGTCAACAATATCGGTCTCCGTCACTTGCATAACAACCTCCGTTGCGGTTGAAAGCTCGTTAGCTATCGCTCGTCGCCGTATCGGCAGCGGATCCCAGCGGCAGCCGCTTGAGTTTTATTTTGGGTAGGATGTCAATCGGCGGCTTCATCAATCGCGAGAAGATTGATCGCCCCCCGTTTCCGGCGACCATGGGTTCCGGGCGGCGCACCGTCTAGTATGAGCCCAAAGCCGGGCTTGGGACGGCGCCGACAGGAGGCGAAAGGGAAGCGTCGCCAAATACCAAACGGGGTTGACGCTCGGATCAATCGCCATTGCCGCCCCCCAGCGCGCCTCCATCACGGAGCGCTCAGCGGCGTTGCGGGCGCGCCGTTCCGGATCGAGATGATCGAGGCCGCGGCTCTTCGACTCATGGTGATACGCCGTAATTTCGGGTGTCCATAGTACCTTGGCCCCGGAGGATCGCAGCTTCAACGCATAGTCGTAGTCGCTGTAACTCACCGGCAACCCGGTTTCGTCGAACCCGCCATGGGCCAAAAACCGCTCGCGTCGGGTCGCCAGGAGCGCCCCGGTTACCGCCCCGACCGTGCGCGTCACCTGCCACCGGCCTGCAGGACCGGGCGCCCAACGGCTCTCGTAGAGCCCGTCGTGGATCGTCCCGCCTCGCCAGCCAAAGAGAACGCCGGCATGCTGGACGGTCTCGTCGGAAACTCAGGGCGCCGACTTCCCTATGGTCGAAACCTGCGGAACAAGCGCAACTCGCTTCGATGCTGTGGGATGCATGTGTTTATGATACATTCTCTGCTGATCATGCGGACGCCAATCGCCTACCTCGTCGGCGCCCTTCTGCTGCTAGCCGGGGACGGAACTCCGGCAGCCGCTGGGTCGTCATTGGACGACTTCTGGAATGGGCGGGCGAAATTCGAGTTCATGCGGATGTGGCGGTCGCCATCGGACGACAACCCTTCCCACGGCAATGTTCTTTACAATTCTCAAGCGTATATCGTCCCCGTCGGTAGCGTCTGGTATAGCTTTTCGCGCGAGGCGATCTCGTCAAAATCTGAAGACGCAAACGCCCAAAAGCCAGATTATTGCAAGACCGATTATACGCGCTTGGTTCTGCATACCTCCACTGATCAGGGCGCGACCTGGAGGGATCGCAGGTGCTCGTCGGTCCGACGCCGGGCACCCCCTGGGAATGCGCCACACTTGATGGCACCGCGTTTTTCGATGCCTCCACGGCGACTTGGCATCTCGTATTTCAATGCCTCGCCCGCGGGGCACGCCAGCAAGGGCGCGGGTCGGCCGGCATCCGCGCCTTTTTGGCGCCGGCAATCGCCGCCCGCTCAGGATGCGGCTGTCGCGGGCGAGCCTCGGCGCGTTCTTCGCCGGCGAACATGACTCCCGCGGCGGATTACTTACTCGGGACCAAGAAGTCGATGGACTTATTTTTCTATGCGCTCATTTTTCTTTATAATACAATCATTGCAACTCCTGTATTGGCACAAGAGGGCTCTTTCGATAAGCTAAACTACGTCCGGTTATCGGGAACCGGATGCAATACCGCGTCTTTTGCACAAATCCCTGGCGAACGCGATCTGTTTTTAGGTCGGCAGCCGATAGCAGCTAGCTCTATAAATGACTGTAGCAGCTCACGATGGGAGATTGTCTTAGATCGCCTTGACTGGGAGGCGCATGCGTTCACTCTGCTGCATCCAATACTTACGCCGCCGCTATCGATTGAAGCGGGGGCGGCGCGAATTACAACAGCCTACGATCCTTATGTCGTGTGGTTCAATGGGGAATATTGGATTGCGTTCGAATGCGCTGGCGACGGCATTCCCGGTGCGTCCACTTGCATGGGGCCTCTAAAGGATGACAAAAGTACAATTGATCCAGTTCGTACCAGCGTTGTCATAGCAGGCAATCATCCGGATCAACTAAGTGACCAATACAGTGCCTCTGATCCTAAGCTTCTGGTCTATCAGGGTAATCTTTATCTTTATTGGACAGCGATACATATGAAGGATAACAAGTGGGTATCTTTGGCGACGCGCGGCGCGGAACTGAAGCAGGAACGAGGGCCATTACGTCGTTTTTGGCCTGTCGGCGCTAACCAGTCCACTCCCTCCTTTGACCCCAGCGCCAATCAGGAGGTGTGGTCCGGGGCCGATATGTTTTCAGCAATGGAGAGAGACGGCCGGATCTTTGCGACGGCGGGAGCTACGCGAGGAAGTTGCGTCAGCCCCAACATCGACGAGCCCGACTGCTATAGACTTATTATTACGGAAGCAGACGCGCCATTGGGCGTAGACATCTTTGCTCGCCATATGGCAGCATCCAACCGTCTACCGTCAAACCCTCAGGACTACGCGCGTTTTGCCACCGGCCCGGACGGCAGGCTCGTCATTATTGACCACATCTACTCACCGGGCACGTCCACGTCGCGCGCGAGCTTGGCGCCAGACGGCTTGGTTGCATACCCGGTCGACCTAAAGCAACTTTTTGCTAAATAAAACGCAGCGCGGTTAATTGTGAGCGACCGTGTTTCGCAAAGGCCTCCTCATCCTGGCGCCCAGCACGAGCCGAACCTTACGGGACAGAGGGTGCGACGGAGGCACGGCATAAACGAGAGGGGTTTCCCGAAAATGCCATCTACGCTTACGAGACAAGAAATTATTAAGTCAGTTGAAGCTCGCCCCTGGTTCCACCGAATAGACCTGGGAAATGGGATCGTAACTCCCGGCGTAGACGACTCTGAACTGAAACTAAACGCCCTGGGGATTCCAACGGATTTGACCGGAAAATCAGTGATCGATATTGGCGCGTGGGATGGCTTCTTTTCATTCGCCTGTGAACGGCGAGGAGCTGCAACGGTCGTGGCCGCCGATTCTTATTGTTGGACGCAGAAAGAGACTGTTTTTAACAAAGGGGGCTTTGAGCTAGCCCGCCAGGCGCTCTCTTCAAATGTCCATGATGTCACGGTTCGCGTCGAGGAATTGGACCCTGCTAACATTGGACGCTTCGATTATGTGCTCTTTCTAGGCGTGCTCTATCATGCGCCTGATCCGCTCGGCTACCTTGCGAAAGTGCGATCCGTGTGCAACGGAACGGCGATCATCGAAACTCACGTCGATGCGTTGGAAATTGATCGTCCAGCGTTGATTTTCTACCCTGGAGCTACTCTTAACAATGACCCATCAAATTTCTTTGGGCCGAACGAAGCAGCCGTGATCGCTTTGTGTAAGGAGGTCGGGTTTGCCTCGGTGGAGGTCGTCAACCGGCATTGGCTTCCGAATCGGATGGTTTTCCATGCGCATATCTAGCTCAATACAAAGCTTCAACTACCAAGCTAGTAAGGCCTTCGAGGCCAAGGGTGGCCACGAGCTCGAGGGTCCTGATCGGCGCGACCAGCGACTTGCAGTCTGAGCTGGCGTTAGCGGTATGATAAGCCATTTAGCGGCCAAGAGATTGGCGTACCTTTACAGGGCGGGATTGCGCCAAACTTGCGTCCCATCTTCGTATAGGGTCAGCTTGCCTGAGCTCTGTTGTACCCGCCGGCACGCGCTCTCATGCTCAAGCCACCAGCCGAGGTCGCCGAAGAGATCCATAAGGTCATCCTCGATCCGGCGCGAATGGGTCCCAATCACGATGCGCCGGACGCGAGATCCGAGAGTGTCTCGCGCGGCGGCCAAGACGACACCTTCTGCGCCTTGTATGTCGCAGTGGATCAGATCAACAATCGGCAGTGAGGTCAGCAGCGTTTCGAGCGACAGACACCTAACTTCTTCTGTGTCACTCTCGGCGTTCCCATCGTCGAAGCGCGCCTCGGCGCCGTAGTTGATGTGCGGGTCCGCCAGCTTTGGGAACCGGGCGATGCCGTCCGCGGTGCCGACAACGCCGTGGATCAAACGATGGGCATCGGGCTCCAGGCCATTGTCACGAAAATGCTGTTTCATGAAGCCGACGTGATCAAGAGAACCTTCGACTCCGACCAATTCTAGATTGTGAACACCCTTCTTTTCCGCGGCCTTGGCCGCAATGACCAGCCAGGGCGCCCACCCGGCCCCCAATTCAAGGACAACGAGGCGATCTTTGACTTCTATTACCGAGCGAAGCGCAGCAACCCACTCAGGCGCTCCGTGCAACACAGGAGCGTAGGGCGCCATGGGTGGATGCTGGACCGTGCCGGAGAATGCCATGTATTGGGGCGGCAAAAAGCTGCAGCGGGTCGTCGTCCCGATGAAGTCACGAAAGCTTCCGAGCGCAGCCGGCTCGGTGGCAAATGGCGCGAACCGGTCGATGGCCGCATAGGAGATCAGATCAACAAGCTCGGGATCCGCCCGCAGGCGAAATTCGTTACTGAAGATCACCGTATCTCTGATGTCGCAGACAGTCCTGACCCCATCCTTCATCAAGTCAGCGGTGGCATCATCGAGTTCGCGGCCCAGAAGTAAACGGAACGCCCATTTCAATCCTTCGCGACGGTCAATGTCCGTTGCGGGTGGGATGCGGTTTGCCCGCTCCGCCGCAAGCCACGATTTGTATTCGGCACTTTCGGTGAAGACACGGCGGAGGGTCTCGATCGAACATCCTGCGACGAGCTGTGCGACGTCTGACTCGGTCGGCTCACGATCCAGAAGCAGACGAGCCGTCCAGATCACGCCCTCACGGAGATCGATCGCATCCATCGCTCGGCATCCTCCCGTTCAAATGGTCGATTCCCTCAATGTGCAGGCTTATCGTTCGTGTATCGCCGTTGTGGATTTCGTCGTCCGGCACCCAGGTTTCAGCAAGGAAAAACAAACGCATTATTTCGGACCGACGATTAACGATAAGTCTAGAAGCGCCGACAGGCAACCGGCCCTCAAACACCATCTCGTCCCGAGTGCTGAGGGTCAACCCCAAATCGCGAGTCCGAAAATTTATTATCCTTATTCGAGCGCTTACCGTATCTGGTGGGAACATAACGTCCATCCAGCCGGATCCTGAAAGGACCACAAAATCTTCCTCGAGCTGCCACCCTTCTATGCTACACTTTTGCACAATGTCGCTCACCCTGAACGCCATCTTACCAAATTTGGTACCAATAAAAGTCAATCCGATTTCTGGGTCAGGGTCGTGATATATCTTGGTCCTGAGCCCTGCGCGATTGAGCGTATTTGTAATAAACGGCAGCGACCAGCCGCTTTCGAACCAACCAAACTTCCTAATGCAATAAACTGATAACGCGTCAAGGCGCATACCCCAGTATTTCCACCAGTATTGATTGACCGGCTCACCCGCAAGCATTACGCTGCCGCCTGGTTTTAGATAACGGGTTAGGTGCCGTAGAACCTCCCATGGCGAAATCGCGTGGTGCAAGCTCTCGTAGAACAATACAGCATCATATAGGCTATTATTTGGACAAAATTCACTAAAAGAAGATCGAGATGCCACAATATTGTAGCCAAGTCGTTCGGCGCGTTTGTTGACTAAATCAACGAAAAAAGGGTTGATGTCGACGGCACTCACTCGGAGCCCTAGATAGGCCGCAAGCTCTGACGAAAGCCCCCAGCCGCAACCCATATCGAGCAGATGGTCACCTCGTGAAAGATTTGCAAAGCGAAAGGCTCGCGACAGGCGTTGCAAATGGACGGCAAGGCCGGACGGATCGGGGTGGTTATAGGGGTTGACTGCGGCGACGTGAGCTACGAAGTCAAACTCGGTCTGCTCATTTTCCACCTGATTGAATGATCTACCCGAGATCTCGCTGTAAAGACGCAGCTGAGCGGAAACGTACTCATTCCCATAAGGGTCGAGCTCCTGATCGACCACGACATCGGGAACATAGGTGAAGTCTCGCCAGAACTCGTTGCACCCTGGACTGTTCGGTCCGCCGTGACGATCACTGCTAACAATGAAATCATTCAGCGTATTTGAAGACACTATCATCGCATGAACCAACTCATCGTGCGCTCGACTAGCTCTTGATGGATCCGGCGTCGGGTCGGCGCGGGTGGTAAAGATACATATCGCGCTCAAACGCTATATTTTCCAAGATATCGGCGCGGAGGGCGGTATCTGTTCGGGGGGCGTAGCTAAGGCTGATCAAGCCGGCATAAAACCCGCGGTCCTCACCGCCTTGGGGAGCCGATGGTCGAACCTGCAGGGAAATCTCTACCAGTCCATCTTTCTGGACACGGCCGCGGACGTTTGCCGTGAAGGCGTGATGTCGCCGGATCGGGATCGTCTCACGCTGGCTGCTGGCATTGGCGGGGAACGGACTAGGCGCCGGACGCTCCGGCTCGCGCTGACCAAGATAGACCTGGACTCGTTCATCTACGGCGTTTGCGGCACCTGCGAGGTGTAGATAGGCGACAATCTCGGTTTCCGGCTCCAGCTCTGTCTGGAAGCGCAACATAGCTTTTCGGCCTCGCATCCATGCCACGAATTCGTCGGCAACCTGCCAACCCTCGGCGATGATCAGGCGCAACGGGCGGCGGAGATAGTTGGCCGGCGCTACTTGCCCCAACCGCAATTCACCGGGTCGGAAGATCTCGCCCGGCAGCAGAAGCGGGGCGAACCTAGTGTCGACCTCGACCGTCCGAAATCTAGCGATTTTAGCAAGGAGCTCGGACCCGACATCTTGCCATGTGCGCGGCACGAATTTTTCCCGGATGACCTTTTTGCGCTGTGCACGATAGGCGGAGTCGAACGCCATACGGCGGAAGATCTCGATCCCCTGTCGCAGGTTGTAAGGGTCAACGTAATCGACGAGGTCTCCCCCAACCTCCGGAATCGATGACGTGTTCGATGCGACGCAAGGTCGACCATGTGCCAAGCTTTCTCCTACCGGTAAGCCCCAGCCTTCCACAAAGCTGGGAAATGCGGTAAAGAGGCATTCGCCATATAGTTGCTCTAGTTGACCATCTGAGAGATCGTGCAAGACGTGAACCCGGCGGTCCATAAAGTTGGATACGCGCAACTGCTCCATCAAATCGGCGACGCGCCATCCGTACCGGCCGACAAATACTAGGTCGGGCGGATCGAGCCCCTCTTCGATGAAGAGTTTCCAAATGGTCAGAAGATAAATGTGATTCTTCCTCGCTTCGATGGTCGATACACTGAGAACGAAAGGCCGATGTTGCAGCGGTGCCAAGGCACCGTCCCACAACGCCGGTCCGTGTGACTTCCTGCCGTGCAACACATGCGACAGCGGCACGGCTTCGATCGGCACGCGCCGCAGGTCATGCTGCTCTTGGAAGCGCATAACCTCCTTGGCGGTGAACTCGGAGATCGTCAGCACGAACTCAAAGGCCGCCAAGCCGTCGCCAAGTGCAAATCGAAAATCATTGGTGAGATGGTGGTCGCAGTACTCGGGATGCGTTAGGGGAATGAGGTCGTAGATGTATACGCCAGTGACGACCCCCGCCGCCTTGAGCCGCGCGAACCGTGTCGCGTCTCCATTATAGCCCCAGAACGCGCCCACGACGAAACAGCATTGACCCGCCACAGGATGCACATGGATTGCCTGCTCCTCGGCCTGGTCCAAGAGCTGAATTAAGCGTTCGTGATTAACCGTATCGCCCGTGACATAATCAACGATCGCGGCAATCGTAGACGGCTGCAGCCGCCAAAAGGCGCCGTCGGCGTTACGACTTCGCACGAACGCGACTTTGCCGCTATCCACCTCCTGTCCCGCGAGCAGATATTGGACGAAGCCGACTTGCACCCTCTGAATGCCCGAGACCGTTTTGTGCGCACGCAGATAGCCGAGAAGATCGTCGATATCGACATAAAGAAGGTTGCAATCCTCTTCCAAAGTGTTTTCTTCCATCAGCGAAGACGCGCGGGCCTTGCCGATCAGATTAACCAACTCTTCGTATGCCACCTTAGACGGCGATAACTCCAGCGACCGCGTGTAGGCTTCCACCGCGGCGTCAACGCGGTCACGAATTTTTTGAATATGACCAAACTGCAGGAACGTGTCGGCGTTTTCCGGCTCCAGCGCCAGGGCCTCGCGGTACGCCTGCTCGGCTTCTTCCAGCTTACCCTGCTCCTTTAGAGCGTGACCGTATTGCACCCAGATCGGCGCGTCGTCGGGACTGGCATCGAGATGCTGTCGATAGGCTTGCTCGGCATCCTGCCAACGCCGCTCATCCCGTGCTGCGTCGCCGATGCTGCGTTGATTGATGCGCCCCAAGAGGCCGGCTGGCCGCTGAAACCAATGCGCAATCTCTTTAGCCACCTCCATTGCTCCTTTGTCTATGCCGCGACCCGCGGCCAATAACGGCGATACTCAAAAGCTCCGGCGCATTACGGTGGTCGCTCTCGTCAGTAAGCCAGCATGTCGCTTTGGCGCGATACGGAAAGCGTATCATTGCCGCTCGGGCGCGGCAGCGGGCTGGCCCACTAGGCAATCGTTAACCATAGCCCATTAGAACGCAAGCGCACATTTCCATGGGGCGCCAGGGGTCTTGCCGGCGTTCAACCGGCGCCGCATGGCGGCAAACATCGGCGCCAATAAGCGAGCACCTCGGCAAGGGTCTCGGAGAAGGGATGCCGAGGAACCCATCCGAGCAGCCGTCGTGCCACTTTTGCGCTTCCCACATAGACGGGCGTATCACTTGGCCGCATCCGCGACGGATCGAGTTCGACCTTTATCGGCGCGGGGCTGAGAATAAGCAGATCATCGAGTACCGAGCGAATTGTGCGCGGCGTGCCGGAGGCGATGTTAAGCACGAGGCCGGGGTCGAGCTCCGCCGATTTAAGGACAGCCAGGGTGTAGGCCGAGGCAACATCGCGGACGTCGAGAAAGTCGCGAGCCGCATCGAGATTTCCGACCCGGATGACGGGCGGCTGCAGACCGACCTCGATGCGAGCGATCTGCGCGGCGAAGCTGGGGACAACGAACTCCTCCGTTTGGCCCGGCCCAGTGTGGTTAAACAGCCTGAAGCGGATCGACCTGAGACCGCGCCCCGTAAGCGCGCCAAGAGCGAGGTCGGCAGCAGCTTTGGTCACCGAGTAGTCGCTACTAGGGGCGAGGAGAGCCCTCTCGTCGAGTGGCCGACCAGATTTAGCCGTATCGCCGTAAACGAGCCCGGTTCCGGCGAATATTAGCCAGCATTGCGGCGCGCGACGCAAAATTGCGTGTGCGACGTTAAGCGTACCGAGGGTATTGATCGTCCATGCCGCCCTGACGTCAGCGCTCGCCTGGGGGGGCGACGAAATCCCCGAAAGATGGATGACGTGGGTTGGAGCCAAATCGCCCACAGCCCGGTCGACTGCATCATCGTCCGTGACGTCGAGCGGCATCACCTTCCCAAGGGCTTGGGCATCGGTTCATTTGCCGCGCCGTAGGCACGATCACCGCATCATTTCCCAACGAGCGGGCGAGTTCGGGAATGAGATGCCGGCCCACGAAACCTGTGGATCCCGTGATGAGGATACGCAATCGACTACCTTTCTTCTGTACCTATCCCTACCATACCGCCGCACAGCGACAGCGCCGCCGCGAACCTATTCTAGAGGCGAGCGTGTTCCTTTACGCGCCGCATGTCCGCGTCGACCATCTCGCGCACCAGCTCGTCGAGCGATGTTGTTGGCTCCCAGCCGAGCTTCGCCTTGGCCTTGCTCGCGTCGCCCTGCAGCGCCTCAACCTCGGCCGGCCGCAAAAAGCGTGGATCGATCTCGATATGATCGGTCGGATCGAGCCCGGCATAGCCAAAGGCGAGATTGCAGAAATCCCGGACCGACCGCGACCGCCCCGTGGCAATCACAAAATCCTCCGCCTTGTCCTGTTGCAACATAAGCCACATCGCCTTCACGTAATCGCGGGCGTGCCCCCAGTCTCGTCTAGCATCAAGATTACCAAGGGTGAGCTTTTTCTGCAGACCTAACTTGATCCGAGCAACACCGTCGGTGATCTTGCGAGTCACAAACTCGATACCGCGGAGCGGTGACTCGTGATTGAAAAGGATACCACTTGAGGTGTAGATGCCATAACTTTCGCGATAATTGATTGTCATCCAGTGAGCATAAAGTTTGGCCGCGGCATATGGAGAGCGCGGGTAGAACGGAGTGGTCTCGCATTGGTGTGGTTGTTGCGCCAAACCGAACATCTCGGAACTCGATGCCTGATAGAAGCGCGCATTTGGGCACGCGATGCGCACGGCCTCCAGCATGTTCGTCGCGCCCAATCCGGTAACGACACCCGTCAGATAGGGCTGCTGCCAGGAAGATTTTACGAACGATTGTGACGCTAGATTATAAATCTCTTGCGGTGCCGCTTCCTCCAGAATCCTTATTATACTGGAGAGGTCGACAAGATCGCCGTCGTGCACGCGCACGTCATCCTGAATGCCGAGCCAGATCAGCCGCGAGTTCGATAACGTCTGCCGAGGCGCTTCGCCGCACCAGCCCGTGGACCTCATAACCTTTGCTCAAGAGGAACTGGGAAAGATAGGCTCCGTCCTGACCGGTGACGCCGGTGATCAAAGCACGTCGCATTTTCGAGAATTCCCAATCTCGGGTCAAATCCAGCGGAACTTAGAGATACCGGTCCCCGTTGAAAAGGGGTCGCTTGAAACCGGCCGCTGTGCGCGCTGATCGCACGCGGTCGAGGGCAGCGCGCATTTCGACCAGGCGCTGGCTCACCTCCATCAAGGCGTCGATGCCGCCGAGCCGAAGCTGCGCCTTCCTGGCTGACCCGCTCTCCCGCGCTGAACAGCTCGCGCTGTGGTGCGATCAGAAACGGCGCCAGCTCCGCCGCCCGGCGATAACACCCGAGCGCGACAGCGCGCCGCCCTTGGGGCTTGAGGGCATGACCGAGCTGAAGATGGATGTCGGCGTCGTTCGGCGCCCGCGCCAGCGCCGATCGGTAGGCGACCTCGGCCTCCTCCAGCCGCCCCGCATCCTTGAGCATGTTGCCGTGCTGGACGCGAATGTCGGCGCGGGTCGGCGCGAGAGCGACCGCCGCCCTGTAGGCTTCTGCCGCCGCGGTATAGTCTCGCGCATCCCGCAAGCGGTCACCGTCGCGGATACGGGCTTCGGCGCACTCCCCGTACTTTGCCGGTGTCGGTGCGGCCTCCTCGGCCCCGAGTGCGCTGAGCTCGGCAGCCGGAGCATCGCTGTCGGTCAACAATCGCGCCGCCTCCCGGTACGCGGCGATCGCCTCCTGTTCGCGCCCGGTCAGCTTCAGCAGATGCCCCAATTGGAGGTGAATGTCGCCGTCGTCGGGTGATCGCGACAGCGCTCGACGGTACGCCGCTTCCGCCGCCTGATATCTCCCCGACGCCTTCAGCATTTGGGCCAGTTGGACGTGGATATCGGTTCGCGCAGGGGTGAGGTCCAGCGCTCGGGAATAGAACTCCACCGCCTTGGCGTGATCTCCCGCGTCGCGGGCCCCGTCGGCGCGGCGGATCAGCCGCTCCGCAGCACGCTGCGGGCCCAGGAGCGCGGCCGAAAGGCTCATGCAGAAAGGCCCGCCGCGGCCGCGACGACACCCGATTCTGCTCCGGCCAGACCCGCTCCATCTGTCGCCAACGTGGCCCCGACGAGGGTCACGGTGCCGTCGAAGGCCGCGCGCTGGTTCGAAAGCCGGATCGTAATCGGATGATCCGTCGTGGCTTCGAGCGCAAAGGCGAGATTGAGCTCAAAGAGGCCCTCGGCTTGCGGTCGGATGATGGAAGACGATATCTGCCGGTCGGCGACCACCTCCGCTAGATAATCGTGCTCGGCTGCCGCGCGTGAAAAGAGCAGCTTTAGCGACAGCGACCAGGACCCCGGTGGCAGCATTATATGCGGCCCGCGCAATAGACAGCGTGCCCGGCCGGTCACGTCGATAATGTCGGTGGCCCGTTCGCTCGGCCGATCGCCCACGAAAAAGAGCTCGCGCTCCCAGATAATCGGCGGGAGAACACCGGTAGCGAGATAGGTGACGAAGGGATCGAGCGCACCGCAGACGACCCGCTGCGCGTCCGCCCCGAGCCCGTCCCACCGGGCGGCCCCATCGCTTTGTTCGAGGAGCAGACCTGCTGCGGCCAGATCGCCCACGATATCGGCAATGGCCGCATCGTCTATGGCCAGGGCCAGATGGTCCGCGATCGCTCGCGCTGTGCGCATGGGATTGCCGCCCTCACGATCTCGAAACAGGGCGAGAGCCCCGGGCGAAGAGACATAGCGCGTGATCCCGGCGCAACTGCTGGCCACCAGCCGTGCCGCGGCCGCCGCGTCGTTCTGGTGTCCGTGAACGGCTTCGGCCAGAGCCGTGCGCGGATCTTCGACCACCACAAGGAAGGTTCGCCCGGCTTCGACGAGAGCGGCCCGAAGGCGACCGCCGGGTTGCCGCGCAGCCACGACCGCCCGCGACGCGCCGCTGCGGAGCATCGCCAGGGAGATCTCCTCCAGGGTATCGGCGCGGACGAACTCGGTCGGGCCTAGTGCCCGCCGAGCAATTTCCGCGGTCGCCGCATCGCACCATTCGGTAAAGCGGCCCGGTAGCCCAATGACGAAATAAATCATGCGCTGGTTCACCCAGTTCGGCGCCCCTGAAGAATATTTTCGCAACCCCGTATCGGGATGTCGAGCAGATCGCGGAATGCCTCTGGCGACCCCCGCGCGCAGTCCGCCGAGCCCTTGCCGCGCCCCGGGTCCGGTCGGTGTGATGGTGGGCGGATGATCAGATGCTAGAGGTCGAGTACTGTCCTGAAATCATCCTGTGATCCGGTGATGATTGCGTCGGGCTGGCGCATCGCGATAGGTCGAAGAATAACATGGCCAAACGCCACCTGCCCCCGCGCATAATCACTCCAAACCCATACACGGATTTCGACACCTTGACCGCTCGGTTCAGCGAGCGAGAAGTTGATGTCGACGGTGTAGACGCCGGCCCGCTCCGGCTGAAAACTCGTCGAGCCAAGCTGCCCCCCCGAATAGGCATCGACGAGAAACGTATGCCCGGCAGCCTCCGGCGAGAACCCGAGCAGTACCCGCGCCGTCCACGAGCCCGCGGGGAGGTGGATATACGGCCCGAAGATCAGAATTCGGATGCCGCCGCTCACGTCGAGGGCGTCGGTCAGCCCCTTTCCCGAATCACCGTTGACGATGAAAAGCTCGCGCGGCCAGATGATCGCGGCCAAATCGCCACCAGCGAAATACTTCGCGTATGCTGCCAACGCACCTTCGACAATTTTGTGGCCTGGTCCCGGGCCAAGGACGGCCTCTTCATCGGGTGTCCTCGGCGCATAGCAGAGGCCGCTCGCTGCCAATTCTTCGACGATCCGCTGCGCCTCGCCGTCGTCCAGCGTGAGTTCGAAGTGAGATGCAATGGCCGCCACAGCGCCCACCGCATCGAGTTCTGCCTGATGTCCCCGGATCGCGATCGCCCCGGTCGAGGATGTGCACTGCATCACCAAAGGGCAGCTGTTGGCGACCGCCCGCGTGACCGCCCTCAAATCGCCATTGGTGCTGCGCAGAATATCGGCCACGGCGCACCGCGGGTCATCGAGCGCCACGACGAAACGCGCGTTGGTTGCGGCGAGCGCCGTACGCAGGCGTTCGTCCGGTTGTCTTGCGCCCATGACGAGATGCGCAGCGCTGGTTTCTATGAGCGAGACCGCAACTTGATCCAGCACGGGAGCGATCCCGTCATAGCCGAACATCTTGGCCAACGGCGGCCAGGTAGTCAGGACTACCTCGCCGGCCAGGCGACCGGCGAGCCGAGTGAGAACGGCATCACACCAATCCGCGAGCCGACCGGGGAGGCCGAGCGAAAAAAAGATCAATCTCTCTCCTGGATAAGATCTTCCCGCCCCGATATCTACGGATCAAAGGCTCGCCTGTCGAGCACCGAGGCCGTGGCGGGTGTCTGGCGCCGTTGGTCGCGGCTTAAGGGACGACCTGTGACACCGCAACTCGCGGGCATTTGCTTGAGCCGTGCAGCACGCCATGCTAAGCAGCAGCCCCTTGGAATGGTGACTGGGCTCTTTTAGACGGGAGCTGGTCACTGCGGGTCGCGTCGATTGTTTTCCACCAGAGGGAACCCCGTAACGGTGTTGGACGGCGAATTATGGGCAAACCGGCGCTCGGTTTACATGGGCCGTCCGCCAGGGCGGCAGGATACCGTGGTTTGAACTGGTCTGGCGCGGGCTACGCCCTTGCTGCCCTTTTGAGCTCGCAGTTCAGACGTCGGGAAGCGCTCTCCCTGGAGCGTATTGCCACCGCGCTCTATCGCGGGATTCTGGAGCGGGAACCCGATGCCGCCGGTTTCCGGGATAAGGTCCACCATCTGCGCGCCGGGCAGCCACTCGAGTGGGTCGTTCGCAGCTTCGTCGGCTCGCCGGAGTTTCGCTCGCTGTTTGCCCGGAGTTCGGTTCCGTCGGCCCCGATTCCCGACATCAGGGCGTCGATGCCCGAAAGATACGAAACGCAGTGCGTCGCCGGCAAGCCAATGACGGTCTATATCGCTCACAGCGATGCCGATATCGCGATGATGGCGTCGCTGATCGACAGGCATCGCTTTTACGACCGGTTCGGCGTATGGAGCCCGGTGATCGATCGCGACAAGCAGATTACCGCCGCCATCGTGCGTGGTCTGGGGGCGCGAAGCTGCTTTGAGCTCGGGTGTTTCACCGGTTCCGTAATAAGTCTCCTGGCCGATGCGGGCGTCAGCGTCCTCGGAGCAGAGGTGAGCCATCTCGCGTTCGCATTCGCTTACCCCAATGTTCGCGAAGCCATGATGTTTGGTGATCTTCTTACCTTGGATATCGACCGACGCTTTGACGTTGTTCTGTGCATGGATGTTCTCGAGCACCTCAGCCCGTTGCGGCTTAACGAATACATAGAAAGAATTTTGCCCATGGTCGAGGATGACGGGTATATCTATTTGAATTCGCCAATGTGGGGGAAGGATCGCATCTTTGGAGTATTTGAAGAACCATATCTCCAGGAATGGCTGGACGTCGGTGACGCATCATATTGGCGGCACTGGCCCTGTGATGACAACGGGTGGCCGGCACACGGCCATCTGGTGTGGGCGAGCGCGGATTGGTGGGAGCGAAAATTCCGTGACTACGGACTGGTCCGCGACACGGCGATCGAGCAGGCGATCCACCGGAAGCTCTCCGGCTACTTCAAACACGCGGTGGGACGCCGCTGCCTATTTGTGCTGCGCCGCCCCGGCAATCGCCGAACCTCTGCGACGATTGCTGCCGCTGTGCACGCAGAGCTTGGAAGGTGCCTGGGAATGCCGCTGCCAGCCATGTCGGATGCTCAGTCATAAAGGTGACCCAGCAATCCAAGCATTACCCAAGGCTGTGTCTCCGAATTTGTCTCGGCCGCGATCTCGGCAATTCTGATTTCAACGCCGTCATCGCGCTGGGTGATCGATCTTTCGAGCTGCCGGCGCAGAATGATCTCGAACAGCTCGATGCGATCGCGATGCCGTGCGGCGACTGCTTGCAGAGCTGGATCGGTCGTGCTGCGCAACGCGTTGAAGAACCGCAAGGTCATCCCGACCTTGAAATTCCAAAACGGATTCTCCGTCCGTCGGGTCCCATTTTCATCAATCATCGTCGTCGAAACAGTGTCGATCTTGCGTCGCCCGCCCACGTCAACACTACAGGTTTCAAGAAAAAAGCCCGCGAGGCCGCGGTCGATCGCCGCCGCTAGCCGCGGATCGCTGATATAGCGCGCTGCTTGGGTCAGTGCTAGAAGTGCAGCGCTGTGGCAGTCGACGTAGGCCGCTCGTGGACTGTCCAGCCTCATTAAAAATCCGGAGGCGGGGTTGCCCGCTACATCCTCAAAGCGCACCTCGAAATCGAGCAAGACGTCACATAAACGCGCGAGGCGGCGGCGATAGTCGTCGGCCCCAGTGGCCCGATACATTGTCACCACGCCGAGAACGACAAACGCGAGTTCTCTGGAAAAGATCGTATTCGGCTGTCGTGCATGCTCATTGACGTAGACATCGAAATAATACTTGAGATACAGGTCGAACAAAGACCGTAATTCCTCCTGTAATCCGGCCGTCTGCGGTACGACATGGCCGGACGCGCACACCGCAAAGCATTTGGCAAAGCAGTTGATCGTGACCCCATAATCGTAGGAAATACTGAAATCATACGCGGCCCGCTGGACCGAGCGGGCCGCCGCCGCGTCTCGAACAAAGCCGACATAATCGGCAACGCGATTGTAAAAGCCGCCCGCGGTGATCAGCTTCCACTCCGCGGTCAGAAGTCGTCCGCCGCGCTGCGGGCCTGGAAAGGCATAGGTCGCGATCGCTCGATAGAGCTTTCCCGCCGGCTGCACCTCGGTCTCGATCGAGGCGAGGCGTGCCTGCCCTCGCGGAATGGTATGAATGGCAAGGGCGTCGCCGGAGATGAAGCCTTGTCTGATCGAATAGTACGAAGCGCCATCCATGCCGACTATCCCAGGGCCGGGCTCCCCTGCCGAAAACAAAACGTTTCCCGTCGGCTCGGTGTCGGCGCCAATGCTGGTAAAGTATGGAAGATCGAGAGCATCATGACCGATAGTAAGTGAGACGTCGCTCACCTTTCTGCCGGGTTCCAGGTCGAGCGCTGCCTCCACGTCGATCAGCATAGACCGCGCATCGAACGTGTAAGTATAAGTCAGCAGTCCAAGGCGAAGCGGCCTCCAACGAGGCGTGAAATACAACTCGCTTGCCTGCCGCAACCGCAGTGTATGGCCGTCCTGCGTCGCGTCGACGTTGCTCAGGGCGCTCTCGACGTTCAACTCAAAGCGCCGGCGGCGAAAAGCAAACTCAACACGGTTCCCGGTTAGCCAAAGGTTGTCGTGGGTTCTCTCATCGTGAAAGCGCACGCCGGCGGCGACCGCACCGCGCGACTCATCGCACTTCAGCCGCATCAGCGAGTGCAGATAGGTGGAGACGTGGCCTTCTTTACCGCTCGGTTCGAGCCGCGGGCTGCTGATTCGCCGAAAGATGTACGGTCCGTGGCACATCGACCGCACGAAACGAAGCACCTCGGCAGTCTCACCGGGGAAACGCCGCCAAACCTCGGGCCGTGACAGGAACTCCAACGATTTTGCATTGTCGTCGTTCCAAAACCAGTCGTCGCCTTTCGGATTTTCGTTTTCTGCGATAGCAAAAAACGTTTTTCCCTCCGCCACGTCGATCGACCGGTACAAGTGGCGTATCAGGAACTCGGCCGGGGGGAGCGCATCTGTCGGTATCATCGGTGTGTGACTCGCTGATAAAACCGGCTCGTAAGATCAATCGGCGGAGCCCGTCGCACGCCGGAATTGGACCGAGGCACATATCGCGTGGCGGTCTCGAGCGCGGTTTGCAGAACTGCCTTCGGGGCTAAATACCGCCCTTCCGGCCGCACGGATACCTCAATCCCAAGGATGGCCGAATAGCCCGAGCATGACCCAGGGTTGCGTTTCCGAGTTGGTCTCTCCCGCAGATACAGAGGTACGGATTTCGATACCGCCCTCTCGCTCAGTGATTGATCGCTCGATCTGTCGCCGCAGGATCATCTCGAATAACTCCATCCGCTCGCGGTGCCGTGCGGCGATGGAACGCAGCGACGCGTTGGGCGATTTCCGCAGGGCAGCGAAGAACCGCAGCGTCATCCCGACTTTGAAATTCCAAAACGAGTTATTGGTATGGCGGATGCCACGGCGGTCGACCACTGCGGTCGAGACGGTATCGCTCTTGTCTGGCCGGCCAGCAGCGACCGTACCGATCTCCACAAAGTAGGCCGCGAGACCGCGCTCGATCGCCGCGACAATTCGGGGATCGTCGAGATAACGGGTCGCCTGTGTCAACGCTAGGAGCGCCGCGCTGTGGCAGTCGACGAAGGCAAGCGGGGGGCTGTTCTTTCGCATCAGAAAGCCGGACGCGGGGTTTCCCGTAACGTCATGAAAACGCATCTCGAACTCGAGCAGCACATCGCAGAGCCGTTTGAGCCGCCGGAGATAATCGGCGGCTTTGGTGGCCCGGTACATAGTCACCACGCCAAGGACGACAAAAGCAAGGTCTCGAGAAAATATGGCGTTGGGCTGCTGTTCATGGGGGTCTACAAACAAGTCAAAATAATAATTCAGGTACGTATCAAATAACGATCGTAATTCTGCGGAATCTGATACCCAATTATCTGTGTTGACATTGACGTCTTTGCATACGGAAAAGCATTTGGCAAAAGCGTTTATTTTAGATCCGTAGTCGTAGGACGTGCTGAGATCACAAACGGCCTGCTGCGCCGGCATTGTCGAAAGCGTGCCCCGCATCAAGGCCGCGTAATCCGCGATGCGATCGTAAAAGCCGCCGCCGGTGAGCAACTTGCGCTCGCCGACGACAAGGTGAGCGCCGCGCTGCGAACCGGGAAACGAATAGCGGGCAACCGTCCGACCCAACCATCCCCAACGCCGCACCACAGTCTCGATGCCGGAGAGGCGTGCGGGGTCGTGCGGAAGCGAGTGGATCGCAAAGCAGTCGCCGGAAATGTCAGGTTGTCTGATCAGATAATATGAGGCCCCCGCCACATTGTGCAGCCTCCGGCCGGGTATCCCGGCGCGAAAAAGCGGCTTTGCCGCCCGCCCGTTATCGGTGACGATCGTTCGGTAGTACATGCGGCCCGGCTGGTCGTGCCCGATGGTCAGCACTACGTCGGTCGCTTGAATGCCGGGCGCGATTTCGAGCGAGACCTCCACATCGATAAACATCGACCCGGCATCGACCCGATAGACATAGGTGATCCGCCCAAGCCGAAACTGCTTCCAACGAGACTTGAAATACAGGTCGCCAGAATGCCGCAGTCTCAGGGTGGACCCTGCCTGGTGGGCATCGAGGTCGCTGATCGCCTGCTCGACATCCAGCCTGAAACGACGCCCGCGATAGGTAAACTCGACGCGATTGCCGGTCAGTAACAGGTTGTTGGAGTTTCTGGTGTCGTGAAAGCGCAGGCCGGCCATGAGGGCGCCTCGCGACAGATCGTATTTGACGTTCATCATCGAGTGGCGGTAACCGCCGAGCGTACCCTCTTTCCCGGTCGGTTCGAGCCGCGGAGGGCTGACCCGTCGGAAGATCAGTGGTCCACGGCACATCGCCCGGACGAAGCGGAGAATTTCAGCGGTTTGATGCGGGAACCGCTGCCAGAGCTCTGGCCGCGAGAGGAACTCGAGGACTTTCGCGTTATCGTCGGTCCAAAACCAGCTGTCGCCCTCGATCGGCAATGCGGTCTCGGCGACGGCAAAGTAGCTCTCCCCGTTTCCGGGCTCAATCGGCCGGTACAAGTGGCGAACCAGAAATTCCGCCGCGGCGAAGGTATCTGTCGGTGTCAACGGGCTATCGAAGACAGATCCGAGTTTAGGCACGCATTCCGCGGCATGGACCCTTGGAGAGAACTGGCGCGCTCCGTTCCTCAAAGATCGTTATAGATGTCCAAAGCCAAATCGAGGTCGGTAAAAACCTTGCCCCGTCCCCGGTGCAGGATCAGCGCACGCGAGCAGTAGGCCCTGACGATCTCGCTCACGTGGGAAGCAAGGATCATGGAGCGGTCGGCTCGTTTTTCGAACAGTTCTTCATGGGAACGGCGCTGGAAGCGCTGATCGCCCGCAGCAATGATCTCATCGATCAGGTAGCAGTCAAAATCAATCGCGAGCGACAGCGCAAACATAAGCCGGGCCTTCATCCCCGAGGAATAGGTGCGCACCGGCTCCGATAGGAATTTGCCCAGTTCGGCAAAGTCTTCGACGTAGGTTTTGATCTCGTCGAACGGCTTGTTGTAGACGCGCGCGATGAACCGCATCGTGTCATTTCCGGTCAAAAACGGATGATAGCCGCCGGCCAATCCGATCGGCCACGACACACTCATGGTTTGTTCGATGGTGCCGCGAGTCGGCAACTCGACGCCTCCGATGAGGCGGATCAGCGTCGATTTGCCCGCGCCGTTGCGGCCCAGCACCGCGAGCTTTTCGCCTTTCGCAACAGTGAACGAAATGCCACTCAGAACGCGATGGACACGGCCCTCGGTGCGATAATCCTTTGTAACATCGACCGCGCTGATCATTCGATTACCACGTACTTACGCCCCTCGCGCATCAGCCACAAGCCGAACAGGGTCAAGATTGCGAGGATGAAGGTGGTATAGGCGGGGTCGCCATGGGTCGTAATCGTCGTACCGAAGACCCCCGCGCGGACCATCTCGTATGCCTGTGTGTAGGGCTGATACAGCGCTACCTTGCGGAGAGCGGGCGGCAGCCAATCCGCGAGATAAAAAAAGCCTGAGAAGATCATGTACATGTATGAGAAAGGCATCCAAATTTGGCCGACCCAGTCGGTGCGCTCGCACAGGGCGCCGATGATCAGGGCGGCCGCGACCGCCCACCAGATCATATAAAAATATCCCAGGTAGAACATCGGCAAGTCGCGCGGTACGTCCACGGCCCCGACGGCGTAGAATACCACGAACGAAACTACCAGAGCGGCAAGATTCGAGCCGATCTCCAGCAGAGCACGCGCAAAAAAAATGTCAAAGATGGTAACTCGTCGGTGGTAGAGCAGCCCGGTATTCGCGCGTATGAACAACAATATGCGGCCACCGAGGTGACGGAAAAGCAATAGTGGAAGGTATCCGCTCCATAGAAACGGCATGACCGCAATGCCATGTTCCTGCGAGCCTCTGATTGCCCGCCACATGAAGAGGACCGGTAACGCAAACACCAGCGGCTCGGCCACGATCCAGGCGAAACCGAGGCTCTCGCGGCCGAAGCGCGAATAAATCTCGCGAATGAGCAGGGCGCCGACGACCCGCCATTGGACAGCCAGCGCTCGCCAAAACGACAACATACTCCCGCTCGCCACAGCGCGACGGCTAGGCCGCCGCGTGTTCGCGGGCGCTCATCACCAGTAGCCAGGCGATCCCGTAGGCGAGCAGACAGCTCACGAGAACCATCGAGAAGGAGAGGACCCGTTTGGGGTAGAGCGGGTAGTCCGAAAGGTTCGGCTGCGCGATGGTTTCGATATAAAGTTGCTGCCGCTGCGCTTCGAGGCGCGCCGCCTCGAGAGAGGTGAACGCCGATGCCAGCGCCTTTTCGGCGAGCTCGCGATCGAGCGTCAGGCGCTCGTATTCGGTCAACGTCGTGACGACCGAGTTGGTGTCGCCGCTGAGCTTTGCGCGTTCCTCGGCGATCAGCTGGTCGAGTGAGGCGATCCGCGTCCTGACCAACGGGATCTGCGGACTGTTGGGCGAATTCTTGAGAAGCTCGCCGAGCTGTGTCCGAGCGGTCGCCTGGGCCGCGTTCATTTGCCCGATAACTTCCAAAACGCCAGTGGACGCCGTCTTCGGATCGAGCATCTTTTGTTGCACTCGGTAAGCCGTAAGCTGGCTCTGGATCCGGGAAATTTCTGCCTCCTCGCGATTAACCTCGCGACGTGAGGAGTCCATGGCGTCGTTGCGCGCCCGTTCGTTGAGCTCGTTGACCAGTTGCTCGCTGTAGCTCAGCAGCGCCCGCGTAATCGCCTGCGCATCTTCCGGCCGGTAGGCTTTGACCCGGAGCGCGGTCACCCCGGAGGTGTTGTCGGTCTCGACCGATACGAAAAGATCGTAACGCCGGAACAGCGCCTCGAAATCCGTTCGCCTCAGAATCCCGGGAAAGCGCGTGACAAAATCGCCCTCGGCGCGGCCCAAGACCGCCCGCAGGTCATTATGCTGCTCGAGCTTGCGAACCGCGTCGCGCGACATGATGAAATCTTCGACCACGGCGGTGTCGTCCACCGCCCGTCCCAGCCCGGTGGTTTGGAGCAGCGCGCCGATCGAACTGGTTTGCACCTGCTTCGGGCTGCGCACAATGAACTTCGCTTCCGACAAATAGAGGTCGGAAGCGATCGCGAAGTAGTAGACGCCGGCGATGAGGGTGGGCAGGCCAACGATGGCCCAGAACCAGATGTTCAGCGATCGGAAGAGCTGCTGGATCCGCCCGCGGGCGCGGGGCCGGATCCCGACATCCGCGACGACCGTGCGGGCAAGCGACAGGACGCGATCGAGCTGCGAGGTTTCTGCCATGTGGACGACCCGAAGCGAGAGACCAACCTGACCGGCCGATTTTGTCCGAACCCGGGCACGCCGATAGCCGGAAACCGTATCCGCGCGAGGCCACTCTAACCCGTCGCTGGCGCAATTGGAACGGGCCAGCACGCGACCTGCTATCCGACCCCGACGCCCAACCCGCCGCGACGCTTCAGCGCAGTGAGGCGTAGAGCGCCTCGACCCGTTCGCGATAGCGCTCGAGCGAAAACTTCGCGGCTTGCTTTCGACCGCGCCGCGACAGCTCGGCCCGCAGATCGGCGTCGTTGGCGATCGTCGTTATCGCCCGCGCGATGTCGTCGGAGTCGTACGGGTCGACGAGCAAGGCGGCATCGCCGGCGATCTCCGGCAGGGAGGACTTGCGCGAGGTCACGACAGGCGTGCCCAGGATCATGGCCTCGAGCACCGGCAGCCCGAAGCCCTCATACAGGGAGGGAAAGACGACGGCACGCGCGCCGCGGATCACGGTGACCAGCGTCGACGGCCTGAGATAACGGAACCGCCGCACAGCCCGTTTGAGCCGCGTCCGGTCGAGCCCTGGCGACCTGGGCCCGCTCTCGCGCAGCTCCTCGAGCAGCGCGGTTTCCGATTCGTTATGCCAGCCTTCGCCCCCGACGACGACGAGCGGAACATCCACTCCCGACGCCAAGTAGGCCTCGATGAGACGACCCACATTTTTTTTCGGCTCCAGAGCTCCGAAGAACAGAAGGTATCCATATAACTCCAGACCGAAGGAGCCGGTCAGCTGTTCGGCAATCGTGGCTTCCGATCGTTCTATATCTTCTTTGGGAAACGAAACAGCCTGATAGGTATTAGTGATCCGTCTCTCATCCACATCGAGAAGTTCGATGATGTCACGTTTGCTATTCTCGGAAACCGTAACGATATGGTCGGCCCTGGCTGCGACTTTTTTGAGCAGCTCGAACATCTGGCGCTTGTTGTCGAGAGTTGTAAACGGTAGTCGTAGAGGGACGAGATCGTGAATTGTATAAATGTTGCAGGCCGTTTTCGACCGCAACGGCAGCTGATATGTGCAGTGAAAGACATCCGGTCGCGGGTCGAAGACGAGGTCAACAAAGCCTTTCGTCCAGTAAAAACGTCTGTCTGCGTTGGCGAACAGGTTACGGGTGACAAAAATATAGTCGTGCACCGGAAAGGAGGTGTCGAATTGACGGGTGACGACGACGCCGCTGAGCTCCACCGGGGTCGGCTTGACCGGAAGATGGTAGCGAACCTGATCGGTGATGAAATTTAGGATTTCGGCGGGCAGCGACCTTTTGATCGAGCGCCTCTCGTCGAAAAAGGCGATCTCGCGCAGCACCGGGTTCCTGGACGGAGCTTTCGGAGAGCCATAGACAACCCCGATCTCGTGCCCGAGATCGCGCGCGACCCGGCTCAGAGTACGCGCGTAGGTGGCTACTCCAGTCCCCTCTTCAAGCGCTAGATTGAGACCGTCGAAGACGATACGGTAGGGCATTTGATCCCGGTCGGAAAAATGTTGTCGTTAGGAGCCGAACATTCGGATCTGCAAAGGCCACGATCGGGTGCGCTTAGCAAGCGCCGGATGTGGGGCTGCGCCGCACGGTGCCCCGTGATCGCGGGCCTTTTCTCTGATTTCGTCATCGAGCGGCGTGAGGCTCTTACGATGCCGGCAATTTAGGCGCCGGCGATGCCCGTCCGCGTCGTTGTCATCACTGGTGCCTCGAGTGGGCTCGGGGCGGCCTTGGCCAAGGCCTATGCCGGACCGCAAGTCGCGCTCGGCTTGATTGGCCGCAACCGCGAACGCCTCGGGGCGACGGCGCGGGCTTGCGAAACAGCCGGCGCCACCGTGAGCGCCGCCGTCATAGATGTGGCGGACGGCTACGCCCTGGGATCATGGCTCGCCGAGTTCGATCAGGCGTTCCCGGTTGGACTCGTCATCGCGAATGCCGGCATTTCCGCAGGACCGCAGCCCGATAGTCCGTCCGAAGGCGTCGCAGCAGCCGCGGAGCAAGTCCGGATAAATTTGATCGGTGCGATCAACACGATCGAGCCGTTGCTTGCGGCATTCTGCGCCCGCGAGCGCGGGCGCGTCGCCGTCGTCGCCTCGCTCGCCGCTTATCGCGGGCTGCCCTACAGCCCGGGCTACTGCGCCAGTAAGGCGGGGTTACGCGCCTATGCCGAGGCCTTGCGTGCCCGCCTCGAACCTCGCGGCATCGGTGTGACGGTGATCAGCCCGGGCTTCTTCGCCTCGCCGATGACCGATCGATTCGACGGACCCACCCCATTCCTGCTCAGCGGGGAACAGGCCGCCCGACGGATCAAGAGGGACATCGACCGTGGTCGGCGCCGCGTCGTCTTTCCGTGGCCGCTCGCCTTTGGCCTGCGCTTTTGCGATATCGCTCCGGCCATGATCGGCGATGCGATCTTGCGACGTTTCCGGTTCCAGATACATTCCGCCTGAGAGGTCCACCCCGCGGCGGCCGCCACGCGGGTCAAGATTGTTCAATCGTTTCGAGAAAGCGCTCGATGCGCGTGAAGTGATCGCGCCAAGTCAGCGGCCGGTACGCTGCCACGCGCTTGCGGATGTCCGCGGCGGCCCCGCTCTCGTCGGCGAACATGCAAATGTCGGCAAGCCAGCCAAACTTGTCGGTGGGATTGCGGTAGACCCCGAGGTCGCCGGCGATCTCCCGATGGGCTGGGAGATCGGATGCAATGACCGGCGTTCCGACAGCGAGAGCTTCGATCACAGGCAGCCCGAACCCTTCGGCAAAAGATGGCATCAAAAGAGCCTTTGCATGGGCCATGAGCCGACGGAGAGCCCGGCTGGACAGGCCGCGCGCAAAGATCACGTGACCTCGGAGTGTGGTGCACTGCTCGAACATGCGCAGCACCGATCCGGCGCGCCGGCCGGGCGACCCGACCACAACGAGCTTGGGTGCATATTCACCCCGCCGCCTGACCAGCTCCCGCCAGACGTTCAGCAATAGGCGGTGGTTCTTGTACGGCTCGAGCATTGAACACACGACAAAATAGTCGTGCCTGCCGAGCTCATCATCTTGCCCATCTTTCTCAAGAAATACCGGCGCTACCGGAAACGGGGCTGTCTCAACCGGGATCTCGGCTCGGCCCCGAACCCGAAGCGCGTTGAAGACCGATTCGCGCACAGCAGCCGTCGACACGATAAGTCCGGCCGCATATCGCGCGGTCCGATCGACGATCATTTTCTTCTGCCGATACTCCCTGGAGGATGCCAATTCGGGATGCTCCAGCTGTATGACGTCGTGAACCATAAACACCGACTTGACATCCGACCGGTTTCGAAGCCACGAGATGGTGCGCGGTACCGCCAAGCCGAGTTGACCCACATTTAGATAGATGGAATTCTTGGGCACGGTTCTCACAACGGAAGCACCAAACGAGAACCCGGTTGCCGAAAGAAGGTTCAAGGTCCGGGATACCGGAGAAACGAAGCGCCGAGCGTCTTGGCGAAAGTGTTTGGTCTCCGGTTCGGGTTTTCCCGAAAGCCATTCTTTAACCCGCAGCAGTACGCGATCTTCACCAGGCTGGACGGTCTCGGACCACAACTCCTCCACGCGATCGAGCAGTTGGAGGACCCGCCGGCGATCGTACCATCGAACGCCCCATGGCGTCGGAAGGGTACCACCACAATCGCCGGCCCAAGCCTCGAAGAAGAAACGCGCGTAGCAAAGATCAATCCGGTCGATACCGCGAGGCGTGACCATCCAAGGCCCGAGAAACAATCGCAATAAGTCGTAAGCGATTGGCGCCGACATTATCTCCGCGGACTCCCGCGACGCTCGGGCCAATTATCGCGGCGCCGGCTAACCACCACGGATCAGGATTGTTCGAATGTTTTGAGAAAACGCTCGATCCGGGCGAAATACTCGCGCCAGGTCGTCGGCCGGTACGCCGAGACGCGCCTGCGAATTTCTGCTGCAGCCGGGTTCGCGTCCGCAAACATGCAAATGTCAGTGAGCCAGCCTGGTCCGTCGGCGGGATCCCGGTAGACTGCCAGGTCGCCGGCGACCTCTCGATGCGCCGGCAGATCCGAGGCAATGACTGGTGTTCCAACGGCTAGCGCCTCGATAACGGGTAGGCCGAACCCTTCGGCGAAGGACGGCATCAGCAGGGCCTCAGCGTGCGCGATGAGCCGACGCAGGCCCGCACTGGACAGGCCGCGCGCAAAGATTATTTTGCCTTGCAACGGCGGGCATCGCTCCAGCGTGCGGATCACCCCTCTGGCACCCCGGCCCGGCGACCCGACTATGACGAGCCTTGGCGCGCGCTCGCCACGTAGCCTAACCAGTTCGTGCCAGACCTTCACGAGCAGAAGATGGTTCTTACGAGGCTCAATCGTCCCGCACACGACAAAGTATTGGTGTCTACAGAGCTCCTGATCAGGCTCCTCTTTTTCGAGGAATATTGGGCTAACCGGAAGCGGCACCGTTTCTACAGGGATCGCAGATCGACCCTGCAACCGAAGCGCGTTCAGCACCCCCTCGCGCGCGGCGGCCGTCGACACGATAAGCCCGGATGCGTGTCGTGCCGTGCGATCGATAATCTTCGCATGTCGTCGATAGGCTCCGAAGGATACCAGATCGGGACGCTCCAGCGGGATCACGTCGTGAAGCATGAACACCGGTTTCACATCCGGCCGGCGTCGAAGCCAGGAGACAATCCGCGGATATGCCAGACCGACCTGAGCCACATTCATATAAATCGAGTTCTTTGGTACCGTTCTCACGACGGAAGCGCCGAACGAGAAGCCGGTTGCGGAAAGAAGGTTCAACGACCGGGATACCGGTCGAACGAGCCGTCGAATGTGTTGGCGCGACCGTTCGGGTTCAGCCTCGCGCTTTCCCGAGAGCCCCTTTTTAATGCGCAATAGCACGTGATCTTCATGGGATCGAACGGTCTCGGACCACAACCTCTCCAGACGGTCAAGCCCCTGGAGAACCCGCTGGCGATCGTAACATCGAACACCCCACGGCGTCGGAAGCGTACCGACACAGTCACCCGGCCAACTCTCAAAGAAAAAACGAGCGTAGTGAAGATCCACCCGGTCGAGACCGCGGGGGGTGACGGCCACCGATCCCACAAGCAGTCGTAACGTGTCGTAAGCGACAGTCGCCGACATCTCGCGATACAGATTCAGATGTGAATTTTCCACCCCGACGCGGGGAGTATATAGCTGCTTCGCCGACCCTGACCAGGGCCTTCGATGAGACCCTCGACATCGTCCGCTGCTCCGGTGCAGCCGGATTTTCATGGACAGCGGCGCTGCGATTGTCGAGACTCCGCACAACATCGAGGATATCTGTGGCCCGAAGCCACTCTGGGGGATGGTGCGACCTAACCTCGCCTATGAGATAGCACCAACATCGCGTCGCGGCAGATCGTGCTGCCCGCTGGAAGGCTGTCGGCCTAACATTATCAGCCGAGGGGGCATGTCGGCTTCCTCGACGTCCGTGATCTGAACGCCGCGGATTTCGCGTGGTAATCATCACCGGCAGAGTTTGGCGCGTCCGTGGCCAACCTTCCATGCCGGTTCGGAGGACATGCTCGCCTTGCTCGGCAGCGATCGACAACGCCTTGTAGCGAAACACGCTCCTGCGGCATCGGCACGATGAGCGGAATTCTCCACATCGGGCTTGGTGGAGCATTGGGGCTCACGGCTTGGCTGCTGCCCCGGCACGTCGCCGAGGCCCGAAGGATCGCATTGCCCGCTCTTCTTCTCGACCTGTCTCCTGTGGTTCTGGGAGGAAGCCTGCTGCTGGTCGCGACCGGGCGTCCAATCGTCAGCGGTCTTGTCCTTCTCGCTCTCGGCGCTGGGTTCGCGCTCGCTGACCAGACCAAAAGGGAGGTCTTGCGCGAGCCTGTCGTTTTTTCGGAGATGTCCGAGCTGCCGCAGGTTTTCACACATCCTCAGCTTTATCTGCCGTTCGCGGGTACGACGCTCGTCGTCGCCGGAGCGGTCACGGCCATTGCGCTTGGCGTCGCCTTGCTCCTCCTGGAACCGGAACTCTGGGAGCCGGATCCTGTATTGATCGTGTCCTTCTTTTCCGTCGTTGGAGCGGGCGGATGGGTTATGTCACGGGAACCAGCACTCGGCGCTCTGGCGGCAGCGATGCGGCGCCTGCGGCCCACCGGCGAGCCGTTCGCCGACGCCGCTCGTCTGGGTCCTTTCGCGATGTTCCTGGTCTATTGCATCGTCGCTCGAGCCGAACGTGCCGCCCGCCGCGCTCGCCACGCCGCGCCGCCGCCGACACCGGCGCTCCAGCGGGGCCGCTCGTCCGCGGCGGTACCCTTGATCCTGGTGCAATGCGAGTTGTTCTTTGACGCGCGGCGCTTATCGCCGCTCGTGCCGGGGAATCTGCTGTCGGGTTTCGACGCTTGCTGCAAAACCGGCACGACTTTCGGCCGGCTTGAGGTCCCCGGCTGGGGCGCCAACACCATGCGGGCAGAATTTGCGGTGCTGACCGGTATCCCGGAAGACGACCTCGGGTACGATCGCTTCAACCCCTATCACGCCTTCGCCCGCGCGCCGCTCGGCTCTCTCGCCTGGCGCTTGCGGAACGAAGGCTACAGAACCGTATGCCTGCATCCTTTCGATCGGGGGTTTTTTCGGCGCGATCTGACCCTGTCGGCGCTCGGCTTTGAGAACTTTCTCGGCCTGGAGAGCCTGGGCGGTTCGCGGCGGCCGCCGTACTTGTCCGACCCGGACCTCGCGCGCCACGTCCTGCGCACGCTCGATGCCGAGGGGCCACGCGTATTCGTGTTTGCCATCACGATGGGCAATCATGGCCCTTGGCTTGATGCGGCGGCGCCGATCGATGCGGAGCTGAGCCGGACGTTCGACCCGACTGCCCACCGGCAAGGCCACGAGTTGCTGCGGTACCTCAGTGGCTTGCGGCGATCGGACGAAATGCTCCAGATTTTGATGAATGGATTAGGCCGACAGAGGCATGACGGCATTCTTGCGTTTTACGGCGACCACCTGCCTAGTTTGCCGCACGCATTCCGCCATTTTGGCTTCGAAGAGGAGGGCAGCGATTACGTTCTGTGGCGCGGCGATGCGTCCCCAGCGCGGCGGCTCGACCTGCCGGCGCATGGGCTGACAGGGATGATCATCGATGCGCTCTACGCGAGGGGGGCGATTGGCGGACGGTGCGCGTCGGCAGGCGTCCCAGCTGCAACGCCCGCTCCCAGCGGCCGGCCGATTGTCGCACCGACACCGGTCGCCGACCCGTCGGGTGCACCTGCGAGCGGGTAACCAACACTTGATGGGTCCGCAGCGCGGATCATCAATCGAGCCGAAGGCCGCGGAGCATCCACCAATCCTCGAGCCGCGGAAGGATAATCGACGAAAGAAGCTCGTCCAGCCGCCGCAGATTTGCGAGCTGCGCGGCTTCCCCGTCCTCCGCTCGGTTAAGCTCGACAGGCGCTACGAAGGTGGTGTGGAAACGTCCGCCACCTCGCCGCTCGACATAGGCGGGGATCAGTTCGGCGCCGGTCGCGCGGGCGAGCCGGACCACCGCGGCGAGATTGCCGCGTTGGTATATCGGTCTGCCGAAGGCGGGTACCCGGGGACTCCCATCTATCGCTTCGTCGACCCAGGTCAGAAAGAGACCTCCCTCGGTGAGAACGCGGTACGCCTGGCGTAAGCCGCGCGAACCTGGAGGTATGA
Organism: uncultured Alphaproteobacteria bacterium; assembly: GCA_963796155.1. GTDB lineage: Bacteria > Pseudomonadota > Alphaproteobacteria > ATCC43930 > CGMCC-115725 > AP-15. The sequence continues at coordinate 20,741 of CAWCKT010000010.1, read as the reverse complement.
GCTTGGCGCCACTTTTCCGGACTCTTTGGCCTGTGCGTACTGCTAGGACGATGCGATCCTGAAAACGATTTTTCGCCGGCCTATAGAGGGTGTGGATCTCGTAGCCCAGAGCGATGAGCGCCGCCCCGATCACCTCCCAGCTCGTAAGGTGCACCCCACAGACAATAATAGGACGGTGGCGATCGCGACAGGCAGCGAGATATTGTTGCCCCGTTACGGTGATCTGCCCCGCCGCCCCTAGAAGGTCGAGAATGTTGTACTCGGCGTACGCGCGTCCGATATTCGCGCACATTCGCTTCATCGCGAGGTCGAGATCGCGTTTTTTTGACGCCTGAGGTCGCAGCCGCGCGTAGGTCGCCCGCGCCGGCAGATCCGGTCGGAGGAAGCCGCGGCACCACCCGATAAGTACACCAAGCCCCGCGCCGATCGCTGAGCAGGCACCGAACGGGACCCGGCGCAGGCCGAAATGCATCGCGTAACTCGCGACCCCCATCGCGACGTCGATTACCCAATACCGCCAAAGAGCGCGGCGCGTTGGACCATCGGCGATGAGGGCGCGCAGCCGTCGCCACACGATCATCCCGCGTACAAGAAAGGACGAACCAGCCCACGCCCTCGCGCAACCCGCCATCGGGCGTCTCAGCTACCCGTCGGCCGCCGCGAATGGAACCCGGAGGGCACGGTGAACCGCGCCTCGAACCTGGCCATCATGTCGCCATTTCGGATATCCGTCGGCGCCTCTTCGATGCGACTTGCACGAGGCAGTCGCGCAATGTTGAAAGTCGGGTCGGACGCAGCCTTTGCTCGGCAGGGACGACCAAGTGGGGTGAATGATCGTACGCCGGATGCGCCCCCGCATGGATGCCTTTGATCGCCACCTTTTGTCAACGAGCGAACACGTTTGCCGAATAGCGAAGGGCGCGCGTCGCGACCAGGCAGACGCGGCCGCGGCGCGGCGACAGAGGCATTGGCGGGACGGGTTCCCTTCCTTGCCTCTTGGCCCAGCTAAAAGCGTCGCCACGGATAGCGAAATCCGCAATTTGATTTGGGTCGAAAGTTAAAGTAGCCTTCAGCGTTAACCGACCAAGCGCTCTTGCTGTCGCACCTGACGGCTGAGAGGTGGGCAGGTTCGGCCCGGCGAGGATCGTCGCGCATGACCGGAGGGGAAGATGACGCTTCAAAAAAAGCTCTCGGAAGCCGCGCTTGTCTTCCCCAACTGGGTCTATCGCCGCGCGATGGACTGGCCCGGGCGCCCGGTATTCCATGACATCGATCGAGTTTGCCCGGAACTTCGGAGCCTCGACCAGCACTATCAGTCGATCAAGGCGGAGTTCGACCTTCTCAAAGGGCATCTTCCTGCCATCCCGGCCTACCACGAGGTAGATCGGTATCAGGAAAGGATCGCCAAATCCTCGGTCGGCGGCAGCAACTGGCGCGTTTTCTTCTTTGAGGCCATGGGACGCAAAATCAGAGTGAACCGGACTCTCTGCCCGAACACCGCGGCGCTGATCGACCGCATTCCGAGGGTGTTTCAGGCATGTTTCTCTATACTTGAACCTAAGAAATCGGTGCCGGAGCATTGTGGCCTGTACAATGGCTATCTCAGGTATCATCTCGGGATCGAGGTGCCACGCGCGTCGCCGCCTTCGATACGCATCAAGGATCAGGATTATACTTGGCGGGAAGGCGAAAGCGTTCTTTTCGACGATACTTGGCCGCATGAGGTCGAGAACAACTGTCCGGAAGTCCGCGTCGTCCTGCTTGTCGATATCTTACGGCCGATGAGCGGTATTGCCCGGCTGGTTAACCGGGTCATGGCGATGGTGGCGCGCTTCACCTACGCCTATGTTGTTTCCAAAAAGGCGCGAAGCTTTAGTCGGGTCATTCTGGCGCGTCGATAGGGTGACCTCCGTGAGATAAATTGGCTCTGAGCTCGCGATCATGGTCGGGATGGAGCGTTCCCATCATTCGGTCCCACCAGGTGAAATGCGTGGCATAGTTGCAGCGGAAGAACTGGTGATGCTGATCGTGATGGGTCACGCTGACCAGCGGTGAAGGTGGCCAGCACAGGCGTCCGCCATGCTCGTAGCCGGAATGGCCGATCACTCCGGTGATCTGGTCGTAGATCTTGTGGGCGAACAATACCGCAGGGGCGATCGGTATCAGCAGATGAGCAAACAACCAATAGGATTGCAGGAACAAGTTGTCGATCAGCCGGTCGCTGTTGTTGGACCAGGCGACCGGCGTGACCGTCAAATGGTGCCAGCGATGCACGCTCCGGTAAAAGAAACGCGTGTGGATCAACCGGTGCAGCCAATAGAACCAGGTGTCGAACAGCACCAGAGAAACAAGGAGTGACAGCGCCATTCCGCCGACCCCGGGCAACGGACGGAGGCCCCAGCCGAGCACTGTATAGCTCCAATGCCCGCAACCGAGCATCGCTGCGATGACAGCGAGCGAAAAAATGCTCTGCTTCTGGTCACGGCGGATCTGCGCGCTCGCCGTCTGCCGCGACGGCTGGATTTTGCAGGCGCGGCGGTTCAGGCGCGTCACGGCTAGGCACGTGACGATGTAAGTCACCAGCAGAGCGGCATAGACCGCCGCGATGGTCCCGAGCAATTCTATCAGCTGCCGCAGGATCATGCCGTCCGCCCGCCGCGCCTCGCAGTGCCGGCTCTGCTTACGTTCGGCACCCCCGTTTGTAAAGACGGAAGGAAGTGCGAGGCCGGCTCTGGTGCGGAACGGTCTTCTTTTTCCCATCGCATCGGCGCGACGGGTGGGACGGAGACGCCGTTCCTTTTCTACGGCGGCTCGGCGTCACACCCTCTCCGCCGCCACGACCCGGTCTCAGTACCGTCCGCCCGATTATCGAATGTGGGACCTCCGCAAGCGTCTTCCGCATTCGGAGGATTTGCAGAATATTGCCATCGTCCGGCAGATCCCGTTAATTTCGCAGGAACGGACAAAATCGACCTTCGTCTTCACTGCGCGGAATATCGGCGGCGCGTCCGGTAGCGGAGGAAGGCACCTGATGGACATGCAAGAGCAGACCGTCATCGTCACCGGCGGCGCCTCCGGGATCGGCAAGGCCACCGCCTTTCTGCTGGCCCGGGAGGGTGCGCGGGTCTTCATCGGCGACATCGACGAGGCAGGGGGACAGTCGGTTGCCGCGGCGGGCGCCGCACAGCGGCTGCCTGTCGAATATCTGCCGCTCGACCTCACCGACAAGGCTTCGATCGACACTTTTGTCGCGGCGGTGCATCAGCGGGTCGCGCGCGTCGACGGGTTGGTCAACGGTGCTGGATGGGATCAGATTCAGCCGTTTCTCGAAAACCCACCGGATATGTGGGATCGCGTCATCGCCATCAACCTGATGGGCGCGGTGCGGCTGACCCGTGGCGTTCTGCCACCGATGGTGGCGGCGGGCACCGGCAAGATCGTCAACATCTCGAGCGATGCCGGGCGCGTCGGGAGCACGGGCGAGACCGTCTATGCCGCTGCCAAGGGCGGGCTGATCGCGTTCACCAAGTCGTTGGCGCGCGAACTCGCGCGTCACCACATCAACGTCAACTGCGTGTGTCCCGGTCCGACCGATACGCCATTGTTCCAGCGCCAGCCCGAGCGGATGAAAGAAGCGTTGACGCGGGCGATCCCGTTCCGCCGGATCGCCCAGCCGATCGAGATCGCGCAGGCGGTCATGTTCTTCTTGAGCGGCCGCTCGGACTACATTACCGGACAGGTGTTGAGCGTTAGCGGCGGGTTGACGATGGCGGATTGAAGCATCAGCCTGTCCGCGACCGACGGAGAAGGAGGCGAACGATGTCGAACCGTCTATCGGCGATCCTGGCTGCCGCGCTGGCCCTTGCTCTTGCAGCACCCGCCACGGCCCAGATCCCGCCCGATCCGGGGGCTGCCGCGAATGTGCGCCAGAGCGAGCAATACGAGCAGGTTCTGCGCAGCAATCCGAGCTTCCGCGCCAAGCGCATGCAGGAGGAATGCGGGCCGATCAACGACCCGCAGCTGCATCAGCAATGCGTCGCTTCGTTTGGCGGTGACCAGGCGCCGCGGGCAACCAGGAAACGCCAGCAGTAAAATCTCGTTGGAGGATGTGAAGATGCCGAACTCTGCGCCCGGCTTTGCCGCCCGTCCCGACTATCGCGTCGACCTCGTGCCTGAGAGCCGGCGCGTCAAGGTTGTCTTTGGCGGGGTGACCGTCGCCGAGAGCAACGCCGCCTTGCGCGTCGAAGAGACCGGGCACGGCCCGGTGCACTACGTTCCGGAAAAGGATGTGCGGCTCGATCTGATGCGCCCGACCGAGCACCACACACGGTGTCCCTACAAAGGCGAAGCGTCCTATTGGTCGATCGAAGTTCCGGCCGAGGAGGGCGCGATGCGGCGGTCGGAGAACGCGGTGTGGGCATACCCCACACCCTATGACGAAGTATCAGGGCTTGCGGGGTACTATGCCTTCTATACCAGTCGGGTCGATGGCATCACGCTGACCTGAGCGCCCAGCGCGATATGCACCTGACGCAGAACTGGGAGATCCGCAAGCCGGGCGCGTCGGCGCGCGGCGGGATCGTCGCTTCCCAAAACGCGACTGCCGCGAGGGTCGGCGCCGAGGTGCTGGCGGCCGGCGGCACCGCGGTCGATGCCGTCGTCGCCACTGCGTTTTCGCTCGCTGCGGTCGAGCCTTGGAACAGCGGCCTCGGCGGGATCGGCTTTATGGTCGTGCACCAAGCCGGCGCCGAGCGGGCCGAAATCGTCGATTTTGGCCCGATCTCGCCGAGCGGCCTCGATCCGGCCGCCTATCCGCTGACCGGCGAGATGCGGACCGAGCTCTTCACCTGGCCGCGGGTCGCCGACGACCGCAACATGCACGGGCCGCTGTCGTTCACGATCCCGAGTGCCGTGCGCGGCTACGCGCTCGCGGTCGAGCGCTTTGGCCGCCTGCCGTGGCGCGACCTGGTGGCGCCGGCGGTTTCGCTCGCCCGCTCCGGCCTGCCGGTCGACTGGTTCACGACGGTCAAGGTCGCCAGCGCCGCGGCCGATCTGCGGCGCTACGCGGAGAGCCGGCGGGTCTGGCTGCCGGACGGTCTGCCCCCGATCTGCCCGCCCGACGCCGACAGTCTGAGCCTGCCCCTCGGCCGCTTGGCCGAAACCCTCGCCAGGCTGGCAGAGGCCGGTCCCGACGATTTCTACGAGGGCGAGATCGCGCAATCGATCGCCGCCGACACCCGGGCGGCGGGCGGCGCGCTCTCGGCCGAGGATCTGGCGCGCTGTCGCGCGCACATCGTACCGGCGCTCGAGATCCCCTATCGGGGTGCGACGTTTCAGACCGCGCCCGGGATGACCGCAGGGCCGACCCTGGCCCGTATTCTTGGCCGGCTTGTCGAGCGGCATTTCGCCGATACCCCGGATGCCGCCTATTTCGAGGCCGTGATCGAGACACTGCGGCTCGCCTATGTCGAACGGCTGGCCGGCATGGGCGATGTCGAAGCAGGCTCGGGGACATCGACGACCCACATCACCGCGGCCGATCGCCGGGGCGGCATCGCTGCCTTGACCACAACCTTGCTGTCGAGCTTTGGCAGCCGCTACGTGCTGCCGGGCACCGGCATCCTGATGAACAACGGCGTGATGTGGTTCGACCCGCAGCCGGGGCGGCCGAATTCGATCATGCCCGGCAAGCGGGCGCTGACGAATATGTGCCCGGTCGTCGTCGCCCGCGACGGGCGGCCCTGGTTCGGGGTCGGCGCGTCCGGCGGGCGGCGCATCCTCGGCGCGGTGCTGCAGATGGCGAGCTTCATCGTCGATTTCGGCATGGATCCGCAGGCGGCGGCGCATCATCCGCGGGTCGATGTCAACGGCGGCGATCGGATCGGGATCGACCGCCGCCTTTCGGCGGCAATCGTCGAGCGGCTGTCGGTCCAACCGGGTGCCACCGTCGTCGAACACGGGGTTTTTCCTGCCCGCTTCGCCTGCCCGAACCTCGTCCTGCGGGGTGCCGACGGGTTCAACCACGGCATCTCCGACGTGATGTCGCCGTGGTCGGCCGCGGTGGCGGAACCCGAGCCGGCGTGAAGCCGATCCCGCCACCCCATTTCCCCTGCTAGCAGGGGAAAACACCGCGTCCGCGCACCCAAATGATCCCTCCCAGAGTTCAAAAATTCAAATAAATCAGTTACATGAATGCGATATGAGCGCATCGGCCGGCAGCGGAATTTTGGTCGCGAAAATGGGGTCGGCAGCCGAATGGCAGCGGAATTTGGCAGAGGGGCGAAGTTTGCGTCATCAGCATGTAGCATCTCATATTGTCATTGATAAAATCGCACTAACGCCCGATATAAGCGCGGCGCGGCCGGCTGCAAGGGGGCCGGCATGAAAGACGGCTCCGGCGCTTCGGGCAAAGGACGCAACGCGGTCGTGCGGCCGCGCGACGCCGCCTCCTTGATCCTACTACGCGGCGCGGGCGACGACCTCGAGGTGCTGGCCGGCCGCCGCCCGCGTGATGCCCGGTTCATGCCGGGGGTCTACGTCTTTCCGGGCGGCGCGATCGACCCGGCGGACCGCGTCGCCTGGAGTGTCGAGGCCGGAAGCGAAACCCTGGGGCCCAGGCTCGCACGCTCGGCTCGCGCCGCACTGCGCGAGACTTGGGAGGAAGCCGGGGTACTGATCGGCCGCAACGGCGGCTCACCGCCGCCGGTGTCGGCATCGGCGATATTGCCAATCGAGCAGGCCTACCGGGAGTGCGGGCTGGTCGCGGCGATGGACGCGCTGACCTATGTCGGCCGGGCGATCACGCCGTCGCATTCGGCCCGCCGCTTCAACACCCGGTTCTTTCTCGGCGACGGCGGCGCGGTGTTCGGCGAGCCGGCGGCGAGCGAAGAGCTCGAAGACGTCGGCTGGCACCCGATCGGCCGCGGGCCGCTCGCATCGTTTCGCGACGTGACGCGGTTCATGCTCGCCCGGGCGATCGCGCTGCGCGGCGGGACCGCGGGCGGGGCGGCGCCGCTGTTCTACTGGGCCAAGAACGCCCGCCGCATCGGCGTTTGCCGCGAGGCCGCGGGACCATCCTGATGGACCGGACGAATCAATGCGCCCCGGTGTATCGCTCGTTGCGTCAACCGCGCACGCGGGGCAGGCGGATCGTGAACTCGGTGAATTCTCCGACCCGGCTGTCGACGGCGATCGTTCCGCAATGCTGCTGGGTGACGATGTCCCAGCTGATCGACAGGCCGAGCCCGGTGCCCTCGCCGGTCAGCATCCCGACAATCTCGTCGATCTCGGCGCGCGTGTCCTCGCCGAGTGAGGCCACGGCGGGCTCGGTCGTCTCCTTCAGCTCATCCAATAATTCGACCGAGAGGTCGGCGAAGTTGTTGACGAAATTGAGCGGGTTCTTGATCTCGTGGATAGCACCTGACGAATCGCGCCCGCCTATCCGTCATACCGGCGAAGGCCGGTATCCAGGCCAGACTGTAGATCCCGGCCTGCCGCCGGGATGACAAGAACGGAGTCAAGTGTCTGGTTTCTACCACTAGTGGGCGATCCCGGCGGTCAGCTGGCCCAGGCCGCCATCTTCTGCGCATGCAGCAGGCTCGCCTGCGCCGCCTGCAAGTCGTGCAACGCCTTCTCGGCGGCATCGCGGGCGGTCTGATCTCGGCCTCGGCGCGCTTTCCGTCGGTGATGTCGCTGTAGATGATGACGACCCCGCCGCCCGGCACCGGGTTCGCCCGCACTTCGATGACCCGGCCGTCGGGACGCGTGCGCTCGGTCGAATATTGTGTGCCGGCCGCCTCGATCAGCCGGCGCCCTTCGGCTTCGACATCGACCTCGCCGTACTCGCCATGCGTCGCAAGGTGGCGAACGTAGTCGGCAAGCCTCGGCCGCGCAGCCAGCAAAGTGTCGGGCAAATCGAGCATCTGCTGGAAATTTCCGATATTCGGCGGTCTCGATGACATTTTCCAAAAGTTGGAAGGAGCCCGGCCTTTGCACGGCGGGCGCAGCGCACGTCCCTATGACCGGAAAATCATGGTCTGGAAAACGCCGGCTTTGTGTGTCACGGTGGTGCCGAAATAATCGGAGGTGTGCGATGGATCAGATCGAGGTCGCCGACACCAACATCACGGCGGACCCACACGACGGTACGGTCGCCTATGTGCCGCCGCTCGAGCGCACGGCAGGACAGCCGGAGCCGATCGCAGCGCATGGCGGTCTGTCCTACATGGCGTTCGCCCGGGACGGCGATGCGGGAACCGCCGTGGCGCTCGAGGACGCGCTCGCGGAGATCGCCTCGGGCGAGAGCCAGCGCGTTAGCGAGATGATCGACAAGGCGCCGCCGGGCCCGATCAAGACCAAATGGGGCATCGGGTTCCGCGACTACGACGAATGCCTCAACTACATCCGCCAGTCGAACAGCATCAAGGCTCCGCCGGGCGGCGTGGCGCTGCCGCTGCCCTATACGGTCTACGAGCGGCCGGGCTACTCCGTCGTGCCGTCCAACGCGATCTGGCGCGACCCGGCGCGCGCCGAGACAGCCATGATCCTGCGCACGAACGAGCGGGGCAACCGGCGGCGGGACCTTTATTTCCCGCAGGTGCTGCGCGATGCGCGGCGGATCGGCGAGTACTATCCGGGCCTTTCGCCGAACAGCCCCGAATGCATGGACAAGCTCGGCGTGTCGCTGGCGCACCTCGAATCCAAGTGCACGAACATCTACGATGCGGCGGAGGTGGAGCGGGTGTACTACCCGGAGATCGAGAAACTGCTGCTCGAGTTCTTCCCGGACGCGACCGACGCATTGGTCTACAACCACGACGTCTTCGACAAGGACTACCAGGGCGACCGCACGGAGGATCAGGACGGCAAGAACCCTGGCGTGAACGCCAATTACGCCAATCTGGTGCACAACGACCTGAACGACAACAGCGGGCGCGTGCGCTGCCGCGAGCTGCTGACGAAGAACTTGCGTAATTTCGGGCGCCAGCAGCACTACACCGAGGAAGAGGCCGACGCGAAGATGTCGCGGCGGTTCATGTCGATCAACCTCGCCAAGCCGATCGAGACGGTCGAGCAGTTCCCCTTTGTGCTCTGTGCGTGGCCCTCCTTCGCCGACCAGCCCTACATCACCAACTACCGGATCTACGACGACCGCGTCGGCGAGACCACCCGCTTCACCTACCGCCCCGACCACGAGTGGTACTGGTTCCCCCAGCAGAAGCCGACCGAGGTCTCGATGCTCAAATGCTATGACTCGGTGACCGACGGCTCCGTCTCGCGCTGGTCTTTCCATACGGCCTGTATCGACCCGACCGCGCCCAGGAATGCGCGATGCCGCAAGAACGTCGTGGTCCGGTCCTTTGTGTTTTTCTAGGAGGAGAAAACATAATGTTCAGCCATATCATGGTCGGCAGCAACGACATCGCCCGGTCGAAGAAGTTTTACGATGCACTGTTTACCGCGATCGGCGGGCAGCCCGGCACCGAGGTGCGCGAGGGCCGGCTGGCCTACACTCACAACGGCAGCCGCTTCATGGTGACCAAGCCGAACGACGGCAAGCCGGCCAGCTCCGCCAATGGCGGCACGATCGGCTTTTCGGTAGGCGATCCCAAACTGGCTGAAGCGTGGCACAAAGCCGGGGTCGCAAATGGCGGCAAGTCAATCGAGGACCCGCCGGGCGTGCGCCCTAATGGGGCATATCTCGCTTATCTTCGCGATCCCGATGGAAACAAACTGGTCGCGGTTGCTCGTCCGGCTGCCTGATTCTACTGCAGAACAGCAGCTGAGGAGGGCCCTCCTTTCCGGAAGGTCCTCTCCCGCTTTGGAGGACGTTGGCAGTCGCGTCGTCCTCCAGAGTGGATTAGCGATTTAAGAACGGATAAGCCGCCCGCAGCCTGGGTGCCAAAGCTTCTTCGGTTCAACCGACAAGCATAACGGCCCCTTTTGCTCCGTCCAAGAGGATCCGCTTACATTTAATGGGAAGGAGTGCGGCGCTGCCTGGCTCTAACGGACTGAGTTGTAGACGTCACGCCAGCGCTTGATGGCTGCGATGTGGCCGTCCACCGTGTTGAGGTTCGCGCCCATCGTCACGACAGATATGTGGCTCCCCCCAGCTTCGCGCCACGCCGCAATGTCGCCAGGCCATTGGTTGTCGCCACGGCTGTATTGCTGAATCAACTCGAAGCCGAATGCGCCAACGTCCCGGCCGAGCTTGCGCAGTTTGGCTTCGATCCCCGCCTTGATTTGGACCGCTTCGGTTTGAGTGCGGCCTGAAAACAGGAACCCGTCCCCGATCCTGGCAGCCCGGTCGTACGCTGCCTCACTGAACCCACCAAGCCAGATCGGGATCTGCCGTTTCGGGCGCGGCAAGATCCCGGCTCTGTCGATCCGATGGTCGGAGTCCTCGTATTCGACCACGGGCTGCTCCCACAGCTTACGGATCAAAGCAATCTGCTGCTCCTGCCGCTTGCCGCGGCGGCGAAAATGTCGGGACATTTCGAGACCGTCGAATTCCACCCAGTTCCAGCCGACCCCGACGCCCAGCCGAAGCCGACCCTCCGAGAACAGGTCGACATCGGCGGCCTGTTTGGCGAAGAGCGCGGTCTGCCGCTGCGGCAGGATGATCACGCCAGTGACCAATTCGAGCTTCTTGGTGACGCCGGCGAGGTAAGCGTAGGTGACCAGCGGCTCGTGGAACGGATCGGTTTCTTTATAAGGCCCGGTTAGTTTCGGTTCTCTGCCGGCATGAACGGCGCCGAGGACATGATCGTAGATCACAATATGGTCGTAACCCAGGTCTTCCGCCGCCTGGGCAAACGCCTTGACCGCCCCCGTATCGCCGCCAAGTTCGACCTGCGGATAAACCACACCAGCTTTCATCGTCCACTTCCTCTATCGCGTTGTGGGGTCTTATTGGGCCAAGAACGCCCGCCGCATCGGCGTGTGCCGCGAGGCGGTCAGCGCGCTCTAGATCGGGCTCAGTGCGCCTCGGTGCCGAGCGCCACGCCCGGCGCCGGAATCTCCTCTTCCTCGCCGAGCTTCATGGCGCGGCCATGCGTCTCGACGCCGAGGATCAGGAACGACAACCCGACCAGCAGCATGCAGAAGGCCAGGAACAGGAAGGCCGGAAATACCGCCTCCTCCGTCGCCTTGGGCGAGACGATGTTGCTGGTCCCGGCGATCAGCGCGAGGCTGAATGGCCCGAGGATCTTGCCGACACCGTTTGCCGTCTGCCCCAGACCGGAAGAGCGCGCGCCCATGCGCACGCCATAGCTCTCGACCGTGTAGGGCGCCAGGTTCGAGAAGCCGCCCTCGATGCAGAAGGTCGAGCAGCACAGCAGGATCACCAGCAAGGGCAGCCCGCCGATCAGGACGCCGTTGTAGTATCCGGCAGCGGCGAGAGCGACGACACCGCCGAAGCCCCACAGCACGCCCAGCACGCGCCGACCGATCAGCGGCGCAATCGCGGTCACGATGATCTTGCCGGTGACCCCGGCGGCCGACACGAAGATGAAATACTTGGCAGCTTGCGGGACCGGCACCTTGAGAAGCAGCGCAACAATGGTCGGCCCCCACAAATAGACCCCGTAGCCCGCCGTCGACGAGCCGCCCCAGATCAGGATCGTCTCCCAGAACATCCGTGGCTGGGAGAGAAGGTCGAGCAGATTGCCGCTCGGCACCACGGTAGGCGGGACGGTCGGCAACGGAACCGACTGAATCGGCGCGCCTAGATGCCGCGCAACTTCGGCGCGTGCCTCGGCGAACCTGCCCTTGGCGGTGAGCCAGCGCACCGATTCGGGGGTGAAAACCCAGACCAGCACGGCGATGACCGCCGCGACGAAGCCGAGCAGTGCGACGCCACGCCAGCCGAAAGGCCCGAGCAATGCCGCCGAAATCAGTGGTGCGAGAAAGCCGCCGGCGGAGGCGAACACCACGTAAAAACTCGTCGCGAATGTGCGGTGCCGCGTCGGGGTCAGCTCCACGACCACGGTCAAGGAAGGTGTGACCGCGGCGGTCAGGCCGACGCCGACAAAGAAGCGCAAAATCGCAAATAGCCACCACGCGCCCTCGGGGATGAGGGCGATCAGCCCGGAACTGAACGCGCAGATGAAGGTGCCGACGACGATCTGGTATTTGCGGCCCCAGGCGTCGGAGAGGGCACCGAAGACCAGCGCGCCGAGGATCGCGCCGACGCCGCCGCTGTAGAGGATAACCGCCGATTGGCCGTAGGTCAGGTGCCACTCCGGCCCGACTACGGCGAGAAGATATCCAACGACCAGGAAATCGAAAAAATCGAATACGAAGACCGCCGACATCAGGATAAAGGTCACCCAATAGCGTCGGTTGAGCGGCGCGGCATCGAACAGCGCCAAGAGGTCGTCGGAAGTTTGTCCGGGCATCGTTTCCTCCGCGTCGGGCGCCGTCTCCGTTCTCCGGCCGCCTGGTTGTTCTCCAACGATTATGCCGCCCGACGGCGGATCGTCAACCGCCGGCCCCGCGCCCCGGTCGGCGGAAAATGGGGATCGTGTCGACACGGTTGCGGGCTCCCGCTATTCGGGCAGCGCCGACTCCATCGCGTCTCGAGCGGCCGGATGGATCGCGGTTTGGGGACGATCGGGGCGGTCCCGGGCCAGTTCGTTAACCGCGTTCGCCAGCAATCGGTACTTGACTTGGTTGATGTTTATATCGCGAAAGTAGTTGACGAGATCGCCCCACGGGTCGTTCAGCCGGCTGATTCCGGAGATGAACGCAACGACGCCGCCAATTTCGAGCCGCTGGGTGTAGACCCACCAGCCGCCGATCAGCAGGGCGAGACGATCTGCAGGTGAGTGCACAGGTTCATCAAGAAGTTCATCGTAAATTTGAGACGAAAAATCCCCATGTCGAGGTCGAAAGGCTCGGTCGATCCGTTTTTCGTCGCGTGGAAACGTCCATCGGTCTGGTCGATCACGCCGATCCCCAGCCGCCGTAGTACCTGGACGCGGGCTCCAGCACGCCAATTCACAGCGGCCTGCATCAACGGAACAAAAAAGAACTGGGGTATAAATAGAGCAAACGCGCCGAGGGCCATCCAAGGATCGAGGTGGATCAGATAGGCGAAAACGGAGACCAGGGTGCCCCCCTGCAGCAGCGGTTCCGAGACGCTGCTGCCGACAAACCCGCACGATCGGCCGATCGGACCTCGACTCCCGCGACGATCATCGAGACCGCGATCCCTTGTGCATCGGCCGCGACGAGGTGGGCGGCGTCTCGATGACGCCATGGATCCGCCGGCGCAGGTCGCGTACAGCGCGCTCGCCGACCCAGCCGCGATAAACATTGAGGACGAGCTTGGTTCCCCCTTGGACGAGCACCACCCCGGCATAGACGGCGCACAAGATGATCACCCAGCGAAAGGGGCGGTTCTTGACAAGATCGTCGACAATCCGGCGCTGCAGCTCGAGCGGAACGATTTCGAGGAGAGAGACGCTGACGGTCAGGACCATCAGCAGGAGCTGGTGCACCCCGCTCGTCGCCAATGCATAGCGAAAGACGCTGCCCGGCAACTCCTCCGCCGCCGCGGCGGTGAATTGTCGGGCCCACGTCATAACGCTCATTGCACTGCAAGCCTAACCGACCCGGCCGAGCCGATGAAGACTTCGAGCCGACTCAGGCTCCTTGCGGGAGAGGGAGCCGAGGCCGGGCCTTAGCCGCCTTGCAGCAGCATTGCCAGGATCGGTTCGAGGTGGTCGTCGGCGAGTTCTTGAGTTCGTCGTCGGTGCGGTCTTGCACCGGGTGAGGAATGAATACGAGCGCCGGGTCGATACCGAGTGATTTGGCCTGGGCGGCCGCACCTTCGATGAACTCGGTGGTGGCGACGCCGACGGTTGGAATGCCGCGTGCTTCGAGATCCGCCATGTCATGCGTACAGCACGAAATGCAGGACCCTCAGTCGGACAATCCTTCGATGACAAGGTCGACTTCGGCGGCGATCTGCTGCCGCAACGGCAACGGCGCCACCCGCGTGTTGGTCGGCTTGGCATAATGCTTGACCGCGATGCCGCGCTCGCTGATCCGCTCACCGAGCCGGTGCAGAAACACGTCGCCGCGCGATTTGGCGATATCGAGAATGCCGATCGTCAGCCCGTCGAGGCGCTCCGGCCGCGGGAGACGCGGCCGGATGGTCGGACTTCGTTCCGAGGTCGGGTCGAGAAGGACGGTCAATTTCTCACCTCCTTGGTTACCGGAAGGCTGCCACGCGGACCGCCCGCGGACCAGCCGCCGATGATGCCGGAGAACATCCCGGCATCGCCGCCGGCGCGGACGATCATAATCCCACCGGGTCGGAATTTGTTGACGGTCCTGCCGGCGAGCGACGAGGGTCTGCCCTCGTCAAGCTCGGAGACCGGGATCTCGCACAAGCGGTAAAGCTCTTCGTAGAGCCGCGCCTTCGACCAGCCGGCAAGGCGGAAGGTGCGGTGATGCTCGGGGCAGACCACCAAGAGCGCGTCGCACGAGGGGGCGTGCTTGACGTTGCTGAGCGCCTTCAGCGATCCGGCAAAGCTCTTCGCCAGGCTCTCGGGGTCGCGCGATTTCTGGTCGACGACACCTTGCAGGCCATAGCCGGCGAACACCGTCACCGCCGACTGGCCCGGCTTGAGGCCGCGCTCGACCGACAGCGGCTCCCAGCTCGACCCCTCCTCGTCCTCGGCAAAGCAATAGCTGAGCTTGCCGGGGTTGCCGAGGGTGGCGCGGTCGACCTCCTGCGGCCGGCCCTCGCCGATATTGCGGATCACGAGCTGCAGGGCACGGCCGATCGCGGCATTGGCGCGGTTGCCTTGGCCGAGCGCATTGCCCTTCGCGTTCATGCCGATACGCCGGCGGACCGGGCCGTTGACGACGATCACCGGGCCGACGAACATCGTCGTCGCCAATACGCCGTGCATCGCAAAGCTCTCATCCAGCACCGCCTCGACCGCAGCCAGCACGACCGGCAGATATTCCGGCTTGCAGCCGGCCATCACCGCGTTGATCGCGATCTTCTCGACGGTCGCCGCGGCGAGCGCCGGCGGCACCAGCCCGAGCACCTCCTGCGGGTCGCGCGACGTGCCGTCGAGCATGCGCAACACGCGCTCCTCGGTCGGCGCCACCAGTGGCAACCCGTCCGACCAGCCGCGGGCGTACATCGCCTCCTGCTCGTCCTCGTCCTCGCCGATCGTGACGCGCCGCGACCTGAGGCCGGTCTCGTTGAAGCGAACCTTGAGGCGTTCGATCACCCCGGGCTCGACATTCTTGGCGCCGCAGCCGGGCCGAGCGTCCGGCAGGTCGCGGCCGAGCCCGGCGATGCCGCTGAGGCGCTGCCATTCGCCGCGGTCCCAGCCATAGGTGCGGTCCAACTCGCGACCGCCGGCGAAGCGGATCAGGGTCGGCACGATCTCGATCTTCAGGCGATGCGACACGTCGAGCGAGCGGTCGTCGATCCGCCCCGGCACGGTCTCGGGAAAGGACGGGTCGTCCTGGGTGAAGACCGTCAGCCCGCCCTGCCGCGCCAGATCGCCCAGCACCGGCGCCGCCAGCACGCAGGTCGGACAATCGCGCTTGACGACCGCGACCAGGCCGTCGCGCGGGAGGTCGTCCGGCATCGTCCGCCTCTCGGTTTGCCGCCGGGCCAGAATGAACCGCCGCGCCGGCGGCCGCAACCCTCAGGACCGCATCTCCTCGGGAACTGACGTAATCGGTCTACCCAGCGTTCGAATAGCGGGTCTGGCGCTGCGGCTCGGTCTCGGTCAAGTTACCGTGGCTGAACAAGGTTCGACTAAAGTAGAGATGGTGGGGCCCATCTCACGCACCGCCTGGGCCTCGCTGTCGGCGACATAGGTGCTGATGCCGAGCGCCAAATAGTTGGGCGTAATCCGGTGGCCCGCCTGTGCGCAACACCGGGCGTAATAGCCCAGGATATCGTCGCGCAACCCCTGCGAGCGGCCGAGGGCGGGCGTGACCGGCAAATCGTGATGGGCGGCGGACTGATCGATGGTTCCTTGCGGCCAGGCATCGGCATCCGGATCGGCGGGCGCGGGCGCGGCCAGAGCACCAGGTCCCTGCATGACCAGAAGCGGCTGGGGCCGGTCATCTAACGAGCGGGCCGCTGTCTAGCAGGTGCGCGGTTGGACTGCCCCCTCTAGGACAATTATTTCGCGGCGCGGGGCGCGCGGAGCGGCCTGTCAATCTTGGGATGCCGGCAGCAGCTCCCGGAGCGCACCAAGCCAAGGTTCGTAGTTGCGCCAGCGCTCAACCGAGGATCGGTAGACCGGTTGGCGCGCCTGCCACACGCTCGCGGTCCGCACCACCCGGCGGTTGCGTTCTGGCTGCAGACAAGCATCATCCCACTCGAGGCCGCAGAACGCGATCAGCCGACGGGTCTGAGCCTCGCGCTCGGCGATCACTGTTTCATAGTCGACCTCGATAAAGCGGTCAGGCGGCAACACCGCGCGCCAATGCTCCATCAGGCGCAGGTATTGCCGATAGTAAAAGACAAGGTCATCCCGGTCACCAAAGAAAGCGCTGCGCGTGTCGAAATTGGTGCAATAGATCGATAGGCAGGTGTCAACCGGGTGACGGCGGCAGTGGATGATCCGCGCCTTAGGAAACGCCGCCCGAACCAGGCCGATCCACAAGAAATTGTACGGCATCTTGTCCGTGACGCGTGCCGCCGTGGCGGAGATGGAACGCAGCAGCGCCTGATATCCAGCCGCAAGCGGCTCGATCACTTCGCAGTTGATTACATCTCCTCGCTCGCGCTCGAGCGTGTTCGAGTGGTGCTGCCAGAATTCCAGCTCTCCGCCGTCAGCGACCCTGGGGTGGCTGGAGACGATCTGCTCGACGAGTGTGGTTCCCGAGCGGGGCATGCCGAGCACGAGCAGCGGCGTCTCGTCATCGCTCCCGAGCCCAGCCAAAGCATCGAAGTAATCCGGCGTCCAGTGCACGACGGCGCGATCGATAATCCTTGCGAACATCGAGCGGTCGAACTTTGAGTAGCGATGCCGAAAGACATTGGCCATGTCGAAATGGCGGATCGCCCCTTCATAGTCCTTCCGATCGTCGCACGCCTTGCCGAGCGCGAAAAGCAGGTTCATCCGGTCGAGATCGCTCAGCGCCGCCTGTTGGAGGCACGCTGCCATCTGCGCAATCAGCGGCTGATCGGCCTCGGTCAGTTTCTTGATGTTGGCTTTGCCCGTCATGGCGAGCACGTTGTTAGGAGCGATCGCTGATACTCGGTCGTATTGCTGTGTCGCCTCCTCGTGGTCGCCCATGATGGCCAGAATGTTCGCCAGCGCCATGTTCGCTTCGAGATCCCCGGGGTCGCGCGCCAAGGCATGGCGCAGCAGCGCCGCCGCCTCGGCGTATTTCCGCTCATCGGCCAGGGCGTTCGCCTCGCAGACCCGCCCAAAGGCGGACGGCCCAGCGATTTTGGCGGCCCGGCGAAAGCACTCGACACTTTCCTTGTAGCGCGGCGTCATGCGCAGCAGGAGCCCGAGTTGCCAGTGCGCATCAGCCAGCCTTGGGCCGAGCGTTACCGCGCGAGTGAGCGCTGCAATGGCTGGATCGTTCTCGCCGATTATCTGGAGCAAGATACCCAGATAATGATAGGCCTTCGCGTTATCCGGCTTCAGCGCGAGCGAGTGCTGCAGGCTGGCGATCGCGTCCTGGTACCGGCGGCACTTCAGTAAGGTCAGCCCGAGATCGTAATGTGCGCTAGCGTCGTAGGGGTTACCCTCGATCGCCCGCTGCAGCAAGGGAATGGATTCGCTTAGCATGCCCGCCGCTCTGAGACTTACCGCCCGTTGCAGGAAGCTGGCGGCAGCGCGCATTTGCGCTGCCGTTGGGCGACGCGACCCGGATTGTTCGGGAAAGCTGGGCTGCAGGCTCGGTTTGCCCTGTAGCTGCGTTGGCATTTCCCGCATCAGAGGGCTGACGGCGTCGGTCAGCGCGCGGTCCGGATCGGGCGGAGCTCCGGGTCGAGCCTTCCGCGCAATCACCGCACTGGCCGGCGTGACTGGTGTGGACAACCGATTGGCGCGACAGCAATGCTTGGCCTTGCGCCCACTGCCGCATGTGCATGGATCGTTGCGGCCGAGCTTCGGCTGTGTCGTCAAGACGGCAACCGGTTGTCGCGCGACCTTGGCGAAGCCGACATTGCCCGGTCGTGCCGGTTGAGGGCTGTTGGTGGAACGATCGGCGGTTTCCGTCATCGCTGCTCACACAAAGGCGGACCGCGTTTGGTGGGACAACCCGCGGGTGGAGTTTCCTCGAGCTGCCCCGCCAAACACCGATCTGTCGAGAATGTTTACAACGCCCGGCCGCGCTTCTCCTGGCGGACCGATATCAGCGTCTTCGTCGACGCGCAACGCCGAATCCGAGGAGAGCCGTGCCGAGCAGCGCCATTGATGCCGGCTCCGGTACGCCCGGGGACCCCGGGGTCGAGGAGCCGAGGGTGACATCGTCATAGACGACGTAATCGGCGGTGCCGCTGAAATTCACCGACTCGGCGGTGCCGCTGAAACTCACGCCGGCCGGCTCAGGGGGGCAGTAGTTATGAAAGCTGCAGCCCGAACTGCCGCCACCGTTGGGTGTCTCGGGCAGAGTGATGCTGGCGAGCTCAGTGCCGGTGGCGTTCAACCCGCTCCAGACGGTCACGGTGCCGGTGAAGAACGGGGTTGAGTAGTTGAACGAGAATCCCGTGGTAAATCCGCCCGGAACGTTCATGACCGCTCCAATATTAGTCAGAAACGTGATAGAATTGGGCGGCGAGATCAGCTTGCCCTCGTTATTCTCGATATTCGTTCAATACATCGGCATTAGACCACGTAACGCCGTAATTGGGACCCGGTCCGGTGCCGTTGCTGGCAAAACCGCCATTGTAATAGCTGTTCACAAGGGCGCCGTTGCCAAGCGTATCGAAGTTCATGTCGATAATGCCCGCCTGCGCGTTTCCCGCTGCGCCGACGAGTGCGATCGCCGCGACCCCAAGAAGCCATCTTCCCTTGTCGCGCGAGAGCACAGACTGATTTGTGGATGTCATGTTCTTTCCTTGCTGTGGAGATGAGAACCGCCAAAAAAATAGGGCAATTGCCATGCCAGAGTTGCAACCCATTGATATTGCTGATTCTCCCTGGCCGGCCCAACAGGAAGTGTAAAAACCTTTTACACGGCGTGCTTCGGCGCGTACGGCCCGACGTCGGTCGGGTCGCGCACAGGCTGTGCCGCTTACAGCGTCATCGGTCTTTCGCGGCGTCCTGATGCCGATATATTTCGAATGTGTCAGAAGAACTTTCGGATAGATAGCGAATAAGGCATATAAAGTAAATCATGATATAGATCGAATCCAGCATATGACTTTAGCGTCTAGTAGAGAAAGTGGTATTCTATGGTTTCAACTAGTTAGTTAATGGCATTGTAGATTTGAAATGACTCGATGTTTACCTGTATAGTCCGATTCTTCTGATCATAGCCGAGTGTAAAGTTTTCCGACAGATGCCGCCGGCCACCCCGCTTCGGCCGGCGCGGGGGCGGGGCGATGCCCGCCTTCCGCGACGCTCGGGCGGTACTGCTTGCGGCCGGTTGAGGCCAGGCTTCTCGGATTTGGCCTCGCCCGAGGGCGGCGCAAGGCTGTGGAAGAAATACCGACATGTCCGGACGATCGGCAGTGCCCTCCGGGCCGCCCGAGTTTCAGGCCCGGGCCCGAGACGCTTGCGTCCCGCCCCTCTCCCACCGCACCTTAGGGCCACACCGAGCTCTCGGAGGACGGGTTATGCGGGTCGGGATTTATCTGCCGCATATCGGACGCAAGGCCGGGCCGGAGGCGATCCGGCGTGCTGCGATCCAGGCCGAAGAGCTCGGCTTTGCCGACGCCTGGTCGAGCGAGCACATCATCATCCCGAAGGGTGCGCCCTACCCGCCTTCGGCTTTGTTCTACGACCCGGTTCTGACCCTGACCTGGGCGGCAGCCTTCACAAAAAAGATCGGCCTCGGCACCAGCGTGCTGGTCTTGCCGATGCGCCATCCGTTGCCGCTCGCCAAAGAGCTGGCGACGTTGCAGAACCTCTCGGAGGGGCGGCTTATCCTCGGCGCCGGGGTCGGCTGGATGGCGGCCGAGTTCGCCGCATTGGGCGTGCCGTTCCGCGAGCGCGGTCGGCGCATGGACGAAGGCATCGCGATGATGCTGGCGGTGTGGGGCGAGGATCCGGTCAGCTTTCCGGCGCGCCACATCCCGGCGGTGATCGCGGAGATGCGCATGCTGCCGCAGCCGGTGAAGCCGATCCCGATCTGGATCGGCGGCAGCTCGGAGGCAGCACTCGCGCGGGCCGCGCGCCTCGACGGCTGGCATGGCTCGCGGCTGTCGCCTGAGGAGGCCTTGCCGGTCGTTCGCCGGCTGCGGGAAAAGCGACCAGAGCCCGGGTTCACGATCTCGTTGCGCAGCAGCTGGGACGGCAAGGACGACGGCGCGCTCGGTGCCCGGCTCGCCGCCTTTGGCGAAGTCGGGATCGATCATGTCCTGGTCGAGCCCGCCGAACGCGCGCTCGACGACTGGCTGCGAGCCGTCGAGCGCGTCGCCCACGCCGTCGCGTCGGCGAAAGCTTAAAAAGAAAATCCTTTACCGCAAAGGATGCAGTGGATTGGCGGGGGCCGCCTACGCTCCGGATAAGATGCGCGTCCTCTGCATATCCTTTGCGTCCTCTGCGGTAAGGCTTCGTCTTTTTGGAGGG
>CAWCKT010000009.1:0-151035 GCA_963796155.1 uncultured Alphaproteobacteria bacterium | reverse complement strand
TCGTTGCACGACCAGCCGCGCTTTATCAGCGCGATCCGCGCCAAGATCGTCGCCAACGCGCATCTCGGCCGCCTCGACGAGGCGCGCGCCGAACTCGGCCGGATGCTGGCGATCGACCCCAGATTGACGACCGCCGGGTATCGCGCGCTGCTCGCTCCTGCAATGGCGCCTGAAGTCCTCGACCTCGTGGTCGCCGGCCTGCGCAAGGCCGGCTTGCGGGAAGAGTGAACCGCTAGCAAACGATTACGCCGCGAGGGCTTGCCCACCATTTGCCAAGCGCTCGCTGTTCCCAATATGTAGCCCCGGGGCCCATCTCTGCGGGCATTTTAAGCTGGGTCTGCTAATGAAACGGGATCAAGTCATCACCCTGCTGAGGCAGCACGAGCTGGAGATTCGCGATGCCGGTGTCGGCGCGCTGTTTCTCTTTGGCTCGGTTGCCCGTGACCAGGCCCACGACGCCTCGGATATCGATGTATTTTTCGATGTCGCGCGGCCGCAAGGCTTTACCCTCTTCGATCTGGTGGCGCTGCAGGAGCGCATGCAGGAAATCCTTGGCGCCAAGGTAGATCTGATGACGCGAAAGGGGATCCACCCGCGCCGGCGCCCCCGCATCGAGGCCGCCGCGGTTCGGGTCTTCTGATGCCAGATGCAGCGCCGATCGATAGTCTGCTCGACATTCTCGAACTCATCGAGCGGATCGAACGGCAGACCGCCAGGCTGACGCGCGAGACATTCCTGCAGGATCCGGATGTCCAGGATGCGACGGCATACCGTCTTCTTGCCATCGGCGAGGCGGCCAAGGCTCTCGATGAGGATCTAAAGTCGCGTCATCCGCATATTCCGTGGCGCCAGATCCTCGGCATGCGGAATATCCTTGCCCACGAATACTTCACCCGTGAGAGCGAGATCGTCTGGGAGACCCTCAAAGCCGGGCTCCCCGAACTGGCAGCTGTCTGCCGTACCGAGCTCGCGCGTCTCGGTGGGAGCCGACCCTAGAAAGCCCGGCCTCTCCGGCGCTGTAATAAACGGGGAAAATCGGGATAGCATCGCCGCCATGAATTCCGGGCGAGAAGGCGTCGCCCGCCGGCTGGCGGCGATTCTCGCGGCGGACATTGCCGGCTATTCGCGGCTGATGGGTGCGGACGAGGAAGGCACGCTTGGGGCGCTGAAGGCGATCCGGCGCGAACTGGTCGACCCCAAGATCGCCGAGCACCGCGGCCGCATCGTCAAGACTACCGGCGACGGGCTGCTCGTCGAGTTCACCAGCGTCGTCGACGCGGTGCGCGGCGCGGCCGAGGTGCAGCGCGCAATGGCCGAGCGCAACACCGGCGTGCCGGCTGAGAAGCGCATCGAGTTACGCATCAGGATCAACCTCGGCGAGATCATCAGGGACGGGCGCGACATTTACGGCGACGGGGTCAATGTCGCTGCCCGTCTCGAAACACTCGCCGAGCCGGGCGACATTTGCGTCAAGAATTCGAGCTTTATCTACAAGGGTCAAGCCGCCATCTTGGCCGCCGAAATGGGCGCGGCGATACGGCTTGCGGCATTTCGGGTCAGGGACTAGACTAACTAGCCTTAGTCCATTTTCAGGCCTGACATGCTGACCGTCAATATCCACGAAGCCAAGACCCATCTTTCCCGGTTGGTCGCGCGCGCCGCCAAGGGCGAGCCGTTCGTGATCGCCAAGGCGGGCAAGCCGCTGGTGAAGGTCACGGCGCTGGAGACGCCGGCGGCGGGGCTGGCCCGGCGGCTGGGGTTCATGGCCGGACAGATCGCCGTGCCCGACGATTTCGATCGGATGGGTAGCGCGGAGATCGAGAAACTCTTTCGCGGCGACCGATGAGGTTGCTGCTCGACACGCACCTGCTGCTGTGGGCGGCGGGAAGTCCGCAGCGGCTGCCTTCTGCTGCGCGCGAGTTGCTCGACGATCCGCAAAACATTCCGGTCTTCAGTTCGGCGAGCTTGTGGGAGGTCGCGATCAAGCGCCGGCTCGGCCGCCGCGATTTTCGTGTCGATGCCCGGCTCCTGCGCCGCGGCCTGCTGGACAATGGTTATGACGAGTTGCCGATCACCGGTGAGCACGCCGTAGCACTCGACGGTCTGCCGCCGATCCACAAGGACCCGTTTGACCGCATGCTGATCGTACAATCGATGGTCGAGGGCATCACCCTGCTGACCGCGGACCCGGTGATTGCACAATACCCTGCGCCGATTTCGAAAGGTATGAGACGACCCACCCGCCGGACACCGCCTGTAGCAGGCCGCGCCGTCGGCGCGCTGCATCATTGCGAGCGAAGCGAAGCAATCTCATCTGCTCAGCACGCCGACCTTCGTCCTTTCGATCAGCTCGAAATCGATGTTGGCGCCGAGGCCCGGCGCGGTGGGCGCGTGGACGAGGCCCTGGCGGTCGACGGTGATGTCCTCGGTGAGCCCGTATTTCTGCATCGCGTCGGGTAATAGCACCTCGAAGAACTCGGTGTTGCGGATCGCCATGATCACATGCAGGTTGGCGACATTGTTCAATGAATTGCCGCCGTGGTGCACCTCCAGGTTCATGCGGAAGGCTTCGGCGAGGTGGGCGGTCTTGACCAAGGTCGTGATCCCGCCCTTGACCGCGACATCGCCGCGCAGGAAGTCGGTCGCGCGTTCGAGGATCCACGGGGCAAAGGAATTGAAACCGGCGATCGGAAACTCGGTGGCGAGGATTGGAATGTCGAGCTTCTGCTTGAGCTTGACGTAATTGTAGATGTCCTGCTCGGCGAGCGGGTCCTCGTACCAGTAGAACCCCATCTCCTCGATCGCGCGGCCCACCCGCAATGCTTCCTCGTAGCGGTAGCTCCAGGTCGAATTGAGCATGACCGTGTAGTCGTCGCCGACCGCCTTGCGCACCGCCTCGCAGACCTTGATGTCCTCGCGCCAGGATTGCGGCGGGTGGATCTTGTAGGCAGCCCAGCCGGTCGATTGGTAATACCGGGCCTGCTCAACATATTCCTCGGGTGTGGCGTGGATCTCGGAGCTGGCATAGGCGGCGATATGGTCGCGCGTCGTGCCGATCAGTCGATGGATCGGCATATTAGCGGCCTTGCCGGCAATGTCCCACAATGCCACGTCGCAGGCGCCGATCGAACGCACCGTCGCGACCCGGGCGCGCGCCCACAGCGCGCGGTTGAGGCGTTCGCGGTCGAGCGGGTCTTGACCCATCAACTGCGGTTTCAGAAAACGGATCAGGCCGGGCCCGTCGAGGCTCGCCGGGTTGGACGAGGTGCCGAGAAAGGCGTGGCCGGTGATCCCGCCGTCGGTGGCGACCGCGAGCAGGCCGAGATCGCTCTTGCCGGTCGGCCGGGCGGTGTGGTGACCGTAGATCGTCGCGGGGATGCTCTCCCAGGAGAATAGTGTCAGGGTGACATCGGTGATCTTCATGGGATTTCCTCCATTGGATCCGGTTGCCCCTCCTTTGCAGCCGCCAGGGACTTATCCGACGAGCACGACCTTGCCGATGACTTGGCGGTCGATCAGCGCCTCAATCGCCTCGGCCGCCTCGGCCAGCGGGAACCGTCGCCAGATGCGCGGCTTGAGCTTGCCTTGTGCGGCGAGACCGAGCAGCGTCCTGGTGTTGGCGGCGGCGATCTCGGGGTGGGCTTCGTTGAGCCCGCCGATCCGCACCCCGATCGCCTCGATCCCTTTGATCAACAGGTAATTGGTCCGGGCGAGCGCCGGCGCGCCGCCGAGAAACCCGAGGATCAGGATGCGCCCGCCCCAGGCCAGGCAGCGCAGCGATTCCTCGAAGGTCGGGCCGTTGACCGGGTCGTATATGATGTCAACTCCGCGGCCTCCAGTCAGCTCCATGACCTGGTCGCGGAAACCGCCCTGGTAACCGATCGCATGGTCGGCGCCTTCGGCCCGGCACACCGATCGCTTCTCCTCGGTGCTCGCGGTGGCGATGACCTGGGCGCCGTAGAGCTTGGCGATCTGGATCGCCGGGATGCCGATGCCGCCGGCGGCACCATGGATCAGCACCCGGTCGCCCTCCTTGAGCCGGCCTCGCTGCAGGAGCGCGTGATAGGCGGTGCTGTAGGCGCCGCGGAACACCGCGGCCTCCTCTAGGCTGAGGCCCGCCGGAACGGGGTCGCAATTCTCGGCTCCGGCATTGCCCAGCTCGGCGAAAGCGCCGAGCCGATGCCGGCTCATCACCCGGTCGCCGACCTTGAATCGGGTGACGTCGGGGCCGACCGCGATCACCTCGCCGGCGGCCTCGCTGCCCGGGACAAAGGGCGGTTCCGGGCGGAACTGATACTTGCCGGCCAGCATCAGCACGTCGACATATTGCGCGCCGCGCGCCCGGATCCTGACCTGCACCTCGCCCGCACCCGGTGCGGGCGGGTCGGGTACCTCGCGCAGGGCGAGCACCTCGGGACCGCCGAACGCCTCGCAGACGACCGCCTTCATCCGGCGGCTCCCTATTCGGCTGCCTCGGCCCGGACCGGCGCCGGCTGCTCCAGGCGCAGCTTCTCCATGAAGCCCTTTTTCCAATGATGCAAGGATGCCCAGGTGCCGGTCTCGCAGCCGACCCAGAGCACCTGGAAAGCAGGTCTGATATCCTGGAGAAGCGGCATGGCTGCGTCCTCTGCGCTAAGGGGATCGATCGAGCACGATAAGCCGCCCAGGGATCGCGGGCAAGGCAGGGAGGGGGCGCTATGCGCCACCGGCGAGGGGTGAGGCTGCCGGACTGAACTGGCCGCGACTCGAAGAGCTAACGAGTTCGAACGGGGTGCCTTGGTGTTATGGCCTGTTTCTTGCGTGTGGCCGTGGGGCATGCTGTGATGACCGGCCGGAATGCCGGCCGGTGAGATGTTGGAGCGATCGCTCACCGGAGAGCCACCCGACGTGCCGGCGGCTCCATCCAGGGAGGAGATTTGCTATGACCCGGTTCCCGACAAGACGCAAAGTACTGGTTGCGGGCGCCGCAACGCTCGCGATGCCCTATGTGTCGTCGAGGCCGGCGCGCGCCGCCGGCCAGGTCGTCGTGCGCAATCCTGGCGGCGCCTACAGCGACACGCAAAAGCAGTATATCTATGACCCGTTCACCAAGGAAACCGGCATCGAGGTCGTCATCGTCCCGAGTACGCTGACCAAGATGCTGGCGATGGTGAAATCGGGCAATGCCGAGCTCGATGTCGCCGATGCCGGGTTCGATGGTCTGACGACACTCGACCGCACGGGGGCATTGGCGCCGATCGACTACTCCAGTTGGAAGTACACCAATGCCAAAGACATACCCGAAGAATACGTGACCCCGAGGACGGCCGGGCTCTGCCTCTACGCGACCGTGCTGGGCTACAACAAGGAGACTTTCCCGGACGGCAAGCAGCCGAAAAGTTGGGCCGAGTTCTGGGATGCCGCGACGTTCCCCGGCTCCCGCATGCTGGCGGACATGGCCTCCGGTTCGCCGAACCTCGAGTTCGCGTTGATCGCCGACGGCGTAGCGATGGACAAGGTTTTCCCGATCGACATCGACCGGGCCTTCAAGTCGCTGTCGAGGATCAAGCCGCACATCAAGAAATTTTGGGACACCGGCGCGCTGTCGGCGCAAATGCTGGCCGACAGAGACGTGGTGCTCGGTTCGATCTGGAATGGCCGCCTGCAGGCGATCGCCGACCAGGGCGCGCCCGTCGCGATCGAGTGGAACCAGCACATGCTGGCGCTGCAGGGCTATGGCATCTTCAAGGATGCCAAGAACATGAAGGAAGCACAGCTCCTCGTCGATTATGCGATGAGCCCCAAATCGCAGCTCGGCCTTCCCAAGGAACTGGCCTATGGACCGACCAACCGCAAAACCTTCGGCATGCTGCCGCCCGAACGGCTCGCAATACTGCCCGGCAGCCCCGAGCAGATGAAGCGCTGCTTCATCCAGGATGCCGAGTGGTGGGACCAGAACCGCCCCAAGGTGAACGCGATATGGTCGAAATGGATTCTGTCCTAGCGCAGCGAGACCCGACGGCGCCCATCGTGGCCGAACCGGCGCCGCCCCCGCTGTTCGCGGGGGCGGGCGGTGGCGCGGTCGAGCTGCGCGGGCTGACCAAGCGTTACGGTGATGAAACCGTCGTCGACGCCATCACCGTGTCGATCGCTCCGGGTGAGTTCTTCTCGCTGCTGGGGCCTTCGGGCTCCGGCAAGACCACCACTTTGATGATGGTCGCCGGCTTTGTCCGCCCCGACGGCGGCACGGTTCTGCTCGACGGCGAAGACATCGCGGCACTGCCGCCGCAGAAGCGCGGTTTTGGCATGGTGTTTCAGAACTATGCGATCTTTCCTCATCTGAATGTCTTCGAAAACATCGCCTTTCCGCTGCGCGCTCGGCGCTGGGCGAAGGACGTGATCGGCGAGCGGGTGACCTGGGCGATCGAGCTGGTGCGGCTCGGCCGCTTCGCCGACCGCGATGCTCGCCAGCTCTCCGGCGGACAGCAACAGCGCGTCGCCCTGGCGCGCGCGATCGTCTTTCACCCGCCCGTCGTGCTGATGGACGAGCCGCTCGGCGCGCTCGACAAGAACCTGCGCTTCGAGATGCAGGTCGAGATCAAGGAGATCCAGCAGCGCCTAGGCATGACGGTGCTGTACGTCACGCACGACCAGGAAGAGGCGATGAGCATGTCCGACCGCATCGCCATCATGGACCATGGCCGGATCCACCAGGTCGGATCGCCCGGAGAGGTGTATGAGCGCCCGGCCAATCCGTTTGTCGGCCGCTTTCTCGGCGAAGCAAACCTGATCGTAGGCACGGTGATGGCCGGGGCCGGCGACGTCGTGCGGCTCCGCCTGCCCTCCGGGCAGGAGTTGTGCGCGCCGCGCAGCCTCGGCTGCAGCACCGGGAGGGGGATGCTGTTCATCCGACCCGAGCGGGTCGAGATTGCGCCGGGCACGAGTACATCCGGCGACCCCAAGGCCAACATGCTCGCCGGAAAAGTCCGCCGCTGCTCGTTTCTGGGCAACATCCTGCGCTATGCCGTGGAGCTCGACGGCGCTTCGCCAATAACTGTCGATATGCAGAACACGTCGGGCGTCGTGCCATTGCCCGTCGGTGCGCCGGTAATGCTCCGCTGGCCGGTGGCAGACGGCCTGATCCTTGCTGGTGAGAACTGAGGCTCTAGCCGCCGCGCCAACCGCGCCGCGGGACCGCACCCTGCTGCTGATGCTGCCGGCATTGGCGGTGCTGGTCTTCATGTTTGTGCTGCCGCTGGCATTGTTTTTCGTCCGCTCGTTCACGGAATTCGACGGCACCACCGGCGAATTTATCGACCAGGCTCGGGATTTGCTGTTGTCGCAAGCGTATCTGACTGCGCTCGGCACGACCAACTGGATTTCGCTGATCGTTACGGTGACGACACTGCTGATCGGCTACCCGATCGCCTATTACCTGACGACCGGGACGGGCATCGGCGTCCGGATCGTGGTGCTGTCGATCGTGCTGCCGTACTTCACCAGCATCATCGTGCGCACCTTCTCGTGGATGGTGCTGCTGGGCGAGCATGGCCTCGTCAACGACATCCTGCTGGCGGCAGGGCTGATTGGCGCGCCGCTGCCGCTGATCTACGACCGGTTGGGTGTGCTGATCGGCATGAGCTATGTGCTTCTGCCCTACATGGTGCTGACGCTTTACGCGGCGATGCGGGCGATCGACCCGTCGCTGCTGACTGCCGCCGCCGGGCTTGGCGCCAGCGGCTTTTACACCTTCCGGCGGGTGTATCTTCCGCTAAGCCTGCACGGTGTGCTGTCGGGCGCGCTGATCGTCTACATCCTGTCGATCGGCTTCTTTATCACGCCGGCGCTGATGGGCGGCCAGCACGACATCATGATTGCGATGCTGATCGACCGCGCCCTCGAAGTCGCGGTCGATTGGCCGTCGGCCGCGTTGATGTCGCTGACCTTGCTGGTCGTGACCTTGGCGCTTTACGCAATCTATTATCGGGTTACCGACATTCGTCGCCTGATCGGAGCGCGCTGAGTCATGCCCCACTGGGCCGTGCGCCGCTGGCCCGCCGGATTGCTGCGCCTCTACGTCGCGGCGGTTTGCCTGTGGCTGATGGCGCCGATCGTCATCGTCGTCATTCTCGCTTTCAGCGGTGACGGCTATCTGCGCTTTCCGCCGACCTCGCTGTCGCTGCAGTGGTTCGCCCGTTTCTTTGGCAACATGCAATGGCAGCGTGCGCTGCTGTCGAGCTTGATCATCGGCGCCATCGCCTGCATCACCTCTACGACGATCGGCTTCCTTGCCGCCTATGCGTTTTTGCGCAGCGAGTTCCGCGGCAAGAAACTGTTGCTGTCGCTGATGCTGACCCCGGTCATTGTGCCGAGCATCATCACCGCGATTGCAATGTACTATCTCGCCGGCAAGCTCGGGCTGATCGGCAATTTTCTGTGGCTCGGGCTGTGTCACGCGGTAATCGCGATGCCGGTCGTGCTGTTGATTCTGCTGTCGGCATTGCGCGCGGTCGACCCGGACCTGGAGCGCGCGGCACTCGGCCTCGGCGCCAGCCGGGTGCGCGTCTTCTGTCGCGTCGTGCTGCCGATTGCGCTGCCGGGCGTATTGTCCGCCGCGCTCTTCGCGTTTCTCGCCTCGTTCGACGAATTGCTGATCTCCCTGTTTCTCGCTGGGGTGCGCGCCCAGACGCTGCCAGTGCGGATCTGGAACAGCCTCAACCTGCAGGTCGAGCCGACGATCGCCGCGGTCAGCGCGTTCCTGATCGCGGTGACGACGGTCATTCTCGGCATCGAAGCCATCCTGCGCCCCCGACTGGGACAGCGGCGCGGGCGCGCGTGAGGACAAATCTCAGCCCTTCGCGACCAGCAGGTGGCGAGGCGCGTGGCTGATCGGTTCGCAGCCGTCTTCGGTGATGGCCACGGTTTCGCCGAGAGACATGCTCAGCCCGGTGTCACTGTTCAGAAGGATCATGTGCAGAAAGAACACCATGTTGGGCGCCAGCACCTGCGGCTCGCCGGCATAGACCATCGGCCAGTCCATCCAGGTCGGCGGATAAGTCGCCCCCATCGTATAGCCGCAGGCATTGAGGAAATGGCCGGCATACCCGGCCTTGGTCAGGACCTCGGCATGGGCCGCGAACACCTGGCCGACCGGGTTGCCGGGCCGCAACGCCGCCTCGCAGGCCTCGAGCGCCTCGGCGCAGGCCTCGAACATGTGGCGGTGGCGGGGGTCGGGCTCGCCTGTCAGGATCGCGTACATCAGCGCTGCATGATAGTGGCGGTAGGCGGCGGCGATCTCGAACTGCACCTGGTCGCGCGGCGCCACCGTGCCGTGGCCGGTATGGTAGCGGACGAGCAGGGCCTCCTCGCCCGCACCCATCGGCCAGCGGCTGGCGGAAGGGTCGCCGTCGCCGCGCATGATCGCGCTCATCATCTCGCCATAGACGGCGCCGACCGAGGCCCCCGGGACGGTCAGCCGCTGCGAGACCGCGCACGCCTCGTCGACCAGCCGCCCCGCCTGCCGTAAATACGCGAGTTCGGCCGGGCTCTTGACCAGGCGCAGCAGGCGCACGAGGTCGCAAGCGTCGACCAGCTCGCAGAAGCCGGCGAACGCAGTGTCGACCATCTTCCCGCGCTGCGCGGTGAGGCCGTAGGCGTGGTATTCGACGCCGATCCGCTTGCCGCGCCCGCCGTAATCCGCGACCATGTCGCGCAGTTCGCCCGCCGGGTCCGCGCCCTCGCGGTCGGTCCAGATGCGGATGTCCTCGATCACCGACGTGAGACGCGCCTGCCGCAGGTCGGCCGAGCGCGTCAGCAAAGCGAACGCGCCGTCCGCCCGCAGGTACATGCCCTGGAACATGCTGTAGCCGCTCGTGTCATAGCCGGTCAGCCAATACATGCTCTCCTGGCGGAAGATCAGCAGACCGTCGAGCCCCGCCGCCGTCATCTGCTCGCAGGCGCGCCTGCGGCGGGCGGCAAATTCATCGCGTGTAAAGTGAAGTGCCATCCGCCTTGCTTACCGGTTTTTGGAGAATTCGGAGAGTGGGCCCTCGTAAATCGGAAACGTCTCGTAGCGCGGGGTCCAGCGGCCCTCGGCCATCAGCCTCTGCACATGGTCGCATACCTGTTCGAGGCGCGCAAACCAGACACTGCCCTTGGCGCGCATACAGTCGAGACGTTCCAGTACCGCCTTGACCCGCGCAAGACGGCGTAATGCGGGAAGTCGTCGAGCGCAGTCGATGGGAAATTCGACCAGCGAGTTGTTGCCGCCGCGCAAGGCCCAGGGGATGTCGTCGCTCCGCTACGTGCCCCGGACATGCCGTAGCCACTCGTGTGGCAAAACAACACCGGCAAAGTCGCGGGGGCCTCAGCGTAGATGCCTGACGATTTTCCGCCGACGAAACACGCTCACTGATCGGTTACGCCCGCCGAAAGCTTACAGAGCGCGCTGGCTCAACTCGCCCGCAGTCGGGCCGGCAGGCCCCGGCCGGGTGGTCTCCTTGCCCTGGCACGAAGCTGTCGCCCGAGCGCCATTCCTCCTTAACGGTACGGCTGT
Organism: uncultured Alphaproteobacteria bacterium; assembly: GCA_963796155.1. Taxonomy (GTDB): domain Bacteria; phylum Pseudomonadota; class Alphaproteobacteria; order ATCC43930; family CGMCC-115725; genus AP-15. Next base: position 140,501 of record CAWCKT010000009.1, on the reverse strand, counting down.
TTATATGCCCGTGCCGCGGCGGCGCCGGATCGCGTATAACGCGAGCAGGGCGCTACCAAAGAGCGTTATCGACGCGGGTTCCGGGACATTAGCGATATCGATGCTCAGATCTGTGTACTCTGTCGTGATCGTGCCGGTTTCGCCCGGGCCGCCTGTGCCGGTGAGTTGCGTCAGTCCAAACGTCATCACATCGCCAGCGAAGTTTGGGTTCGCTGTACCAAATGTGCCGGTCGAAAAGTCGAAGGAGACGAAATCCGAGGCCGTCAAATCATTTTGAGAGAGGGTGTTGGGCCCCGTACCTCCTGGACCATTAAACGTCGGCCCGGCAATCGTGGCAAGATAAAACACTCCATCCTGCTCGATCGTTGGGTAAAAATGGTTACCGAAGCCGGTTCCTGTAATTGTCGCAGAAATCGTCTTCAATACGGATGCGTCGATATCGGTGATTGCGCCTTGCGTGTGAGGGTTGTAAGTGAACGTAGCATTGACCAAGGCTTGTGCTACCTCGTCAGCTGTAGCGTTATTATTAAATGTAGAGATGAACTGTAACTGGTTTGAGGCATTATTGTAGGTGATCGTCGCCAAGCCCGGGTCGGATGTATAACTGGGCCCCGAGTAATTACTGATATCGGCAAAATTATTATCGGTGAACACAATATCTGCCGCAGCAGAAGTTATCCCGGCTAACGTCGCGAGCGCACCAGCCACTGCGATATATGACATGGACTGCATGAAAAGGGCTCCCTCAGAGAAAGTCGCGATACACGGTTGACGGGTATAGTAATCGGGTCGATAGCAGATTTTTGGCAAAATTCGTGCCATACCTGAAATATCAAGCATTTACGACGAGGCCAGAGATCCGCATACGATGACCGGTGTAAAGATCTCCGACAGTGGCTACGTCATCCGGAATGCCTATCCTTTGTGCACCGGCTGTTCCGCGTCGCCATGTAATGATCTCCGACGGGGCTACGTCATGCTGGATGCCTATCCTTTGTGCACCGGCGCTTCTACGTTGCGGTCTAACGACCTCCGACAGGGAGTACGCCATCGGGAATGCCTATCCTTTGTGCACCGGTTCTTCGCATCGCGGTGTAAAAATTTTCGACAGAGCATAGGTCGTGCGGAGTGCCGACCCTTCCTGAGCCGATCCTTGCGCCTGCGCAGCTTTTGGCGGCGTATCGGCAGCCGCACAGATGCGCTTTCGGCCGGCAGCAAATTCTTCGCGTGAAGTTGAGGGGCCCTATCTCGCCGCTCACCTTTCCCTGGAAAATTCCGGGAGCGGGCTCTGGTAGAGCGGGAACGTCTCGTAGCGCGGCGTCCAACGGCCCTCCGCCATCAGCCTGTGCACATGGTGGCATACCTGGTCGAGCCGCGCGAACCAGACACTGCCCTTGGCGCTCATGTAGTCGAGAAGTTCGAGGACCGCCTTGAATCGGGCGAGGCGGCCCGACAGTGCCGGATGCCAGACCGAGATCCATAGCGCGCCATATTCCCAGGCAGCGTCGAACTCGCTGCGGAAGACCTCCATTGCGCGCTGCGGCGAGGAGATCGGCATCCGGTAGCCGAGATCGCGGTTGTGGGCGTAGTGCGGGAAGTCGTCGAGCGTCCAGTCGACGGGGAATTCGAGTAGCGAGGCGTTGCCGTCCTTCAGCGCGTAGGGGATGTCGTCGCCCATCAGTGAGGAGTTGTATTCGAAGCCCGCCTCGAGCAGGTGGCGCAGCGAATGCTTCGAAAACGCGAAGCTCGGCGCCCGCCAGCCGCGCGGCCCGGTGCCCACGCACTTGCGATAGGCGTCGAGCCCGCGGCCGAGCCAATAGAGCTCGTCGTCCTTGTCGATCTCGTTCGACCGCTCGTGCAGATAGCCGTGCAATGCGATCTCGTGGCCGTTTTTCAGCAGCAGATCGATCTGCGCCGGGTATTTCTCGATGACCCAGCCGGGAACGAAGAACGTCAGCCGCAGGTCGCGGCGCGCGAACTGATCGACGAGGCGCGGGATCGCGATCAGCGGGTCGTAGCGCGTCCAGGATTGCGCTGCGACGAGGTTGTCGGCGGTGTCCTTATTGTACCAGTTGAAGGCGCTGTCGGCGTCCATATCCCAGGTCATCGCGACCGCACAGCGCGCGCCGTCGGGCCAGGGGATCGGGTTGGCAATCATCGCCTGTCCTTTCGCATCGGCGTTGTCGTCACCCCCGCGAAAGCGGGGGCCCAGGGAAACCACTGAGGCGCTGGGGCCCTGGATTCCCGCTTTCGCGGGAATGACGAATAACCTTATGACATTGCGCCCGTCAGTTGCGGTTGTTGGTCAGTCTGCTCCAATCGTAGGAGGGCGTTCGACCGGGCACTGCCTCGATCCCCCCGGTTTGGATGTGCGGATGGATGTGCCGCATCTGCGGCACTTCGAGCCACAGCCGCAGCAGATGCCGCCGCCGGTCCTCCTCGGCGTCGCCGTCGTCGAACGCGGTGCGGGCGTGCAGGATCGTGTAGTTGTTGATGAAGTACATCTCGCCGGGCTGGAGGGTGAATTCCAGCATCAGCTCCGGCCGCTTGGTAACCTCCTCGAAGGCGTCGAGAACCGCGAGCTCCGCCTCTCCCATCGGGCGGCCGGCCGCCGCCTCGCCGGCCTCGACATAGGTGCGCACATAGCGCGCCGAGACCTTCCCCTCCGTATTGGAATAGACCGGCACGCGATACGGCGTGTGGGGCAGGTCGCCCGGCTTCTCTTCGCCGCGCCGGTGGAAGACATAGCCGCGGTAGAGGCGCTCGAGCGCTTCCGGATATTCTTCCAGCATTACGTTGTGGACCGAGAGGGCGCTGGTCAGCCGTGACACGCCGCCCGATCTCCGCGTCGCGCAGGCAGGCGAGCCCAACCAGATCGCAGGAATTGGTGTGCGGCGACAGCTCCTGCCTGTTGCGGTAGGCGCGCGCCAGCGGGTCCTCGCGGCTGAAATCTTTGACGTGGCCGAGGCGGTCGCCGAGGACGCTCTGCGAGAGCCCTCGCCCGAGATGCGTGCCGATCCCCCAGAAGATCATGCCGATCTCGTCCTTCGAATATTCCTCGACCGGCAGGCGCCGAACCACCACGAACCCGCGTCCATCCTCGATCTGGCGCCTGATCTCGTCGATGACCGGCCGCAATGACGGGACTTCGAAATGCTCGCGCTGCAAATCGTCGAGGCCGAGGCCAGCGGCTTTTATCTGCCGCATGGCGCGCTCGATGTCCCGCAGCTGGATCGCGGCGAGCTCGATCGTGTAATCCGCCGGCGTCGTGAAATCGGCCACCTTCCAGGCACCGGGGTGATCGATCGGTGCGGCATACACCGGCGTTAACGGCGCATCGTCTTCGAGAATCGCGTTCGTTGGGATGGCACTCATTGTTGTTGGCTCCCTCATCATCCGGGCCGGCTCATGTAGTCATAGGCCGACAAGACATGGCATTTGACGACGTGAAAGAACTCGTCCGCGGTCACATGCTCGTCGACGCTACCCATGCCGGTCGGCGACGGGCCATAGACGATCGCCGGAATATCCTTATAGCGCCACAGCCGCGCGTCGGTGCCGCCGAGGCTGACGATCGGGGTTGGGTCGATGCCGGCGATTTCCCTGGCATTGGCGCGCACCAGCTGTGCCATCTCGGCGTCGGGTGGGCACCAGCTCGGCGGATTGTAGTTGAGCTGACGATAGGTGACCTCCGGGTAGAGCGCGACGATCTTGTCCACCTCGGCAAGGATTTGCGGAGCGTCGAGCCCAATGGGGAGCCGGATGTCGACCTCGAAGGTGCAGTCCGACGCGACCATGTTGACTTTGAGCCCGCCGTGCACGACGCCCGGATTGACCGTGACACGACGCGTGATCTTGGCTGCGCCGGCACCCTGGGCCCGGTCGATGGCGGGTGCCGCCTCGTCGAGCGCCGCGGCGAGATTGCTCGCCTCGGGCACCGGAATATCCTCCAGTCTTTCAAGCGCGCCGATGACTTTCGCGGCGATCGCGGTGGCGCTCTTGCTGGCATGCGTATAGGCGCCGTGCGCGCCTCTGGTCCGCACGGCGAATTCGAGCCATAGCGGGCCCTTTTCGCCGAAACGCAAGGTCCACGGGCTGCTCGGTTCGCCGTTGAGGCAGGTGTCGCCGAACACTTCCGGGTGGTGCTCGGACAGGTAGCGGGCCCCATAGGGGCCAAAGGTCTCTTCGTCCGACACCGCCGACAGGGTCAGCCGGCCATAGAGCTCGTCACGCAATTCGCGCAAATATAGGAAGGTGAAGACCGAAGCGGTCGTGCCGCATTTCATGTCGCAGGCGCCGCGCCCGTAGATGCGGCCGTCGACCAGTTCCGCACCCCACGGGTCAAAGGTCCAGCCGGCGCCGTCGCCTACCGGGAAGCAGTCGATATGGCCGTTGAGTGCCAAGTGGCGCCCGGGTTTTCCGGCCTCGAACGTCGCCACGATGTTCGGCATCGCCTCGTTGGGCGCAATTACCCGACACTCGGCGGCGTGCCGCTCCAGGAACTGGCGGATGTGGCCCGCCGCCGCGCGCGTGTCGCCGGGCGGGTTCGGGCTCGGACAACGGATAAAGCCACGCAGGAAATCGAGCAACACCTCGCGGTCGCTCTCGATCCGCTGCAACAGCTCCGCCTTGCGGCCTTCCATGTCCCGTTCTCCAGTAGCGCTAGCCGCCGACCACGCGGTCGAGGAATCCAATTGTCGATCTCGTGGACGATTGGATCAGTCTATGGGCCAGGGATGGCGCGGACAAGGACCGCCGCCGCGCCGCTCACGCGCTCCCGGATGCAAGTAAGGGCTGATAGATCAGCGCCTGGATTGGCGTCGGGTTGTAACCGTTGCAAGGGTTGTGCACCTGCGGGCAGTTCGACAGCACAGCGAGGGCGTCCCGCTCGGCGCGCAGCTCGACATAGCTGCCGGGTTGCGAGCTCCCGCCGGCGATACCGGCGCTGCCGTCCGGTAGGACCGGCACCGACATGAAAAAGTTGATGTTGCTCACGATTGAGCGCTCGTCCAGTCCGAACCCGGCCAGGATCTCACGGAAATTGGCGTAGCAGCTCGGCGTGCCGCGTACCCCATAACGCAGGAGGTTGTTCGCCTCGCTGCAGCAGCCATAGATCGTGTCGTGACGACCGCAGGTATCGGTAATGACGGTGAACAGAGCGGCGCCGCGGTCGGAATAAAGCACCGTGCCGACCCTGATATAGACGTTGCCCTGCACCTTGATGGTATTGGTGGCGCTGTAGCGGTCGCGGCGATCGGCGGCGTCAAAACACAAAAAATCGACCGCCTGCCGGCCTTCCAGATCGACGAGCCGGAGGATCTCGCCGCCCCTCACGATGTGTCCCCACGGCCTGCCGGCCGGCACGATCTCGTCGAGAATGACAACTCCACCCACACCGCTCATGTTCCGGTCCCCGTCCGATGATCAAGAAAGCTTGGTAGCATGACGATACGGGAGTTGTTGGGCAGGGGAGAAGACATGACGCGCGAAGGGTGATGGGGTCTTCGCGCCGGCGCGCCGGACACCCGTCGCCGAGCCGAGAGCCCCTGGTTCGCTCCGATCTTTGCCCGGATGACATCTATGCGGTACCTAAAGGGAAAAGGGGTTAGGTGCGTGCGACCCAACCCCTTCGTTTAATTGGCTCCCCGGGCCGGACTCGAACCAGCGACCAAGCGGTTAACAGCCGCTCGCTCTACCAACTGAGCTACCGGGGATCAGAGCACCCGGCATCGTGGGCGCGAACTCCCCTGGAGGCCGGAAGCGGAATCGAACCGCTGTACGAGGATTTGCAGTCCTCTGCATAGCCACTCTGCCATCCGGCCGGCGCGGCTTGATATAGGCACCCGGCCCGACGGGGGTCAAGCGCAGCGGCGTTTGCGCCGGCGCGTGCCGCTCGGTGTTGCCGCCGGCAGATGTGCCCCATATATTGGTGAGTCCTCTCGTCTCTCGAAGAGTGCTGGAATGGCGCGCGTCACTGTCGAAGATTGTGTCCTCCAAGTCCCGAACCGCTTCGAGCTCGTCCTGCTCGCGGCACAGCGCGCCCGCGAGATCACCTCCGGCGCTCCGCTGACGCTCGATCGCGACGACGACAAGAACCCGGTCGTCGCGTTGCGCGAGATCGCCGAGGAGACGATCGGGCTCGAACATCTGAGAGGCTCGGTGGTGCGCGGTATGCAGAAGCACGTGGAGATCGACGAGCCCGAGGAAACCCACGAGCTCGAGCTGGAGCCGGCGCTGTTCGGGGTCGCTGCGCCGACTGGCGCGCTGCTCGAGGAGGAGGCCGGCGCCGAGGCCGAGGATCTCGGGGCTGAAGCTGAAGAAGAAGCCGTCATCGAGGAAGAGGGGCTCGACGAGGAGTTCGCGGAAGACATCCTCGGGGTCGAGGAAGAGGTCGATCTCGCCGATGCTCCGGCCCGCGATCTGCCCGGTGATTTTGACGAGGAGCTTTAACCCCCCGGGGAACGCAACGGGGTCGGCCGGCGGCGTCGCCGATGAGCGGGCCCCGGCCGCAGCGTTGTCGTCGCGGCAGCGACCGAGGCGAGATGCGGAAACCCTCGTCATGATGCGGCAATTCGAGCTCGTCGAGCTTGTCAAGGCCTACGACCCCAGTGCGGACGAAGGTGCGCTCAATCGCGCCTATGTCTATTCGATGAAGGCGCATGGCACGCAGCTCCGCGATTCGGGCGACCCCTACTTTTCCCATCCGGTCGAGGTCGCGGGCATCCTCGCCCGGATGAAGCTCGATACCGCCTCGATCGTGACCGGACTGCTGCACGACACGGTCGAGGATACAGTCGCCACCCTCGACGACATCGAGCGGGTATTCGGTCCAGAGATCGCCCGGCTCGTCGACGGCGTGACCAAGCTGTCGCGGATCGAGCTGCAATCCGATCAGACCCAGCAGGCCGAAAATTTCCGCAAGCTCGTCCTCGCCATGTCCGAGGACATTCGCGTGCTGCTGGTCAAGCTCGCCGACCGCCTGCACAACATGCAGACCCTGCGGTTCATCAACAGCGACGAGCGGCGCCGGCGGATCGCGCGCGAAACGATGGACATCTACGCGCCCCTGGCAGAGCGCCTCGGGGTGCACCGGATGAAGGATCAACTGGAGGATCTGGCGTTCATCGAGCTCCACCCCGATGCGCGCGCGAGCATCCTCGCGCGCCTCGATTTCCTGCGCGACAAGGGCGCCGCCATCGTGCCGCGTATCCTCGCCGAACTCGAAGCTAAGCTGGTGGAGGGCGGGCTCAATGGGGCGGTCGCCTCCGGCCGCGAGAAGTCACCCTATTCGATCTGGCGCAAGATGCAGCGCAAAAACGTCGCATTCGAGCAGCTTTCGGATGTGATGGCGTTTCGCATCCTCGTCGATGACATCGCCGATTGCTACCATGCGCTGGGCATCATCCACTCGGCCTACCACGTCGTCCCCGGCCGTTTCAAAGACTTCATCTCGACCCCCAAGCCGAACAATTACCGCTCGCTGCACACCGGGGTCATCGGGCCCGAGCAGCAGCGCATCGAGGTACAGATCCGCACCCGCGAGATGCACGAAATCGCCGAGCTCGGGGTCGCGGCGCATTGGACCTACAAGCAAGGAGCCGGCACGACCGAAGGACCCCAATATCGCTGGCTGCGCGAGCTGTTGGACATCCTCGATCACGCCTCCGGACCGGAGGAGTTCCTCGAGCACACCAAGCTTGAGATGTTCCAGGACCAGGTCTTCGCCTTCACCCCGAAGGGCGATCTGATCGCGCTGCCGCGCGGCGCGACACCGGTGGATTTCGCCTATGCCGTCCATTCCGAGATCGGTGACAGGTGCGTCGGCGCCAAGATCAATAGCCGGATGGTTCCGCTGCGCACCCAGCTCGGCAACGGTGATCAGGTCGAGATCATCACCTCAAAGGCGCAGACGCCCTCGCCGACCTGGGAACGGTTTGTCGTCACCGGCAAGGCGCGCGCCCGCATCCGCCGCTTTATCCGCACTCAGCAGCGCACTCAGTATCTCGACCTCGGGCGGGCGATCGTGCAAAAGGCGTTCCGCCAGGAGGGCCAGGAGTTTTCGGAGCGGCCGCTCGAGGCTGTGCTGAAGAATTTCAACTGCGCGGCCGTCGAGGATCTTTACGTCGCGGTTGGCCAAGGGCTCGCTACCGGGCGCGCGGTCATCAACGCCGCTTTCCCGCACCCCCAGGAAGCGAAGGCCAAGGTCGTCTCGCTGGCGCGGGCGCGGCGGAAGGCGAAATTCAACGAGACGGCGGTGCCGATCCGCGGCCTGATCCCCGGCATGGCGCTGCATTTTGCCGGCTGCTGCCATCCGCTCCCGGGAGACCGCATCGTCGGCATCGTGACAACGGGCAAGGGTGTGACGATCCACACGATCGACTGCGACACGCTCGAAAGCTTTGCCGACACGCCGGAGCGCTGGCTCGACGTCGCCTGGGGCAACAACGACGCCGATGCGGTCCATGTCGGCCGGGTCAACGTCACGATCGCCAACGAGCCTGGCAATCTGGGCAGCTTGACGACGGTGATCGGGAAGCAAGGCGGCAATATCAGCAATTTGAAGATCACCAACCGCTCGCCGGACTTCTTCGAAATCATGATCGACATCGAGGTCGGCGACGTGAAGCACTTGACGACAATAATCGCCGCGTTGCGCGCGAACCCGGTCATCAATTCGGTCGAACGGGCGCGCGGCTGATGCGCGCCGCTCGCTCGCGGCCGACCCGAAGCGACGCGCTTGCTTTTGATCGTGGCCGGAGTGAGCAGAGCAGACCCTTGCTATGATCCTCGGTCTCGGCAGCGATCTGATCGATATCCGCCGCATCGAGCAAATCATCGAACGTTTTGGAGATCGCTTCCTGGACCGCATCTTTACCGATGGGGAGCGGCGGAGATGCGACCGGCGCGCCGATCGGGCGGCGAGCTATGCCCGCCGATTCGCCGCCAAGGAAGCTTGCGCGAAGGCGCTCGGTACCGGCTTCCGGGGCGGCGTCTTCTGGCGCGACATGGGGGTGGTCAATCTGCCCTCGGGGCAGCCGTCGATGCGGCTGACCGGCGGCGCGCTTCAGCGGCTCGCAGCGATCACGCCGGCGGGGATGACGGCTCGCCTCGACGTTACGCTGACCGACGAGCCGCCGATCGCCCAGGCGGTCGTGATCATTACCGCTGTACCCGTCGCGGCCGGTTGAGCACGCGAGATTTCTTTCGACAGGCGCGCGCTTAACTCGCGGCGCCCCGATCGGCTTGATCCTGCGGCACCCAGGCCCTCTAGGCACTCCATGAAAGCGAATTCTGCGCGGACCGGCATCACCAAGAAAAAATCTTCCGGTGGCGTCGTCGACACGATAAAGACCGTCGTTTACGCTATCTTGATTGCCCTGGTGGTACGCACGGTCGCCTATGAACCGTTCAATATTCCATCCGGGTCGATGGTACCGACGCTGTTGATAGGCGACTATTTGTTCGTTTCGAAGTTTTCCTATGGGTATAGTCGCTATTCGTTGCCGCTCGGGTTGCCGCTCTTCTCCGGGCGCATCCTGTTTCACCCCCCCGAGCGCGGCGACGTGGCCGTCTTCAAGCTGCCGACCGACAATTCCACGGACTACATCAAGCGGGTAATCGGTTTGCCGGGCGACCACATCCAGATGAAGAACGGAATTCTCTACATCAACGACCAGCCATGTGCCCGCAAGCGCATCGAAGATTACCTCTATCACGAAGGCAACGGCACCTTAATTCCGCTCGCCCAATATATCGAGACCTTGCCGAACGGCGTGCAGCATCGGATCATCAAGATGGGCGACAACGAGCCGCTTGATAACACACAGGTTTACGACGTGCCGCCTGGCGACTACTTCATGATGGGGGACAATCGCGACAACTCGCAAGACAGCCGCGTTCTTTCCGCCGTGGGCTATGTGCCGGCGGAGAACCTGATCGGGCGGGCCGAGTTCATCTTCTTTTCGACCGACGGGGAGGCGCGGCTCTGGGAATTCTGGAAATGGCCGTTTACGATCCGCTACGATCGGCTGTTCCATGGCGTGAACTAGCGCAAGGGTCGCCAGAGGAGAAATTGTCCGGAGAGGAGCTCGCGCAGATCATCGGCTACGAGTTCGCCAGGCGCGAACTCCTCGAGGAGGCCGTGACGCATCCCAGCGCGCTCGCTCCCGAGCGCCGGCGCGGTCGGCCCCGGATTTCGATGACCCGCGGTTATGAGCGTCTCGAATTTCTCGGCGACCGCGTGCTCGGCCTGGTTGTTGCCGACCTTCTATGGCGGCGGTTCGAAGGTGAGCACGAGGGTCATCTGACCCGCCGGCATACCCATCTCGTGCGCCGTGAGTCGCTCGCGCGGGTCGCTGAAGCGATTGGCCTGGGACGGCATCTCATCCTGTCGCGGGCCGAGGCAGCGGCAGGGGCTGCAGGCAATCCCGGGATTCTCGCCGATGCTTGCGAAGCCTTGATCGCGGCAATTTATCTCGATGGCGGCTTCGAGGCCGCGTCAAGCTTCGTCCGTCGGTTCTGGGAGCCGCTGGTAGAGGAAATGGAGGAGCCGCCGCGCGATCCGAAAACCGCGCTGCAGGAATGGGCGCAGGCGCGCGGTCTGGCCCTGCCGGCGTACGAGCTGGTTGCGACCAGCGGGCCCGATCATGCGCCCCGCTTCACAGTGGCAGCGAGTGTCGCCGGTGGCGAGCGTGCCACCGCCGTTGCTTCATCGAAGCGCAGCGCCGAAGCGCTGGCTGCAGCGATGCTGCTCGATCGACTCGCCGCCGACGCATAGCCGCGTCGAACTCGCGGTCGAAAAATAAGGTTCGGTCGCTCATCACCCGGGGCGTCGATGCCCGCGGTCGGGCCGCCACGTCCGTGTCGGGCGCCGCGTCTAGCGCCCCTCCCCTCGCTCGGCCTGGCGCGCCTCGGCTTGCCGGCGGATCTCCGACAATGTCGTGCGCGTCGTGATCATCTCCGGATCCATCTTGAGCTCGATGATCGCGGGCCCCTTGCCGGCAGCTGCCTCCTCGAAGGCGGGCGCAAACTCGTCGGTTCGCGTGACCGAGGCGCCGAAAACGCCATAAGCCCGCGCGAGGGCGAGAAAATCCGGGTTCTTCAGCGCCGTCCCGACGACGCGGCCTGGGAAGCGCCGCTCCTGATGCATGCGTATCGTGCCGTACATCGCGTTGTTGAACACCAGAATGATCGGGCCGGTCCCCTCAAGCGTCGCAGTTGCGAGCTCCTGACCGGTCATCATAAAGCCGCCATCGCCACAAAAGCCGACCACCAGGCGATCGGGGTGGACGAGCTTGGCGGCGACCGCGGCGGGCACGCCGTACCCCATCGCACCGCTCGTCGGGCCGAGCTGGCGTCCCGGCCGGCGGTACTGGAGATACCGGTTTGGCCAACCGCTGAAATTACCGGCGTCGCTGGTGATGATCGCGTCTTCAGGAAGCCGTTCGCGCAGCCATCCCATAATTGCGCCGAGATCAAGCGGGTTGCCGGACGGGGAGGGGACAAGTCCGGCCTCGTATTCCGAGCGGGCCGCCTCACGCCAGCGCGACCAGCGCCCCGCTGCGACTGGCCCCTGTGATGCAGTGGCGGCGGCAAACTCGGGCATGCCTGACTGGATCGCCAAGGTCGGACGGAATACCCGACCGAGCTCCTCGGCGGCGGCGTGTACGTGGATCAGCACCTTCCCCGGATCGGGGATGCCGAGGAGCGAATAGGATTGCGAGGTGATCTCGCCGATTCGCGCGCCGACGGCCAGCAACAAGTCGGTTTCTTTGAACCGTGCGACAAGGGAGGGGCTCGCTCCGGTGCCGAGATCGCCGACAAAGCACGGCAGGCGGTTGTCGACGATATCCTGGCGGCGGAACGAGCAACAGACCGGCAGATCGTTCGCCTGGGCGAAGCTCGCGATGTCGCGGCAGGCCTCGTCGCTCCACCCGCTACCGCCAACCAGCATCATGGGCCGTTCCGCGGCCGCGAGCAGCCGGCGCAGCTCGGCTAGGTCGGCCGCTCCGGGGTGGGCGCGCACGGCTCGGTAGGGGCCGGCGACAGCCGCAGCGCGGCGGTCGCGCAGCATGTCCTCGGGCAGCGCCAGGACCACCGGGCCCGGCCGCCCGGAGGTCGCGACCTGGAAGGCCTGGTTGATCAGCTCGGGGACGCGCTCGGCCATGTCGATCTGCGCCACCCACTTGGCGAGCGGCGCGAACATCTTGCGGAAATCGACTTCCTGGAAGGCTTCGCGGTCGATCTGGTGGCGCGCCACCTGGCCGACCAGCACAACCATCGCCGTCGAATCCTGGAAGGCTGTGTGGATGCCGATCGAGGCATTGCAGGCGCCGGGGCCGCGCGTCACCAGCAGCACCCCGGGCTTACCGGTCAGTTTGCCGTAGGCTTCGGCCATAAAGGCCGCGCCACCCTCCTGCCGGCAGGTCACGAGACGGATTTCGGGCGCGTCGAACAAGGCATCGAGCACCTCGAGATAACTCTCGCCGGCGACGCCGAACGCCAGCTCGATACCATGGCTGCGAAGGGCTGCGACGACGAGCTGACCGCCGCTTAGAAGAGGAAGGTTTGTCGTCATCGCTCCGCCTCGAATCCGCGCTTGTAGGAGGATCATTTGAGACGATGCGGCCGGCGGACGGAAGGGGGTTGCCGGTTGGCGGGATGTCTCCGTGACCCGTGGCCTATAACCGGCTGACTGCCGCTTGTATCGGTCGCGCGGGGCGTGAATTGTCGGGTGCAGAGACGCGCGGGCAAAAAACTGCTAAGTTTCGAAATTTAGACGAGTACCCATAGGGGATCATGGACGACCAGCCCAGCGAAATTCTAGTAAATCGAGGTCGAGCGGAGGTCGATGGCGATCCCGCTCGCTTCGAATTCGAGCGGCCGGGCGTCCGGCCGGGAGATGTCGTGTCAAGGCCGTCGCGCCGGTCGCGGCTTCGGTGGCTTTTTTGGGTCTTGCTCGTCCTGGCGATCATCGGCGCGGGGGTCTGGTATTTCCCGCGGCCCAGCCACCAGCCGACTACCAGCGGCCGCACCCAAGCCCAAGCCGGCGCTCCCGTACCGGTGGGGGAGGCGCCAGTGCAGAAAGGCGACATGCCGGTCATCTTGAACCAGCTCGGCACGGTGACGCCGTTGGCGACGGTCACGGTAAAGACCCAGATCAACGGCTACCTCACCGAGGTTGCCTTTGAGGAAGGCCAGATGGTCAAGAAGGGCGACTTCCTGGCTCAGATCGACCCGCGCCCCTACCAAGTGGCGCTCGAGCAGGCAGAGGCCCAGTTGGCCAAGGATCAGGCATCGCTGGCAGACGCTGAACTCGACCTGAAACGCTACAACACTCTTGTCGCGCAGAACTCGATCGCGACGCAGACGCGCGACACGCAGGTAGCGACGGTCGGCCAGGATAAAGCGCAGGTCAAGCTGGACCAGGCCCAGATCGACACGCAAAAGCTCAACCTGACGTACTGCCATATTATTTCGCCGGTTACTGGGCGGGTCGGTCTGCGCCAGGTCGACGCAGGCAATTACGTGCAGACCAGCGACGCCAACGGCATCGTCGTGGTCACCCAGCTACAGCCTATCTCAGTGATCTTTACCCTGCCCGAGGACAATCTGCCCGAGGTCTTCAAGCGCTGGCACACGGGCGCGGTGTTGCCGGTTACCGCTTATGACCGCAGCGGGGCCGTGGAGCTCGACAAAGGAACGCTGAACACCATCGACAACCAGATCGACACGACGACCGGCACGGTCAAGCTCCGGGCAATGTTCAACAACGAGCAATGGATCCTGTTTCCGAATCAATTCGTCAATGTCCAGCTGGTGGTCGACACGGTACACGATGTGAATCTCGTGCCCAGCGCGGCGATACAGCGCGGCGCGCCCGGCACGTTCGTCTATCTCGTCAAGCCGGATCAGACCGTTGCGGTTCAAAAAGTGAAGCTCGGGCCGGGCGATGGCCAGCACGTCGCTGTCCTCGATGGGCTCCAGCCTGGCGAAAAGGTTGTCGTCGACGGTGCCGACAGGCTGCGCGATGGCGCCAAGATAACGTTGGCTGAAACGGGTAATCCGGAGGCCACTGCGCCCGGTACCCAGCAGAACGAAGGCCGGCCGCAAACCGCCGCCGGACAAGGTGCGGCGTCCGCCGCGGATCCAGAGTTGCCGACGGCTCCGCAATCGGCCCAACCGCAACCCCGGAAGCACGAAGGACAGGGCGGCCGGAGCCGCAGCACGCAATGATGCGCCGCGCTGCCGGCGCCACCCCCGCCAGCAAGTAATATGAGCCCGTCTCGCCTGTTCATCCTACGCCCGGTAGCGACGACGCTGCTGATGGCGGCGATCATGCTGGTCGGCCTTTTCGCATATCGCTTCCTCCCGCTTTCAGCGCTGCCCGAGGTCGACTATCCGACGATCCAGGTGCAGACGTTTTACCCCGGCGCCAGTCCCGACGTCATGACTTCGTCGGTCACCGCTCCGCTCGAGGTGCAATTCGGCCAAATGCCGGGGCTCAATCAGATGACGTCGACGAGCTCGGCGGGAGCCTCGGTGATCACGCTGCAGTTCAGTCTCGACCTCAGTCTCGACGTGGCCGAGCAACAGGTCCAGGCGGCAATCAACGCGGCTGGCAATCTCCTGCCGTCGGATCTGCCGGCGCCGCCGATCTACGCCAAGGTCAATCCCGCGGACGCGCCTATCCTGACTTTGGCACTGACCTCGAAGACGCTCCCTTTGATCCAGGTCGAAGATCTCGCCGACACGCGCCTGGCGCAAAAAATCTCGCAATTGCCGGGGGTCGGTCTGGTCAGCATCAGCGGCGGGCACCGCCCGGCGGTGCGCATCCAGGCGAACTACCGTCAGCTCGCCGCTTACGGCCTCAACATCGACGATCTGCGCACGACCCTGAGCAACGCCAATGTCAATACCCCCAAGGGCAATTTCGACGGGCCGAGTCGCGCGTACACGATCAACGCCAATGATCAGATCAAGAAGGCTTCGGATTACAACGATCTGGTGATCGCCTACCGGAACGGCGCGCCGGTAATGCTATCAGATGTCGCTCGCGCGACCGAAGATCCAGAGAATACAAAGCTCGCGGCCTGGATGAACACGGACGAGGCGGTCATCGTCAACATTCAGCGGCAACCCGGCGCCAATGTTATCGAGGTCGTCGACGGGATCCAGAAACTATTGCCGCATCTCAGATCCTCCCTTCCGTCCGGCATCGATGTCGAAGCGCTGACCGACCGCACGGTTACGATCCGCGCCTCGGTGGCCGATGTCGAGTTCGAGCTCGGCCTCGCCGTTGTCCTTGTGGTGGTCGTGATCTTTCTGTTTCTGCGCAGCCCTTCGGCGACCTTGATACCGAGCCTGTCGGTGCCCCTCTCGCTCGTCGGCACCCTGGCTTTCATGTATCTCGCCGGGTTCAGCCTCAATAATCTCTCGCTGATGGCGTTGACGATCGCCACCGGGTTCGTCGTCGACGACGCGATCGTCATGATCGAGAATATTTCGCGCTACATCGAGGCCGGTGACGCGCCGCTGCAGGCGGCATTGAAGGGCTCCGAACAGATCGGTTTTACGATCATTTCCCTGACGGTTTCGCTGATTGCGGTGTTGATCCCGCTGCTTTTCATGCCCGACGTGGTTGGCCGTCTGTTCCGCGAGTTTGCCATCACCCTTGCGGTCACGATCGTCATCTCCGCCATCGTCGCATTGACGCTCGTACCGATGATGTGTGCCAAGATGCTGCGCCACCACAGTGAGTTGGACATGTCGTTGGTGGCGCGCAAAAGCCAGCAATGGTTCGATGCTCTGATCGCCGAGTACGGGCGGCTCTTGAGCTGGGTACTCGATCACCAGCCACTGACCTTGCTGGTGGCGGTCGGCACTCTCGGGCTGACGGTTTTTTTGTACGTCGTGATCCCGAAGGGCTTCTTCCCGGTTCAGGATACGGGGCTCATTCAAGGCATTTCGGAAGCTGCCCCCTCGGTCTCTTTTGAAGCCATGGCGCAAAGCCAGCAGGCGCTGGCGGCCGCCATCCTCAAGGATCCGGACGTGGTCAGCCTATCCTCGTTCATCGGCGTCGACGGCACCAACACGACCCTCAACAGCGGGCGCCTGCTGATCAATCTCAAACCGCGCGACGAGCGCAGCACCTCGGCCAGCGACATAATTCGACGGCTGGAGCGCGAGACGCAGGACGTCGCCGGAATATCACTCTACATGCAGCCGGTTCAGGATCTGACCATTGACGCAACGGTCAGCCGCTCGCAATACAACTTTGTACTCGAGGACGCCAACCCGAGCGAATTCTCGGCCTGGGTACCGAAATTGCTCGCGCGCCTACAGCAGATCCCCGAAATCGAGGACGTCGCCAGCAATTACGCGGAAAACGGTCTCTCCGCCTATATCCTGATCGACCGCCCGACCGCCGGGCGCTTTGGCATTACGCCGGCGACGGTCGACAATGCGCTCTACGATTCCTTCGGCCAGCGCATCGTCTCGACGATCTTCACGCAGTCGAACCAGTATCGGGTGATCCTCGAGGCTGACCCGCCGCTGCAGCAATCGTTGAAATCGTTGGACCAGCTCTACCTGCCGTCATCGACCGCGACGAATGGCCAAGTGCCACTCTCCGCAATCGCCAAGGTCGAAGAACAGACGGCGCCGCTGGAGATCAATCATCTCGGCCAATTTCCGTCGACGAGCGTGTCGTTCAATCTGGCGCCGGGCGCCTCCCTCGGCGAGGCCGTCGCCGCGATCAAGCAGGCCGAGCAGGAAATCGGTATGCCGGCCAGCATGATCACCGTCTTCCAGGGCGCGGCGTTGGCGTTTCAGGCGGCGCTCGGCAACGAGCTCATCCTGATCATCGCGGCAATCATCACGATGTACATCGTGCTGGGCGTGCTCTACGAGAGCTTTATCCACCCGATCACGATCCTTTCGACCCTGCCTTCCGCCGGGGTCGGGGCGCTGTTGGCGCTGATGATCGACGGCAGCGATCTGAGCGTCATCGCGATCATCGGCATCATTCTCCTGATCGGCATCGTCAAAAAGAATGCGATCATGATGGTCGACTTTGCCCTCGACGCCGAGCGCAACGAGGGCAAATCGCCGCGCGAGGCGATCCATCAGGCCTGCCTGTTGCGCTTCCGGCCGATCCTGATGACGACGATGGCGGCGCTCTTTGCGGCACTCCCGCTGATGCTCGGCAGCGGAACCGGATCGGAGTTGCGCCATCCATTGGGTGTCACCATAGTCGGCGGGCTCATTTTCAGCCAGTTGCTGACCTTGTTTACGACGCCGGTGATCTATCTCGGCTTCGACCGCCTCGGCGCCTTGATGCGCCGCAACGTCGGTGCGGGCAAAACCACCCCGGAGGGCGCCGGCTCGTGAACCCGTCGGCGCTTTTTATCAAACGGCCGGTGGCAACCACTTTGGTGACCCTTGGCGTCGCGCTCGCCGGGTTTTTCGCCTATTCCAAGCTGCCGGTTGCGCCGCTGCCGCAGGTCGATTTCCCAACCATCTCGGTGCAGGCGACAATGCCGGGGGCGAGCCCCGACACGATGGCCGAGACCGTCGCCACACCGCTCGAACGCCATCTTGGCATCATCGCCGACGTTACCGAGATGACCTCGCAAAGCACGGTCGGCAACACCCGCATCACGCTGCAATTTGGGCTCGACCGGAACATCGACGGTGCCGCGCGCGATGTGCAGGCCGCAATCAACGCGGCGCGCCAGGACCTGCCGACGAGCCTGCGCCAGAATCCGACCTACCGAAAGGTCAACCCGGCCGATGCGCCGATCGCGATCCTGGCAATGACCTCGGCCACCTTGACGCGGGGGCAGATCTACGACGCGGCCTCGACCGTCGTGCAGCAGGCATTGTCGCAAATCGACGGCATCGGCCAAGTAACGATCAGTGGCGCCTCGCTGCCGGCGGTGCGGGTCGAATTGAACCCGCTGGCGCTGTTCAAATACGGCATCGGGCTCGAAGACGTGCGCGCCGCCCTCGCTTCGGCCAATGCCCACAGCCCCAAGGGGGCTATCGAGGACGGCGATCGCCTGTTCCAGATCTACACCAATGATCAGGCGAACCATGCCGCGGACTACAAGCCGCTGGTGGTCGCTTATCGCAACGGCGCGCCGGTGCGGCTGACCGATGTCGGCGAGGTCAAGGATTCGGTGGAGAACCTTCGCAATCAGGGACTTTCCAACGGCACCCCGGCGGTCCTGGTGTTTCTTTACAAGCAACCGGGCGCCAACATCATCGACACGGTCGATCGGGTAAAAGCGATCCTGCCGCAGCTCGAGGCATCGATCCCGAGCGCCATTAACGTCAATATGACGTTGGACCGGACGATCACGATCCGGACCTCGCTGCACGATGTCGAGCGCACGCTGATCATCGCGATTATCCTCGTTGTTCTCGTGGTCTTCGCGTTTCTGCGCAACGTGCGGGCGACGCTTGATCCCGAGCGTGGCGGTGCCGGTCTCGCTGATCGGCACGTTCGGGGTCATGTATCTGGTCGGTTACAGCCTCGACAACCTGTCGCTGATGGCGCTGACGATCTCGACCGGCTTCGTCGTCGATGACGCGATCGTCGTTCTTGAGAACGTCACCCGGCACATGGAAGCGGGCAAGACGCGAATGCAGGCGGCGTTGCAAGGCGCCGGCGAGGTCGGGTTTACGGTGCTGTCGATGAGCCTCTCGCTGATCGCCGTCTTTGTGCCGATCCTGCTGATGGGCGGCATTGTCGGGCGGCTGTTCCGCGAATTTGCGATGACCTTGTCGGTCGCGATCATGATTTCGTTGGGCGTCTCGCTGACGACGACGCCGATGATGTGCGCTTATGTGCTCGGTAACTCGCGCGAACAGAAGCACGGCAGGCTGTACCGGGCCAGCGAGCGCGTGTTCACAGCGACGCTCGGGCTGTATGATCGTAGCTTGCGCCGTGCGTTGCAGTGGCCGTCGCTCGTCATGCTGAGCTTGCTCGCAACATTGTGCCTCGGCGCTTATCTCATCACGGTCATTCCGAAAGGTTTCTTTCCAAATCAGGACGTAGGACTGATGTTCGGTGGCATTCAGGCCGACCAGAGCATCTCCTTCCAGCTCATGGAAAAGAAACTTACCCAGTTCGTCGACATCATCCGGCATGATCCGGCGGTGCAGAGCGTCAGCGCCTTTACCGGCGGCGGCCAGACCAATTCGGGTTTTGTCTTTGTCGTCTTGAAGCCGCTATCCGAGCGAAAGGTGTCGATGCTGCAGGTCTTGGGAAGGTTGCGGCCCAAATTCAACGAGGTCGCAGGTGCGCGGCTCTTTCTGCAAGGCGCGCAGGACATCCGCGTCGGCGGGCGCGCAACCAATGCGCAATACCAGTACACGTTACAGGGCGATGACGCCGATGAGATCTACGAATGGGCGCCCAAGCTTGAGGCCGCGCTGCAGAAGGTGCCGCTGCTGACCGAGGTCAATCTCGACCAGCAGCAGAAGGGGCTCGAAACCGACCTGGTTATCGACCGTTCCACCGCCGCGCGGCTCGGTCTCAACGTCAGCGAGATCGACAACACGCTTTACGACGCCTTTGGCCAGCGCCAGGTATCGGTGATCTATGCCGCGCATGAATCAATATCATGTGATCATGGAGGTGGCGCCCGAGTTCTGGCAAAACCCGGAGACCTTGAACCAGATCTATGTCAGCACCAGCGGCGGAACGGTCAGCGGCACCCAATCGACGAATGCGCTTGCCGGAACGGTTCTGGCGCAGGTGCCCGCCGCCAACAGCACGACGGCGGCGACCACTGCCGCCCAGATTGCCAGCGATACGGCCCGCAACCAAGCCAACAATTCGCTCGCCAATACCGGCCACGGCAGTACCTCCACGGGCGCACCGGTCAGCACCTCTCAAGAGACGATGGTGCCGCTTTCCACGTTCGCTCATTTCGCACCCGGCAATACCCCGCTTGCCGTCAATCACCAGAATCTGTTCGTCGCCTCGACGATCTCGTTCAACCTCGCACCAAACGTATCGCTGAGCCAGGCGACGGCGGCGATCGACGAGCAAATGCGTCAGCTTGGCGTGCCGGCCTCGATCCATGGCAGCTTTCAAGGCACGGCCAGGGTCTTTCAGCAGTCGCTCGACAACGAACCGATTCTGGTCGCGGCGGCGCTGATCGCCGTCTATGTCGTGCTCGGCGTGCTGTACGAAAGCTATGTCCACCCGATTACGATCCTTTCGACCTTGCCGTCTGCCGGTGTCGGTGCGGTGCTGGCGCTGATGGTCACCGACACGGAGTTTGACATCATGGCGCTGATCGGCGTCATCCTGCTGATCGGCATCGTCAAGAAGAATGCGATCATGATGATCGACTTCGCGCTCGATGCCGAACGCAGCGATCATCTGAGCTCTCGCGAGGCGATCTATCAGGCTTGCCTCAAACGCTTCCGGCCGATCATGATGACCACGATGGCGGCGATGCTCGGCGCGCTGCCGCTGGCAGTCGGCTTTGGCGAGGGCTCGGAGTTGCGCCGCCCGCTCGGCATTTCGATCGTCGGCGGGTTGCTCGTCAGCCAGGCCCTGACCCTCTACACCACGCCGGTCATCTACCTCTATTTCGATCGCTTCCGTCTGTGGGCCCAGCGCAGCTGGCGAATTCGCCATCCGCGCTTTGCTCCCGGACACCTCGCCGAACCGGGGGAATAAGACGCCTCATCCGATTTAGTTGTCACGCACATTAGGGGGAATGGGGTGGCGGTGATCGCTATCGTGCGCCTTTGTCGTACGGCAGGCGCGGGCCTGCTTTGCCTTTCGGCCTGCACCGTTGGGCCGGATTACGAACGCCCCTTAGCACCGGTGCCGGCGCAGTACAAGGAGGCGGGTTGGAAGGTCGGTGAGCCGCTCGACGGGATCGACCGCGGCGCCTGGTGGTCGGTCTACAAGGACCCGCTCCTCGACGATCTCGAAAAGCAAATCGATATCTCCAACCAGAACCTCAAAGCTGCTGCCGCGGCGTTTCAGCAAGCGGAATGGATTGTCGCACAAGCCCGCGCCGGCTTTTTTCCGACCGTTGATCTCAATGCAAGTGCGCAGCGTTCGCTGACTGGCGGCGGCTCCAGCAGCAGCACGGGCGTCGGCCGAGCTGGGTTCATCAGCAGCTTGTTCAGCACATCCGCGTCGACGAGCTGGGTGCCAGATATATGGGGCAAGATCCGGCGCACCGTGGAGGGCGACGTAGCGAGCGCCCAGGCGAGCGCCGGCGATCTCGCCAGCGCGCGGCTGTCGGCTCAAGGCACGCTCGCCAGCGACTATCTGCAACTGCGCGTCGAAGACGAGCTTAAGCGACTGCTCGATACATCGGCCACGGCTTATGCCGAGTCGCTGCGGATCACCCGCAACCAGTATCAGAGCGGGACCGCAGACCAGTCAGCGGTTTCCCAGGCTGAAGCCCAGCTCGAGGCGACGCAGTCGCAGGCGATCGCAACCGGCGTGACACGAGCCCAGTTCGAACATGCAATCGCGGTGCTGATCGGCAAGCCGCCCGCCGAATTCTCGATCCCGCCAACGGAAGCGATGATCGGCGTGCCGGTAATACCACCAGAGATGCCGTCCGCGCTTTTGGAGCGCCGCCCTGACATTGCTGCGGCGGAACGGCTGATGGCATCGGCCAATGCACAAATAGGCGTCGCCGTGGCGGCGTTTTATCCCGATATCACCCTGACAGGCGATTACGGGACTTCGGCGTTGACGCTGAACCGCCTGTTGGCTACGTCGAGCCGCTTCTGGTCGTTCGGGTCGAACCTCGTGCAGACTGTCTTCGACGCTGGCGCGCGCAACGCCCAGGTCGAGCAGGCGAGCGCCGTCTTCGACCAAGACATCGCGAATTACCGGCAGACCGTTCTGACCGCGTTCCAGCAGGTCGAGGACCAGCTCGCGGCACTGCGCATCCTTGCTCAGCAGGCCGACGTCCAGGACAAGGCCGTGGCGGCCGCGCGCGAGGCCGAGCGGATCATCAACAATCAGTACTTGGCCGGCACTGTCGCCTATACCAGCGTCATCGTCGCCGAGCAGACGGCACTCGCCGATGCGGAGACGGCCGTCAGTATCCGGCAGAGCCGGCTCGTCGCCAGCGCTGCGCTGATCCAGGCATTGGGCGGCGGCTGGGACGCCTCGCAACTGCCCAACCGCGAGCAGATCGAAGAGAACGCTCCGCTCAATTTCAGCCCGTTCCCGCCGGCGGTGCAAGTACGGGGGCAGTGAACCGTACGTCTTGCGGTGTCGAGTCGCCGGCCGGCCAGATGAAGGCCAGGTTAAATCGCTGTAATCCGAGGATTTGCAGGCACGTTCCAATCGGCAGACCCGTAGATCATAAATGAGGGCAAGAGCCCGTCTATGATCGAGGTGAACTATCATGACCTTACGTACGCCACTTCTTGCTGCTGTGCTGTTCACGAGCGTTGCTGCGCTCGGGCTCGGTCCGGCCTTTGCACAAACCACGCCGGCGCCGGCGAATTCGGGCCCGTCGCAGACTCTGTCGCGTCATCCGGCGCGCATGCTGCCCGGGCAAATGGTTGACGGCCGGATCGCCTTCCTCAAGGCCGAGCTCAAGATCGCGCCGGCGCAGGAGACGCAATGGCAGGACGTGGCCACGGCGATGCGTCAGAACGCGAACGCACTCGACCAGGCGATCAGCAATGCCCGGGAACAACGCGGGACAATGGATGCGGTCCAGCGCTTAACCATGCGCGAGCAGTTCGCGAAGGTCCGCGCCGAAAACGATGCACGCCTGCTGACGGCGTTCAAGCCCCTCTATGCCAGCCTGACGCCAGAGCAGCAACACGTCGCAAACGAGTTGGTCGTTCCGCATCACGGCTGGCACCATCGCGCCTGAACCAGCCTGATGCCGGGCCGGAAGCCGCCGGGCCGAAGCCCGGCGGCTTCTTGTCGTCGCAGGTTCGTTGACACTGCGGCCGACGCCGCGAAACACTCTCGCCTTGGGTGGCGAGAGGCGGTGAGTTGTGAGGCAAGGAAGACTGGGTGTCGATATCGGCGGCACCTTTACCGATGTGGCCCTCGAATTAGGAGAAAGGCGGTGGAGCGCCAAGATCCTGACGACCCCGGAGGCGCCCGAGCGGGCCGTCATCGAGGTGATCCAGCGGGTGCTCGGGGAGGCAGGCCTCCGCCCGGCCGATTTGTCGATCATCATTCACGGCACGACGCTGGCGACCAACGCGATCATCGAGCGCAAGGGCGCCAAGACGGCGCTCCTGACGACCGAGGGCTTTCGCGACACGATCGAGATCCGGCACGAGAACCGGTTCGAGCAATACGACGTCAATATCGACCTCCCGCCGCCGCTGGTGCCGCGCCGGCTGCGCTTTCCAGTGCGCGAGCGCATCGACGCGAGCGGCCGGGTTCTCGTGCCGCTCGACGAGAGAGCGACGGCGGCGCTCGCCGACCGCCTGGCCGCCGGGCGCGTCGAAAGCGTCGCGATCGGTTTTCTGCACAGCTTCACGAACCCGGCGCATGAGCGCCGCGCCGGCGAGATCCTCGCCGCGCGTCTGCCCGGGGTGGCGATCACCTTGTCCAGCGACGTTTCGCCCGAGATGCGCGAATACGAGCGCTTCTCGACCGCCTGCGCCAACGCCTATGTCCAGCCGCTGATCAGCCGCTACCTCGCCAATCTCGAAACGATGCTGCAGCGGGAAGGGTTTACCTGTCCGCTTTTTTTGATGCTGTCGGGCGGCGGGCTGACCGCGGTCGAGACGGCGATCCGCTTTCCGGTGCGGCTCGTCGAATCGGGGCCGGCGGGGGGTGCGATCTTCGCCGGCGAGATCGCGCGGCAATGCAAGCTCGACAAGGTGTTGTCCTATGATATGGGCGGGACGACCGCGAAGATCTGCCTGATCGACGAGCTGAAGCCGCAGACCAACCGTGCTTTCGAAGTCGCGCGAATTTACCGCTTCAAGAAGGGCAGCGGGCTGCCGCTGCGCATCCCGGTCATCGAGATGGTCGAGATCGGCGCCGGCGGCGGCTCGATCGCGCGCGTCGACCGGCTGAAAGCGGATCACCGTCGGACCGGACAGCGCCGGAGCGGATCCGGGGCCGGCTTGCTACGGGCGCGGCGGCAGCGCGCCGAGCCGTGACCGACGCCGATCTGTTGCTCGGCCGCATCGATCCCTCGGGCTTCTCGGGCGGGCGGATGGCGCTCGATCGCGCTGCAGCGGACGCGGCGATGCGCCATGAGGTGGCGGAGCCGCTGGCGCTGGCGGTCGAACTCGCCGCCCTCGGGGTCAGCGAGATCGTCGACGAGAATATGGCCAACGCCGCGCGCGTCCACGCGATCGAAAGCGGCAAGGATGCGCGCGGCCGCACCCTCGTCGCGTTTGGCGGTGCCGCACCCTTGCACGCCGCGCGCATGGCCGAAAAGCTCGGCCTCGACCGCGTGCTGGTGCCGTCCTACGCCGGGGTCGGCTCTGCGGTGGGCTTTCTCCGTGCGCCGATCGCCTACGAGATCGTGCGTTCGGCACTGCAGCGCCTCGACACCTTCGACGCCGCCGCCGCCAATGCGCTCTACGCCGCGATGCGCGCCGAGGCCGAGCCGATCGTCCGCCGCGGCGCCGGCGCGGCACCGCTGACCGAAACCCGCTCCGCCTTTATGCGCTATCGCGGCCAAGGCCACGAGATCGCGGTCGTGTTGCCGACGCGGGCTTATCGCGACGATGACGCGGCAATGCTTCACGCTGTCTTCGAGGAGGCCTATCGCCGCCTCTACAGCCGCGTCATCCCCGGTGTCGAGGTCGAAATCCTCAGCTGGATAATGCACCTCTCTGCGCCACTCCCCACTGAGCGTGAAGCGGGCGCCCCTACGCCCAAGTCGTATACCCCCCAGCCCGCGCGCTCTCGCCCGGTCCTCGACCCCGAGACCGGTGAATTCATCGATGTCGCGATCCACGAGCGCCGCGATCTGCTGCCGGGCGCCTTCATCCCAGGCCCCGCCGTCATCGTCGAAGACGAGACTTCGACCGTCGTCAGTCGCTCCTTCGACGCCGGCGATGGACGCTTTCGGCTACATCCAACTGACCCGCCGAGAAAGCTGACCGGCGGCCTCACGCCAGCGAGCCGCATCTCCCGTCACATCGCCATTCGGTCGTGGCGGTGGTGGAGGACACCGGCCCGCTGTCTAAGACTGCGAAATCGGCCACATTGCGCGGATGAATGTGCAATACATACAATACCGGCTGCGGGAGCAGCGTTTGGAGAGATAGGCTGATGCTTGGCAGACCGAATACCGCACTCTCTCAGATCCACCTGCAGATCATGTGGAGCCGGCTGATCGCGGTCGTCGAGGAGCAGGCGCAGACCCTCATGCGCACCGCGTTTTCGACGACGGTGCGCGAGGCCGGGGATCTCTCGGCCGGGGTCTTCGACTGCGACGGCAACATGCTGGCGCAGGCGGTCACCGGCACGCCGGGCCACGTCAATTCCATGGCGGCGGCGGTCAAACATTTCCTCGACGCCTTTCCGCTGAAGACGATGCGGCCGGGCGACCATTACATCACCAACGACCCGTGGCTGACCTGCGGCCATCTGCACGATCTGACCGTGGTCAGCCCGACCTTTCTGCGCGGCGAGGCGGTCGGCCTCTTCGCCAGCACGGTCCATGTCGTCGATATCGGCGGCCTCGGCATGGGGCCGGACGGCCGGCAGGTCTACGAGGAGGGCCTCTCGATCCCGCTGATGGCACTGGCGCGCGAAGGCCGGATGAACGACGACCTGCTGCGGGTGATCCGCGCCAATGTGCGCGAACCGCTGCAGGTCGAGGGCGACGTCTATGCGCTCGCCGCCTGCAATGACGAGGGCAGCCGACGGCTCGTCGAGATGATGGAGGAGTTCGGCATCGCCAATCTCGACCGGCTCGGCGAGCACATCATCGAAACCTCGCGCCAGGCGACGATCGAGGCGATCGGCAAGCTCAAAATGGGGCGCTACAAGAACAGCCTGACGATGGACGGCTACGACCGCCCGCTGACCCTGGCCGCCGAGATGACGATCGGCGCGGACGGCATTCATGTCGACTTTGCCGGCACCTCGCCGGCCAGCGCCTTTGGCATCAACGTCGTGCTCAACTACACGACTCGCCTACACGGCTTTTGGCGTCAAATGCCTGGTCGCTCCCGAGGTGCCGAACAATGCCGGCTCGCTCGCCCCGATCACGGTCAGTGCCCCCGAAGGTTGTCTCTTAAACGCCAAGCGGCCGCGTGCGGTCGCTGCCCGGCATACGGTCGGCCACATGCTGCCCGATGTCGTCTTCGGCTGCCTGCATCAGGTTATGGAGGGCGGGGTACCGGCCGAGGGCGCCTCGTCCTTGTGGATCCCGCAGATTTACGGCGGCGCCGACGTGCTCGACGAGTTGGGCGCGGAGGAGGGGAGGGCGCCCCCCGCCATCAAGCCCTTCAGCACCGCGATCTTTCACTGCGGCGGGGCCGGCGCGCGGCCGGGCAAGGACGGGCTCGACGTGACCGCCTTCCCGAGCGGCGTGCGCACGATCCCGGTCGAGGCGACCGAGGCGGTGGCGCCGGTGCTGTTCCGGCGGCGCGAGTATCGCGAAGGCTCGGGCGGCGCCGGACGGTTCCGCGGCGGTCTCGGTCAGATCATCGAATTGGGCGGTGCGGACGGCACGCCGATCGCGATGCTGTGCAATTTCGAACGGGTCGGCAATCCGGCCCGCGGCCGCGACGGTGGCGGTAAGGGCGCACCGGGCCGGGTGACCCTCGTCTCGGGCAAACCTATCGGGCCTAAGGGCCGGCAGAGCGTGCCGGGCGGCGATTTCATCCGCCTCGAATTGCCGGGCGGCGGCGGCTTCGGAGACCCGGCCGAGCGCGATCCCGAGCAGGTGGCGCTGGACGTCGCGGACGGGCTGATCTCGCGCGAGATTGCACACTCCGACTACCGCGTCGCCCTCGCCGCCGACGGCAGTCTCGATCGCGCCGCGACGGCGCGGTTACGCGCGGCCTCATGACCGTCGAAAGTCTTCCGCCCGCCACCCTGCGAGAGGCGGTCGCGGCGCGGAATAGGGGCGTTACCAGAGTATTTGCACGCCGTAGGAAGCGAAAACCCGGTCGCTGGTGGCGATCGGGATGCCCTCGGCGAGTGCCTGCGCAACCATCATCCGATCGAACGGGTCTCTATGACGGCGTGGCAATATTGCGAGGTGGCGGAGATGCCGAAATGTGATTGGAAGAACGGAAAATTGGTGACTGATCACCATCATCTCGAGGTCCTCCGGTAAATTCAGCTTTCCGGACGATACCTTGATAGTGAGCTCCCAGAGAGCGGCAACGCTGATCATCACCTCATTTGCCGGATCGGCGATTGCGGTACGAGCGGCGCGACTGAGGTGGGGCGATGCTTCCGACCACCAAAGAAAGGCATGGCTATCGACCAAGAGCCGCACTTAGGGATCCCATTTCTCCCAAAGATCCAACTCCTCCTCGCTCATCGGCTCGAAACAATCCGGGGCGATCCAGATCTGGCCCTTGTAGCGCCCGGGCACCCGCGGCTTGCGTTCCTTCGGTACGGGCACGAGCTTGACCAAGGGCTCGCCATTGCGGGCGATCACGACTTCTTCGCCGGCAAGGGCGCGCTCGACGAGCCGGGACAACGAAGTTTTCGCCTGGTGCATGTTGACGATTTCAGCCATTACCGCTAGATCCTAGCTAACCTAGCTAATCGTGCCTTTGCCGATGACGGTCGTCAACCCGAATCGCGCGGCTTCGTGGTTGCCCGTAAGCCGAGCGCCAGCCGTTGCGGCGCCGCGGTCCGCTTAGGTTTTGCCTCGGGGATGGACGCTGCGGCTGGTGCGGCGTAGGGTTTGCCGATGGTCCGACCGCTGGCGCCCTATGCGTCGAAGCCGGAGGAGACCCGCGGGCGGCTCCATCCGGAACCCGAGCATTCGATGCGCTCGCCGTTTCAGCGCGACCGCGACCGCATCATCCATTCGACCGCTTTTCGCCGGCTGACCCACAAGACGCAGGTCTTCGTCTATCACGAGGGCGACCATTACCGCACGCGGCTGACGCACAGCCTGGAGGTGGCGCAAATTGCCCGCACGATCAGCCGCGCGCTCGGCCTCGACGAGGATCTCGCCGAGACCCTGGCGCTCGCCCATGATCTCGGGCACACCCCGTTCGGCCATGCCGGGGAGGAGGCGCTCAACGCCGAGATGGCCCGCTTCGGCGGGTTTTCGCACAATGAACAGACGTTGCGGATCCTGACCCGGCTCGAACGTCGTTATGCCGAGTTCGACGGCCTTAACCTGACCTGGGAAGCGCTCGAAGGGACCGTCAAGCACAACGGGCCGCTGTCGCGGCCCCGGCATCGACCGGCCGCTCCCGCCGACGATCGCCGAGTACGACAGGCACCATCCGCTTGCCCTCGATACGTTTCCGAGCGCCGAGGCGCAGGTTGCGGCCCTTGCCGACGACATCGCCTACAACAACCACGATATCGACGACGGCTTGCGCGCCGGGCTGTTCCCGGTCGCCGACCTCGGCGACGTGCCGCTCGTCGGGCCGGTCTTCCAATGGGTCGCTTCGCGCTATCCGGGGCTCGAGGAGTCACGCCTGATCCACGAAGCGATCCGCCGGCTGATCGATCGAATGGTCGGCGATCTGATCGGCGAGACCCGGTCGCGGCTCGCCGCGAGCGGGGTCACATCGGCCGACGAGGTCCGGGCGCTTGGCGCGCCCGTCGTCGCCTTCTCCGCCGAGATGCGGCGCAACGACCGGGCGCTCAAGGATTTCCTGCTCGAGCGGATGTACCGGCACTATCGCGTCAACCGAATGAGCTCGAAGGCGCACCGCGTGGTCCACGACCTGTTCGCGCTCTATCTCGTCGAGCCGCAGTGCCTGCCGAGCGAGTGGCGCCAGCTCGCCGCCGGTCCCGACGACCCGCAAACCGCGCGGGTCGCGGCCGACTACCTCGCCGGGATGACCGATCGCTTCGCGCTCGACGAGCATCATCGCCTGTTCGATACCTACGCCCCGACATGACCAATATCTTCGGCGATTTCCGTCGCCTCGTCGTGGCCGCGATAGAGGAGCTGGCGGCGAGTGGGGGGGTGCCGCCGGTCCTCGATTTCGACCGGATCACGGTCGAGCCGCCGCGCGATCCGGCGCATGGCGACCTCGCGACCAACGCAGCGATGGTGCTGGCGAGATCGCTCAAAGAGAACCCGATGGCGCTTGCCGAGCGGATCGCGGCCGCGCTCGCCGGGCGCGAGTTGGTCACCGGCGATTACCGCGGCTGCGGTTTTTCCGCGGCTGCGGCAAGGCCGGGCTTCATCAACATCAGACTGGCTCCCGAGGTCTGGCACGCCCAGCTGCGCGCCATCGTGCAGGCCGGCACCGCCTTCGGCGATTTGCCGATCGGCCGCGGCGAGCGCGTCAATCTAGAGTTTGTTTCGGTCAACCCAACAGGGCCGATGCATGTCGGGCACGGCCGCGGTGCGGTGGTCGGGGATGCGCTCGCCCGGCTGCTCGGCAAGGCCGGGTTCAGCGTCCAGCGCGAGTATTACATCAACGATGCCGGCGCCCAGGTCGATATCCTCGCCCGCTCGGCCTATCTGCGCTATCGCGAGGCGCTCGGAGAGACGATCGGACCGATCCCCGAAGGGTTTTATCCCGGCGAATACCTCGCCGAAACCGGCCGCGCGCTCGCCGCGCGGGACGGGCGCAAATGGCTCGGCCGGCAGGAGGAAGAGTGGCTCGATCCGGTTCGCGAGTTTGCGGTCGCGCAGATGATGGGGCTGATCCGCGCCGACCTCGCCTCGCTCGGCGTACACTATGACGTGTTCGTCTCCGAGCGAGCGCTGGTCGAGGAAGGGGCGGTCGACGAGTGTCTCGCCGAGTTGGAACGGCAAGGGCTCATCTACACGGGTGTTCTGGAGCCGCCCAAGGGCAAACCGCCGCCGGACGATTGGGAGCCCCGGACTCTTGTGTTGTTTCGTGCCACCCAATTCGGCGACGACGTCGATCGTCCGCTCAGAAAATCGGACGGCTCGTTGACCTATTTCGCGAGCGACATTGCCTATCATCGGGACAAGTTTCGCCGCGGCTTTAAGAAGCTGGTCGACCTGTGGGGTGCCGACCACGCTGGTTATGTGAGGCGCACGCAGGCTGCGGTGCGAGCGGTGACGGGTGGTGCAGCATCGCTCGACCTCAAGATCTATCAGTTTGTGAATTTGTTCGACAAGGGCGAGCCGGTGCGCATGTCGAAGCGGGCCGGCACGTTCGTTACCCTGCGCGAGGTCGTCGACGAGGTCGGCAAGGATGTCTTCCGTTTCATGATGCTGACGCGCCGGAATGACCAGGCTCTGGAATTCGACTTCGCCAAGGTCACCGAGCAGACAAAGGACAACCCGGTCTTTTATGTGCAATACGCCCATGCCCGCGCTGCATCCGTCATGCGCCATGCGGTCGACGAGTTTCCTGAGGACGACCTGTCGGACGCAGCGTTGTCGGGAGCGCCGCTCGAAAAGCTGGACGACCCGGCTGAACTGGCATTGATCCGTCAGCTCGCCGGCTGGCCTCGGCTCGTCGAGGGCGCTGCCGAAGCGCACGAGCCGCACCGCGTCGCGTTCTTTCTGCAGGAGGTGGCGGCGCAGTTCCACATGCTGTGGAACAAGGGCAAGGACGAGGCGACCTTGCGCTTCATCGTCGCTGCCGATCCGGCGCTGACCCGCGCGCGGCTCGCTCTCGTCCGCGGCGTCGCGATCGTCATCGCCTCCGGCCTTGAGGTCATCGGCGTCGAGCCGGTGCAGGAGATGTAGTCATGTCCTATCATCTCGGACCGGTCGATCCCGATCGGCGGCCCGAGCTCTTCGCCGATCCGCACGGCGGAGAACCCCAGCAGCGGCCGCGCCGGGTGTTCGCGACGATGCTCGTTCTTCTCGTGATGGGGCTGTTCGGCGGCGGTCTGTGGTTCGCCTATGTCGAGGGGACGCGGCATGCGGGCGGCGACCGCGCGAGCGGCGAGGTCCCATTGATCCGCGCCGACGAGCATCCGACAAAAGTCAAGCCGGAGCGGCCCGGCGGCATGGAGATCCCCGACCGGGACAAGCTGATCTACAACCCGACGCGACCCGTGGTCGAGCACCTGCTGCCGCCGCCGGAGAAGCCGATGCCGCGGCCCGCACCGCCGCCGGCCCCGCCGGCGCAAGCCGAGACGCCGCAGCTCGCGGCAGCCGCACCGCCGGCGGCCGGCGCGCCGGTGAACACGCCGGCGGCCGCCCTGGCGAGTCCACCCCAGCAACAGCCCGCCACGCCGACCAACCAGGCGGCACAGGGATCGCCGAAGCCGGCATCGGCTCAATTACCGGCGAAGTCGGGCGGAACCCGGCTGCAGCTTGGTTCGGTGCGCAGCGAGGAAGCCGCCCGTCAGGAGTGGGAGCGGATCAAGCGCAAGAATCCCGACTTGCTCGGCAGCCTCTCGGCGACGCCGATCCGGGCCGATCTCGGCGATAAGGGGATCTACTACCGCATCGAGACGGGACCGGTTGCGGACCCGGCTGCTGCCGGGCGGATCTGCGACGAACTGAAGCAGCGCAATATCGGGTGCATCATTGCCCGATGAGGCGGCTGCCGCGCTCCGCAGCGCGCCGCGAGCGGTCATTCTGGGCTGCGCCGGCGAGCAGCTGAGCGAGGATGAACGCCGCTTCTTCGGCGCTGCCGATCCGGCCGGTTTCATCCTCTTCCGGCGCAACTGCCGCTCTCCCGACCAGGTCCGCGAACTGGTGGCATCGCTGCGCGAGGCGATCGGGCGCAACGATGCGCCGATCCTGATCGACCAGGAGGGCGGACAGGTGGCTCGCCTCAGGCCGCCGCACTGGCACCTCTACCCGTCGGCCGGCCGCCTCGGATCATTGCCGGACCCGCAGGCCGAGGCGGCGGCCCAGCTCGTCGCACGACTGATCGCGGACGATCTCCGCGATCTCGACATCACCGTTGGGTGCCTGCCGGTGCTCGATCTTCCGGTCCCTGGCGCGGACCCGGTGATCGGCGACCGGGCTTATGGAACCGAGCCGCGGCGCGTCGCAAGCCTCGGTCGAGCGGTCTGCAACGGGCTGCTCGAGGGCGGCGTGCTGCCGGTCATCAAGCATATCCCCGGCCACGGGCGCGCCGGCGTCGACAGCCATTTCGCTTGCCCGGTGGTCGAGGCCGGGGTCGAGGAACTCTCGCGTACCGATTTTGCGCCGTTTCGTGCGCTCGCCGGTATGCCCTGGGCGATGACTGCCCATATCGTCTACATGGCAATCGATCCCAAAGCACCAGCGACCCTCTCCGAGCGCGTGATCGCGGAGGTGATCCGCGGCGCGATCGGCTTCGACGGCATCCTCGTCTCCGACGATCTGTCGATGCGGGCGCTCGGCGGAGAAATCGACGAACGGGCGCGCCGCGCCCTCGCCGCCGGCTGCGATCTCGTGCTGCATTGTAATGGCAACCGCCGCGAGATGGAGGCGATCGTCGCGGCGGCGGGGCTGGTTTCCACCCGTACGGCAACGTGCATGGCGCAAGCCGAGGCACTGCGCCGCGGCTCTGAGCCCAGGAGCTTCGACCGGCGCGAAGCCGAGGCGCGCTTCGATTCCCTGTTGGCCGGTCGAGCAATTTCGGGGACTGCTGAGCCGTGAATCCGACGGGCGGCTTGGCCGCGGCCCTCTATGAGGCGAGCACTTGGATACTGCCGGTCGTCTTCGCGGTGACCTTCCACGAGGCAGCGCACGGATTTATCGCCTACCACTTCGGTGACGACACCGCCTGGCGCGCGGGGCGGGTCACCTTCAATCCGTTCAAACATATCGACCGGTTCGGCACGATCATCCTGCCGGCTCTGCTGATCCTGATCCGCTCGCCCTTTCTGTTCGGCTATGCGAAACCGGTGCCGGTCAATTTCCGGCGGCTCGACAGGCCGCGGCGCGACATGGTGTGGGTGGCACTTGCCGGGCCCGCCACCAACGTGCTGCTCGCGATCGTCTCCTCGCTACTGTTCTACGGGCTGGATCTGGTGCCGGCGAGCCCGGCGGAGTGGCTCGCGGCGAATCTGGTTCATTCGATCCAGATCAATGCGGTGCTCTGCGTCTTCAACATGTTGCCGTTGCCGCCCCTGGACGGCGGAAGGGTGGCGGTCGGGCTGCTGCCCGACGCGCTCGCTCTCCCCTTGGCGCGACTCGAGCGCTACGGCATGCTAATTCTATTGTTGTTTCTGTTCGTGCTGCCCTATGTCGGCGCGCAGACGGGACACAATCTCAATATTCTCGCGTGGCTGATCGGCGCGCCCACCGAGGCGCTGATTCGCTTCGTGCTGGCGATCACCGGGCAGAGCGGATGAAACCGGAGCGTACCCGCGAGCCCGAACAGCTCGTGCTCGAACTCGACGGGTATGAGGGGCCGATCGATCTGTTGCTGGCGCTGGCCCGCGAGCAGAAGGTCGATCTCGGCAAGATCTCGATCCTGGCCCTTGCCGATCAGTACCTTGCCTTCATCGCTCGTCAGCGGACGTTGCGCCTCGAGATCGCCGCCGACTACCTGGTGATGGCGGCGTGGCTCGCCTATCTGAAGTCGCGGCTCTTGTTGCCGCAGCCGCCGGAGGATGACGAACCGAGTGCCGCCGAGCTCGCTGCGGTGCTGGAGCGCCGGCTGCGATTGCTCGAGGCAATGCAGACGGCCGGCGCCCGGCTGATGGCTCGCCCGCGGCTTGGCCACGACTTCTTCTTGCGCGGTGCGCCGGAAGGGCTGGCGGTCGTCGCGGTCCCGGTTTACCAGCTCGGCCTCTACGAGCTGTTGCAGGCCTATGGCGAGAGCCGCCGCCGCGGCACCGCAGCGGTGCTGACCATCGAGCCCTCCGCCTTCCATTCGATGAATGATGCATTGAAGCATCTGGCAGGATTTCTCGGCCATGTGCCCGACTGGCGCGAGTTGACGAGTTTTCTGCCGCAGGAGGTGCGCGGCGAGGTGTTCCGCCGTTCGGCCCTTGCGGCGACCTTCGCCGCGACGCTCGAGCTTGCGCGTGGCGGCCGGATCGAGCTGCGCCAGGATCGGGCGTTCGGTCCGATCTATCTGCGCAGCCCCGCGGCGGCGGGCAATAGGCCGGCGAGGTGAGCGAGCGGGCGCAACAGTTGCGGCTGGTCGAGGCGCTGCTGTTCGCCGCGCCCGAGCCGCTCGACGAGCCGGCCCTCGCACGGCATCTCGACGATGCGGCCGATCTGCGGAACCTGCTCGGCGAGCTCGCCGAAGGCTATGCCGGGCGCGGCGTCAACCTCGTCCGTCTCGCCGCCGGCTGGGCCTTTCGCACCGCACCCGATCTCGCCGCCAGATTGCGGATCGAGCGGCCGGTCACGAGGAAGCTGTCGCGCGCGGCGGTCGAGACCCTTGCGGTGATCGCCTATCACCAGCCGGTCACCCGCGCCGAGATCGAGGAGATCCGCGGGGTCGCCCTCGGCAGGGGCACCATCGACACCTTGATGGAAGCGGGCTGGGTGCGCCCCAAGGGCCGGCGCGCCGGCCCCGGCCGTCCGCTCCTCTGGGTGACGACACAAGGCTTTCTCGGGCATTTCGGTCTGGAGAGCCTTGACGAGTTGCCGGCGGTCGAAGAGTTGCGCGCCGCCGGGCTGCTCGATCTCGCCCCCGCGGCCACCGGCAGCGAGCAGCCAGACGAGATCACGTAGGCCCTCTTTCCGCCGAAAGATTGCTTCGCTCGCAATGACAAGGAACGCGCGGAGCGTCATTGCGAGGAGCCGGAGTCGACGAAGCCGCGAGTGGAGCGGGACACTACACGGTAAACGCAGCTGCTGTGAAACGTCGAGTAAACTGTCGCCGTATTCCCAACCCGCCTTTCCTCGACGGCGCGCCGCTGTTTCTGCTGTTTTTACAGGAAATTATCAGCGACGGAGCGCTCTTCCGCCGCAGGAATCCTCGACTTCCGGTGGCGCAGCGAACGAAGGAACAGCGGGATAACACTGATCCGTCTCCTCGTTGACAAAAGTGCAAATACCCGGGTGTCATGGGTAGCGCGTCATCAAACGATCTGTAAAGAAGATTGTCATAATAGCATTTATAGAAAAATCTGTCAATCAGTAAATGCGGTTTACCATTACGGTGACCGGCGGCTCGTCGCCACGGCGGCGCGGCGCGCCGGCACGGCAGTCTAGGCCAGGGGCACAAAGCGCTCGATCAACGTGTGCAGAATCTTTCGCCGCTTCTCAGGCAGATGTCTGGCTTCGGCGATTAGATTGGTCCGGACGATGTGCAACGGGTCGGATGGGCGGGGCTGGTATGCTTTGCGCAGCCTGTCCGCTCATCGCTTAATTACCACTTTAGAATAGGTTTAAACTGATGGGGCGAATCCCCTAAGGAGGCTGCGATGACCCGCAGCAAATTTTCAACC
The DNA here is from genome assembly GCA_963796155.1 of uncultured Alphaproteobacteria bacterium. Classification (GTDB taxonomy): domain Bacteria; phylum Pseudomonadota; class Alphaproteobacteria; order ATCC43930; family CGMCC-115725; genus AP-15. The sequence continues at coordinate 105,064 of CAWCKT010000009.1, read as the reverse complement.
AAAGTAATCTTGTTGGCTACCGGCATCGGGTTGTCCACGGCTGGATTTGCCGGATCGCAACCGGCTGCCGCGCAATCCTATCCCGACGAATACACGTGTCCGGCGGGGTCGGTATACGATCCGACCTACGGCTGTACCGTGGCGGGCGACGCTTATGAGCCCTATGACTATGGTTATTACGGATATTCACCCTACGGCGCCTATGGATCCTACTATGGCGGGCACCGCGAATTCGGCCACGGCTTCGGCCGTGGCATCGCTGGCGGCGTCAATCGTGGTGTCGGTTTCGCCCATGCCGGCGCTGGCGATTTCGCTCATGGCATGGCTGGCGGCTTCGGGCATGGCGGCGGCGGGCACCGCTAGGGCAGCCCCGGTCTCTCGGGGTCTGTGAAAGCCTGAGTAACGCTTGCGTACGCGGGGTCGGTTATGCACCCGTGGGTTGAAGGCCCACGAGTGCATGACCGGACCCCAAGGATCATGCCCCTCTCACGCCCCCGAAGGAGTGTGAAACTGGACTCCATACTGTACGATTTTGAACTCCCGGCAACACATCCGAGCGCGAGTGGACCGCAGTGCCGAAACCGATACTAGTAATGGAAACATACGCTGCTAGCCGGTTCGGAGGGCGGCTCTCGAACGCACACAACATCTAGAAAGTCGCGGAAAAATGGAGCTTATGCGACTTTGACGAGAGGCGCGCACGCCCGCAACACACAGTATGCAGATTTCTGAATGTAGAGTGCAAGGATGCAAATCGTCCTGGAGAATACCCAGATCGATCATTCGAAGGAGTGTCCCCCGACCGGTTCCTCCCCGCACGCCCGCCAGCAGCTGCTGCCAGCAGAACACCATCGGTGATCGCGGCGAGCGAGGCTGTCTGCCTCAACGCATTCAGGATACTGGCAGGCAGAGACCGCGGCGACGAGCGCCAAAACCACAATGATGATCCTGGTCATCGGTGCCGGCTTTCAGTGCACGAAAACGTGGGCAATCTTGGGAAAAAAAACGGAACGGAACCCAGGCCTGTAGGGCCACCTCGGGGGCCACGTCTCACGAGCACGCGCCCGCCGCCGGGACGTAACACGCGATACACCTCCTGGAGGGCCTGCTCCTGTCGTGCGCCCCAGCAGCGCCAGAACCAGGCCAAGCACAATCCCAGAAAATACGATGCCGCACGCCCCTGCCTTCTTTCTCACCAATATCGGGGTTTACCCGTCGGACCTCGATCCTCTCGGTCAACGCTTGCGGGAGGCTTCTGGCGCAAGACCCTTGCGTCTTTGCCGATGGCGCGCAACTCACGGTACTTTGACGTACAAGGCGTCGACGAAGGACTGCAGGTCACGATCCTGGACGCTGTTCCGCTGAACCCCGCAAAGCCAGCCGCGAACCACCCACAGAAAGCCGCCGGCCCATGGCGGCCCCAACTTCAAGAACGCCTTGCAGTTTTCGCCACCAGCAGAGGTAAAGCTAGCGGTTTGGCCACCAGCAGAGGTGAAGCTCGCGGTATAAATGCCGCCGATCTGGTTGACATCCGACCACCCGGTACCGTTTTGGGCCACGGAGTTGCTGTTTTTCAAAACCGCCGCGATGCCCTCCCTGTAACGAACCTGGCAGTTGGGCACGGGGGTGCGAATGTTGGCGAGGCGGGCGAAACCAAAGTTCGAAGGTGAACGGGTCGCTACGCTCCACTGCTCACCGCTGCACTCCAACACAGCGTCATGTTGCGCGCCGGCGTAATCGTTGAACGCAGGCCCTCTCTGACAACGGGCTGAGATGCGGTCGTCGTCAGCTTGGTTGTGGCGCAATCCACGTCCGGCCAGTTCCCGGTCACCGGGGCCACCGGTGCGGTCGCCGCGGGTGGCAGGATAGAGGCTCCGGAAGCCGGCGGTGCGGGTTGCTGCTGCGCGTAGGCGATGCCGATGCTGCCAAGGGCGAGAACGCCGGCGATGCCGAGCGACCGGGGTACGCTGTTGCGTCGCATTGCATCCTCCCATCGCTGATGCCGACGCCTGCGAATGGCGGACCCCGCCTTTCTGGCGGCCGGGCGCTGCAGTTCGGCCATCCGCGAGGGTAACGCGGTTCTCGCCCGCGGGTTCCAAGCACGGCGGCAATTGTGATTCGTCTTATAATTCGAGCCCCCTGTTCGCTGTCTCGCGGTGACGTTAAGCACCGCGCGACCATTTGGTTGGATCGTCTACCGCGATGGACGGTCAGCCGATCGGACGGCCGGCGGCGCCGAACCGGGCACGCAATTCGTATTTCAGCACCTTGCCTGCGGGGTTGCGCGGCAGGGCGGGGACGATCTCCAGCCGCCGTGGCAGCTTGTAGCGCGCCAGGCGGTCGGCCGCGAAGGCGCACAGCTCCTCCAGCTCCAAGACCGTGCCGCCCTTGAGTGCCGCGACGGCGACCACGGCCTCGCCCCAGCGCTCGTCGGGCAGCCCGATCACCGCGATCTCGGCGACGGCGGGATGGTCGTAGAGCGCGCTTTCCACTTCGGCGGGATAGACGTTTTCGCCGCCGGTGATCACCATGTCCTTGAGCCGGTCGGCGATGTAGAGAAACCCGTCTTCATCCAGGTAGCCGATATCGCCGGTGTGGAACCAGCCCTCGGCGTCGATCGCCGCCGCGGTCGCCTCGGGGTTGTTCCAGTAACCCTTCATGATGTTCGGCCCGCGCGTGATCACCTCGCCGTTGACGCGCGGTTGCTTGATCTCGCGGCCGTCGGCGTCGACGATCCGCATTTCGCAAAAGAGCGGAGTGCGGCCGGCCGAACCGAGTTTCGCCATCCCCCATTCCGGCGCCAGGAACGTCACGAAAGGTGCGGCTTCGGTCATCCCGTAGCCCTGATTGATCGGCACGCCGCGCTCGGCGTAGAGCCGCAGCAACGGCTCGGGCACCGGCGCGCCGCCGCAGACAATGTTGTCCAAGCTGGAGAGATCAGCCGTGGCGAAGCCCGGCTGCTGGCTGATGAAGAGCAGCATCGCCGGCACACCAAAGAGGGTAGTCGCCCGATACCGCGCGATGTCGTCCAGGCACCGCGCGGGGTCGAAGCTCCGGTGCAAAACGATATGGCCGCCTTTTTGCCAGATGATCAGCGAACAGACGTTCAGCCCGCCGATGTGAAAGAGCGGCGCCACCAGCAGGGAGATGTCGCTCTCCTTGACGTCGAAGGCATGCATCGCGTTGACATTGTTCCACCAGATGTTGCCGTGCGTCAGCATGGCACCCTTGGGCCGCCCGGTCGTTCCGCTGGTGTACATGATGACCGCCGTGTCGTCCTCGGCCGCCGCCGTGCCGGAGCCGATTGGCGCGTGCGCCTCGATCAGCGCTTGGATTGCCGGCCAGCCCTCGGCCGCCTGGTCGGCGGAAAAACAGCGGCGGCACGGCAACTCCGCCCGGATCGGGTCGATCACCGGCCGGAGCGGGGCGTCGGCGATCAGCGTGTGCACGCCGGCGTCGGCGATGATGTATCGGAGTTCGGCTCCGGTGAGGCGGAAGTTCAATGGCACAAAGATGGCGCCCAGGCGGGCGGCGGCGAACAGGGTCTCCAAGAACGCGGGCTGGTTGAGGCCGAGAAAACCGACGCGGTCGCCCTGGCACACGCCCTCGGCGCGCAAGGCGCCGGCGAGCCGGTCGATCCGGTCCTGAAGCTGGCCATAGGTCCAGGTCGTGCCCTCGAACGTCAGGGCGGCGCGGTGCGGGGTGCGCAGCGCCCGCTGAAACATCCAGTTGCCGAGCCCGATGTCGGGGGTCATGACCGTTTCCTGAGCTTTTGGGCGCAAGTTTTGACGATCGTGAGCCGACCAGGCAACAGATTTGACAGACGCCGACGCTGCCGCCTTCTTCGAGGTTCCGAGACGCATTTTCTCCCTGCTGTGAGGGAGTGCGAGGGAGACTCGGTCGGCTGGTTGGCACGGCAAGCGAAGTTGCCCATATGGGCCGCATCTGACATCATTACGCGGCCTGCGAATGCTGTCCGTGTCGAGGCGAGGAGCTTGAGGCACCATTGCGATGCTGCTTGACTTCGGCTGGTCGGAGTTGATGCTGATCGGGATCGTGGCGCTCGTCTTTATCGGGCCCAAGGATCTGCCGAAGGCGTTGCGCGTCGCCGGGTTCTGGGTGCGCAAGGCACGCACGCTGTCGCGCGAGTTCCAGAGCAGCGTCGAGCAGATGATCCGCGAGGCCGAGCTCGACGAGGTGCGCCAGGAGCTTAAAAAGGCGAGCGAGATCGATCTCGACAAGGAGTTTCGCCAGGCCGTCGATCCGACCGGGAGCCTGGCCGAAGGCCTGAAGCCGCCGGAGCTGCCGAATTTTTCGGAGCCCGCGGCGGATAGCGGTGCGCAGGCCGCGCCGGAAGCGGCCGAAATCGCGACGACGAACCCGGCCGCTCCTGCGGTCGCGCCGCCGGACGCCGCCGGTCACGATATCGCCCTACCCAAACCCTAAGGCTCGCTTTGGACGACGACAGGGAGTCCGAACTCGAGGAGGGCAGAATGCCGCTCCTCGATCACCTGATCGAGCTGCGCAACCGGCTGATGTGGTCGATCGGCGCGATCATGGTCGGCTTCCTGATCTGCTATCAGTTCAAGGAGCACATCTACGGCTTTTTGGTGCACCCGCTCGCCGTCATCTTTGAAGGACAGACCGGGCGTCACCTGATCTATACCGGCCTGACCGAGGCCTTCTTCACCTACGTCAAAGTGTCGTTCTGGGCCGGTCTCTGCCTCGCCTTCCCGATCGTGGCGAGCCAGATCTGGAAATTCGTTGCACCCGGCCTCTACAAGAACGAGCGGCGCGCGTTCTACCCCTATCTCTTCGCGACACCGGTGCTGTTCGCGATGGGTGCGGCACTCGCTTATTTCGTCGTGATCCCGGTCGCCTGGCGCTTCTTTGTCAGCTTCGAGACGCCGACCGGCCTCGACGGCGGGCTGCCGATCGTGCTCGAGGCGAAGGTCAACGAGTACCTGTCGCTGGTGATGACCTTGCTGCTCGGCTTCGGCATCGCCTTTCAGATGCCGGTGTTGCTGACCTTGATGGCGCGGGTCGGGCTCGTCAGCTCCGCCGGCCTCGCCTCCAAGCGCCGCTATGCGATCGTCATCATGTTCGTCGTGGCGGCCGTGCTGACCCCGCCCGACATCGTCAGCCAGACGAGCCTCGCGATACCGCTGATCCTTCTTTTCGAAGCCTCGATCATCTCCTGCCGCATGGTCGAGAAGGCGCGCGCTCGGCGTGAGGCGGAGGAGGAGGCCGAGCTCGCCGGCAAGGCGAAGCCCGCCCCCGGCGCCTGACGTCGCCGGCCGGTGGACGCGCCGCGGCCGGCCCTTTATATCCAAATACTGTTTCGTCATCGCCGGCTTGACCCGGCGATCCAGGAGATGCCCGGGACAAGCCCGGGCATGACCGGAGCCGATGCACGATCTCAGATGGATTCGGGAACACCCGGAGGAATTCGACCGCGGCCTAACCCGGCGTGGTTTACCGGCGCGCGCCGAAGAGATCCTCGCGCTCGACCGCTCGTGGCGTGCCGCCGAGACCCGTGCCCAGGAGGCGCAGGCCCGGCGCAATCAACTTTCCCGGGAGGTCGGGTCTGCCAAGCTTCAAGGCCTCGAGGTCCAAGCGCTCGTAAACTCGCAGAGGGCGACCAGGGAGGCTGAGGCAAAGGAAGCCGCGCAGGCGGTGCGGTTGCGGGCCGAGATCGACGAGATACTGGCCGGATTGCCGAACCTGCCGGCTGACGAGGTACCGGACGGTCCGGACGAAACCGCGAATCGGGTGTTGCGCCATCATGGCGCGCCTCCCCGATTCGACTTCGAGCCGCTGGCGCATGAGGCGATCGGCGAGCGCCTCGGCTCTGATGGATTTTGCGCGCGCCGGCCGGATGTCCGGGTCGCGCTTCGTTGTGTTGCGCGGCGCGCTCGCCCGGCTCGAGCGGGCACTGGGCCAGTTCATGCTCGATCTTCATACAACGGAGTTCGGCTATTTGGAGGTGTCGCCCCCTCTGCTGGTGCGCAAGGAGGCGGTGTTCGGCACCGGTCAGCTGCCCAAACTCGAAGATGATCTGTTCCGCACCACCGACGACTATTATCTGGTGCCGACCGCCGAAGTGCCGCTGGCCAACCTGATCGCCGGCGAGGTTCTCGACGAGGACGCGCTGCCGTTGCGTTACGCCGCCTGGACCCCGTGCTTCCGCTCGGAGGCCGGCGCCGCGGGTAAGGACACGCGCGGCATGATCCGCCAGCACCAGTTTGAGAAGGTCGAGCTTGTCTCGATCACCCGACCCGAGGAGTCCTCAGCCGAGCACGAGCGCATGACCGCCTGCGCCGAGGAGGTGCTGAAACGGCTCGGCCTTGCCTATCGCGTCGTGACTTTATCCACCGGCGACATGGGCTTCGCGGCGCAAAAGACCTATGACATCGAGGTCTGGCTGCCGGGGCAGGGGACCTATCGCGAGATTTCCAGTTGCTCGAATTGCGGCGCCTTCCAGGCGCAACGGATGAAGGCGCGTTATCGCCCGGCCAAGGGAAAGGGTACGTTGCCGGTGCACACCCTCAACGGCTCCGGTCTCGCGATCGGCCGGACCCTGATCGCCATCCTCGAAAACTTCCAGCGGCACAACGGCACGGTAGCGCTGCCGAAAGTGTTGCAGCCTTACATGGGAGGGCAGGAGGTCATCGAGCCCGATGGCTGACGCGCGGATCGAGCTCGGCAGGGCCCGCATCCTCGTTTCGAACGATGACGGCATCGGCTCACCGGGGATCAAGCTCCTGGAAGAAATCGCACGCGCCCTGTCGCCCGATGTCTGGGTCGTGGCCCCCGAACAGGAGCAGAGTGCGGCCAGCCATTCGCTGACGACACGGCGGCCGTTGCGCCTCTGGGAGGTGGCGCCGCTGCGCTATGCCGTCGACGGCACGCCGACCGACTGCGTGATGCTGGCGGTCAAGCATCTGTTGCGCGATCGCCGGCCGGACCTCGTGCTGTCCGGGATCAACGCGGGTGCCAATCTCGGCGAAGATCTGACCTATTCGGGGACGGTCGCAGCTGCGATGGAAGCTACTTTGCTCGACATACCGGCCATCGCGCTCAGTCAGCATTATCGCGACGGCGAGCCGGTCGAATGGCGGACCGCCGCGCGTTTCGCGCCCGATGCGATCCGGCGGCTGACGGAGCTTCCATGGCCCGATCATACCCTGATCAACATAAACTTTCCCGCGGTGCCCCCGTCTGACGTGAGGGGCATTGCCGTCACGAGCCAGGGCAGACGGGGCATCGCCGACAATCTCAGCGAGCGCCTCGATCCTCACGGCCGGCCCTATTACTGGGTCGGCCCGGTCCGCGAGGACGGCGTGGCCGAGCCAGGCACCGATCTTGCGGCAGTCAACGACAAGAAAGTTTCGGTCACCCCGATTTACCTCAACCTTACCAACATCCCCGTGCTCGGCTCGCTGAAGAAAGTCTTCGGGTGACCCCCGGCGAACTGCGCTTCGGCGAGCCGGGGCTGGTGCAGAAGAAGCTGCGGCTCTTGATGGAGTTGCGCCGCGCGGGGATTGGCGATACGCGGGTGCTCGGGGCGATCGAGAAGACCCCGCGGGAGAAATTCGTGCCGGTCTCGTTCGCGGACCGGGCTTATGAGAATGTGGCCTTGCCGATCGCCCAAGGGCAGACAGTCAGCCAACCCTATGTGGTGGCTCTGATGACCGAGAAACTCGAGGTCGGCGACCGGCACAAAGTGATCGAGATCGGCACCGGTTCGGGCTATCAGACCGCCGTGCTTGCGCGGCTCTGCCGGCGGGTCTTCTCAATCGAACGGCACCGCGAGCTGCTGAGCGATGCCGAACGCCGATTCGGCGAACTGCGCCTCAGAAACATCACCTGCCGATTTGGCGATGGGATGAGGGGGTGGCCCGAGCAGGCGCCCTACGACCGGGTCATCGTCACCGCCGCCGCGGCGGGGGTCCCGACCACCCTGGTGGACGGGCTGGCACCCGGCGGGATCCTGGTCGCGCCGGTCGGCGAGGATCACCGCGATCAGCAGCTCTTGCGCATTCGCCGCAATGATGACGGATTTTCGACCGAGGATCTCGGCCTCGTACGGTTCGTTCCGCTTGTAGCCGGGCTGCCGCGGCGAAGCGGCGGGCGGGCTTGACATGATTCTGCTGTAGCGTACCAAGTACCGAGAGTTTTTGCGCGTCGGGGGGCGTGCAGAGGGAAAATGCGGAAAGTCGGTGAGGAAGGACGTGGTGGGGGCGCCGCGGCAACGGCTGTCGCGTTCGCGTTGCTGGTCGCGGCCTGCGGCCCTAGGCCTGATGGACCTGCGCCGGTGGTCAGCGGAGCAGGGGCGGTCGCGGCCGGGCCTGAGCTGGTCAGGGTGCGGCCCGGCCAGACCCTGTCCGGGATCGCCCATGAGCATCATGTCCCCATGCAGATCATCGCAGAGGCGAATCACCTGCTGCCGCCCTATCGCATCGAAACCGGCCGTACCTTGATAATCCCTGGGGCCGGTCAACCCGCCGCCGCCCCGCCACCGGTATCGCTGGCGGCGCTGTCTCCGGCAACTCCGGAGGCCGTGGCAGCGCCCGCCCGGATCGAGGCGGCCCCGCTCGACCGCGCGCCCCCCGCCCCGGCGGAAAATCCGTCCGTCGGCGCCGTAACGCCGCCAGCTCCGCCGATGTCGGCACCGCCCCCCGCCGGCGAACCGCCCCGCCCCGATGCAAAGCCCGCTGCCGCGTCGCCGGCGCCCGCAGCGACACCAGAACCGCCGCCGGCGACCGCCGCACGGGCTCCGGCGCCGGGCGGCGGCACATTTCTGTGGCCGGTTCGCGGCCGTGTCCTCGCGGGTTACGGCTCGGGGTCGGACGGGACGCACAATGACGGGATCAATATCGCCGCTCCCCGCGGCACCGCCGTGGAGGCAGCGGACGGCGGTGTCGTCGCCTACGCCGGAAACGAGCTCCGCGGCTACGGCAACCTCATTCTGGTCAAGCACGCAAATGGTTGGATCTCGGCCTATGCCCATTGCGAGCTGATGCTGGTCAGGCGCGGCGACAAGGTCGCCCGCGGCCAGGTGATTGCGCGAGTGGGTTCAACCGGCAATGTCGGCGAGCCTCAGCTGCATTTCGAACTGCGTCACGAGAACCGGGCAGTCGACCCCCGAGAGTTCCTGGCCCCGCTGCCGACCGCTCGGGGGAATGAGCGCTCCGGCCCGGGTTGATGGCGCTCTTTCGTCTTCTTGGTGCCGATCGCGGCGAGGGATGAATAGACCGGGCCATTGCTCTTTAACGAGGCATCGCGTACCACTTTGTGTGTCGTGCGGTCCCATATTCCGGTGACCAACGACGCCGCCGCTCCGTCGGGTCGATGCGGCATATGATCTCGAGGCTCGATGCCGATGCTGATTTCTGCCGCCTATGCCCAGGGAACGGGGATTACCGGCATATTCGACAACCAAAGCGCGCTCATCCAGTTTCTCCCACTGGTCCTGATTTTCGTCGTCTTCTACTTTCTCTTGATCAGGCCGCAGCAGAAGAAAACGCGGGATCACAAGACGATGCTCGACGCGCTCCGGCGCGGGGACCGGGTCGTGACCGGGGGCGGCATCATCGGCACGGTCGCCCGCGTAGAGAACCCGGAGGAGGTCACGGTCGACATCGCCGACAACGTTCGGGTGCGGATCGTGCGCAGCACGATCACCAGCGTGCTCGCCAAGCCGGATCCAGCCGCGGCGCGCGAGGCCGCCAAACAGCGGGAAGAAGCTCGGGTGAAGGCAGAGACAAAGGAGTGAGTTGCGGGCGTTTGGTGATACGAAAGCTGGCGGTATGCTCTATTTTGCAAACTGGAAGATTACCCTGATCTGCGCGGTATGCGCGCTCGGCGTGCTGCTGTCGCTGCCGAATCTGTTCAGCCCGTCTGTCCTCGCGCAGCTGCCGAATTTTCTGCCGCACAAGCAGGTGGCGCTCGGGCTCGACCTGCGCGGCGGCTCCTATCTGCTGCTCCAGGTCGACGTCGCGGCAGCACAGCGCGAGCGCCTCAACTCGATCATCGACAACGTGCGCAATGCGCTGCGCGACGCGAACATCGGCTATACCGGCCTCGAGGTCTCGGGCGATGCGATCACCTTTACGATCCGCGAGCCCGACCGCATCGAGGACGCCCGCCAGGCACTGCTCAAGATCGATCCGGACCTCACGGTCGAGATTGCCAATGACGGGTCGGGAGCAATGCGGTTCAGTACGGTCGCGACCGACGCACGGCGCCGCCAGGCGGTCGATCAATCGATCGAGATCATCCGCCGCCGCATCGACGAGACCGGGACTAAGGAACCGACGATCCAACGCGAGGGATCCGACCGCATCCTGGTGCAGCTGCCCGGTGTCGACAATCCCGAGCACGTCAAGGCGCTCCTCGGACGCACCGCCAAGCTAACCTTTCAACTGGTCGACACCAGCGTCTCCCTCGAGGACGCGCGCCGCGGCCGATTGCCGCCAGCCGACGAGATCCTGCCGGCGGAGGAGGAAAGGGCCGGGCACGTCGGGCCGCCCGCCTATGTCGTGCGCAAGCGCGTGATGGTGGGCGGCGACACGCTCGTCGACGCCCAGCCGACCTTCCAGCAAAACGAGCCCGTTGTCAGCTTCCGCTTCGACGCCGCCGGCGCGAAACGCTTTGGCGACGCCACCCGCGACAATGTCGGGAAGCCCTTTGCCATTGTGCTCGACAACAAGGTGATCAGCGCCCCGGTCATCCGCGAGCCGATCCTCGGCGGCAGCGGCATCATCTCCGGCAGCTTCACGGTCCAATCGGCGAGCGATCTTGCCCTCCTGTTGCGCGCAGGCGCCCTGCCGGCGCCGATCACGATCCTCGAAGAGCGCACCGTCGGACCGGATCTCGGTGCCGATTCGATTCATGCCGGGGCGATCGCCAGCATCGTCGGGGTGGTGTTGGTCGTCGTCTTCATGATCCTGTTCTACGGCCTTTTCGGCGTGTTCGCGGACATCGCGCTGTTCTTCAACCTGTGTCTGATGCTGGGCAGCCTGTCGCTGCTCGGCGCCACCCTTACGTTGCCCGGCATCGCCGGCATCGCCCTGACGATGGGCATGGCGGTCGACGCCAACGTGCTGGTCTACGAACGCATCCGCGAGGAGGTGCGCGGCGGCCGCACGTTGCTGTCGTCGCTCGACGCCGGGTTCAAGCGCGCCTTCGGCACGATCCTCGACAGCCATGTGACCACCCTGGTCGCCGGCTTTTTGATGTTCTGGCTCGGCTCGGGCCCGGTCAAGGGCTTCGCCGTGACGCTCAGCATCGGCGTCTTGACCTCGCTCTTCTCGGCGATCCTGGTAACTCGCCTCTTGATCGTCACCTGGCTGCGCCAGTGGAAGCCGAAGGCGATCCCGATTTGACGGGCCGTCATTCCGCGATGACCGAACTCGGATGAGACCGCTGATCGTCATCCGGCGCACGCCGAAGATCGACTTCATGGCGTGGCACAAGGTTGGGTTCGCCTTCTCGCTCTTGCTGACCTTATCATCGATCGTGTTGTTTCTGACCGTCGGGCTCAATTACGGGATCGACTTCGTCGGCGGCACCCTGATCGAGGTTCGGTCGACGACCGGCCCCGCTAACCTCGCCGAGATGCGGCAAAAGCTCGACGCGCTCCATATCGGCGATGCTTCGTTGCAGGGATTCGGCCCGCCGACCGATGTGCTGATCCGGCTGCCGCGCCAACCGGGCGGCGACGCAGCACAGGAACAGGCGGTCCAGCTGGCGCGCCAGGCGCTCGGCTCGAGCGTCGAGTACCGCCGGATCGAGGTCGTCGGCCCTAGCGTCGGCAGCGAACTGATCCGCGCCGGGGTGATCGCGACGGTCCTCGCGCTCTTTGCGATCGCGGCTTACATCTGGTTCCGCTTCGAGTGGCAGTTCGGCGTCGGTGGGATGATATCCACCCTGCACGACGTCGTCACCACCATCGGACTGTTTGCGCTGTTCCAGCTCGAATTCAATCTGACGACCCTGGCGGCGATCCTCACGGTCGCCGGGTACTCGGTCAACGATACGGTCGTCATCTACGACCGAGTGCGCGAATTGATGCGAAAGTATCGGACGATGCCATTCCGCGACCTGATCAACCTCGCGCTGAACGAGACATTGTCGCGGACGATGCTTACCGTCAGCACGGTCGCGCTCGCCGTTCTGTCGCTGCTGTTTCTCGGCGGCGAGGTTTTGCGAGGGTTCAGCATCGCGATGCTGTGGGGTGTGGTGATCGGCACCTATTCCTCGCTCTTTATTGCGGCTCCGTTGCTCTATTACGTACAACCGAACCGGGCTGCGATCGCACGCTCCGGCGAAGCGGCGAAGGCCGGCGCCCCTGGGACCTCGTAATCGCGCAAGCGATCGCGATGGAACTGACCCCGCTCATCCCGGCCGACCGCCAGGTCATCGAGCGCTATGGGGCGAGCGGCTTTCGGATTGCCGGGGTGATCCACCGCGGCTCGGTCCTGGTGTTTCCCGACCGCACCCTGCCGTGGGCGGCAACGAGCGCCGCCTCGGTTACCTGGGAGAGCCTTGCACCGGTCCTCGATCATGGCGGGGTACGAATTCTTCTACTCGGACTCGGTCGGCGCCCGGGAATGATCCCCGGCGACCTGCGGACGGCTTTGCGCAACGCCGGTATCGTCCCTGAGCCGATGGACACCGGAGCAGCGTGCCGTACCTACAACGTACTGCTCGCCGAAGACCGCCGGATCGCCGCGGCGCTGCTGCCACCGATCTAACTTAACCGGCGCTCCAGCATCGGAACAATTCGCCGGTTGCGGACGTTCTGTCACACAGCACTTATCAGGGAGCCGATCATGGTCTTTTCCCGCCGCCTGCTCGCGACCGCGGCTGTTGTCGCGGGCCTCGCGATAGCCCCCGCTGCCCAGGCGGCCCATTGGCACGGTGGATATTATCACCACGGTGGCGGCGGTAGAGCCGCGGGCGCCGCTATCATCGGAGGTCTGATCGGCCTCGGGGTCGGTGCGGCGATCGCCTCGGGTGGCGGCTATTACGCACCGCCGCCACTGTATTACGGGCCGCCGCCCGGCTACTACGCACCGCGACCCCCGGTGGTCTACTACGGTTACTGAGGACGCCGAACTCTCGCAACGCCCGAGGTTGGAAGGAGCCGATGAAAATGAACCTGTCGACCAGTCTCGCTCCCGCAGCCATGGCCGCGTTTCTCTGCCTGCCCGCGACCGCCCTCGCGCAGTCCTCGCAGGCCCCCGCTCCGGCCGCACCACAAGGGGCTGCGCCGCCCGCCGCGTCCTCGCCCCTAGCCGGCCACCCCGTGGCCGGCAAGAATGCCGAGGAGCGCGTCGAGAACCGCATCAACGAGCTACACGCGCAGCTGCGCATCACCCCGGCGGAACAGCAGCAATGGGAGCAATTCGCCCAGGTGATGCGCGAGAACGCCCACGACATGGATCAGGCCTTCATCCAGCGCGCCGAGCAGTTCCCGTCGATGAACGCGGTGCAGAACATGCAGTCTTACGAGCAGATCGCCGAGGCGCACGCCCAGCACGTGCAGAAGCTCGTGGCGGCTTTCGAAAGCCTATACAATGCGATGCCCGACCAGCAGAAACAGCTTGCGGACCAGGTGTTCCGCGCAAACGCACAGGAGCACGCGCAGCAACCGCATCGCCGCCGCAACGGCTAGGCAGCCTCGTCCACCAAATGAGGAAAGCCCCGCCGAAGCGGGGCTTTTTTGCGGAGGGTGGGCAGGTCTCAGCGCGCCTTAGATAGGTTCTGGGCGACAAAGTCCCAGTTCACCAAGTGGTCGAGGAAGGTCTGCACGAAATCCGGTCGGCGGTTCTGGTAGTCGAGATAATAGGCGTGCTCCCACACGTCGCAGGTGAGCAGCGCCGTCTGACCATCGGCCAGCGGGTTGACCGCGTTTGGGGTCGCGGTGATCTTGAGCCGGCCGCCGTCGGCGACGAGCCAGGCCCAGCCGCTGCCGAACTGACCGACCGCGGCCGCCTTGAATTGCTCCTTGAACTTATCGAGGCCGCCGCAATCGCGGGTGATCGCCTGCGCGACCTCGCCGCCTGGCGCGCCGCCGCCGCGCGGCTTCATGGAGTTCCAGAAGAAGGTGTGGTTCCACACCTGGGCGGCGTTATTGAATACCCCGGTTTTCGATGCGTCCTTGTAGCTCGCCTTAATCAGCTCTTCGAGCGATTGGCTCTCCATCGGGGAGCCCTTGACGAGGTTGTTGAGGTTCGTGACATAGGCTTGGTGATGCCTGCCGTAATGGAAGTCCATCGTCCGCTCGGAGATTTGCGGCTCAAGCGCGTTTTTCGGGTAGGGCAGGGGCGGCAGTTCGAAAGCCATGGCGACCATCCCAGGTTATGTGAGAGCGATTCGTCAGAAAACGCCGTTTCCGGCCCGACGTTCCGCCGAGGCGGATCGCTTGTCGCCGGTTGCGGCGCTGGTGCGGCGCCACGACCGCGACCGGTTCCAAACGGTGCTGTTTGCACCGGCCGCGCGCCGCGAGGCGCTGTTCGCGCTCTACGCCTTCAATTACGAGATTGCAAGCGTGCGCGACAGGGTCACCCAGCCGACCCTCGGCCGCATCCGCCTCCAATGGTGGCGCGAGAGCATCGCCGCCGCCTTTGAGGGCAGTCCGGTCCGCCGTCATGTCGTCGTCGAAGCCTTGACCGCCGTCATCCGGACACATGCTTTGACCCGGGCTCATTTCGATCGGCTGGTCGACGGCCGCGAGAGGGATCTCGATGAGCCGGTCCTGGACAGCCTTGCCGATTTGGAAGACTACGCCGAGGCGACCTCGGCACCGCTCGTCCAACTCGCTCTCGAGAGCCTCGGCGTCCGGGATCCTGCCGCCGAAAGAGTGGGACACCACGTCGGCATCGCCTATGCGCTCGCCGGGCGGTTGCGGGCGATGCCCCTGCTGGCCCGTGCGAGCCGCCCCATCATCCCCGCCGATATTGCCGCGCGAAGCAAACTCGACGAGGCGGATTATCGAGCGCTTCGCAGCACCCCCGCCTTGCGGGCGGCGACCGCCGAAATCGCCGACGCGGCCTCGCGACACCTCGCTTTGGCGCGCGCCCACCGCGGCTCGGTAGCGCGTCCGGCACTTCCCGCGCTGTTGCCGGCGATCGTCGCGGAACGCTCGCTGGCGCGCCTGAAACGAACCGGTTATGACCCGTTCGAGCCGGCGCTCGCGGCGCCGGACGCGATGCAGAGTTGGCGGCTCGCGATTGCCTCGCTCCGCAACAGATTCTAACGCTAAAAGCCGATACGGCCGCTGGACGCCGTCACGCCTCCCATCGGGCTCGGCGTTGCTGCCGGTAGCAAGCTTTGACCGTCACGGGATCTGCCGGGGAACGAGGACTTGCTCAGGTAAGCCCGCGTAACCTCGGCGAGAAAGCCGATCGCCGATCCGCTGACGAGCCCCTGTCCGGCATCGAACGCAATTTGCGCAAACGGCTGCGGCTGATTGTTCAAAGCCGATATAAGGAACGAGGCGAATCCGGAAATGGCAGCAAGCATTATCGAGGTCGTCGTCAGGAACTTTGCGAAGCTCGGCCATTCGAACGCGGTCCGCTTCAGCCAAGCGCAGGCGAGCAATGCGCCGACGGCAGGTGATATCGAGCGAAATGTGCTAAAATTGACCAGCTTGTCGAGACCTTGCGGAGCCAGAATCGGGAACAGCATGGTCGACAACACCAACAAGCTCGATAGATAAGCGCAAACACCAATCAGAAAAAACGCGGTGAAATTGCCGGCCCACTGCGGATTGTCCCGCCAATATCCCTGGTCTTCCCGCCGCCGATACAAGGTGATTGCGGTAAACGCCGCCGCCCCGTACGAGAACACCAGGTAGAAGGTCGAGAGACAAATTAATAAGAAGCTCGGCGGCACCAGCTCTTGCAGACCGAGCGCGGCGAGGGTGCTACTGCTGATCATCAGGACAAAGAAAAGGAGGCCGAATACCATAAGGATCGGCAAGAGCGTAGGTATGGTCGCCGGGATCTCGGCAAACCCCATTTCTCGCATTTCGCTGGGGATGTCGCGCACCTCGAAGGCCATGATGGCGCACGCCGCAAGCAGATAGGCGCGTAATAGTAACTGTTGAAGTTGCGTGTCGAGATCGGCTCGTTCTTCGTCTTTCAACGTGGTATCTTGAAGCTTGCCGTCGGTATCTCGCAACACCGACGAAAAGACTTGCAGTTCCTTCTGAATAGGGAGGCGCTCGCCGGCATCGAGGGGGTGACCGGAGCGCGGCACCACCACGCCATCGGCGAGACCCTTCACATGATTGAAGATCATGCAGGTTTTTCGCCAGGCTTGATCGGCGGGTGCGGCAGCGTCAGCCGCCGGTCTATAATGAACAAAGCTGGGGTATTTCAGATCCCCGGAAAGTTGGCTGTCGAAAGGCGCCTCTTGCATTTCAAACGCCAGGTATTTTGCATAGGCCGGGATCAGCGCGATCCGGTGGCTGAAGCGGCGCAGCAGAAGTTCGGGCGCGCGCAATCCGGTGATTTTTGGCGCCAGTCCGACCATGGCGAGCGCGAGCACCAGCGGCCATTGACTGGGTACGACGATGTTATTCCCCGATGCCGGCTGAACAGGCGCGCTCATGGTAGGATCTTCGAAGACGGCGAGCACCCCCTTGACCAGCGCCTCTCCGGCCAAGCTCAACGCCACATAAATCCCGGTCATCCCGGTGAGGTAAATCAGAAATCCCCGCAGGTACAAATTATTCGATGAAAAGAAACGTGGCATCATGATCGACGCCGGCTCGTTTGCCGTCAATTCGTAAGTCGGCTGATCAAAGTTGTCTCGTGAATGAAATAACACAGTCACCCATCCAATAAACAAAAAGATCATAAACATTAGAGAATATTGGAATTTAACGGGGCCGAGCGTCAAGTCGACAACGATTGTATCCATCATCGCACCATATGGCAGGCGAATTCAGCAGTTCCGCCAATAGCCGGAGATGCAGTTTCGCCATTTTTGAGCAAGCACCGACCTCTCGTTACCGGGTCTGGTCTTGAGCAGGCCGACGCTTTCTCGAATGATGCGAAGTTTTTCGGACACGGAGGCGTTGGCAGGTTCGGTGATTTTGCTGGCTTCGCCACGCGCGGCGACTGTCAGGCACAGCGCTGCCGAAAGCACGAGGGGATGGGAGATCGGGATTCGCATGACGCGTTTTCCTCCCGCAAGTTCTGATCGATAGCGTCCGATGGGCGCAGATATATGGTAAACGATCGCCTATTTGGCCGGGTTGCGCAAACCCTAATTCGCGGCTACGGCACCGTGATTCGGGCCGCGCCGGCGGAGCGAGTGCGGTTTTGCTGCGGGTCGGCCCTATCTGCCGCAGAAATCCGGGAGCCGGCGTTCGGCCATCGCTTTGACGCCCTCCTTGAAATCCTCGGTGCGGCGCAGCCAGTCCTGCTCGACGAGTTCGCGCTCGGTGGCGGCTTCGATCGCGTCGCACAGCCCGCGGCGCACCGTATCGCGAGTCGACATGACCGCAAGCGGCGCCGATTGCGCGATCTCGAGCGCCAATGCCTGAGCTGCGCTGCGCACCTCGGTGAGCGGCACCAAGACTTCGGCAAGCCCGATCCGAACGGCCTCGTCGCCGGCTATGCGGCGGCCCGTATAAAACATCAGCGCCGCCTGCTGGGCGCCTACCAGCCGCGGCAAAGTGGCGGTCAGCCCAAAGCCCGGGTGAAAGCCCAGGCGGTTGAAGTTCGCACTGAAGCGCGCCTCCTGACAGGTGACGCGGAAATCCGCGACCAGCGCCAGGCCGAGCCCGCCGCCGACCGCCGCACCGTGCACCGCGGCGACGATCGGCTTCCGGGTGCGGAACAGCCGGATCGCCTCTTTATAAAGATGGCGGCCGGCGGCGCTGCGCGACCCCTCCGTGACCGTTCCGGTATCCATTCGCTTTGAGAAATCGGCGCCGGCGCAGAACGACCGGCCTTCGGCAGCGAGCACGATCGCCCGGCATTGCGGGTCGGCATCGAGCCGCTCGAAGGCTTCGCCGATCTCGGCGATCAGCTCGCTGTCGAAGAAATTGTGCGGCGGCCGGCGCATCTCGACTGTCGCGACGAAGCCGTCCTTGCTGACACCGATATCGCTCATCTCCGGATCTCCTCAGGGCTTCCGTTTGACGATCAGCGCATCGACCACGGTGAGGCCCTGTCCTGGCGGGTGGACGATGACCGGGTTGAGGTCGATTTCCTCGATCAGGTCGGCATGGTCGGCGGCGAAACGCGACAAGGTCGCGATCAGGCCGGCCAAGGCGTCGCGGTCGGCGGCGGGCGCTCCGCGCACCCCATCGAGCAAAGCCGCACCCTTGAGCTCGCCGAGCAGCGACAGCGCCTCCTCCCGACCGATCGGGACCGGCGCAAAGACGACGTCACGCAAAACTTCGACATGGATGCCGCCGAGCCCGACCATCAGCATCGGACCGAAATCCGGGTCGCGGGTGACGCCGAGGATCATTTCATGACCGGGCGGCGCCATTGCCTGCACCAGGACGCCGTGGATCGCTGCGCTCGGATGGGCTGCCGTAGCGCCCGCCAGCACCTTGCGATAAGCCTCGCGAACTGCCGAGTCGCCGCTGAGGTCGAGGGCGACCGCGCCAGCCTCGGTCTTGTGGGTGATGTCAGGCGACTGGACCTTGAGCGCGACGGGACCACCGATACGGGCGGCCGCGGCGACCGCCTCGTCCGCACCCGTCACCAGCGCCTCCGGCGGGCGCGGCACCCCGTAGCGGGCGAGCAAAGTCTTGGCTTCTGCCTCGATCAGCACTGGACCGGCGGCGGCTAGCGCACCGCCTGCCTCGTCGCGCAGACCCGGCGGTGTCTTCTCCGCAGTTTGCCGTCGACGGCGCCGAGCCTGGAACTGAGCGTAGTCGACCAGCGCGCGGATCGCCCGGGCACAGCTCGGCATCGAGGTGTAGCAGGGGATGCCGGCCTCGGCGAAGGCGGCCATCGCGCCCGGCGTCGCGGTCGTGTAGGTCGACAGGATGATCGGCTGCTCGGTATCGCCGGTAACTGCCGCCAATTCCTCGGCGCGCTGCTTCGCGGTGGCTTCGTTGGCAAGCGAGCCGATGAGCAGAATGGTATCGATCCGCCGCGATTCGCGCACGATCTCGACCAGTCTCGCATAGCCGACCTCGTGGATCGCCTGCGCCGTGCCGTCAACCGGGTTCTGTGCCGAAGCGTAGGGGGGCAGCAGGGCCATCAGCCGCTGTTGCAAATCCTCTTCAAGCACGGGCAGTTCCAGTCCCTGCGCCGCCAGCAGGTCGGACATCCATACGGCACTTCCGCCGGAGCCGGTGATGACCGCGACGCGGTTGCCGTGCGGCAGTCTGCAGAAGGCGAAGGCCGCGGCCATGTCAAGCATGTGGTCGAGGTCCTCGCCGCGGATGATGCCGTGATGACGAAAGATCGCGTCGTCGACTGCACCGGTGTGCGCCAGCGCACCGGTATGCGAGGCGGCAGCGCGCCGGCCAGCCTCGGAGCGGCCGACCTTGGCGATGATTATCGGCTTGGCGGCCTCAGCCGCCTTGTCGGCGACGGCACGGAACCGGGCTGTATCACGGATATCCTCGAGATAGGCGAGGAAGATGTCGGCGCCGCCGGTATCGAGCAGCCAATCCACATAATCATGCGCTTCGAGGCAGGTTTGGTTGCCGGCGCTGGCCTGGTAGGTAAATCGCAATTGGCGCGGCAGACCGCGGCTCAGGAACGCGAAGGTCAATGCACCGCTCTGGCAGCTGACCGCGATCGCCCGGCTCTTGCGGCTTTCGGGAAACAGGCTCTGCGCCGGATCATGGAACACCGGGCTGAACGTCGCGACGAGCGGTTTCAGCGGGTTGACGAGGCCCTCCGAATTGGGGCCGCAGACGACGATGCCGAAGCGGTCGATGACCTCGCGCAGGGCCCTGTCGCGCTCCTGCGCCGCGTCGCCGCGCTCCTCGGCGAAGCCGGAGCTGATCACGACCGCGGCGCGTACGCCCTTGCGTCCGCATTCCTCCAATGTTGGCACGACGTAAGCCGCTGGCACGACGACAACGGCGAGGTCGGGTGCTTCGGGCAGTTCGGCCACCGTCGCGTAGCTTCTGAGCCCGAATACTTCCGGCAGACTGCGGGTCACCGGATAGATGCGCCCGGGATAGCCGTGCGCGATCAGGTAATGGGTCGTTCGGCCGCGCAACGTGTGGGTATCGGCCGAGGCCCCGATGATGGTGACGCTTTCAGGCGAAAACAGGGGCTTTAGATCGGGCATCGGGCTCAGCGCAGGCCGAGGCCGCGGGCGATGATGCCGCGCAGGACTTCGCGGGTGCCGCCCTGGATCGTCAATTTGGGGGCGATCAAAGTGGCGTAGCGCAGAGCCTCTTCGAACCGGTCGTCATTGCTGTCGGGCCCTGAGTTGCCGCTTGGCGGCGCCAGCAGGCGCACCTTGTCGGGCAGGGCCTGCTCGAAATTGGTGCCGAGGTCTTTGACCACCGCGGCTTCGACCGACGGCGTCTTGCCGGCCTGCAGCATGCCGGCGACCGAAAGCGACATGCGGCGCAAGGTCGCAAGATGGGCGACCTCGCGCCCGATTCCCTCGGCCAGCCGCTCGCTCGGCTCCTCGCCCGCCCGGCGGACCAGCTCGACGAGGGCCGGAAAGGTCTCGATCCAGCGGTCGGGGCCGCTCCGCTCATAGGCGAGCTCGTCGGTCGCCTGCTTCCACGCCATGTCGACCTCGCCGATCAGGTGCGAGTTGGGCAGGAAGGCGTCGTCGAACACGACCTCGTTGAAATCGTGGCCGCCGGTCAGGTTGATGATCGGCCGGGTGGTGATGCCGGGGGTCTTCATCTCGACGAGGAACTGGGTCAGCCCGTGCCGGTGGTTCTCCTTGGTCTTGGGCGAAGTGCGCAAGAGCGCGATCATGTAGTCGGCGTGGTGCGCGCCGCTCGTCCAGATCTTGCGTCCATTGACGAGCCAGCCCCCGTTAGTCTTGGTCGCGCGGGTCGAGGCGGCGAACACGTCCGATCCCGAATTGGGCTCGCTGAGCCCGATGCAGAAGCAGAGTTCGCCGCGGGCGATCTGCGGCAGGATCTTTTGCCGGATTTCCTCCTGGCCGTAGCGCAGGATGACCGGACCGCTCTGCCGGTCGGCGGTCGAGTGCGCGCGGGTCGGCGCGCGGGCCGCCAGCATCTCCTCGGTCACGACATAGCGTTCGAGCTGCGAGCGCTCGTGCCCGCCGTATTTCTTGGGCCAGGTCATGCCGATCCAGCCCTGAGCCCCGACCTTGCGGCTGAACTCGCGCGAGAACGAGCCTTTGCCGCCGTCCGGTGAGAAGGTACCGGCCTCGATCTCTCGGCGCAGGAAGGCGCGGACCTCCCGGCGTAATTCCTTGGCCTCGGGCGGCAACTCGACCGGGTCGAAGCGGAAGCTGAAATTCATCGGTATCTCCGTAAGCCGGCGCCACGGAGAGCCCCTCTCCGCCCTTTAGGGGGGAGAGGGAGGGGCCCGTCGCGCAGCGATGGGAGGGTGAGGTGGGCAGCGCTGCAGACCAGCTGATCGGCCCCCCTCACCCTGCCCTCTCCCCCCGGCCGGCGGGGGGTGAGGGTAAAACGAGCGTCATTCAAGCCAAATCTCGGCGACGACTGCATCACGATCCTTGGGTGATGAAGGGCCAGAGCTGGTCGGCGCCGTGCGCCGCGACCATCCGCCCGAGGCGCTGAGCCCACACCGCCTCGTTGCCGAATTCCTCGCGCCACGCCCACAGCCGGCGCGTCGCGTGATGCAGCGAATGCTCGTAAGTAAAGCCCATGGCGCCATGCACCTGGTGGGCAATCGCGGCACCGGTGCCGGCCGCTTCGCCGCCGCGCACCTTGGCGATGGCGACCTCGCCGACGCTGATATCCGGCCGAGAGCAGGCCTCGGCAGCCGCATCGGCGGCCGCACTCGCCGCCGCCGCCTCGCCCGCCAAGATTGCGAGGTTGTGCTGGACCGCCTGGAACTTGGCGATCGGGCGGCCGAACTGCGAGCGATCGAGCGCGTACTGGACCGACTGTTCGAGGATCTTTTCGAGCGCGCCGGCCATCTGCTGCAGCCGCACCGCCGCGCCAAAGCCGACGAGCAGGTCCCCGTCGAGCGAAACCGGCCGGACCGCCTCGGGGACGGCGCCGTCGAACGACACGTCGTCGCGCGGCTCGCCGGCGAGGCTCGTCGATCGGCTGATCGCCAGACCTGCCGCCGCGATCAGCGCCACCGCCGGTGCATCGCCGCGGCGGACGAGGACGGCGATATGGCCGGCGTTGCGAGCGAACGGTACGCGGCGCGCCCGGCCGGTGAGGCTGCCATCCTCGCGCAGCGCGATATGGCCGTCGGCATGGACCGGCGCCACCGTCATCGGCCCGTTCGGCACGGCAATCCCGGCTCGAGCGAGCAGCCAACCCGCCATCAGGGTCTCGGCGAGCGGCACCGGTGCGGCGAAACGGCCGGCGACGCGCAGGACCGCGAAACCGTCGGCCATGGTGGCACCAGCCCCGCCGAGATCGTCGGGCACCCAGGCGAGTGGCAACCCCGACTTTTCGAGTGCCGCCCACAACGCCTTCGGCCACACGCCCTGCTCGGCGTCGTTGATCGTGGCGGGCTCGCACAAATCTTGGAAGATGCGGGTCGCGGTATCGACGATGATATTGTCGGAGGTCTCGTTCATCTGGCTACCGCTCAGGTATTGCCCGCCAGCAGCGATCGTAGAGCAGCCGAGCAGCGACGGAAAGACTTCGCCTGCCGGAGCTCCGAACCACAATCATCAATTGTATCGATGAACGCCTACTTTTCGCATCTGCAGCAAATCTGCAGCAGGATCTCTCCTTTGGGTTGTAATTTCGGGGTAGACCGGGCTGGTCCAACCGGCCTTTCTATCGAGAGGGTCCCCGCTGTTTTTGCTGTTTCTGCAGGAAATTATCAGCGGCGGACCCTTCTTCCCCCGCAGAAATCCTTGATCGCCGGGGGGCGTAGCGAACCAAAAACAGCGGATAACCGCGAACGCCCGGCCTGACGGCCGCTGCCTTGGTTGCCGAAAAATGAAAGTTCTTGTTGCTATAATAGCATGCCACCAAAAATTGTCAATCGAAATGCCATTTACGGCTTTCCGCCCGGCTAGCGAAATCCTACGCTGCGTGGTCCTTTCGGCCGGTCGAGTTTTCACAAGCGACAGGTGAAGCCGTGTTCATCGCGATGAATCGTTTCAAGGTTGTCCCCGGGTCGCAGGCGGAGTTCGAGCAGGTTTGGACGACGCGCGACACGCATCTGCGCGACGTTCCCGGCTTTATCACGTTTCACCTGCTGCGCGGCCCCGACCGTGAGGATCATACCCTCTACTCGTCACACTCGATATGGCGCGGCCGCGCCGACTTCGAGGCGTGGACCCGATCGGAAGCATTTCGTCGAGCACATCACGACGCCGGCTCGAACAAGCCGCTCTATCTCGGGCACCCCGAATTCGAAGGCTTCGAGGTCATCCAGACCGTTGATGCTGCGGCATCGGTGCGATGACCCGAAGAAGGGTAGGGGAGAGGACCGGTGGCGTTTAGAGGTTAAGCTCGGCGCAAACAATCGAGCGCTGGGTCGACCAGGCCCGCCATCCGCCGGCTCGCCGCGTTCCTCGCCAGCAATGTCGCGGGCTCCCGCAGCTGACCGGCGCCGACGCGGGCAGACCCAGTATGATGCGCCGACGGAGGCGGCCGGGAGATCCGACTATGCCGCGCGGCAGCGAAGCGCCCGCAGTGCGGCTTCCGGTTCCCTCGCCAGGATACGCATCAGCGCGATCGTTGCGGGCTCCATCGCCACTCGGTTCTGCTCCCAATTCCGCAACGTCGCAACCGGAACACCCAGCGTATTGGCAAATTCTCTCTGCGACATTCCCAATCGCTGGCGAATGTACCACGGGGAGATGATGTCTTTCTCGGAGAGATCTTCGTGCGGGTTTTCCCCGTCTTCGATCATCTGGCGGCGAATGTTCTCTTCCGTGGTCGCCTCGATCTTGGCGCGATTGCGTTTGGAGGGGTGCGCCTTGATCTCATCGGCCGTCATTTTTGTGATAGCCATAACTGTGCTTCCTTTCGACTGGCTCGTCGAACCGAGATGATTCGCACTGCATCACCACGCCATGTGAATACGACGTGGAGAATGTCGCCATCGGTCTCGCCTACCGCCCTGAAGCGATCCTCGCCGTAGTTGCGGCGGGTATCTTCCCAGATCAGAACCGGCCTCGCGAAAATTCGTGCGCCATCGTCCAAACCGACGCCGCGTTCGCGCAGCGTCTTGGCGTGCTTCGCCTCATCCCACTCGAATTTCATCACGGATGGTACGCTTATAGCGTATCACCTCGCAACAAGCAGATTAGCGACGACAGCGATCCTCAGGCCGCCGCTCAACCAGGCGCAATCAATCAGGGTATCGCTGATGTGCTCGGCGAATTTGCGGATGCCCAAGGCCTCCCGGGTGTTCGGCTCCACCGCCAGCCGAGATCGCCAACCCCGAACATCGCCTATGGGCCGGACGTCCGCGAACTACTGCCCTGGTGCAGCCACCGCCGCGCACGTTTCTATTATGACGCGACCCGAGGAGCCTGGTGGAGCGCGCAACGCGGTATCGGAACCCGGAGCACCGCGAGCTGTTGCTGCCGGGCCTCCGGTTGGCGGCCGACGAGGGGTGACTTTCGTTAGGCGAACGCTTTGATGACTAGCGATATGGATGCGGCGAGGTTTACGCCGACCATCCATTTGATGATCGCGAGATCTCTTCTGATCTTCGCGAACCGATTGTGGGGCTCGGCCGGTTCTTCCATCCGAGAGCGTTATCCGGGGTCTGAGGCCGTCGGGATCACGCGATCACCTTCGCCTGCCGGAGTTCCTCCAGCGTCGCGCGGTCGTAGCCCAAGATCCCGGAGAGCACCTCGTCGGTATGTTGCCCCGGGGTCGGCACCGGGCCGACGCGGCCCGGCGTCTTCGACATTTTGATCGTCGCGCCGGGCAGGTACATCTCGCCGGCGACCGGGTCCTCCATCTTGACCAGCATCTCGCGCTCCCAGAGATGCGGGTCCTCGGCAACCTGCGGGATGGTCTTGACCGGCGCCACCGGAACGTCGGCCGCGACAAGGGCGGTGACGATCTCCTCGACGGTATGAGCAAGGCACCACGCCTCTACCTTCTTCCGCGGCGAATCCTCGAGCCCCATGCGGCCGGTGAAGGCGCCGGTGTTGGCGACCGCGTTCGGGTCGCCGGTGGCGATCTGTAGGAGCCGCGAGCCCATCTCGCGGCCCGAGGCGGAGATCACGACATGGCCGTCCTTGGCCTTGTAGGGCGGGCGGCCGCCTTCGCCGCCTTCCTGGCCGGTCGCGAGGTAGTACGAGGTCGGGATCTCGACCATCGTCAGTCCCGAATCCATAAGGCAGACATCGACCTCCTGCCCCTCGCCGGTGCGGTCGCGGTGATGCAATGCGGCGAGCATGCCGATCGTCGCATGCAACGAGGTGTAGCGATCGACGATCGAGGAGGCGGTGCCGAGCGGCTGGCCGACCGGCATGCCGGTCAGGCTCATCAGCCCGCTCATCGCCTGGCCCAGCGGGTCGAAGCCCGGGCGCTCGCGGTAGGGGCCGTACTGGCCGAAGGCTGAGACGGAGCCGAGGATGATGTCGGGCTTCAGCTCGCAGAGCCGCTTATAGCCGAAGCCCATCTTGTCCATGACCCCGGGGCGGAAATTCTGCAGCACGATGTCGGCGGTCTTGACCAATGCCGCGAAGACCTCCTTGCCGCGGTCGTTCCGCAAATCGAGGCAGAGGCTCTTCTTGCCGCGGTTGTATACCGAGAAATAGACGCTCTGGCCGCGCACCAACGGCGGCGACTTGCGGGTCTCCTCGCCACCCAATTTCTCGATCTTGATCACCTCGGCCCCGAGGTCGGAGAGAATCATGCCGCCGCGCGGGCCCGCCTGGAACCGCGCCAATTCGAGCACCCGCACTCCTTCAAGGGCCCCACCCATCGCCGCCTCCCGAAGTTCCAGTCGCGGTTGAGTGAACACCCGCCCCCGCGTAGTGTCAAACGATCGACGAGCCGTGAAGGAGCCGAGCCATGGCCTATGAATTCATTCTGACCGAGCGTTTCGACGGGGTTGCGGTGATCACGTTGAACCGCCCGGACAAGCTCAATGCGCTGAGCTTTCCGCTCGTGCGCGAGCTCGACGAGGCGCTGACCGAGTATGAGGCCGACGACGACATCAAGGCGGTGATCCTGACCGGCGCCGGCGATCGGGCGTTTTCCGCCGGTGCCGACATCCATGAGATGGCCGGGCTAAGCGCCGAGGAGTTGGCCACCCGCCAGGAGGTCCGGGGCCACGCCACCTGGCACGTTGCGAGTTTTACCAAGCCGTTGATCGGTGCGATCAACGGGCTCGCCTACGGCGGTGCGGCACTGATGAGCTCGACCCTCGACCTCAGGATCGGCTGCGAGCGCACCGCCTTTCGCTTTCTGGCAGCGAGCTATGGCCGGGTAAACTCGACCTGGTCGTTGCCGCTGCTGGTCGGCCTGCCCAAGGCCAAGGAGCTGCTTTACACCGGGCGCATCGTCGCCGCCGAGGAGGCCGAGCGCATCGGCTTGTTGAACCAGGTTGTCCCCGCGGCGCGGCTAATCGACACCTGTCTCGAAATCGGACAGATGATCGCCAAGAACGATGCGCGCATGGTGCAGGGGATCAAGCGCCTGCTGCATGAGGAGATCGGGATGGGTTGGCGCGACCGCTTCAACACCGAGGAGGATGCCCGCGCCACCTGGCTCAGCGCCGGCCACCCGCGAGACGGGTTCAAGGACTTTCTTTCCCGCAAGCCGTCTACCTAGCCCTGGGTATCCGGGAAGTCGCTCACCACGACCTCTTCGCTCACGGTGTCGAGCACCGCACAGCTCAGTTGCCGGGCGTTGCTGCCGTCGCGCGCTTCGCCGGCCGAGCCCGGGTTGATCACCAGGACCTTGCCGCAGCGGCGCACCAGTTGATGGTGGGTGTGGCCGTAGAGGACGAAATCGGCGTCGGCTTCGCCGAACCGCTCCAACAGCGCGCTATGCGGATAGACATAGGTGCCGCGCGGTTCCCACGGGGTCGAGTGGACGGCGAGCAGCTTCTTGCCGCCGCGGTGCAATTCGAGCCGGTGCGGCCGCTCGGCGAGCCACCGCAAGAGCGACCGGTCGATCCAATCGGGCTGGCGCGCGCGGACCCCTTGCGGCCCGAGAAAACCCTCCTCGTGGTTGCCGAGGATCGTGTGCGCGCCGCGCTCCTTCAGCAGGCGCACGATTTCGTTCGAGAAGCGGTATTCCCAGATGCTGTCGCCGAGACAAATCAGCTCGTCGACATCACCCATCTGGTTCAGCGCTTGCGACAGCCCTGCGACATTGCAGTGCACGTCCGAGACGATGCCGACCTTCAAGAGCCCCCTCCCGTCCCCTCCCCCGCAGGCGGGGGAGGGATAGGGTGGGGGCGCCGGCAGGCCATGATATTCATCGCCTTCAGGCTGATGACGACCTCCCGGTTTTCGTTCAGCACCTCGCAGAGAGTGCGCACGACGCCTCGATCGGGTTTTGATCGCGAGCGCGTTGCTTCGAGGACGGACAATCGAACGCTCAGCACGTTACCGGGCCGAACCGGACCCAACCAACGCAGCTCGTCGATACCGGGTGAGCCGAGGCTCGCACTCGTCGGCAGAAAATTGTCGACAATGAGCCGCATCATCATCGCCGTCGTATGCCAGCCGCTTGCGATCAGCCCGCCAAACGGGCCCTGAACCGCCCGCTCGAGGTCGACATGGATGTATTGCGGGTCGAAGCGCCGGGCGAACTCAACGATCTCGGCCTCGGTGACCGGGATCTCTCCATACTCGAAGACGGCGCCAGGCACGTAATCCTCGAAATGACGGTTCGCGGCTGGCACGGCAAATTCGGTGGCGCTCAACGATACCTCGGACTTGACCCAACCATCGCGGATTGCATTACATCAACGGCACAAGAAAGTCGCGGATGGAGCCTGAAGAGAGGAGGGAGATGAGCTACGATTACATCATCGTCGGGGGCGGGTCGGCGGGCTCGGTCATGGCCAACCGGCTGTCGGCCAGGAGCAGCAACAAGGTGCTGCTGTGCGAAGCCGGCCAGGACACGCCACACGGCAAGGTGCCGCCGGAGATCCTCGACAGCTACCCGGGTACCGCCTATTTCGATCCACGCTTCCACTGGACCGAGCTCAAGGTCCACACCGAGGTCGTCTCGCACAACCGGCCGGAGGAGGACCGCCCGCCCTTGCGCAAATACGAGCAGGCGCGGGTGCTGGGCGGCGGCTCGTCGATCAACGGCCAGCTCGCCAACCGCGGCGCGCCTTCCGATTACGATGAATGGGAAGCGCGGGGTGCCGCCGGATGGAACTGGAACGCGGTCCTCCCCTATTTCAAAAAGGTCGAGCGCGACATGGATTTCGACGGTCCGTGGCACGGCAATGACGGCCGTATCCCGGTCCGCCGCATCTTCCCCGAGCTATGGAACGGCCACGCCAAAGCGGTCGCCAAGGCGTTCGACGAGGCCGGGTTCGAATACATTCTGGATCAGAACGCCGAATTCAAGGACGGCTATTTCCCGATCACGATCTCCAACCTCTACGATCGCCGGGTGTCCGCGGCGATCGGTTACCTCGATCCTGGCACTCGGCTGCGCGACAATTTGATGATCTCGGCATTGACGCAAATCGAGGAGTTGCTGTTCGAAGGGACGCGCTGCGTCGGCGTCAAGGCGCTGGTCGACGGAAGAGAGACAGAGTTCCGCGGGGGCGAGGTCATTGTCTCGTCGGGCGCGATCCATTCACCGGCGCATCTGTTGCGCGCCGGCATCGGGCCGGCCGGCCACCTGCGCGACCTCGGGATCGATGTCGTCGCACATGTGCCGGGGGTCGGCCAGCGGCTGATGGACCACCCGTCGATCTCGGTCTCGTCCTTCATCAAGCCCGAGAGCCGGCTCAACGGGCTGACCCGGCGCCACATCTTGCTCGCTCTGCGCTACTCGTCGGGGATCGGCGGCGCACCGCCCGGCGACATGTTTGTCGCCGGTGTCAGCAAATCGGCTTGGCATGCGGTCGGCGACCAGATCGGCTCGCTGCTCGCGGCCGTCTACAAGACGTTTTCGGAGACCGGACAGGTCAGGCTTGCTTCGCGCGATTGGCGGGCCGAGCCGATCGTCGAGTTCAACCTCTTGTCCGACCGGCGCGACCTCGAGCGGCTGATGGACGCCTTCCGGCGGCTCGGCGCGCTGCAGCTGAGCGCGGCCTTGGCGGAGGCGACGAGCGACCCGTTCCCGGCGAGCTATACCGAGCGCGTCCGCAAGATCGGCGTCGTCAACAGCAAGAACAAGATGATCACCGACGTCATCGCCAAGTTGCTCGACGGCCCGGCTTGGCTGCGCAAGATGATGATCGAAAAGGTCATCGTCGAGGGCCATCGTTTCGACGAGTTGATGCGCGACGACGAGGCACTCGAAGACTTTATCCGCAAGGCGACGATCGGCGTGTGGCACGCGACCTGCACTTGCCGCATGGGGGCGGAAGACGACCCGATGGCGGTGACCGATAGCCAGGGACGGGTGCGCGGCGTCGCGGGCTTGCGGGTCGTCGATGCGTCGCTGTTCCCGGTGGTGCCGTGCGCCAACACCAACTTTCCAACCCTGATGACCGCCGAGAAAATCGCCGACGCGATGCTCGCTCAGTGATCTATTGAGAGCGGCCTTCATTTATACCCGTCGTCCCCGCGAAAGAGCCTGTCAGGAAATCCCGCGGACAGGCCAGTTCGTCGTCCCCGCGAAAGCGGGGGCCCAGGAGCAAGCGACTGAAATCCCTGGGTTCCCGCTTTCGCGGGAACGACGGATGTGAGAATTAGAGCGCCAGATTTCGTAATCGGATTACAGCCTCGAAAGCGGGGATCCAGGGCCGCCGACCGGCGCGTGAAGCGACCTTGCGTCTACATCCTCTACATCCTCGCAAGCCGACGAAACGGCACGCTATATGTCGGCGTCACGAGCGATATTGCTCGCCGCGTCTGGGAACATCGATCGAATGCTGTCGGTGGATTTGTTGAGGATTACGGCGTGTACAGATTGGTCTTTGTCGAGTATCACGAAACAATGGCGGATGCGATCCTTCGTGAGAAGCGCATCAAAAAGTGGCGTCGTGGCTGGAAGCTCGAACTTATCGAGCGCGAGAATCCGCAATGGCTGGACCTATCCGACCGGATAGTACAATAACGGTTGCCCTGGGTCCCCGCTTGCGCGGGGACGACGAAAAAGGGCAGGCATCGACATATTAACCGCGGCGACGGGAGGACCACATGCGCTTCGGGATCTTCGATCACCTCGACGATGGCGGGGTGCCGCTCGGCCAGCTGTTCGATGAGCGGCTGAAGCTGATCGAAGCCTACGATCGCGCGGGTTTCTACGGTTACCATCTCGCCGAGCACCACGCGACACCGCTCGGCTACGCGCCGTCACCCGGCGTCTTCCTCTCCGCGGTAGCCCAGCGGACCCGGCGGCTGCGGTTCGGACCGATGGTCTACCTGTTGCCGCTTTACCATCCGCTGCGGCTGATCGAGGAGATCTGCATGCTCGACCAGATGAGCGGCGGGCGCTTTCTGTTCGGGGTCGGCCGTGGCATCTCGCCGGTCGAGGTCGGGTTCTTCGGGGTCGACTTTGCTCATGGCATGCGGCAGTACGAGGAGGCGCTCGCCGTGATCCGCCTGGGGCTCACCCATGACCAGCTTACCTATCGCGGCGAGTTCTACAATTTCGACGCCGTGCCGATCGTGCTGAAGCCGGCGCAGCTCCCGCACCCGCCGCTGTGGTACGGCATCTCGCGCCCGGAGACCATACCGTGGGCCGCCGAGAATGACGTCAATCTCGTCTCGTTCCTGCGGCCGGTGTCGGCGATGCGCCCGCTCGTCGAGCAGTTCCAGGCCGAATGGACGGCGCTCCGGAAGCCGCCGGACACGCTTCCCCGCATCGGCGTGACGCGGCACATCGTTGTCGCCGAGACCGAGAAGGAGGCCCGCAACATTGCGGCGCGGGCCTACCGGCCGTGGCGTCGCAACATGGAGGTGCTGTGGGAGCAGCGCGGCGTCCCGTTCCCGTTGCAGGGCGAACTTGCCGACGAATTCGATGTCCTGCAGCACCACGGCGTCGGCTTTGCCGGCACCCCGGCCGGGGCGCGCGACTATGTCGCCGCGCAGGAGGAGGGCTCCGGGATCAACTACTTCGTCTGTGACATGGCCTTTGGTGATATCACCCTCGCCGAGGCCAAGCGGTCGGTCGAGCTGTTTGCGCAGGAGGTCATGCCGGCGTTTGCCGAAGCCCCCACCCCGACCCTCCCCCGCTCGCGGGGGAGGGAAGGGAGGGGGCGGACTGATCGGCAGTGACGGCCGAAAGGGAGAAACCATGCGCTTTGGGATCTTTGACCATCTCGACGACAGCGGTTTGCCGCTTGACCAACACTTCGAACAGCGCCTCGAGCTGATCGAGGCCTACGACCGTGCCGGGTTCTACGGCTACCATCTGGCCGAACACCACAACACGCCGCTCGGCTACGCGCCGTCGCCCGGCGTGTTCCTTGCCGCCGTCGCCCAGCGCACCCGGCAGCTGCGGTTCGGGCCGATGGTGTATCTGTTGCCGCTCTATCACCCGCTGCGCCTGATCGACGAGATCTGCATGCTCGACCAGATGAGCGGGGGACGCTTCCTCTATGGCGTCGGGCGCGGCATCTCGCCGGTCGAGGTCGGCTTTTACGGCATCGACTTCGATACCGGCGCCAAGCAGTTCCGCGAGGCCTTCGAGGTCATCCGCCGCGGACTGACCGAGGACCGGCTGACTTTCCACGGCGAATTCTATGACTTCGACAACGTGCCGATCGTGATGAAACCGTTCCAGCAGCCGCTGCCGGTGTGGTACGGGCTCGGCAACCCGGCGAGCGTGGCCTGGACCGCAGCCATCGCAGCCAACACCGTAACGCGGCGGCCGCCGGAGCAAGTGCGCGCGATCACCGACAGCTATCGCGCCGAATGGAAGAAGTTGGGGCGCGCCGAAGCCGATTTGCCGCTGCTCGGGGTCAACCGCCATATCATCATCGCCGACACCGAGGCCGAAGCGCTGGACACAGCACGCCGCGGCTACCCGGCTTGGCGCCATCACATGGGGCTGTTGTGGCACGAGTATAACGTGCCGTTTCCGCTCGAAGCAGCACTCCCGGAAGATTTCGGCATCCTGCAGAAGCATGGCGACGCAATCGCCGGCACCCCGGCGATGGTGCGCGACTACATCGCCCGCGAGATCGAGGCGACCCGGGTCAATTATTACGTCTGCGACTTCGCGTTCGGCACGATCACCCATGACGAAGCGATGCGGTCGGTCGAGCTGTTCAAAGAGGAGGTGATGCCGGCCTTCGCCGACGCCTAATCAGGAGGAGTATCGATGGGGATCATGACCGACTTTGCCCGGCCGGATGGCGTGGCAACCAAAGGCTACCTGGCGATGGCGGGCCACGACCGGCCCGGGATCATCGTCATTCAGGAGTGGTGGGGTCTCAACGACCAGATCTGCGGGGTTGCCGACCGCTTCGCGCGCGCCGGCTACAACGCGCTGGCGCCCGATCTCTACAAGGGCCGCCTGACGACCGAGCCCGACGAGGCCAACCACCTGATGACCGGTCTCGATTTTCCGGCGGCAACGCATCAGGACCTGCGCGGCGCGGCGCTGCAACTGTGGAAGCACAGCGACAAGATAGCGGTGATGGGCTTTTGCATGGGCGGCGCGCTGACGATCGCTGCGGCGGTGCATATCCACGAAGTCAGCGCCGCCGTCTGCTTCTACGGCATTCCGCCCAAGGATTTTGCCGATCCGGCCAGGATCCGGGTGCCGTTCCAGGGGCATTTTGCCAACAAGGACGATTGGTGCACACCGGCCGCGGTCAACGATCTCGAGCAGGTGCTGAAAGCGGCCGGCGTCCGGCACGAGATCTACCGCTACGATGCGGCGCATGCCTTTGCCAACGAGCGCAGCGCCGCCTATGACGTCGCCTGCGCCAACTTGGCCTGGGATCGCATGTCCGCATTTCTGAAGACGCAGATCGCTTAACCGCGGGCGTATGTTGCCCGGGCGAACGAAGGAGGGTCGGATGAAGATCGAGGGTGGTTGCCTTTGCGGGAAAGTGCGCTATTCGGCCGATGCCGAGCCGACATTCGTCGGCGTCTGTCATTGCAAGAACTGTCAGAAGGGTACCGGGACGGCCTTTGCCATCGTCGTCGCACTCCCGACGCCGGCCTTGAGCGTGCAAGGCAAGCTGCAGACGTTCACCGGTCGGGGCGACAGCGGCAAGGCAACCTATCGCCGCTTCTGCCCGGAATGCGGATCGACGCTGATCGACGAGGCCGAGGTGATGCCGAACGTCGCGATGATCATGGCCGGCACGCTCGACGATGCGAGCTGGGTCAAGCCGGAAATGGAAATCTTCTGCGGCAGTGCGCAGCCTTGGGTCAGCCTCGGCGGCGAACGGCAGCGCTTCCCGAAAATGCCCGGGTGAACTGCTCACGGCCGGTTCAGCACATCCCGCGCAGTTTGGTTGAACAGGACGCGCCGCTCGGTTTCGCTTGGGGGCGCTGATCGGCGCAGGTCTTTGCCCAGATCGACGCCGGCCTGCACGGCGGGACGCTGTTTGATCGTCTCGCGCCAGCGCGCGACGTTGGGAAACTCGTCGAGCGGCTGGCCGAGCGGCCTGGCGATCAGCACCCAGGGCCAGGACGCCATGTCGGCGATCGAGTAGTCGTCCAGAATGAACGCGCGGCCCGCGAGCCGGCGTTCGAGCACTCCGAGACAGCGGTTGTACTCGTCGGCATAGCGCTTGTGCGAATAGGGGTGCTCGCCTTGCGCGTAATTGACGAAGTGGCTTAGCTGCCCGGCCATCGGCCCGAGATTTCCGACCTGCCAGAACAGCCACTCCAGGCACTCTTTGCGACCGCGCCGGCTCTGCGGCATGAAGCGCCCGGTTCGCTCGGCAAGGTGGATCAGGATGGCGCCCGATTCGAACACCGGCACCGGTCCGTCGCCCAACTCCCTTGGGTCATCGTGATCGACGATCGCCGGCATCCGGTTGTTCGGGCTGATCGCCAGGAACTCGGGCTTGAACTGGTCGCCGCGCCCGATATTGACCGGGATCATGCGGTATTCGAGACCGCATTCCTCGAGCATAATCGCGACCTTCCAGCCGTTCGGCGTCGGCCAGTAATAAAAGTCGATCATGCGCCCCTTACCTCCCCGCAGAGTTCGGCGATCTCTGCGGCCGAATAACCGAGTTCCGCGAGGATTTCTTGCGTGTGCTCACCGAGCCGGGGAGCGCCGCGGCGGGTCTCCGGCGGGGTGCGCGAGAACCGCGCCGCCGCCCGCGCCTGGCGCAGCCGGCCCGCCGCCGGGTGCTCGGTCTCGACGACAAGGCCCAGCGCCTCGACCTGCGGGTGGCGGATGACTTGGTTGCGAGTCTGCACCGGGCCGCAGGGCACGCCTGCCTCTGTCAGGAGCTCGAGCCACTCGGCGGCCGAGCGCGTCAGCAACACCTCCTGGGTCAGCTGCAGCCGCGCGTCGATGTTCTTCTGGCGCAAGGCCGAGGTCTTGAACCGCTCGTCCTCGAGCCATTCGGGCCGTTCGGCTACCCTCGCCAAGCCGGCCCATTGGCGGTCGGTCAGCGCCGCCACGGTCATATAGCCGTCGGCCGTCTCGTAGATCAGATCGAAGGCGGTCGCCGGCTCCTGCCGCGCGGGCTCGTCGCCGACAAATGTCTGGCCACCCATATCCGAACTCCACAGAAACGCCATCACGGCTTCGAGCATCGAGAGCCGGACGTGTTGGCCTTCGCCAGTGCGTTCGCGCGCCAGGAGTGCGGCGGTTATCGCCTGCGAGGCGGTGATCGCGGTCAATTTGTCGGGCAGGATCGTGCGCAACAGCCGCGGGCGCGCCTCGTCCGAGCCCGCCTGGACCGTCGCCAGCCCGGAAAAGCCCTGGATCACCGGGTCGTAGGCCGGCTTGGCGGCATAGGGGCCCTTCTCGCCGAAGCCGCTGATCGAGACA
Organism: uncultured Alphaproteobacteria bacterium; assembly: GCA_963796155.1. Classification (GTDB taxonomy): domain Bacteria; phylum Pseudomonadota; class Alphaproteobacteria; order ATCC43930; family CGMCC-115725; genus AP-15. The sequence goes on along the minus strand of CAWCKT010000009.1, from coordinate 69,882 downwards.
TAGACGATCTTGGGCGAGACCGCGCGAACCGCGTCCTCGCCGACCCCGAGGCGCTCGGCGACGCCGGGGCGAAAGTTCTGAACAAAGACGTCGGCGCCGGCGACCAGCCGCATCAGGGCCCGCAATCCACCCGCCGTCTTCAGATCGAGGACGATCGAACGCTTGTTGCGGTTGTTGTTCAGGAACGACGCGGTAAAACCGGCCCGCCGGTTGCCGCCGGCGCGCGTGGCGTCGCCGCCATCGGGCGCCTCAACCTTGATCACATCTGCGCCCTGGTCGCCGAGGATCATCGTGCCGAGCGGCCCGGCGACATTCGAGGTCAGGTCGACAACCCGAAAACCGTCAAGTGGACCAGGCATCTTTCGCCTCTCGCATCCGGCCTAGTGAAACTGCGGCATGACCTCTTCGCAGAGGAGACGCAGGGCGGTCATCACCCGCTCGTGCGGGATCAGGCCGCCGCAATTCAGCTCCGCGAGAATGCCGTCGATGCCGATCTCCTGCTGCAGCATGCGCAGGCGTTCGGTCACCATTTCCGGCGTGCCGATCAGCACCTGGCCGGTCAGCGCCTCGTCATAGGTCAGGTTCTCGATGCGCTTGAGCCGCTCGGCGCGCCCTTCGATCGCTCGCGTCCCGGCTCGGCTCAGTGAATCTCTGAGCCGCCCGGCCTGCTCGCGGTAGAAATGCATCAGGCTTTCCTCGGCTTCCGCGCGTGCCTGGGCCTCGGTTTCGGCGACATAGCTCGGGACCCGCAGGAACACCTGCCCCCTCCCCGGGTGTCCAGCGCCCGCATAGGCCTCGCGGTAGCGCCGGATTTCGGGCACGAATTCGGAAAACGAGCCGTAGCGCGCATTGATGAAGATCGGCAGCCCGCGCGCGCCGACCGCGGGGTAGGTATCGGGGCTGGCAGCGGCTATCCGGATGGGCGGCAATGGCTTCTGCAGCGGTTTCGGGGCCACGGTGATGTTCTTGAAGGAGTAGTATTTGCCTTCGTAGGACACGGCGGGTTGCGACCACGCCTGCTCGACGATGTCGAGCACTTCGGCGAAGCGGTCGCGGCTCTCGGCGTAAGACACGCCATAATCTTCGTAGGTCCGCGGCAGCCCGCTGCGGCCGACGCCGAAGATCAGCCGGCCGCGGCTGATCTGATCGACCGTGGCGCCTTCCTCGGCCAATCGCAGCGGATGGCACAATGGCAGCACCTGCACCGCGATGCCGATTTTGATGCGTTCGGTGCGGGCGGCGACCGCACTGGCGATGCTGAGCGGCGCCGACAGCACCGAGCGCTGCGGGTCGAAATGGAGCTCGGCCAGCCACATCACATCAAGGCCCCAGCGCTCAGCCGCATCGATCTGCGCGAAGGCTTCCTCGAACGCCTCCCTCTCGGGTCGGCCGGGAAGGGCCGGGAACTGGTGGAACATGCCGAATTCCATGGTGCTGGTCTCCTCTTCGCGTCGCGGCGCGCCGCAGCCGGATGAAGGATAGCGCGTAGCACCAGCCTCCCGCTATCATGGCGCGCATTTCGCGTCATGGAGGCCGGTGATGAAGCAGTATTGCGACGGCGGCGAGGCGATCCTCGAGGCGTTTCGCAGCCTGGGCCTCGACTACATCATATCTTCGCCGGGCTCCGAATGGTCGCCGGTGTGGGAGGCGCTCGCCCGCCAGAAAGTCAATCAGCAATCGGGTCCCTCCTATATCGATTGCTGGCACGAGACCTTGGCCGTCGACATGGCGATGGGCTACACGCAAATGACCGGGCGCATGCAGGCGGTGCTGCTTCACGCCGGCGCCGGGCTATTGCAAGGCTCGGCCGGCATGCATTCGGCGATGCTCGCCGAAGTGCCGATGGTCATCATGTCGGGCGAGTCGGTGAGCTTTGGCGAGGACCCGCAGCTTGCGATCGAGCCGCAATGGTACAGGAGCCTCAGCATCGTCGGCGGCCCGCAGCGCCTCGTCGAGCCGGTGACCAAATGGGCGACCCAGGCGGGAAACGTGCACACCCTCTACGAGCATGTCGTGCGCGCCGGCGAGTTCGCCCAGCGCACCCCGATGGGGCCCGTTTATCTCAACGCGCCGCTCGAGGTGATGTTGCAGGAATGGTCGCCGCATGGGAGCCCGCGCCGGATCCCGCCGCCGCCCAAAACCCGGGCCACGGACGCCGATGTCGAGAAGATCGCCGGGCTGCTGACCCAAGCCCGCAATCCGGTCATCCTGACCGACAGCGCCGGCCGCGATCCCGCGGCGTTCGCGGCCCTCGTCGAGCTCGCCGATCTCTTCGGCATCCCGGTGGGCGGGCGCGCCGCCTTTGCGAATTTCCCGAAGAACCATCCGCTGCACCTCGGCTCCGCCATCCAGCCGTTTGTGAAGGATGCCGATCTCGTGCTGCTGGTCGCCTGCCGAGCGCCGTGGTACCCGCCGAGCCGTAAGCCGACGACTGGGACCGTCGTCGCCATCGACGAGAACCCGCTGAAGGGCACGATGGTCTATCAGAGCCTGCAGGCCGACCAATATCTCGAAGGCGAGGTCGCGGCCTCGCTACACCTGCTGGTCGAGGCTGCGAAGGCGGCCGGGATCGCCGCCAGCAAGCACGCCGACCGGCGAGCGAAGTGGCAGCGCGAGCACGACCGGATCCTCGCCGCGGAGCGCGCCGCCGAGGCCGAGGCGAAGGACGGCGACAGGATCGACCCGCTGGCGCTGGTCGGCGCGTTGCGCGAGGCGATGCCGCCGGACGCGATCTATGTCGAGGAGACGATCACCCACGCCGGCATGCTGCAGCAGCATCTCCCGTGGTCGGGGCCGCAGAGCTTCTTCCGCGCCGGCGGCGGGCTCGGGCAAGGGCTCGGCACGGCCCTCGGCGTCAAGCTCGGCGCGCCCAAGCGGCCGGTCGCCGCACTCGTCGGCGACGGCTCGTTCCTTTACAATCCGGTGGTCCAGGCCTTGGGCGCCGCGAAGGGGAACGACCTGCCGATCCTGATTGTCGTCTTCAACAACGGTCAGTACCGCGCGATGCAGACCGGCCACCTGCACCACTACCCCGACGGTGTCGCGCAAGAGGCCCAGATGTGGCACGGCGTGGCGATCGACGGCCCCGACTATGCCGAACTCGGCAAGCCCTTCGGCCTCCCCGGCCAGAAGGTCGAGCGGCCGGCCGAGCTCCCCGGCGCGATCCGCAACGCGATGCGCGCAGTCGAGGACGGCAAAACCGCAATCCTCAACGTCGTGCTCAGCCGCTAGGGGTAAAGCGCGAGCTTCCTCGGACGACCTGTCGCTGTTTTTGCTGTTTTTTTACAGGAGATTATCAGCGGCGCACGGATCTCTGCCGCGGAAATCCTGGATTGTCAGCGCAGCAGCCGGCGAAATAACAGCGGAAGACCAGCTGCTATTCGCCGTTAAAACCCAACTTCAGTTGGAGACGCACGCCGCACAGGATGTTCCCCGAGGCGTCGCTAAGCGAAACCCCGTGATGCGCGCCCTCATCGAGAAGCCGCAAGGCTCGGGTTAGCGCCTCGCCTTCGGTAAGAAACATTTCTGTCCGGGTCGAACGTTCTGCGGGCCGCCCCTCGATGTCACCCGTTGGCCCGTCGGTATAGGAGATCGAATAGAGCATTCTTTCCCTCCAATTCGACTGATGGTGAACTACTCGGCTGCGATACGCTCGTCCAACTGGCTTGCGCCCGCTTCGGCATTGTAACATCACCGGTACTTAAGAGTAGGCGCACGATGCAAATCCATTATGGCTTCAGTTTGACATTGACGAATCAATGAGTAACGACGATGAATCGATGCGTAAAACACTGAGAGCACGTTGATCTGGTTTGTTTTCCTCGTTTGGTTGAGATCAATATTGGGGATATGCGAGATTTATCACTGCTTTTCTCTTTATATGCAAAGCGGTAACCGACACAACTGCCTCGAGGGATCGAGCCCGGTCTCGATCCCGTCAAGGCGCCCGGGTGCGCAGTTCTTGGCCTGCCACGGTAGCAGGGTCAGCATCGATCCGTCGGAACTCGTAGCCCCCAAAGAAGACATCTCTCCTCTGGAAGGTTACCTATCACGCTTTGGAATTCGGCCGACCCGATAGAATCCTCATGGTTAGATTTATTGCGCCGCTGACCCTCGTTCTCATGGTCGGAATGGTGCTGACCCGGGTCAGGATGATGAAAGCCCGAGGCATCGGCGCGATGAAATTCGCCGAGATCGATAAGAGAGATTTCCTGATCCTGCCCTTCGCGCTATTTTATTTCTATACCGTGTTCGCCCTAGCCTTCGATTGGCCGAGCGCAAGCTCGCATTCGTTCTTCCGCTCGACGGCCGTTTCGTGGCTCGGCGCGGCGCTATGCCTCGTGGGGTTGTTGCTGCTGCTGTGGAGCCTTGTTTCGTTCGGCCGCAGTTTCCGGGTCGGCATCGATATGGACCACCCCGACACGCTGGTGACGACCGGGATTTTTGCCTTCAGCCGCAATCCGATTTATGTAGCGTTCGCCACTATCCTTGCCGGCGAATTCCTGGTGTTCTCGAATTGGATACTCCTGGTCTACATCTTTGCGGCCAGTTGGTTGTTTCATCGACAGGTCCTGCTCGAAGAAAACTATTTGAAACAACATTATGGGCGTCAATACGTGGATTACAGCCACCGCGTGAGACGGTACTTCTGAGCTTAAACAGCGTCGGACGAGCGACCCGACAATAGCGATCGGGAAGCGCGCGGTGCCAGGCTGGTTGTTCGGCCCGCCGGCGATGCGTTATGCTGCGGAGAACCGGTCGGGAGGCGATGGATGGCCGCGGGCAGCCAAGGTGTTTCGGTCAGCGAGCACGACTGGCATTCGGCGGACTATGTCGAGGCCTGGATAAACCGCGACGTGACGCGCGACGCGGAGCGCCGGCAGCTCCTCGCGGCCATGTTGGCGCATGCCAGCTTCGCCGCTGATGCGGCAGTGACGGTGCTTGACGTCGGCGGCGGATACGGCGTCGTCACCGAGGAGGTGTTGCGCGCCTTTCCGGGCGCGCATGTGACGTTGCAGGACTATTCGGCGCCGATGCTGGCGCAGGCGCGGGAGCGGCTCGCTCCCTTTGCCGGCCGCGTTGCTTATGCGGTCGCCGACCTCTTCGACCCGGCCTGGACCGGGCGCGTCGGTGGCCCCTTCGATCTCGCGGTGTCGGCGATCGCGATCCACAATCTGGGCGACCCGGCGGCGATCGCCCAGTGCTACCGCGGCGTTGCGCAGGTGTTGAAGCCGGACGGGCTGTTTCTCGACTACGACCTGTTCTTCGACCGCGTCGGCGGCCTGCCGGCGCACACGAAATGGCTCGAAGAAGCCGGTTTCGCACGTGTCGAATGCCTGTGGCAGCAGCCACCATTGGCGACGGTCGCGGCGCATCGCAATTAGCTGGCTGATTTGCTACTATTCCAGTCGTGCAGCCGGCCCAAGGAGTAACCATGACAGTCGTCCTCGACAGACCGCAAGGACTGGTTCCTACCATCGGCGGCTCGACATACGTCAAGCCTTCTGAGATGGAATGGAAGCCAACACGGTTCGATAAGGTCTCGATCAAAGTACTTTACGAGAATCCTGAGCGCGGCGAGATGACTTGCCTGCTCAAGCTTGAACCCGGCGCTTACATCCCCTTTCACAAGCACCCCGAGATCGAGCAGTCTCTTGTCCTGGAGGGCAGCGTTGAGGATCACGACGGGATAGCGACGGCCGGAGATTACGTTTGGCGCAAACCGGGTTCGATGCATGACAACAAGTCGCCCGGCGGCGCCGTGCTATTCGCGGTATATCGCAAACCCAACATCTATTACCACGCGAGGAAAGAAACCGCAGGCTTCTAGTGCTCAGGCACATTCAGATGGTTCAGTCCGACGAATTTCGTCATGCCCGGCCTCGTGCTGCCTCGTGCCGGGCATCCACGGAAGGCGGCAGCAGCTGTGCCGGAGTTCGTGGATGGCCGGATCAAGTCCGGGCAATGGCGCTCTGGAATTCGTCAAAACTCAAGCATTTCTGCCGGTTTCGATTGATTTGTATCCTCCAATGTCCCAGATGGGGCTTTCGACGCGAACGCGTCAAGAAGGTCTTTATTTAGCGTTTGCGCCGCCCCCGGCCTGAAAAGGAATAGGGCGCTCGAAAGCGGCCTATTGGGTCATCCCCGCACCGGCCCGCGAAAAACAAAGTGGTCGGCGAGATAGTCGATGAAGACCCTGACCGCTGGCGCCAATCCTCGGCGGGTCGTGAATACAAGATGAAGGGTAATTTCCTCAGAGCACCAACCGGGGAGTATCCGAACCAAGCGTCCTTCTCTGATCGGTCGCACGGTAACTTCAGTCGGTAAGAGAGAGATCCCTGTTCCAGCACAAGCAGCTTCCACGAGAATGCTGAATTCACTTGTCCATAGGATCGGGTCGAATGCAACAACTGCGGCAGCTTCATCGGGGCCTGTCAGAGTCCAACTTGGCCGGGCCGTATCTTCCTGAAAGCTGAGAAATGGAAGTCCTGTAATATCAGATGGATGAACCAAGACCGGGTGCCGATCAACGAAGTCGGGACTCGCGACGAAGACAAGGGTGCTGCTCCCCAGGCGGCGCATCGTCAAGGTCTCGTCATTTAGCCGTGTGCGAGCGCGAATAGCGACATCCACTTTTTCTTCGATGAGATCGACCGCGCGATTGGTGGCGATGATCTGCACCCGGACCAAAGGGTAGTCTGCCAGGAAGCCGGGCACGATCCGCGCAAGCGCGTATTGGGCAAGACCGGTGGGGCAACTGACCCGGACTGTGCCGATCGGATCAGATCGCAATAAGGCGAGGTCCTGTTCGGCGGTCTCAAGTTCCGAGAGGATCGCCTTGCACCGGGCGTAATAGGAACTGCCTATCTCGGTGAGCCGCACGTTGCGGGTGGACCGCTCCAGCAGGCGCACGCCAAGCCGATCCTCCAACCGACCGACATGACGGCTGACGCTTGATTTTGGAAGGCTCAGAGACCGCGCGGCAGCAGAGAATCCGCTGTGCTCAACGACCGCCGCGAAGAACAGAAGATCGTTGAGGTCGTGCAAGCGCTCATCCTCGCGGCGGGACGACATTGTTCCCCATAGAGCAGATTATCTCATTATCTGGGTCATTTGCGAGCCACGTCGTTCCCTGGTGAGAACAGTATGTTGTTCGATCCTCAGCTTCAGAGCGCAGTCGATGTCCCCTACTTTCCGACAGCGCACGGAGGAGTGACTGAAATGACGACGGTCAGATTTGAGAAGGATCGCGGCGTCGGGACCATTGTCCTGGCGAACCCCCCGTCGAACCGCATCGGCAGCCAGTTCGCCGTGGACCTTCGCGCGGCAGTCCATGACGCGAGCCTGAGCGACAGCCGGGTGCTCGTTATTCGGTCGGACGGCCCGAATTTCTGCATGGGGGGTAATGTCCCGGAGTGGCCAGGAAAGAGCGCCGACTGGTTCCGCACGTTCATCGCCGAGTGCAACAGTTCGTTCCATGCCATTGAGGCATTGCGCATTCCCACCGTGGCGGTGGTTCGGGGCGGAGCAATCGGCGGCGGGTTCGAGCTTGCTCTTGCTTGCGACTTTCTGGTCGCGGCGGAGGATGCGACATTTTTCGCCGTCGAGATTCGTTCGGGTAACATTCCGTTGGCGGGCGGGCTACAGCGGCTCGCAGAACGCGTTGGGCGCGCCCGCGCCGCTAAACTCGCTCTGTTGGGTGAGCCGTTTAGCGGCATCATCGCGGGCGATCTGGGCATTGCTACGCTTGTGGTGCCTGAAGCCGATTTGGATGAAACGAGCCGTAATCTCGTGGACAAGCTCGCGAACGGCCCAACCAAGGCTTATGCGGCGGCGCGCACGCTTCTCAAAGCGTGGTCGGCGGGAGGCATCGCCGCAGCCGACGTGATGATGCTCGACGTGGCGATCGACCTCTTTGGGACCGAAGACACGACAAAAGGCATTCTCAATTCGGCGAAAGCTATCCAAGCTGGTGTCCAGCCGTCACCGCTGACATTCTTGGGAAGGTAGCGCCCGGACTTGGGCGGTCCGCACTAAGCCGCCGCCTCGCCATCGTTCTCGGCCAAGCTGACTTTGGATAAACCGAGTCCCCCCGATTTACCTCTTCATCGACGATGACCATGGGGGACATAAGCAATGGTTGATCCGGCGATGCTTTCTGCGACTGCTGCGTTGGATTGGTTCGTTGATCAGAATGCAACCGGCTACTTAGGCAGTCGGGGGGTGACGCCGCGCTCGCACCGCTACGAGTGGACGGCTTCCAGTTCGTCCATCAGGTTGTTGCTATTGTAATAAATATGAAATGACCTAAATAACATCTCCCGCCGATCGCGGCGCCTGCATGGGGCGCCGGGGTGAAACCAGGGAGGTGCGGATGACCGATGTGCTCTCACTAAAACCGCCGGGGTTGGTGCCGGGGCGGCCGTCCGCAACAGGGAACCGCCGTGCCGGTTCCCGCAACCAGAAGACGCTCGCCGCTGCCGAGCCTCCCGCGCGCCCCGAGGACGTGTCCGAATTGTTCGACGCCGGAAATCCGGGCTATTCAATCCATAGGCGAGAATTTGCGGCAGACTCGCGATAGATTCGCCGATCGGAAAATACCAATGCTACCGGTAGTTGGAGATTCCGGGCTGTTAAGGCGCCGGGAAGTGGGTCCGCAGCTCTTGGCCTGCTACCGTCGCGGGCTCGGCGTCGATCAGGATGAAGGCGAAGACGCAGGGTGCGGGTCCGTGGTTGACCCAGGCGTGCATCGTGCCGCGCTGGACGACGAGGTCGCCGGGTTTCAGGTGCGCCACCTCGCCGCTGTCGAGCTCGAGGTCGCATTCGCCCGACAGCAGCAGGGCATAGTCGACCGTCTCGGTCCGGTGCATGAATTTGGGGGCGCCGGGTGCGAATTCAGTGATCCGGATGACCGTGCCCTGGCCGGTGCCGACGTAATTGTAGCGGGTGACGAACCCTTTGCGCTGAGCGGCGTCGCTCGCCTCCGAATTGTCGACCGGCATCCGATCGGTGGACCAGATTTCGCACCCGGCGATGTGCGGGCGTCCCAACCGGCTGACGCCTGGGAATCGCTCGTCGGTCTTAATCACGGCTTTGCCGTTCGCGTCGTGCCCGGTGACGATACGCCTTACTTCGAGAACCATCGGTGGTCTCCTTTGCCGCTATGCTGTCCGTTGACGGACAGAGGTCACTCATGGCGAGCGCGGAACCGGTCGACAATCGATTTTTTGTGCTGATCCTGCAGCATCCGCAGGAGAAGGGGGAGGCGTTGGCGACCGCGGCGGTGACCCGCGCCATGCTGAGGCGTGCCGAGCTGGTGGTCGGGCTGTCCTGGCCGAACCTGTCGCGGGCGCTGGGCCGCTCGGCCGATCCGAAGCGCTGGGCGGTGCTCTATCTCGGCTCGGCGCGCCCCGCGGCGCTCGGCCATCAGCGAGAAATCATCGCCCTCGACCGGCACGGCGAGCCCGCGGCGGATCAGGAGGCGACGCTGCGCGGCCTCGCCGGCGTGGTCCTGCTCGACGGCACCTGGAAAGAGGCCAAGACGCTGTGGTGGCGCAACCCGTGGCTCTTAAAGCTGCGCCGGCTGGTGCTCAACCCGCAGCACAAGTCGCGCTACGGCCGAATTCGCCGCGAGCCACGCCACGAGGCGCTGTCGACACTCGAAGCGGTGGCGTTGCTGTCGAAGCACCTCGGCGGGGGGCCAGAGGCCGAGGCTGCGCTGCTGGGCGCTCTCGACCGCCTGATCGTCGAGGCCCGCCCCTTCCGTCAGCCCGAGGTGGAGCGGGTCAGCAGATAGATGAGGATGGCCGCGGCACTCGCCACATTGAGAGACTGCACGCGCCCGTTGCCCGGGATCTTCACCACGTCGTCGCAGGCGGCGAGCGTGGCCGCATCGAGACCGGTCTTCTCGTTGCCGAGGATCAACGCGACCGGGCGATCACCGGTCGGCTTCATCCCTGCGGAACCCCCGGCGAGCGAGGTGCCGACGACGCGGTAGGCGCCCTGCAGCTCGCCCAAGGCCGCCGGGAGCCGAGCGCGGTGGAGCGCCAAGTACTCGAGCCCGCCTTCCGCCACACGATAGGCGGCATCCGAGGGGAGCGCCTGGTCGGGGCGGTCGGCCAGCACGATCCGCTCGAGCCCGAAGAAGGCGGCGCTGCGCGCGATCGCACCGAGATTATGGGGGTTGCCGATGCCGTCGAGGATCAGGAGCGGCTTGCCGTCCTGCGCCCAGCTCCGGGCTACAGCGGGGTCGAGATCGGGCAGTGGGCGCGGGCGGGCGACGGCGACGGCACCGCCATGCAGCACGGTGCCGGCGACGCGCGTGAGTTCCGCTTCATCGACTTGGCGATACGGCTTGCGGACCCGCCCGAGCGTCCGGCAGAACCCGTCGACCTCGCCCCTCAGCCCGGGCTCGAAAAAGAGGCGCTCTGCTCGGCCCGCATCGCTTTCAAAGAGTGCGCGCACCGCGGCCAGCCCGCAGATCCGCAACAGCTCACGCTCGTGCGGCGGACGCGTCGGCTTCGCCGTCCGGTTACTGCGAGGGCGGCGCGGCCCCGGGCGCGGCATAGAGCTCGGCGGCGTCGCGGGAGAGGAGCAGGCGCGAATCCGGGCGCATGTACATCATGTGACCGCCCTCATAGACGCGCAGACGGATGCCGGCACGCACTGCGGCCGGAACCGCCAGCTGATCGGAAGAGCCAGCGCGAGGCGAGATAGGGTGTCACGAGGTCATAATGCCCGTTGACGATCAATACCCTTGTTCCCGGGTGCTCGAGCAGTGCGGTCTCGAGCGACGACATCGCCAGACCCAGCCCGTCCCCTTGACGCTCGCCCTGCCAGTTCCATTGCCTCGACACGTCGCGCGGCAGCACGCGATAGGGCAGATCGGTGTGATAGCCGAGGGCGTCGGCGCGATAGGCATTGAACGCGGCCCCATAGGCGGCGACCGCCGGCTGAAGCACCGGGTCGGGAGCATTCGTCTCAGTTCCTCGTCGGGACGGGCGGGGCGAGTGATCGAGCCGTCATAAAGGCTCACCACTTCGCCTTCGGCGCGCCGGATCTCGCGGGCAAAGACCCGGCGCGGCATGCGGCCGCGATATCGGCGGACGATATCCTCCGGAAGCCCGATGATCTCGGCGACCTGTGATATGAAAGGATCGCCGCGCGAGAGCTGACCTTCGAGCCCGGCGAGGCCGACGAAATAGTCCGAAAGGGCAAAACGCTCGACCGCCGCGGGGTCGCGGCCGGGCGCCGGTCATAGACCGCGGCGGTCGCGGCGTAAGACGGCAGGAAGAACGCGGCCGCCAGGAGGTCGCGCTCGTCCTGATGCAATGCCGAGAGGTCGAGCGCCGGTGAGATCAGCACCAGCCCACTGACCGTCACACCGACATCATGCGGCAGCGCCTGCGCCATGGTCGCCGCCCGGAACCCGCCGTAACTCTCGCCGACGAGAAAGATCGGCGAACTCCAGCGGTCGTGCCGGGTCAGCCACAGGCGGAGAACCGTGCCAAGCGAGGCGATGTCGGCGCGCACGTCCCAGAACGGCTTGTCCGGGTTTTCCTCCTTGCCCTTGCCGCGACTGAAACCGGTGCCGACCGGGTCGATAAAGACAAGGTCGGTGAAGTCGAGCCACGTCGCCGGATTGTCGACGAGGCGAACCGGCGGGCTCGGCACCGCCCCGTTTGCCGGCGTCTCCATGACCCGCGGCCCGAGGGCGCCCAAATGCAGAAACACCGAGGCCGCACCGGGACCGCCATTGAACACGAAGCTGACCGGCCGCTCGCGTCCAGGCGCGGCATCCGTGAGGTAGGAGATCGTGAACACCGTGGCGGTCGTCGCACCTTTCGCATCGGTCAAGGGCAAAGTCTCGGCGACCGCGTCATACTCGATGCGCCGGTCGCCGAGCAGGATCGCGTGGCGGGTCGCCACCCGCGCCGGAAGCCCGCTATCGGGCTTCTCGTCCGCGCAGACGGCTGGCCGCACCGAACGTGATCAGCAGGAGGGCAGCGATCGCACCGATTTTCGCCATTGAACGCCTCGAGACAGCGCCGGCCTGGCGGCCGGCTCAGCGGCGAGACAAGTCCGGGTGAATCTTGTCGATTGTGTGAGCAGGTGCCGCAATCGTACCCTCTTCTCGTATTGCGATGCGTTTGCCAAGCGAGGATCCGATGCCGAGTTCCGCTCGTGTTGCGCTGATTACCGGGTGCGGCAAGCCGATCGGCATCGGCAACTCGACCGCGCGGGCGCTCGCGGCAGCCGGGGTCACCGTCGTCGTCTCCGATGTCGTGCCGACGGGGGTTGCCAACGAGCACAATGTCGCGGGCGATCTCGACAGCTCCTGGGGCGGGGTCGACAGCCTGGTCGAGGAGCTCGTCAAGAGCGGCAGGACAGCTTCTTCGACCCTCGGCGACGTCAGCGTCGAAGCCGATGCCGGGCGGATGGTCGAGGAGGTGCTGAGGCGCTATGGGCGGCTCGACATCCTGATCAACAATGCCGGGGCGCCGCAGGGGGCCGATCGTAACGAGATCGAGGATGTGCCGGTCGAGGCCTGGGACAAGACCATGGGTGTCAACGCCCGCGGCGCCTTTCTGATGTCGCGAGCGGCGGTCCCGGCGATGCGCCAGGCCCGCTGGGGCCGCATCATCAGCGTTTCCTCGAAGGCCGCCTTCAGGCCCGGCCGCCATCGCGCGGCTTACGCCGCCTCAAAGGCCGCGATCGTCGGGTTCACCAAATCGCTGGCCTTCGACCTGGCGCCGTTCGGGATCACCGTCAACGCCGTCTGCCCCGGTCCCATCCGCACCTCGCGGGCGATCAGCACCAACCGGCGCGAATACGGCGACGATCTCGAAGTCGGGTTCCGGGAGCGCGCCAAGGCGATCCCGGTCGGCCGCTTTGGCAGCCCCGACGAGGTCGCCGCGATGATCGCCTTCCTCGCCTCGGACGAGGCGGCTTTCGTCACTGGTCAGGCGATCGGCATTGATGGAGGATGGTGAAATGAAGAGGATCGATCTCTCGGCCTATGGCGCGCCGGAGACTGTGGCAAGTTGCGTCGAGGTGCCCGATGTCGGGGCCCCCGCTCCGGGCGAGGTCGTCTTCGACGTGCTCGCCTTTCCGATCAACCCGGCCGACGTCTCGTTCTGCCGCGGCAGCTATCGCTTGCGGCCCCCGCTGCCGGCGACCCCCGGCGCGGAATGCGTCGGCCGCGTGTCGGCCGTGGGGGCCGGGGTCACCCAGGTGCGGCCCGGCGATCTCGTCGTCAACATGCAGCGCGAAAACTGGGTGCAGCGCCGCCGCGTCCGTGCCGAAGACGCGATCCCGGTCCCGTCCGGCCTCGATCTGGCGCAGGCGGCGATGCTGCGCATCAATCCGGCGACGGCACTCTTGCTGCTGGAGGACCATGTCGCCCTCGCCCCGGGCGATTGGGTGATCCAGGACGTCGCCAATTCCGCGGTCGGGCGCCATCTGATCGTGCTGGCGAAAGCGCGCGGCGTACGCACGGTCAATGTCGTGCGCCGTGACGACGTGGCCGCGGAATTGGGCGCGCTGGGCGCCGACGTCGTATTGAAGGACGGGCCCGATCTGGCCGAGCGTGCACGGGCCGCCACTGGCGGCGCGTCGATCAGGCTCGGCGTCGACGCGGTCTCCGGCGAGGCGTGCAGGCGCATCGCCGACTGTGTGGCCGACGGCGGCGTGGTGGTGAGCTACGGTTCGATGTCGGGCGAGGACCCGGCGATCGGGCGAGCCGCCCTCAACATGCGCGGCGTCAGCCTGACCGGGTTCAATCTCGGCCGCGGCCTCGCCAAGCGCAACCCGGCTCAGGTGCGGGAGATCTATGCCGATCTCGCGGCCAAGATCCGCGACGGCGTGCTGAGGGCGCCGATCGATTCCTATTACCCGATCGAGGACATCAAGCCGGCGCTGGTCCGTGCCCAACAGGGCGGCCGAAACGGCAAGGTGCTGGTGCTGCCGAACGGGCCGCTCTGACAATGACGGACACCAACCACCAGGAGCTGATCCTCGACCAGTTCACACGCCAGGCGACGGTCTTCAGCACCGCCCCCGCGATCACCGACGAGGACGCGCTGAGGCTTGTCGTCGAGGCCACTCGGCCCGTCCCGGACGACCGCCTTCTCGACGTCGCCTGCGGCCCGGGCCTCGTCGTCTGCGCCTTTGCCCCGCATGTTCGGGAGGCGACCGGGATCGACATGACCCCGGCAATGCTGGAGCGGGCGGCGCAAGCTGGCCGCTGACAAGGGTTTGGCGAACGTCGCCTGGCGTCGCGGCGACGTGTATTCGTTGCCCTACGATGATGCCAGCTTCACGATCGTCACCACCCGCTTTTCAGTTCACCACTTTCTCGATCCCGCGGCGGTGCTGCGAGAGATGGTCCGCGTATGCGCTCCCGAAGGCCGCATCGTCGTGGTTGACGATTATGCGTCGGAGGATCCGGCAAAGGCAGCGGCGTTCAACCGGCTGGAGAAATTGCGCGATCCCTCGCATTCGCGCGCCCTGACCTTGACGGAGCTGAGGGGCCTCTTCGGTGCGGTCGGCCTTCCCGAGCCCGAGGCAACGTTCTACGAGCTGCGCGGCGATGTGGGGGGCCTGCTCGCCCGCTCGTTTCCGAACCCGGGGGATGATCTCAAGATCATCGAGATGTTCAAAGCGTCTGCCGGGGATGATCGGCTCGGCGTCCCAGTGCGTATCGAAGCCGATAAGATCTGGTATGCCTACCCGGTGGCGATCCTCGCCGCGACGCGCCCTGCCTGATGAGCTTTCCGACCCCGTTCGACCGCTACCGCGGCGAGGTATTGCCGGCATGGATCGACGCCAACGGCCACATGAACCTCGCCTACTACATCGTGCTGTTCGACTGCGCGACCGACGCGCTCTTCGATGCGATCGGCATCGGTCTCTCCTACAAAGACGCCACCAACCACGGCACGTTTGTGGTGGAGACGCACAATCTCTATGAGCGCGAGCTGCTGGTCGGCGAAAGGGTGCGCGTCGCGACGCAGATCCTCGGGGCCGACAGCAAGCGCCTTCATCTGGCGCACGAGATGTTCAGCCTGTCGAGCGGCGAGCGCGCCGCGACGCAGGAGCTGATGTACGTGCACATCGACCTCGCCCTCCGCCGCGTCGTTGCGTGGCTGCCGGCGGCTCGCGCGAGCGTCGCTGCCGCGGCGGCGGCGCATTCCCGCCTCCCGCGACCCCGCTGGGCCGGGCGCCGGATCGCGATGCCGGCATAGCCGATCCCTGTCGCGTGCGGAATTCCTGCTAATCTCGAACATCGTCATGGAGGTTCGCTCATGGGTAAGCTCGACGGGAAAGTCGCCCTGGTAACTGGCTCGGGCCGCAATATCGGCCGCGCCACGGTATTGAAGCTGGCCGGGGAGGGCGCTCATGTCGTCGTCAACGCGCGCACCAACCAGGCCGAGGCTGAGGAGGTCGTGCGTGAAGCCAAGGAGCACGGCGTCAAGGCGCTGGCGGTCATCGCCGATGTCGGAAAGAAAGATCAGGTCGAAGCGCTGGCGGCGCGGGCGTTGTCCGAGTTCGGCCGCGTCGACATCCTGATCAACAACGCCGCGATCCGCCCGCACAAGCCCTTTACCGAGCTGACCCAAGAGGATTGGGAAACCGTCAGGGGGATCGTTCTCGACGGGGCGATCTATCTCACACGAGCGGTCATTCCGTCGATGGTCGAGAACCGTTATGGGCGCATCCTGTTTTTTTGCGGCGACGGCGCCTATGCCGGCGGCAGCGGACGCGCCCACATCTCGGCGGCCAAGATGGGTCTCGTCGGACTGGCTCGGAGCCTCGCGTCCGAGTTCGCCGGTCACGACATCCGTGTCAACGTTGTTTCTCCCGGCAGCATCGACACTGCACGAGCCAACCCCGAGTGGTATCATGGGCGGCCGCCGAATGCCGCCGGCATCCCGCTCGGCCGTCAAGGGCATGTCGACGAAATCGCCGCGACCTGTCTGTTTCTGGTCAGCGACGACGGCGGCTTCATCACCGGCCAGACGATCCACGTCAACGGCGGCACGGCGTACTACTGACGCGTCCCTCGGGGTCGGCAATGTGGCACTCGGAGTGCCACATTTCGCTGTCTCGATCTCGCTCCGCGACCACCGTCCCTCCTGTTTCTGCAGGAGAAAAGCAGGTCGGCTCTCCTTCCCAGACCGCCCTGCCGGGATCCACCGGATATCTCCTTGACCGGCCCTTCTCAAACGGGCCTTCGCTGTTTCTGCTGTTTTTACAGGAAATTATCAGCGACGAACCGCCCCTTCGCCGCAGGAATCCTCGATCGCCGGCGGCATGCCGACCGAAAGAAACAGCGGCATGACAGCTCGTTTCTTGGGCGCAACCTGGGCTTGAATCAAATATTTCACGATGTTGCTCCTGCAGCAAATCAGCAGCGAGATCTCGCCGGAGAGTTGTAATCCTGAGCCTTGAAGCGATAGTCGCGAATCCCCGATCGGCGAGCACGCCGGGAAGCCGGGCTAACGAAAAGCTTCGAGGATCGCACAGACCATGCCGGGCACCCCGTCCGAGAGTGCAAAGATCGGAGGGTGCATGGCGGCGCACCGAGGCGAGTGTCCACAAAGCGATCGTTGATGTTACATCAGTCATTGCTAAACTAGCATTTAAATGCTAACCTGTCAATCAGTAAATGCTGCCGCCCCCTATTTGCCCGGGTGCGGAGGCTCTGCTCCCCGATTCGTGAAACGCGGCAAGGTAAGGCTGCCCGGCCGGCGGCTTCGGCGAGCTCGACACCGGCGATAGCGCGCGCTTCTCTGAGTGCTTGGCGCGAGCGGCTTCCGGCTTCACAGGTCGACGCTGTCGCGGCGGACCTCGTGCATCAGCGGTGTGCGGTCGCGGTAAGAGCCGGCCCGGAACGGCCGTGCCTCCAGGAAGGCGCCCGTCCCGGCCAGCTTGACTCGGTCAGTTCGCCGCCGTGAACGGCCGGCCAACACTTTCGTGGAGCTGACAGACCCCATTTGCGCTGGTGCGCGGCGCGCCGTCGCTGCCGCGCCGGAAGACCCGGTCTTTCGATCGCGCGAAACGGACCGTTAGGATCTCATGGATACGCTGCTGGGCGATGCACGAAACGGTGATCAAAACCTAGCACTCCGGTGGTGCCGAACCATTTCCTAGACCCGCGTTCGTGCCATGACCTTCTGGGTAATCTGCGGTTCGGCAACATCGGATCGCTTCCAGTATCTCTACTGTACTTTCAGCTGCACTACTTTCTTCGCGATGCACACAAAAACTACCCTCCCGAGGTCGGCACGATCCCGCGGCGACTGCTTGAACACAACACAAAGGTTAGCCGACAAAAATCGACCTCGGAAATGTTGCCCATCGACGCTGATGTCGTCTTTGAATACGACGCCCGGTCTAGAAAGACTGACATAAGCTTCAAAGCATATTTCCAAAATCTGGGCTTTGAACGACCTCCCGATCAACAGCGGGTTGTTCTTCACGTACTAGTCACGGAAACGGACCGTGTGAAGCGTTCGGTTAGTGTACCGCTCCAGGCACTCATGGTGGGCTGGGGTGATGTGGCTCAGGGTCATCAGGGGTACGCTCACTCCATCGCCTTCTTCGACGAAGAAGGCGTCCACGTTCTGGAGCAATGGGCTTACATCGGCATCACCTCTCGAAATTGGCTTGAACGGATGGAGGAGCACCTCCAAGAGATGCGCTCGGGCAGCAATAAACGCTTTCACGCAGCGTGGCGCACCTATGCAGGCAACAGTCGCGTGACGCTCTGTTCGGAGCTCATCGTGCTTAACCATTCTTTCGACGGCATCATGGCTTGGGAGGAAGAGCAGGTTGATATCCACATGGCCGCTGGCTCGTCGCTCAACATGATTCCGGGCGGGTTTAAGGGGCTGCGTCTTCTTCATGAGCACCGCCTAATCGGGAGCCTCAACATCTCGCTGGAAGAACGCGAGAACGCTATCTCCGAATACGTGCGGCAAAAGGGGGCCCGAGCCGGCGTCCCAAACCTGCTGCTGGCACACTTGTGGCGCGATGACGAGTTCTACCTGAAGGTGCTCGCCGGGCGCGACGACGTGCTGACACCTGCCCAGGTAGTGGCCATCCGTAAGCTGGCTGCCGAGGGCAAAGACGAGCAGCTCATCTTCGAGATTGTCGGAGCCCGCAACGTGGATCAGGTGAAGCGCGTGCTTACTGGCAAGACGTATCGACGCGTCTTGTAGCCTATCGGCGAAGCGGATCGCCGCGTGAAGGGGACACTGGGCGCCCCGTTTGCGGATGATGATCTGGGCGATACCCGAACATGCTCGGCCGCCTGCTCTGATCGGCGCCGCGGGTAGGGGCTTTCGCCGCAGCGCCGGCGCGCGCCCGCAACAGCAACGGGGTCGGCATGCGCGGTCAGCGCGGGTTCATCATGACGGCTCGATGGTTGCACTGCTGGCCAGTTGCGCGGGACGCTACTGCCGCCTGGCGATGACGCAGCAGGCGACGAACGCCGATGATGTCGCCGAACCCTTCCGGCTGCGCCTGCTCGTCCGGCAAATGATGGCCGATTGGTTTCTGCTTGCCGCCGCGCGCGTGACGGTGGCGGAGATCCGGCCCGACGGGCTCGACGCCGATATTGCGGGGCTCTGCGGGCTCGCGCCGCGCGACGCGTAAGTGAGGCTGATGCGCGGTCAGCCGGTCGAATGCGTAAGCACGTCCCAATTGTCGGCCGTCAATTGAGCAAATCGGAGGAGCTGAGTTAGGCTGGCTTGCGCTTCGCCCTCGGTTATGGTTGTGCGCGTGCCGTGTGCCGCCTCATCTCGCCAGAAACTCAGGATGCCGCCGGCCATGACAAATTGCTCGGCGAGCCCTTGCCGCAATCCCCCTGTGATCAGATTGGTAATCTTTTTCCGACCGTGGGCGCCTCGATATTGGGCCAGAACGCGCCCTTCGTCGCCGACCGCCTTCGTAATCGCTACCGCGAGCAAAATGGATTCGGCCGCAGCGCCGGCCATGACACAGCAGGCGAGGTAATTCGTCGTTCGATAGCAGCGCGACGCCTCTGCCGCGCGTTGTGCGAAGCCTTCTCCAAACCGGCCGATGAACGGTTGCAGCACCTCGCTAAACCGGCTCGGGTCGCTCGGCGGATGCTGGGCGGCGGTTTGCACCCAGCTTCGGCCGAATTCTGTGAAACTGAAGCCGTCGCCCTGAAAATCGGTCTGCGCCATCCGGCTTCCCATGGGGGCGTTTTGCCCGGGCCGAAGAACGCCAATCCGGCAAAGTTCCCAGGCCGCATCGTAGAACGGCCGGAAATAGGCAGGATCCTGCGGTTGTCGGGTTGTTTCCCTCGGGAAGGTCGGGTCCCGGGAGTGCCAGAAGTTGCCAACGACAACCGGCAACCAGAGATCGCAGCCATATTTGTTGTCAGCGATAGGCAACGTCGGCGGCGGCTTGGTAATTTCCTCGCGGAGGTACTCCACAAGGTGCTCGATGGCATCATCGATGTGCAGCGTCGGCATCGTTTCCTCTCCGAGCCCGGTGCGGTTTGATTGGGCTTGGCGGAGCGTGGCGATGGGCGGCCATCGGCTCGGCCGTCAGCGTTCTAGCCAGCCGTTGCTTACGAATTCCGTTTCGAACGCTGCCAGCGTGGCGATCGCGGTCGTGAAGCCTATGAGTTCAGCGGCGTCGCGGGCTGTTGCTATCAGCGCCCGGCACGAATGCAAGACCGTGGACAGGACATCGGCGGGCGCCGTCCGGGGAACGACGCTCAGCACGTGTTCGGTCTTTCCTTTTATGCGCTCACTCCAAAGGTGATACCCCAACGCCGTGATGGAGCAATGCACGGCATCGAGCGACAGCCTTAAATACTCGAAATAGGCCATCACCCCACCTTCGGCGGCCGTCTTCTTGGCATCTAGCTTTTTCGGCGGGGGGAATTGCGGGCCCAGATCCTTGATTAGATTCCGGAGCTTCAGTGCGTCAGGTCCAGTGGCATCGCCGCCTTGCGTGCTGTTTATCATCAGCGTCAATTCGCTGAGCGCCTCCCGATGGAATTTCGTCCTTGAGCATGTCCTGCACAAACTCGGGCCCACGTTCCCGTAGAGCAGCTAGCCACAGGTGGTTTTCGTACAGAAGGCGCACGAGTACCCTCGCCTCCAGCTTCTGGTGCTCATCTTGGACGAGGAGCAACGCCGCGCGAAAATTGGAGATGCTGCGGCACAGAATTGTTAACCCGACAACCTTGGGATCCCGCGCCCAATCATGTTGATTTAGCTCGACATGCTCGGCCGCGGCGCCGACGACATCTATCGCCGCGTCGAGGAGCTTCTGCGCGTAATTGATGGCCCTCACGAACTCCGAGTTGCGCGTGGTTTCCCGGGCGTCACTCATGCGGACACCTGTTTCGCGATGGGATCGAGACCGGGCCTCTGTTAGCGAGCAGCTCGCCGCCCGTGCCCTGCGCGTCGACCTTTGGCCAGCGGTCGGAGGGCCTAGGTATCTCCAAACTCAGCGAATTGGCGCTGCGACACTCTTTCCAGACTGTTTCCACGATGCTCCAGGTTCGGTTCCGAATAGTGGATGCGCCGCCGCAATAAGAGGAGCGCCGGGCGCAAACGCTACGGGGCGTTGGTACCCAAATGGAACCCACGATCCCTGGTACTCTCGAACTCAGGCAGGATGGCTGCCGCTTTTGCTGTTGTAAGATATTGAAAACATTGGGGCGAGTGACCGGATTCGAACCGGCGACATCCAGATCCACAATCTGGCGCTCTAACCAGCTGAGCTACACCCGCCGCCGGCGCTGGAGGTAACGGTTCGCGGGCGAGGCGTCAAGGTCGGGTTCGCAGGGTTTCCGCCGCGCCGAGAGCTGCCTACATCTCGCCGATGACGATTTCTTCCGCGGGTTGGCGCAAGCTCGCGCTGCTGACGCCGCAGCAGATGGGCGAGGCGGACCGGCTGACGATCGCCGGCGGCATTCCCGGCATCGCGCTGATGGAGAACGCCGGCCGCGGCGTCGCCGACACGATCTCGCGGCGCTGGCCGCCGCGGCCGCTCGTCATCCTCTGCGGGCCCGGGAACAACGGCGGCGACGGTTTTGTCGCCGCGCGCGTGCTCGTCGAGCGCGGCTGGCCGGTGCGGGTGGCGCTGCTCGGCTCGCTCGCGGCATTGCGCGGCGACGCGGCCGCGGCCGCCGCGCGCTGGCCGGGTGCGGTCGAGGCGCTGGCGCCGGCCGCACTCGACGGCGCCAGCCTCGTCGTCGACGGCATCTTCGGCGCCGGGCTGACGCGCCCCGTCGAGGGCGTCGCGCGGGCGGTGATCGAGGCGGTCGGCGAGCGCGGGCTGCCGGTCGTCGCGATCGACGTCCCGAGCGGGGTCGACGGGGCGAGCGGCGAGGTTCGCGGGGCGGCAACGCGGGCGACGGCGACCGTCACCTTCTTCCGCAAGAAGCCGGGCCATTTGCTGCTGCCAGGACGCAGCCACTGCGGCGAGATCGTCCTCGCGCAGATCGGCATCCCCGACGCGGTGCTCGATCGCGTCGCGCCTGACACCGCCGCCAACGAGCCCCTGTGGTGGCGTGCCGGATTTCCCCGGCCGAGCCTCGCAAGCCACAAGTACACGCGCGGGCATGCGCTGGTCGCCGGCGGCAGGGTGATGACCGGTGCGGCCCGGCTGGCGGCCAAGAGCGCCCTTCGGACCGGTGCCGGGCTCGTCACCCTGGCCGCACCCGAGGCGGCATTCCCGGTCTATGCTGCAGCACTGACCGGCGTCATCGTCCACCCGGTGGCGGGTTCCGAGGATCTCCGCGCGCTTCTCGCTGATAAAAGGCGGAATGCCGTGCTGATCGGTCCTGGCGCCGGAGTGGGTGCTGCGACCCGCGAGGAGGCGCTGGCAATCCTCGGGGCCGAGAAGCGCACCGTGCTCGACGCCGATGCGCTGACTTCGTTTGCCGACGCCCCCGATACGTTGTTCTCGGCGATCCGTTCGCCTTGCGTGATGACGCCGCACGAGGGCGAGTTCGCGCGCCTCTTCGATGCGACCGGCAGCAAACCCGAACGGGCGCGCCGGGCGGCCCGGCAGAGCGGTGCGGTGATCCTGCTCAAGGGCGCCGATACCGTCATCGCCGCTCCCGACGGGCGCGTGGCGATCAACGCCAACGCGCCTCCCGAACTGGCGACCGCGGGCAGCGGCGACGTCCTCGCCGGGATCGTGCTCGGACTGCTAGCGCAAGGCATGGAGCCGTTCACCGCGGCCGCGGCGGCGGTCTGGCTCCATGGCGATGCCGCCGGTAGGCTCGGCGCCGGCCTCGTCTCGGAGGACCTCGTCGAGGCGCTCATGCCTGCACTGCGCGACCTGCTGCGGGGCAGCTCCCCGATGTTTTCCCGATAGGGCCGCAAAGGGCGGGATCGCTTCTCTGCTCGCTGCGCGATAATTGGCCAAAACCCGCGCTAACCTCGTTTGGGGATTGACGGCGGTCGCGTTCTCGCGTCTCGTCCGAACCCATCCACGGCACCCGAGCCGCCATGACCGATCCCGCTCACGCCGGTTTTTTCGAAGGCGTCTTCGACCGGACCCTGACCAATCTTCGGAGCGCGTGGCGCGAGATCGCCGAGTCCGCGCGCGGTGTGCTGGCAGGCGTGCCCAGGCCGGAGATTTCCGCCGACGACGCCGACCGGCTTCGCCAGCAGATGCTGAGCTGCCTCGACGGGCGCGGCGGCGAGGTCACGGCGCGCGCCCGGGCGGCCGATCTCGGACGCACTTATCTGTCGCTCGATGCGGACGGGCGTGAGCGCTTCCTTCGGCTCCTCGCCGGCGAATTCGATGTCGACCGCCGCGAAATCGACCGCTGTTGCAGGGCGCTGATCAGCGCTTCCGGGACGGACCAGCGCGCCGCCACCGAGCGGGCGTTGCGCGCCGCGCTGGAGCCGCCGCGCATCACTCTCTTGCGCAAGTTCAACGCGCTCCCGGAGGGGGTGAAATTCCTGGTCGACCAGCGCGCCGAGCTGATCGAGCTCGGGCAACGCGATCCACTGGTGGCCGGCCTCGAGGAGGACTTGAAGAGGCTGCTCGCCAACTGGTTCGACATCGGCTTTCTCGAGCTCAAGCGCATCACCTGGGAATTGCCGGCGGCATTGCTCGAGAAGCTGATGGCCTATGAGGCGGTGCATGAGATCCGCGGATGGACCGATCTGAAGAACCGCCTCGACGCGGATCGCCGCTGTTTCGCCTTTTTCCATCCCCGCATGCCCGACGAGCCGCTTATCTTCGTCGAGGTGGCGCTGGTCTCCGGCATGACCGGCGACATTCATGCCCTGCTCGACGAGGCAGCTCCGATCGGCGATCCGCAGTCCGCCGACACCGCGATCTTCTACTCGATTTCGAACTGCCAGCGCGGCCTTGACGGGATCAGTTTCGGCGACTTTCTGATCAAGCGCGTCGTCGACGCGCTGGCGACCGAGCTGCCGCGTCTCAGAGTGTTCGCCACGCTGTCGCCAGCTCCGGGTTTCCGGTCCTGGCTCGGGCGACAAGGCGGTCCGGCGAACGGCGATCTTCTGCTGCCCGCCGAGCGGACGGCGATCGAGGCGCTCGGCGAGGGGGTGTCGGAGCGGGATCTTCTTGCACTGCTCGATCGCTATGCCGATCCACGGATCGCCACGGTCCTACGCGATCCGCTAATCCGGCTTTGCGCACGCTACCTCTTGCGTGAAAGGACGCCAACCGGTCGCGCCCTCGACCCGGTCGCCCATTTTCACCTCAGCAACGGGGCGCGGGTCGAGCGGTTGAACTGGCTCGGCGACACTTCCCCAAAAGGCCTGCACCAATCCGCCGGGATCATGGTCAACTACCTCTATCGGCTTTCCGACATCGAAGCCAATCACGAGGCCTACCGCGGCGAGGGGCGGGTCGCCGCCTCGAGCGCGATTCGCAACCTAGTCCGAGCCGGCTGACAGCCTTCGGTGCTCATGGTGTCTTGACGGCAACCGTTCATCCGACCCAAGTCGATGCGCTCATGTATGTTGGAGGGGGCGGCTGTGTTAAGAACCCGGCTGGGGCGGGGTAGTGGTTCCGGCGGCTCCGGGCGGGCGTGGCGGAATTGGCAGACGCACTGGATTTAGGTTCCAGCGATGCAAATCGTGGGGGTTCAAATCCCCCCGCCCGCACCACGGCGCGGTCCGGGGGCGACAAAAACGCGGTCATTACAGGCTCTGTTCCATGCAAGTGACAGAAACCAGCGCCGACGGGCTCAAACGCGAATTCACGATCACCGTCCCGGCTGACGATCTCGAGCAGGAGATCGCCCGCCGGCTGGGTGAGATCGGCCAACAGGTCCGGCTGCCCGGGTTCCGCCCCGGCAAGGTGCCGATGCAGATCTTGCGCAAGCGCTTCGGCCCCTCGGTGCGCGGCGAGGTGCTGCAGAGCACCCTCCAGGCGAGTTCGGCCGAAGCGATCAGCGAGCGCAATCTGCGGCCCGCTCTGCCGCCCAAGGTTGACATCGTATCGGCCAATGAGGGAGCCGATCTCGAATATAAGATGGCGGTCGAGCTGTTGCCCGAGATCCCGGAGCCGAGCTTCACCGATCTTGGTATCGAACGCCTCGTCGTCGAAGTGCCGGATGAGGACGTCGACCGGGCGCTCGAGCGGATCGCCGAGCAGCAGCGGAAGTCGGAAGTGGTCGAGCGTCCCGCCGAAAGCGGCGATATCCTGCTGGCCGATGTCGAAGGAAGGGTCGGCGAGCGGGAGATCCCGGGGGCCGGCGGCAAGGATCGCCAGATCGCGCTCGGCGCGGGCAATTCCATCCCCGGCTTCGAGGACCAGCTGATCGGCGCGACGGCCGGCGAACACCGTACTGTCAGCGTCACCTTTCCCGAGAATTACCCGGTTGCGGACCTCGCCGGTGAGGGGGCCGTCTTTACGGTCGATGTTAAGGAAATCCGCCAGCGCTTGCCGATCGCGATCGACGACGAGCTCGGCCAGGCGGTCGGGCTCGCGAACCTTGCCGAACTGCGCCAGGAACTGCGGCAGCAGCTGCAGCGGGACTATGACACAGCAGCGCGTCTACGGCTGAAGCGGTCGCTGCTCGACAAGCTGGCGGAGGGTTACGACTTCGCAGTCCCGCCAGGCATGGTAGATCTTGAGTTCGACAATATCTGGCGGCAATACCAGGTGCAGAAGGAAGTACAACGGACGGTTGCCGACGCTGGCGAACCCTCAACCAACTCCGGGGAGGCTGGCGCGGAAGCGGCCCCAGCAGGTGCCGAACCGGGTGAGGCGAGCCAAGACGAGGAGACGGCGAAAGCCGAATACCGTCAGATCGCAGAGCGCCGGGTACGGCTGGGCCTGCTGCTTGCGGAGGTCGGGCGCAGGAACAACATTACCGTGACCCAGGACGAAGTGAACCAGGCGATCACGCGTGAGGCGCGCCGTAATCCGGGTTACGAGCGGCAAGTCCTCGATTTCTACCGGCAGAACCCGGGCGCTATCGACAATCTGCGGGCGCCGATTTTCGAGGACAAGGTGATCGACTTCATCGTCGAGCTGGCGAAGATCGAAGAACGCAAGGTCACCCCGCAGGAGCTGTTGGCAGTACGCGACCCGGCCGGAGAAGATGAGCCGGCGAGTTGACCCCAATCCGAGCCGCGCACTACGCGGCTGTGCCAAGGAGGTTGGAATGTCGGAGTATTTCGAACAGTACATGAACAACTTGGTCCCGATGGTTGTCGAGCAGACCAACCGCGGCGAGCGCGCCTATGACATCTATTCGCGCCTCTTGAAGGAGCGGATCATCTTTCTGGTCGGGCCGATCCACGACGCTGTCGGCAGCCTGATTTGCGCCCAGTTGCTGTTCCTGGAGGCGGACAACCCGAACAAGGACATCAATTTCTACATCAACTCACCGGGCGGCGTCGTGACATCCAGCCTCGCGATCTACGACACGATGCAGTACATCCGCTCGCCGGTGGCGACGGTGTGCATCGGTCAGGCCGCTTCCGCCGGCTCGCTGCTGCTGGCCGCCGGCGCCAAGGGTAAGCGCTATTCGCTGCCGAATTCCCGGATCATGATCCACCAGCCTTCGGGCGGGGCGCAGGGGCAGGCCACCGACATCGAGATCCAGGCGCGCGAGATCCTGGCCTTGCGAGCGCGCCTCAACGAGATCTACGTCAAACATACGGGTCAGCCGCTCGAGGCGATCCAGGCCGCGCTCGAACGCGACAAGTTCCTGTCACCGGTCGAGGCCAAGGAGTTCGGCCTGATCGACGAGGTGGTCGAAAACCGGCCCGGCCGCGACGAATTGGAGAAAGGGTTCAAGTAGCAGAGGGCGCACCCTTGACGACGGCGGCGGTATAAGCCCTGCCTGGTATGATTAACTGGTTGTTGATGCGCCAGAAGCACATATACTTGTCGAGCCGGGGGCCGGGCCGCCGGTGACGGAGTAGCGATGACCAAATCCAGCGGTAGCGACTCGAAGAACACGCTCTACTGCTCGTTCTGTGGAAAGAGCCAACACGAGGTCAGAAAGCTGATCGCTGGGCCGACCGTCTTCATCTGCGACGAATGCGTCGAGCTCTGCATGGACATCATC
Source organism: uncultured Alphaproteobacteria bacterium (assembly GCA_963796155.1). Classification (GTDB taxonomy): domain Bacteria; phylum Pseudomonadota; class Alphaproteobacteria; order ATCC43930; family CGMCC-115725; genus AP-15. Next base: position 43,316 of record CAWCKT010000009.1, on the reverse strand, counting down.
CGTGAAGAGCACAAAACGACGCTCGTCAAGTCGCGCGACGGAGTGCCGGGACCCCGTGATATCTGCAAGGTGCTCGATGATTACGTAATCGGTCAGGACCATGCCAAGCGCGTCCTTTCGGTCGCCGTGCACAACCACTACAAGCGCTTGGCCCACGGCGCGAAAAACAACGATGTCGAACTCGCCAAATCGAACATCCTGCTGGTCGGGCCGACCGGCTCGGGCAAGACGCTGCTCGCCCAGACCCTGGCGCGGATCATCGACGTGCCCTTCACGATGGCGGATGCGACCACGCTTACCGAAGCCGGCTATGTCGGGGAGGATGTCGAGAACATCATCCTGAAGCTGCTGCAGGCGGCCGATTACAACGTCGAGCGCGCGCAGCGCGGGATCGTCTACATCGATGAGGTCGACAAGATATCGCGCAAGTCCGACAACCCCTCGATCACCCGAGACGTGTCGGGGGAGGGCGTCCAGCAAGCCCTTCTGAAGATCATGGAAGGGACTATAGCCTCGGTGCCGCCGCAAGGCGGGCGCAAGCACCCGCAACAGGAATTTCTCCAAGTCGATACCACTAACATCTTGTTTGTGTGCGGGGGTGCCTTTTCCGGACTCGAAAAGATCATCGCGCAGCGCCGACAGGGTACCTCGATCGGCTTCGGAGCCGAGGTGCGCGGGCCCGACGAGCGCAAGACCGGCGAGATCCTGAAGGACCTCGAGCCGGAGGATCTCCTAAAGTTTGGGCTGATCCCTGAATTCGTCGGTCGCCTGCCAGTCGTAGCGACGCTCGACGACCTCGACGAGGCCGTGCTGGTGGATATCCTGACCAAGCCAAAGAACGCCCTCGTCAAGCAATACCAGCGGCTGTTTGAGATGGAGGATGTTCGCTTGGAGTTGAACGACGAGGCGCTGAAGGCAGTCGCCCACAAGGCGATATTGCGCAAGACCGGCGCTCGCGGGCTGCGATCGATCCTCGAGGCGATCCTTCTCGACTCGATGTTCGAGTTGCCGAGCCTCGTCGGCGTCAGTGAGATCGTGATCAACCGCGAGGTGGTCGAGGGGCGCGCAAGACCGCTCCACATCTACTCCGACCGCCGTGGCGATGTCGGCACTGGCGACTGAGCGCGCCGTGCAGCACAGGCCTGCTACCCTCACACGGCGACTTGACTGCTGGCGAAACGAGGCCAACCTGTAGGATGCCGTTTTCGTGCCTACCCTCCCGGCTCCGTCCAGGAGCGTCTTTTGCAGATGAGGGCTCATGTTAGAACATGCGCGCGGTGCGCTCTATCCAGTCCTGCCGCTTCGCGACATCGTCGTGTTCCCGCACATGATCGTGCCGCTCTTCGTTGGGCGCGACAAATCCGTGCGCGCACTCGAGGACGTGATGAAGGACGACAAGCAGATCCTTCTGGTCACTCAGAAGAACGCTGCGCAAGACGATCCGACCACCGCGGATATCTACACGGTCGGTACAGTTGGCACTGTGCTCCAGCTGCTCAAGCTGCCCGACGGCACGGTCAAAGTGCTCGTCGAGGGCGGGCAGCGCGCCCGGATCCAGCGCTTTGCCGACAACGAGCTCTTCTTCCAGGCCTTTGCCGAAACCATCGGCGAGAGCGCGGCTGCGCAGCAGGAGACCGAGGCACTGGCCCGGACTGTGGTCTCGCAATTCGAGCAATATATCAAGCTCAACAAAAAAATCCCGCCGGAAGTGCTGGTCTCGATCAACCAGATCGAGGATCCGGGCAAGCTCGCCGATACGGTCGCCTCGCACCTGAATTTGAAGATCCCCGAGAAGCAGGAACTGCTCGAGACCGCAGGGGTTTCCGATCGGCTCGAAAAGGTGTTCGGCTACATGGAAGGCGAGATTGGCGTCCTTCAAGTCGAAAAGCGGATCCGCAACCGCGTCAAGCGGCAAATGGAGAAGACCCAGCGCGAGTATTACTTGAACGAGCAGCTCAAGGCGATACAAAAGGAGCTCGGCGAGGGTGAGGACGGCCGCGACGAGATGGCCGAGCTGGAAGACCGCATCAACAAGACCAAGTTCTCGAAGGAAGCGCGCGACAAGGCGATCGCGGAGCTGAAGAAACTCCGCAGCATGAGCCCTATGTCGGCAGAGGCGACGGTTGTCCGTAATTACCTTGACTGGCTGCTTTCGGTGCCCTGGCACAACCGGACCAAGATCAAACGGAATATCACGGGGGCCGAGAAGGTGCTCAACGCCGATCATTTCGGGCTCGAAAAGGTCAAAGAGCGCATTCTCGAATACCTCGCTGTCCAGCAACGCATGAAGAAAATGAAGGGCCCAATCCTCTGCCTGGTCGGAGCGCCCGGGGTCGGCAAGACCTCGCTCGGCAAGTCGGTCGCCCGCGCAACTGGCCGGAATTTTGTGCGGATGTCGCTTGGCGGCGTGCGCGACGAAGCGGAGATTCGCGGCCATCGGCGGACCTATATCGGCTCGATGCCGGGCAAGGTCCTGCAGGGCATGAAGAAGGCAAAGTCGTCAAATCCGCTCTTCTTGCTCGATGAGGTCGACAAGCTCGGCGCAGATTGGCGGGGCGACCCGTCTTCGGCGCTTCTCGAGGTGCTCGACCCCGAGCAGAACTCGACCTTCAACGATCACTATCTCGAAGTGGATTACGACCTGTCGGACGTGATGTTTGTCACTACGGCAAACACCTTGCGCATTCCGCAGCCGTTGATGGATCGGATGGAGATCATCCGCATCCCCGGCTACACCGAGGATGAGAAGGTGGAGATCGCCCGTCGGCATCTGATTCCCAAACAGATGTCAGCGCACGGCCTCAAGAAGAACGAATGGAGTATCAGCGACGACGCGGTGCGCGATATAATTCGTTATTACACGCGTGAGGCTGGAGTTCGCAACCTCGAGCGCGAGATCGCCAATCTGACCCGCAAGGCGATCAAGGACATCTTGATGAAGAAGGGTGAGCGGGTGGCGGTGACGCGGCGCAACCTTGAGAAATATGCCGGAGTTCGGCGATTCCGCTTTGGCGAAGCCGAGAGCGAGGACTTGGTTGGGATTACCACCGGGCTCGCCTGGACCGAGGTTGGCGGCGAACTGTTGACCATCGAGGCGGTCACGCTCCCCGGAAAAGGGCGGGTGACCGCGACCGGCAAGCTTGGCGACGTCATGAAAGAGTTGGTCCAGGCGGCAGAAAGCTTCGTTAAGTCGCGCAGCTATGCCTTCGGTATAAGACCGACGATCTTTGAGAAGAAGGACATTCACGTGCACGTGCCGGAGGGCGCCACACCCAAGGATGGGCCCTCGGCCGGGGTCGCCATGGTGACCTCGATCGTCTCGGTACTGACCGGAATTCCGGTAAAGCGCGACATCGCCATGACGGGCGAGATCACCCTTCGCGGCCGGGTGTTGCCGATTGGCGGCCTTAAGGAGAAGCTCCTCGCGGCGCTTCGCGGCGGCTTGAAGACAGTGCTGATCCCGAAGGACAACGAGAAGGATCTGGCGGAGATCCCCGACAACGTAAAGCGAGGATTGAAGATCATCCCGGTCGGCGCGGTGGATGAGCTGCTCGGCCAGGCGCTGGCTGGGCAATTGACCCCGATGGCGTGGTCCGAGGACGGCGAAACAGAGCCGGTGATTCCAGCGACTACTGAAGAGCGTTCGGGGCTGCTAACGCATTGATCGGGTTGCTGCGTAGCCCAACCGAGCGGCGGACTGACATGGCGCATCCGCAACGCGCTGTAATGCCTGAAAATCGCTTCGATTCTTTGTCTGCGGCATAGTTGACCCGCCGACCGCTGCGCTCTAAACTCTTCGGCGAATAGGCGGCAACTATCCGGCACACTCGCGCAGGGGGCACCCGTGAACAGAAACGAACTCGTCGACGCCGTGGTCGGCAAGACCGAACTGAGAAAGACGGAGGCGAGCAAGGCGGTGGATGCGGTTTTCGACGCGATCCAAGAGGCGCTTAAGGGCGGCGATGATGTGCGCCTTGTCGGCTTTGGCACCTTTTCGGTGGCTTCGAGGGCAGCTTCCGAAGGGCGCAATCCGCGCACGGGCGAGAAAATCAAAATCGCGGCATCGAAGCAGGCCAAGTTCAAGCCGGGCAAGGGCTTGCGCGATTCGCTGAATTGACGCCGACCGGCCCCGCGACCTGGGTCGGGCCGGCTCAGGGGGCCGTGCAGGGCGATTAGCTCAGCTGGCAGAGCATCTCGTTTACACCGAGGAGGCCGGGGGTTCGAGTCCCTCATCGCCCACCATGCCGGCCGCGACAGGCGCCGCACCGCCAGGGCTCGTCAATCTCCTTGGAGCAGCGCAGGAGGGTCTCGCGGGCGTGGCGGACGACCTTTCCGACGGTGTTGAGGAGCAAAAAGCGCAGCCGTTTGGGTCTGGCGGTGTGAAATTCCTCGGGTAGGCCGACGCGCTTGTAAGCCGAGAGCAGGTTGTAGAGGATCACGTTGAGGCGCAGCCAGGCGGCATTGGCGCCGAATTTCTGACTGGGCAAAGCGGCGCCGGCGAGTTCGTTCATCAGCACGTCATGGGCATGCTCGATGGTCCCAGCCTTCCCTCGGTGCCAGCGGATCAGGTCGAGACCACTGCCGCCTTCGGGATCGGAGCGGTTGGTGACGATGCAGAAGTGACGCACGCGGTTGCCGTCGCGCAGCAACTCACCCTGGCGCGGGCGGACACGGATGGCGAGATAACGGCGCGGCGAGACCGCGTCCTTTTTCCAGATGCCGTCGCTGGGCAGATAATTGACTTCGGCCCATTCGCGGATGGCATCGGTCTCTTCCCGGTCGAGTTTCCAATGATCTTCGGGCAGTGCCGCGATGCATTGGGACAGCTGCGGGCTCATATCAGCCGAGATCGCATAGCCGATCGCCCGCTCGTCGAGCCAGCCTATCAGCTCGTGCTCGTAGAGCGCGCTGTCGCCGCGCAGATAGATCTTGGCGATGCCGCCCGGCAGCGCGGCGAGCGCCTTCTCGACCACCCGGCGGTTGCCGGAGCCCGCCGGGACGTTGCCGTCGCGGAACTCGTCGGCGAGGATGACGTCCTGCTCGGCCCATAGCGCCAGCACCGGCTGATAGCCACGATTGCCATCGTAGGCCCGCTTGGCTGCCCGTTTGTCGCAGGCGATCACGGTGGCGTCGATGTCCAGGGTCGCCTTCTTCATCGGATGGCGGCACTGCAGATCGAGGACGAGCTCAGCGTTGGCCCTGGCCAAACCCAACAGTGGCGCCGACTCGGCGGGCACGCTCGATTTGCCCTCCTGCAATAGCGGCAGGTCCTCACCATGAAATTGCGCCAGGAAGTCGCGCGCCGTCTGCGCCGCTGGCAGATCGTGACCCAACAGCAGCGCCAGCGCCTGGTCCTGGCGAAACTGATCGAGATCCTCCGCTCGTTCACCGCCTGCCGCCCACATCGCCAACAGGCTTTCCACCATCTCCGAGGCGCTCAGACCGCGCTTGCGGCTCTTCAGCCTGATCTCCCGGTCGATCATCGCCGCCGTCCCGGTCTGACGAAACGCCTCGATCAATCCGGGAACCCCCGCATGCCCGGTGATCAGCCCGGTTTCCAGCTCGACATCAATCTCGAAATCCAAGCGCTCCGCCATTCCCCCGTCCCCCGCACCCTGCGGGTGAGACTTACCACACCGGCAGAACAAAAGCAGAAACAAGCACTTCTGAGCAAAATCAGGCGAATCCCCAACTGTTAGCCGGGGATCAGGACCGCCGGGGTACGCTTGACACCCCTCTGGAGGGAGCGGTAGGAGTGGCTCCCTCGGAGGGCCCGGGGGCGTAGCTCAGTTGGTTAGAGCGCCGGCCTGTCACGCCGGAGGTCGCGGGTTCGAGCCCCGTCGCTCCCGCCATCGACCCGGAAGCGCCGAACTTTGTTGCGCTGCAGCAGATGCCACCACGCCCGGTTTCGCTTTCCGGCAGTCTTCACTATATCTACCACCAGCGGGCTCGAAGCCGGCGTTGCCGGCTGGCCCGGTTGCCGCAACGGCACCACTAGGTTTCTGAATGGAAGGCTTGCTCCGCGATTACTTCCCGATCCTGGTGTTCATTGCGATTGCCGGCGGCGTCGCGGTCGCAATGGTCGCGGCCTCGTTTCTGGTCGCTCGCCAGCGACCTGACACGGCAAAGCTATCGCCTTACGAATGCGGCTTCGAGCCGTTCGAAGATGCCCGAATCCGCTTTGACGTCCGCTATTATCTTGTGGCGATTCTCTTCATCATTTTCGATCTCGAAGTGGCCTTTCTCTTCCCCTGGGCGGTCTCGCTCGCTGATCTCGGCGCGTTCGGCTTCTGGTCGATGGTCGTGTTCCTGGCCGTTCTGACCATCGGCTTCATCTATGAATGGAGGAAGGGGGCGTTGGAATGGGAGTGAGCGACACACCCGCACGCCCGATGCCACCCGGCGGCGAGACGGACCTGCTGCTCAAGGCAGCGACGCAGGAAGTCCAAGACAGGGGTTTTATCGTTGCCACGCTCGACAACCTCGTCAATTGGGCGAGGACGGGGTCGCTGTGGCCGATGACCTTTGGTCTCGCCTGTTGCGCAGTCGAGATGATGCATACCGGCGCCAGCCGTTACGACCTTGATCGTTTCGGGGTGGTCTTTCGTGCCAGCCCGCGCCAATCGGACGTCATGATCGTTGCCGGCACATTGTGCAACAAGATGGCGCCGGCGCTGCGCAAGGTCTACGACCAGATGGCCGAGCCGCGCTGGGTCATCTCGATGGGCTCCTGCGCGAATGGCGGCGGTTACTACCACTATTCCTACTCGGTGGTCCGCGGCTGCGACCGCATCGTGCCCGTCGACGTTTACGTGCCGGGTTGCCCGCCGACGGCCGAGGCGCTGCTCTACGGCGTGCTCCTACTGCAGAAGAAGATCAGGCGCACCCGCAACTTCGCCCGCTGACCCGCCCGATGGACGAAAAGCTCAACGTCCTTGCCGAGCATATTTCGGGGACATTGTCCGGTGCGTTGATCGCCACCGAAGTTAGCGCCGGAGAACTATGCTGTCGGGTTGAGCGCGAAGCCTTGCCCCGGGTCCTGAAGTTTCTGCGCGATGACCCGGAATGCGGCTTTACCGTCCTCTGCGACGTATGCGGCGTCGACTATCCCGATCGACCGCTGCGCTTCGAGGTCGTCTATCATCTGCTCAGCATGCGACTCAACCAACGCATTCGCCTTAAGGTCGAGACCGACGAGGAGCAGCCAGTGCCGTCCGCGGTTGAAGTCTTCAGCAGCGCCGGCTGGTGGGAGCGCGAGGCCTGGGATTTGTTCGGGATCTATTTCGCTGACAATCCGGACCTGCGCCGTATCTTGACCGATTACGGCTTCGAGGGTCATCCGCTGCGCAAGGATTTCCCGCTGACCGGTTTTGTCGAGATGCGCTACGACGAGGATCAGAAGGCCGTCGTCTACGAGCCGGTACGACTGCAGCAGGAGTTCCGCAGCTTCGATTTCCTGTCGCCCTGGGAAGGCATGGACAAGATCCTTCCCGGTGACGAAAAGGCCACCCCGGGCGAGGGTGAGGGCTCGGGGAAGGGTGAGCGATGAGTGACGAGCGCTCAATGCCGGAAAGCGAACTCGAAGGCCCGCCGCGGATCAGGAATTTCATGATGAATTTCGGACCGCAGCACCCGGCGGCTCACGGTGTGATGCGGCTCGTTCTGGAGATGGACGGCGAGATCATCGAGCGCGCCGATCCGCATATCGGTCTGCTGCATCGCGGTACCGAGAAGCTGATCGAACACAAGACCTACCTTCAGGCGATCCCGTATTTCGACCGGCTCGACTACGTATCGCCGATGTGCCAGGAGCATGCCTTCGCCCTCGCCGTCGAAAAGCTGATGGGGATCACGCCACCGCCGCGGGCGCAATACATCCGGGTAGTGTTCGCCGAGATCACCCGGATCCTGAACCACTTGCTCTGTATCTGCGCGTTTGGCCTCGATGTCGGCGCCATCACGCCGTTTCTGTGGGGCTTCGAGGAGCGCGAACGGCTGATGGAGTTCTACGAGCGGGTCTCGGGCGCGCGCATGCACGCCAATTATTTTCGCCCCGGCGGCGTCCATCTCGATCTGCCCGCCGGTCTCGCGGACGACATCCTCGCGTTCTGCGACACCTTTCCGCAGACGATCGACGACATCGAGCGGATACTGACCGAAAACCGTATTTTCAAGGAGCGCACTGTCGATATCGGCGTAGTGACCGCCGAGCAGGCTGCGGATTGGGGGTTTTCCGGACCGATGCTGCGCGGGTCGAACGTCGCCTGGGATCTCCGCCGCGCGCAGCCTTACGATGCCTACGACAAGATGGAGTTCGACGTTCCGATTGGGCACAACGGGGATACCTACGATCGCTATCTTGTTCGCATCGAGGAGATGCGTCAGTCGGTGCGCATCATCAAGCAGGCGGTCGCGCAGATGCCTGCGGGACCGGTGAAGATCGACGACCGCAAGGTGGCGCCGCCGCCGCGGGCCGAAATGAAGCACTCGATGGAGGCGCTGATCCATCACTTCAAACTGTATACTGAGGGTTATCACGTGCCGGCGGGCGAAACCTACACAGCAGTCGAGGCGCCGAAGGGCGAGTTCGGCGTCTATCTCGTTTCCGACGGAACTAACCGGCCGTATCGGTGCAAAATCAGATCGCCGGGCTTTGCCTTTCTACAAGCCACCGATTTCATGACGCGCGGCCATATGCTCGCCGATGTCGTTGCGATCATCGGCTCGATGGACATCGTCTTCGGCGAGATCGATCGATGATCACCCCAGTCGATGGGGCAACCTCATTCGAGCAGCCCGAAAGCTTCGAATTCACCCCGGAGAACCTCGAACAGGCGAAAGGCGACATCGCGAAATATCCGCCGGGCCGACAGGCCAGCGCGGTCCTCCCGCTGCTGTGGATCGCGCAGTATCAAAGCGGTGGATGGCTGCCGAGAGCGGCGATGGACCACGTCGCCGAACTCCTCGCAATGGCGCCAATTCGCGTGTACGAGGTCGCTACCTTTTACACGATGTTCAAGCTGCGGCCGGTTGGGCGGTATCTATTGCAGGCCTGTACAACGACCCCTTGCTGGTTGCGCGGCTCCGACGCGGTGGTCGGGGCCTGCGAACGCAAGCTCGGGATCGGCATGGGCGGCACCACGCCTGACGGTCTTTTCACGCTGGTCGAGGTCGAGTGCCTCGGTGCTTGCGTCAACGCCCCGATCTTGCAGGTCAACGATGATTTCTACGAGGATTTGGACGGCCCAGCGACTGAAGCGCTGCTCGATGCATTGCGTGAGGGGAAGCCGCCGCCACCGGGTTCAGTAATCGGTCGGCACGGTTCGGAACCGGTGACCGGCCTCACATCCCTGACGGGACCCGCCGGGGGCCCGGAATAAGAGGAAGCGAATGCTCGCCGACAAGGATCGCATTTTCACCAACCTCTATGGCCTCGACGATTGGCGGCTCGCAGGTGCCCGGCGACGCGGCGATTGGGACGGCACCAAGGAGCTGATCCTCAAGGGACGTGATTGGATCGTCGAGCAGGTCAAGGAATCCGGGTTGCGCGGGCGCGGCGGCGCCGGTTTTCCGACCGGGTTGAAATGGTCCTTCATGCCGAAAGAGATCCCCCATCCGGCCTATCTTTGCGTCAATGCCGACGAGAGCGAGCCGGGGACCTGCAAGGACCGCGACATCCTGCGCAATGACCCGCAGAAGCTGGTGGAGGGCTGTCTGCTCGCTTCGGCCGGCATGGGGGTGCACACCTGCTACATCTATATCCGGGGTGAGTTCTGCAACGAAGCCAAGCGCCTGCAGGCCGCGATCGACGAAGCCTATGAGGCTGGCCTCATCGGCAAGGATGCCTGCGGCTCAGGTTGGGCTCTCGATGTCTATCTACATCGCGGGGCAGGCGCCTATATCTGTGGTGAGGAGACCGGGCTGCTCGAAAGCCTCGAGGGCCACAAAGGCCAGCCCAGGCTCAAGCCGCCATTCCCGGCGCAAGTCGGCCTCTACGGCTGCCCGACGACGGTCAACAATGTTGAAACTATCGCAGTCGTGCCGACGATCTTGCGGCGCGGAGCCGCTTGGTTTGCCGGTATCGGCCGGCCCCGGAACACGGGCACCAAAATCTACTGCCTGTCCGGCCACGTGAACACGCCCTGCAATGTCGAAGAGGCGATGAGCATTCCCTTGCGCGAGCTGATCGAGCGGCATGGGGGCGGAGTGCGCGGCGGCTGGGACAATCTGCTGGCCGTCATTCCGGGCGGTTCATCGGTGCCGGTGATACCGAAATCGATCTGCGAGACGGTGCTGATGGATTTTGACAGCCTGGTCGACGTCAAGAGCGCGCTCGGCACCGCCGCCGTCATCGTCATGGACAAGTCGACGGATATCGTAAAGGCGATCGCCAGGCTGTCGAAATTCTACAAGCATGAAAGCTGCGGCCAGTGCACCCCGTGCCGAGAGGGGCTGGGGTGGGTGTGGCGGGTCATGGAGCGCATGGTCGAGGGCAACGCCTCGGTGGCAGAGGTCGACATGCTGCTCGACGTTTCCTACGAGATCGAGGGTCATACAATCTGCGCGCTGGCCGACGGTGCCGCGTGGCCCGTGCAGGGGCTGATCCGCCATTTCCGTCCCGAGATGGAGCGACGGATTGCCGAATATCGCCAATCCGCGGCGCGGCAGAGACAGGCGGCCTGACCATGCCAAAGCTGACGATCGACGGGCAAGACGTCGAGGTGCCAGCTGGCACGACGATCTTTCAGGCTTGCGAGCACGCAGGGATCGAGGTTGCGCATTTCTGTTTCCATGAGCGCCTCGCGATTGCGGGAAATTGCCGGATGTGTCTCGTTGAGGTGGAGAAATCGCCAAAGCCGATAGCCTCTTGTGCCATGCCCGCAACCGACGGGATGGTGGTCTTCACTAAGTCCCCAAAAGCAGTCAAGGCGCAAAAGGCGGTAATGGAGTTCCTGCTGATTAATCACCCGCTTGATTGCCCGATCTGCGACCAGGGCGGGGAATGCGATCTGCAGGACCAGGCGATGGCCTATGGTTTCGACCGCAGCCGGTTCGAGGAGAACAAGCGCGCCGTCCCCTACAAGGATTTCGGTCCGTTGGTCGAGACCAGCATGAACCGGTGCATCCATTGCACGCGCTGCATCCGCTTTCTGACCGAGATTGCCGGGGTCGAGGAGCTCGGCGCCACCGGGCGCGGCGAGGATATGGAGATCGGCACCTATATCGAGCGGGCGCTCAGCTCCGAACTCTCGGCCAACATCATCGATTTGTGCCCCGTCGGCGCGCTGACTTCGAAGCCCTACGCGTTCGTCGCTCGCCCCTGGGAGCTGCGTAAGACCGAATTGGTCGATGTCCTCGATGCAGTCGGCAGCAACATCCGAATCGATTCCCGCGGATCACAGGTCCTGCGCGTGCTGCCTCGCCTCAATGAGGCGGTGAATGAAGAGTGGATTTCCGACAAGACCCGTTTTGCGAGCGACGGACTGGTCCGCGGGCGGCTCGATCGCCCCTACATCCGCCGCGACGGCCAATTGCGCGAGGCCGATTGGCACGAAGCTCTCGATCTCATCGCGGATCGGCTGAAGGGGGTTCCGGGCGAGCGGATCGCCGCAATTGCCGGCGATCTGTGCGACGCCGAGTCGATGTTCGCCCTAAAGGGTCTGCTGACCGGGCTGGGAGCAACGAACCTCGAGTGTCGCCAAGACGGAGCCCGGCTCGATCCGCGCTGCCGCGCGGGGTACCTATTCAACACGACGATCGCCGGCGTCGAGAAAGCCGACGCCTGTCTGCTCGTCGGCACGAACCCCCGCTGGGAAGCCCCGCTGGTCAACGCACGGCTGCGCAAGCGCTATCTCCAGGGGGGGTTCCGGGTCGCCGCAATCGGTCCGGCCCTCGATCTGACGTTCCCGGTCGAGATGCTCGGTACGGGCGGCGAGACGCTGAATGCGCTGGCGCGCGCCGACCATCCCTGGTCAGAACGCCTGCGCGGCGCGAAGAATTCGATGATCGTACTCGGGCAGGGAGCGCTTGCGCGGCCCGACGGTGCGCAAGTACTGGCGATGGCCCGCGGCATCGTGGAAAGCTGCGGCCTCTGCCGCGAGGATTGGAACGGGTTCAACGTGCTGCATCGCGCGGCGGCGCGGGTCGGCGGGCTGGATCTGGGGTTTGCTCCTGGACCGGGCGGGCGGGACCTCGGCGCCATTCTCGCCGGGTGCAAATCGGGCGAGGTCGAGGTTCTCTACCTGCTCGGCGCCGACGAGATCGACACCGCCGATCTCGCCGGCGCATTCGTGATCTATCAGGGGCATCATGGTGACCGTGGTGCCCGGCACGCCGACGTTATATTGCCCGGGGCTGCCTACGCCGAAAAGGACGGCACCTACGTCAATACCGAGGGACGCGTGCAACTGGCGCGCCGCGCGGTCTTCCCCCCCGGCGAAGCGCGCGAGGACTGGCGGATTCTCCGTGCTCTGTCCGGCGTTCTAGACCGTCCCCTTCCCTTCGACACCCTTGGCGAGTTGCGCCGCCGCATGGGTCAAGCCTATCCGATCCTCGCCGAAACCGACCGGGTCAGGCGCGCGTCCTGGGAAGCCTTTGGCGAGCCGGGAGCGGTCGACCCGACCCCGTTCACCTACCCGATCGCGGACTTCTACAGGACCGATCCGATCAGCCGCGCCAGCGCGACGATGGCGCAGTGCAGCGAGATCTATCTCGCGCAACGTCACCAAGCGCCGGGGCGGACGGGTGCGCATGGCTAGATTTTGGACCGGCTACGCCTGGCCAACCGTCATCACCGTCGGCGAGGTTCTCGCGGTCGTCGTGCCACTGCTACTCGCAATCGCCTACCTCACTTATGCCGAACGCAAAGTGCTGGCCTTCTCTCAGCTCCGCAAGGGGCCGAATGTCGTTGGGCCGTTCGGTCTGCTGCAGCCTTTCGCCGACGGACTCAAGCTGCTCTGGAAAGAGACGGTGGTCCCGAGCCAGGCGAACCGGGTGGTGTTCATCATCGCGCCACTCCTGACGTTCACGCTGAGTCTTGTCGCCTGGGCGGTTATCCCCTTCGATCCCGGGGTGGTCGTCGCCAACATCAATGTCGGGATCCTCTACATCTTTGCGATCAGCTCGCTCGGCGTCTACGGGATCATCCTGGCCGGCTGGGCGTCGAATTCCCGTTACGCGTTTCTCGGCGCCTTGCGCTCGGCCGCGCAGATGGTCTCGTACGAGGTGGCGATCGGCTTTGTCCTCGTCACCGTGCTGCTGTGTGCCGGCTCGCTGAACCTCAGCGAGATCGTCGAGGCGCAACGCCACATCTGGTTTGCGATCCCGCTGTTGCCGATGTTCGTCATCTTCTTCATCTCGGGATTAGCCGAGACCAATCGCGCGCCGTTCGACCTCGTCGAGGGCGAGACGGAGATCGTGGCCGGCTATTTCGTCGAATATTCTGCGATGGCATTTGCGCTGTTCTACCTCGGCGAATACGGCAACATGATCCTGATGAGTGCGATGACGAGCGTGCTCTTCCTTGGCGGCTGGCTCGCTCCGTTCGGCATTGCCCCTTTCACCTGGGTACCGGGTCCCATCTGGTTTGCGCTGAAGATCGCCTTTGTGCTGTTCTGTTTCTTGTGGGTGCGTGCGACCTTCCCGCGGTTCCGCTATGACCAGCTGATGCGGCTCGGCTGGAAGGTGTTTCTGCCGTTTTCCCTGTTATGGTTGGTGCTGACGGCAGGTGTCTTGGTCGCGGCGGGGTGGTTGCCGGTGCGCTGATCGGCCGAACGAGGCGGGAGGATCGATCGATGGCATTTCTGGAACGCAGTGCACGCAGCCTGCTGCTGAGCGAGCTGCTGTCCGGGCTGGCGCTGACCCTGCGCTACATGTTCAAGCGCCCGGTCACGGTCAACTATCCGTTCGAGAGGGGTCCGCTCAGCACTCGTTTTCGCGGCGAGCACGCCCTGCGGCGCTATCCCAACGGCGAGGAGCGCTGCATCGCCTGCAAGTTGTGCGAGGCGATCTGCCCGGCGCTCGCGATCACGATCGAGGCCGAGCCCCGCGAGGATGGCAGCCGGCGCACGACGCGCTACGACATCGATATGACAAAGTGCATCTATTGCGGCTATTGCCAGGAGGCCTGCCCGGTCGATGCGATCGTCGAGGGGCCGAACTTCGAATTCGCTACCGAGACCCATGAGGAATTACTCTACGACAAGGAGAAGCTGCTGGCGAATGGCGACCGTTGGGAGGCCGAGATCGCCAAGAACTTGGCGCTCGACGCACCGTACCGGTGAGCATTGGCAAAGAGCGGATGCGTTACCCTCACCCACCCAGCCCTCCGGGCCGGGTCCTCCCTCTCCCGCATTGCGGGAGAGGCTGCCGAGGTTAGCGAGGCGGGTGAGGGGCAGCGATGATCGTGCAGGCGATCATGTTCTACGTCTTTGCCGCACTGGCCGTAGCTTCCGGCGTGCTGGTCGTTTCGTCCCGCAACCCGGTGCACTCGGTGCTGTTTCTGATCCTGGCCTTTTTCAACGCGGCCGGACTGTTCGTCCTGATCGGAGCCGAGTTCCTGGCGATGATCCTCGTCATCGTTTATGTCGGTGCAGTCGCCGTGCTGTTTCTATTCGTGGTGATGATGCTCGACATCGACATTGTGGAATTGCGCAGCGGTTTCGTGCGCTATCTGCCGGTCGGCGTCCTCGTCGGGTTCATCCTTTTGGCCGAGCTCGTCCTCGGCATCGGCAGCCAGGTAGTCGCCACCGGCGTACCGAGCCCGGCGGTCGCGTCAGCCGGAGGCGGCGTTCCTCTCAGCAACACCCGGGCCCTCGGCGACATCCTCTACACCCGCTATCTCTTTGCATTTCAGGCGGCGGGCCTGATCCTGCTCGTCGCTATGATCGGGGCGATCGTATTGACGTTGCGCCGGCGCGCCGACGTGCGGCGGCAATCGATCCCGGCGCAACTCGCCCGCACCCGCGCCGAAACCGTCGAAGTGGTCAAGGTTCCGATCGGCAGCGGAAGCCGATAATGCTGATCGGCCTCGCACACTACCTGACGGTCGCCGCGATCCTGTTCACGCTCGGTATCTTCGGCATTTTCCTCAACCGCAAGAACGTCATCATCATGTTGATGTCGATCGAGTTGATGCTGCTGGCGGTCAGCATCAACTTTGTCGCCTTCTCGGTCTTTCTCGGCGACCTGATCGGCCAGGCCTTCGCCATGTTCGTGCTGACGGTCGCGGCGGCTGAGGCGGCGATCGGTCTTGCCATCCTCGTCGTCTACTTCCGCAATCGCGGTACGATCGCGGTCGAGGACATCAACATGATGAAAGGCTGATTTCTTGGCCGCCGCCGTCGTTTTCCTGCCGCTTCTCGCCGCGGTGATTGCGGGCTTCTTTGGCCGGGTGATCGGCGATCGGGGCGCGCAATTGGTCACCTGCGGTGCCCTATTGCTGTCGGCTGTGCTGGGGATTCTGCTGTTCCGGCAGATCCTCGCCAGCGGGACGCCGCAAATCATCCCGCTCGCCAGCTGGATCGTCTCCGGCGGCGTCGATGTCTCCTGGTCGCTGCGGCTCGACACGTTGAGCGGCGTCATGATCGTCGTCGTGACCGTCGTCTCGTCGATGGTCCACGTTTATTCGATCGGCTACATGCACGGGGATCCGTCGATCCCGCGCTTCATGTCGTTTCTGAGCCTGTTCACGTTCTTCATGCTGGCTCTGGTGACCTCCGACAACTTCGTCCAGCTCTTCTTCGGCTGGGAAGGCGTCGGTCTGATGTCGTATTTGCTCGTTGGCTTCTGGTATGACCGCCCCTCGGCCAATGCCGCTGCAATCAAGGCGTTCCTCGTCAATCGAGTTGGCGATTTCGGGTTCTCGTTAGGGATCTATTCGGTCTTTGTGATCTTCGGATCGCTCGACTTCGGCACTGTCTTCGGCGCCGCGCCGAAGGCCGTCGGCACGACGATGGAGTTTCTCGGCTGGCGGGTCGATTCCCTGACCCTAGCCTGCATCCTGCTGTTCATCGGGGCGATGGGGAAATCGGCGCAGATCCCGCTGCATACCTGGCTGCCCGATGCGATGGAGGGCCCGACCCCGGTTTCTGCGTTGATCCACGCGGCGACAATGGTTACCGCCGGAGTCTTCATGGTGGCTCGCCTGTCCCCGCTGTTCGAATACGCGCCGACAGCGCTCGGCGTCGTCGGAATCATCGGTGGCACCACGGCGATATTCGCCGCGAGCATCGGCATGGTGCAGCCCGACATCAAGAAGGTCGTCGCCTACTCGACCTGCAGCCAGCTCGGCTACATGTTCGCTGCGGCCGGTGTTTCGGCCTATGGCGCGGCGATCTTTCACCTGTTCACCCATGCCTTCTTCAAGGGCCTCTTGTTCCTGTGCTGCGGGTCGGTCATCCATGCGATGGGTGGAGAGCAGGACATGCGACGCATGGGCGGTCTCTGGCGCAAGACGCCGATCACCTATGTGACGATGTGGGTCGGTGCGTTGTCGCTCAGCGCTATTCCCTTCTTTTCCGGCTACTACTCGAAGGACACGATCCTCGAAGCAGCGTGGGCATCGGGGAGTGCGGTTGGCCGTTACGCCTGGGTCCTTGGTACCGTGGCCGCGTTGATGACGGCCTTCTATATCTCGCGCGTCATGTTCATGACCTTCCACGGCGAACCGAGGGCCGGCGAAGAGGCGATGCACCACGCCCATGAAAGCCCATGGGTGATGTTGATCCCGCTGATCGTCCTCGCGATCGGCGCCACCTTCGTCGGTTTTCTCGGCTACGACTTCTTTGTCGGTGCCGAACGAGCCGCATTCTGGAAGAGCTCGATCCTGGTATTGCCCCAGCACGACTCGCTTGCGGTTGCGGAAGGTGTCCCTGCGCTCGTCCGCTTCATGCCGCTGATCTTTGCGCTGATTGGCATTGCCATCGCGTATGTCTTTTACATCGCCGCGCCGCAGCTACCGGTTCGTCTGGCGGCGCAGTTCCGCGCGCTCTACCTGTTCTTGCTGAACAAATGGTACTTCGATGAGCTATATGACTGGCTGTTCGTCAGGACTGCGTTTGTGCTCGGTAGCGGTCTGTGGCGGTCCGGCGATGGCGCGGTCATCGACGGGCTCGGGCCGAATGGTGTTGCCGCGGTTACCCGCGATCTCGCGCAGCAGGCTAGTCGGCTCCAGACGGGATATCTCTACCACTACGCGTTCGCGATGATGATCGGCCTGGTGGCGTTCGTGACCTGGTACTTGTTCCCACGGTAAGCCTAGGGCAACGCTCGTGAGCCAATGGCCGCTCCTTTCGCTCGTCACATTTGTTCCGCTGATCGGCGTCGCGTTTATCCTGATGGCCAGCGGCGATGAGGCGGTCGTCGCACGCAATGCACGGTGGATCGCGCTGTGGACCTCGCTGATTGACTTTGCGCTCTCGGTGGCGCTGTGGGTCGAGTTCGACCCTAGTACTGCTGATTTCCAATTCGTCGAGCGCGCCAGCTGGGTCACCCTCGGCGGTTTCAATTTCAATTACCACATGGGGATCGACGGGATCTCGCTGTTCTTTATTCTGCTATCGAGTATTATGACATTGCTTGCGATTGTCTCTGCTTGGGAAGTGATCCAATTCCAGGTCAGGGAATTCATGATCGCGTTCCTCGTACTCGAGACGCTGATGATTGGGGTCTTTTGCTCCCTCGACTTTATTTTGTTCTATGTGTTTTTCGAGGGTAGCCTGGTTCCGATGTTTCTGATCATCGGGGTGTGGGGCGGACCGAACCGGATCTATTCGGCTTTCAAATTCTTTCTCTACACCTTTCTGGGCTCGCTGCTGATGCTACTGGCGATCCTGGCTGTCTATTTTCAGACCGGGACGACGGACATCGAATATGCGCTCAACCACAGCGACTTGTTCCCCTCCGGTCTGCAGAAGTGGCTATGGCTCGCTTTCTTCGCCTCCTTTGCCATCAAGGTACCGATGTGGCCGGTGCATACTTGGCTGCCGGACGCCCATGTCGAGGCGCCGACGGCGGGTTCGGTGATCCTCGCCGCCATATTGTTGAAGCTCGGAGGCTACGGTTTCATTCGCTTTTCATTGCCGATGTTTCCGCTCGCTTCACATTATTTCACGCCGTTGATCTTTGTGCTCAGCGCCATTGCGGTGATTTACACTTCGCTGGTGGCGTTGGCGCAGATCGATATGAAAAAGCTGGTGGCCTACTCATCGATCGCCCATATGGGGTTCGTCACGATGGGCACCTTTGCGCGTCACCAGCGAGGCGGTGCAGGGGGCCGTTATCCAGATGCTGAGCCACGGTCTGCTCTCGGCCGGGCTGTTCCTTTGCGTTGGCGTTCTTTACGACCGGCTGCATACGCACGAGATTGCCCGCTTCGGCGGGCTCGTACATCGCATGCCGGTTTATGCCTTTGTGCTGATGGTGTTCACTTTGACGGCCGTTGGGCTGCCCGGAACCAGCGGCTTTATCGGCGAGTTTCTAATCCTGCTCGGCACATTCCGGGTCAATACGCTCGAATGCACGCTCGCGGCGACGGCCTTATTCCTCGGCCCAATGTACATGCTCTACATGTATCGGCGGGTGATTTTCGGCACGATCACGCGCGCCGATCTGCGTGACATGCTGGATCTGAGCCTGCGAGAGAAGGTGGTCTTCGCTCCACTGCTGGTCCTGGTCGTGTGGATGGGCGTCTATCCGAATTCGTTTCTGCGCCCGATCCAAGCTTCGGTCGATCATGTGATCCAGCAGGTGAGTGCCGCTACGCAGACAGCGGGCGTGCGTCGCGCAGGTCTCGAGTAAGCCCGGGGACATGCCCGAACTTCCGCCACTTGCCGTCTTGCCGGCACTGCCGGAGATCATTGTCATTGCCGGTGCGATGGCGCTGCTGATGTTCGGGGCTTTCAGCGGCGAGCGGTCGACGCGGATAGTTTCCTGGCTTGCCGTCGCGGTGCTGATCCTCGCGCTCATTGTCTCGCAGCTCGGCGGCGGCGAGCGACGTTTGGCGTTCTTTGGGATGTTCGTCACCGAGGCTTTCGCTCTCTTCATGAAAGCGTTAGTGCTGATTGGCTCGGCGGTGACGATCCTGTTAGCGATGCACTACAACGAGGATCAGAGGATCGACCGTTTCGAATTCCCGGTTCTCGTGCTGCTGTCGACGGCCGGCATGATGGTGATGATCTCGGCCAATGATCTGATTACGCTCTACGTCGGCCTCGAACTGCAGAATTTGCCGCTCTACGTCGTTGCCAGCTTCAATCGAGATTCGGTGCGCTCGAGTGAGGCGGGGCTTAAATACTTCGTGCTCAGTTCGCTGTCGTCCGGAATGCTGCTCTACGGCGTCTCGCTGGTCTACGGATTTACCGGCACCACCGGCTTTCCCGAAATTGCCGCCTTGATGAGCGGCGCCTCGCCGCCATCGACGGGGGTCATCATCGGCCTAGTTTTTGTCGCGGTCGGCCTTGCTTTCAAGGTCTCGGCGGTGCCGTTTCACATGTGGACACCCGATGTCTACGAGGGTGCGCCCACCCCGGTCAGCATGTTTTTTGCCCTCGCCCCCAAGATGGCAGCGCTCGGTCTGTTCATCCGTTTTATGATTGCACCGTTTGGGCCGCTGGTCGGTGAGTGGCGCCAGATCATCATTTTCCTCTCGATTGCCTCGATGGTGTTCGGTGCCGTCGCCGCGATCGCCCAGCCCAACATCAAGCGGCTGATGGCCTACAGTTCGATCGGCCACGTCGGCTATTTGCTGATCGGGCTCGCTGCCGGCACGACGGAGGGAATCCGCGGCACGCTTGTCTATCTGGCAATCTATCTGTTCATGAATGTCGGCGCCTGGGCGGTGATTTTGAGCATGCGCCGGCAGGGGCGGATGTTCGAAGAGATCGCGGACCTGGCAGGGCTGTCGCGGACCCACCCGGCCTTGGCGCTGGCATTCGCAATCTTCTTGTTCTCTCTGGCCGGGGTCCCGCCGGCGGCTGGGTTCTTTGCGAAGCTTTACATCTTCTTCGCGGCGATCGATGCAAAACTGGCTGGGCTGGCCGTCATTGGCGTACTGGCCAGCGTTGTTTCAGCGTTTTATTATCTGCGGATAGTCAAGGTCATGTATTTCGACGAACCCGCAGGCGCCTTCGATCGCCCGCTCACCACCGAGCTCAAAGGTGTCGTGTTTGTTACTGCGGTCGTCACGCTGTTCTTTTTTGCGCTCCCTGGCCCGATCGTCGACGGCGCCGAAGCCGCGGCCGCCGCGCTCTTTGCTCGATGACCCCGTCGCAGCCGCGGCTTCCCCCGGCCTATCGACTGGTCCGTTATGAGACGGTCGGCAGCACCAATGACGAGGCAAAGCGTCTTGCCCTCAATGGCGCGGAAGAAGGTACATTGGTGTGGGCGCTCGAGCAGACGGCTGGCCGGGGGCGGCACGGACGCGCCTGGGCGTCGCCGCGCGGCAATCTCTACGCTTCGCTGATCTTGCGGCCGCGTTGTCCCCTAGACCAGGCAGCGCAGCTCGGTTTCGTAGGGGCGTTGGCCGTCGGCGACACCCTTGGCTCGATCTTCGAGCAGCTCGAAGGGCTTTCCTACAAATGGCCGAATGACGTGCTGGTCGACGGTAGCAAGCTCGCCGGAATCCTGCTCGAAGTCGGAGTCTCGTCTGGGCGAGGGTCCCGAGTTTGTCGTTATCGGCGTCGGGATCAATCTTGCCTCCTCGCCAACGGGCACCCAGTTCCCAGCGACATCTTGTGCCGAACAGGGTCTGGGGCGCGTCTCGCCCGAAACCGCACTCGAGGCGTTCTGCCGTCATTTCCAGGCCTGGGTCCGGCGCTGGCGCGAGGAGGGCTTCGCGCCGGTACGAGCGGCCTGGCGGGCGAGCGCGATGTCGCTCGGCGAGCCGATCCGGGTGCGGCTGGAGGCGGCCACCTTGCACGGCCGGTTCCTCGACATAGATCAGCACGGTGCGCTCTTGCTGGAGGCGGCAGGAGAGATCCGGCGCATTTCGGCCGGCGAGATTTTTCCAGCGAACCGCTGACGAGACCCCATGCTGCTTGCCATCGATTTGGGAAACACCAATGTGGTCTGCGCCGTCTATGACGGTGACGAACTGCGCGGCTCGTGGCGGGCGGCGACCAATCCGAACCGCACCGCCGATGAATACGCAGTCTGGCTGATCCAGCTGATGACGCTGTCGGGTCTTACGCCGGGCGACATTGATGCGACGATCATCGGCAGCGTCGTTCCGGAGGCGACGTTCAACCTAGTGAGGTTATGCCAGCGTTATTTCGACAGCGAGCCGCTGATGGTCGGCCGCCCGGACTGCTTTCTCGGCATCGGCATCGATGTCGACATGCCGAAAGAGGAGGTTGGCGCCGACCGCGTCGCCAACGCGGTCGCAGCTCAGGACCGATATCAGCCGCCGCTGATCGTCCTCGATTTCGGCACGGCGACGACTTTCGACATTATCGACCGCGTCGGCAACTACTGCGGCGGCGTGATCGCCCCGGGCATCAATCTGTCGCTGCGAGCGCTCGACATGGCAGCGGCGCAGCTGCCGCGAATCGGCATTCGGCGTCCGCCCACCGTTGTCGGACGAAGCACCGTTCCAGCCATGCAATCCGGCGTCTTCTGGGGCTATGTCGGGCTGATCGAGGGGCTCGTCCAGCGCATCAGGGCCGAGCGGGGCGAGGCAATGGAAGTGATCGCGACGGGTGGCCTCGCTCCGCTGATGGCCGGAGCGACCGAAATCATCAACCATGTCGATCCTGATCTCACCTTATGGGGGCTCCGCCTGATTTACCGGCGCAACAGCAATCGATGAACGATCTCCCCTACCAATCGGGGATCCGCTCGGGAGACGGCGACCAGAGCGCGCTGCTTTTTGTCTCGCTCGGCGGCGCGGGAGAGATCGGGATGAACCTGAACCTCTACGGTTACGCCGGCGACTGGCTCATTCTCGATTGCGGCGTCACCTTCGGTGACGATTCGCAGCCGGGGCTCGAGGTCGTGATGCCGGATCCCGCCTTCATCGTCGAACGCCGCGACCGGTTGCTCGGGATCGTGGCGACGCACGCGCACGAGGACCACATCGGGGCAATTCCCTACCTGTGGACGCAGCTGCGTTGCCCGGTCTGGGCGACGCCGTTCACCGCCTCGTTGCTGCGCGCCAAGCTCGTCGAAGCCGGGATCGCCGACAAGGTCAAAATCAACGTCGTGCCGATGTCGGGCCGGTTCACGATCGGCCCCTTCGACCTCGAACTGGTTACCCTCACCCATTCGATCCCCGAACCCAATGCGGTGGCACTTCGCACACCGGTCGGGACCGTGCTGCACACCGGGGACTGGAAGTTTGACCCGGACCCGCTGATCGGCTCGACTTCGGACGAAGCGGCGCTGCGCCGGCTCGGCGATGAGGGCGTGCTCGCGATGATTGGCGATTCGACCAATGCGTTGCGGCCCGGCACCTCAGGGTCCGAGGCCGAGCTGCGCCGGTCGCTGATCGATCTCGTCGGCCGCTACGACGCGCGGGTCGCTGTCGCCTGCTTCGCCTCCAACGTGGCACGGCTCGAGACGATCGCGCTGGCGGCCCGTGCCCATGGCCGCGACGTGGCGCTGGTCGGGCGATCGCTGTGGCGGATCGACAAGGCCGCCCGCGAGAACGGCTATCTCGCTGATCTGCCGAAGTTTCTGACCGAGGACGAGGCGGGCTACATACCGCGTGACAAGATCGTGCTGATTTGCACGGGGAGCCAGGGCGAGCCGCGCTCTGCGCTCGCCCGGATCGCCCGTGAGGATCACCCGAACATCATCCTCGAGACGGGTGACGTCGCGATCTTCTCGTCGCGAATCATTCCCGGCAACGAGAAGGCGATCAACCGGCTGCAGAACGCGCTGGTTCGGCTCGGGGTCGAGATCGTCACCGAGGAGGACCATTTCGTCCACGTCTCCGGCCATCCCGCGCGCGACGAGCTCGTACGCATGTACCAGATGGTCCGTCCGCGGGTGGCGATTCCGGTTCACGGCGAAGCTCGCCATCTGATCGCCCATGCCCATCTCGCCGAGGAGTGCCAGGTCCAGCAGCCGCTCGTCATCCAGAACGGCGACATGGTGCGGCTTACCCCGAGCGGTGCAGCCATCGTCGACGAGGTGCCGGTCGGCCGCCTGGCGAGCGACGGTAAAGGCCTCTTGCCGCTCGGCGGCAGCGCGCTAAAGGACCGGCGCCGGGTCACGCTGAACGGCAGCGCCGTCGCCACCGTGGTTCTCGACCGCCAGGGGCGCCTCGCCGCACCACCCGCGATCAGCCTGATCGGCTTGGTCGAGGAGTCCGCGGCAACCGCTGCGGCACCCGTTTTTCGCGACGCTGTCGAGCGCGTGGTTGACGCCCTGCCAGCCGGGCCGCGCCGCGACGACGATGTTGTGCGGGACGCTGTGCGGCGCGCCCTCCGCCGGGTCATCAACGAGCGCTTCGGCAAACGCCCGTTGATCGAACTCCAGATCGTCCGGATCTGAGTGGAGGCACCCTCACCCGCCTCACTGCGCTCGGCACCCTCTCCCGCAATGCGGGAGAGGGGGACCCGGCCCGCAGGGCCGGGTGGGCGAGGGGCGGCGGCAAATCGTTTGTTCGCACCTGCGAGATGCGATAATCTCTGGTGCAAATGCTTATATTTAGCATCGCGGTAGCGCCTCCGAGGCGCGGGCCGCGATTTTAGTTGAAGCCCTCACCGAGCAGCACTTGGCCCTCACCGCCGCACCGCCCTCCGCGCCCGACATCACCGCCGTCTCGATCGAAGACGAGATGAGGCGCTCGTACCTCGATTACGCGATGAGCGTGATCGTGGCGCGGGCGCTCCCCGATGTCCGAGACGGGCTGAAGCCCGTTCATCGCCGCATCCTCTATTCGATGAAGGTCAACGGCAACGAGTGGAACCGCGGTTACCGCAAATCGGCCCGCATCGTCGGCGACGTGATCGGCAAATACCACCCGCATGGCGAGCTGGCGATCTACGACGCGATGGTGCGGATGGCGCAGGATTTTGCGATGCGCCTGCCGCTGATCGACGGCCAGGGCAATTTCGGTTCGATGGATGGCGATTTGCCGGCGGCTTACCGCTATACCGAGGCAAGGCTCGCCCGAGTCGCCGATTTATTGCTCGACGATCTCGACAACGACACCGTCGATTTTCAGCCGAACTACGACGAGACCGAGCGCGAGCCGAGGGTCTTGCCGGCGGGCTTCCCGAACCTGCTGGTCAACGGCGCCCAGGGGATCGCGGTCGGCATGGCGACCAACATCCCGCCGCACAATCTGGGCGAGGTCATCGACGCCTGCTGCGCCTATCTCGACAATGGCGCCATCACCGTCGAAGAGTTGATGGAATACGTGCCGGCGCCGGATTTTCCGACCGGCGGGATCATCATGGGCCGCGCCGGCGCGCATGCCGCCTACAAGACCGGCCGGGGTGCCATAATCCTGCGCGCCAAATCGCACATCGAGGAGATCCGTAAGGACCGCGAAGCGATCGTCTTTACCGAGATGCCCTATCAGGTCAACAAGGCGAAGCTGATCGAGCGTATCGCCGAGACCGTCCGCGACAAGCTGATCGAGGGCATTTCCGAGCTGCGTGACGAGAGCGACCGCGACGGGGTGCGCGTCGTCGTCGAATTGAAGCGCGATGCCGAGCCCGACATCGTCCTCAACCAGCTCCACCGCCATACCGCGCTGCAGACGAGCTTTGGCGTCAACATGCTGGCCTTGAACGGCGGCCGGCCCGAGCTCCTGACCCTGCGTGAGGTCATCGCCGCCTTTGTCGCGTTTCGCGAGGAGGTCATTACCCGCCGCACCAGTCACCTGCTCGGCAAGGCGCGGGAGCGGGCGCACACCCTGTTGGGCTTGCTGATCGCGGTCGCCAATCTCGACGAGATCATCGCGCTGATCCGCAATGCGCCCGATCCGGCGGCCGCGCGGGCCGGTCTTATCGGTCGGGCCTGGCCGGCTGCCGATGTCGCACCCCTGGTGGCGCTGGTCGGCGAACCCGGCCGCGACGTCGCCGAGGACGGCACCTACCGCCTGTCGGACGAGCAGGCGCGCGCGATCCTCGACTTGCGGCTGCAGCGCCTGACCGGGCTCGAGCGCGACAAGATCGCCGAGGAGTTGCGCGGTCTGATCAGCGAGATTGCGGGCTATCTCGATATCCTGCGCTCGCGCGCGCGGCTGATCGAGGTGCTGCGGACCGAGCTCCTGGCGATCAAGGAGCGCTTTGCGACGCCGCGGCGGACGGCGATCGAGGACGTCGAATTCGAGGCCGACATCGAGGCGCTGATCCAGCGTGAGGCGATGGTCGTGACCGTCAGCCACGCCGGCTACATCAAACGGGTGCCTTTGTCGACCTATCGCGCGCAACGCCGCGGCGGTCGCGGCCGCGCCGGCATGGCGATCCGCGAGGAGGATTTTCTCAACGAGGTCTTTGTCGCCTCGACCCACGCGCCGGTGCTGTTCTTCACCTCTTCGGGGCGGGTCTACAAGCTCAAGGTCCACCGTCTCCCGCTCGGCACGCCTCAGGCGCGCGGCCGGCCGATGGTCAACCTGCTGCCCAACCTCGCAACCGGCGAGACGATCTCGACGGTGATGCCGCTACCCGAGGACGAGGAGAGCTGGAGCGATCTCGCCGCGATGTTCACAACGGCAAATGGTTATGTGAGACGCAATGCCTTGAGCGATTTTGGCGATGTCCGTGCCAACGGAAAGATCGCCATGAAGTTCGAGGGTGAGGACGCCGATGACCGGCTGATCGCCGTTGCCACCTGTACCGACGCCAACGATGTCCTGCTCGCCACCCGCAATGGTAAGTCGATCCGTTTCCCGGTCGGCGATGTGCGGGTCTTTGCCGGCCGCTCCTCGGTCGGGGTCCGCGGCATTCGACTGCTCGGCGACGACCAGGTGATCTCGCTGTCGATCCTGCGCCATGAGGAGATCGCCCCCGATGTCCGCAACGCCTATCTGAGCCTTGCGGCAAGGAGACGGCGGCAGATCGGCGAAGAAAACGGGACCGCCGCCGAGCCGCCGCCCGAACCGGAGGAGGCCGAAGGCGAGCCCGCCGGCGACGAAGGCTCGATCACGGAGGAGACCTATGCCGATCTTGCTCAGCGCGAGGAGTTCGTGCTGAGCGTAACCGAGAAGGGCTTCGGCGTCAGGAGCTCGGCCTACGACTACCGGATCACCGGGCGCGGCGGACAGGGCATCGACAACATGGATCTCAGCCGCCGCCGCGATGCGATCGTCGCCGTCTTCCCGGTCGGGCACAACGACCAGGTCATGCTGGTGACCGATGGCGGGATGGTGATCCGCTGCCCGGTCGACGACATCCGCATCGCGCGCCGGCGCAGCCAGGGGGTGGTGATCTTCAAGGTCGGCGAGGGCGAGCGGGTCGTCTCGGTGGCGCGGCTTCCGGAGGTCTCCGAGGAGAACGGCGACGAAGCGAACGGTTCGGACGATTCCGCAGAAGACCGACAAGCCAATGAGGGGGATACATGACCCAGCCGCGCATCGGGATCTACCCTGGCACCTTCGATCCGATCACCAACGGACACGCGGACATCATTCGTCGCGCGATCAAGGTCGTCGACCGGCTGGTCATCGGCGTCGCCCGCAACGACGGCAAGGGGCCTCTCTTCGCGACGGACGAACGGGTCGAGATCGTCCGAGATGAAGTCGCTCATCTCGAAAACGGCGATGCCGAGCGCATCGAGGTGCGCGCCTTTCATGGTCTTTTGGTGAACTTCGCCCGCTTGGCCGGGGCGAACGTGATCATCCGCGGACTGCGCGCGGTGTCCGATTTCGAATACGAGTTCCAGATGGCCGGCATGAACGCCCGGCTCAATCCGGAGATCGAGACCGTCTTTCTGATGGCCTCGGACCGCTATCAGTTCATCTCGTCGCGTTTCGTCAAGGAGATCGGCGCCCTCGGCGGCGAGGTCTCGCATTTCGTCAGCCCCCGCGTCGCCCGGCGCCTCGCCGAGCGCTTTGCCAACGGTCCCGCCAGACCCCGACGACGCGCGATCGCGGCGGATTAGGCGGACTCTCCGGCCGTTCAGCGCGGTTCGCCGCCGCCCTTTCCGCACAAGCGTCTATTTGTTACGCTATATCATCTCTACTCGGTGTCCGCAGGAGACCGCGCCTGACGCCTCAGCAAATCGAAATCGCCCTCGCCCGGGCGCAGCGGATCTGCACGCTGCGCGGCGCCCGAATGACGCCGGTACGCCGGCGTGTTTTCGAGCTGATCCTAGAGGGCGACCAGCCGACGAGAGCCTACGCGCTGCTCGCGCAGCTCGAGCACGAGCGCGGCAAGCTCGGGCCGCCGACCGTCTACCGCGCGCTCGACTTTCTGCTCGCCCACAAGCTGATCCATCGGGTCGAAACCTCCAACGCCTTTGTCGCCTGCGGCGATGTCGAGCACTCGCATGAGAGCCAGTTCGTGATCTGCGACGACTGTGGCGCGACCGAAGAGATCAGAGACGACGCCATCGTCGAGACCTTGCGTCGGCTCGGCGAAGGGCGGGGCTTTGCCGTCGAGCGGCAGGTGATCGAAGCCCGCGGGCTGTGTTCAGCTTGTCGCACCGGGCAGCGGCAGGCGTAATTTCCGGGCCGTCGTGCGTCCTCTCCCGGGTTTTCTGCAACGCGGCCTGCTCGAGCAGAGCGTGCCCGAGCGGCTGGCCTGGGCCGCGATCGCGGCGATCCTCCTCTGGCTCGCGATCTGGTGGGCATTGTCATGAGCGGTTCCGCCGACTGCGCCGTCGTCTTCCGCGACCTCACCCTGACCTATGAGCGCCACCCCGCCGTTCATCACTTGACCGGGGCGCTGGCGCGCGGCTCGTTGACCGCCATCGTCGGCCCCAACGGAGCGGGAAAGAGCACGCTCTTGAAGGGAATCGTCGGCCAGATGCGGCCGGCAGAGGGGATCATCGAACGGGCCGATCTCGGCCGTGGTGGGATCGCCTATCTGCCGCAGCACGCCGAGATCGAAAGGCGGTTCCCGATCTCCGTTCTCGATACCGTGCTGCTCGGGCACTGGCGGCGGATCGGTTGGGCCGGAGCCGCTGACGACGCGATGCGCGAGGCGGCGCGCAAGGCGCTCGCCGCCGTCGGTCTCGAGGGGTTCGAGCGCCGGGCGATCGAGACGCTTTCGGCCGGCCAGTTCCAGCGCGTCCTGTTTGCCCGGCTGATCGTGCAGGACGCGGACCTGATCCTGCTCGACGAGCCGTTCGCCGCGGTCGATTGGCGGACCAGCGAAGACCTCCTCGACCTGGTCGAGAGCTGGCATCGGGAACGCCGGACGGTTGCTGCCGTGCTCCACGACCTCGACCAGGTCCGGGCGCATTTCCCCGATACGTTGCTGATAGCCCGCGAGTGCGTCGCCTGGGGGGCGACGCGAGAGGTGGTTACGGCGGACAATTTGCGGCGGGCGCGCCGCATGTCCGAAGCCTGGTCGGCCGAAGCGGAGGATTGCCGGCGCGCCCCGGCGTGAGGAGAAGCCGGCTAGGCCGGGCCGCCAAAGACGGATCGATAGACCGCCAGGATAATCACCGCACCGACGATGGCGCCGATGAACCCCGCGCCTTGACCCGGCCGATACCAGCCGATGAGTTGTCCGAGCCAGGTGGCGACGAGCGCGCCCACAATCCCGAGCAAGGTCGTCACGATGAACCCGTGCGGCCCGGGCACGAACCACTTGGCGACCAAGCCCGCCAGGAACCCGATGATAATGACCCACAGCCAGTGCATCGCTCCCCCCAGTGTCGGTTCCCCGTGGCTGCTCAGCCCCAGACTTCGCGGGCTATCTCAACAACCAAGCGCAACTTGGCGATCTGTTCGTCCCGCGTCAACGCGTTGCCGTCGACGGTCGACGAGAAGCCACATTGCGGGCTGAGGCAGAGCTGCTCGAGGGGCACGTATTTCGCCGCCTCGTCGATCCGGCGCTTCAGTTCGTCCTTGCTCTCGAGCGCCGGCCGTTTGCTGGTGACGAGACCCAGCACCACCCGCTTGTTGCCCCGCGGCACGAAGCGCAGCGGTTCGAACCCGCCTGAGCGCGCATCGTCGTATTCGAGAAAGAAGCCGTCGACCGCGAGTTCGCCGAACAATGCCTCGGCGACGTGGTCGTAGCCGCCCTCGGCCACCCAGGACGAGCGAAAATTGCCACGGCACATATGGGTGCACACGGCCATGCCCTCGGGCTTGCCGGCGAGTGCGGCGTTGATCAAGCGGATGTTGGTCAGATGCTGCTTGTCGCCGTCACCGCCGATGCTCGTGACATAGGCGCGCTGCGCCGGGTCGTTGAGATAAGCGAGGCTCGTGTCGTCGAGCTGCAGATAGGTGCAGCCGAGGGCGGCGAGGCCGGCGATCTCTTTCCGGTAGACTTCGGCGAGGTCGTGCCAGAAGGCATCCATGTCGGGATAGGCGGCCTGGTCGATCACCGCCCGGCCGCCACGGTAATGCAGCATCGAAGGTGAAGGGA
Organism: uncultured Alphaproteobacteria bacterium; assembly: GCA_963796155.1. Taxonomy (GTDB): domain Bacteria; phylum Pseudomonadota; class Alphaproteobacteria; order ATCC43930; family CGMCC-115725; genus AP-15. Next base: position 13,824 of record CAWCKT010000009.1, on the reverse strand, counting down.
TCGTCAGCTTCGCGACGGTTCCGGCTGGTGCGACCGATTTCAAGAAGGCGAAATCCTCGGCGAAGATCGTCTTGTCGAGGGTGAGCCGGCGGCCGATGCGAAATGCTCCGAGTGCTGCCTCGACCGCGCCGGCCTCGTTCCTGAACTGGATGCGCAGGGTCCGGTCGGTCTTGGCCACCCCGCCGATCTGGTAGAGGAAATCCATGTGCCAGGAACCCCGGCGGAATTCGCCGTCGGTCACGCCTTCGAGGCCGATCTCCTGCTGCATCGCGACGGCGTCGCGAATCGCCGCGTCCTCGACACGGCGCAGCTCTGCCGCGGAGAGCCGGCCGGCCTGATGCTCCTCGCGCGCCCGCAATAATTCGGGCGGACGCAATAGGCTGCCGACATGGTCGGCGCGGAAGGGTGGGCCCGACATGTCGCTCATCGTCACCTCCCCGTTTCAGGCGGCGGATTGTAGTCCGGCCCTTTTACGTCATTGCGCCCGGGCAAAGTAGTCCCGCCGCTCCACCTGGTATCCTGTTATATCAAGACGAACAGTTTCCGCTCGAGGATGTCATGCCGGAGAGAGCCCCAGACCTGTTCGTACGCCCTTTTGCCGATCGGCTACCCCATGGGCCGTTTCGGGCCGGTTCGCCGTGTTCCGGTTGATGATATCGTCTACGAGGACCGCTGGGGTCAGCCGTACCGGGACCAGCAGCGGCCACGTGAGGAGAGGAGAGCGCGATGAAACTTCCCCAAACCGGCGGCTGCCAATGCGGCAAGGTTCGCTATGAGATCACCGAAGCTCCGCAGCTGGTCTACACGTGCCACTGCACCGATTGCCAACGCCTGACGAGCAGCGCCTTCTCCATGGGGCTCGTCGTGGCGGAGACCGCCTTTCATCGCAGCGGCATCGCGCCGCGAGCACTCCAGCGCACCGCAGACAGCGGGCGGGTCAACACTCGGTTAGTGTGTCCGGAGTGCGGCTCCTGGGTTTGCGGCATGCCGAGGGATGGCGTGGTCCGCGTGCGTGCGGGCACGCTCGACGATACCTCTTGGTTGCGACCGACAAGGCATATCTGGACCCGCAGCAAGCAGCCCTGGATCACGCTCCCGGAGGGCGATGAGGTTTTCGCGGTGTCTGATCCGCGCCGCTAGCCGACCGGCGCGCCGTTATGCAGCTTTGACATGTGGTCGCTGGATCACGCGCCGACGATCGATGCTTTAGATATAGGAGAAAGCTGTCGCTCGGCGAGCACCCCAAAGATCAAGCCAAACGACGTCCACAGAAGAGCCTGGATACCGAGCGAGCAGAGCCGGAAATTCCAGAGCGTGGTTGCCGAGAAGTCGGCGGGTACTTCATTGACCGGCGGCAGGATGAAGATCGCCGCGGCCACAGCGATCAGATAAGCCACGCCGCCGATCATGGCGCTGTTCCATCCGCCAAGGCGACGCGCGAGCCCTCGGGCGGTTGATGTCGCGGCAACTGCGGCAATCACCGACAGCGCGATCATCGTGAAATAAAGCGCCGTCCGTACCGCGATCGTATCCGGCTCGCCAACTGACGGCGGGTTCGCCGGGTATTTGATCTGCGGAACGAGGATCAGTGTCACAAAGCCAAGAGCGGCAACCATCGCTGCCGTAGCGCGAGGGCTCAAGCCGCCGACGCGACCATAGGCGTAGGCGAACACGAGAGAGAAGATGCCGCCGAGCGCGCAGCCATAGACGAGAATACCGGTCAGCAGCCCGGCGGTGCTTTGAACCGCCCGGCTGACCAATTCGGGCTCGGGAGCTTCGCCCGCCGCGGCGCGCATGTGCTGCTCAAAGCCGATCGCAAGATCGACTTGAGGCTCACCGAAAACCCAAGCGAATCCGAAAGCAAGCAGCCCGGCGAGTGCCCCCGCGAGCATGCCTCGCATCAGAAGCGCCCTCACCATTGGGACGGATAGATGTTTAGTGGCAAGGGAAGCCCAGCAGGTGGCGGCCGTCGTGCACAAATTCGTGGATATACATGCCGGGGAAAAGGGATGTGGCACCCTGCTCTGCGCCGACGAAATAGAGCGCTAAGAGGCAGAGCAACCCGCCGAACACGGCCCACGGCCAGATGTCGCGTACAGGTATAGCGGCCGGAGTTTTTGACGGTGCGAAAGTAGTGCTGGCCATCCCGTCTCCTCCGTAAGCAGTTGCAGCTACGATCGGTTTGCAAAGACGAACTGTCAACCAGGGGCGCGCCCTCTCGCCGGATTTCGGTCTGGCTCACCTCGAGCCGCGATCGGACCGCATTGATGCGTGCGGCGAAATCCTCTTCGCTCAGCAGCGCCAGTTCGTCTCGCCCTAGAACGGGATGTCGTCGTCGAGATCGTTGACCGGTGTGCGCGCTCGGGCCGGAGCAGTCGCGGCGGGCGATGAGGGCTCGTCGCCGAAGCCGCCGCCATAACCCTCGTCATACCCGCCCTCGACTTGCGGCATCCCGCCGCCGGCGCCGCGGGCGCCGATCGAGCATCGTCAGCTCGCCGCGGAAGCGGTTCAGCACGATTTCGGTCGTGTAGCGCTCCTGGCCGGCGTTGTCGGTCCATTTGCGGGTCTGCAAGGCTCCCTCTAGATAGACCTTCGAGCCCTTGCGCAGGTACTTCTCGGCGATCTCGGCAAGCCGCTCGTTGAAGATCACGACACGGTGCCATTCGGTGCGCTCCTTGCGCTCGCCGGACACCTTGTCGCGCCAACTCTCCGAGGTGGCGACCGCCAGATTGGCGATGCGCATGCCGTCCTGGGTCGAACGCAGCTCGGGGTCGCGGCCGAGGTTGCCGATCAGGATCACCTTGTTGACGCTGCCTGCCATGGGATCACCGCACGCTCGTGGTCGTCAGGAGCGCCCATCTTATCAGACGGGCAAAATGTTCCTACTTTATTCTTATCATGGATACCTATCTCACCCCCGTTTACGATCCCATCGGCGACAGCGAGCCCAACTCCCCGGCGGCTTCGATCTCTCCCGCCTCGGCCGAGGATCTCGCCCTGCTCGACGCCTATTCGCGCGCCGTGATCGGTGCGGTCGACCGCGTCGGCCCGGCGGTGCTCCACCTGCAGATCAGCGGCGTCAAAGACGGCTCGGGCGGCGCCGGTTCCGGCGTCGTCTTCACTCCCGACGCCTATGTGCTGACCAACAGCCATGTCGTCAGCGGCGCCCGCAAGATCCAGGCGACCTTCCCCGACGGGCGCAGCCTCGCGGCGAATCAGGTCGGCGACGATCCCGACACCGATCTCGCGGTGCTGCGCCTCGACGGCGAGACGCCGGCCTTCGCCCGGCTCGGCGATTCGCGCCGGCTGCGGGTCGGCCAGCTGGTCGTCGCGATCGGCAACCCGTTCGGCTTCCAGTGCACGGTCACCGCCGGCGTCGTCAGCGCCCTCGGCCGCTCATTGCGCACCCGCTCGGGACGGCTGATCGACAGCGTGATCCAGACCGACGCCGCGCTCAACCCGGGGAACTCCGGCGGGCCGCTCGTCACCGCGTCGGGCGAGGTGGTCGGCATCAACACCGCGATCATCGGCATGGCGCAAGGGATCTGCTTCTCGATCTCGGCGGCGACGGTCGAGTTCGTCGCCGCGCGGCTGATTCGCGACGGCCGGGTGCGCCGCTGCTATATCGGGGTCGCCGGGCAAAGCGTGCCGCTGCCCCGCCGGACCGTGCGCTTTCACGAGCTCGCCCGCGAGACCGGGGTGCGCGTGCAATCGACGGCCGCCGATGGTGCCGCGCGCGCGGCCGGTATGCTGAGCGGCGACATCATCGTCGCGGTCGACGGTGTGGCGGTCGGCGATGTCGACGAATTGCACCGGCTGATGACCGAGGAGCGGGTCGGCAAACCCGTGCCGATCACCGTGCTGCGCCTGACGCACAAGCTCGAAATCACCGTCACGCCGCGCGAATCGGCGCCGCGTATGGCGGCGTGAACTGCCGCCGGCTGCCCCTCACCCTACCCCTCTCCCCGCAAGCGGGGCGAGGGAAGCTCCGCCTGTGCTCCCTCGCCCCGCGTGAGCGGGGAGAGGGCCGGGGTGAGGGGCAGGGGGCGGTAGCATCGAGACTGCGCCCGCGCTAAGTTCGTTGCCATGCAGCAGCAGATCCGGATCCGCGGTGCGCGGGAGCACAATCTCAAGAACATCGACGTCGACCTGCCGCGCGACAGCCTGGTGGTGATCACCGGGCTGTCGGGCTCGGGCAAGTCCTCGCTCGCCTTCGACACGATCTATGCCGAGGGCCAACGCCGCTACGTCGAGAGCTTGTCGGCATACGCCCGGCAGTTCCTCGAGCTGATGCAGAAGCCCGAGGTCGAATTGATCGAGGGCCTGTCGCCGGCGATCTCGATCGAGCAGAAGACGACCTCGCGCAACCCGCGCTCGACGGTCGGCACGGTGACCGAGATCTACGACTACATGCGTCTGTTGTGGGCGCGGGTCGGCGTGCCGTACTCGCCGGCGACCGGATTGCCGATCGTCAGCCAGACGGTCTCGCAGATGGTCGACCGCGTGCTGGCGATGCCGCAGCGCACCCGGCTCTACCTGCTCGCCCCGATCGCCCGCGGCCGCAAGGGGGAGTACCGCAAGGAGCTCGCCGACCTGCAGAAGCGCGGCTTTCAACGGGTCAAGATCGACGGCAAGATGATGGAACTCGACGAGGTTCGCCCGCTCAACAAGAACCTCAAACACGACATCGAAATCGTCGTCGATCGCATCATCATCGACGGCGATCTCGGCAACCGGCTCGCCGATTCGTTCGAGACCGCACTCGAATTGGCCGACGGGATCGCGATCACCGAAAACGCCGATACCGGCGAACAAACCATCTTCTCGGCGAAATTCGCCTGCCCGGTTTCAGGCTTCACGATCCCCGAGATCGAGCCGCGGCTCTTCTCTTTCAACAACCCGTTCGGGGCCTGCCCGGCCTGCGACGGGCTCGGCACCAAGCTCTATTTCGACCCCGACCTCGTCGTGCACGAAACGAAGCGCAGCCTCGCCGAGGGTGCCGTCAGCCCATGGTCGCATTCATCCTCGCAATACTACACGCAGACCTTGGAGAGCATCGCGCGGCACTTCCGCCAAAGCATGCACACGCCCTGGCACGACCTGCCGGAAAAGATGCGGCGCACGATCCTCTCCGGCTCGGCCGGCGAGCCGATCAAGATGACCTATGACGACGGGCTGCGGAAATACACGACCGAGCGGCCGTTCGAAGGCGTGTTGCCGAATATGGAGCGGCGCTTTCGCGAGACCGACAGCGCCTGGGTCAAGGAGGAGCTCGGCCGCTATCAGAGTGCGAAGACCTGCGAGGTGTGCAACGGCGACCGGCTCAAGCCCGAGGCGCTCGCGGTCAAGATCGCCGGCCGCCACATCAGCCAGGTCGCGGCCCTGTCGATCGCCGAGGCCGGCGTCTGGTTTTCCGGGATCGACGCGCAGCTGACCCCGAGCCAGCGCGAGATCGCCCAGCGCATCCTGAAGGAGATCAACGAGCGCCTCGGCTTTCTGAAGAATGTCGGGCTTGAATACCTGACCCTGTCGCGGGCCTCGGGCACGCTCTCGGGCGGCGAGAGCCAGCGCATCCGGCTGGCCTCGCAGATCGGCTCGGGGCTGACTGGGGTGCTTTATGTCCTCGACGAGCCCTCAATCGGGCTGCACCAGCGCGACAACGGGCGCCTGCTCGCGACTTTGAAGCGGCTGCGCGATCTCGGAAACACGGTCATCGTCGTCGAGCACGACGAGGAGGCGATCCGCACCGCCGATTGGGTCATCGACATGGGGCCGGGTGCGGGCGTTCATGGCGGGCATCTGGTCGCCGAGGGCGCCCCCGAAGCGATCATGGCGAGTGGCGACAGCATCACCGGGCAGTACCTGACCGGGAAACGCCAGATCCCGATACCTCTGATCCGCCGCATCGGCCATCCGGGGCAGATCCTCTCGGTGGTCGACGCACGTGGCAACAATCTGAAGGGGATCACCGCCGAGATCCCGCTCGGCACCTTCTGCTGCGTGACCGGGGTCTCGGGCGGCGGCAAGTCCACCCTGATCGTCGAGACCCTGTACAAGGCGCTCGCCAAAAGGCTCAACAACGCGCGCGAGCAGGCCGCCCCCCATGGCGGGCTCGACGGCGTCGAGTTTCTCGACAAGATCGTCGACATCGACCAGTCGCCGATCGGCCGCACCCCGCGCTCGAACCCGGCGACCTATACCGGCTGCTTCACGCCGATCCGCGACTGGTTCGCCGGGCTCCCCGAGGCGAAGTCGCGCGGCTATCTGCCCGGCCGCTTCTCGTTCAACGTCAAGGGCGGGCGCTGCGAGGCCTGCCAGGGCGACGGCGTCATCAAGATCGAGATGCATTTCCTGCCGGACGTCTATGTCCAGTGCGACGTCTGCAAGGGGCGGCGCTACAACCGCGAGACCTTGGAGGTATTGTTCCGCAGTAAGAGCATCGCCGACGTGCTCGACATGACCGTCGACGAGGGTGCCGATTTCTTCCGCGCGGTGCCGTCGATCCGCGACAAGCTCTTGACCCTGCAACAGGTCGGGCTCGGCTACATCCATATCGGCCAGCCGGCAACGACCTTGTCGGGCGGCGAGGCGCAGCGCGTCAAACTCGCCAAGGAATTGTCGCGGCGCGCCACCGGGCGCACCCTCTACATCCTCGACGAGCCGACGACCGGGCTGCACTTCGACGATGTCCGCAAGCTCCTCGAAGTGCTGCACGCGCTGGTCGAGACCGGCAACACGGTGCTGGTCATCGAGCACAATCTCGAAGTGATCAAAACGGCCGACTGGATCATCGATCTCGGCCCCGAAGGTGGCGACGCCGGCGGCCACATCGTCGCCACCGGCACCCCCGAAGACATCGCCTCGAGCGAGGCGAGCTACACCGGGCAATACCTCCGCCCCTACCTCGCGCGCCGGGCAGCGGCGCGCCGCCGCCGAGTGGGGTGACGGGTTGATATCTGCGACGAGTAATCCCTTGTCAAAGTGTTGGCGCATTCGAGTCAAAGTTCAAAACGATTGGGATCGGACACGAGAGGCCTGGGATCGGGATGAAGTCGGGATTTGGTACGGTGCATGGACGGCAACCGACCTCAACGACGCCCTTGAATCCACGAGGTTGCGCTCAGATGGGCTGAAACGGATAACGGTGGACGTTTCTGGAAATTGCTGACCAAGGACTAATGAACAAGGTGCGTGAACGAGCGATCGAGGAGTTGCGGCGGGTGGTGTTCGAGACCCTCGGCGAACGGGCTGCCGAAGTGTGGCTGTTCGGCTCGTGCGCCCGGGGCGAGGCGCGGCAGCACAGCGACATCGATATAGCGATCCTGCCGCACGACCAGCTTCCGTCTGGCTTCTTCGCCGAACTCGCAGCCGACTTCGAGGAGAGCACCATCCCGTACGATGTCGACCTGGTCGACCTTCGGGCCGCCGATCCTGCCTTGGCAGAGGAAGTACGTCGCGAGGGTATCAAGTGGCGCGATTAGCGACCCGGCTTGCAGAGGCCGAGGCGGCGCTCGCTACCCTGGACGAGGTCGTCGGGAGGGAGCCGCGTTCGCTGATGGAACGCGACAGCGCCATCCTTAGGCTGATCTATACCTTCGAGGCCGTGTGGAAAGCCTGTCAACAGCTTCTCGCAGAACGTGAAGACACCGAGGTCGCCTCCCCAAACACCTCGATCCGCTCTGCACGCCGGCTCGGCTGGCTCTCTGACGAAGATGCCGAGGCCGCCATGATGATTGGGCGTGATCGCAACCTCGCGGTGCACATGTACCGCGGTCAGATAGGGGCGGATATCGACGAGCGTCTTTCCCGTCACGCTGCCGCGTTGCGACGGTGGCTCGAAGCGCTGCAGAAACGCGCTGCCGCCGAATAGAGCGATGTTGCGGCTGACGCTGATCTTGCTCGCGGTCCTGTTGCCGGCGCGGCTTCTTGCGGCGGATCACGCGGAGGGATTGGCGCCGCCCGGGGGCGTCGGCCAAGGCGTTTCCGGCGCCGGGCCGGCCAGTGGCGGGGATCGTCACCGATATCTGGCATGACGAGGCCTCGCGCGACCCGGCGGGCGAAGCCGAGCGCGTGATGAACCTGCTCGGCGTCAAGCCCGCGCTCGCCGTCGCCGATATCGGCGCCGGCAGCGACTACTACACGGTGCGGCTCGCCCGCCGGCTCGGAAGGACGGGGCACGTCTTCGTGGTCGGCTATCTCCAGACCAGGTTCCACGATCTGCAGGCAGGCACCCACCTCGTGGTCTTCGCGCCGACGAGCCCCGGATCGGACCCGGCGTTGCCGGCCGCAATCTGGCCCTGTGTGCCCCCACCTTAGCTCCGGAAGTGGGAACTCAGGGCTGAGAGGTTGGAACGTTTGCCTTTGGATCCGCACTTTCAAGGCATGCTTTCGCTGCAACCGCGCGCCGTTCCACGTGATCGAGGTCTGGCTGGCGAACGAGTCGTTTTACCCGCCCCGACAAGGTCGCGACGGCGTTGGCAGCGGCAGCCCCGACAACATCCCGACACGTCCGGCATAGCTTCTTGGGCCGCGATTGCGCGGTATTTTCGTGTCGCGCGATTTCGGTTGTTATTCCCTGCTATGGCGGCCAATTCGTTGTTCGGCGTAAAAATTCCATTGATCCGCCTAGTAACGAATTTGCAGCGTAAGCGACTGAGATAACAGGCGTCCTTACCCACCTGCGCCGCCGATTCGGAGCGAAAAACCGCGATTTTCATTGTATTTCGTTGTTTCCGTGCGCGTTCAGCCGCGTCGTCAGGCCGCCGCGGCCGGGCTCGGCTGCGCCACAGGCCCGAGTGCGGCCCCGATGACATCCTCGACCCGCTCGGCCGATAGGAACCGCAGCGCGTTGCGGGCCGCCTCGGGAATTTCCTCGTAATGCTTGCGGTTGCGCGCTGGCAGGACGTCCGTCGTAAGGCCGGCGCGCGCGGCGGCGACGACCTTCTCCTTAATGCCGCCGTCCGGCAGCACTAGGCGGCGCAGGCTGATCTTGCCGGTCATCGAGCCGACGACAGGCCTGCATTTCGACGATGTGCGCAAGCTCCTCGAAGTGCTGCATGCGCTGGTCGAGACCGGCAACACGGTGCTCGTCATCGAGCACAATCTCGAAGTCATCAAGACCGCGGACTGGATCATCGATCTCGGCCCCGAAGGCGGCGACGCCGGCGGGCACATCGTCACCACCGGCACCCCGGAGGATATCGCCTCGAGCGAGGAAAGCTACACCGGGCAATACCTCCGGCCCTACCTCGCGCGCCTGGCGGCGGCGCGCCGCCGCCGGACCGGGTGATGACATGTGAACCCGACGCTCCGGCGGGCCATCGAGGAGTTGCGCCGGATGGCGGTCCCCGGTCGTCCCTGCCAAAACGCAACCGCAATTAATGTAAGGTTAACGGTGGAAAGTCTTTAGGTTGCTTATCGCTGCCGATCCGAATATACTTGCGGACCTTGAACACGCTTGAAGGGGATTGTCGTGACTGGGAGATCGTTGCCATTGCCGGCGCTCGCGGTGCTGGTTCTCGCGTTTGCCTGTGCCCGCCCGGCCGCGGCGCAGATCACCGGAACCTTCGTCTTCAGCACCAAGATCAACTGTATCGTAACCGAGAGCGGGTTCAACAGTTCCTTCGAGCCGGTGAGCGCCCCGTCCTTCGTGTCGGCGAGTTCCTCCGCCGGGTATCGGGTGTTCAACGCCGGCGGCACCGGAACGGTGACCGGGATCTCCACGGGTTATAGCGCTCCCGTGCCGCCCGGCTCGACCTTTACCGCGCAGAGCTCCAGCGCATCCGCAGCGGATTTTCAATATTCATTCACTTACACGGTGAACGGCAGCGGCATCATTGCCTCCACGCTGGTTCCCGGCAGCTATCTCGAGACGTACAAGACGGGGCCGCGCGCCGGCCAAACGGTCACGCAAGACGTCCTGTCGGGGTATGGTTTCCTGTCGCCGGACGGCAAGACCGAGGTGACGGTCACCGGCACGACCCAGGTCGAGACCAGGACATACTCGAACGGAGATGTGCGCCAACAGGTTTGCGACCGCTCCGGGACCGCGGTGCTCGATTGATGGGGATCGTCATGACCGGGAGATCATTGCCACTGCTGTCGGCGCTCGCCGTGCTGGTTCTCGCCTCCGCCGGTGGCCGCCCGGCCGCGGCGCAGATCACCGGAACTTTCGTGTTCACGACCAAGATCGACTGTCTCGAAACAGGCGCGTTCAACAGTTCTTTCGAGCCGGCGTTTGCCCCCTCCGTCGTGTACGCAACCGGCGCCGCCGGGTATTCGGTGTTCAGCGCCGGCGGCACCGGAACCGTCACAGGGATCTTCACAAGTTCTTTCGCTCCCGTGCCGCCCGGGACCTTTATCGCGCAGGATTCGAGCGCATCCGCGGGGGATTTCCAATATTCATTTACCTACAAGGTGGCCGCCAGCGGCATTATCGCCTTTACGCTCGTTCCCGGCAGCTATCTCGAGACGTACAAGACGGGGCCATTCGCCGGCCAAACCGCCACGCAAGACGTTCTGTCGGGCTATGGTTTCCTGTCGCCGGACGGCAAAACCCTGGTGACCGCCACCGGCACGACCGATGTCGAGACGAAGACATTCTCGAGCGGCGATGTGGCCCAACAAGTTTGCAACCGCGCTGGAACCGCAGTGCTCGATTGATGATGGTACGAGAGGTCGCGCGCTACGTGCCGCCGGGGCCCGACCACTTCTGGCGCCTCGACGAAGCGCTCGGTGAGCTCGTTGCCCGCGAGATCGGCACCGGTGAGCGCCTCCCCTTCACGAAACGGCCGACACGGCCGAGCAGAGCGTTGGCACAGGCTTGACGAGGGTCGTCCTTGCGATTATATATAATAATATATTATTAATTGCGAGGATGCGCTGTCGTGCTACTACAATGGCGAGCCATGTGGCCAATTCCGCTGCCAATTCGCTGCCGGCCCCGTTTTCCCGCCCGAAAGCGGCTCAGAAATTCCGCTGCCGGCACATCCGCTCGGATATGGCTAACCTCTTGCCACGCAATGGTTTTGGCTCGCGGAGGAATTGGTTTTCGGGCGCTGGGACGCGTTTTTTCCCTGCTGTCAGGGAAACTTGGAGGTTTTATCAGGCCCGGCAGACCGGGCACGCGTTCATCCGCAACCCCTCGGGTCGGCTCACAGCAGCCCGAGGTCGCGCAGGCTCGTGTGCCGGCCGCGGCCGATGATCAGGTGGTCGTGCACCGTCACGCCGAGCGGTTGGGCGGCCTTGACGATGTCCTTGGTGACGGCGATGTCCGCCTTTGAGGGTGTCGGGTCGCCCGAGGGATGATTGTGCACCAGGATCAGCGCCGAGGCTTCGAGCTCGAGCGCCCGCTTGACCACCTCGCGCGGGTAGACCGGAGTGTGATCGATGGTCCCGCGCTGCTGCCGCTCGTGCTTGATCAGCACGTTCTTGCGGTCGAGGAAGAGGATGTGGAACTCCTCGACCTTGCCGTGCGCGATATGCGCGGTGCAGTAGTCGATCAGCCTGTCCCACGAGCCGACCACCGGGCGCTCATGCAGCTCCGACCGCATCAGCCGGAGGGCTGCCTCGCGCGCCGCTTTGAGCGCGGCGATCCCGGCGAGGCCGAGTCCGGCGCCGGCGAGCGCCTCGGGCTCGGCGCTCAGAAGCGCCGCAAAACCACCGAAACGCTCGAGCAGATCCTTGGCCAGTGGCTTGACATCGCCGCGCGGGTTGCTGGCGAAGAGGATCACCTCGACGAGTTCGTAATCGGGCAGATTGTCCGCGCCGGCCGCGATCAGGCGCTGGCGCAGCCTTTCGCGGTGCCCGTGATAGTGCGGCGTATCGTCCGAGGCTTCGGCGAGGTGCCGGGGTCTGCGGCGGCGTTTGGCGTTCATCATCCCCGGGTCGATCGGCGGCGGGAACGCAGCGCGGCGAGCATCGCACCCGCCATCCGCGCCGGCTCGTCGGTGTCGAAGGCGCTGACGAAGCTTTCGATCCCGCGGTCTACCGCGGCTCTGGTCGGCAATTCCTCCCAGTCGAGGATCAGCGATTTCTGCAGGCGGATCGCCCGGGGGCCGGCGGCGAGGATGGGTCGGACCAGGCGCTCGACCGCATCGTCGAGCCCGTCGGCCGGTACGACCGCGTCGAGTAGCCCCCAGGCGAGCGCTTCGTCGGCGCCGATCGTCTCGCCGGTCAGCAGCAGTCGGCGGGCGCGACCTTGACCGACTAGCTTTGGCAACAATGCCGCCTCGACGACCGACGGAATGCCGATCCTGACCTCGGGCATGCCGAACACCGAGCGGTCGCTGGCGACCCTGAGATCGCAGGAACAGGCGAGCTCGAGTCCGGCGCCGAGGGCATAGCCGTCAATACGGGCGATGACCGGGACGGGGAGGCGGCGGAACGCGTCACAGCATTGATGCACGAGGGTGATGAAGCTGCGCGCGGTCTCGTGGTCGAGCGCCGCGATTTCACCGATGTCGGCGCCGCCGACAAACGCGCGCCCGCCGGCGCCGCTCAGTACCGCCAGCCGCAGCCGCGGGTCCGCGGCGAGCTCGCCGACGGTCTCGACGATCTCGCTCATCAGCGCGCGGTTGAGGCTGTTCAGCTTGCCGGCGTTGTCGATCGTCAGATGTGCGAGGCAGCCCCCTTCCGGGCGCTCCTCGCGGCGCACCAGGACGCTCATCGGGCGAATGCCCATGAACGTCCGGGCTTCGTGATCGGCCATCGGCAGCCTCCAGGAGCCATCGTCGGACTGATACTCGCGACGAGCGACAAAGCCAATGGAGGTTGCACAGCACCAGAGCATAGTGACGCGGCTTTGACGAGGAGGCGACCGGTGGAGATCATCGACGATGCCGAACAGCACCCTCGCCGATCAGATCGGCGGTGACGGCGCCTTGCTAAACTTCCCGCTCGCGCTCCCGCTCCTCTTCCTCGGCGGCGTTGAGGAGCTGCCGCGCCTCGGCGAACAGAGTCTCGGCCTTCTCTTCGCGGCCTTGTTCGTGTTCGGCGCGGGCGAGGCCAAGCTCGATATAGCCTACGCGCGGCGTCGTGCGGCCGATGCCGCGGTCGAGCAAATCGATCGCGGCCTTGAATACCCTTGCCGCATCGGCCGGCCGTCCAGTCTCCAGATAAACCAGGCCGAGATCGTAGAGATCGTCGGCGATGAAGGGGTGCGTCGCACCGAGGAGGCCCTGATCGATCACCAGCGCCTCCTCGATCAGCGGCAGGGCTGCAGTGAAGTGCTTTTGCCGCAGACAGCTTTCGGCGAGCTGCGACAGGGTGCGTGCCGTTGCGGCTTCGTCCTTGCCTTCGCGATCGAGGGCGAGGGCCTGCCGGAGAACCCGCTCGCTCGCTGCGAACTCCTCCTCGGCGGCGAGTACGGCGCCCAGGGTGCGCAGCGGCCCGCTGCGCTCTTCCGATGCATTCTTCTCGTCGATCGCGACCGCTTGTTCGGCCCATTTGCGGGCGCGGCTCTTGTCTCCGCGGGCCAGCGCGATGCGCGCCAAACCGGAGAGCAGCGGTGCCATCGCCCGATCCCCGGTTCCGAGCCGGGTGGACAGGATGTCGCCCGCCGCAATCAGCAGCGGCTCGGCATCGAGATAGCGCCGCAGCTCAATGTAAAGCGAGGCGAGCGCCACCATCGCCTCGGCTGCCGGCACCGAACCATTGTCGAAGGCGTCGATCGCGATCTTGAGCGATCGGCGCCGCAAGGCTGTAGCTTCGGCGATCTCGGCATCGCGAAAGCGCAACCGCGCGAGAGGTCCGAGAATAGCTAACAAGTCGGGATGCGCCGGACCCAAGCGCTCCTCCGCCGCGGCAAGCGACCGCGACAGGGCG
>CAWCKT010000008.1:0-200525 GCA_963796155.1 uncultured Alphaproteobacteria bacterium | reverse complement strand
CATGCCGCCATGGGTCATGACCGCGGTCTCGCAGGCGCGAAAACCGGCCTCGGCCGCGCAGAATTTGGCGGCGTTGGCATAGGCGCCGGCCTCCTCCCCGCAATCATAAGCGGCGGCGGCGCGCAGCACCATCAACTCGGCCGCCTCGAGCTCGATCCAGCGCTCGGCGAGAGGGTGCTGGATCGCCTGGTTCTGGCCGATCGGGCGGCCGAAAACGACCCGCTCGCCGGCATAACGGGCGGCGCGGTCGAGTGCCGCGCGGCCGAGACCGACCGCCTCCGCGCCGATCAGGATGCGCTCGGGGTTCATCCCGTGCAGGATGTACTGAAAGCCTTTGCCCTCTTCGCCGATGCGGTCCGCGACCGGCACCTTTAGCCCGTCGATGAACAACAGGTTCGAGTCGACTGCCTTGCGGCCCATCTTCGGGATCTCGCGCACCTCGACGGCCTCGCGGTCGAGATCTGTGTAGAACAATGTCATCCCCAAGGAGGGCCGTGCGACCTCTTCGATCGGGGTGGTGCGCGCCAGGATCAGCATCTTCTCGGCGACCTGGGCGGTCGAGATCCAGATCTTGCGGCCCGAGAGCACATAGTGATCGCCCCGGCGCACCGCCCGCGTCTTGAGCCGCGTCGTGTCGAGGCCGGCATCGGGCTCGGTCACGGCGAAGCAGGTCTTCTCCCGGCCGGCGATCAGCGGCGGCAGAAAACGCTGCTTCTGCTCGTCGGTGCCGAAGACGACGACCGGGTGCAGCCCGAAAATGTTCATGTGGATCGCCGAGGCGCCGCTGAACCCGGCGCCCGATTGGGCGACGGCTTGCATCAGGATCGCCGCCTCGGTGATGCCGAGCCCGCTGCCGCCATAGGCTTCGGGCATCGCGATGCCGAGCCAGCCGGCCTCAGCCATTGCCTGGTGAAACTCGTGCGGGAAGCCCCCCGCTTCGTCTTTCTTCAACCAGTATTCGTCGTCGAAGCGCTCGCAGAGCCGCGCGACGGCGTTCCGGATTTCCTGCTGCTCCGTGGTCAGCGCAAAGCTCATTTTCGCCTCCGGGCCGCTGCGGCAAAGCTAAAGTCGCCAGCCGCCGTCCCGACGAAACGCCTCAAGGAACTCGGGACTGTAGGCCGCCTCGGGTGCCGCACGCACCCGTTCGTCGAGAAACTCGGCATCCTTACCGACGAGGATGCGCCACCTCTCCGCCTTCACGCCATCGAGGATGATCCTAGCCGCCTCGGCGGCACTCGTCGGGGCACCCTCACGGAACCGCCTTTCCAATTCCAGCACCCGAGCCCGGATCTGATCGTCAGAATAGCCGGCGACGTCGACACCCTGCACCGCAAACCTTTTTCGCGCCGCGGGAATGTCGATCGCCTCTTCGCTGCCCTTTAGAATTTTGCGCGAATTCGTCGGGATGTCGGTGCCGATATGGCCCGGCATGACCACCGAGCACTTGATGTGTGGCGCATTCAGCGCTAGGTCGGTCAGCAGCGCTTCGCTAAAACCCTTCACCGCAAATTTTGCCGCGCAATAGGCGGTATGCGGCCGATCCCGTCCCACCGAGGCCCAGAAGCCGTTGACGCTGCTGGTATTGACGATGTGACCCTCATCGGCATTGCGCAGCAACGGCAGAAAGGCGCGCGTGCAGTAGTAGACACCGTACCAGCAGACGCCGAACGTTCTTTCCCATTCGGCCCGGTCGCCATCGACAAATCCGCCGCCTCCGCCGATGCCGGCATTGTTGAACAGAAAATGGATATGGTCCGTCTCGAGGTCGCGCCTTACGCCTTGGGCGAAGGCGAGCACCTGATCCTCGACCGATACGTCGGCCACGAATGTCGCGACCCGCGTACCCTGTGGCGCCCGCTCCAGACAAAGCCGCCTGGTTTCGGCCATGCCTTCAGGAAAGACATCGCAGATCGCGACGTCGCAGCCCATCGCCGCGAGTTGAAGCGCCAGCTCGCGCCCCATGCCCGAGCCGCCACCGGTGATGACAGCAATCTTCCCTGCGAAGCTCTTCATGCCGATTTCCTTGTCGCGAGTGGCGCGTTCAGGCGGCCCGCCGGATCTCGCACAGATAGGAGCGGTGCGACGCCGTGCCGCTGACGGGATCGAGCGCAGCGGTGCCGATCAGCAAGTTGAGATTGGCGCCCTGCGGGCCGAACGGGTCATAGCCGGGCGCACCGATCTCCGGGCAGGCCTGCCACCAGCCGTGCTCGCCGACCGCGACGCGCGGGTCGAGGCTGTCGTTGAGCCGGACGCGGGCGCGCACGCTCCCCTCCGGGGTCTCGATCGACACCCAGTCGCCATTGGCCACGCCGCGCGCCTGCGCTGCCGCGGGATGAAGCTCCACTTCCGGGTGCAGGGCGCGCTTGCGCAGGCTGGGCAGCGCCCGATGCTGGGTTTGGCAGAACAGTGTCGGCTTCGCGCTGGTCAGGATAAGCGGAAAGCGCGAGGCGAGATCGGGGCGCGCTGTCGGGCCGATCTGTGGCTCTTGGAAATCGGGCAACGGCGCGTAGCCGTGATCGAGGAAGGTCTGCGAATAGAGTTCGACCTTGCGCGACGGCGTGGCGAAGCCGCGCGGCGTTCCGCTCGCGTCCATTTCGGCATGTTTGGCGTGGCGCGTTTGTAAGGGCACCCGTACGCCGCCGGGGGCCGCACGCAACTCTTCGAGCGTAACGCCGGTCGGGGCGAGCTGGTGGCGGTAGCCGGCATCGATGTCGCCATCCCAGAACTGCGAGGCGAGACCGAGCCGCGTGGCGAGATCAAAGACGATGTCGGTATCCGGGCGGGCTTCGCCCGGCGGCGGCACGACGGCCGGGCGGAACTGGATCCATGACTGTGCCTCCTCGCTGATCTCGAAGCCGATCTTCAATGCCTCGCGTTCGAAGGCCGATGCAACCGGCAACACCAAATCGGCGAGTTCGGCGGTCGGGTTCATGAACAGGTCAGCATGGGCGTAGAAATCCAAAGCGGCGAGCGCCTCCCGTCCATGACCGCCGTCGGCATGGGCCAGCAGAATGTTCGCACCGAAGCCGATCAGGGCGCGTACGGGGTGTGGTTCTCCCTCCAGGATCGCCCGGTAGAGATCGCGGGTCGTCACGTGATTCCATCGCGCCGGTCCGAGCGGGCGCCCGGCGAGCCCCAGGGTTGGAGCCATATGTTGCGCCGCCGGCAGCTCTTCACCGGTAATCGACACAGACGGCGGCACCGGGAGCAGCACATTGCCACCTGGCAGGTCAAAGCAGCCGGTCAGCGCATAGAGCAGCGACATCGCCCGCGCGGTCTGCGTGACGTTGGCGTGCTGCTCGTGGCCGCTCCACGCGTAATAGGACACCGGGCGGGCATCCCAGATAAGCCGGGCGGCATCCTCGATCTGGGCGCGCGGGATCCAGCAGATCGCCTCGACGGTCTCAGGCGGGTAGCGTCGGCAGAGCCGCGCGTAGAGTTCAAAGACCGGGTGACAGATCACCTCGCCCTCCGGCGTGGCGACGGAGTACTCCCCCTCCAGGGCGAGCGTCGCATGGTCGTCGTCGTAACGGCCGGCAGCGGTGTCGTAAGGCACCAGCCGCGCCGCCGCAGTGTCCCAGGCAAGGATGCGGCGTTCATCGCCGCTCGGCGTAAGGTCGCGGTCGGTCAGCAGCCGGCCGGTGTCAGCTCGCACCAGCAGCGGCCCATTGCTCCACCTGCGGATGAAGTCGCGGTCGTACCAGCCGCGCTCGATCATCAAATTGGCGAGGCCGAGCGCGAGCGCGCCGTCAGTGCCGGGCCGTACCCTGAGCCATAGATCGGCCTTGTTGGCAAGGCCCGCATGGCGCGGATCGATCACGATCAGCCGCATGCCGCGCTTCAGCGCCTCGACGACGGCGGTTGCATGGGTGAGGCGGGTGTGGCTGGGGTTGTACCCCCACAGGATCAGAACGCCGCTGTTGGCAATGTCCGGCATTGCACCACCGCCGCTGCCGGTGCCGACGCTGCCGACGCCGTAAGTGTAGCGGGTGGCGAAGGCGCGCCCCCAACCGCAGATGTCGAGGGTGAAGCTCGAGTTGGGTGTGCCAAAGGCATTCATCAACCGCCGGACGAAACCGTTGGAATCTCCGATCGCGGTGGTGGAGGGGGAAGAGAGGGTGAAGGCGACCGCCTCCGGCCCGTACCGCTCGGCGGTCCGGCGCATTGCGGCGGCCGTCAGGTTCAGCGCCTCGTCCCAACCGATCCGTTCCCAGCCGGGATCGGGATCGCCCTTCGGGCGGGTGCGGCGGAGCGGGTGGGTTAGCCGCTCCGAATGATAGACGAGCTCTGGGGCGGCGCGGCCTTTGGCGCAGAGCGCCTGGCCGGTCGGGTGCGCGGGATCGGGCTCGAGGCGGATGAAGCGGCCGTCTTCGACGACCGCGACCGCACCGCATCGGGCGATGCAGAGCCCGCAATAGCCGTGAATGCGCTGTGTGCCGGTGGGATCGGCCATTGCGTCTTGCTCCCTGCCGTCGGGCGCGTACCCGAGCTGTGCATCATGAGGGCGGCGCGGCTACTTACCAGGCGGGCGGCTGGTAATAGGGTGGCGGATAGCAGTAGGGCGGTGAATAGCAGTAGGTCGAGGCCGCTGCGGCACCGGCCGCCGCACCAACCGCGACACCTGCCGCGACGCCGTAGCCGACACCCGGGCGATACACGGTGCCGCCATAAACAGGACCGCGATACACGGCGCCGCCGCCGTAGACGGGACCGCGGACAGCAGTTCCACCATAGGGACCGCGAGCGGCGGCGCCACCGTAGGGACCGCGGACGGCAGCGCCGCCATATGGACCGCGGACGGCGGCCCCGCCCATCGGACCGCGATAGGCGGCGCCGCCGCGGGGTCCTGTCACCGCTCCCCACCCAAAAGCGTTTGGCGCCGCCGATAACGTCAAGAGAGCACCTATGCAGACGACGGTCAGGCGTTTCATTGCTTGTGTCCTCTCTGGTTGGACGCCGGCGCCGCAGGTTTCAACTGCGCCTTCACCGCTCCCGCAATAACCGAAGATGGGTATGACATGCAAATCGGAAGAAGTAGGCGATGATGTTCATCCAGTCTTGCGACGAGAGGGAATGACGGGGTTCGGGCCTGGCACCGTGAGGTTCATACGACATGACGAACGCAGCTACCGAGCCACTGATCGGCGTGATCAACGCCGGCTCCTCATCGCTCAAATTCAGTTTTCACGAGGGCAAGGCCGAAGTGCCCGACTACCCCGGGGGAATGCCAGACGACATCGGCTTCTTCCTTACGTGGAAGTAGCACGACGCGCGCCGAGCGTTTTGACGTGCGGGTTGGCGGTCACGCCGTGGGTGACCCCGATTGCGATCCTGTTCACCCTGGTCCAGGCGTGGCGAGCCGCCGTCTCCCGTCATCCCGCCGCGGAGGTGATGAAGCCGGCGGCATAGCGGTCGCAGAACCCCGATCCCGATCATCGCCCGCATTTCGAACCGGTGTTAATGTGCAGATGGGTTAGCAGCGAAATTCGACGAGCGGAACCGATGTCCGACGAGAAGAACGGAGATCTTGCAGCCGACGGAAAGCTGAAACGGAAAGAGTACGAGCGGCAACTCGCCCGCCTGCACGTCGAGTTTGTCAAGCTCCAGCAATGGGTGGTGCAGAAGGGGCTGAAGGTCTGCATCGTCTTCGAAGGCCGCGACGGGGCCGGCAAGGGCGGCACGATCAAGGCTATGACCGAACGCGTGAGCCCGCGCATCTTCCGGGTGGTCGCTCTTCCGGCACCGACCGAGCGCGAGAAGTCGCAGATGTACGCCCAGCGTTACATTCCTCATCTCCCGGCGGCCGGGGAGGTCGTGATCTTCGACCGCAGCTGGTACAACCGGGCCGGCGTCGAGCGGGTGATGGGGTTCTGCACCGAGGACCAGGCCAAGCGCTTTCTGGAGATGATTCCCGGGGTCGAGAAGGCCATCGTCGAAGACGGGATCATTCTGTTGAAATACTGGCTCGAGGTCAGTCCCGACGAGCAGACGAGGCGGCTGGAGGCGCGCATCGATGACGGGCGCAAGGTCTGGAAGCTGTCCGACATGGATCTCAAGTCGTATTCGCGCTGGTACGAGTATTCGAAGGCACGTGACGAGATGTTTCTCGCTACCGACACCTCGTGGGCGCCGTGGTATGTCGTTCGTTCCGACAACAAGCGCCGGGCAAGGCTGAACGCGCTGACCCACATCCTCAGCAAAATCCCCTACGAGGAGATAAGGCGGTCGAAGGTCGAGCTGCCGAAACGGCAGGACCGCGGCGACTACAAGGAAACCGACTACCCGTTCAGAACCATTCCGGAAATCTTCTGAGCTGCGACGGATCGCAGGCGGTTTCGCCGTGGCGAAAAAGCCAGTCACCGTGGCGGGCCGCCAGCGCGTCTTGGTCGCCATTGCGACACGATCTATATCGACGGCGGTTACCATATCCTCGGGTGAGGCGTTGGAATGACAGCGGCAGCCAGCGAGCCACTGATCGGCGTGATCAACGCCGGTTCCTCATCGCTCAAATTCAGTTTTTACGAGGGCGAAAGGCGGCTTCTGACCGGCCAGGTGGATGGCTTGGGGGCACCTCCCTCGGCGAGCGCCACGGGGCCCGACGGCGAGACGATCCCGCCGCCGGATCTCGGCGCGGCGCCGCCCTCGACGCCAAGCGAGGTCTTGCCGGCGGTGTTGCCGTGGGCGAGAGAGAGGCTTGGCGCGCGGCGCCTCGCGGCCCTCGGCCACCGGGTCGTCCACGGCGGCCTGCATTATTCCCGACCGGCTCGGGTCACATCGGAATTACTGGCCGAGCTGGAGGCGTTGGTGCCGCTGGCACCCTTGCACGAGCCGCACAACCTGGCGCCGATCAAGATGGCGCTCAGCCTCAATCCCGACTTGCCGCAGGTCGCCTGCTTCGACACCGCTTTCCACCGCACCGCACCCGAGGTCGAGCAGGCTTTTGCGCTGCCCTACGCGCTCTACGAGGAGGGGGTGCGGCGCTACGGCTTCCACGGCCTGTCCTACGAATACATCGCCTCGGTGCTGCCGGAGCGCGCGCCGGAGATCGCCGACGGACGGGTCGTGGTGCTGCATCTCGGCAATGGTTGCTCGGCCTGCGCGCTCAAGGCCCGCACCTCGATCGCGACGACGATGGGTTTCACTGCTCTCGACGGCCTGCCGATGGGCACCCGATGCGGCGCGCTCGACGCCGGCGTCGTGCTGCACCTGATCCAGCAGAAAGGAATGTCGGCGGAAGCGCTGGTCGACCTCCTCTACCGCCGCTCCGGCATGCTCGGGCTCTCCGGCATCTCCGCCGATTTCCGTGAGCTGCTGGCGAGCGCGGAGCCGCGCGCGCGGTTTGCGATCGAGGTGTTTTGCTATTGCACCGCCCGCCATATCGGTTCGCTCGCGACGACGCTTGGCGGCCTCGACGGGATCGTCTTCACCGCCGGCGTCGGCGAGAATGCCGCACCGGTGCGCAGCGCCATCTGCCGGGCGTGCAGCTGGCTCGGGCTGGAGATCGACGAGGCGGCCAACCAACGACACGAGACCCACATCAGCACGTCGCAGAGCCGTGTCGCCGCTTATGTGATAAAGACCGACGAAAACCTGATGATCGTCCGCCATGCTCGCGCGCTGGTGGCAGCTGATATCGGCAGTATGGATAGGGCATCATAGCTCTTCCCTGCGTTGGAGCCCGGCGCGAGGGCGCTCTACCCTCGCCTCCCACGCGGTGTCAGTGGCCGGCGCTCTGACCGCCGTCGACGTGAAGAATTTCGCCCGTCACGAAGCCGGCCCCTTCGAGGTAGAGGATCGCCTCGACAATGTCGGAGATCTCGCCCATATGGCCGACCGGGTGCAGCGCGCCGAGCTGAGCATAGGTCTCGACGGGATGCATCGGCGGATCCCGGCGTTGTTGACGAGCGTGTCGATGCGCCCAAATCGAGCCATGCCTTCGGAAATCGCACGCTCGGCCGTCTTCCGATCGGCGATGTCGCCGGGCACCGCGATGACTTCGTCATCGTTCGACGGCTTGATCGAGCGCGCCGTTGCGACCACCCGGTAGTTGCGGTCGCGGTACGCCTTGACGAGGGCCGCGCCGATGCCCTGCGACGCGCGGTAATAACAGCTACTTTCTGTTCGATGCCCATCGTGAACCTCCTTTAGGCATCCGAGGGGTTGGGTGGGACGAGGGCCGATCGGGCCGTGCGGCACCGATTGGCTTGAAGTGACGCCCCATCGGTATGGGAGGAATATTCGCCATTCGGTAGACACTCTTCCGCTGCGTGATTGAATGCGGGATCGGCGCCGCTGTTTTCGCTGTTATTGCAGCGAAAATACAGTGGGGACTGGCCGTAAGCCGCGGAATCCCTCAATTCTCGAATACCGGATCAGCGAAATAACAGCGCGTAAGCCTCGCTGTTTCCCGCTGTAAAAGACCCAATAACAGCGAAACAATCCATAAAATGCTTTGATGCTGCCGCGCGTACGCGCGGAACAGAGATCAGGAGCAAGTTGTTGATAAGCCCCAATTCCCCGCCGGAAAAGCAGCGGACACGAGCGAGGCAGAAGGAATTGTTTACGATTTCCGGCATCGGCGCGCTTCCGGGCAAACAATCCCGGCATATGGATTCATGATATGTTCTTTTCAAGGGCGCATTCAATCCGGAGGGCGGATCGAGCTCTATTCCGACGAGATTGCCCGGTTCGCCTATGACGACTGCCCGCCGCATCCGGCTTGGATCGAACCCGCGGAGTGGCTTAGCGGCGGGCAGACGACCGCGTTGCCCCTGCACCTTGTCTTCCAGCCAACCGCGGCACCGCCTGCTCAGCCAGATGGGTGCGGGGCCGGTCAGCGCGCGCGGCAAGATTGCCGGGCGCGAGTCATTGGCGATCAATCCCGTCGATGCTCAGAGCCGCGGCATCGGCGATGGCGGAGTCGTGCGCGTTTTCAACGCGCGCGGGGCCTGCTTCGCCGGCGTATCGGTGACCGAGACTGTGCGCCCCGGCGTCGTTCGGCTCTCCTGCGGCGCCTGGTACGACCCCGCGGGGGACGAGGACGAGCCAGGCGTAAGGTCCCAGGCGTTGCGGATGTTAACGATCGCCAGTAGCAAAAGAGCTCCTGCTAGCGCGGTCAGCCCGAAGTCCTTTTCCGAATAAATCGACGCGGCGCTTGCGAGCAGCGCGAGATAGCTCAGGTCGGGCAACAAGCCATAGGCTAAATAGTCCTCCATATAGTTCGTCAGGTCAGTGCGCACGACTTGGATCGTGATGTAGGTCGAGATGATTGCACCGATCAAAGCAGTGGCGCCAATCAGCGCTGCGAAGAATTTAGGTTGATGCCATGGGAATAAAGCGACGGCCGACACAAAGAACACGCTAGTGAAATGGACGACTACCGGGCTCATGAACGTTCGCGTCGCCAGCTGGTGCTCTTCGGTCAAATAACCGGCGCCTAGCGAAACGGCAACGAACAGCAAAGCAAGCAAGGTTGCTCCTGCCGTTCCTATCAAAACATAGAAATCGTGCCATTCCTTCAGCGAGTTGACCGACCACATAAGATATATCCCAGTGCTTTCATAGATCTTACACCTTGACAAGGTCGGCTTAGATGCGTCCAGCGTCAGCGTCTAACGCTATGGAGACACACGGCGCCAGAATTCGTCGCAAACGGACCACCGGTCGGACTTTTCCAACGATCGAAGCCAGCCTGAACGAGGGCCGTGTTGCTCTCCTCTTTGGTCAAATTCACGTGCCATGGCGGTATCTCCCATGAATATCGCCGTTACCATTGTGTTAGGGAAACCGAAGTGTACGGCCATTTAAGAATTTCACACAGCAGATTGGATACATAGATTTCAATTGGTTAGGAGGTGCAGAGATGTGGTCCGAATGCCTGGAAACGGTCGAAACTCCTCGGTCGGAGGCGAGGACGGGAACGTCGGGTGTCGTGCAGTTCGCAGTGAGACGGGATGATCCCCGGCGGAGGAAACGGGGCTTCGGATCCTGACCCCCTTTCAAGACGAGGAGGGCGACTGACGGCCGCTGGCGAGGCCTTCGGCCATCTCCCGCACCAGCATCTTGCCGATGAGAAAATGCACCCCGTGCTTTAGTTGCAGCCTGGCTCGGATTGGAAGGAAGCGTCGCTGGAGATTAATTTCGGTCCGCTGGTTCTATCCGGGTTTGTCGCCCCGAATCAGGGATTTGGCAGCTTTGACGACGTGTTCCGGGGTGAAGCCCAGCTCACGCATCACGATTTCACCGGGCGCCGACGCACCGAAGCGATCCAGCCCGATGATTGCGCCGTCGAGGCCCACGTAGCGCTCCCATCCGAGCGTGGAGCCTGCCTCGATGCTGACCCGCGCCTTGACGCCGGGAGGAAGAACCGTGTCCCTGTAGGATTGCGGTTGCGACTGAAACAAATCCCACGACGGCATCGAGACGACCCGGCTTGCAATTCCTTCGCGCGTCAATTGGTTGTGCGCTTCTAGCGCAACCGACACCTCAGAACCGGTGGCGATCAGGATAACGGTCGGCGAACCCGTAGCGCAGTCGCTGAGGACATACGCTCCTTTCGCCACTCCCGAAGCCGGCGCCAGCGTTGAGCGGTCCAGAATAGGTAATCTCTGGCGCGTGAGCACAAGTCCTACCGGCCCCGAGGTGTGCGCAACCGCGATCTTCCACGCCTCCACGGTCTCGTTGGCGTCCGCCGGGCGCAGCAGCGTCAGATCAGGAAGCGCGCGAAGGCTCGCCAGTTGTTCCACCGGCTGATGCGTAGGTCCGTCCTCGCCCAATCCGATGCTGTCGTGGGTCCAGACATAGATGACGTGGGCCTTGCTCAAGGCCGCCAGTCTGATGCTTGGCCGCATGTAGTCGGAAAACGTAAAGAAGGTGGCGGCAAAGGGCAGGACGCCGCCATGCAGGGCCATGCCCGTGGCAATCCCGGCCATCGCGTGCTCGCGAATACCGAAATGAATATTCCGCCCGGCATATCCGGTCGGACCGCCTGCCAGTCCCTGGGTCGGCGGCGCACCCTCGGGAGGCTTGAACAGGGGACTCTCGAAGTCGCCGTGTCCCTTGAGCGCGGTGCGCGTGGACGGATCGAGGTCGCCCGAGCCGCCAATCAGGTTAGGTAGGACATCGGCCAGCGCGGTGATAGCTTTCTGTCCGGCGTCGCGGGTCGCCATCGCGCCGTCCGCCGGCGTGAAGCGTGGAAGTCCCGCTTCCCATCCTTTCGGCAGTTCACCGGCGAGTACCTGCCGAAACTTCCCGGCTGCCTCTGGATCGACGGCGGCCAACGCGTCCACTCGCCGATTCCATTGAGTCTCCAACTGGCGCCCTTGCTCGACCGCCTTGCGAAACTGCGCCAGGGCTTCGTCGGGGATGTAGAAAACCTTATCTTCAGGCCATCCCAGCGCGCGTTTGGTTAACCGAACCTCCTCGACGCCCAAGGGCTCGCCGTGCGCCTCAAAAGTGTCATGCTTATGCGGACTGCCATAGCCGATATGCGTGCGCGCCACGATCAGCGACGGCCGGTCATCGATCGCCTTTGCCTTGGTTAGGGCAGCATCGACCGCGGCTGTATCCTGCCCGTCGATATGCTCCACATGCCATCCATAGGCCTGGAATCGCGCGCCGACGTCTTCGCTGAAAGTTACATCGGCGCTGGCCGAGAGCGTTATCTGGTTGGCGTCGTAGAGCACGATTAATCGTCCGAGCCGAAATTGACCCGCTATCGAGGCGGCCTCCGCCGCGACACCTTCCATCATGTCGCCGTCACTAGCCATCACATACGTGTAGTGATTCACCACTTCATGGCCCGACCGATTGAAGGTGGCGGCCAGCCAACGCTCCGCGATTGCGAATCCCACCGCGTTTCCAACACCTTGACCCAACGGACCCGTCGTAACTTCCGCACCTGGCACCACGCCATACTCGGGATGCCCCGGGGTACGGCTGCCCCATCGGCGAAATTGCTGTATATCAGCCATCGCAAGGTCGTAACCGGTGAGGAACAGCAGGCTGTAGAGCAGCATGCTGGCATGCCCGGCGGACAGCACAAAACGATCGCGATCGGGCCATTTTGGGTTGGTGGGATTGTGCCGCAGATGGCGCGTCCACAAGACGTACGCCATCGGCGCCGCACCCAACGGCATCCCCGGATGTCCCGAGTTCGCTTTCTGGACCGCGTCGATCGACAGCGTCCGGATGGTGTTGATGCAAAGCTCGTCGATTGGCTGAAACGTCGTAGTCATGGCTCCTCCGGACTGCCCCAACCTTAAAGCGAATGAATATTTGCAATGAGAGCAGAACCCACACCCTACCCTCTCCCTTTGTGTTAAGGAAGAGGGCAAGGGTAGGTTTGTGATTTGACACCAAATTATTGGCTTTGGTGCGAGTCCGGTGGGAGCGACGTGACCGGCCCACGGATCGGGTGGGCGCGAGGGACAGGTCCTCTCGCGTCGGCGGGTCGGCGGTCAGGGCTTATCTGACTTTGACGGGGCCACCGAGGGCCGAAGCACAAGGTGTTGGTAGTAGAACAGCATCACTGTGAAAATGAACGCCGTACTAATACCGAACAGTAGCATGCCGTCGGCTGCCTCCAACGCGCCCATCATCTGCCACTGCGGATGCAGCATCAACCCCGAGGCGCCTCGCGTGGCCATCGAGTTGACTGAGTAAAGGATTGCAGCCCCAGGCGAATCGAGCGCGCCAAGCCACAAATACGCCGCCGCCCAGAACGCCGCCTCTACCCCGTGTAGCACAGCCAGCAGCAGCCCGATTGCAGTGAACACCACTATCACGATTGTGATCAAATGCGGTAAACCAAGGCTGCGGTGCTCTAGCCGAACCCGGAAACTATGGAGTGCGCATACCATGAACGTTACGCCTGTCGCGTGGATAGCAATCGTCAGCGCGATAAGCGACAGCCCCCAAGTCCAATTATCCAACAAAGCTGTCCTTGTAGCCGAATTTTCGCCAACCGTGAGACGGGATCGCCAGCGGAAGAGACGGGGCTTCGAATCCTGACCCCCTTTCAGGAGGCGAGGAG
Organism: uncultured Alphaproteobacteria bacterium; assembly: GCA_963796155.1. Classification (GTDB taxonomy): domain Bacteria; phylum Pseudomonadota; class Alphaproteobacteria; order ATCC43930; family CGMCC-115725; genus AP-15. The sequence goes on along the minus strand of CAWCKT010000008.1, from coordinate 187,492 downwards.
ATCGACAGTTATACGGCCTCTTACACCCTGAGCGATCCTGGACCGCTGACGAACGGACTGCCCCGAAGATAAAATCGCAGCAGCCGGTTCGCATCCCGCGCGATGCCGATCCTGATGCTCCGCCCGATTTCACCAGGTTCGTGATCGCCGCGTCCGAGCCATAGAGGGCCTTCTCGGCAAAGATCGAGCCCATCGAGCCGACGATCGACCCGCAGCGCCGCGGTGAGCCTTCCTGGTCCTCGCGCCAAGTCGCGCAGCCGCTCGATTTGACGATTTCGCTGCATGATCGGGATGCCGTCGCGCGGCTCAAGCGCCCTTATCAGGACGCCAGCCCCAATCCCGGCTATCTCGCTCGAGACGTTCAGCATGTAGGCGTTGCCGTAGGCGAGGTATACGTAGGTATGCCCGCGCTCGAGAAAGAGCGACCGATTGCGCGGCGTCATCCCGCGGTAGGCGTGCCCCGCGGCGTCGCCGACGACATACGCCTCGGTCTCGACGATGCGGCCGCTGGCGACGCCTTCGGCCACCTCCCGCACCAGTAACTTGCCGATCAGATACCGAGCGAGCAAGGCCGTATCGACCGGCAGCTCCGCACGAGAGAGCGGTGGATGGCCACCCTTATGCCGGCCAGGTTTCAGCTCATTCGCTCGACCCATTGAGCACGCGAAGGCCCCGGCTCAAACGGATCGCCGAAGTATTGGGTCTCGCGGGCCACCTTCCCGTCTCTGAACTCCATGATGCTCACCGTGTAAGACGGCCGCCCGTCGTAGGTGAGCACGAATTCAGTGACCCAGAGGTCGGCAGCGCCGAGTATCCGCCGCACCGTGAAGCGCTTGCTGCTCGGCTGAGCAAAGCGAGACGCCTGAATGTTGCGCCGTCCGCGGATGCGCTCGCCCGATTGCGGGTACTCGAGCACCGCATCCTCTCGGTAAATCTGGTGCTCCGCCTCGAAGTCGTTGGCGTCGGAGGCGGCCCAGTGGCGATCCAGGGCCGCTCTGATGTCGTGGTCTTCCATCTCGATCTTCCCTTTCAGCGCCCGGTGCACGCATGCGGCACCGGCAAAGGCGCGTTACAGCGGCTTTAGCTCGCCCAGCATCGTCGGCATCAGCTCCGAAACAACGGGATGAACGTGCATCGCGCGCTGCGTGACGGTGTAAGTTGAACTGATCGACGCGGCTCGGCAACGCGCCGGATCATTTGGCAAGCTGCCGGGGGCGCGGATCGATTTGCACGGTCGCGGTCATCCCGGCGGACAGGACGACGCCCTCGGGCACTTGATCGATATGAACACGGACCGGGATGCGCTGCGCCAGGCGCACCCAGGTGAAGATCGGGTTGACGTTGGCGAGACCTTGCCCGTTGGGCTGTGCGTTCGCGACGTTGATGCCGCGCGCGATGCTGCCGACATGCCCGCGGACAATCTGACTGTAGCCCATCAGCTTGATGCTGGCCGGGTCGCCCACCTGGATCGGCTCGAGATTGGTCTCCTCGAAATAGCCGTCGACCCAGAACGAATCGGCGTCGACGACGGAGATCTCGTTCTGCCCGACATTGGCGTAGTCGCCGAGCTGCGCCAAGAGGTTCGTCACCCAGCCATTGACCGGAGAGCGGATTTCCGTGCGCTCGAGGTTGACCCGGGCCTGGTCCAAATTGGCCACCGCCTGTTGATATTGGGCCTGGGAGACGACCGCGTTGCTTTCATAGGTTTGTTTTTCTTCCTTCGTGACCGCGAGGCTGGTCAACTCCTGCCGCCGCTTTGCCTCCCGCTCGACGTTCTGCATGTTGGCGTCGGCCTGCTGCACCGCCGCTTCTGCGAGGCTGACCGCAATCTTGTAGTTGGTCGGGTCGATGACCATCAACAGGTCGCCCTTGTGCACGAATTGATTGTCGGCGACCGGCAGCTGGACGATCTGCCCGGCGACCTGCGGCGCCATCGTCACGACATAGGCGCGCACCGTGCCGTCGCGCGTCCATGGTGCCCCCATATAGGCGTTCCACATCTCCCAGCCCGAGCGCGCCGGCGACCGCGACCGCGGCCAAGGTGATCAGCGAGTGGAAGGATCCGCAGGCGCCGCCTGCGGGCTTCGTGAGGTCCGGGGTCAGGCGACCAGACGGGTGCGGGACTGTCTGTCGCCGCTTCACGCTTTGCTTTGCTTTCGACATCCGACATGGCAAACCCAGGGCGCGGCGACGAGGACCATCGACGAGAGCGCACTCATGTAAACGGCGAACACGAACAGCGAGGGGTGCCAGACGTAGCGCAACAGACCGAAGCGGGCGGCGATTCGCCGCAGCCCGATCGTGACGAACCAGGCGGCGACCTCATCACCGATATCGGCGCGACATAGACGCCGAACAGGTTGATCTCGGTGAACCTCAGCCGGGTGCTCCTGCGTCGAAGTAAGTGGCATGTTGGATGAGCCCCTCCGAGATCGCAAGGATGCTGCCCCGCACCTGTAGACCGGCGGCATCCGGGCGAGCCGCAAGCGCGCCGTCCAGCTGGCTAAGATGGGTGGTCGCCGTCGCAATGTCCCCTCGCGCGATAGCCTCGAGCGCCGCATCGAGCTCAGGGCCCAGACCCAGGCGGCGAGCGATGCGGCGCAGCTCGATGATCGCGGAACCTACGGAAAGCGCCGTCACGAGCTGTGCGCGCTGAAGCGGTGCTGCCGCGTCTGGCACTGCGAAGAGGCGACTATACATGCTGCCCTCCCAATCGGCTGGCTTCCGGGGGGTCGGGCCGATCGCGAGACGCCGCAGATCACGCAAAGTCAGCGTCATGAGGCGGCGCGTCCGGAAGGCGGGCGACAGCGGCGGCAGCAGCCGAAACGAAAGCGCCGCGATGCCCAGGCCTGTGACGATCGCCAACGCCCTGTTGTAGAACTGGATGAGGTCGTAGCTCATTTGGTTTGTCGGAGCGAGAAGAAAGCAAAAAAACGCCGTCATAGCCGTGAACATTGGCGTCTGCCACGGCTGCGCCACTCCCGCGCCGGCGGGCACCAGAACCAGGCCAATCGCGATGCTGAATGCCGCAAAGCCCTCCTTTCCCGGGAACACCGCAAATGCGATGACGGCTGCCAAGGCGGCGGTGAGGCCGGTGCCAACCACGAAACCCACGGCTCCAGCGTAAGCTAGGTCGCCTCGCGGCGAGAACAGGAGCACACCAATCGCGGCGAAGGTAATCGCCAATGCGCCGTTCGGCCATTGGGTGATGATCCAAAAGAGCTCGACGGCGCCGATTGTGACGAACACCCGCCCCGCGTTGACGAGCGAAGGCAGCCAGTCCGGTACGTGCAGCCGGACGCGGTAACCACGGAGAACGGGCCAAGCAGGATCAGCGACAAGCACCGCCAGCCCGTTGAGCGCATGCGAAATGCCGGCCAGCACCGCAGCTGTCCGATCGATAAGCAGCCGCAGCGACGGCGTGGGGGCCGGCAGAGCGGCCAGCGTCCCTATGGCCGCCTCGCAAATCCGGCGCAGACCAGTCGGGTCGGCCATCCAGAGTAACGGCTTGCCATGTTTCGGCGCCGAACGCAGCTCTTGCGGCAAACTTCGCAGAACGACGCCGGCCTCTTGCCCAGCCTGGTCATCCGAACGCCGGGTAAGGTGAACCCACACTACGCGCCAGCCGGCTATAGCGGCGATTAGGCCGTTTACCGCCGTCTGTAACACTGGCGAATGGTACCGGAGCTGGGCGGACTCGCCAAACGCTTCGTCGATGACCGGGTCGAGTGCGATGACTCGCCGGATAAGTTCACTGCGTGCCGGCTGTGTGTCCGGGAGTTTGGATCCGGCCAGCGCCAATGTGCCGGTAAATCCGCCCGCGATTTCGGCGGAAATGGCGGCGAACAGTGTGGCCAGCCGGCGACTTGCGTTACCGAAATCGGTTCCAAGGAGCACGACGCCGGCAGAGACGATGCCAATGCAAATCTCGGTGCAGCGGATTACGGCGAGTATGAAGACTTCGTCGTTTGCGCCCCCGGTTGCCCCGAGCTCGCTGCTCGCGATGATTGCCGCAGTGATCCCGGAAAGCTGCGCTGCAAGGGCTAAAGAGGAGTTGCGGAGTATCGTGGCAACGAAAGCGCACCCCGCGCCCCACAATGCCAGACCCACGAGAAAGGCAACGCGATCCTGCGGGAAACACGCTGTCAGCACCACGATCGCCACGCCACCAACAACCGTGCCGATCATGCGATACCAGCCCTTGCGCAGCGATGCGCCGAGGTGAGGCTGACAAACGAGAGCGGCGGTTACACCCGCCCAGTCAGGGTTGTCGAGCTCAAGCCAAAACGCAAGATAGAGCGCCAGACAGACTGAAACCCACAGTCGCAAACCAAAGAACAGCGGTGGCCCTGCGGCCCTTGACGCATTCGCCAAGCGGGCAGCGAAGGTCGCACTATATGCAACCGACGAACCCTGCCCCAAAGGCCCAGCCGCTGTCATGGAACGAATCTTGGCAGAAGCTCTCAATCAAAGATCGATGACGATGTCGCCCTGAGGTCGGCTGCAGCAGATCAGCGCATTGCCCTCGGCTGGCGGCCCCACCGGCTCTGGCCGGTAACCGACAGCGCCGTTGATAAGCCCAGTCTCGCAAGTGTGGCAGACCCCGGTCCGGCATGCCCATCGCACGGGCACATCGCACGCCTCAGCAAGTTCGAGGAGGCTCTGGAAGGCCGGGCTCCAGCGGACGTCTAGGCCGCTCCGCGCAAAGGACACCAACGGGCCCATGCCAGCAGACCCTGCCGGCTGGTGCGGTGGCCGGCGAGGTGCCGCCGCGATGCCCGGTGTCCTCGGCGGACTTGAGCCGAAAATCTCGGTGTGGATGCGGTTGGCAGCGACACCCCAAGTCCCAAGCTCGACGGCAAGGTCGTTCATGAAGGCGGACGGGCCGCACAGATAGAAATCGGCATCGCGCGACACCCCAAGTTCCTTGATCGCATGTATGTCCAGGCGTCCGGGAGCGTCGAAATCGACAGCCGGCCGGTCCCCCGGACCAGGGGAGCTATAGCAGATGTGGCTGTGGCCGCCGGGCAGCGCCTTGAGGAGGGCGCGCGTCTCTGCGGCGAACGGATGCTCACCGCTGTTGCGAGCTCCGTATATCCACCAGACCTCCCGCGGCGAGGCCCGGGCGGCCAATGCATGGAGCATAGCGAGTACCGGGGTTGCACCGATGCCAGCACTCAGCAAGATGACGGGGCCGTCGCCTGGCCTCAGCGTGAAGCTGCCGCGTGGCGCGCTCGCGTCCAGAACGTCACCAATCCGGATCTGACTCTGGATGTAGGCCCCGGCCGCGCCGTGGAGCTCCCGCTTGATGCTCAGGCGATAGCGATCGTCGCGCGGCTCGCCCGACAGCGAATAACTGCGTAGTAAAGCGGGCGCGTCGGATGCCGGCCTCAGCCGCAGCACGATAAACTGCCCGGGCAGCGCAGCCGCCAAAGGCCGCCCATCAGTCGGCTCGAGCACCAGCGAGGTCACGCTCGCGCTCTCACGATCCTTGCGCGATACCCGTAGCGGGCGGAACCCCGGCCAGGCCGGAGGTGGGCCGGCCGCCGGGGTGAGCCCAGGGTTACCCGTCGCCGCGCCCCCGCTCCGCTCCCGCTCGAGCAGAGCCTCGAAGGAGTTGCGCCAGCCGGCGCTCAAAGCCGGGATCCGCACAGCCCGCTCCAGTTGGCTCCTTGAATGACCGGGCATGTACAACAGCGCATTAGCCTCCGCGACGGTGATACGCTCGGGACCCGCAATAACCTGCACGATCTCGTCGCCGGCTTCGACCTCTCCCTCCTCGATGACGCGAAAATAGAAGCCGGGTCTGCCATGCGATACGAGCAGTGCCGCCATCTGCGGTTCGTTCATGCGGATGCCGACCCGATAGCAGGTGACGCGCGGCTGCGTCACTTCAAAGACGGCACTCCCGATGCGATAGCGATCCCCGATGCACACCTCGCCATCGGGCAGCCCGTCGACGGTGAAATTCTCCCCGAATTGCCCATAGCTGAAATCGCTCCTACCGAGTTGGGCTTGCCAATATCGGTATGAATCGATCTGGTATACAAAAACGGCCCGATGCTCGCCGCCATGCCCCACCAAATCCCCTTGCCCGTCACCGTCGATGTTGAGCCGCCGCGCAACACGACGGCCTTGAACGGGCGTCTTCCAGATCGCGGTGTGGACCATTTTTCCCTGCCACTCGATATTTTGGGGAAGACCCACATTGACCGAAAGCAAGTGTGCCATGACTTCCGTATCCCATACCTGTGAGAGGGTCGCACTTCCGGCGCCTGCCTCTCCCGAATGCAGCTCGCAGCCCGGCGCCGCCGGCGCCGACGATCGACACCTTATAAGCGGTGTTCGATGATTTCATGCCCCGCGTACAGGCGCCGTTGCGACCACCCGGTAGTTGCGGTCGCGGTGCGCCTTGACGAGGGCCGCGCCGATGCCCTGCGACGCGCCGGTAATAACAGCTACTTTCTGTTCGATGCCTATAGTAAACCTCTTTTATGCGGAGGGCTGGTTTCGTGCGTTGGACCGGTTCGCCACTGATCCCCGATAGGGCCGCGGTCAGGGGCCCATGAAGCGACCTTCCTGGCTCGTCTGCGCCATGATGCTGCTGGCCGGTGCGCCGGTGCGGGCGCAATCGCTGACCTTCGATGCGACCACGGTCGGTGCTCCAGGTAGCGGCGCGCCGGCTGAACTGTTCATGCCCGCCGGTGCAGTCCCAAGCGCCGCCGTTATCCTGTTGCACGGCTGTAGCGGCGTCGGCCCGCACTACCGAATATGGGCGGCGCGACTGGCTGGATGGGGCTACGCAGCGCTACTCGTCGACAGTTTTCGTCCGCGCGGCGTTGCCGAGGTGTGCAATCGCGGACGATTGGTACCGCCCGAGGTACAGGCACGCGATGCATTTGACGCCGCTCACTATCTGCGAATTCGGCCCGACATACTGGCCCGGCGCATCGGCGTAATTGGCTTCTCGCATGGCGGATGGGCGGTCCTGAAGGCGGTGCTGGCAGGTGTCGTGCGGCGCGCTGACGAGACCCCATTTGCTGCGGCAGTCGCCTTCTACCCCGGTTGCGAGCCGCCCGGCTCGCCGCTCGAAACCGACACACTGATCTTGATCGGCGACAGCGACGACTGGACGCCCTTCGCTCGGTGCGAGCGTTGGCGCGACCAGGTGCAAACCAACGGACACACGCTTCAGATGAAAGTCTATTCGGGGGCGCGCCATGCGTTCGATGCGGAAGCCATGCCGCATTACTTTGCCGGTCACTACGTCGGGCGCGAGCCGGCGGCAGCGGCCGATGCGCTGGCCGAGACCCGTGCCTTCTTCGCAGCCCGCCTGGAATTTCGCCCCTAACGGATGAACACACCCGCATTGTCCGTCGGGCGCGACGTGAGACCATGCACGCCGCCCGGTGGCATACGACGACGATCGCCCTCATAGAAGATCCGCACACCCGGGCGGCCCACGGCCGTCTCACGCATCGTCTACACGGGTCCGATTGCATTTGCGGCTTGGAACGGTCCGAGCCGCCGGCGGTTTTGAGCCCCAGTCCTTGGAGGCCGCCAGCGCTAGGCCGCTCGCGAGGCAGAATACCCCGGCAGCAACATATTCGGCCGCGTGGGCACCGGCCAACGTCGCCGGTTCGCCCAGCACCGCACCCAGAAGCGCAACGTCGATCACGCCGCCAGCTTGTCGCGCGCTGTTCAGAATGCCCGAGGCGAGACCGCCTTGGGTAGGTTCAACGGAATCGAGCACCGCCAAGTTCATCGCGGGCGTGGTGATACCGCCGCCGGCGCCGATGACGACGAGCAGCAGAGCCAGGGCGGCCGGCGCAAAGCTCGGCCCGAAGAGGGTCAGGGTCAGAGCGCCGAGAGCCGCTACAAAGTGGCCCCTTATCAAGGCGCGGAAGGGTCCGTATTTTCGCAAAACCACCGCCCCGACCCGTGTTCCGATTGCCAGCGCGAGAGTCAGGGGAAGGAACAGCAAACCCGCGCCAAGTGGGGTCAACCCTCTGAGACGCTGAAACGAGAGGCTCAAGACAGAGATGAGACCGTACATCGAGACGTTGTGGAGGAGCCCGACCAGTGCGACCGGCCCCAATGTTCGCCGGCGCAGCAGCGGCAGCGGGAGCATCGGACTTTCGTGGCGGGCTTCCACGGCAATGAAGCTGATGCCGAACACCAAAGAGGCCGCTCCGGAGATCCAGGATGAAAGGGCGGTCGAAGTCGCGTGACCGATGCCGATCAGGGAGTATGTCAGGGTCACCAGGGTCAAAACGGCGAGAACTTGTCCCGGCGTATCGAGAGAGCGCGACCGGTCGTGCGGACACTTCGGTGTGTGTCGCTGCGTATCGCATCAAGTCGCCGAGCATGTGCGCGAAGGAGAGCTCGAAATCGTCCTCGCAGGCGACGAACATCCGCCTCTACCCGTGCATGTGATCTGGCCGCACGGCCGGCTCTCCGTGCCGAAAGTCCGTGCCTTTGTCGACTTTGCAGCGCCCCGGCTGCGGCGCGACTTCGCGCGTCTGACAACGGACACAAGTAGTCGTGGAACCGCCACTCGATAGCAGCGCGGAAGAGTGTCTGCCGAATAGCGGGTATTCGCTCCCGCCTCGCCTCACCTTACTTTGACGTTCTCTCAGTTCGAGCCGCCACAAGCGCAAGGAGGGCAACATCATGCAGCGATCGCTCGCCCCGCAGCCTTGTCGTGAGCCGATGGGATACCATAGTTCCCCGATCGCCGAGCGTCGGGCGGGCCCGGCTGCAACCGAGACGGCACTCGAGTTCGAGCACTTCAGGGTGCTGCTGCACCGGCGGCGATTGCTCGCCGACGGCGCGCCAGTTGAACTCGGCGGACGCGCTTCCGACGATCCTGATGGTCCTGATCGAAGCCGATGTAGCACTCGTCACCAAGGATGAGCTCCAACATCGTGTCTGGCCCCGCATCGCGGATGAAGATCTCCGAAGCAGGCTCATCCAGGCTGGGCAGCAGCTCGTTACCTCGCCGATCTCGGATCTGATGGACCTGCTCGCCCGGGTTCGACCCACCGCGGCCTGTCCGACCACTCACCCCGGCATTCAATGATCGCTCCGGGTTGTTGGGCTTTGCCCGTCCAAAGAAACATTTTGCGGCCAGAAACTAGTGCATTACCATTGCGGCAAACGATCGGATGGGGATCATGTCGGAGAATCGCAGCAACATGGCAGGTACGGGTACCGGAACCTTTTCCGCCGTGGACATCAAGCGCCGGATGGCCGAGCGCGAGGCGGCAAAGGCCGCCGAGGAATTGCGCCGCATGCGCGAGCAGGAAGAAAAGCAGAAGGCGGTGATGGCGGAATTTCACAAACCGCCCGAGCGGACGCCGGAGCAGCTGCTTCACTTTGTCCAGCAGCTGGTCAGTCACGCCGCCGAGGCCGGACAGACCGAGGTCCAGATCTACCGCTTTCCCAACGAGCTCTGCACCGATCGCGGCCGCCGGATCAACAACTCCGAGCCCGGCTGGGAGGGGACGCTGGAGGGTCGGCCCAAGGCGGCGTACGATTTCTGGCACGACCACCTGCGACTTCTCGGTTTCGGACTGAAGGCCGAGGTGCTCGAGTACCCGGGTGGCATGCCCGGCGACATCGGCTTCTTTCTGACTTGGAAATAGAAGACGCGACGTATCATCACCAGTAGAACACCGATAAGGGAGGAAGAATGTCGCGCCAAACCAGAGCCGTCTTGACGGCGGCGATCTTCGCGTTGGCCATTCCGGCTGCGGCGCAGGCGCCCGCACCTCTCACCGCGTTCGACGGCAAATATGTGGGCGTGTCCGCGCACATAGAGAAAAGCACGGCCCACGGCAGACAATGCCCGCGGCAACACGCACCCGAGACTCTGAGAATCACCAACGGGGCTGTCCAATCGTCGGGGAGGGAGAGGTGGACTGGGACCGTGGGCCCGCAAGGCAACGTCATATTACGTAACAAGCTCTCGATGCGGGTCGACGCCCAGATCGATCCGCAAGGTGCGATCACGGGACGGTATCAGGGTCCCGCCTGCATGGTCGACTACGTATGGCACAAGCAACCCGCGTGAGCTATTAGCGGCGGGCGATGAGCCACCGCGAGCCATCGGTTTGCCCACCGGGCAAGAGCTTCCCGCTGGGGGCGACGCTGGTCGCCAGCGGCGCCAATTTCAGCGTCTTCTCCAAGCACAGCGCCACGGCGCAGCTGCTGTTGTTCGACCAAGTGGACGCCCCAAAGCCGTCGCGGGTTATCAATCTCGACCCGAGGACCAACCGCACCTACCATTATTGGCACGTCTTTGTGCCCGGCGTCACCGCGGGCCAGCTTTATGGCTACCGTGTGGTCGGACCTTTCGATCCTGAACGGGGGCTGCGTTTCGACCACGACAAGGTCCTGCTCGACCCATACGGGAAATGCGTCGCTCGGCCGGCGGGTCGTTCCCGAGAGGCGGCTCGCCATCCGGGCGACAACGCCCCTACCGCGCTCCGGAGCGTGGTGATCGACCCTGGCAACTACGATTGGGAGGGGGACACGCCGCCGGGTCGGCCCTTTGCAAAAACCATCATCTACGAGTTGCATGTCGGCGGGTTCACCCGACATTCGAGCGCAGGAGTGGCTCCGGCTGAGCGCGGCACCTACGCCGGGTTGATCGATAAGATCCCCTATCTGCAGAAGCTCGGCATCAGCGCGGTGGAACTGCTCCCGGTGTTTGCCTTCGACGAGCAGGACGGCCCGCCGCCACTTGGCAACTATTGGGGATACCAACCGCTGTCGTTTTTCGCCCCGCACGACCGTTACAGCTCCCGATCCGACCCGCTCGGCGCGATCGACGAATTTCGCGACATGGTCAAAGCGCTGCATCGCGCCGGGATCGAGGTCATTCTCGACGTCGTCTACAATCACACCGCAGAGGCGAGCGCCGACGGTCCGACCCTCTGCTTCCGGGGATTGGCAAACGAGACCTATTACATCCTGGCGGAGGACAAATCCCTCTACGCCGACTATACCGGCTGCGGCAACACGCTGAACGCGAATGAACCGATCGTTCGGCGGTTGATCATCGACAGCCTGCGTTATTGGGTCAGTGAGATGCATGTCGATGGATTTCGTTTCGACCTTGCTTCGATACTGTCCCGAGACGAGCAGGGCCGCCCGATGGCATCGCCGCCGATCCTGTGGGACATCGAATCCGACCCTGTTCTCGCCAACGTCAAGCTGATCGCCGAGGCCTGGGATGCTGCGGGTCTCTATCAGGTCGGCAGTTTTCACGGAGACAGCTGGAAGGAATGGAACGGCAGGTTTCGCGATGACGTTCGCGCCTTTATCAAGGGCGATAACGGAACGGCGCGGGCGTTGGCGTTTCGGCTGACGGGCAGCCCGGACATCTACGAGCGCGAAGAACGCGAAGCCGAGCAAAGCGTCAATTTTATCACCTGTCACGACGGGTTCACGCTGAACGACCTCGTCTCCTATAGTGGGAAGGACAATGCCGCGAACGGCGAAGGAAATCGCGACGGAGCGGACTACAATCTCAGCTGGAATTAGCCCCAGGGCGGAGATCCAGCTCCTGCGCTTTCGTAAGCCTGACATGATTAACGACCCTCACATCCGAGACCCGAACAAGCTGGGGCTCAACCACATCTGCTTCCCAGTGGACGATTTGGAAGCCGAGGTGCGCAAGATGCGTGCTGCCGGGTTCGAGACCCGCAACGAAATCATGGATTTTCAATCCCGAAAGCTTGTGTTCCTGCGCGGGCCGGAAGATGTCACAGTCGAGTTGTCGCAATGGCATTGACCCCGTCGCTGGCGAAAAGAAGTAGTAAGGACTAAGCCGCACCAGCAATAGATCGATGATGTCCGGGCTATCACGAATGGAGGTATAGACAATGTTGAAGAACGCTCTGACCATAGGCGCCCTTTTGTTGCTCTCGACCTCTGGGGTGCTGGCGCAGATGCGGCCGGGCGCAATGGCAGCTGCGCGGGCATGCAAGCCCGATATCAGGCAATTCTGCGGTGATGTCCAACCGGGACAGGGCCGCATCAAGGCCTGCATGAAGTCACACATCGCGGAGCTTTCCGATCCCTGCAAGGAAGCGCTCTTTCAGGCTTGGCTGCGGCAGTGATTTGGCGTTTAGGCCGCGGCATTGAGGGCGGGGCGCGTGGCGGCGCCTGGAGCACCGATGTAATTCCGGCGACGACGGCGAACGCGATCAGCAGCGAGTGTGAACAGCGTGAAGCCGATCAAGTACATCAGCTTCCCACCGGCAATCTCAGCGAGCCGGGCGAGCACTGGAAGCTAGAGGCAAAGGCGAGCCGGTAGGCGACAGCAACCCAGCTCACCACGCTCAACCGGGACGGGAACGCATGCTCGAGCGTCGGCAATGTCACCTAGTCGATGCCGGCATGGAGCTGGCCGACAAAGGCCGCGATGCTCGTCGTCCCAACGACGAGCCGGGGATAACAGGACTGGTGGGCGATGAATTCGGCCGGCACCGGCTCGTAGCCCCGAGAAGGGAGGAACGGAGACGAACTGTCCAGGATGGATTGTCGTCCGCTCGCTCATCACGCCTCTCAGATATTGGTTGTCTGAGTGTTCATTCCGCCGCGCGGGCAGCGACGACCGGCGTCTTTCGTGCCTTGCGCCACTCCTCGAATCCCTGCAACACCGCAAAGAAGGAAGGGACGAACAGCACCGCGAGACAGGTCGAGGCGATGATGCCGCTCAACACACTCAGGCCGAGCGAGATGCGCGCGTCGGCGCCGGCCCCGGTCGCCATGACCAGAGGCACAACTCCCAGCCCGAAGGCGAACGAAGTCATCAGGATCGGCCGGAAGCGCAGGCGCGACGCCTCAATCGCCGCGTCGAGGATCGGCTTACCGTGGACGATGCGGCCTTCACGCGCCATCTCGACGATCAGAATGCCGTTCTTCGCCGACAAGGCAATCATCAGAATGAGCCCGATCTGCGTGTAGAGATTGTTGGCGACCCCGAGGCTGCTCAAGGCGATGACTGGCCCCAACAATGCCAATGGCACCGCTGACAGCACCGCGAGCGGCAGGATCCAGCTCTCGTACTGGCCGGCGAGGCACAGATAGACCAGTAGCACCGACAATCCGAACAGGTAATAGAGCTGATTGCCGGTCAATTTCTCCTGGTAGGACATCGCCGTCCACTGATAGCCGACATCGCTCGGCAAGGTCCTTTTGGCGATATCCTCCATTGCGGTCAGCGCCTGGCCCGAGCTGACGCCGCGGGCCGGCGCGGCGACGATCGTCGCAGACGGATAGAGGTTATAGAGAGTGATGAGCGACGGCCCGACTTCCTCGCCGAGATGCGCAACGGCGCCGATCGGAACCATCTGGTTGTCCTGGCTCTTCACATAGAGATTTAACAGATCGTCGGGCTGCAGGCGAAACTGCGAGTCGGCCTGCACATAGACCTGGAAGACCTGCCCGAATTTGTTGAACTGGTTCACGAAGGTCGATCCCAGGTAGGACGAGAGCGCCGAGAACACGTCGCCGACCGAGACACGCAAAGTCTGCGCCCGAGCGCGATCCACGGTCACCGAGACGTGCGGGGCGCCCGGGCTGAACGTCGTCAGGACGTGCGACAGTTGGGGGTTGGCTTCAGCTTCTTTGACGACCTGCTGCGTCACGTCGTTCAGCTTCTGATAGTCGAGGCTGCCGCCGAGCATTTCCAGCTGCATCTGCAGGCCGCCGGCATTACCGATACCCTGGATCGGCGGCGGCGGCACGACGAAGAGCCGGCCATCGGGAGCGGCGTTGAGGGCCGACTGCAGATGCTCGGCGATCGTCAGGATATCGGTTCCCTTGGCCTTGCTGCGCTCGTCCCACGGTTTGAGCACGACAAAACTGACGCCGGCATTGGCGAGATCCGCGAAATTGTCGAGCGCCGACAATCCGGAAATCGCGATCACCCGGTCGACACCCGGCGTATCAAGGGCGATCTTGGTCGCCCCATCGAGTGCTGCTGTGGTCCGTCCCAGGGCTGCCCCGTCCGGCAATTGCGCGGCGATCATCAGATAACCCTGGTCCTCCGGCGGGATAAAGGCGGTCGGCAGACGGGCGATGCCCCATATGCCTAGAGCCGCCAATATCAGCCCGATCGCCACCATCAGTCCGCTCAGCCGCACCATGCGGCCAATCAACCGCGCATAGGCGTTTTCCATCCCGCCATAGACGCGTTCGAAGCCGCGGGAAAACCAGCGCGAGAAGAAGTTACGCTGCTCGACCGGCTTGGGTGCGCGCAGCCACAATGCACATTGTGTCGGCTTGAGCGTCGCCGCATTGACAGCGCTGATCAACGCGGTTGCAGCAATAACCAGCGCGAACTGTGCGAACATCTGCCCGCTCAGGCCGGGCACGAAAGCCGACGGCAGGAACACCGCCATCAATACCAGGGTAATACCGATGATCGGCCCGAACAGCTCGCTCATTGCCTTGATTGCGGCGTCGTGTCCGGACATGCCCTGTTCGATATACTTCGATACGCCTTCGACGATGACGATCGCATCGTCGACGACGATACCGATCGCCAAAATCAGCGCGAACAGGGTCGAGAGGTTGACGGTGTAGCCGAGTGCGGCCATGCCGGCAAAGGCGCCGATGATCGTCACCGGGACCGTCGTCGCCGGCACTAAAGTTGCGCGAAAATTCTGCAGAAAAACGAGGATGACGATCAGCACTAGGATTCCTGCTTGATACAATGTCTTGTAGACCTCGTTGACCGAGTTCTTGATGAAGATCGTGGTGTTATAGGGGATGCTGTAATGAAGTCCGGCCGGGAAGCGGCGAGACAGTTCTTCCATTTTCGCCGCGACTGCGGCGGCGACGTTGAGTGAATTGGCGTCGGGGGTCTGATAGATTGCGATGCCGGCGGCTGGCTTGCCCTGAAGCTTGAAATCCTGGGAATAGGTCTGCGCCCCCATTTCGATGCGCGCAACGTCTCTAACCCGCACCAGACGGCCACCCTGGGCAGTCTGGTCCTTGATGACGATGTCGGCGAACTGGCTCGGATCGTTGAAACGCGACAGGATGTCGATCGTGTATTGGAATTGCTGGTCTTTCGGCGCCGGGGGCATCCCGACCTGACCGGCCGTGACCTCCTGGCTCTGCTGCTGGACCGCGTTGATCACGTCCTGCGGCACCAATCCGAACGAATACAGCTTCTGCGGGTCCATCCAGATCCGCATCGAATACTCGCCCGCGCCCATCACCATCACATTGCCGACACCTGGCAGGCGCGCCAGCTCGTTGACCAGATTGATCGTCGCGTAATTCCATAGGTAGAGGGCGTCGTACTGACCGTCCGGCGAGTTGAGCGTCACGAATTCCAGGATCGACGCGGATTTCGCGCGGATCGCGACTCCTTGCGCCTGCACTGACTGAGGCAGCTGCGCCATCGCATTCTGCACGCGGTTCTGCACCAGAACCTGATCCGAATTCGGGTCGGAGCCGATGTCGAACGACACGGTCAGCACGTAAGTGCCGTCATAGGCGCTGGTCGACTGCATGTAGAGCATGCCCGGCACGCCGTTCACCTGCAGCTCGATCGGCAGCGCGACAGTGTCGAGGACGGTCTGGGAGCTCGCCCCGGGGTACCGGGTGGTCACCTGGACGGTCGGCGGCACGATATTCGGGTATTCGGCGACCGGCAGGCGGAAAAGGCAGATCGCACCGATCAGCACCAGCACGATCGCCAGCACATTCGCCAGAACCGGGTGCTCGATGAAGAATTTCGACATCATGGCGTGGCCCCCGTAGAGACGGCCTCGAGCGAAGTCAGCTTCGGCGTCACCTTGGTGCCGGGGGTGGCGCGCCAGAGATCGCCGACGACGACGCGGTCGTCGGGCTTGAGACCCGAGGTGATGACCCGCAGCGATCCGTCCTGTTGCCCCAGCTGGACATAACGCTGCTCGACGACGTCGTCCTTGCCGACGATCAGCAGGTAGCGCCCGCCCTGATCCTCCTGCAAAGATCGGTCCGGCACCAATAGCGCGTTGCGGTCGACCCGCCCCATCGGCAGGCGCATCTTGACGAAGAACCCGGGCAGCAAAGTGCGGTCCGGGTTCGCCAGAATGCCTCGCACCAGCAAGGTTCCGGTCGCCGGATCGATGCCGGGCGAGACGTACTCGATCGTCCCCTGAAGCGGGAATCCGGTCTGATCCGACAGCGCGACGTCGACGGGAACCTTGCGCAGGTCCGCGAAGGTAAGCCGATGCTGGTTCAGATTCTGGCGAATTTGCAGCACCTGCTGTTCACTGAGATTGGCGACGACATATATCGGGTCGAGCTGGGTGATCTCGGCCAGCGCGGTCTGCTGCCCGCCGCCGCCGACGACGTTGCCTGGGTCGACGAGATGCTTACCGACGATCCCATCGAAGGGCGCCCTGACATCGGTATAGCCGAGGTTCAGCTTGGCCAGGGCCAGTTGCGCCTGAGCATTGAGAATGGCAGCCTCGGCACTCGCTCTTTCGTAATTCCAGTGATCCACCTCGGTTTGGGTCGCGGCGTCTTGCTTGACCAGCTTCGAGTAGCGGACGAACTCGGTCTTCGCATAGGCGAGTGAAGCCTGAGCAGTCAGCAGCTGCGCCTGCGCCTGCTGCAGCTGGTCCTTGTACTGATCCTGCTGAATCGTGAAGAGCAGATCGTCCTTTTTGACGAATTGGCCGTCTTCGTAGTGGATCTGATCGAGATAGCCTTCGACGCGTGCGATCAGCTTGACCGCGTTCACAGAAGCGGCGTTGCCGGTGACCTCGACATAGTTACCCACGCTCTGCATCCGCGGCGTCACGACCGGGATCGGCAGCATGGTCGCCGAGGGAAGCTGCGCCGGCGTAATTGCGGAAGCCGGAGCGGGCGCGGCCGGTATCTTGGGCTCCGCTGCGGCCGCGGTATCGAATGGCCTCTGATGGATCCTCGCGGCTTCGTATCCGGCGGCGACACCGGCGATCATCGCTAACGCGACGGCGAGATGCACCCGGCGCCACTGGGCGATAGAGGAAGGCATTTTCACGACACACTCACCATTCTGGCGGCCGCGGACTAGAGCTCACGTCGGCGGGGGTGGGCAGCGCCGGTGCGGACGGCTGCGGCGTACCGGCAGGCGGCAGCAGTTCGCCCCAGTTGGTGCGGTTTCGCATCTCCTCAGCCGTCGCGGCGGGGACGAATTCGTTCTCCGCGCGGATCTGCCATCCGCCCCCCAAAGCTTCGTAAACCGAGGCCAACCCGGCCGAGACATTGCCCTCCGCCATCGCCAGGTTGTTCTGCGCTGTGTAGAGGTTCTGCTCCGCGGTCAGCACGGTCGTAAAATCCCTGGTTCCCAGGTTGTACTGCAGAAAGGCGAGGCCGAGCGCGGCATTCGCGGCAGCGACGCTCTGCCGCAGATAGTCGACCTGCTCGCGCCCTTGCAAGAAGCTGGTCAGCCCGTTCTCGACCTGTTGCTGCGCCTGCAACACGGCGTTCTGATAATTGACAAGTAGCGTTTGCAGCGCCGCATCCTCGACCCGGACCTGATTGGTGATTTGCCCGTAATTGAGGATGTTCCACTGGAAGGAGGGCCCAAAGGCAAAAGTGATGCCTGTGCCCTCGAAGACGCGCTTCAGCTTGCCTGGGCGGATGTTGGTGGCCGCCGTGCCGAACGTCCCGGTCAGGCTGAACGCCGGGTAAAGGTTCGATTCGGCGATGCCGATTTGCGCGCTCTGCGCCATGGCCGCCAGCTCCGCTGCCCGAATATCCGGCCTGCGGCGAACAAGATCGGCAGGAATGCCGACGGCAACGGTGCTCGGCGGAACCGGAATTCCGTGCGAGCCTGTCAATAGCGGGTCCATCGGCTGCGGCGACATACCGAGCAGCACGGCGAGCGCGTTAAAGCCCTGGTTCAACTGAATCGTCAGCTGCGGGATCGTCGATTCGGTTTGCGCAAGGACGTTTTCGGCCTGGTAGACGTCGAGCTTGGTCGCGGTGCCACCCTGGTATTTAGCCTCGGCGATCGCCAGCGCCTTCTTCTGCTTGACGATGTTGTCGCGAGCGATCTCGATCTGCGTCTGCAATGTGCGGATGCCGATATACGTCGTCGCAACGTCGCCGAGCAGCGTAGCCAGCACGTAATCGTAGTTCGCTATTGAACCGAGATAGGAGGCATCGGCGGATTCGATGGCACGCCGGAACTTGCCCCAAAAATCCAACTCCCAATTCGCGGTAAGGCCAAGCGCATCGCGCCAGAAGTTTCTCGTGACCCCTGATGGAAATTCCGTCGTGTCGGCGTGGCTCGGCCGGATGTAGGTTACCGATCCGCTGCCCTGCTGGACCTGTGGGTAGAATTCGCCGATCGCGACCCCCAGTTGAGCGCGCGCTTCGAGGACCTGAGTCCCGGCGCTGACGAGGGTAAGGTTCTGGTTGTAGGCGATCTCGATCAGCCGATCGAGCACCGGGTCATGAAAGACTTTCCACCAGTCGCGATACTCCTGATTCCGGGTATCGACCGACGTGTTGCTAGCTTCGAGCCATTTGGCCGCGACCGGAGCCGAAGGCGAGGAGAAATCTGGACCGACCAGACAACCGGCGCATTGAAGCAACAGCGCCGCGGCGAGCACCGCGCGCGCGATGGCGGGCGGATTAGCCGACACGCGTGAGATCGCCCTCGATCGGCCCCTGCACGCAGGGGCGGGAACCCGGGCGCGCCCAGCCATAAAAGTCATTGCCCCCCGGGACCAACAACACCCACCCGGTCAGTTCACCAAGGAGAAGGCTAGCCGCGAGCCTATCCTGTGGCAAGTTTGCTCTTGCCGTTGCCCTCGGGGCAGCTTGAGCGATATGTCGCGCAGCGCGCTGGGACGCCGGCTTGCCGAGACTACGCGGCGGGGCCGGCGGCGGGCTGTGCCGCGACGACACCCGCTAGCGCCTGCCGCAAGGCTTCCTCCTTGGTGTGGTCAAAGGAGCTGCGCAGCACCGTTCCGCCGACGCCCTGGAGATCGGCCAGCACCTTGTCGGTGGTCATCTTTCGAATCAGCAGGAACAGCGCGGCGTTGCCCGACTGCAAGCTCTGCGCAACATCTTTGATGAACTGGTCGTTGATCCCGACATCCGTCAATGTGCCGCTCAACGCGCCGGTGGCGGCGCCGATCGCCGCGCCGGCGAGCGGCATCAGAAAGATCAGACCAATCAGCGTGCCCCAAAACGTCCCCGAGACCGCCCCGGTTGTCGTCGGATGGAACAGCTGATTGAGCTTGACGCCCCCGTTGGGTTGCTTCACGGCAATGACGGCGTCGCCGAGCTCGATCAGGTAGTCCTTTTGCATGTCGAGGAGCTTGTTGCGCAGCTCTTCCGCCTTCGCCTCGGACGGGAACGCGATGACCACCAGATCCGACATTTCAACAAGCTCCCATGTTACGGTTTAGCCTGATGCCTTAGGGGGGTTGCGGGCGAGCCCGGCGGCCTGACGCGTTGCTGTCAGGCGCCGGGGCCCTCAAGGACGATTTTGATGCGCCGGTTCTCCGCCCGGCCCTGCTTGGTGTCGTTTGGAGCGAGGGGACGTGTATCGCCGAACCCTTTGGCCGATATAATGTTGGGGCTGATCCCCTCTGACACGAAATGAACGCGGCGAGGACCCCGGCAATCGCTGCGGCCGCATGCTCCTTGATCGCGTCGGCTATTTTGGCCATTTCGAGTAGCCTTCTTCGGGCAAAGCTTCGCCTCCATGCCCGCTAAATAGCAGCTAACCGAAGCCCTCGTCCATTACCCGGCCGATCTCGGTGGCGCTCATACCGCTCAGGCCCAAGCGCGCGAGGGTGCGCGCCTCGGCCGCAAAGTCTTTGCCGGTCATTCGACGGGCTACCTCGACGATCGCATCGATTGCCGGGGTCGGCACCCCCGCCGCAGCCCCCAGCGCGCTCATCGGGATCAGGCCGGTCGGCACGTCTTCGGTGATGAATTTGTGATCGAGCGAACTCGGCGTGCTGGTCGCCTGGTAGGGCCCGTTGCTGTCGTAGGTGAGCCGCCGACAAGTGTCGACGAGCGTCGCTTCGCGGACGCCGTACACGCGGTCGAACCAGTCCTCCAAAGTCGGAACGGACGCGCCCAATGCTGCGGCGACGGCCACCCGTTCGGCGTTGATCGCTTGATAGAGGCGGGCGACCGCCGGCGTCACGCCTTCCGCATAAAATTTGTAGCTGTCGCCGCTCTCGATCCGCGCGGCGTTGGCGAGGCAATTTGCCACGTGAAGCATCGCATTGGCATTGGTGAACCCGGTGTAGAGGGCATTCGGCGATGCCGCCGCCTTTGGAAAGAGCCGCGCCAGACGCCGGTGCACCGGTGCGATGCGATTGCCCGGGAACGCGGCAATCTGCAGCCAGCGTTTGGCGACGATCGGACGTATTCGCGTCGGCGCGAGCCGTCGGCACGAATAGGGATAGTTGTCGATCTCGGCGACAGCGACATCGGCTTGGCAACCCGCCTCGTCGAGCGCTCGGCGCACGAGGAGCGATCCTCCAGTGTTGCCCTGGATCAAAAGGATCACCTGGCCGTCGCGCAGCAGAGGTGCCAGCGATCGCGCCACGCCAGCCTGCGCATTGCCGCCGGTCACGACAATGAGGACATCGGAACCGTCGACGGCCGATCGCAGATCGCTCGTCGCGCGCTCGACCGCGGCGAACCCGCCCCGCTCGCCCTCGACGTCGATGCCGCCGAAAGCTCGGATGTCGGAAAGCCTCGAATTGTCGATGTCGTGCAGCCTCAGCTTGAACCCGGCGATGCCCAGCTCGGCGGCGAGGTAAATCCCGCCAATTCCGGCGCCGATGATCGCAACCGTCTCGACCGTATCTCTGTCTGCCACGATCTTCTCCTCTCCTTCACCAAGCGGGGGTAATCCGTGCGGTCGGCGCTGAACAGCGAAGGTTGACATGCGACAAGGCAAACCATATCCGGGGCGACGGTAGGCATGATCACATTACGAGGCAAGCTGCGCCGGTTCGTCGCCGGGTCCTGGACCCTCTCGCGGTGTTATTACCGGCTGCACGGGTTAGCGCTGGCCGGGCGGCCGGGCGAACAAGTCTGGTACTTTGCCTACGGCGCCAACATGCATGACCGCGCCTTCCGCGAGCGGCGGCGCATGAAGCCGGTTGATCAGCGTGTCGGACGCATCCGCGGTTATCGCCTCCGCTTCAACCTCGTTGGCCGGCCCAAAGGCCGGGCGGCGCCAGCTAATTTGTCGCCGGACACCCAGGCCGAGGTATGGGGCGTGCTCTATCAGGTCACGCGTCGCGATCTCCTCCGCCTGGATGCCACGGAGGGCGTTCCCGGCCGCGGCTATCGGCCGCAATGGTTCGCGGCCGAGGACTGCGACGGCCATCTCTTCTCGGCGGTCGCCTATATCGCCCGCGGGCGGGAAACGGACGGCAGCCCCTCTCTGCGCTATCTGACGCTGCTGCGTGAGGGGGCGCGGGCCAAGGGACTGCCTGGACATTGGTTGCAGTTCCTCGATAGCGTCCGCCACGCGGACAAAGTGGACGACATACAATGACCCGTTTCTCCGACGAAGCCTGGGAGCGCACCGCACGGTTGCGCGACGCGATCTACCGGCTCGGATTCAACACCGAGCTCAGCGCCGGCACGCTCGCGCGCGACCGCTTCCAGGCTTATATCGTCCAGGATGCGCTCTATCTCGGCCGTTTCTCGCGTGCTCTCGCGATCGCGGCGGCGAAGGCGCCCGACATCGGGACTATGCAGTCCTTCGCCCAGTCGGCACTGGGCGCGGTCGCCGTCGAACAGACACTGCATCGTCAATATCTTCGGCAGTTCGGGGTCGAACCGGCTGATGTCGCTAGCGCGGAGCCGTCGCCGGATTGCCTCGCCTACACCAATTTCCTGATTGCCGCAGCCTATCACGAACCCTGGGAGGTCCTGGTCGCCGCCTTATTGCCGTGCTTCTGGATCTACTGGGATGTCGGGTGCGCGATAGCGCAGAAGGCAGCACCTGAGAACCCCTACCGAGCCTGGATCGACACCTATTCCGACGAGCGCTTTGGCGAAGCCGTGCGGACGGTCATTGTGGCCGCAGACCGCGCCGCTGCGGCGACCACTGCGGCGACCCGCGCCGACATGCTGTCGGCGTTCGTCCGCGCCTGCCAGTACGAATGGCTTTTCTGGGACGGCGCCTATCAGCGTCGCAACTGGCCCGATTACCCGTCGTCCTGAGCCGCGGAGCCGGAACCGACGGGTCAATCTCGATCGTTCACAGGCGCGTAATGGGTTCAGCGGTCATCAATCGTTAATCGCTACCGCTGGCAAGTTTTTTTCCTGCCAGTAACGACTGAAGCGGGCCACTTCCTGCTGCGATACGGTGCCGCCGAGGTGGAGCACGTTCAGAGACGGCAGGTCCTGGATCGGCTCCAGGCTTTGCAAGCCTGCTATGGTCAGGTTCAGCTCCTGAAGAGCGATCAGTCCTTTGAGCGGCTCGAGATTCTGCACCCTGGTCCCGTAAAGATTGAGGAATTTTAGGGCGGTGAGCCCTGTGAGCGGTGCTATGTCCTCGACCCTGGTCCCTCCCAGAGCTAGCTGCTGGAGTCCGGTCAGGATTCTGAGCGGTTTGAGATCTGTGACTGCCGTGCCGCGAAGATCAAGCTGTTGAAGATGGGTCATCCCGCTGAGCGGATCGAGACTAGCCACCTTCGTCCACGGCAGGATGAGCTGCTGAAGAGCTGTCAGGCCCGCGAGCGGACCGAGGTCTTGAACTTGGGTCTGGCTCAGATCGAGATTTTGAAGTGACTTCAGATTTCGGAGCGGTTCGAGACCTGCGACAGGGGCAGCCTGTGTCGTGAGTGCCAGAAGCTCGCGCAGAGGCTCGAGGCTGTCAATGCTTGAACCGGCGATGCCCAACCCCTGAACCGCCGGCAATTTTGCCAGAAGCTGTACAACCTTGGAGAAGCGTTCGTTCGTGAGCTGAGCGTAAGGAGGCTCGACCGCTAGCATTCCGCCGCGTGGCAGAAGGCTATTGGCCGGTACGGACGCCGCCGTCACGCTAAGATCGGCCAGTTCGGACATAATTCGATCCTGGCTCAAGCGGCTCCAAGTCAGAGTGCTGGCGATGACGATCAACGCCGCGGCGAGGAGGGCGGGGGCAGCATAGAAGGCACCCCGGCGCAACAGGTCGCGGGGTCGTCTTCCTAGATAACGAGCGACGGCCCGTGCGATGAAGTCGTGCGACAGCTCCCACACGGCCTGGGCCGGATCGAGCGGCCGGCGAGCGCAGCACTGCCGAGGCCGTTCAGGACGGCCCTGACTTCGCCGTGGCGCAGGCGAGTCGCCGCGGCAAGCTCTTCCTCGGATCGGGGACGCTTCGTTGCCTGTTCGGTGACGAGCTGCTCCAGCACCTGCGGGGCAAAACCGCGGATCGCGGGTTGTTCAACCGTGAATTCGATATAGCGACGTACCAACTGCCCTGCATTCGAGCGAGGCGAGAACCGACTTACCTGAAACCACCACGTGGCCAATCACGTTGAGGGTGATCGGCCGCACCAGCCCGGGGGTTTCGTCGAGCTCGGCGGCACTCGTCAGCAGCCGATCGATCGCCGAGGGCTGCAATTCAAGCCCGGAGTGTGCCATGAAGTCGCTTGCCGCGGCAAACACGAAGCGTCCGACTTGGTAAAAGTTCTCCCCGTAGCGCAGCTGCGGCAGGCCGTTATCCTCCAGGAAAGTCTGGTAGTCGCTGCGCAGCACGAGCATCAGGCTAAGGCCCTTGAGCGGCGTTGCCGCCAGCTCCGTAAGCAGCTGCGCGAAAGCCTGCTTCTCCCCCGCCCCACCAAGGATCAAAAACTCCTCGAACTGGTCGAGGACGAGCAGCAGGCGCGTCCCAGCCCGCCGTACAGCAGCCTCGATGAGGTCGCGCAGTGCCGGTTTCTCCCCGCGCCGCGACCGGTGGGCGCCCGGAAGATTCGACAGCGAGTCGGACAACGATTTTTCCGGGTCCTGCCACGCGCGTGCCTCGACGACGATCCAGCCGAGTTCACGCAAGGCGGGCAGAACCGCAGCATTCAGCAGCGAGGTCTTGCCCGACCCGGAATCGCCAGTCAGGTAGAGCGGTAGGCTCGCAGACCGTTCGATCCAGCGCAGGACGTTCTCGTGTGCCCGGTCGGCACGATCGAACCGAACTCGATCCTCGGCGGTGTCCAGATAGGGTCCAGGCCGTGTCGAAACATGCGCGAAGTCAAGAAAGCGTAGAACCGTTTTCTCTATTGGCTTCTTCGGATAACCCGTCGCCAGCACTTTGGTTTTCAGATTGGCCAAATTGAGAAGAACTTTCTACGCGCAAATTGAACGCGCGAGTTTTCGCACAGCCTGGGTCCAATTCGGAAATACCCCGACTGTGCCGGCCCGATTCGCACTGCCAGCCGCTGCAGCGCACGGCGGCTCTGCTCGGCGCGCCACTCCACGGCGCATTGCAAAGCTACGACCAGTATCGGCAGCCCGAACAGCAGCCCGTAATGCGTCCATGGCGATTGCGACAGATCGATACCCAGGCCCTGCTTCAGGCTGACATCGAGCGGAACGGCGAAACCGAGTACCACCAGCGCCAGCGATAGGAGGGCGGCCGTACGTCCGAGCAGCTTTCCCGGGAGAAAGG
This sequence comes from uncultured Alphaproteobacteria bacterium, assembly GCA_963796155.1. Classification (GTDB taxonomy): domain Bacteria; phylum Pseudomonadota; class Alphaproteobacteria; order ATCC43930; family CGMCC-115725; genus AP-15. The sequence goes on along the minus strand of CAWCKT010000008.1, from coordinate 162,849 downwards.
CGCGGACCGCTTTGATGTCCTCCCTGTTAAGTTCCGGGAGCTTCGGAATGCGAATGCCGAAAGCTTCGGTGCTGCTCATCCTAGTGCCTCGCGACAGGACGGCCAGGATCTATCGCCCGCTTAGTTTAAGGATGAGTGGCCGGCAAAGCCAGATAGCCGAAAGCCTGTACGGAGTCTGGCACCGTGTTTGCCCGCCAATACGAATTGCGGTTGTGGGCCGGCGCCTACTAGGAGCGCAGCTGGCCGCAGTTCCCGCTAACTCTCCTTCGTAAGCGCGGGCCCTAGTTGTTGACGGGTTCGCAGCGGAAGCCGTCACCCCAGCGCCTGATGCGCCCGACGGAGGGCGATGGAAAGTGCATCGTGCAGCACAGCGTGGTCGTGTCGCAATAGCGCTCGAGAAAGCGGCGCCGGGTCGCGACTGCCTGCTGCGGATCATAATCGACCCGCATGGCCAATTCGGGATACCTGGCCTGCAGCGGCGAGTGGATCAGGTCTCCGGTCAGCACCGCAGCATCGCCGTCGCGTCCGATACAGACGGCAAAATGGTCCGGCGTGTGCCCAGGCGTCGGCATCAGTCGGACGTGATCGTCGAGCGCATGCTCGCTCGTCACCAGATCTGCCTTTTTTGCCTCGACGATCGGCAGCACGCTGTCGGCGAATGGCTGGATCCGGGTCTTGGCGTGCTCCTCGGCCCAGTAGTTGTATTCCTTTTGGGAAAACAGGTAGCGGGCATTCGGGAAGGTGGGAACCCAGCGGCCGTTTTCCAGCCGTGTATTCCACCCGACATGATCGGCGTGCAGGTGGGTGCACATCACAAAGTCTATGTCATCGACGGAGACGCCAGCCGCCGCCAGTGCGCGCATGTAGTGATCGTCGGTCTTGCGGTTCCAAGCGTCCCGCGTCGGCCGGATCTTGTCGTTGCCGATGCAGCTGTCGACCAGCACCGTGTGGTGCGGTGTCTTGACGAGGTAGGATTGGAAGCACAGGACGAGCTTGTCGGTTTGCGGGTCGAGGGCCGTCGGCTCCATCCACGACCGGTTCTCTTCCAAGCGTTCCCGGCTCAATCCGGGCAGGAACTCGAGAACCGGGGTGAAGGCGTTCTCCTGCTCGACGATCCGATGGATCGTCATGTCGTTCACACCAAAGCTCGTGCGCATCGTATCGGCCCTCATCAAAAATGATCTACTATCCTCGAGTTCGATGGTAGCTCCCCATTCGCCGCGCGACAAACATGTCGGAGTCTTGTAGCGGTCATCAAGGCGGCGGGGCCGGCGGGTTGATCCTTGCCGCCCCCGCCTCGGGAAGCGGCAAGACCCTGGTGACTGCCGGCCTACTGCGCCATTTGCGAGGCTGCGGCATCAGCGTCGCTGCGGCCAAGGCGGGGCCCGATTTCGTCGATCCGACCTTTCACGCGGCGGCGAGCGGCAGACCTTGTGTCAACCTCGATCTCTGGGCGATGCGGAGTGTGACCCTCGCCGGTCTCGTCGCCGAGCTCCAAGCGAGCGCTGAGCTGGTCTTGTGCGAAGGGGTGATGGGGCTGTTCGACGGAACCGGCGCGGCGGGCGAGGCCGGTTCCACCGCCGAGCTCGCGCGCCTCACCGGCTGGCCGGTCGTGCTGGTCGTCGATGCGCACGGCCAAGGCGCTTCGGTGGCCGCGTTGCTGCGGGGGTTTACCACCCACGGGTTGCCCATGCCGATTGTTGGCGTGATCTTCAACCGGGTCTCGGGCGCCCGCCACCGCGGGCTGCTTGAGGCAGCCGTGGCGCGCCATCTTCCCGACCTCGCCTTTCTCGGCTCATTGCCCGCGGACCCGGCGCTGATCCTCCGCTCGCGTCACCTCGGCCTCGTGCCCGCGGGCGAGGCCAGTGATGCCGATACTGTGATCAATCGCGCAGCTGCTTTGATCGGAGCCAATCTCGATGTCGCTCGACTGCTGGGGCTGGCACGATCCTCGACCCTCGATGACGTACCGTGGACCCGCGGCATTCCGCCCCTGGGGAGGCGCATCGCCGTGGCGCGCGACGATGCGTTCCGCTTCGCCTATCCCGCGCTGCTCGAGGGGTGGCGGCGAGAGGGTGCCGAACTCACCTTCTTTTCGCCCCTCGCGAACGAACCGCCCGACGCCGCCGCTGACGCCGTCTATCTACCGGGGGGTTATCCCGAGCTCTGGGCGGGCCGGCTCGCCGCTGCGGAGGCTTTCGCCGCAGGCCTGCGGCGCGCCGCGGGCGATGGAAAAGCGGTTTATGGAGAATGCGGCGGATATATGGTGCTCGGCGAGTGCCTGATCGACGTCGATGGACGTAGCCAGCGCATGACGGGCCTGCTGCCGCTGGCGACGAGTTTTGCCGCGCGGCGGCTCCATCTCGGCTACCGTTGTGCGACCCTGCTGGAGGGCGGTCCGCTCGGGATAGCCGGCGCCCGCTTTCGCGGGCACGAATTTCATTATGCGAGCGTTGCCCATCAAGGCGCGGCCAATCCACTGCTGTCGGTGATGGATGCGGCCGGTGCGAAGCTAGGCGATTGCGGGTTGCGGCAGGGCCCGGTTTTCGGGTCCTTCATCCATTTGGTCGATTGCTGCAACGCGCGATAGCTGCCCCGCACGGCTCAGTCGAGCCGGACCTGGATCTCGGCGCCGACCACCCGCACGGGGTAAGTCTTCAAATCTTCCGTTGCCGGCGGGTCCAGCACCTTTCCGGTGCGAATGTCGAAGCGCGCGGCATGCAGCGGGCATTCGATCACCTCGCCGTCGAGCCATCCGTCCGACAGACAGGCATAGGCGTGAGTGCAAATATTGTCCGTTGCATAGAGGCTGCCATCGGCGTCGTATAGCGCGATCGAGCGCCCGGCAACCTCGACGCCCAGAACCTCGCCTTCCGTCAAATCGGCGCGCCCGGCTGCTCGCACCCAGCCTTCGTCGTCCCCGTTCACCGCCTCCCCCAGACCCTCTCAGGGACGCGCGACTATCCGCGGCGGGCGGGAGAGGAAGGCCGGGAGATGATCGCCGAAACCGACGACCTTCCGATCCTCCTGCCCCTTGCGTTCAGGTTGCCCCGCTCGACGAACCTCGGTGGCGCCGGGGAACGGCGTCACGTTCGACCCGGCCATAACCGTCCGCGGCGCATTCGCCCCGCCCGGCCGACGATCCCGGCGTGGCGGGCGAGCCTCGGCTGGCGCCGGCCGGCGGCTCGCATCGCGGCGCGGGCGATCATCGGGTCGAGGGGTGCGGCGCACTCTGCGTCTTTGTCGCTCGTCGTATTCGAGTTCGGCCTCGTCAATCCCGGCGATGACGCTCAATGGGATCTCCTTGCCGATCAGCTTGACGATCGCCGCGACGGCTCTGCCATCTTCGGGCGTCGCCAACATGAAGGACCGACCAAGCCGGCCGGCGCGGGCGGTGCGACCGATGCGGTGGATGTAATCCTCGGCGTGGATTGGCACGTCAAAGCAGAAGACGTGACTCAAGCCCTGGATGTCCAGGCCGCGCGCCGCGACATCGCTGGCGACCAGCAGCCGGATCTCACCCTTTCGGAAGCGCTCCAGGGTCTCCGTCCGTTTCGGCTGCGGCATGTCGCCGTGCAGCGCCGCGGCATCGAAGCCGTGTCGGGCGAGTGAGCGGAACAGGATATCGACGTCGCGTTTCCGGTTGCAGAAGATCAGTGCATTCTTGACGTCTTCGGAACGGATCAGGCGGCGCAGAGCTTCGCGCTTGTCTTCGGGGCGGACGACTGCGAGCGATTGCACGACTGTCGCGGACGGCGAAGCAGGTGGTGCCACCGCGATCTCCACTGGGTCGCGGAGAAATGCGTCGGCGAGCTTGCGGATCTCGGCCGGCATCGTTGCGGAGAAAAACAGTGTCTGGCGCGGCTCCGGCAGAAAGCCGACGATCCGCTCGACATCGGGGATGAACCCCATGTCGAGCATCCGGTCCGCCTCGTCGATCACCAGGATGCGCGCGTCCGAGAGAAGGATCTTGCCGCGTCCGTAGAGGTCGAGAAGGCGCCCCGGGGTCGCGATCAGCACGTCTACGCCGCGATCGAGCTTGCGCTCTTGATCGACAAAGCTTTCGCCGCCGATTAAGAGCGCCATCGTCAGGCGATGATGCTTGCCGTAGAGCTCGAAGGAAGCCGCCACCTGAGTCGCGAGCTCGCGCGTTGGCTCGAGGATCAGCGAGCGCGGCATTCGCGCCCGTGCGCGCCCTGCCGCCAGCATATCGATCATCGGCAGCACAAAGCTCGCCGTTTTGCCGGTTCCCGTCTGAGCGCACCCAAGAACGTCCCGGCCACGCTGGACGTGAGGGATCGCTTGTTCCTGGATCGGGGTGGGGATCGTATAGCCGGCGTCGGAGACTGCCTGAAGAACTTCAGGCGACAGACCAAGTTCTGAAAAACCCATCGAGAAGTTGTAGCCTTTTTGTAACAATTACGTGTGTTGTTGCTGCACCCTATTTGGGTTCGACACGCGGAATGTCAAACATTTTTTGGGTGTGAGCTATGCTCGCCGAACAGAGCAGATCTCGTTACCCTCAAGAATGGCGAAGAGCCTCAGCGGCGGCGGTATTGGGGGCGCGGCGTCATCGGGGGCGCCGCCCGCTCGTCTTTGTGGCGGAAGTTGATGCGACCCTTGGTCAGATCGTAGGGGGTCATTTCAACAGTGACCCGATCGCCGGCAAGGATTCGGATCCGGTTTTTCTTCATCCTGCCAGACGAATAGGCGAGGGTCTCGTGCCCATTGTCGAGCTTTACACGAAAGCGCGCGTCGGGGAGGAGCTCCTGCACGATGCCTTCGAACTCGATCAGATCTTCCTTGGCCAACCAGTTCTCCTCGATAAAGGGACGGGGGCACCGAAGCGCCCCCGCTTAAACATCCGCCCACTCGTCAGACCGGGCGCAAATTCACCGCGGAAACGCGGCCGCGCTGACCCTGCTCGAGCTCGTAGCTGAGCTTTTGGCCTTCACGCAGATTATCCATCCCCGCGCGTTCGACGGCGGAGATATGAACGAAGACATCAGCGCCGGGGGTTTCGGGCTGGATGAACCCGTAACCCTTTTGCGCATTAAACCATTTGACCGTACCGGTCGCCATTAGCAGGAACTCCAAGTAGTATCTAGGCCGCCGCGCTGGCGCGCGACGCATCGGACATCGATTGGCTCGGGAGACACGGTCGGACGATCGCAAGCGCGCGTAGGCCGGGAAGCCGAATTCAAACGGGTCGACGCGTGTTAGTTAAGCGGCGTCGCCGATTTGCGCAAGTGGTCTTTACACGTCGAGATCGCGGGCGAACCGGGCGTTTTTCTGAATGTATTCGAAGCGGAGCTCGGGGCGTCGGCCCATCAGGGTTTCGACCAATGCTTGCGTGCGGGCGAGTTCATCGGCCGGTGCCTCGATTGCCGTCGGATCGGTCTTGGGCGGCAGTGTGACCCGCAACAATGTGCGCTGGGCCGGATCCATTGTGGTCGTCTTGAGATAGCGCGCCGGCATTTCGCCGAGGCCCTTGAAGCGGCTGACTTCGACTTTGTTGCGTCCGCTGAAGGCGGTTTGCAGCAGGTCTTCGCGATGCGCATCGTCGCGAGCGTAGAGAGTCACCTCGCCCTGGGTCAGCCGATAAAGCGGCGGCAGTGCCAAAAAAAGATGTCCGTTCTCGACGAGGCGCGGCATCTCGCGAAAAAAGAACGTCATCAATAACGAGGCGATGTGCGCGCCGTCGACATCGGCGTCGGTCATGATGATGACGCGCTCGTAGCGCAACGTCTCCTCGCGGTAATGCGAACCCGAGCCGGCGCCGAGCGCCAGAATGATGTCGGAGAGCTCCTGGTTGGCGCGCATCTTGTCGGCCGACGCGCTCGCCACGTTGAGGATCTTGCCGCGCAGCGGCAGGATCGCCTGGGTCTCACGGTCGCGCGCCTGTTTGGCCGAGCCGCCAGCGCTGTCGCCTTCGACGAGAAAGACCTCGGTGCCCATAGCGCTGTCGCGGGTGCAGTCGGCGAGCTTGCCCGGCAGGCGCAGCTTGCGGGTTGCGGTCTTGCGTGCCAGCTCGCGCTGCTGGCGCCGCCGCTGGCGCTCCTCGGCCCGTTCCGCGATGCGGTCGAGGAGCAGCCGCGCGGTGGCCGGATCGGCGCTCAGCCAATGATCGAAATGATCCTTGAGGGCGTTCTCGACGAGCCGAGTTGCTTCGGCGGAAGCGAGCCTCTCCTTGGTCTGGCCCTGAAACTGGGGATCGCGGATGAAGAGAGACAGCAGCAGCGCCGTGGCCGAGGTAACGTCCTCGGTGGTCGCCTGGGCGACGCGGCGATTGCCGACGAGTTCGCCATACCCCTTGACCCCGCGTAACAGCGCGCTGCGCAGCCCAGTTTCGTGGGTCCCGCCCTCCGGAGTCGGGATGGTGTTGCAATAGGAATGGCTGAAGCCGTCCTCCTCGTCCTCGGGCCACCCGACCGCCCATTCGACGCCGCCGCCCTCGGCAAAATCCACGCGGCCGAGAAACGGTCGTGGCGTCAGCATCGCCCGACCCTCGAGGCTCGCCGTAAGAAAGTCGCCAAGCCCGCCTGGGAAATGAAGCCGCGCCTCGGCAGGAACCTCCGGCGGACGCGGCAGCGCGGGATCGCAGCTCCAACGGATCTCCAGGCCGCGAAAGAGATAGGCCTTGGAGCGCGCCATGCGGTAGAGAGTCGCAGGGCGAAACCCGATGTCGCCGAAGATCTCGGGATCGGGGTGAAACCGCAAGGTCGTGCCGCGCCGGTTGCTGACCGGCCCGCGGTCTATGAGCCTCGTCTCCGGCACACCTCGGCGATAGCTCTGGCACCACAGCCGCCGATCGCGCGCCACCTCGACCTCGAGCCGGTCGGCGAGCGCGTTGACCACGCTGACACCGACGCCGTGCAGGCCGCCCGCGGTCCGGTATGCGTCACCGCCGAACTTGCCGCCGGAGTGCAAGGTCGTCAGGATGACCTCGAGGGCTGATTTGTCCGGAAAGCGCGGATGAGGATCGACTGGAATGCCGCGACCGTTGTCGCGGACCGTAACCCAGTCGCCGGCGGCCAACTCGATCTCGATGCGCGTGGCATGTCCGGCGACGGCCTCGTCCATGGCGTTGTCGAGCACTTCGGCAGCGAGGTGATGCAACCCGCGCTCGTCGGTACCGCCGACATACATGCCAGGACGGCGGCGCACCGGCTCCAGCCCCTCGAGAACCTCGATATCCTTTGCGGAATAGCTGTCCGCGGTTCGCGGGATCGGCGTATCGAAGAGGTCGGGCATGGCGCGAATATAAGGAAGGCCGAGGTCGGCGCAAGCAGCATTCGGTGTCGAGCGGGCCGAAGACAACTAGATATTGGAAGCATCGGCGGCCTTCCGAAGCCTCTTGGCCCGACCGACAGCGGTTAACCCTTCTGATCTGAGGGAACCTCTGTGAAGCGGGAGGCTTTACGGTTATGATGGCCCCGATGATGATGACCAACGAGCGCAAGATTTGGGAGGCGGCCTTGCTTCTCGTCCGCCGCCACGGCGCCGCCGCCGCCGAAATTGCGCAGCGTGAAGTGCAGCGATTGCGCAGCGGTGACGACGAGCTGACCTGCGTCGTCTGGTGCTGGATCGCCCGTTCGACGGCGGAATTGCTCCGTCCGGTCCCGGACAAGGGCGAGCGGGTGCATTGAGACGAGAAGCGGCGCTCCGACACGCCGTTGCGCAACATTTCATATCCGAGAGGGAAACCTCATGGCAGAAGGTCTGTTGGGCCGCCTCGCCGGCCGGGGGCATTCGTCGGCAAAGGAGTTTGCGGTCGCGCTGAGCGAGGAGGAATGGCGGCGCAAGTTGTCCCCGGCGCAATATCGGGTCTTGCGCGAGCACGGCACCGAACGCGCCGGTTCGAGCCCGCTCGACAAAGAATACGGCGAGGGAGTCTACCACTGTGCCGGTTGCGGCCAAGCGGTGTTCGCCTCCGACACCAAGTTCAACAGTGGAACCGGCTGGCCGAGCTTCTGGGCGCCGACCGACCGGGCGGTCGAGACGCAGTCGGACCGCAGTTTATTCATGACCCGCACCGAAGTGCATTGCAGCCGCTGCGGCGGTCATCTCGGCCACGTTTTCGATGATGGTCCGCAGCCCACCGGACTGCGTTATTGCCTGAACGGCGCCGCGCTCGACTTTCATCGCGGCGAGAAGCTCGCCGAAACGGGCAGCGGAGATCCGCCGCCCACCGATTGAGAGAACGTAGCCGCCGGCTTCCTATGCCGCCACCTGCAACTTTGCCGTGGCGGGCGGCTTGGGCCGACCGAGGTTGGGAAGCAGTGCGGTCAGCAGACCGATCGCCGGCAGAAACGCGCACAACTGGTAAACCATGTCGATGCTCGTCGCATCGGCCAGCCGGCCGAGCACCGCCGCCCCGATCCCCGCGAAACCGAACGACAAGCCGAAGAACAACCCGGCTACCATGCCGATCCGGCCGGGCACCAGCTCCAGCGCATAGACGATGATCGCCGAAGAGGCGGAAGCCAACGTCATCCCGATCACGACGGTCAGGATGCCGGTCCAAAACAGGTTGGCAAAAGGCAGCGCCATGGTGAATGGCAGCACCCCGACGATCGAGGTCCAGATGACGGCTTTGCGGCCGATACGGTCGCCGACCGGGCCGCCGATCAATGTGCCCAAAGCGACCGAAGCGAGAAAGGCGAACAGGTAGATCTGTGCGCTCTCGATCGATAGGCCGAATTTGCTGATCAGGTAAAAGGTGTAATAGCTGTTGAGGCTGGTCGTGTAGAAGGCTTTGGAGAAGATCACCGCCAAGAGGATCGCGATCGACCAACCAATTCTGCGCCGCGAGAGTCCGGGCCTTTCGACCGCGTACCGACCCGGCGACCGCGGCGGCGCGCCACGCTCTCGCCGGTACCAGTTACCGACGGCGAACAGCACGGTCATCGCCAGCAATGCCGCGGTAGAGAACCAGGCGATGCTCGACTGACCTTTCGGGATCACGATGAAGGCGGCGAGCACGGGCCCGAGCGACGAGCCGACATTGCCGCCGACCTGGAACAACGATTGCGCCAGGCCGTGCCGCCCGCCCGAGGCCATCCGCGCCACCCGCGAGGCCTCCGGATGGAAGACCGCCGAACCGACGCCGACCAGCGCGGCGGCAAAGACGAGCATCGGGTAGCTGCCAGCACTCGCCAGCAGCAAGAGGCCGACCAGCGTGACACCCATGCCCACCGCGAGCGAATAGGGCTGCGGGCGATGGTCGGCGAAGAGCCCGACCCCCGGCTGCAGCACGGACGAGATCAGCTGCGAGGTCAGGGTTATCATCCCGATCTGGGCGAAGCTGAGCCCGTAGGTGCCTTTCAGCATCGGATAGAGTGCCGGCAGCAGCGACTGCATCATGTCGTTGAGGAAGTGCGAAAAGCTCAGCGCCAGAATGATCGAGAAGGCGGTGCTCTCCGCAATCCGGCGTCGTCCGCGGCGTTCCGCGGACAGGCTGATGCTCATGACTTCGCTCCTGCGCGACCGGCGTCGGCTGTGACGCGAGAATAACCCGAGCGCGGTAGCCACCGGAGCGATATTGCCTGCGTCTTCGCGATGGCTGCCATTCCAACCGGCCGGGCTTGTTCCGATTGAGGGGTGACAGATTGAACCGGCTGGATGGGTGACATCTTGATCGATTTAACATCAAGGATGTTGCGGTTGATGGGCCTGTGGGGTTGTGGGGATCGCGGCAGCGATCTCCATCAAATCCACAGGCCTGTTGGCGGCATGCAGCGGACCGGGCCGGAGCCGGCGGCGCTGGGGGTGGATGTATCCGAGCTCGACATCCGCATAGCGCACCAGCCAGTCGCCCCCTTCGGTCTCGACGACGCCAACCGGTTCACCAATCAGCGCTTCGCCAACAAAGATCAATTCGCCGGCCCATTTGATCTGGCCGTTGCTGCGTACATGACGGACCGCGACATCGGCGCCGTAGCTCGGATCGTCAATCCGGTTCGGGTAGGGCCGCGGCGAGGGCTGGTATACCGAGGCCGGCGTCTGTTGCCCCAGCGCCTCGTGTGGCCGCTGGTTGTTGTAGACCTCTCGAAAGTCGTCGAAGCGCCGCTGCTGGGCCGGCAAGCTGCCGGCTGGCGGCGCTGCGGTCTCTTCGTTGAGCGTGCGATGAACCCGCTCGTGCCGCCCATTCTGCTGCGGCTTGCCGGCGACGATCCGCTCGGGCCGGATGCCGAGCTTGATCCACCAGACCGCCAGCCGCGACAAGCCGCCCACCCCAGGCGAGGCAAAAGGCGGACCGTTGTCCGAACGGATCGCCAGTGGCATCGGGCGGGCCACCGCCTGACAGCGCAGCAGATAACGGCTGTGCGCGTCGCTCAAGGTGAACGGATCGCACCGCCGGCCGTCCGCGGTGCGGAACCAGCCCTTGAAGTCGGTGCACCACACGTCATTGGCTGCCGCCACCGCCGCAAACGGCCGGGTGTAAGGCGGACAGTGCCGGCGCCGACGCGCTCGCCCAACCAGTCCTTCACGCCGCGCCAATCCCCGATCGTGCTGGCCGCCGGAACCGGCAGCTCCGGATGCCGCTCACCCAGCTTCACCCGCAGCTTCTTCGGACCCCAATGTCGCCAGCGCTCGCGCAACTCCAGCACCGCTTGCACCACCGCGACATCATGCGCTTGACCGTGCCGCAACGCGCGTGCGAGCGTTCCCGCAAGCCCGTTGCTCCCTCGGCGCGATACCGCCCGAGCCACTTGTAGCCAGTCTTGCGGCTGATCCCATACTCCCGGCACAGCGCTGCCATCTCATCCCCGCCCGCCAAAACCCGAGCGATAAACTGGTGCGTTCGTCCATCTGACAGGTCGCTTTCCACGGCATCGGCAGGCCCTCCCGCCGGTCGTTCAACCTGTCACCTATCCATCCGGTCAATTCTGTTACCAATCTACCCGGCTCGTACACTTGCCCGGGACCCGCGATGGGCCGAAAGCTACAACGTGTCATTAAGTCATTTATTACTGGAAGCTGAGTCTGCCGCAAATCTAGCGCGAGAACTCTCTCTCAGGTTGTAATTCCGACAACCTGAAGCGTTGCCGCCTACCCTGCCCTTTTTGAGGGATGGAATATGAATTAGGCAATTTTATGCGGACAGCAATAGGTCGGTCCCCTTTTTGCCTTCGGACTTGCCTTGCCGCGTCAGCGCCGCGCGCATAACCTCCGGGACGCGCGATGAAGAAAGGCCACGGAGGACGACATGATCAAACTGAAAGGCATCGGCCACGTCAATCTGAGGGTTGCCGACCAGGAGGTCTCGAAGCGGTTCTACCGCGACGTGCTCGGCTTCGTGATCGCCGAGGAAGACCCCGAGCACGGCGGCGTCTTCATGACCTTGGGCGACAATTTCCACACCCTGGACATCGGCCAGCATCCGGCGCCCGAAACGGCGCAGCGGCCACAGCGCGGGCAGATCGGGCTCGGGCACATCGCCTTCCAGGTCGGCAGCTACGCGGCATTGCGTGACGCCTACACTCACCTCGTAGGCAGCGGTGTCGAGATCCTGCGGGCCACCAACCACATCAATCAGCGCAGCTTCTATTTTGCCGATCCCGACGGCAACACGCTCGAGATCTACTACGAGCTGCCCCACGCGCTGGAGTTATTCCCCGAAGGCCGGGCCGACGAGGACGAAGCGCTGAGGGTCAGCGGACCCGGCGACCCGCTGCCGGGCTGGCTGCTCGAAGACTGGCCTGGCCCCGAGATGAAGGCAAGGATCGAGGAGCTAGGTCGCCGCAAGGAGCGCGCGCCTGCCTGAGCGCTGCGCGTCGACGCTCCAAACCCCGCCGCCGGCGACGAAGAGGTAAAGGAAGACAAAGCAAAACAGGACAGCCAACTCGCCCCCGTTGAGCAGGGGAAAGAAGCCTCGCGGAACATGTCTCATGAAATAGGCGACCGCCATATCGCCTGAGAGGATGAAGGCGACGGGCCGGGTAAGGAATCCGACGAGAAGGAGGATGCCGCCCCCGAGCTCGAGTATGCCTTGGACAACGAGCAGTGGGGTCAAGGCCGGACCCGGGCCCGGAAACCCGAAAAACTTCTGCGTCCCGTGCTGGATAAAGAGCAGCGCCGTCACGATCCGCAAGACCGACAGCATGCGCGGCGACCAGAAAGCGGTATCCATCGTCATCTGTGCTCCTCCCCCGTAACGCCCAAACGGCAGATTTTGCCGATGTAGGCACAGCTTCCGCCGATGCGCAACGCGAGAGCGGACCGTTACCGCAAAATTGGTTAATCTGGACAGGGGCATTCTATTATCCGTAACATCGGTTAGATTGTCGGTTGCGTCGAAAATCGGCGGCCGACAATTCCCTGCGGCTCGGGCGATCGGAGAGCGCCGCAGGTCTCGCCGATTGGATACCATCGGAAAAAGGGGGGAGCAGAATGAACATCCAACGCTCGGTAATCTCTGCCGTCATCGGGCTCGGCATATCTGCACTGGCCGCACCGGTCCTTTGCCGGTAATAACGGCTGCTCGAGCCTTCCGAGTTGGACGCAGCTGAAGACAGCGCTGATAAAAGCTGTTGCACCCAGCAACAACAACGGCGGTCTCGGCAACAACATGTGGGCGACGTTGGTCTCGGTCGACGGCACGGTCTGCGCCGTTGCATTTTCCGGGAGCGATTTTACCTCGGAGTGGCTGGGCAGTCGCGTGATCTCGGCACAAAAGGCGAATACGGCTAACGATTTCAGCCTGAGCAACGGCAGCAGATTGAACGGCACGGGTCTCGTGTTGTCGACCGCTAATCTATACGCGGCCGTGCAGCCCGGCGGCAGCCTCTACGGCCTGCAGCACAGCAATCCGGTCGATCCACGCATCGCTTACGATGGCGATTCGGATCATTACGGCACGCCGCAAGATCCGATGGTCGGCCAGCGCATTGGCGGCGTCAACGTCTTCGGCGGCGGGCTCGCCGCCTATAGCGGCGGCGTCAGATTGGGCGGCATCGGCGTCAGCGGAGACACTTCGTGCACCGACCACAGTGTCGCCTGGAACCTGCGCCACAATCTGGGGCTCGACGGGCTGGGGGGTGTTCCTGGCGTGTCGGGCGATCCGGCGCGGCCCGACAACATCATCTTCGACATTTCGTCGAAGTCCGGCGACGGCCTGCTCAACCCGAATGGGGATGTGGGCGCCAGCGCGAGCGGCTTCGGCCACCCGACCTGCATCAATACGCCCAACGTCAGCACGCTGCCCCCGGTGCACTGACCCCGCTGTAAACCTCTCTGGAAGCCTTCCACCACGCGGCGTCGCGGGATCATCGAATGGTCCGCCAAGGCCGTGGCGCTCGGATGTGGTAGCCTGGGCGTCCACGACCGCATCGAGTAATGCGGCGATCGCAATTTAAAGGGAGGGCCTGTAGCATGTCCGCGCCACTGAACCGCCTCGCCGTCATCGGCCTCGCCTCCGCGCTCGCCTCGCCTGCGAGTGCGCAATTGCTCAACGAAAAGAGCCTGTCGGCTTCGATGGCGCTGACCATCGCGCAGACCGCGCTCGAGACCTGCACGAAAGAGGGCTATCACGTCTCAGTCCATGTGCTGGGTCGCGACGGCGAGGTGCTCGTCGCGTTGCGCGGCGACGGCGCCCCGCCGCACACGATGGAGAACAGCCAGAAGAAGGCCTACACCGCGCGCACCTTCCGCATCCCCTCGGGCGAGTTCGCGCAGCGTGTCAAGGATAATCCGACCAGCGGCGCGCTGCACCTGACCGGGATCGTCGCCGCCCAGGGTGCCTTGCCGATCAAGGTCGGCGACGAGGTGATCGGGGCTGTCGGGGTTTCCGGCGCGCCGGGCGGTGAGAAGGACGAGGCTTGCTCCAAGGCCGGCCTCGACAAGGTCGCCGATCAGCTCAAGTGATCGGGAACCTGACGACTACCTGGTCAGCAGCGCGGTCAGCTCGTCCGGCATGCTGAGCATCGGATAATGGCCGGTGTCGAGCTCGAACCATTCGGCACGGAGCCGCTCGGCGGCGCGGCGCTGATGCAACTCGCCCGGATTGACCGCGCGGCGGCACCAGATCACCGTTGCCGCCCAGGGCTGTGTCCAAAAGCTCTCCAGCTGGACTGGGTGCTCGTAGATCCCGATCGGGTGCAACGTATAACGCTCGAGCGCCCAGCCGCGCGTCGCCGGGTCGAGATCGGCGAAGAGCCGGGTTTCCGCGTCCTCGCGCGACGGCCCCGCGGTGAGCCCACTCGGAACGGCGGTGGAGCGCCTGACGATGTCGCGGATCCGCTCCCCGTCGAAGAGCGCCAGCGCGTCGACGAGGACCAATCGGCCGATCCGCTCGCGCGCCGCCTCCGCGGCGCGGCACAGCACCATGCCGCCCGAGCTCGTGCCCACCATCACGACGTCGCGCAAATCTTCGTAGAACAGCAGCTCGGCGATCTCGACCGCGTGCGTCTCGGTGGTGATGCCGGGGCGGACCTGATGCTTGCGCTCGGCGCAGCCGTCCAGTGTCGGGGCATAGACCGCATGCCCGGCGGCGCGCAGCCGAGCCGCCACGCGCTGCCAGATCCACCCGCCCTGATAAGAGCCGTGGATCAGAACGAAGGTCGTCATCGCCGTCAATTCCCTCCGGTTACATCGATCGTGACGCCGGTCACGAAATCGGCGTCGCTCGACGCCAGAAAGCAGATGACCTTGGCCTGATCGGCCGCCTCGGCGACGCGGCGCAGTGGGGTGCGCGCGATCTCCGCCGCCTGCGCCTCTGGTGTCCGCTTCTCCCAATGCGGACGGATCCGCTCGGTCAAGGTCAGACTTGGCGCGATCGCGTTGATCGTTACGCCGAAGGGTCCGAGTTCGAAGGCGAGCTTGCGCGTGAAAGCGATGATCCCGCCCTTGGCCGCGGCATAGGCGCTGCTGCTCGTCGGGCTCAAGCCGCGGCCGGCGATCGAGGCGAGGTTGACGATCTTGCCGCGGCGCTGCCGCTTCATGATTGGCGCCACCGCGTGGGTGAAGAGAAAGGTTCCATCGAGATTGAAGGCGATCAGCCGCTGCCATTCGGCAAAGCTCAGCTCGTCGACCGCGGCGCCGGAGTTCGCGATGATCGTGCTGCCGCCGACCGCGTTGACCAGGATGTCGATCGAACCGAACTCCCTCGCGACCGAGGCGACCGTCGCCTCCACCGCGCCCGCATCGAGCGCGTCGCAGAGCCGTCCGTGCGCCTTGCCGCCTGTCTTGCGCAACGCCGCGACCGCCTCCTCGAGGCGGCCCTGGTGATTGTCGACGCCGACGACGACCGCACCTTCGCGCGCCATGATGTCGGCGGTCGCGCGGCCGATCCCGTTGGCGAACGCGGTGATCAGCGCAACCTTGTCGGTGAACCGCATCGCTGCCCCTTCCTGTCAGCACAGGCATATGATTAGCGAAGACCAACACGGGAGAACGAGAGATGCAACTCGGAATGCACCTGCCGCAGGCGGGATCGAAGGCCACGCCGGCATTGATCAAGCGCCATGCGCAACGTGCGGAGGCGCTGGGCTTAAGCGACGTGTGGGTCAGCGAGCACATCATCGTGCCGCGCGCGCAGTTTCCGCGCTCGCCGTTGTTCTACGATCCGATCCTGACCCTGACCTGGGTCGCCTCGGTGACCGAGCGGGTGCGGCTCGGGACCAGCGTCATCGTGCTGCCGATGCGCCATCCGCTGCCGCTCGCCAAGGAATTGTCGACCCTGCACAATTTGTCGGGCGGGCGGTTGGTCCTTGGTGTCGGCGTCGGCTGGCTCGAGCCGGAATTTGCCGCTCTCGGCGTGCCGTTCCACGAGCGCGGCCGGCGCATGGACGAGGGCATAGCGCTGATGCGCGCGGTATGGTCGCAGGACCCGGTCAATTTCGACGCCAAATACATACCGGCGGTGGTCAAAGACATGACAATGCTGCCGCAGCCGGTCAGCCACATCCCGATGTGGCACGGCAGCCGCTCCGAGGCGGCGCACCGCCGCACGGTACGCATCGGCGATGGCTGGCACGGCAGCCAGGTGACGCCACAGCAGGCCGGCGAGGTGGTCAAGCGCCTGCGCCGCGACCGGCCCGAGCCGTCCTTCACGATCTCGGTGCGCTCGCACTGGGACGGCAAGGATGTCGGCATGATGCGCGACCGGGTCTCCGCCTATGAAGCGGCCGGCGTCCAGCATGTCATGGTCCACCCGCAGGATCGCGAGGTGGACGACTGGGACGAGGTCCTCGAAGGTGTGGGCCGCCTCGCACCCGGTTAGCGTTAGCGGCCTGACCGTCGCGGGACCACTCTCGTCACACGTGTCAGGTCGGGCCGGGGTTGCCGAAGCTGCCGCTGCCGATGACGCTGGTGCCGCTGACCTCCCGGACCGCGACGGCACCGCTCGAATTCTGGAACTGGATGTCCTTCTGGCCGGTGCCGTTGTAGTCGCCGGTCCCCGTGACGTGCCAGCTCGGTCCGGGATTGCCGACACTGCCGCCGCCGATCACTCGATCGTTGCGTAATTCAGCACGCTACCCGAGGCATTTTCGATGGCACGCCCATGTAGGCGCCTTCGATGATTGCGGCGTTGCTGGATGGGCCCCCCCTTAATGACCCCTGCGCTACGCGCGGCGACGCTGGTCCGCGGGCACCCTAGTCGAGGGCCGGCAATAGCCGATGGCCGAGGGTGCGCGGCAGGATACCGCGCTCGCGCGGATCCTCGAACGACACGGCGCGGCGCGCATAGACGACAAAGCCGGCCTGCTGATAGACGCGCAGCGCCTTTGGGGTGATCGAAGGTCGAGGTGTGCAGCCAAAATCGGTCGATCGGCCGCGACCAGGCGCGGTCGATCGCCGCCTGCAACAGGTAGGGGCCGAGCCGGCGGCCGATGAAGTCGGGGACGAGGCCGAAATAGCAAAGCTTGGTCTCGCGCGGTGCGGCGGTGTCGAGCTCGAAGAAGCCCGCGGGAACGCCGCGCACGTATAAGACAAAGATCTCGATCGTCGGCTTCCCGATCTGCGCGGCGAGTGCGGGGTCGTCGATGATCCGGCGCTCGAACCACAGCCATGGCGCGCCGACGGTGTCGTAGAGGTAGCGGTAGAATGAGACCGTGCACCCCTCTGCCCGCATCACTGCGAGCTTCTCCAGCGGCGCCGGTGCCCGTCGCCCGGCAGGCCGCGCCAGCATTTCGAGATAGGTGATGACGTCTTCGAGGATGGTCACCGTGCCGGTCCCGTCTCGATCGGCGTATCGCCCGGCAGGCCCCATTCGGACCACGACCCGTCGTAAACGGCAGCACCGGGGTGCCCGATCAGGTGCAGCGCGAAGGCGAGCGCGCAGGCGGTGACGCCGGAACCGCAGCTCGTCACGATCGGCCGGTCGAGCGCCACCCCGGCATCGCGGAACAGCTGCGACAGCTCCTCGGCGTTGCGCAGCTGGCGGGTGTGCGGATCGGTCACCCGCTCATAGGGGAGATTGCGGCTGCCCGGGATATGGCCGCCGCGCAGGCCGGGCCGGGCTTCGGGCGCGCTGCCGTCGAAGCGGCCGGCGGCGCGAGCGTCGACGACCTGCTCTCGCCGGCTCGCCAGGTTCTCGATCAGCGCGCGCTTGTCGCGGACCAGTGCCGGGTCGAACCGCGCCGTGAAACGGCGCCGCGGGGGGCTCGGCGGCGCAGTCTCGAGCGGCCGTCCCTCGGCCCGCCATTTCGGCAGGCCGCCGTCGAGGACCGCGACATCGTGATGCCCGAAGAGGCGCAGCATCCACCAGGCGCGCCCGGCCGAGGAGAGGCCGGCACCGTCATAAACGACGACCCGGTCATCGTCGCCGATACCGAGTGCGCCGATCTTGCGCCCGAAGAGCTCGGGCGGCGGGATCATGTGCGGCAGGCTCGTGCCGGGCTCGGCGATGTCGTCGATGTCGAAGAACACCGCACCCGGGATGTGGCCGCGCTCGTAATCCTGCCACGCGGTCGGGGTAATCCCCGGCAGTTTGAACGACGCGTCGGCGACCCGGACGTGCGGATCACCGAGATGTGCGGCGAGCCAGTCGGTACCGACGAGCGCCTCGGGATGGGCATAGGGCATCGGTTCACTCCACGAAGGCAAGGATCACGCGGCGGTTCTGCTTGCCCTTGTTCTCGACCTTGGCGACCGCGATCGGACCAATCTCGGCGGTGTTGCGGACATGCGTGCCGCCGCAGGGCTGCAGGTCGACCCCCACAATTTCCATCAGCCGCACGCGGCCGGCACCACTCGGCGGCTTGACCGACATCGTGCGGACGAGCTCGGGCTTGGCTTCGAGCTCGGCGTCGGTGATCCAGCGCGGCCCGACGGAGTGGCCCTCGGTGATCAGCGCATTGAGCCGGCTCCCGATCGCCTCCTTGTCGAGGCTCGATCCGGGGACGTCGAAGTCGAGCCGCCCGCGGCCGTCCGACACCTGTCCGCCGGTCACCGCTCCCGGAACGATGCTGCACAAGAGGTGCAGGCAGGTGTGCATGCGCATCAGCCGGTAGCGCCGGTCCCAATCGATCTCGGCAAGGAGCTCGGCTCCCGGCTCGGGCAGCGCTGAGCCCGGTGCGGGGATATGGATCACCTCGTCAGGCAGCGCGCCCTTGACGGTGTCGAGGATCGCGACCGCCTCTCCCGACGAAAGACGCAGCACACCGGTGTCGCCGGGCTGGCCGCCGCCCATCGGATAAAACACCGTGCGGTCCAGCCAGATGCCGCGCGCATCGGCAGCCGTCACGCGCGCAGTGCAGGATCGCAGATAGGCGTCATCGCGAAAGGAAAGTTCCGTCATGTTTCTCAGGGTCCTCCGATCCTCGCTGTCCCGGTCTTCCGCCGGAGCAGCGTTCTTAGACTATCCCAGAACCAGGCCTATGCGGCGTCACCCTGATCACTGCGGGCGACAGCCTCCTCGATCTCACTGCTCTCGGTATAGTCGGTCGCAATCGTCTCGGTCCTGATGACGGGCGTCTCGCCGTAAAGGCGCATGATGTCCCAGGTCGTGATCCAGGATTTGACATACTGCCGCATCGACTTGCCGGCCAGTCGTTCGCCGATCCCGATTTCCGGCGGCATCCAGTCATAGGCCTCGCGATAGAAGGAGGCGATCTTGTCGAAACTGCGCCGCAGCCCAGCCTCGTCAGGGGCCCGCAGCCGGTGCCGCCGGCGCCCGAGCCGAGCCATGCCGCTTCTCGCCATTGCGGCTTGGCGCAGCAATCCGCGCGTTTCGAGCAACGGCGGGATCCGTTCATCGTCGCTGCGTTGGTGGAACAGCTGATCCGGAAAATCGTCGGTGACGGCAGCGACCGCAACGACCCCAGGGATGCATTCTTCCTTGTCCGATCCCAACCAGCGAGCCAGTTCCGCGTAGCTTCTGCCGCGCTGCAACGGGCTGTAGCGGGCAATCAGCTCGACTTCGTCAAGGAGGACGCACCATCCCGAATAGCCCGCCGCCCGAAATAGCCGGGGAGCGAACCGCAGGCGCTGCAATGCCAGATCGGCCTCGCGGACGGGCTTCAAATCGAACAGCCTGGTGGCGCCCGCTTCGCGAAGCCAGCTCTTGGCCAATGTTACGCTGAGCTTTCCGCCGGCAAAGAACCGGCCCATGCGGGCATGGTCGTCTGGATCGGTCGTCCGCCGCGGGAGCAGGTGCAGGAGCGCGGAAAACAGCGGCGGCAGCCGCCCCGCCTGCACCTCCGCGGTCGTCCAATCTTCGAGCGCTTCGTAGCGGTCGGAATTCGGGTGAAGGCGCGACATGACAGCCGTCATCGCATCGTCGATGGCAGCCGGCACCACCGCCGCCCGGATGGCCGCAGCGAACAACCGTGCCGGGTCGAAAAGCGGTGTCTCCTTGCTGATCGGGATCAGGCTGACGATGAAATTCTCCTGCTGCGCCAATATTCCGAGATAGCCGAGTTGATGCGATTTGCCGGCACCGAAGGCTCCGGCGATGACGATCCCTTCGGGCTGCTCCTCGTCGGGCACTTGGGCGCCGCACAGCCGCAGCCGGTCCAGGAAATCCTGGCGCAACGCGCTCTCATCGGTTTCCAGGAGGCAAATTGCGGCGCGATTGGGCACGCCGGCGCGCAGCGCTTCGATCGCGCTCCGGGCTGAGATACCGGTTCCCGACCCGGCTGTCACGGCACCGTCGCCATGTCCACCGCGCCGGCGATCGGTCCTCCGGCGAAAATAACGAGTGGCGCCAGAGGGTTGTCCCGACCCTCGGGCCGCACGTCGCTCCAAATCCGCGTCTTCAGGGCCAAATAGGCGTCGAGCGATCGTTTCGCGTCATCGCCGATCAGCGCCTCATCGGCCAGCACCACGAGCAGGAGGCCGGCAAAATGCTCGCTGTCGTCGATCAGCTGTCGCAGCACCTCAAAGGCGTCCAAGACCGCCGCCGGGCTGTAGCGGAGGCCATCGCCTACAGCCGCGCCGGTCCTGCCGAGCTGGCGGGTGTCGAGGGACGCGCAGAGGCCCCGCCGGCCGCACAGTCTCAGCCATCGGCACAGCGAGCGCAGCATTGCACGGCCGTTCTGGCGGGTGATCCTGGTGGTGATGAAGGTCTGCTTGAGTGTTCCGATGCGGCGCAATTCGCCGGTCAGCCACTGCATGATGGGATCGGTGATGCCCGGCTGCGGATCCTCCGGTTCCAACCGACGCAGGCAAAGCTGCGTGATCGCCAGGCGAAAATCCTGCGCCATCTCGGTGTCCCGCATGACCTCGGCAGTGAGCCATTGGCGGAAATCCCGCCGCAGCAACGTTACGTCGAGGCGATTGCGTTCCGCCACATCCTGAGCCGGCGCCGCTTCGCCCGCTCGCGGCCACTCGTAGCCCTTGTCGCGGAACAGCCGCTCGACGAAGTACTGCGCCATCGAGTTCCAATCGAGCGATCGCGCGATCGCGAAAAAGACGTCTTGGATCATGTGCAGCCTTGTCGCCGCCGCGTCGATCGTCACATGGGCGAGCCCGTCGCGCTCTGCCAGCTGGTCCAGTGCGCGCGCTACGACCTCCAGCTGGTGAGCGTCGCCGACGACGAACTTCACCGCACCGCCGCCCGCGGTAATAAAGTCGGTGAGATATTCGCGCTCGATCAGCTCGAGCCATTCGTGGGCGGCGACCGCCATCTCATCCCTCTTTGACGAACCTGATGCCGATATACGCGCGCTCTTGGCCGCGCTCGTCATACGCCACGACGCGCCTCATTCTCCCCCGACTGAGTGTGGAAGCAGGAAACTCGAAGCGGCAGCCGTCGCGGGTTCTAAAATCCGGCCTGCGGTCGAGAAGCAGAAGATCGCGGGCAAACTCTTCGATCGGGTAGTCGGTCCCGGGCAGCAAGGTCAACATTTCATGGATATCAGCCAGTCCGGCGACTGGCCCGCTTCCTGTTCCTTGCCACGTTGCGCCGACCAAACGCCGCCAAGCGCGATACAACAGTTCGAGAAACTGGAGCTCTCGCAGGCGTTGCGGGCGCTTCTGCGCGCGGGCCAGCAAACCGACGAGCTCACGGGGTCGAATCCGGCGTTCCAGCGTCCTGCCGATCTTGACGGCACTCTCTTTGGCATCGACCCGCAACAACAACGGGAAGCAATAGATGCGACCGTCGCTCTCGAAGAGCGCGAGGCCTTTTTCGGCGGCAGCTTTTTTCAGGTCATCCGAAAAACGGCCGTCCGCCAAATAAGCCGATGTGTCGAAGGTCCAACCGCTCGCCAGGGCACCAGCCGCAGCGTTCGCTTCGTCCAAGCGTTGCGAAACGACGCCCAGCCCCCGACCGATGTCCGCCACCCGCCCGACCTTGACCGCAGCCCGGGTCCGTCCGATCGCGGCCACGACGGCCCTGAGGAGCTTTTGGACCGCATCGAGCTTGGCGTCCAAGCCAAGAAGACGTTCCTCGAAGTCGGACACCTGCGCGCCCCATTCTGCTCTGTCCGGGATGCGGCCGTGGACTCGTGCCGGCATCCCTCGGTTGCATCCTAACGGTGAACCTCGCCGCTGTCCATTCATGGCGGAGCCCAAGCGGGCAGCCGCCCGGCGAGCTAGCTGCGGCGCGCCGCGCCGCCAGATAACCGCAGATGCGGGCGGCACGAGCGACAGCGATCGGCGGGCGTCGGGAGAGGTCGTCGCGATGCTCATGCGTTTTGCTCCAGCGCAACTCTCAGCCATGGAGCGAGCATGCCCTCTACTCCATGAACCAGCCGTGGCTGACGACGAGCGACTGGCCGGTTAATGCGTTGGTCTTGAACCCGGCGAAGAACAGCACTGCCTCGGCGACGTCCTCGGTTGTGGTGAATTCGCCGTCGACCGTGTCCTTCAACATCACGTGTTTGATCACGTCCTCCTCGCTGATGCCGAGCTCCTTGGCCTGCTCGGGGATCTGCTTGTCCACCAGCGGGGTGCGCACAAACCCCGGACAGACCACATTGGCGCGCACATTGTACTGGGCGCCTTCCTTGGCGATGACTCGACACAGCCCCAGCAGCCCGTGCTTGGCGGTGACATACGGGGCCTTCAGCACCGAGGCTTCCTTGGAGTGCACCGAGCCCGTGTAGACGATGCTGCCGGCTCGAGCTTTGTACATGTGCTTTAGACAGGCCTTGGTGGTCAAGAAGGCGCCGTCGAGGTGGATCGCCAGCAGCCTCTTCCAGTCGGCAAGAGGAAAGTCGACAACAGGCTTGACGATCTGAATTCCGGCGTTGCTGACAAGCACATCGACCCGGCCGTATTTCGCCATCGTGCCGGCG
The DNA here is from genome assembly GCA_963796155.1 of uncultured Alphaproteobacteria bacterium. Taxonomy (GTDB): domain Bacteria; phylum Pseudomonadota; class Alphaproteobacteria; order ATCC43930; family CGMCC-115725; genus AP-15. Next base: position 140,161 of record CAWCKT010000008.1, on the reverse strand, counting down.
ACGCCCTTTTCGACTTCCGCCTCGTCGGCCACGTTCATCGCGACCGCAAGAGCGTCCGATCCCTTTGCTCTGATCTCGCGCGCGGTGGCGTCCGCGGCGTCGAAATTGAGATCGGCGATGACAGCGGTGCCGCCTTCGGCCGCGAAGCGCAGCGCGATTTCCTTGCCGATGCCGCTGGCGGCACCCGTGATGATCGCGACCTTGTCGGAAAAGCGGGGCATTTCACAGTTCCTCTCATGCGTCTTTCAGATAGTCGAACACCACCTCGCCGAGACCGAGCGTCTGGTCGGTGATGTATTGAATCGCCGAGACCACCTCGCGCACCGGGATCACCTGGCCCGTTTCGGTGTAGTCGCCGAAGCCCGTCGAATTGGGCATACGGATGAATTCGTAAGCGACACTGTCGCCGGCGACTTCCAAAGGCTCGGGCACCACCTCGCGCAACCTGTCGGGATCGGTGCAGTAGGTAACGACGACAAACTCGCGGTTGGAGAATTTATAGGGACCCGGCGGATAGGCCGGATCGTGGAGCGGCATGGCGAACGCGTTCCGGCGCACCTCGGCGAGCCTCATCGGTCGGATCTCCTCTATTCGCGGCCGTCGACCGCGAGATCGAAGGTGAAAACGCCGTCCAACCCTTGCGGGCGCCGCAGCACCTCCGGGTGGCGCAAGGTGCGAACGGCGTCGTTGTGGCCGGATCTCCAGTGCTCCTCCATCGTTCGGCGCGAGAACTCATAATCCTTGGTATTTCCCTCGTAGTTCTTGGCGTGATAGATCAGCTGAATCAGATTGTAGACCTTCTCGTCCGCTTCCAACGCCAGCATTTCTGCCTCCGGCGTTTGCCGTAGTTCCTTGGGGATCTTGGCTAGTAGTTGGGCAGCGGCGCGGCGGAGGATCTGCTTCTTCTTGAACTGATTGGTCGCCAGCCGAGTTCGGCTGGAGTAGCGGATTTCCTTTTGGCGTGTGTCAGCTTCGATCAGATTGCGCGGAAGCTCGCCGCGCGCGCTCCAGAGATCGATTTGAAACGCGATCGTGTCGCGACCAGGTCGGCTGTCGAGCACCCATTCGAGCGGCGTATTGGATACGAGCCCGCCATCCCAGTAGTGCTCACCTTCGATCTCGGTAGGCGGGAAGCCGGGCGGCAGGGAACCGCTGGCCATCACGTGCTCCGGACGGATCTCGTGGGTGGTGCTGTCGAAATAGACGAAATTCCCAGTCCGGATATTGACGGCGCCGACACTGAAGCGCATCGCTCCCGCGTTGATCACATCGAAATCCACCAACCGCTCGAGCGTCCCTCGCAACGGTGCGACGTCGTAATAGCTGAGGGCCTCGGGCGCCCCGTTCGGATAGAGGAACGGCGGCGGCACGCGTGGTTGAAAAAATCCCGGGGCGCCGCCGACGAGCGCGCTCCATGAGCGCATCTGATTGACGACACTGTGGGTGAACTCGTCACTGGCTTCCAACGCCGCGATGTAAGGCACCCCGAACGGCGGCGCGCTGACGGTTTCCCAGAACTCACGCAACCTTTCGATGCGCTTTTCCGGTGAATTGCCGGCGATCAGGGCCGCGTTGATGGCGCCGATTGAAATGCCGGCGACCCAATCCGGATCGAGGTTCGCTTCCGCCAGCGCCTGGTAGACGCCTGCCTGGTAGGCGCCGAGGGCGCCGCCGCCTTGGAGGATCAACGCGATGCGCTCAAAGGGCGGCCGCTGGGTCACGACATGCGTTTTCCGGTGGGAGGGGCGGCGCCCCGACATGATGCCACGAACCTATTGGTTCAATGATCGAGAAAGCCTTCAGGTAGACCTTGTACGCATCGGCGGCAAGATTTCTTGCGTCGATCCACAGTCGGGCGCCTCCTGCTGCACGACGCTCGCACGTGATTCGACATGAGCCCCCGCGAGACGTAGCGCTTCCAGTCCCATCAACGATCGAAACCGCTTCGCCATTCGCGCGCCGGACAATCTGCTTTCGCGGCATTCGCGAGGAGCTTCGGCGCCAGTCATCTCCGGTCGGTAGATTAGTGCACACCCAATCTTGTCAAGGCTAAGCAACGGGGGCCCGGGGATTGTCGCGCCCGATCGCGAGGCGAGTCTCAGCCCCCGTTCAACGAATTTGTGGCGGCCTGCCACCGGCAAGAGCGTGCCCGGAGCTTTTTTTTAAAGTGTGAACCGGCTCACACCGCAGGGCTGCTGCCATGAACCATCTTAACCTTATTAACCAAGATTGCACGGCAGCGAGGCGCCATGCCCTCTCAGTTGGAGCTCATGCTCGACCCCAACGGCAGCGAGATCAAGGTAATGTGGTGCAAAGACCATGGGCCATTCTCGAAGCCGCTGAAATTGCCCAGTGTGCTGTTGCGCGATCGCAGCCGTGAAGTTCGTTCCGCGTTGAGCGCGCTTAACGCTTACATCCGCACCAACCAGAATCTGGAGGAGGAGAAGGATCCCAACTGGTGACGTTACGCTGATGTCATCAAGGAGCTTCGACAGCGGGGTCAGGCCTTGCACAACACGTTGCTCGACGAGGACGAGCCGCAGGCGCAGCGTCTCTTGCAGCTGCTTGGCAGCCTCGCTTCAGGGGTAGAGCTGCGAGTTTATTGCTCGGACGACGAGGTGAGCCTGCCGCTCGGGTTCGTATTCGAAGGCGACGTCGCATCCATCACCGGAAAGCCTTCACGGGCGGACTTTGCCGGGTTCTGGCTGGATCGCTTCAAGATCACGATGTTGGTGGCAGGAAGCGGCTGCGAGCACGACTGCCTAAACGTCGATCCCCAATCGTTCAAGACGCTCTACGCGCTGCACCGTACCGAAGTCGAAGACGCTCAGCGCTATCTTGGCGGTGATTTTGCAAAGTTGCGAAAACTGACCCTGCTCCCGGTAAAAGAGTATTATGATTGGGACGCGGCAAAGCGCGCCTGCACCGACATTCGTGACACGAACAGCATCGTCTTCGTGCTGGCCCATTCGGATGGAGACTGGCTCGAACTCGCCGACTCGAAGATCGATTGCAAGACTTTCGGCCGGATGCTGCACAAGGATCGCGATGATGATCACGTCGTGTTGCTGATCCTGAACTGCTGCCTCTCGGCAGCGGGCGGCGAAGGAAGATCGCTGTTGTCCTCTGCCGCCCAACGCGGCTTTTGCGGGTTGATCGGCACCGAGGCAGAGATTCTCAATATTCATGCACTGCGCTGCGGCACGCGCCTGATGTGGGAGCTTTGCGCCAACGGGCTCCCACTCGGCGAAGCGCTCGACGAGATGCAGAGCGCGGAAGAGCTGTTTCCGCTGAACCTTTTCTACACCTGCTATGCCGAACGGGATTTCCGATTACAGCGGCCGCTCGACCAACTGAAGGCAGCCTGAGCCATGGATACGATTCCGGGCGTAATCGACTGGCCGAAGCATCCGTACCGAGGGCTCGACTTCTATCGGGAGGCGGACACCCGCCTATTCTGCGAGCGCGATAAGGATGTTCGGGAATGTGCGGACATTCTCCTCGGATTCGGCGTCAAGATCTTGCTTCTCCAGGGGTCGAGCGGGTCGGGCAAATCCTCGTTTCTTCGCGCTGGGCTGATCCCGTATCTGAAGCGGGAGCCACGTCAAACCTTTTTCCTGGGCGGCAAAGACTGCGTGATCCGCTGCACGAGCGATCCGCTGCCGGAGATCGCTCGGTCGCTGGTCAGCTCGTTCGAGAACAGTGGCGCGTTCGCCGCGGCCCCCGACCGGCGAGGCGATGGGGGCGGCGAGGCTCTGGTCGAGGAGATTATCCGCATCGACGTGTGTCGCAGCGTCGAAGAGGCGCTTACCGGCTCGCGCGAGCAGCTCGCGGATGCCGTCTTGGGCGCGTTCGTCGCCGTGTGTGCGGATCTCCCGGGCAAGCTCATATTGGTGCTCGACCAGGCCGAGGAGGTGCTGACCCGGAGCCGCGGCGGGCGGATCGGCGATGAAGCTTCAGCAGCGTTCTTTCACTTTCTCGAAGACATTTATCTGCGCAATGTCGACGCCCGCCTTGTGGTGGCGCTGCGGACCGAATACTATGGCCGCTTTCGCGACGAACTGCGGATCAGCGACGATCGCCTCAGCAACCGGCCCCGCAGCGGCGGCGTTGAGCCGTATTTGCTCCGGCCGCTGCGCGCGAAGAACGCGCTGATGCGGGTGGTCGAGGTTCCCACCTCCGCTCGCACGGCGGAAGGCATCCCGGTCTACGATTTCGGATTTCAGGATGGGCTGATCGAACGCATTGTCGACGACCTCGTCCAGGCGTTTCCGCACATGGCGGTCACGCCCGCCCTGCAGCTCGTTTGCGCCAGTCTTTACGAGCGGCTCACCAGAGAAACGCGAACGATCACACACGCCGATTACAACGGGCTCGGTCGAATCAACGGAATTTTCGGTTCCTATCTCGAACGGGGAATCAGCGTCGCTGAACCGCGCACGGAGGCACAGGTCGATCAGTGGCATTTACTTCTTCATTCCTTGGTCAGCCGCCAGGGAGGCGGCACCCTGGTCTCGTTGATCGCGCCCGCGGACGAAATCGTAAGAGAGGCGCGAGAACTCGGTCTGCAATCCGCCATTGAACCGGCTCTGGTCAGGCTGACGCACGGTGCCGCACCGCTGCTTCGCGGCGAGCCGCCGGACGAGCCGCGAAATTTCAGCCTGAAACACGATGTCCTCGCCCTCGTGCTTGCGCGCCGGTACGCCGAGCATGAGGGAGCGCTGAAGGCGAGGAAAGAGGAAGCAGTCAAGAGACACTGGATGTTGGCCATCGGCGTCGGAGCTTTTGCCATGCTCTGCCTGTTCTTCGCGTTCATTGTTTACGATCGCGGCGAAGCGGCGCTCGCCGCCAAAACGAAAGCGGTCGATCTGACGAACCGCTACGCGATTCGCGCGCCCGAAGGAAACTTCCGGCGTAGTCTGTTGCTGGCGCTGGCAAATCTTGATGCCGCCGCGCAACCGGGCGATTTCTACGAACGGATCATGGGGGACAGCCGGCCCTACCGCGGCTCCGATTTTGTCTTGCTGAGCATTGCCGGATCTGTAGACCGTGGAGACGAGAATTTGCTCCCGTTTTATCCCTAGAAAGTCGATGCGCTGACCTCGCTCTGGGACGGCGAGGAAGGTGTGAAGCGCGGCAAGGCCAACCTGATTGCAGCCTATCAGCAAATGCGCCGAAGTCCCGACGTGACTACGGCGGAGGCTAGCCGGCTGTTTGACGCGTGGCTGCAGGAGTTTAAATCCGAGAGGAAACGTGCGCAGCAAGTGAGATCGATGCCCGTAGCACGACACGAAGCCAAGCCCGACCCGCTCAGCAGCGATCTCGACGACGCGGTCAGGCGGCTCGCGCTATGACGGCCAGCGGCTACTCTTGCGGGCGCTCCTCCGGTGACCTCGCAAGCAGTCGCAGATGAGCAAGGCAGGCTGCGCGGTCGGCGCCGAAATCGCCTTCCTCCCACCAGTTGCGCACCGCAGCGAGGAGCCCGCCGATCCGCTCGCCGGGCGGGATACCGAGGGCCGTCACGTCGCGGCCGGCGAGCGGGAACACCGGCGGCGTCCAGTCACGCGCGAGATCGAGAAGCTCCGCGAGCCGGCTTCGCGACATTTTCCCTGCTGCCGCCAACAGCAGTGCCAAGTCTCGATAGCGCTCGACGCCGAGGCGATAAAGCGCTTGCCGCTGGGCCCGCCCATCGCCCTGCGGATCGAAAGGCCGGGGCGGAGAGAGACCATGAAGCCGATCGCGCCACGCATTCGGAATGCGCAAGCGCGCGGCGAGCGCCACCGCACCTTCGCCGTCGACCTCGATGAGTGCAGCCAGACGACGCAGCGGATCGGCCTCGGGTTCTATCTCGATCAGCCGCCCCAATCGGTCGAGCCGGCGCGCTTCCGGCAACACCACCGCGAGCACGCCATCCTCCCGGGTCATCCGCAGTACCGCTCTAGGGTCCGGGGTTTCGAGCAGCTTTACCAGTTCCTGTGCCACGCGCTCACCCGAGAGTGTCGGCAACAGATGTGCTGCGGCACGGCAGGCGGCGCGCGCCTGCTTATCGCCGGCGCCGGTTCCGAAGCGCGCCTCGAACCGGTAGTAGCGCAGCAGCCTCAGCACGTCCTCCGCGATGCGGGTCGCGGGATCGCCGACGAAGCGAACCCGGTGCGAGCGCAAATCGGCCAAGCCGCCGACCGGATCGTGTATCGTGCCGTCGGGAGCGAGAAATATCGCGTTGATCGTGAAGTCGCGCCGCGCCGCATCGGCGACCCAGTCGGCGTCGAAGGCAACGCGGGCGCGGCGACCAAAGGTCTCGACATCGCGGCGCAACGTCGTGATCTCGAAATGCCGCGGCGGCACGACCGCCGTGACCGTGCCGTGGGCGAGCCCGGTAGGGACGACCTTGATGCCGCTTTCCTTCAACAGCTCGATGACGCGCTCCGGCGACGCAGGAGTGGCGATATCGATGTCGCCGATCGGGCGCCCCAGGACCGCGTCGCGCACCGAGCCGCCGACGAACCTCGCCTCGGCGCCTCCCGCGGCGAGCGCCCCGAGAACCGCCAAGGTTGCCGGCTCAACCATCCACGGCTGGGGGACGATCCGCTGCTCCTTCTTGGGCTCCGTCATCGGCTGGATTGAGGCTCGATGTGCCCGGGAACGATGTGACCGTTCTGCCAGCGCGGCGGCACGTAGACGCCCTCCTGCGGCGCGCCGAAGTGTACCGTCACGACGAAAAGGACGATCGCCAGCAGCGCCACCCCCGCGCCGGCAAGCCACAACCACGGCAGCGCCGTCCACAGCGTCGCGCCGTTCTGCTGCGCTGGGCGCAGCGTGGTGACCCAGAGCAGATAGAGTGCTGTCGGCAAGAGGAGTGGCAGGACGATCGTGAGGAGGACCCGGAGCATTACCTCATCAACCGGCGAGCACCTCGGCCAGGTTCACTAGCATCCCCGCCGTCGCCCCCCAGATGTATCGGTTCTCGTAAGGCACGACAAAAAAGATCCGCGTCCGCTGCTCGAAGACGCGCGTCATGCGCCGATGGTTGTTCGGGTCGAGGATAAAAGACAGCGGCACCTCGAACACCTCGGATACTTCAAAGGGATCGGGGGCGAGCGGGAAAGGTACCTTGATGAGGCCGACCATCGGGGTGATTTCAAACCCCGTCCCGGTCACGTAGGTGTCAAGTCTGCCGATCACCGTGACGTGGTCGCGCGTCAGGCCAACTTCCTCCTCGGTCTCGCGCAGCGCCGCCTCTGTTGCGTCCTGGTCGCTCGCCTCAATCCGCCCGCCGGGAAACGAGATCTGCCCGGCGTGCGCACTCAGATGCGCGGTGCGCTGGGTCAACAGCACGGACATGCCGGCGGGCCGGTCGACGAGCGGGACCAGCACCGCCGCCGGCCGCAATTCGGAACTGGGGGGCGTCCACCCGGGATTGAGATCATGATCGCCCCGCGTCGCTTGCCTGAGGGCGGCTGCCTCGGCCGGGTCCGCGGCACCGCCAAAGCCTCGTCTTCCGGGCTGCCCGAGATGCGCAAAACGCGCGACCAGCCGATCCCGCGTCAATGGAATAGCCATTCTGTCTTTCACCATATTAATCCCAATCCGGGCCGGGTTCGCCCAGGCGGAAGAACCTGCCCCTGCTCCATACCCCGAATTGGGTTGTCTGCTCGATGTGCTCCTCCCGACCGAGCTCGACCAGGTCGTAGAACACTGGACGCGTGATTCGCGCCTCGAGGCCGTCGCACACGAGAATATAGGGTGCAGGCTCACCATTCGCAGCCGTCTCGACGCGCAGCGGGTTGTCGGGCCCCGCCGTCACAATATCGTCTAGATTAGTCCGGAAGATCAGCTGCTGCTCGCGGCCTTCGCCTGCGACGGTCAGCGCCACCGCGAGGAAGGGGACGTCCTCGACCTCGATGCGGCCGCGCTCGATCGGGGTGACGAGCCAGTAGCAGCCATCCGGCTCACGGCGCAGAACGGAGGCGAAGAGTTTGACCAGAGCCAGCCGAGCGATCGGAGAGCCGCGATAGAACCACGCACCGTCGCGTGCGATCCGCATGTCGAGATCGCCGAGATCGATGGGTGGCTGCTGGGCTCCCGCGACCGGCCGACCCGCTGAGGAATTGCCGGGGTCGGCATTTTGTATCAGGGTCAGACCTGCAGCCGCATCTGAAGAGGGATCGAACTGTTTGAATCCCACCGCACCCATGAACCCGTCCTCCGCCGATCTCGTTGCCGAGGTCGAAGCGCTAGGCGGACGCTTGAGCCTCGTCCGCGAGCGGATCGGCGAAATCATCTTTGGTCAGCGCGAGGTGATCGAGCAAGCCCTGATCACCCTGTTATGCGGCGGGCACGCGTTGTTGATCGGCGTCCCCGGCCTCGCAAAGACCCGGCTCGTCGAGACTCTGGGTACGATCCTCGGGCTGGAGGACAAGCGCATCCAATGCACCCCTGACCTGATGCCGGCCGACATCCTCGGCTCCGAGGTGCTCGAGGAAAGCGAGACGGGACGGCGCTCTTTCCGCTTCATCCCCGGCCCGGTCTTTTGCCAGCTGCTGATGGCGGACGAAATCAACCGGGCGAGCCCGCGCACGCAATCGGCGCTCTTGCAGGCAATGCAGGAGGGCCGCGTCTCGATCGCCGGCCAATACCATCCGCTGCCGCGACCATTCCATGTGCTGGCAACCCAGAACCCGCTCGAGCAGGAAGGCACCTATCCCCTTCCTGAAGCGCAGCTCGACCGCTTTCTGCTGCAGATCGACGTCGACTATCCCGACCGGGAGGCAGAGCGGCAGATGCTGATCGCGACGACCGGCATCGCCGAGGACCGGCCGCGCCCGGCGATGAATGTCGCCGAGCTGATGGCGGCGCAACGCATCGTACGCCGGATCCCGGTCGGTGAAAGCGTCGTCGAGGCGATCCTCTCGCTGGTGCGCTCCGCGCGGCCGGATGTCGCCGCCGCGGGGGATGTAACGCGCTTCGTCTCGTGGGGACCGGGGCCGCGCGCCAGTCAGGCCCTGATGCTCGCCTGCCGTGCCAGGGCGCTGATCGACGGCCGGCTCAGCCCGTCGGTCGACGACATCCTCGCTTTGGCACCGCCGGTGCTGCGCCACCGCATGGCGGTCAGCTTTGCCGGTCGCGCCGAAGGCGTCACGGTGGCTCGAGTAATCGAGCAGATTTCGGCGCCGTTCTTGTGAGCCGGGCTGATTCGAGTGCGGCGGCGTCATTGTCGATTCGGCGCCGCGCGCCGCCTGCCGCGTTGCGCGTTCGCGCGGAACAGGCTGCTGCGGTGCTGCCGCCGCTTCTCGTTGCCGCAGAGCGGGTCGCCGTGACCGTCGCGCAGGGGGTTCATGGTCGCCGCCGTGTCGGCCAGGGCGAGACATTCTGGCAATTCCGGCAATACCAGCCGGGCGATGCGGCAGCCCGCATCGATTGGCGCGAGAGCGCCAAGTCGCAGCGGCTCTATATCCGCGAAACCGAGTGGGAGGCCGCGCAGAGTGTATGGCTGTGGCGCGACGCCTCCGCCTCGATGGACTACAGTTCGGCGCAATACCTCGCCGGCGCGCAATGGCCGACGAAACGCGACCGTGCGGAGCTGTTGCTCGTCGCGCTGGCGAGCCTCCTGGTCCGCGGCGGCGAACGCCTGACCCTGCTCGGCAGCGGGATCGCGCCGATGAACGGGCGGATTGCGCTGTCACGGGTGGTCGAGATGGTCGGTCGCAGCACCAAGGCGGGGGACAACCTGCCCGCCGTCGAACCCTTGCCGCGTGCCGGCCAGCTTGTCCTGATCGGCGACTTCCTGGTGCCGCTCGACCTGGTCAATGCGCTAATCACCCGTTTTGCCGCCGCCGGGCTCAAGGGACACATGCTGCAGATCAGCGACCCGGCCGAGGAAGATCTGCCCTTTGATGGGCGCGTCCGCTTCGAGGGGATCGAGGAGCGCGAGGACGTCCTCATCCCCCGCGTGGAGAGCATCCGCGACAGTTACTCCAACCGCTTTCGCCACCATCGCGAGGGCCTTGCCGCAATCGCCGGGGCGGTCGGCTGGAGCTTCGGCTGTCATCGCACCGATCGCCCGCCGCATCTCGCCTTGCTGGCGCTCTTCGCCGCGTTGTCCGCTGATCGCCGACGGTGAATATGGCGAACCGCCAGACCCTGACCCGTCTCGCTGATCCGTGCTGACGCTCGGCTCCCTCGCTTTTGCGTCGCCGTGGCTGCTCGTGGCGCTGGCGGCGCTGCCGATCATCTGGTGGTTGCTGCGGGTAACGCCGCCGGCGCCGCGCCGCATCGCATTCCCGGCGATCCGGTTGCTGCTCGGGCTGGTGCCGTGCGAAGAAACTCCGGCCCATACCCCGCTATGGCTGATCCTCTTGCGGATGGCGCTCGCCGCCCTGGTGATTTTTGCGGTCGCTCACCCATTGCTCAATCCGCAGGCGCGCCTCGCCTCGACCGGCCCGATCCTCGTCATCATCGATGACGGCTGGGCTGCTGCCGGCGACTGGCCGGTCCGGCAGGCGGCGCTCACCGACCTTTTGGCCGAGGCGGAGCGCGAGGACCGCCAAGTCGTTCTCGTTACTACCGCCCCGCCTGCAACAAGCGAGCCGTCGGCGCCGTTGGCGCCGATCCGCGCCGCCGACGCACGCGCGACAGTGCAAGCAATGCAGCCCAAGCCGTGGCCGGTCGATCGGCGTGCCGCGCTGGCGCGGCTCAAAGCACTGTCTCTCGCGGAGGCGGATTCGGCGGTATGGCTCAGCGATGGCGTCGCCGACGGCGAGAGCGAGGCGCTCGCTGCCTATCTCGCCGCGCGGGGCAGCCTGCGCTATGTCGCGGCGGAACCGGACCAGGCGCCGCTCCTGCTCGCCGCCGGCGACACCCAGGCAAACGATCTCGGCGTCGTGCTGCGCTCGCTACCGGCGCCGGCGCCGCGGCTCTACCAGATACGCGCAAGCGCCGAAGATGGTCGGCTGCTCGCTCGCCAGGCGGCGACGGTCGAGCCCGGTGTGAAAGCGGTCGAGGTCCGGTTGCCGATGCCGGGCGAACTAAGAAACCGGACGGCTCGCATCGAAGTCGAAGGCGATCAGTCGGCTGGCTCGGTTCTGCTGGCCGACGAGCGCTGGCGCCGCCGCCCGGTCGGCATCGCCGCGGCGGCGAATGCCGGCAGTCAGCCGCTGCTCAGCGAGAATTACTACCTGGAGCGCGCTCTCGACCCATTCGCCGAGATCCGCCGCGGCCGAGCAACCGATCTCCTCAAGCGCGAGCTCGCCGTCCTGATATTTTCGGATACCGGACCGGATTCGCCTGTCGAGGAAGCGGCGGTCGCCAAATGGATCGAGGCGGGCGGGCTGCTGTTGCGGTTTGCCGGGCCGCACCTCGCCGAGCAGGGCGACCAGCTGTTGCCGGTGCGGCTGCGCCGCGGCGGCCGCACGATTGGCGGTGCGCTATCTTGGGAGCAGCCCGCGAGGCTTGCTCCATTCGAGCCCGACAGCCCGTTCGCCGGGTTGCCCGTGCCGGCGGACGTGACCATTTCGCGCCAGGTCTTGGCCGAACCGGATCTCGACCTCGCGAACAAGACCTGGGCACGCCTAGCCGACGGCACCCCGCTGGTCACCGCGGAAAAACGGGGACAAGGCTGGATTGTGCTCGTCCACACGACGGCGAACGCCGAGTGGTCGAACCTCGCCTTATCCGGCTTGTTTGTCGAGATGCTACGGCGCACCGTGGCCATGAGCCAGGGGGTGGCGGCACCAAGCGAGGAGGCGCTGCTGCCGATCGAGACCCTCGACGGGTTCGGCCGGTTGCAGCGCGCCCCGCCGACCGCTCGCCCGATTCCAGGCAAGGAGGTGGCATCGGCCAGGGCATCCCCGCAGCACCCGCCCGGCTTCTACGGCACGGTGGACACCAAGCGCGCGCTTAACCTCTCGGCCGGAATCACGGAATTGAAGCCGATCGAGAACCTGCCGCCGAACATCGTGCGCGAGAGCCTTGCGAGCGAGCGCGAGATCGATCTTCGCCCGCCGCTGCTGACCGCGGCACTGCTTCTCGCGCTAGCCGATTTGTTGATCGCTTACGCGCTGCGCGGCTTGGTGCGGCGGCGGGCGGCGCGCGCCGCCGCCTTGCTCGCGGCGGTGCTCGCCGGCGCTCAGGCGGCGCGCGCCGACGACGCCTTCGTGGTCCAGGCAACCTCGGAGCTGCGCCTGGCCTATGTGCGGACAGGGAACGACACAGTCGATGCGGTGAGCCGCGCCGGGCTGATCGGCCTGACAGCGACCCTGAACCGGCGGACCGCGGTCGAAACCGCCGAGCCGCTCGCCGTCGACATCGAGCGGGACGAGCTGATCTTCTTCCCGTTGCTTTACTGGCCGGTGGTCTCCGACCAGGCTCCGCCCTCGGTGACGGCGGTCGAGCGGATCAATCGCTATCTCGGAACCGGCGGCACGATTCTCTTCGACACGCGTGACGGCGACGACCAAACCCCCGGCTCGTTTGGCGGTGCGGCGTTTTCGGCGCAGCGTCTGCGCCGCCTTGTCGGCGGCGTCAAGATCCCGCCTCTGGCGCCGATACCGCCCGACCACGTGCTGACCAAGTCGTTTTACCTGCTGCACGAATTTCCCGGCCGCTGGAATGTCGGCACGTTGTGGGTCGAACCGGCCGAAGATCGCGTCAATGACGGAGTTTCGAGCGTCATCGTCGGCGCCAACGACTGGGCCGCAGCCTGGGCGGTCGACGGGCAGGGCCGTCCGGCTTTCGCCGTCGTTCCCGGCGGCGAGCCGCAGCGCGAGATGGGGATGCGGTTCGGCGTCAACCTCGTCATGTACGTGCTGACCGGCAACTACAAGTCGGACCAGGTGCATGTTCCGGCGATCCTGGAGCGCCTCGGCCAATGAGCGCGGGCGCCCTCACGCTCTCGACAGCGCCGCTCTTGCCGTGGACGGCCATCGCACTGCTCGGCGCCGCTTGTTCGCTGGCCCTCGGTTTCGGGTTGCTGCGCCGTGCGCCTGGGCTGCCGTGGCGCGCGATCGCCTTGACCATCCTGCTCGTCGCGCTCGTCAATCCCTCCTTGGTCGAGGAGCAGCGCGCGCCGCAGCGCGACACCGCGATCGTCATCGTCGACGAGTTGCCGAGCCAGCGCATCGGCGATCGCCAGCACGCGACCGAGGCGGCGCTGGCGGCGCTTAAGGATCGGCTCGCCCGGGAGCATAATCTCGAACTGCGCGTGATCCGGGCGGGAAAGCCGCAGCCCGGTGCCGGTGATGATGGGACCAAGCTGTTTACGGCGCTCGACCGGGCGATGTCGGATGTGCCGCGCCAGCGCCTCGCCGGCGTCGTCATGATCACCGACGGGCAGGTGCATGACGTCCCTACCGGCGATGCGAACGCGCTCAAGGAGGCGATCGGCGCGCCGCTCCATGTGCTGCTCTCCGGACGACCCGATGAGGGCGACCGCCGGCTCGTCGTCAATCAGGCACCGAGCTTTGGTCTCGTCGGCAAGGAGCTGCAGCTGACGATCCGCGTCGAGGATCTGCCTGAAAGCTCGCCAAGGAAACAGGAAGGAAGTACCGGCCAGGCGAGGGTTACCTGGCGCAAAGACGGCGGCGCCCCGCATCAAATCACGGTGCCGGTTGATCGCGACGTCCCGCTGACGGTCCCGATCGATCATGGCGGACCCAATGTCGTCGAACTTGAGGTCGAGCCCGGCCCGCAGGAGCTGACCCTCGACAATAACCACGCCGTCGTCGTCGTCAACGGCGTGCGCGACCGGCTGCGGGTGCTGCTGGTGTCGGGCGAACCGCATGCCGGAGAGCGGGTCTGGCGCAACATCCTCAAATCCGACCCCTCGGTCGACCTCGTGCATTTCACGATCCTGCGGCCGCCCGAAAAGCAGGACGGCACGCCGATCCGGGAATTGTCGCTGATCGCCTTCCCGATCCGCGAGCTATTCGATGTCAAGCTCGACGAATTCGATCTGATTATCTTCGATCGCTACAGCCGGCGCGGGGTGATCCCTCAGGCTTATCTCGAAAATGTCGCACGCTATGTCCGCAACGGCGGCGCCTTTCTCGAAGCGGCCGGCCCGAGCTTTGGCACGCCGTTGAGTCTCTTCCGCACCCCGCTCGGGACGATATTGCCGACCGAGCCCACCGGGGATGTCTTCGAAGAAGGCTTCAAGGCGCAGCTCACCGATTTGGGTCGCCGTCACCCGGTGACGGAGGATCTCCCCGGCGCCGGTGCACCGGGCGGCGAACCCTCTTGGGGGCGCTGGTTCCGCCAGGTCGAGGCCCACGTCCATCACGGCGTGACGGTGATGAGCGGCGATCACGGCGACCCACTCCTCGTCCTCGACCGGGTCGGCAAGGGAAGGGTGGCGCAACTACTCTCCGACCAGATGTGGTTCTGGGCGCGCGGTTTCGAGGGGGGCGGTCCCGAGGCGGAGCTGCTGCGCCGGCTCGCCTACTGGCTGATGAAGGAACCCGACCTCGAGGAAAATGATTTGCGCGCCATGGTCGAAGGCGACCGCCTGGTCGTCACTCGGCAATCGCTCGAACCCGATGACCGACCCGTTAGTGTGACGGCGCCGGACGGGTCGAGCCGAAGCCTGACCTTATCGCCCAAGAGCGGCGGACGCAGCACTGGTAGCCTGCCGATCGGCGAGATGGGGCTCTACCGGGTGACCGAGGGCAGCCGCACCGCGCTCGCGGCGGCAGGACCGCTCAACCCAATCGAGTTCGCCGATGTCCGCACCACGCCCGAAAAGCTGGCGCCGGTGGTTGCCGCGACCGGCGGCGGCGTCTTCTGGGTGGGCACCGGGACGATGCCAGAAATACGCAGGGTCTCACCCGATCGGGCGACGGCCGGGCGGAACTGGATGGGCCTGCGCGCCAACGGCGACTATACCGTGACCGGCTTCAGTGAGATGCCGCTGCTGCCGGGCATTGCCGGGCTGCTGCTGATCTTCGGCGGACTGCTCGCCGCCTGGCGTCGTGAAGGCAGGTGACCTACCGTCGCGTCATGGCCGCGATCGCCGTTACCTCGACCCAACCCAATCTCCCATGGCAGGACTTGGCTCGGCCATCCACGTCTTTTCGGCAGCGGAGACGTGGGTGGCCGGAGCAGGTCCGGCCACGGAGCTCAGAATGAGAGCTGAGTCCCGTGTTGAGAAGATACCTCACGCCGCTCCACCCGGACGGCTTCAAATTCGTGTTCGCCGGGACAGTTGTGACTATTCTCTTGTTCCTCTTTTGGATCGAGGGCGGCTGGATCGCTGCAGCCCTGACGCTGTGGCTCGCTTATTTCTTCCGCGATCCCTGGCGCGTGACCCCGACCCGTCCAGGCCTGCTGATTTGCCCGGCGGACGGGGTTGTGTTGTCGGTTGTGACGGCACCGCCGCCACCCGAGCTGGCAGTGAATGAGGCCCCCGTTACGCGAACCGGAATTTTCCTCAACATCTTCGACGTACACGTCATTCGCGCGCCGCTCGGTGGCAGGGTCGCTGCCCTGCGCTACACTAGGGGGCGGTTTCTTAACGCGAGCCGCGACGAGGCGAGCCGACACAACGAGCGCATGGCGATCCGCATCGTTCCGTCGGAAGGCCCCGAAATTGCGTTCGTGCTGATCGCCGGTCT
The DNA here is from genome assembly GCA_963796155.1 of uncultured Alphaproteobacteria bacterium. Classification (GTDB taxonomy): domain Bacteria; phylum Pseudomonadota; class Alphaproteobacteria; order ATCC43930; family CGMCC-115725; genus AP-15. The sequence goes on along the minus strand of CAWCKT010000008.1, from coordinate 124,556 downwards.
CCTCGCCCGGCGCATCGTTTGCGACCTGCGCGAGGGGCAGGAGATCGTCTCTGGCCAGCGTGTCGGCATCATCCGATTTGGTTCGCGGGTCGACGTGTATTGCCCGGCCTCCTATGTACCGATGGTGGTTGCCGGGCAGCGCATGGTGGGAGGAGAAACCGTGCTCGCCGATCGTCTGGCGCAAGAGCCGGGCCGCCGGGGATTTACGCAATGACAGCCGCGATAATGTTGAGGGGGAAGGGTCTTGAAGATGCATCGCGCCAGGGTGAGGCGGCCGCGGATGCGGGTGCGGCGGCTTTCCGACCTGTCGGTCAACCGAATGGTCCCGAACGTTCTGACCTTGCTCGCGCTGTGCGCCGGAATGACGGCGATCCGCTTTTCGATGGGCGGGAATTTCGTGGGTGCCGTCTTCGCGATCATCGCTGCCGGCATTTTCGACGGCCTCGACGGCCGCATGGCGCGCCTGCTCAAAGCCACCTCGAGTTTTGGAGCGGAGCTCGACAGCCTGTCGGATTTCGTCAGCTTCGGCGTGGCTCCAGCCGCCGTGCTCTACCTGTGGACGATGTCGGAGCTACACGTTCTGGGCTGGGTGATCGCGCTGTTCTTTGCAGTGTGTTGCGCGCTCCGTTTGGCGCGCTTTAACTCCGAGACGACCGCCGAGCTGCCGTCCTACGCTGCGCCCTTCTTCAGCGGCGCGCCCGCGCCGGCCGGTGCGGGGCTGGTGATGATCCCGATGTTTCTGAGCTTCGAATGGGGGGACTGGCTGTTCCGCTCGCCCTACCTTAACGCGGTCACGATAACCGGGATCGCGCTGTTGATGGTCAGCAAAGTCCCGACCGTGTCCCTCAAGCGAATCCGCATCCCGCACCATATGGTCGTGCCGACGTTGCTCGGTTTCGGCGTCGCGACCGCCTTCCTGACGACCGCGCCATGGCCGACTCTGATGGTCGTGGGGTTGGTCTATCTGGGTTCGATCCCACTAACGATCCGCTCGTACTACCGGCTGCGTCGCGCCGCCGAAGGAGGCAAGTCCGAGGCCGCCGCGAAACCCGAGATCGTTCCGCTCCCTAGCCCCGGAACAGTGCCCCTCGGCGAATCGAGCCCATCACCGGCCGAATGGCGGCATTAAGGTCGCGGCGTAGGCGCTGGCGAGCCAATCTAAGGGCGCAGGCGCGACAATACGCGCTGGGCTCGTTGCCGGTTGCGCGTCGTCAAGCCGCCGCCGGTAACCCGCGTTCGAGCAGGGTGGAGAGACGGCGCGCGAAGGCCGCGGCATCGGGAAGCTGCTCGCCTTCGACGATCCGCGCCTGGTCGAGAAGGAGCCAGGCAAATTCCGAAAGCTGATCGGAAGCGCCGGTCTCGCCTACCGTCCCGGCAAGCCGTTCGATCAGCTTATGGCGCGGGTTCAGCTCGAGGATGCGCTTGGACATCGTGTCGAGCTGGCGGTGTTGCTTTAACAGGCGCTCGAAATGCATGTCCATGTCACCCTCGTCGGCGACGAGACAAACGGCGCTGTCGGTCAGGCGATCGGAGCTGCGCACGTCCTTGACCGCCTCGCCGAGCGCGAGCTTGAAGATCGCAATCAGGCTGGCGAGCTTGGCCGGCGGCTCGGGCCTCTCGTCCTGGTGATCCTCGGGCGGGGTGATTTTGTCGAGGTCGACGCCGCCGCGAGTCGCCGACTTGAACGGCTTCTCCTTGAAAGTGCCGATCGCCGGTACCCAGAACTCGTCGATCGGGTCGGTCATCAGCAGCACCTCGACGCCGCGAGCGCGGAAGCCCTCGAGTTGCGGGCTTTTTTTGATGACATCGAGACTGTCGCCGGTGATCGTGTAGATGGCCTCCTGCCCCGGCCTCATCGCCGCGACATACTCGTCGAGCGCAACGAGCCCATCACGCGCGGTCGAGCGAAAGCGAGCCAGGCCCAGCAATTCGTCGCGCTGCTCGCGATCCTCGTAGAGACCCTCCTTCAGCACAGCGCCGAAATTATCCCAGAATTGGCCATATTCGTCGGGCGTCTCGCCCGCCTTCTTGCCGAGCTCGGTCAACACCCGCTTGGTCAGCTGCTGCCGGATACGCGCCACCATCGGGTTCGATTGCAACATCTCGCGGCTGATGTTGAGCGGCACGTCCTCGCTGTCGACGATGCCACGCAGGAAGCGCAGATAGGGTGGGAGGAGATTGGTCCCCTCATCGGTGATGAACACCCGCCGGACATAGAGTTTGACCCGACTCTTCCGCTCCGGGTCGAACAGATCGAATGGTTTTGCCGATGGCACGAAGAGAAGGCTCGTGTATTCGAGAACTCCCTCCGCTTTGGCATGCAAGGTCAGCCACGGATCATCGAAGCTGTGGCCGACGTGATGATAGAACTCGTTGTACTGCTCCTGGGTGATTTCTGATTTCGGACGCGTCCATAGGGCCGAGGCGGTGTTGATCGTCTCTTCCTTGCCGCCGTCTTTGAGCACGATTGGCAATCCGATATGGTCGGAATAGGTGTCGACGATCCTGCGCAATCGCGCCGGCTCGAGATATTCGTCCTCGCCGTCGCGGAGGTGCACGACGATCGTCGCCCCTCGCGCCGCCTCGGGCAAGGGTTCGATCGTAAACTCGCCCTTGCCGTCGGAGGCCCAGCGCCAACCTTCGCTGTCGCCGGCCTTGCGGCTCTTCACCTCGACTTTATCGGCGACCATGAACGCCGAGTAGAAACCGACGCCGAATTGCCCGATCAGGCTCATGTCCTTGCGCGCGTCGCCTGAGAGCTGGCTGACGAACGCAGCGGTGCCGGATCGGGCGATCGTGCCGAGATTTTCGATCAGCTCCGCGCGGTTCATGCCGATGCCGTTATCGGCTACGGTCAGGGTGCGGGTCGATTTGTCAGGGATCAGGACAACGCGGTAGCTCGTGTCGGCTTCGGCCAGTGCAGGCTCGGTAAGAGCGGCGTAGCGCAACCGGTCGCACGCATCCGAGGCGTTTGAAATCAGCTCGCGAAGAAAGATCTCTTTTTCGCTGTAGAGCGAGTGCGCGACAATATCGAGTAGGCGGCTGACTTCCGCCTGGAAGCTCCTGGTTTCCTGGGTCATAGCCTGCCGTCGCGGGTTGGCGGGAATGCGCCGAGGATATGTGCCGGAATGCGCGCCTGCGCAAGACCAACCGGCGCAAATCGACCCTCGCCACCCCGCCTATCAGAGAACAGGTTGAACCGCGTGTCGCATACCCCGGCGCCACCGCTCCACGGTCTGCTCGATCTGCGAGCCGTCGCTATCTTTCGACCATGCGCTCGTGAAGGACGCGGTCGCACTCTTAGGGCGGCGGTCCTCCGGCAGCGCGCTGAAGCATATCCGCATCGGCATCGCCACACCCTCGCCGACCGCGATCGCTTCGCCGTTGCGCAGCGCCGGCAAGAAGTTCATTAAGCCGTGAGAGGCCTCGGGAACGGCGCTGCGCACGATGTCCTGATCCTCGTGGCCGGTCATCCGGAAGGCGAACATCGTGTTGCACTCCGACAGTAGACCCGGCGCCAGATCCGACGGACGCTGACTGACGACGCACAGCGAGACCCCGTATTTGCGGCCCTCCTTGGCGATGCGGAACAATGCGCGCTTTGCCGCCTCGAAGCCGAGCTCCTTGTCGCGCGGTGCGTAACGGTGTGCCTCCTCGCAGATTATCGTGATCGGCACCGGCGTCTCGCTCCACAATGCAAAGTCGAAGGCGAGCCGGCACAACACCGAAACCACCACGTTCAGCACCTCTGACGGGACGCCGGACAGGTCGAGGATCGTGATCGGCTTGCCGTTGACCGGGATCCGGAAGAGTTGGGCGAGAATATCCGACAACTCGTCCCGTAAGGTTAAGCGGCTACCGAAGACGAATCCGTAGCGGGCATCGCCCTGGAGAGCGAGGAGCCGTCCCTTGATTGCCTGATGGGCGGCGACGCTGTCGGAGCGGTTGAGACTGCCCATCGCCGTGTCGAGAAATCGAATAGCGTCCGACATGCGATATGGCACCGGAGTGTCTACGGTCCCGAACTTATCGAGCCCGGCTTTGGCAAAATAGGATTGCTTAGCAGCCAGCACCGCTTCGCCAAGTATTTTTGCCTGTTCCGGGTTATGATCACCCCCGGTCACAATCTCGACCAATTCTTCGAAGTTGAATAGCCAATAGGGTAAATATAACCCGTCACCTGGACTGAGGACCGTCGCGCGTTCTTTGAAGGCGCTCGCATATTCATTGTGCAGGTCGAGCAACATCACGTGGGCGTTCGGATTTCGCTCGATCACGGCATTCAGTATCGTCGCGACGACGCAGGATTTACCCGACCCCGTTGTGCCGACGATGCTGAAGTGCTTACCGAATAGCTCGTCGGTCAGAACATAGGCAGCCACGATGCTGTCCTGATGGATCGTCCCGACCTGAGCTGTAGCGGCGTTGGGTCGCGCGTAAATCTTCGCAAGATCGGCGGCGGAGGCGAGATAGACGGGCTCGTCCAGCGCCGGATACGCCGATACTCCGCGTCGAAAGAACCCTGCGGTCCTGTTACTGGACCGGATCTCGCCGACTAGCTCGAGCTCGACGAGCCTCAAATCTTTCTCGGAGGGCTCCAGGCTGGGCAACGGGACTCTGAGGCCGGTGATCATGCCGTAAACGACCGCGACGCGGCTGTGTAACTTGACCAGCGTCCCCATCTCGAGCGGCACAGCAAGGTCCGCTGTACCGGTTGCATCTCGCCTTTCGAGCAACACGATCGCTTGAGAGGGCGTTACGGCAATAACGCGTCCAACGCGCAGATCGAGGCATTCAGAACCGCTGGCGTCCATTTTTTCTCCGGAAGGTGTGGTAATGGGCTCGGCTGAGCCTTATCGTCGTGGAAGGTCGGAAGCCCCGCGTCCGTGGTCGTCACCCGGCGGGTGCGACATGATGGACGCGTTCATGGGGCAGGCGCACCGCGACGGTCGTTCCTATGCCAAGTTCGCTGCTCAAGGCCAAATCACCACCATGTAATTCGATTAGCGCCCGGGCGATCGGCAGTCCAAGTCCGGTCCCTTCGTTCTCTTTGGTCAAGTGATCCGCGACCTGCTCGAAAGGGTTTAGAACTCTTTCCAAATGCTCAGGTGGGATGCCGATACCCGTGTCCTTTATCGAAATCACTAAATCCCGGCGACTGTTGACACTGGATTCGATCAAAATGCGTCCCGGTGGCTCGGTAAACTTAATCCCGTTGGACAGCAGGTTGATCATGATCTGCCTGAATTTAGTTTGGTCGACGCAGACAAGCGTCGCCGACTGCGCGAGCTCGCAACTAAGTTCGATTGATTTTTTTTGGGCCATCGGCGCTAGCGTACGAACTGCTGACTGTACCAACTCGCCGACGGCAACGATCTGTTCCTCGAGATCCACTTTGCCGGCTTGGATCCGGGCGAGATCGAGCAGGCCGTTGATAATGTTGAGCAGCAGGATACCGGCGTCATGAATGTATTCGGCGTATTGCGGATAACGGTCCCTCGACTGAATGCTGTCGAGCTTGATGATCTCCGAAAAGCCGATGATCGCGTTGAGCGGCGTACGTAGTTCGTGCGCCATGTTGGCGAGGAATTTCGTTTTCGCGAGATCCGCGGCTTTTGCCTCCAGCATCGCTTCGTTCGCGTGCCTGGCCGCGGTGTCGGCCTCTTGCTTCGCAGAGAGCAGCGCAAGCCCGGTATATCGGGTTTCAAGCAAGGTTCCGAGCCGTGAACAATAGTTCTCGAGAAGCGCTTCGGGCTTCCGTCGCTGAGCGCCGTTGACCATCGCTCGTGTCCTGTGCCGCGGTACCGTATGTTTGCCTGAAAAGCGGCTAAGAAAGGGTTACCGTGGGCCTCCGGAGCCGGCGCCAGCGTCGCACCGCTCGGTTCTCGATCGATTTGCCCTTGCCCTCTTGTTGTTCCGGCCCGATACCTTTGTCCCATGGCCAAGCTCAGCTCTGCTCCGCGGCTAGTCGCGGTTCTCGGGCCGACCAATACCGGCAAGACTCACCTCGCCATCGAGCGCATGCTCGGCCACCGCAACGGCATGATCGGATTTCCGCTCCGGCTGCTCGCCCGAGAGAATTACGATCGGATCGTCAGGCTGAGGGGCGCCCGCTCGGTCGCTTTGATCACCGGCGAGGAGAAGATCCTGCCGCCGAACCCGTCGTATCTCGTGTGCACCACCGAATCGATGCCGCTCGATCGGCAAGTCGATTTCCTGGCCGTCGATGAGATCCAACTCTGCGCCGATCCCGAGCGTGGTCACGTCTTCACCGCGCGCCTGCTCCACGCCCGCGGCCTCGCGGAGACGATGTTCCTCGGTGCCGACACGATCAAGCCCCTGATGCGCAGGCTCGTTCGCGATATAGAATATATCGATCGGCCGCGCTTTTCGACACTCTCCTATACAGGTCACAAGAAGCTGACACGGTTGCCGCCGCGTAGCGCCGTCGTTGCTTTTACGATGGCAGATGTATTTTCCCTCGCCGAGTTGATCCGTCGTCAGCGAGGCGGAGCGGCGGTCGTTCTCGGCGCCCTGAGCCCGCGTGCGCGCAATGCACAGATCGGCATGTTCCAAGCCGGCGAGGTTGATTATCTCGTCGCCACCGACGCGATTGGCATGGGGCTCAACATGGACCTCGACCACATCGCCTTCGCCAGGATCGGTAAATTCGACGGCCGCAGTCCGCGCCGGCTCAATGCTGCCGAGATCGCTCAGATTGCGGGTCGTGCGGGGCGGCATATGAGCGACGGCACCTTCGGCACGACCGCTGAGCAGGGGCCGCTGGATCCGGGGATCGTTGAGGCGGTCGAGGCGCATCGGTTCGATCCGCTGACACGGCTAAATTGGCGCAATACCCGGCTGCGCTTCGAGTCGGTAGCAGCCTTGCTGAAGAGCCTTGACGAGCACCCATCGATTCCGGGTCTTGTACAAGCGCGCGAGGCCGACGACCACCGGGCCCTGCAGGCGCTTGCCCGCAGCCCGGAGGTCTCGGCATTGGCCGTTCATCCCGGCGCAATCCGCTTGCTGTGGGAAGTGTGCCAAATCCCAGATTTTCGCAAAGTCATGGCCGATAGCCATACCCGGCTACTCAGCCATTGCTTTCTTCATCTCGCCGGCCCCGAGCAACGGCTGCCGACGGACTGGATCGCCGGGCAGATGGCAAATCTCGACTGCGTCAACGGCGATATCGACGTCCTGATGGCGCGCATTGCGCACATTCGCACGTGGACCTACATCACCCATCGCGGCGACTGGGTCGAAGACGCGGCGGCGTGGCAGGAGCGTGCCCGCGGTATCGAGGATCGGCTCTCGGATGCCCTGCACGACCGCATCACGCAGCGTTTCGTCGATCGGCGGTCGGCCTTCATCTTCCGCCAGCTTGCATCCGAACGAGAACTGCTGGCGGCGGTGTCGGAAACCGGTGAGGTCCGTGTCCAGGGCACCTATGTAGGCCGACTAGACGGATTCCAGTTTGTTCCAGACGCGAACAACGGTGTCGAAGCGCGGATGCTGACGGCTGCCGCAAGCCGCGTCCTACGGTACGAAGTGGCCGTCCGCGCACAGCGGCTCGCGGTGGACACGGATGATGCTTTCGCAATCGACCCCGACGGAGTGTTGCGCTGGCATGGCGGGTCCGTCGGCCGGTTGGCGGCAGGGGATCGGATCCTCACGCCGCGGGCAGATCCATTAACCGGCGACTTTGTCGAGGGCGAGGCGCGCGAAAGGATACGCCAGCGTCTGCAAGCGTTTCTGCGCACTGAGACAGAGCGTCGGTTGGCACCGCTCTTCGCGGCCCAATCGCTGCCGCTCGGTAGTGTTGGGCGGGGTCTGGCCTTTCAACTCGTCGGCGCTCTCGGATGCTTACCGACAGCCGAGGTCCATCATCAGCTCAGAGCGCTTGACCCGCTGGACCGAGCCGCGCTGAGCCGGCTCGGCCTCCGGCTCGGCACTGAAAGCGTCTACTTCGAGCCACTGCTGCGCGCCGAGGCCGTGCGTTTCCGCGCACTGCTGTGGACGGTGCAGCGCGGGCTGCCGGTCCCACCGTTGCCGTCCACACGCCAGCTCGCCAAGGTGATCGAAATCGATCCCGCGTTACCGAGTTCCTTCTACGCCGCTATCGGCTTGCGCGTGCTAAACGGGCTGGTTTTGCGTCCGGAAAGGCTGGAGCAACTCGCCGCTGCAGCGCGACGTCTCGCTCGCCGTGGCCCCTTCGCGGCGGACGACGAGCTCGTGGCAATCTCAGGCATAGAACGGCCAAAGCTCCGCCGACTGCTTGCAGCGCTCGGCTACCGCTCAGTGATCCGCGCTGGCAAGGAGAGCTTCGTCACGCGGCCGCACGGCCAACGCCATGACATCAAACACCGCCGCCGGCGGTCGCCGACGGGGGAGGGGCATCCGTTCGCCAAGCTGCGGGAGCTGAATCTCGGTTGAGCGGCGGCGGTTGCCAGGGCTGACGATCCGGCGCCTCGATCAGTGGCTCTGGTTCGCCCGCTTGGCCAAAAGCCGCTCGCTCGCGTCCCGCCTTTGCACGGCGGGAGTGATAACTCTCAACGGGGTCGCAGTCAGGAAGGCCAACCAGGCGACCCGGGTCGGGGATATCATCGTCATCCCGCAGGGCGTTTTTGTCCGCACAATCCGTGTGAGGGCGCTTGGCGGGCGGCGCGGCCCGTCCACGGAGGCGAGATTGTTGTACGACGAGGCTGCCGCTCCGGTGCGCCTGTCGAGGCTTGCTCCAGCATGGAAGACGTTGCTCGCGGATGACTAGGCCAGCGAGCAATCGCAGTGCGACCGGCCGGCGAAGAGCCCGTTCTAAGCCCGCCTGATTACTCCCGGCTTCGCTGCCCGCGATACCGCACCTTTGGTAGGTGTTTCCGCAGCGGCGAGTTCCGCCGCGCCATGGGCGGCGAAGTAGGCAGGCCCCGGCATTCTGGAATAGGTCTTGAACCCACAACGTTGTTCGCGTAACTAGCACCAGCGCGGCGTCGAGGGCGCGCCTCACCTCGGCTACTTCGTAAATTATTGAGCGGCGAGAAAAGGTGACCTTGAGCTCCGATTCGCGCCTCAAGACTTTTGAAGGCGCCCGAGTGGTAATCACCGGCGGTATGGGCTTTATCGGCTCGGCGTTGGCCCGGCGCCTCGTCGCGCTCGGCGCGCAGGTTCTGCTGGTCGACAGCATGATCCCCGAATATGGCGGCAACCCGGCCAATATCACCGATATCCACGATCGGGTGGTTATCAATATTGCCGATATTCGCGACGGCTATGTCTTGCGCTATCTGCTCGCTCGTCAGGATTTCCTATTCAACCTCGCCGCCCAGACGAGTCATCTGGACTCGATGACCTCGCCCGCAGATGATCTCGCGATCAACTGCACAGCGCAACTCCAGCTGTTGGAGGCGTGCCGCGCGGTCAATCCGGGTATCACCATTGTGCATGCCGGGACGCGTCAGATCTATGGCCGGCCGCACTATCTCCCGGTAGACGAGCACCATCCGCTTCGACCGGTCGACGTGAACGGCGTCAATAAAATGGCGGGGGAATCCTATCATCTGCTATTTTTCGACGTCTATGGAATCAAGAGCCGCTCTTTACGGTTGACGAATGTTTACGGGCCAGGGATGCGCGTCAAGGATGCTCGCCAGAGCTTTCTCGGCATCTGGCTGCGCCGGGTGATCGAGGGCGAGGCCTTCGAGGTCTGGGGCGGCGAGCAGCGTCGGGATCTGCTTTACGTCGACGACGCGGCCGACGCGTTTCTCTACGCCGCGGTCACGCACGGCGCCGAGGGGTTGGCGCTCAATGTCGGCGGCGACGAGCCTTATAGTTTGGCGGCTCTAGCCGAGGCGATCCTCGCGGCTTGTGGTGGAGGGAAATACGAGATCCGCGAGTTTCCACCGGAACGCAAGCGCATCGACATCGGTGACTTTGTAACCGATGACCGCCGATTTCGCGCACTCTCCGGCTGGCGCCCGCGTATCCCCCTCGCTGACGGCCTTCGTCGGTCGTTTGACTACTATCGCCGCCATCTGGCGAGTTATTTGTGAGGGCGCATGGCGTCGGAGGCGTCTCTTGATACAGTCCCCCAGACCGATCCTCGCGCTGGCTATGTCGCGCAACAGTCAACGATCGACGCGGCCATAACTCGCGTTCTCGAGAGCGGGGCCTACATCCTCGGCCCGGAGGTCGAGACCTTCGAAGCGGCCTTTGCGGATTTTGTTGGTGCCGCTCACGCCGTCGGCTGCGCAAGCGGCACCGATGCGATTGAGCTTGCTTTGCGCGCCTGTAACATCGGCACCGGCGATCTTGTCTTTACCGTCTCGCACACTGCCGTCGCGACCGTAGCAGCGATCGAACGGGTCGGCGCGATGGCGGTGTTAATCGACGTCGAGCCCGGTACCTATACGATGGCTCCATACGAGCTCTCGCGCGCGTTGCGGGCGCCGCCCCCGGGTCGGCCTGCAGCGGTGCTTCCAGTACACCTCTACGGCCAGCCAGCCGAACTCTCAGCCCTCAGAGACCTCGCCCACGCCTATGGCCTGCGTCTGATAGAGGATTGCGCCCAGTGCCACGGTGCTCTCTATTGCGGACGGCCGACAGGAATATTCGGCGACGTTGGGTGCTTCAGCTTTTACCCAACAAAGAATCTTGGCGGGCTAGGCGATGGCGGTATTGTCGTCACCGGGGATCCCACTATCGCTGAGACGCTCCGAGAAATTCGCGAATATGGCTGGCGCAAGCGCTATGTCAGCGCTCGCATCGGCATCAATTCGCGCCTCGATCCGATCCAGGCTGCGATCCTTAGCGTCAAGCTCGAGAACTCGCAGCCGACAACGCGCAGCGGCGAACCATCGCCGACCGTTACGATTCCGGCCTGGCGGGACTGCCGCTAACACTTCCGATGCGTCGTCCGGACGCGATCCATGTCTTCCACCAATATGTGATCCGGCTCGGCGCGCGCGACGCGTTGCGCGACTGGTTGCACGCTGCCCGGATCGGCACCGGAATCCACTATCCCGTTCCGGTCCATTTGCAGCCCGCCTATCGCGGCCGTCTCGTTACGGGCCCGTCTGGCCTCCGCTTAACCGAGCGGGCCGCGAGACAGATCTTAAGCCTGCCGATGTACCCGCAGCTCTCAGAGGAAATGACCGACCGCGTGATTACCCAGATCCGCGCCTTCTTCAGCTAGCAAAGCCGCTTCCCAGCCCAATTGGTCAATGCTGGTTAATGAGGAGCACGCCGCTGCCGATCAGCACGAGGCCGGCGATCTGCGGCCAGCCGAGAGGCTCGTTCCACAGAAGATGCGCGAGCAGAGCGACAATCGCGTAGCTCGCCGATACCGAGGGAAAGGCAATCGAGATTGGGATTTTTTTGAGCGCCACGATGTAGCAGAACGCGGCGAAGATATATATCCCAAAGCCAATCATCGTCAGCGGATTGAGGAATTGCCCAACCACCGAAGCTGAGCCGTCGGCGGCGGATTTTAGTAAGATCTGACCGCCGACTCCGAGCAGGATCGCCGCCGCGAGGCTGATGTAATAGACAACCATTAAGTTCAGCTATGTTCGCGCAGCCAAACCGGCGATCCGCGCGCGGCGGGATCTTTCGGCTCGACGTGGTGCACTTCCTTGACCACGGATTGGGGTCTCCGGTTGACCGTTAAATAGAGTCGGCCCAGATATTCCCCAACGATTCCGAGGATCACCAGCTGCACACCCGAGAGCAGCAACACCGCCGCCATCAACGAGGCCCAGCCCGGCGGCGGTGACGAGATCAGCGCCTCGCCGACCGCCATCGCCACTCCAATTGCTCCGAGTGCACTCAAGACGAAGCCGGTTAGCGTGCTGATGCGGAGCGGCATCACCGAAAAGTTGACGAACATGTTCATCCATAACCGCAAAAGCCGGCGCATCGTATAGTTGCTGCTACCCGTGGCACGCGGAAGATGGTGCACAAGCAGTCGATCGATGTCGTGCGTAACCTGAAGGATCAATCCATCTACATAGGGGAACGGCCCCTCGTAGCGAATGATTTCCCGCACAACGAATGCAGTCATGCAGCGGAAGCTCGACAGATACAAGCCCCTTGGCTTGTCGAGGACGAAATCTGCGACCCGATTCGTGAAGCGGCTGGCGAGGTTGCGCCACACTGCGTGCCGCTTGTTGTCATAATAGGTATAAACTACCTGCTTGCCGTTGCGTTGGGCGAACGCCAGCAGGCGCTGCACCTCTTCCGGCGGATTCTGTAGGTCGTCGTCCATAGTGATGACGTGCGCTCCGCTGGCATAGCGCAGTCCCGCCATTACAGCATTATGCTCGCCGTAGTTGCGCGCGAGATTGACGAGGGTCAATGGGATGCGCGCTTTCTCGACGAGCGTCTGACAGACTGCGAGGCTGTTATCGGCGCTACCGTCGTTAACGAGCACAATCTCGTGTCCACCTTCGATCGAGAGATCCTCGAGGGTCCCGACTAAATCGGCTATGCAGCCTGCCCCGTTGTAGACCGGAATCACAATCGACAATGCGAAGCGAGGCGGCACGGTCTCAAGGTTCTTGCGGCCGCTCTCAATCACCGGCAAAGCCCCCCTTGGTCGCGATCGCGAGAACCGAGCCGCCAAATGGGAGTTTCAATCCCGCTCGCAAAAGGACGGTTTCGAAGGCTGTCGCCGCACGGCACAGCGCGTCGATCGGGCGAGGGTACGGCGTAACATCGCTGGTCGCACCGCCGCGACTGGGCAGAAGCCGCCGTGTCATCACCATTAAGGGAAATAGCACCGTGTTCCAATAGGTCGCGTAGACGACGTGGAACCCCGCCGCTTTTAACAATCGGCCGAGTCTCCCGGCGGTATAGCGGCGGACATTATGCACAGCAGCGTCATGTCGCGACAGCATCCAGCGATAGGCCGGAAGGTTGACGACGAGCCACCCGTTTTCGGCGAGGCAGCGATGGATTTGTAACAGGGCGCGGCGCTCATCAACATCGCGATGGCACAAGACGTCGGCGCTAAAGATCACAGCAAAGGCGTCGTCGGGGAACGGAAGCGCGTTGATCGATCCGGCGCAGACCGGCTGGCCGCTCTTGGCGGTTGCTCGTCCGCAGGCCATCAGGTCGACGTCGAGCCCGAACAATGCGTGATTGGGGTAACGCGCCGCCAGCCGGGCGAGAAAACCGCCGGTTCCGCAACCTGCATCCAAGATCCGCCGCTCTCCAGCTTCGAGCGATACCGTACGCCGCGCAAGCGTTAACAGATTCCGCTGACTGGCGGCGAACCACCACATACGGTCCTCGAGGCGATCCAGCTTATCGTACTCGGAACGCTCCATGCTCCGTCCATTCGGCCACGGTCCTGTCGGGTCCGGCCCTCCCTGACAGCGGAAAACGCCAGCATCGCCCACCTATTCCGTTACGGAGCACGTCCCGACCCGCGGCGACATGCGAATCAACGTATGGACGATCCCCAGGTGGGCCTCGGCAGCACGCCGGTCGGCGGTCTCTTTACCGCCCGCTGCTCGCGGTGATCAAGCGCAACTGAAAGAAGAGCGCCCATACGTTCGACCTGATAGACGGGTCTGCCCGGCACCGCGCGATCGCAATTGTCCTTGGTGAACGCGATAAAAAAATCAGCCTGGCTACGCTGGCGGGTAAAGCGGAAGTTCGCGGGAAAATAGTAGTCCGCCGAGATCGGCGGCCCACACACGGCGACGGTGAACTCACGCTCCTCGAAATCTGGACCATAGACGGCGTGCAGATAGTTCTCTAGCCCTTGGACTGCCTCCGAGTAGGAGTTGGCCCAATAGTCGAGTTTGAATTTCTGCTGTGCGCCTGCGACACCGCCGACAAAGGCGTTATAGTAAACGTATTGGTCTGGATGCAGCATTACCATGATGGAAACGTGGGCGATGCCGTAAACAGCAAACACCGGATAAATCGGCTGCCGGAACGGAAAGCACGCCAGCTGTGCACATACCTTGTCGGCAGCCAGCGCCGCGGCGACCGCGATCAGCGGTAGCACAAAAATGAAATGGCGCATGCCGTCGAACAACACGGCCTTGATGGCGATCGCAAAAGTCACCGGAAAGACGATGCCGAAACCGACAACAAAGTGCATGAGCGCTTGTTCGCGGCGAATGCGGAATTTGTCGCGTAAGACGACGATCCCGGCAAGGACCGGCGAGCACAGCAAGAGAACAAGGACGAGCTCCGGCAGCGCGACGGCTATATAGGTAGGAAGGTAAGTCCAGGGCAGGTCAGACGCAGGGACAAACCGCCCGTCGAACAAGGTAGTGAATGGGAAGGTCTGATGCGAAAAGAAGGCGAGCGCGCGCAAAGGGTTCTCGATCGGGTCGGTCTGTGCCCACGGCCAAAACAACAGCATAACCGGGTACGCGATGAGCACGACCGGGAGAAGGACGCGCCAAAGCTCCCTCCAAGCAATTTCGATTAGCAGGTATGCTCGGCGAGCGACGATTGCTCGCCAAGCCCCATCGAGCGCGATCAGTAGGCAAAGGTAGCAAAGTAGCAGTAAACCTCCGACCCGGACCCCCATTGTCATGCCGACAGCAATCCCGAACTTGGTCAACAGCCGGAGCGGCGGTCGCGGCAGCAGCGGCACCATCCGAACGAGGTAGCAGGTGGCCCAGACGACACCGACAGCGAATGGGATGTCCTTCGGGTTGTTGAACATCTGGCCGTAGTAGTTCGGCGTCAAAAGCAAAAAAACAGCGGCGACAAACCCGACACGGGCACCGCCAATGGCGTGCCCGAGCTTGCAGCAGCCGGCCAATCCAAGGATGCCGACAAGAGCATTCAAGAGGTGTCGGGTTTCGTAGATCCCGATCGGGGAAATCCGGTTCAGCGCCGCAGCCACCGTATCGAAGATGGCACCATAATTGTAGAGGTCACGCCAGTGAAGGGCGTCTCGGTCATTGAAAAACGATAAATAATAGTTTAGTACAAAATTCCCATACCAGCTATGAGCATCCTCGTCCCAAGTGACACCGTAGTCGCGAAATGTCAGAAACGCGAGCACTGCGGCGAGCACGATGAGACCGAAGGACAGCCGCTCCCAGAATGAATCTTTGTCGGGTCGCCGAATCCACGGCGCGACACCGGTCGTTCCGGCCAGAACCGGCTTGCCGGGGAGCCACGCTGCAAAAACGTCCATGCCCTAGATCCTGGAGGATCGATACTATAGAATTAGCCTTGTCGCTCCCCTCAATGCCGCAAGAACTGACCTCTAACGGTTGTGCCTGTCAAGCAGCAGTCCATCGTCTTATAGTCCGGCCGCAGCTAACAACGCGCCGATAACGCGATCGGCGGCGAAATATTCTTTAGCGAGCGTTCGCGCGGCACGGCTATGACGAAGATAGTCGGCAGAGATAGCGTCGATGCCGGCAAGCGCCTCCTCACTCGTGGTATACTCAAACAGGCCCTGCCCAACCGGATAGAATTTGCTGAAGCCCGTGCGCATTGTCACCACCGGTCGACCAGCAGCAAGGTAGCAGGCGCTCCGATCGCTGAACCAGCCGCTGTTCGACCGGACATAAATATCCTTCGCTACTGTGAACTCACCGCGCGATTCGGCGATAAAATCCGAGTAAAGCGTCAAATCGGCCGAGATCGGGCGAGGATCGACCAGGCGCCATCCGCCACCCGTCAACAGGGAGCGCACTGTCTCGTCGGGCGGAAGCATCGCCATGCGAAAGCAGGTCTCCGGCCGAGATCGCGGTAAATCAAGAAACTGCAACAGATTCACGTGTTTTGACCAGACGTATCTCGAACCCTCGAATTCGATGTTCTTGCCCTTGTTCTCCCAGGTGCCGATCGTCGTGAAACACGACGGCGTATTGCGCGGCTCGAGCCACAGATTCGGATTTACCGGCGGCCTAGTCGGACGCCACGGAACGCCGCACAACGGCACGGGACAATCCAGGGCTCCGAGGTTCTCCCCATAGGTGAAAAAGTGCGTATGGGCATCGAGATAGCTGCGCGCCGCCCGATCGGCCCTCGCGTATTTGATCTGCTCATATACCGGGTCGGTATCAATCATGATGCGGACCGGGCAAACGAGATGCTCCTCGCGTAACTCTGCCGCGCCGCACAGGTTGATCAAAGCCTCTGCTTCAGTGTAAAGCGCGCGGATTTGGTCGCGGGACAGTCCGTAATAAATGTTGTGAATTGCATCCCAATAGGCCCAGCGGTTGCCAAAGCCATAACGCTCCATCATGCGCCGAAGATAAGCGACGTTATAGTCGCATCTCATTACGATACTATTTGCGTGCGGATCGTAGGGATTGGCGCCGTTATCCTCGATATACCAGGCTTCGTAGCCGAGTTGCTGGATTCCTAATAGATAATGCATCGCTTGCCATGCGATGCCGGCGAGTGGCATCCGGCCGGCGAAGTGGAGAAGGACGATCTTGCCGCGTTTCCTCACGATCGGGTCCGTAGTCTCGGTGGGGTGGGTCGGCGAAACAACGGTTCGGGCGGCTGTAAATTTCCATCGCGTATCCACCGACACCAAAGAGAGGTTGGTTTACGCTAACAGACGTCCTTCGCTACAATTATTAGTAGTTGACACCAGACGAACACAATTGATTGATACGTCTCATTCGGGGAAAACCCCAGACCCTATGGGGTTGCCCAGCGGCGAGTCGGCATGTTAGGCAAAGACCCACGATCGACAACGCCTTTGGTTGGATTCGCGGTTTTGAGTTCGGCCCCCGTTGACCTCCTTCGAACAGCCGGTCGCAGCTGTCAAGGTGCTATCGAAAGTTGTCCACGGGGGGAGACTTAACCTGACGATCTGATACGTCCGAGGGCGGGAAGGCTGTCGAAGCTCTGGAGAAGAACCGACCATCATGACCTATGTCGTTACAGAAGCCTGCATTCGTTGCAAATACATGGATTGCGTGGAGGTCTGCCCTGTCGACTGCTTCTACGAGGGTGAGAACATGTTAGTGATTCATCCCGATGAATGCATCGATTGCGGGGTGTGCGAGCCGGAATGCCCGGTCGAGGCTATCATCCCGGATAGCGAACCGCCGGCCGAACGGTGGCTCGAGCTCAACCGCGATTACGCAGCGGCGTGGCCCAATATCACGCGCAAGAAGCCTTATCCCGCGGATGCCGATGAGTGGAAGGATGTGCCCGACAAGTACGAAAAATATTTCAGCCCCAATGCGGGCGGGACCTGACCGAACTCGACGCCCCGTGGTGGTGATGCGGCGCCCTCGACTCCGCAATTTGCGGAGCGGACCCACCTGATCTGCTGGCCTTCGATCGGCTTTTCACGGTATTCTGCCCTCGCCTCCGCGCTCTTCGTCGAGTTGTGGACGGACGCCGTCGCTCGGTTCGGCGACCTGCGAAGCGTCTCGGCACCGCCACGGATCGATTGTGAAAGACGGATATGACTTCGGAAAAGGCTTCATTCACGACTGGTGATCTCGTGGTGTACCCCACCCATGGGGTCGGTAAGATCGTCGGAATCGAGACGCAGGAGATCGCGGGTCATACGCTCAACGTTTTCGTGGTACATTTCGACAAAGACCGCATGACGCTGCGAGTACCGCTAGCCAAGGCAAAAGTGTCCGGCCTACGTCGGCTGTCGAGCCGGAAGGAGATGGATGCGGCACTCGCGAAGCTGCGTGGGCGATCGCGGGCTAAGCGGACGATGTGGAGCCGGCGTGCTCAGGAGTACCAGGCAAAAATCGCTTCCGGCGACCCCGGTTCGATCGCCGAGGTGGTTCGCGACCTCTATCGCAACGTCGGTCAACCAGAACAATCCTATAGCGAGCGGCAGATTTACCAAGCGGCACTCGACCGTCTTGTCCGCGAGTTCGCGGCCGTCGAGCGAATTGATGAGACAACCGCGACTCAGCGGGTCGAACAATTGCTGACCGCCTGAGCATTGGCTGGAATGGGATCCGCGCCGGAACGCGGAGTCAACGGGGCGAGACCGGATGTAAAATTCGCCCGGTTGCGGGGTGCTCGTAAAGTCTGGGCGATTTCCGCTGTACACGGCGCAGCGCGACGCCTCGCACGATTGCACGATTTGATAAGCGAGGCGTTCCAAGAGGGCGACCGGCTCGTATATCTCGGTAATTACGTCGGCTATGGCGAAGCTGTGCTCGCGACCGTCGACGAGCTTCTCGATTTCCGCCGCCGAGTTCTTGGACGCCGACACGGCTTCGCCTGTGACATGGCGTTTTTGCGCGGTGCGCAGGAAGAGATGTGGCAGAAGCTACTGCAGCTTCAATTCGCGCCAAATCCTCGCGAGGTGCTGGAATGGATGGTCGCGGCCGGCATGGACGCAACCGTGCGCGCCTATGGTGGCGATTTGCGACAGGGTTTCGCTGCCACCCGTGACGGCCCGCGTACGATCACGCGCTGGACTGGCACGCTCCGGAGCGCGATCAACGCCGCACCAGGCCACACGACGCTGTTTTCTGCCCTGCGTCATGGCGCATTCACCGAGGAACGCGGCCTGCTCTTTGTCCACGCCGCGATCGACCCTTCCCGCCCCCTCGCCGCGCAGGGCGATGCATTCTGGTGGGGACGCGACGACATCCTCGATCTTGACACCGCGTTCGAAGGGTTTCGGCGCGTCGTCCGTGGGATCGACCGCGAGCAGCGGGGCTTCGTCGAGACGGAGTTTGCAGTATCGCTCGATGGCGGCCGCGGGCGCCCGGGCCGGCTCTTCGCCGCTTGCTTCGGTGCAGACGGTGGGGTGCTCGAGCTGATCGAGGCGTGACCCCCGTTCTCGCGCTGTGCCCAAAGGGGATTGCTCATCCGATGCCGCCGGTCGCACCGCCGACGAGCCCAACTTCCCCGGCGCCCCCGAATTGATCAGGCTGCAACGAGCCTGCGCTCGTGCGCCCGCGCTTTAGAGCATCACTGTGCCGCCATCGATGGCGACAGTCTGACCGGTTACCAACGAACTCGCATCGGAGATGAGCCAAGCCACCGTCCCGGCAAGGTCGGACGGCGTCAGGTTGCGCTGGATCGATTGGGCGGTCTTGATCACTTCGAGAGCCCGGTCGAGCTTGTCCCCAAAAAACTCGCGCGTCCCGTCGGTCAAGACCGCGCTCGGCGCGATCGCGTTGACGCGGATCCGCTCGCGCCCGAGTTCACGCGCCAAGCCTCGCGTCAGGCCGATTACCGCAGCCTTTGATGTAGTATAATGCAGAGCAAACGGCATGCCGTAGGTGGCAGCCAGCGAGGCCAAGTTGACGATGGCGCCGCCTCCCGCTTGCCGCATCGCCGGCACCACGGCCTTGCAGCAGTTCCAGACGCCCTTTACGTTCACCGCCATCGCGGCATCCCAATCTGCCTCCGAGATGACATCGAAGCGGCCGCCCCGTAGCGCTCCATAGAGCGCCGCGTTGTTGACGAGCGCGTCTATGCGTCCGAACGCCCGTGTCGTAGCGCCAGCCATCTCAACGGCGGACGCGGCTTCTCGTACGTCCAGCCTCATGCCGATCGCGCGCCCGCCTTCTGAACCCACGGCGTCGACCGTTGCCGAGCAATCGTTGAGATCGGCGGCGGCGATGTGCGCCCCTGCCGCGCCCAGGTATCGAGCGAGCTCTTGCCCGATGCCGCGTGCGGCACCGGTGATCACGACGACCTTATCGCGGATTTCCATGTGATCGTTCTCGCCCTGACCCGCAGACACGATGCGCCGGTTCCGCTCGCCAAGGCTGCCAAGTGAAGGTGCGAAAGCCCAAATCAAATCACCAGTTCGGTGCGCGGATCGATCAGGTGCATCTGGTTGAGGTCGGCAACCAGCCGCATCGACTCCCCGGCGTGGCCCGCGGCGGCGGGGTTAACCCGGCCACAGACCTCCACCCCATCGACAATGAAATAGACCATCGTCTCCATGCCCATCGGTTCGACAACGTCGAGCCGCGCCTCGAACGCTGCTGCGCCGGGCGGCACATCTCCGCGTCCTTCGATAATGTGCTCGGGACGCAAACCGAAAGTGAGCTCGTTGCCCATCCGCGGGCGGTAGCGTGCCACCCGCGACGGCGGAACCGGAAACGAGAGCCAATCCGAGAGCTGCACGGTAAGCCCGCTGCCGTTCTCGACCAGGCGACAGGGCAACATGTTCATCGTTGGCGAGCCTATGAAGCCAGCGACGAATTGCGTCTTGGGCGTGTGATAGACTTCGTGCGGGGTGCCGATCTGGTCGATCCTCCCGGCGTTCATGATGACCACCCGATCGGCGAGGGTCATCGCCTCGACTTGGTCGTGGGTAACGTAGACGGTCGTCGTCGTAACCTGTTGATGAATTTTTTTGATCTCGGTCCGCATCTGGACGCGCAGCTTGGCATCCAGGTTCGAGAGCGGCTCGTCAAACAGAAACACCTTTGGGTTCCGGACGATCGCGCGGCCCATCGCAACGCGCTGGCGCTGCCCGCCCGAAAGCTGCTTTGGCCGACGATCGAGGAGATCGGTGATGTCGAGGATACGGGCGGCGACCTGGACGCGCTCCCTGATCTCCGCCTTCGGGAACTTCTTCAGCCGGAGCCCGAAGGACATGTTCTCGAACACGGTCATATGGGGATAGAGGGCGTAGTTCTGGAACACCATTGCGATGTCCCGATCTTTGGGCGGCACGTCGTTGACTAGTTGGTCGCCGATATAAATCTCGCCCGAGGTGGCCTCCTCGAGCCCGGCGATCATGCGCAACGTCGTGCTCTTGCCGCAGCCCGAGGGGCCAACCAGCACGATGAATTCGCGATCGGCGATGTCGAGATCGATCCCCCGCACTGCCGGGGTTTTGTCGAATGTCTTGACGATATTACGGAGCGCGACTTGCGCCATCTCTCACCCTTTCGCGCCGGGAGTCGGGCCGGCTTTATCGTGGTCCATCAGGAACCCCATAGATGATCAGCGGCGGTGCGGTTCGCCCTAATCGATCATGACGCGTTAGTTGTGCGCGTCCTCTACATCCGCGTGAAGCCCTCGATCTCCGACGCGGTTCAGTCGATCGCCTTCTCGATCGATACCCCGCCTGAGGCGCAACGTCTCATAGCCCGACCGAAGCCTGTATGCGAAGCAGTGATTGTACCGCAGTCATGCGAAATTTCTTCATCTATTTTGCGGTTGCTCCCGCTCCGACAGCGCGTCCCCGGGACTAGGGCTGAAGATCCCGGCATCGTCCTGCCTACCGCCGCGATGCCGCTCCAACTCGTGCGCATAGCGGCGCAGAGCATAGGCTTCGCTCATATAGCCGATGATGCGGCGATCTCTGGTGTTGTCGATAACTGGCAGCGTCTCTTGCGCTGCCTCGCTGAAGCGGTCGAGCGCGGTGCGCAGATTTTCTCCCGGCAGCAGGAACGCAGCCGGCTTCGAGACGAGATCTCCGACGACCCGGCCGGCGTCGGTCCCATTCGTCGGGCTCAACTCGCCCGGATCGACGCTGCCGCAGAGCCCCCCGCGGTCATCGACGACGAACACCTGCTTGGTGCTGCCGGTCGGAAACCTGCCGTGCAGCACGCCGAGCGGCGACTCGGCGGCGATTACCGCCGGGTCGCGCCGCATCATCGGGCCGACCAGCAGGTCGTTGATCCAACCGACATCCTCTGGGCTCCGGATCGCCAAACCGCGCAGGTGAAAGCGCCAAGTGGCAAAGGAATAGCCGAACCAGTGACGCACCGCGATCGCCGCAGTGACGACCCCGACCATGACGCCGATGGTCGCCACAAAGTCTCCAGTCGTCTCGAGCACGATCATGATCATCGTCATCGGCGCACCGACGATCGCGGCGGCAACGGAGCCCATGCCGACTAACGTGTAAATCAATGGATCGACGCCGAGATCAGGGCTGAGCCGCGCCAACATCACGCCGAACAAGTTACCGAACAGGCTCCCGAGGAACAGCGAGGTGCTGAACAGCCCGCCGCGAAATCCAGATCCGATCGATACTGCCGAGGCGACAATCTTCGCCACGATCAGCCCGGCGAGAAAGGGCACATCGAAACCGGAATGCAGCACTCGCATTATGCCGCCATGCCCGCTGCCGAGGATCTGCGGGAACGCCAGCGCCATCGCCCCGACCAACAGGCCGCCGAGCGCGGGCCGCACCCATCGCGGCACCGCCAACGAGCGGAACAGCGCTTCGGTCGAGGTCACCCCCTTCATCACAACGATGCCGAGCCCTGCCGAGGCGAGACCAACACAGAAAAAGGCAGGATAGTCGGACGGTGAAATCGTGATTTCGTGCCAAACAACGAATATCGGGTTCGACCCCACGAGGCCGCGCACGACGAGCGCCCCGGTCAAGGCCGCGATGCCGACCGGAGCGAGGGTCTGCAAGGTATAGGCGCCGATAATCAGCTCGAATGCGTAGAAGGCGCCGGTGAGCGGTGCGTTGAAGGCTGCCGCAATCGCGCCTGCGGCGCCGCAGCCGACCAGAGTGCGGACGTCGTCCCGCCGCAAGTCGAGCCATCTGCCGAGCCGCGACGCGAGCGCGGCGCCGAGTTGCGTATAGGCGGCCTCGAGCCCGACCGAAGCACCAAACCCGCCGGAGAGCAACGTCACGCCGACCAGACCTAAGCTGTCGCCAACCGACATCCTACCGCCGAAGAGGGCGTTCGCCTCGATGGCATCCACCACCCCGCGCTGGCGCCAGCGCCGCAGCAGCGCTGCAGCGAGGCCGACGAGCAGGCCACCGAGGACCGGCATCATCAGCACCCGGGCCGGACCGAGGTCGATATCGCTCAAATGTCCTTCCTCGGGAATCCCGAAGGCAAACCGACGCAGCCCAGCCAGCAGCAGGTCAATCAGGATCACGCCGATGCCTGCCGCGCCGCCGGCGCCCAAAGCGAGCACGAGTAGGAACAGGTCGCTGTCGCGCAACCGGGCTTCGGCGCGGCGGCTTTCAGCTGCCGCGGCGCCGGCCTCTTCTACCCCCTTGGGAGGTGCAATCTCTGCCACAGCCGAGCGATTAGGCCGGCTGGCGGGAGTCGGCAAGAGCATTCATGAAACATCGACGATGGCGGACCGCGGTCGGCAGATTCCGGTGGGGAGAACCAGTAGCGTTCGGAGAAGATTTCCCGGCCGTCGATGCTATCGCCGACACCGAAGCGATGAGCGTAACAACGACCAGTCGGTGACGCATGTCCGGTCTCCGTGGGTGACTCTGGGACGATCCAGCTGGGGTCGGGCAACAGCCGAGCCAACGTGATCGGAAACGACCGTGGATCCACCTCTACCGTTCGGTCAGCTTCAGCTCGATGCGCCGATTGTGGCGATAAGCATCCTCGGTGCTGCGCGGGTCGATCGGCTGCTGGTCTGCAAAGCCCGCCGCCGAGAGCCGCGCCGCGGGTATCCCTTGGTCGATCGCAAAGCGCACCACCGAAATCGCCCGGGCGGTCGACAATTCCCAATTCGACGGAAACTGGGAATTGCTGATCGGCCGGTGGTCCGTGTGGCCGTCCACCCGAAGGATCCAGGTGATGTCCGGCGGGATCTTGGCGGAGATCTCCTTTAGCGCGGCAATCACCGGCGCGAGATCCTTCTTGGCATCGTCGGTGAGGTCGGCGCTTCCCGGTGCGAACAGCACTTCGGACTGGAACACGAACCGGTCGCCGACGACTCGAATATCCGGCCGATCACCGAGGATCTCGCGGAGCCGGCCGAAGAACTCGGACCGGTAGCGCGCGAGCTCCTCGACCTTGTTGACGAGCGCCAGATTGAGCCGCTTGCCGAGTTCGACGATCTGGCCTTGCTGCTCCTTGACCTTGGTTTCGGAAACGTCAAGGGCTGCTGCGATGCGCGACAGCTGCTCGCGCAGCGCGGCCACCTGCGCGTTCAGCTGGTCGACCCGCGCGAGGGCGTTGCGGCTGATCTCCTTCTCGGCGGTGAGACCCTGCTCGGCTTGATCGGCGCGGCTGCCGAGCTCTCGCAGGCGGACGTCGCGGGAATCGATCTCCTTCTGTGCAAGCGACGTCTTCTCCTGCTCGGCGGCGAGGCGGGCTTCGAGCTCCTTGGCGCGGTCGCGTAAATCCTGCGGCGTTGACTGCTGCGCCATTGCGGCGACTTTAGCCTCCAGATCTGCGCGCACGGTCTTGAGGGCTTCCAGGTCGCGGCGCAGGCTCTCGATCTCGTGCAGCTGAAGCTCGATCTTCTCCTTGTCGGCGCTGACGATCGTGTCGGCGTCGCGCAGCTGCCCCGTCAACCGGTCACGTTCGGCCACCGAGCTCTCGAGCTGCGCAGACAAATCCGCGGCGCTGCCGCGGAGGTCTTCGTTGGCGCGCCGCTCCAAGGCCAGCAAATTGCCGAGTTCGTTGACCTGCTGCTGCAACTGCAGCAGGGCTTGGTCGCGCCCGGAGAGCGCCTCCGAGAGATAGAACTGGCCGGCGGTGAACACCAAAAGGATAAAGATGATCACCATCAAAAGCTGCGCTAGGGCGTCGACAAAGCCGGGCCAGATGTCAATGCTCGAGCGGCGGGAGTTGCGCGGTGCGATGGCCATGGCCGAAGGCGCCCGATACGGTTAGCGCCTGCCCTCTTCGGCGAGGGCAGCAATCGTGCGCGCGAGGATACGGATCTCCCCGCGCAATTCCTGAACGCTCTGGGTCCGTCCCTGGGCCACGTCTTCGGTCAGGCGGGCCAGATAGGCCTCGATGTTGCGCAGGTGGCTGCGCAACACATCGTCGTGTCCGAGCGAACCCTCGGCGACGTCGGCCAAACGGGTCAAAGACGGCTTCAATTCCAACTGGTTCTCGGCGAGCCGCACCATCAGGAGCTGACCGGCCTTCATCTGCTCGCCGAAAACCCCGAGTTCGATCGGTCAAGCTCGCCAGGGTCGCGTTGGCGCCGATCCGGCTCTCCTCGCTTCTGGCGAGAATGCGCTGGAGGTTTTCCAGGCTGTCCGCGGTCTGCTCGAGCAAAGCCTGAATGTAGGCCGGCACCGATCCGTCGCCGCTGTCGCCGAGCTGGCCGCCCGAGAGCCTGGTGTATGTCGATAGCCACTCTTCGAGATCGTTGTAGAAGCGGTTCTGCGCCTGGCCGGCCTGCAGGTCGAGAAAGCCGAGGACGAGGCTGCCGGCGAGGCCGAACAGCGAGGAACTGAATGCGGTGCTCATCCCCGCGAGCGGCGATTCCAATCCTGATTTGAGGTCGGCGAAGGCGCGCGCGGCGTCGCTGCCGCCGACGCTTAGCCCGCCGAGGACGCCGCCGACCGAACGCACCGTTTCCAACAGCCCGTAGAACGTGCCAAGGAGGCCGAGAAAGATCAGCACGCCGATCAGATAGCGCGAGGTCTCACGCGTCTCGGCGAGGCGGGAGCCGATGCCGTCGAGCAGGGTCTGCAGCGAGCTCGCCGACAGGCTGACCCGCCTGCCCTGCCCGGTCCCGAGCATGCGCGCCATCGGCGCGAGGAGCCGCGGCGGCGTTTCCTCCTGCCCTGCCTGCTCGTCGTCACCTCGGTTGTAGCGAAAACTCTCGATCCAGTCGATCTCGGGATCGAGCAGCAACACCTGGCGAAAAATGTAGACGATTCCCGAAAGCAGGATGACGAGGATCACGCCGTTGACCCCGGGGTTGCCCATGAAGGCGTTGACAAGCGGGCGTCCAAGCGCCACAGCGAGCCCCACCACCAGCATGAGGAACAGCATCATCCGAAGCAGGAAGCGGCGCGAATGGTTCATGCCGCAAAACCGTTAGGACGGGAAGTCGGGCGCGCGTTCACGGATCTGCATCGCGATTCACCCGCGCAGCTCGACACGGGGGGTCGCGCGCCCGCCATGAAGCGCCTCCCTGATCAACGCGGCGAGCGGCAGGTGAAGATGATCGTTGGCGGCAAGTACGTCGCCGGTCGTCATCATGTCGTGGCCGCCCGCCATGTCGCTCACATAGCCGCCCGCCTCGCGCACTAGCAGAATGCCGGCCGCGATGTCCCACGGTGCCAAGCCGAACTCCCAGAACCCGTCATAGCGGCCTGCGGCGACATAGGCGAGATCGAGGGCGGCCGAGCCCATGCGTCGGACGCCGCTCGTGGCCCCCATGATCGCCGCGAGCGTATCGACATAGCCGGGCTCGCCGGCGCGCGCACCGAAAGGCATTCCGCTGCCGATCACGGCCTCTGCGAGATGGCGGCGGGCCGACACCCTCAACCGGCGATCGTTGACATAGGCGCCGAGACCCTTTTCGGCCGAATACATCTCGTCGCGGGTCGGCTCGTAGACCAGTCCAGCGACGATCTCGCCGTCACGCTCGAGGGCGATCGAGATCGAGAAATGCGGGATGCCGTGCAGAAAATTCGTCGTACCGTCGAGCGGATCGACGATCCAGCGATGCCGCAGGTCCGATCCCGCGGTTTCGCCGCTCTCCTCGAAGAGCAGCGCATAGCCGGGGCGCGCCCGGGTCAGCTCGGCCTTGAGCGTGCGCTCGGCCTTGAGGTCCGCCGTCGAGACGAATTCGCCCGGGCCCTTGACCGAGACCTGCAACTGCTCGACCTCGCCGAAGTCGCGAATCAGGCCGCGTGCCGCCTTCAGCGCCGCGTTTGCCATGACGTTCAGAATCGGCGATCGCATGACCACGGCGGCTGGTCGCGGCGTGGCGGGCGGTCAGTCCTTGGCCCGCTCGAGATAGCTGCCGTCGGCGGTGCTGACGACAATGCGGGTGCCCGCCTCGATATGCGGGGGGATCATTACGCGCCGCCCATTTTCGAGCTTGCCCGGCTTGTAGGACGACGACGCCGTCTGCCCGCGCACCACCGGGTCGGCCTCGACGACCGTCATCACGACATTCGGCGGCAGCTCGACCGAGAGTGCCACACCTTCATAGAGCATGACGTTGCAGACCATCCCGTCGCGCAGGAAATCGGCGGGCTCACCGATCGTCTCGCGGGGAATCGCGATCTGCTCGTAGGTATCGTTGTCCATGAAGGTTGCTTGGCCGTCCTCGGTGAACAGAAACTGCATTTCCTTTTCGTCGAGGCGGACGCGCTCGACTGTCTCCTGGGTGCGAAAGCGCTCGTTGAGCTTCGTCCCGCCGCGCAGATCGCGCAGCTCGACCTGGGCAAAGGCACCGCCCTTGCCGGGCTGGACCAGCTCGCGCTTCAGCACGAGCCAGAGCTTGTTCTGGTATTCGAGGACGTTGCCCGGCTTGATGTCGATGGCGTTGATCTTCATTGCTGGATCTCGGGGGGGAGGGCTCGATAGAAACTAACATAGGTCGGCGGATCGGCAAGAACGAGGGCGGGACGATGCAGGAATGGTGGCGGCCCAACCGCTTTGCGGACCGGCGCGGCCGGCTGGAGCAGCGCGGACGGATTCTTGCCGCGGTCCGCGGCTTTTTTGCGGCGCGCGAGTTTGTCGAGGTCGAAACGCCGGCTCTGCAGGTGAGTCCCGGGCTCGAGCCGCACTTACGGGCTTTCAGAACCGAGTTGCACGACCCGCGTTGTGGTCGGGCTGCCGAGCGTTACCTACATACCTCGCCCGAATTCGCGATGAAGAAGCTCATCGTGGCCGGAATGCCGCGCATCTGGCAACTCGCCCATGTCTTCCGCGACGGCGAGCGCAGCCCCACCCACCACCCGGAATTCGCGATGCTCGAATGGTACCGGTCCGACGCCTCCTATCGCGATCTGATGGCAGAGTGCGAGGCGCTCGTCCGAGCCTGCCAGCAGGCGGCGGGCGCCGAGGCGCTCGTCCGGCGCGACCGCACCGCCGACGCGCGGCTTCCGTGGCAGCGGATCAGCATTGCCGATGCGTTCCGCAAGCTCTGCGGCGTCGATCTCCTGGCGACGGCGCCCGACCCCGCTGCACCCGACCTCGAACGCCTTGCGGCTGCGACGCGTCATCTCGGGATCGACCCCCACCCCGGAGACGATTGGGAGGCGCTCTACTTCCGCATCTTCCTCGAGCGGATCGAGCCCCTTCTCGGCCTCGGGGCCCCGACGATCCTTTACGACTATCCGTTGTCGATGGCGGCGCTGTCGCGCCGCAGCCCCACCGACTCGCGCCTTGCCGAGCGCTTCGAGGTTTATGTCTGTGGGCTCGAACTCGCCAACGCCTTTGGCGAGCTGACCGATGCGGCCGAGCAGCGCCGGCGGTTCGTCGCCGACCAGGCGAAGAAACGGGCGCTCTACGGCGAGACCTATCCGATCGACGAGGATTTCCTCGCCGCCCTCGACCACGGCCTACCCCCGTGCGCCGGGATCGCGCTCGGCTTCGATCGCCTGGTGATGCTGGCGACCGGTGCGGAGGACATCGAGGAGGTTCTGTGGGCGCCGGTCCGCTGAGGCGCCGCGGGCGCCTGATGTCCGTGCGGCGCGCGCTGGCAATCAGCCATGGACTACCAAACAGCACCTGTACGCTCGCTGTTTCGTTGGCGGCCGACCGGAGCCGCATCACGGCGCGACCCGGCACAGGGGCGACAATGGCGTCGCACAGGTGCGACGCCATTGCCTCTCGGTGGCGATTGTCTGCAACCGACGAGGTCGCCGCAGCGACCTGCACGGGCGGCTGAGCGACGCGGCTGGCCGAGCTCTCGCTCGGTGCGGCAGGGTTACAACGAATTAATCCGGGTGAAAGCTGCCTGTTATCTTGCCGGGCCAATTGTTTGGCGATCCGCTCTCGCTCCCAGCCTCGCCCTACAGGAGGACCAATTGGTCGAATTCAAAAATCACGACACCGCCCATCCCTGGCTGAACAGAAAGCGCGCTGCGGCGCTTGGGTTCGGTCTTGGGGCCACACTTGCTCTCTCACCGTTCGTCTGGGCCGAAAATCCAGCGATTCCCGACACGCCCTCGCCAACGATGCCTGCGCCGCAGACGATGACTTCGCCGGTTGCCCTGATCCAGCAGCAGAGCCTGGCACCGCTGGTCAAAAAAGTGTCACCCGCGGTCGTCAACATATCGGTCTCACAGAAGGCCGATGCGGATGAAATGGTCCAAGAGCCGGAACTGGCTCCATCACCAGGGTTTCGGAACTCCCCGTTTGACGAACTCCTGCGCCGCTTCTTCGAAGAGCAGAACCCGAGCGGCCAGCGACATCTCTTCCCGCAGATTCCGGGCAATCAAGCCAGGCGCATCGCACTCGGTTCCGGCTTTATCGTCGATCCGTCCGGTTACGTCGTAACAAATAGCCACGTGATCGGCGACGCCGGGAAGGTCGAAGTGACTCTGCAGGACAACAGCAAATACACGGCGAAGATTGTTGGCCGCGACCCCAAGACCGACATTGCGGTGCTCAAGATCAAGGCCGACAAACCGCTGCCTTTTGTAACGTTCGGCGACAGCGGCGCGGCTCAGGTCGGCGACTGGGTAATGGCGGTCGGCAATCCGTTCGGGCTTGGCGGGACCGTAACCACGGGGATCATATCAGCGCGCGGGCGCGATATCCACTCCGGTCCGTTTGATGACTTCCTGCAGATCGACGCGCCAATCAATCGCGGCAATTCCGGTGGCCCGACCTTCAATCTCGAAGGCCAGGTGATCGGCATCAACACGGCAATCTATTCGCCCAATGGCGGCAGTGTCGGCATCGGCTTCGCGGTTCCGTCGAACCTCGCCAAGACGGTTGTGGCGCAACTCGAGGAGCACGGCAAGGTCAGCCGCGGCTGGCTCGGGGTGCAGATCCAGGAGGTGACGCCCGCGATCGCGGCCAGCCTCGGCCTGCACGGCGAACAGGGCGCCCTTGTCGCCGTTGTTACCTCGGACAGCCCCGGCGCAAAAGCCGGTCTCAAGCAAGGCGATGTGATTCTGTCCTTCAACGGCAACGAGGTGAATCACCTGCGCGACCTACCGCGATTGGTCGCCGCAACTGCACCCGACACCCACGCGACGATGTCCGTATGGCGCAACGGACAGACTGTCCAGCTGCAGGCCACGGTCGGAGAGCTGGCCAATAACGAGCAGGTCGCCTCGGCAACTGGCGAAGGAGAAGAGCAACCGGCCCAGACGGAAGCACTGGGTATGCATTTCTCTCCATTGACGAACGAGCTTCGGCGCGAACTGCACGTGGCCAAAGACGTCCATGGCGTGGTCGTCACGCGGGTCGACAGCGGCAGCGCCGCCGACGACGTCGGTTTAAGTGAGGGCGACGTCCTGGTCGCAATCGACCAACAGCCTGTGAACACCCCACAGGAGGCAGCAAAGAAATTGAAGGAAGTCGCGGCCTCGCCAAAGAAGAGCGCCCTTCTGCTGCTGAATCGTCATGGCGTCACGCAATACGTCGGCGTGAGCCTCGGCGAGGATCGCGGATAAGCCTGCGCTGACCGGCCAGCCCCCTGGTGTATCAACGCCAAGGGGCTGGCACCGAATGTCGGCACCGCCCTTTCAACGGGCGGGTCGGTGCTGACGCCAAGCCGGGTCCTGTTGCCTGCCACGGTTGGGAGACGATAGCGGTACCCGCGCCTCAAGGCGCTCGAGCTCGATCCGTGTGCGCGCGCCAGCCCGCAGCAGCCGGTCTGTCGCTTCGCGCAGCCCGGCGCGGCTTTCAGGCGTGTCGCGGGTAAGAGCGGCGTCGAACGCAGCGAGAAACGCGGTAATGTCGCTTTCGACCCGCTCACGCAAGGTCTGGTCGATGAATGCCCTACTGTCTTCGGTGATTTGTGGTTCGGAGACAATCCGGGCAGCCGCGCCGTTTCCAGCCGCCGCCGCCTGGCGACCGGATTGACTGAAACTCCGGTGACCTCCCGCGGGACCCAGCGGAACGCCCTCACCGGAAAGGCTGGTGCTGTGCTTACTGGGGGATTGCAGGTCGGGTACGGCAGGTGCGTCGTTCCCATCGGACAGCGATAAATGTAGAGTGCGCCGCGGCTCGTTATTCTGAGCCGCCACACCGGTCGGATCAAACGAGCGCGGTGAGTTCGTGTACCCCGGCTCATCTGCATTATCTCGTCCTGAACCGTATTGCTCTGTCGGCCTGTCGCCCTCGCGCAACGACGAGTCATTTTGCGGATTGGGGGCGTATGTGGCGTCATCCGGGTGCGGCTCCTCAGCCGCTGGCCCCTCGACCCGAGGTGATGTGTCCAACGCTAGATTGCCCACCCGTGGATCATCGGCACTTCCTTCTATTTGGGGCAGCTCCGGAGCCGGCGTTTCGGCTGCGTGGCCCTTAACCAATTGCGGTTCGGACGAAATCGGAGCGCTCGGCGCTGCAGCCCCCGGAGCAGCGCTACGCGCGCGGCTCCGACTCACAATATAACTAATCGCCGGCGGGGAGCAGTCATAGGTCCGTGCAATGCTTGACAGCGTTTCGCCGGCCTCATATCGTGCCATAATCGATGGCCAATCTTGCTGGGGGATTTTTCCTCTTTTACTTGATCGCTCCATTCCAAGGTCCTTCGGCTGCACCCGTGGTGTTGCTGGTCTTCGTCTCCCTTACTCGCCAAGTTTCAAAGGCGAGGCCGAGATCAACTGGCGGCAAAACACTCGAGACAAGGAAATTCACGGCTAGAGCGACGATTTAGCCGGGCAATTCGCCGAGCCTAACGGGGAGCACCGCAACCCGAGCCCAATTCCACATCGCCGATAATAGCGGTCGTCCAGCCCACGGAAAAGGGGTTTGTCGGTTGCAGAGTTTGCATTTTGAGCCGCGGATCGAGCCGCGGGCGCGCTCAGATTCTGACGATTTTCCCGGGGTTCATTATGTTGTTCGGGTCAAGCGCCTTCTTGATCGTGCGCATCACGCTGACTGCCTCGCCATGCTCGGCCGTCAGAAACTCCATCTTGCCATATCCGATCCCGTGTTCGCCGGTGCTCGTCCCCTCCATCGCGAGCGCACGCGCCACCATCCGGTCGTTGAGACGGCTCGCTTCGGCGATCTCCTCCGGCCGATTCGGATCGATCATGAATACGAGATGAAAGTTGCCGTCGCCGACGTGACCGACCAGTGCGGACGGGATTCGTGAATCCACCAGATCCCGCTTGGTCTCGCTGATGCATTGGGCGAGGCGCGAGATCGGCACGCAAACGTCCGTCGCCCAGCCCTTTGAACCCGGCCGCAGTGCCAGTGCGGCGTAGTAGGCGTCATGCCGAGCCTGCCAGAGCTTCGAGCGCTCCTCGGATGTCGTAGCCCAGCGGAAATCATCGCCGCCGTACTCGCTCGCGATCGTCTTCACCGTCGCCGCCTGCTCGGCAACCCCGGCTGTCGTCCCGTGAAACTCGAAAAAAAGGGTGGGGGCCACTTTGTGATCGAGCTTCGAGTACTTGTTGATGGCAGCGATCTGGGCTTCGTCGAGCAGCTCAATTCGGGCGACCGGTATGCCATTCTGGATTGTGAGGATAACCGTGTTGACGGCATCTTCGATTGTCGGGAAGCCGCAAACTGCGGACGAAATGGCCTCGGGGATGCCATAAAGCCTGACGATCAGTTCGGTAATGACGCCCAAAGTGCCTTCCGAGCCGATGAACAGGCGGGTCAAATCGTATCCGGCCGCTGATTTGCGAGCACGCCGCGCAGTTCGGATCACGCGGCCATCGGCGAGCACTACGGTCAGTGCCAATACGTTCTCACGCATCGTCCCATAGCGCACCGCGTTGGTGCCCGAAGCGCGGGTCGCGGCCATGCCGCCGAGCGAGGCATCGGCACCGGGATCGATCGGGAAAAACAGACCGGTATCGCGCAAATGCTCGTTGAGCTGTTTGCGTGTGACCCCGGCCTCGACAGTGGCGTCGAGATCTTCGGCGCTGATGCGCAGGACGCGGTTCATCTGCGACAGGTCGATGCAGATGCCTCCGGCGAGTGCGGCGACATGACCTTCGAGCGAAGTACCCGCGCCGAAGGCGATGACGGGCGTCTTGTGACCAGCGCAGAGCTTTACGATTGCCGCGACTTCCTCAGTGCTGTGAGCGAAGGCGACTGCGTCGGGGGCATAAGGTGCATGATAGG
Source organism: uncultured Alphaproteobacteria bacterium (assembly GCA_963796155.1). Classification (GTDB taxonomy): domain Bacteria; phylum Pseudomonadota; class Alphaproteobacteria; order ATCC43930; family CGMCC-115725; genus AP-15. Next base: position 91,713 of record CAWCKT010000008.1, on the reverse strand, counting down.
ACTCGTCTCTGCCATGCTGGGCGCAAACTGTTGCCGAGGTGGAGAGGCGGTCGCCGAGGAGCTGGCGGAGCGAGGCGAGCAGGGACTGGTCGATGGCCTCACGACGAAGTGCGGGTGCAGGCATGGCGGCGGGCGACAAGTTAAAGGGAACCGGGAAGCGACCATAACTCCCGGCGCGCTGGCGCGGCAATGAGAATACGCATTTCGAGCCGAGTTGGCAGCTGCTCGACACCGGTCGTCACGGTAAGCTCCCCGCGGTTCTCGCGATCGACGGGCGCGGCGGGGACGGCCCGAAGAGGCCAGGTGGTGTATCCATCATTGAGCGACCCTGTGTGAGCCACTATTTCTGAGGTCGCGGCGGCGAGGTTCGGAGGTCGCGATGGCGCTGGCGGCGGTTACGCTCGACGACAAATATGTCCTCGAGAAAGGGCGCGTTTATCTTACCGGAACCCAGGCGCTGGTGCGCCTACCGATGATGCAGCGGCAGCGTGACATCGCTGCAGGGCTGAACACCGGCTGCTTTATTTCGGGCTATCGCGGCTCACCGTTGGGGGGGCTGGATCAGGCTCTGTGGAATGCCCGCCGCTTTATCGAGAAGAGCCACATCCACTTCCAACCGGCGATCAACGAGGAACTCGGGGCGACGGCGGTCTGGGGAAGTCAGCAGATCAATCTGTTTTCCGGCTCTCTATACGACGGCGTGTTCGCTTTATGGTACGCCAAGGGACCCGGCGTCGATCGTAGCGGCGACGCGCTCAAGCACGGCAACGCGGCCGGCTCGGCGCCGCATGGTGGGGTGTTGCTCCTCGCCGGCGACGATCACACCTGCAAATCCTCGACTTTGCCGCACCAGTCCGAATACGCCTTTATGGACGCCTGTATCCCGGTATTGAACCCGTCGGGAGTGCAGGAGATGCTCGACCTCGGCCTTTACGGCTGGGCAATGTCGCGCTACTCGGGTTGCTGGGTGGCTTTCAAGACGATCGCGGAGACCGTCGACAGCTCGGCTTCGGTCGAGATCGGTCCGGAGCGGATCGAGATCGTGCAGCCCGGCGATTTCGAGATGCCGCCGGGCGGGCTCAACATCCGCTGGCCTGACCAGCCGCTCGAGCAGGAATATCGGCTCCATAAATACAAGCTTTATGCAGCCCTCGCCTTCGCCCGGGCAAACCGGCTCGATCGGATTGTCATCGACAGCCCGCGACCGCGCTTCGGCATCGTCACGACCGGCAAATCCTATCTCGACGTGCGCCAAGCACTCGACGATCTCGGGATCGACGACGCGCATGCCGCCGACATCGGCATGCGTCTGTACAAGGTGGCGATGTCCTGGCCGCTCGAACGTGAGGGCATTCGGCGCTTCGCCGAGGGGCTCGAAGAGATCCTCGTCGTGGAGGAAAAGCGCGCGGTCATCGAGAACCAGTTCAAAGAGCAGCTGTACAACTGGCGTGAAGACGTGCGACCGCGCGTCATCGGCAAGTTCGATGAGAACCGCAACTGGATCCTGCCGTCGAACGGCGAATTGACGCCAGCCCAGATCGCACGAGTGATCGCGGGGCGTATCGCTCGGTTCCATACCTCACCGCGCATCGCCGAGCGTCTTGCTTTTCTTGAGGCCAAGGAACGCCAACTCGGCGCCAATGTCGTGCCATTTTACCGCACGCCTTATTTTTGCTCGGGGTGCCCGCACAACACCTCGACCAAAGTGCCCGAGGGCAGCCGCGCGCTCGCCGGCATCGGCTGCCATTACTTGGCTCAGTTCATGGATCGATCGACCGCGACTTTTACCCAGATGGGCGGCGAAGGCGCGCCATGGATCGGTCAGGCGCCGTTTACCGAAACTCCGCATGTCTTCGCCAATCTCGGCGACGGCACCTACACCCATTCGGGCGTGCTGGCAATCCGGGCGGCAGTCGCTGCCAAAGTCAACATGACCTACAAGCTTCTGTTCAACGACGCCGTTGCGATGACCGGCGGTCAACCCATCGACGGCGGCTTGACCGTGCCCACGCTGACCCGGCAGCTCGAAGCCGAAGGCGTTGGCCGCATCACCGTCGTTACCGACGAGCCCGAAAAATACGCCGCGGGTGTCGATTTCGCTCCTGGAACGAAGGTACGCCATCGGGACGACCTCGATGCGGTTCAGCGCGAGCTGCGCGAGATCGCGGGGGTCACGGCAATCGTCTACGATCAGACGTGCGCCGCCGAGAAGCGCCGCCGCCGCAAGCGCGGCCGTTTCCCCGATCCCGCCAAACGCATCTTTATCAATGATCTTGTCTGCGAGGGTTGCGGGGACTGCTCAAAAACTTCGAATTGTCTTTCAGTGGTGCCGGTCGAAACCGAGTTCGGCCGGAAGCGGGCGATTGATCAGTCGAGTTGCAACAAGGACTACTCTTGCATCGAGGGTTTTTGTCCGAGCTTCGTCACCGTGATTGGCGGCGGGCTCAAGAAGCACAGAGCCGGCGATCTGGATGTGAACGGGCTGCCAGCGCTGCCCGAACCCGCTCATCCCTCACTCGACAACCCCTATGGCATCCTCGTCACCGGCGTCGGCGGCACCGGTGTCGTGACGATCGGCGCGCTCCTCGGGATGGCGGCGCATCTCGAACAGAAGGGCTGCACCGTGCTCGACATGACCGGTCTCGCCCAGAAGGGCGGCGCCGTCTACAGCCATGTCCGGATCGCTCGATCGCCCGATCAGATCCACGCCGTGCGCATCGCCGCCGGCGGCGCGAATCTGCTCCTGGGATGCGATCTCGTCGTTTCGGCAAGCCCTGATGCCCTCTCAAAGCTGGAGCCCGCTCATAGCCGCGCGATCGTCAACAGCCATGAGACGATCACCGGCGATTTCACCCGCAACCCGGACCTCGCTTTTCCCAGCCGCGAGATGCAGCGAAGCATCGCCGAAGCGACCGGCCCGGATAACACGGAATTTCTCGATGCGACCCGTCTGGCGACCGGTCTCCTAGGCGACTCGATCGCCAGCAATCTGATGATGCTGGGTCATGCCTATCAGCGCGGATTGGTTCCGCTCTCGGCCGAAGCCATCGAGCGCGCGATCACGTTGAACGCCGTTGCCGTGGAGTTCAACCTCGACGCGTTCCGCTGGGGGCGGCGCGCCGCGCTCGATCCCGCGCTCGTTGAAGCCCGTGCCACCGGCGATACGGCGGTGCCGACGAGCCACCAGCTTTCCGAAACCCTCGATCAGGTAATCGAGCGGCGGATCGCGTTCCTGAGGGATTACCAGGACGCAGCCTATGCCGCGCGCTACACCGCTTGGGTTCGGCGCGTCCGCGAGGCCGAGGCTGCGTGTCTCCCCGGCGCGACCGAGCTGACCCGATCGGTCGCCCGTTCGCTCTTCAAACTCATGGCTTACAAGGACGAATACGAAGTCGCTCGGCTCTATACGGAGACCGATTTCCTGAAGCGCATCGCCGAGCGGTTCGAGGGCCCCTACAGGATCAACTTCCACCTGGCGCCGCCGCTCCTCGGCGAGCGCGACCCGGAGACCGGACATCTGCGCAAGCGCAGCTTTGGTCCGTGGATGCTCCCGGTTTTCCGCATTCTGTCACGGCTGCGCCGTCTCCGCGGCACGCCTTTCGACATTTTCGGCCGCAGCGAAGAGCGGCGGCTCGAACGCCGGCTGATCGGCGACTACGAGACAGTCCTCGACGAAATCCTCCTTCGCCTGTCGCCAGCCAATCACGCTGTCGCGGTCGAACTCGCCTCGTTGCCGCTCGAGATCCGCGGTTTCGGCCATGTCAAGCAGGCGAACCTCACCCAGGTCAAGGCGAGAGAAGCGGCGCTCCTCACCCATTTCCGATCGGGACAGTCGCCGCACGCTCTCGCCGCGGAATAATGCTTAGGCAGCTCACTAGGAATCAGCAGGCCGAGTTGTCGCCGCATTGACCGAGATCGGCGGGATCAACCCGGTGCATATGGGGGTCGTGCTGATCGTGACCCTGGCCTTTGGCCTGATCACCCCCTCAATCTGCGCCCTCGGTTGACCTGATAACGAGTAGATATCCGACGCCGGGTTCGTGGGCATGACCTGGCCGGTCCCAACGTGGCATACTGCGGCGCCAGACATGCACTTCCATCCGCGGGGCGGGCCGGCTTGTCAGCCGCCGGCACGCTCCAGGCATACGGTCCGAACTGGGATGAGAACCGAAAGTGAACATGTCTCAGCTCTCCTTGGGGGTGGACAGATGAAGCCTTGCCATCTTTTTCTGTTGATCGTCACGCTTCTTCTTGGCGTCAGCGAAACCTCCGCGGCGCAAACGACCATGGAGCCTTGGTTGACCCGCTCCGCGGATAATTCGAGAAGCGGTTGGAATCCACGTGAGAGGCAACTGACGCAGGCGTCGGTTGCGGCCAAGGGCATTACCCGCGCCACGATCATTCCGGTCATCGGGGACGCGCGCGGCATGGAAGCGCAGCCGCTCATCCTGCCGAATGTGAAGACGGCGCTCGGCACTCGCGACGTGATGGTGCTGCCGTCGATGGCCGACGTCGTACGCGGCGTAGACGCGCATGACGGGTCCGGCATCTGGCAGGTGACGTTGGGAATGCCGATTACCGGCTCCCAGAGCATCGACCTGCATCGGATCAATCAATTTTGGGGCTGCCTGTCCACCGGGGTGATCGACCCCGACACGCAGCGCCTCTACCAGGTCTGCTGGGTTTCGCCGGACAAGAGCGGCGACCCGAAGACCGCCCGCTATTTCATGTTCGTGCTGAACATGGCGGATGGCAGCGAGGTCGTTCCCCCTGTTCTGATCGAAGGAAAGAGCGGCAACCAGGACTTCAACGCAGGGATGCGCAAACAGCGGTCATCGCTCGTCGAGACCAACGTCGATGGGGTGAAGACGGTGCTGGGATGTTCGGGGACGACTTTGGAGACTCAAGCAGGCGTTGCCTCCGGCTATTGCTTCGCCTTCGACGTGGCGACTAACAAGGTCAGTGCGATGCTGGCGCTCTCGGCCGCCGAGGGCGCCGGGGTGTGGATGGCCGGACAAGGTGCTGCGGCGGATGCGCAAGGCTTTCTCTACGTCATCACCGGAAACGGCGATTTCGACGGCGTCAGCCAATTCGGTGAATCGTTTCTCAAGCTGAAATACACGCCACCGTCAGGAAACACAGCGGCCACTCTGCAGGTGGTCGATCACTGGACACCCTGGACGGATTTCGCCAGGACCGGGCAGAAGGCGGAGCCGAGCATGCTGCCCTCGGGCGTCAGTCTTCCCTCCGAAGCTCTGATGCAACCGGCCGGCGGCGGGATAAACCTCGCGCTCAAGAACGCGAGGCTGGAGGCGATGATCAATGAGCGAGGCAAGCCGACAGTTCTGGTCTTTCCCGAAATGGCGAAAGGCGCATGGTCGGACGAGGATTTTGGCTCGGCGGGTCCCGCTTGCATTTTCTCCATTGGCGTTTGCGTTGCCGGCGGCAAGGACGGCCTCGCCTATCCGATCAAGACGGCAAATCTCGGCGGAACGACCCTTGCCGATCTCGCAAACCCAAAAGCGAATTGCGCGAAGCTTGCAGCACCCCCGGTCTGGCTGACCATGAGTCCGGGACTGGTCGACCCCTGCCCGACCGATCCCCGGACATTGAACTTCTTCCCAGGGGGCGATACGGCGCATCTCCACATGACCCCCGTGCAGTTCTTCGACCCCGTGCTGAACTCGTGGGTGATCTTCGCGTGGGGCGAAAATTCTCAGCTGCATAAATGGCAGGTCAGCTCGACTGGCGCGTTGACCTACGTCGCGGAAAGCCACGAGTACGCGAGCGACAGTGTGCGGGAAAAGCCACCAGGTGGTATGCCGGGCGGGTTTTGCTCAGGATCGAGCAATGGAGCGGATCCCGACTCGGCGCTTCTTTTCTGTACCATTCCTTACGGCGATGCGAATGCTGACGTTGTTAACGGCCGCTTCCTCGTGTACGACCCGGTGCACCTCGCGGCGGATGGATCGCTGAAGGTTCTTTGGGACTCGCAGCGATGGAATGTCCAATTTCTGTTCAACAAGTTTGATCCGCCGGTGGTCGACGGCGGTCAAATCTACGTGCCGAACTATAATGGCGGCGTCGATCTTTACCGGTTGGCGCAATAAGGTCGCTCAATCCCCTCGCCCGCGCGGATCCGATTGGTGGAGGCCACACGACCGGCAGCGCCGGTCGAGGGCCCGAGCCATCGCGCCTTGCTCGGCGACAGTGCGAGGCGAGCGGGATCGAACTCGAGATCGGTGGCGTCAAAGCGCGCGTTATCGGGGACTTTTTGCCGAGCCAGTCAGATCAATGTGTTATTGGTTACAAAAGACGGAATAGTAGCATAGTCGCGGAACTGTTTCCGTCCCGGCACGTGTTGAGGGGTTTTGCGAACGCCGTCGCAGAGATCGAACAACAGGGGTGTGCCCCTGCGGGACAGGGCGCCCGGCGCCATAGCACCGCCCGCGGTACCGGCAGGCCGAGAAAATAGGCAAGATCGGAAGCGATTTTTTCGTGCGCTGCTCTGGCAACACCATCCGCCTTTGTGACCCCAGGTTTGGCGATGCCCAAATGGGCGCCGTCCGAAACTTCAAAGGCGTGCGATTCCGAGACCCAAGCGCGTCCTGTCGCGGTCCAGTTCACCTTGGTGTCCACCGTTTTAGCCCAGGTATCGCCAAGGACCGCAACATGTTCGGGAAGAGCACGAAAAACCGACGACATACAGTGCTGTGCGGAGTTGTAACGCCCGCATCGTGCGCTACCATCGGATCGCGGTCAAAGAAGGAATTCAGATCTGCGCCGGCACCGATCGATGATCGATGACCTGGGCGCGTTCTCGAGCGACCGCGACCCGATGACTTACAATGACGATTGCGACAGCTTATCCGAGTCGGGATCTTACTGCGAGATGATGGTGACCGTGACGGTCTTGTCGGTTATCCCGACGGCGTTGACCGCCTGCACGGTGAACTGGAAAGGCCCCACTTGCTCGGGCACGCCGGTGAGCGTGCCGGTTGGGAGCAAGGTCAGGCCGGGCGGGCGCTCGCCGCCGACCTGAGTGACGACAGGCGGCGGCGCACCGGCGGCGTCGAATCCAGACGAGTAGTGCTCCCCAACGGTGCCGTCAGCCGGATCGCCCGGCAGGGTGGGCGCCACGCCCACGTTGAGCCGCCCGCTCGAGGCCGAGGGCGGGCTGGTGCCAAAGGCGCTGGTCGCGGTGACCGTGAACTCATAGGTGTCGCCGTTGATCAGCCCGCTCACCTCGACGGGGGAACTCGGTCCGGTGGCGCTGCGAGTGCCCTTGGCGTTGCTGTCGTCGGTTGCCGTCACCGTGTAGGAGGTGATCGGGGAGGTCACGGGGCTGGTATCGGAGAAGGCTACGCTTACCTTCCCGTCGCCGTTGGTCAGACCGGTGATAGTCGGGGCGGCGGGAGCAGCACCGATCGTGACCGTCACCGTCTTTTCGGCGGTCCCCATGTCGTTGACCGCCTGCACGGTGAACCGGAAAGCCCCCGCTTGGGTGGGCACGTCGGTGAGCCTGCCGTCGCTGTGCAAGGTCAGCCCGGGCGGGCGCTCGCCGGAGACCTGAGTGACGGTAGGCGGCGGCATGCCGGTGGGGTCGAATCCAGACGAGTAGGACTTCCCAACGGCGCCGTCCGCCGGATCGCCCGGCAGGCTGGGCGGCCCCAGAATGTCGATCTCCGCGTTCTTCTCGACGCTCCCCAAGGGATTGACCGCCTGCACGGTGAACCTGTAATTTCCCGCTTGGGTGGGTGTGCCCTTGATCGAGCCGTCACTGTACAAGTGCAGGTGGGGCGGGAGCTGGCCGCGGACCCAAGTGACGTCAGGCGGCGGCACACCGGTGGCGTCGAACCCTGACGAGTAGGACTTCCCAACGATGCCGTACGCCGGGCGGCCCGGCAGCGTGGGTGGTTCTTCCTGCGCCGTTATGCTAATGCCAAGCGCATAGGAAGTTATGGTAGCTGAATCCGACTCAACCTGGTCTTTAGAAGCGGCCGTAAAATCCTGGCGGTCTGTTCGCGTGGGTTCAAGCTTCCAAAGTAGGTTTCCCGCACCTGAGTAATGTACCTCGGCTCCTCCACCGGTGATCGCGAATCCTTGCCGCAAGATTGCGGTTGATGCAGGATGAGGCACCTCTGGAGAAGAAGTCGCGTTCTCGATATCCACATCGACACGGCCACTGTTGGGCAGTACTTGGCTCAGTCCGATCGCATAAGCTCGAATGGTTGTAGGATCAGCCACGAGATGGTCCTTCGACCGGGCCCTCCAAGTCGCATTGTCGTTATCGGGGAATGATGCCGTCCCCAAGTTGCCCGTATAAGAAGCAACCCTAAAGCCACCGCTGATAAGAACATATCCGGGCGGCACTGAAACGAAGGCCTCGGGATGATCCTCGGCCGGGCTATCGGCGAACGTGACGCTGATATTGTTCATAAGTTGCTCGCGGGTCATGCCGTCGATCTTCAGACCAATGGCAAACGCCGTCAGCAAAAACTGATCTGCGTTAACGTGATCTTTCGCCGAGACCAACCATCCGGACAAGTCTTCATTCGGGTAGGAAGCCGTCAGCAAACCGCCGGGATTGTCGTCACCGACGGCGCCACCGCCAACGCAAACCATGTCCGGGTCGACGGTTACACCAAAGTCCAGATAGCTCTCCAGCGCAGAACTTGATTGCCGGGAGAACACCGATACCGTAACCTTCCCGGAAAGGTCATGAAATGTGTTTAGTTGGTTACCGGATGGCGTATCCAGCGCGCTAAAGTTATTGATTGCAATCGCAAGCGCGGTCGTCTGACACGAATAGATGGTGGTTGGGGAAACGTTATAATCATAGTAAACAGAATAAATATCGTCAGTGACAAGAATGTTTGGAAAACACTGCTTCGATATCCACGGCCACAGTTTGATCCCGATCCAGGGATTGGCCCAGTTCGCCAAGTCAAGGATCGAAATGGGGTCCCCGATTACGTCCTTGGTTTGCTGCGTGAGGAACCAGTCAAGCTGAAACATTTCGTCGTTCGGACGTATTCGTAGCGCCTCCAGTTTGTCAATCTGGTCCGTCACCATGCTGTCCAGATCATCACTGTCCGCATATGAACCATCGATCGGCAGGCTCTCGGGATAGTAGAAACCCTGGCCAACCCCGGACCCGAGCACGGTGTTCTTGAGGCTATCGTTAGATGGCTCAACAATTACCACCACAGCCGATCGGCCGCTCCCGATAAAATCGTTCAGCGTTAGCTTGCTTAGATCGGGGATGGGATAATACATGCCCGACAAGTCGGACGTGGGTCCCGGGTTGCTCGCCAGCACATAGGTGAATGTCAAGCTACTCGTTGCAGTGCAGAGGAACGTGCCGGTGTAACCAGAAGGCGACACACCGTAGATGTATACGTTTAGCGTCGCCCCGACGTTAAAACCGTGCGGACCGTCCGTCCAAACAGTTACCGTCCCGCTCTCCCACACTATCGCCAAAATGGATTTGGGAGCGGGTCCGAGGTAAAGCGCGTTTATCCCTTGCAACTGGACCAGCAGCCGGCTCCACTCTCCCCCGTCGAGCGGCCGGTAATTAGGCTCCCCCACATCCGTATTCATGTCACTGCTGAGGCTCAGGATGACAAGCTCAGCTGCGCCTGATGTAAAAGAGTTGATATCACTAATTATACCCGCAATAGACTGACCGTTACAGCCTTGCGTCGATCCCAACTTATCAATGTAACTATAATGCCCAGTCACGAACTTCCCGTCACTGATGACCGGCCTAATGTCGAAGTAACGGGCGCCCCGCTGCAACTGTCCGAGGATGCCCTGCGTCTGGGTCTGCGTGACGTTCGCGTTTGCATCAAAGGTGCAGGTGCCGATCTGGCTCATGCCGGAATCGTGGGTTCCGGGCATGCAGAGATGCCGAAGGGTGCGGCCACCTAACGTCTTTAAGTTAGCCTGCATCCACGTGCTCCAGTTTTCATCCGCGCTCGAATGCAGATTACCCGCCGGATCCATTGACAGGATGAAGGTCACACAGCCATTGCCTGATGGATTTAGGGGGGTTCCCGTCCAGTAGTCCTTAGGGTAGCCATGGTTCCAACCCAGTTCCAGCGTGGTTCCCGGCGGATTACCGGGGGTCTGGAAATCCACGAACTCTATCTGTAGGTGGGGGTTGAAGTCATTCTGTAGGCGGGGGTAGCTAGCCAGCGCCAGAACCTCAAACGACCGGTATCCGAAATCGTATTGTGCTCGCGCATTACCGCGGCAATCATTATCATCATTAAATTCAACATAGATCAGTGCGGCAGCTGTGGGCGGGATGGAAGCTGGAAAGTTCCACACATTCATTAGAGTTTGTGTCTGGCCCTCCAGGTACCATTCGTACGGGGTTGCATTGATCAACGCCAGATAACTCCCGATTCCCGTCATTGCTAACTCCTTTGTGTCAATGCCAGGCTCAAGAGAGATGCTACCGATTCGGTCCCGCAATCATCGTCCCCACCGGCGCGCGGAGCGCGTGGTCCGCGTGAGACGCGTCAGCGCGACCTGCTGACCGTTCGCGACCACTCTAAGCCGACATTCGTATACCCGGCGGTTTCGAGGGCAGCATCGCGCCTTTGATCGGCTCGGGCAACGACAAACCGCCGTCGCCGCTGGCGAACAGACCGCTCGAAGCCCTCGGTCGAGGGCGATAAACGCTGAATTGGGCCGGTCCGCGCCCAGCGACGCACACCTCCCCTGCCGCCTCCTGTCCCGAGCACGTATCCTCGTTCGTTAAGGTCTCGGTTGGGACAACCCAATTGGGCGGTATGGCTTATTGGCTCCTTGATAGCGCGGGGCTGATTAAGGAGATGACGGTCCTGTGGCGGCCTCTTCCGGCAGCCATGGCTGCGCGGGACAGATTGCTCGCCCGCTCGGGCCACTAAAAGCTATAGAGCCTTGGTGGCGGATGACCGGCATGGGGCAATTCCTGCCGTTCGAGCACGGTGGCGACGAAGGCGGGGCCAGGGTCGAAAACCGGTGTTGCTCCAAATGACGCTGAGGCCCTGTTAGTATAGGGTGCCCGGTTTATCGACTTGCTAAGCGCAACTTAGCTCGGCGCGAGGTTTTGCGTTAGCGCGGCCAACCAGACGGTTACAATGGGCTCGCCCGCGATCACATCAGCCTCCGGTCCGACGAGGTCGCCCGTATCGACCTTGACCCGTCCCGCTCGCAGCAACGACTCGGCCTCGGCCTCCAGCGTCTCGACTGTGCCGTCCCCCGCGCGGCGCGGGCGACGACGCCCTCTTGCCATGGCGAAGGTCCGCCCCATATAGCAAGACCATGAGAAATTGTCAATTCGATAATTGTCGTTGCGGAAATGCGGTGCCGTGATGGTCGGCATCCGTCGGCTTTCGCGTTTCCCTGCCGGTTCCCTGCCAGGCGGTCGATTTTTGCCGAGCGTCGTGTTTAAGGACTTCATGATCGCTTAGGTTTTCGGCAGAAGGCGAGGGCACAAAAAAAAATTTCCCGGCGTTTTCCCGTGTCGGCAGGGAAACGGGAGCGGCGCTGCCCGGTCCTTTTTTAGCCGACGGTGCCGTCGGCCGCGCGGCGCAGCACGGTTCCCGGCGTGGCACCGGTGTGACGAGCGTTCTCGACGACCAACTCCCCGTTGACCAGCACCGTCGTCCGCGCGCCGGTCGGGTATTGGTGCGGTTCGGCGTAGGTCGCGCGGTCCTTGAAGTCGGCCGGGTCGAAGATCGCGATGTCGGCCCGGTAGCCTTCCTTGATCAGCCCGCGGTCGCGCAGCCGCAACGCCGCCGCCGTCGCCCCGGTCATCTTGCGCACCGCCTGCTCGAGCGGCAGCAGCCGCTCTTCGTGGACGTAATGGCCGATGATCCGCGGGAAGGTCCCATAAAACCGTGGATGCGGCATTCCCTGGCTCGTGACCCCGTAGTCGGCGACGCAATTGCCGTCGGAGCCGACCAAGGCCGAGGGCGAGCGCACGATCTCGCGGATGTCCTTTTCGGCGATCGAGGTGATCAGCACCCGGGTCGCACCCTTGTCCTCGATCAGATAGTCGCAGACGACGTCGATCGGGTCGCGGCCGCGCGCCGCGGCGAGCTTGCCGAACGTCTCCCCCGCGTGCTGCGGCAGATAGGGCGAGATCGAGACCTGCACGCAGTCCCAGGACGGGATGCGGCCCCAATTGTTGAGCCCGTCGCGCTCGATTTCGGTGCGGATGCGCTCGCGGGTTTCGGCGAGCGCCAGACGCGTCAGCATCGCTTCCAGCCCACCCGACTGAACCCATTGCGGCAGCAGGTTCTTGAGCGGGTTGCTGCCCGCCGCGTAAGGGTAGGCGTCACAATCGACGGCGAGGCCCTCCTGCCGCGCCGCCTCGATTTTCGCCAGGATCTGTGCGGCCTTCCCCCAATTGTCGAGCCCGGAGCATTTGAGGTGGACGATCTCGACATGGACGCCGCAGGTCCGGGCGATGTCGATCGCTTCCTCGACCGCCTCGACGACCTGATTAGACTCGTCGCGCAGATGGGTGAAATACCCTGCGTTGCGGCGCTTCAGCACATTGCACAGCGCGACCATCTCGGCGCGGTCGGCATAGCTGCTGGGCGGCGTGAAGAGGCCCGAGGAGAGGCCGAGCGCGCCCGCCGCGAGCCCCTCTTCGAGCAAGGCCGTCATATGGTCGAGCTCGGCCGGGCGCGGCGGCCGAGCGTCCATGCCCATCACGTTGAGCCGCAAGGTATGATGGCCGACGAGCATGCCGGCATTGACCGAGGTTTGCGGAAAGCCGTCGAGGTACTCGGCGAAAGGTGGTTTCGCGAAACGGCAGCCAGGGCGCGCTGGCGCTGAGGTAATCCTGGACCAGCTGCCGCTTGCCGGGGAGGATCGGCGCCACCGAGAACCCGCAATGCCCGACGATCTCGGTCGTCACCCCCTGCCGCACCTTGCTCTCGGCTTTGGGGTTGATCGGCAGGGTGAAGTCCGAATGGGTCTTGATGTCGATAAAGCCCGGCGCCACCGCCAGACCTGCGGCATCGATCACCCGGGCCGAGCCCGCCGGAAGGGATCGGCCGACCGTCCGCAATCCGTCCGTCGCTGACCGCCACGTCGGCGATCTCCCCCGGCCGCCCGCTGCCGTCGATGAGGAGCCCGCCGCGGATCAGGATGTCCGAGTTCATGGGCCTACCGGGCGGAAAGCCTGCGGGCGTGCGCCCGCAAATCGTAGTCCTCGTCGGCGGCTTGCTCGGGAGTGAGCCCGGGATCGCCGGCGAGCAGCCGGCGCGCCACCACGTGATCGGCCGTCTGGTTGACCAACTCGACGCCGATCAGGCGGCCGGCGCGAAAGCAGAACACCGAGAAATGGCCGCCGTCCGGGTCGCCGCGCAGCACCGCGGCGTCGTGACCCGCGGTGATCCCGGCAATCTGCAGCTTGAGATCACCTTGGTCGCTCCAGAACCAGGGGACCTTGTCATAAACCGCCGGCTTTCCGGCGTATCGCGGCGGCGACGCAGCGCCCCTGATCGACGGCGTTCTGCACCAATTCGAGACGCACCCGGCCAGCGGCGAACGGGGTCGGAAAGTTCGCGCAGTCGCCGATCGCGAAGACCCCCGGGTCGCGAGTGACCAGAAATTCGTCGACGACGATGCCGTTGTCGACGACGAGCCCGGCGTCGCTGGCGAGCTCGGTGTTGGGGATGACCCCGATGCAGATCAGGACGAGGTCAGCCGGGAGATGCTGGCTGTCGGTCGTCTCGACGCCGGTCACCCGGCCGTCTGCGCCGAGGATCCGCGACACGCCGGTGCCGAGCGAGATCCGAGCACCCCAGCTTCTATGCGCCTCGGTGAAGAACCGGGAGGTGGCTGCCGACACGACGCGGCCCATCGGGTGCTGCGTCACCTCGATGATGTGAACCGCCGCACCTCGTGCGATCGCAACCGAGGCAAATTCGAGGCCGATGAAGCCGGCGCCGACGACCACCACCTCGCGCGCCTGGTCCAGTCGATCGCGCAGGATATCCGCGTCGGCGAGGGTGCGCAGCGGCAACACGCCGTCGAGCTGCGCTCCCGCCACGGTAATCGGCCGGTATCGCGCACCGGTGGCGAGGACGAGATGGTCCCACGAAATTTCGCCACCCGCGGCAAGTCGAAGCCGGCGTCGAGCCGGATCTATGGCCGTCACAGTCTTGCCGGCTAGCAGGTCGATTTCATGCTGAGTATAGAAGCTCTCCGGCCTGAGCCACAGCTCGTCGAGACCGCTGTCCCCCGCCAGATAGGATTTGGAGAGGGGCGGGCGCTGGTAGGGCGAAACGGGCTCGTCGCCGATCAGCACGATGCGGCCGGCGAAGCCATCCTGGCGCAATGACGCCGCCGCCTGGAAACCGGCCTGGCCGGTGCCGACGATGGCGACGACCGGAGCCGCCATCAGACCTGCGTCTCGGGCAGGTAGACGACGAGACCGTCGAGCTCGGGGGTGACGACCAGCTGGCAGCTCAATCGGCTGTTCGGCCGGCGCTCGCTCGCGGTGAATTCGAGCATCGCCTTCTCGTCGTCCGACTGTGTCGGCGTTCGGCCCAGCTGCTCCTCCTCGACATAAACGTGGCAGGTCGCGCACATCATCTCGCCGCCACACTCGGCGACAATGCCGTCAACACTGTTGAGGATGGCCGCCCGCATCACGCTGGTGCCGACCGGGACCTCGAGCACTTCCCGCGTCCCGTTGGGATGAACGTACGTGATCTTGGGCATCGTTTTCCTATCGGTTGGGTGCGGGCGAACGGAGGCAGCGATCTAGATCCGATACCGGCCGGCCGACGTCAAGTACGTAGGTCGATCTCGATCTCGTCGCCGTGCGCGGCGAGCTTCGTGCCAAGATTTGCGCTGCGCTGTACGATCTCGTCGAAGGCCCCGCCCTCGTCGGCGAGCTTGCACGGAACGGTTCGGTTGTCTCGGTCGTGTCGGATGAACTGGAACGCCGCCCGCTCGATCCGTTCCCGGTTCCACGACACCCTGACCATCATGCCGAGCCAATCACCGTGCTGTCTGCCGCCGTGGCCGGTATGAAACGAAAAGCTGCCGAGCCCGTAGAAGATCGGCCTGCCCTTGTAGACCTCGATCGGCAGCGAATAATGCGGCCCATGGCCGACCACGAGATCGGCGCCGGAGTTGATCGCCCGGTGGGCAATCTCCTTCATATATTGCAGGACCTCTTGGTGCAGCCCCCAGTGAAACGAGCCGACGACGACCTCCACCTGCCCGCGCAACGCCGCGATATCCTCGTGCAGCCACTGCAGATAGGCGGGGTCCGCCCAGGTCACGATCTCGGGAGGAATACCGGGGCGGTTGGCCGGCGGACGGCTGCCGTGCATCGGGACCTGATAGGCCGTGTGACCGCGAATCACCGCGATGCCGGCGGCATCCTCGCCGGCCTCGTGATTAGTCGGCCAATATACCGAGCTGCGCTGCAGAACGCCGAAACGCACCCCATCCCGCGTCAGGATCGCCGGAGCGCGGGCAAGCGCCCGGGTCGCGCCCGCCCCGGTATGCGCGATCCCGATCTGATCGAGCCTCGTGATCGACGCCATGATCGCCGCCTCGCCATAGTTGACGTTATTGGCGATCCCGACCGCCTGGACGCCGGCCAATTGCAAGGCCTCGCCAGCCACCACAGGGTCGGCAAAAAAGCCTTCGTGTTCGATCGAATGGCTTCCGGTCGCCTTATAAAGACAGCATTCGAGATTGCAGAAGACGATGCCGGCGGTGCGGAACTCCTCGCGGACGAGCGCGAATGGAACAGCGGGATCCGCAACATTCATCAAATTCACATCGCCTGTAAGAATCATCTTCATCGCCATTTCTTTCACCTCCCAACCTCCATACCCGAATTGTCACACCGGCGAAGGCCGGTGCCTATGCGTGACATCGCACGATCACTGCGATAGGGTCGGGTAGAGGTCGATCCAGCGTGGGTTGTCCCGCTCGATTAGATTGATCTTCCAGTCCCGCTTCCATTCTTTTATCCGCTTCTCGCGGCGGATCGCCTCCTCAATTGTGTCGTAGCTTTCGAACCACACGAGCCTGTCGACGCCATATCGCGCCGTAAATCCCGAAACTGCTTTGTCCTTATGCTGCCAGACACGCCCAGCGAGGTCCGAGGTCACGCCAACATACAAGGTTCCATACGGTTTGCTTGCGAGTAGGTAAACGTAGAACATCGTGCCGGTTGCCAAAATGGGTCCCGGCCTTCGCCAGGCCTTCGCCGGGATGACAATCAATATCTCGCCGACGCTTGCTGTGGTGTGGTTAACCCGACAGAATGCATGGACAAGGGAGGGGGCGGTGAAGCGAATTTCGGAATCTCCTCTTGCGACCTATCAGGCGCACCTCGAAAAGGGTGAGCTGGCCTACCAGTGGAGCCCCGACGCGAACAGGGCCGTCTTTTACCCCCGCGTCATCTGCCCCTTCACCGGCAGCGACCGCCTCGCATGGCGGATCAGCGCCGGGCTCGGCACGGTCTACGCGACGACGGTGGTGCATCCGGCGCGCGAGGGTGCACCCTATAACGTCGCCCTGATCGACTGCGATGAAGGCTTTCGCCTGATGAGCCGGGTCGAGGGCATCCCGCCCGAGGCGGTGCGGATCGGCATGCGGGTCAAGTTCCGCGTTCACCGTCCGGGCGGCGACGAGCCGCCCTACCCGGTTTTCGTGCCGGCGGAGGGCGCCTGATGGAGGGGCTGCAGCGCGGCTCTGCGGCAATCGTCGGCGCCGCGGAATCCGATCTCGGCGCCGTCGCCGGTGAGATGAGCCCGATCGACCTGATGGCACAGGGCATTCACCGGGCGCTCGCCGATTGCGGGCTCGGACTGCGGGATGTCGACGGCCTGCTTTGCGCGACCGCGCAAAGCCGCACTTCGGGCTTGGCATTGGCCGAGTATCTCGGCATCTCACCGGCCTTTGTCGATACGACGATCCTCGGCGGCTCGTCGTTTATGTTCCATGTCGCGCATGCCCAGGCGGCACTCCAGCTCGGCCTTTGCAAGGTTGCGGTCGTCGCCTACGGCAGCACCCAGCGCACGGTCGGCCGCCGGCAGGCCTCGGTGCGCGAGTACAATCCCTACGAGACCCCGCTCCGGCCATTCCTGCCTGCGACGGCATATGCGCTGGCCGCCTCGCGCCACATGCACCAATACGGCACGACGCGCGAGCAATTGGCCGCCGTCGCCGTCGCGGCGCGCGATTGGGCCCTCCTAAACCCCGCCGCCTGGGAGAAGAAGCCGCTGACCATCGCCGAGGTCCTGTCGGCGCGGATGATCAGCTACCCCTTTACCGTGCGCGACTGCTGCCTCGTCACCGATGGCGGGGGTGCGGTGATCATGACCATGCCGGAGCGGGCCCGGTCTTTGAAAAAGCCGCCGGTCTATGTGCTCGGCTGCGGGCAGGTGATCAGCCATGCCAATATATCGAGCATGCCGGATCTGACGGTGACCGGGGCGTTGGCGTCGGGCCGCGCCGCCTATGCGATGGCTGGGCTCGGCCCTCAGGACATTGATGCCGTCGAGCTCTATGACGCCTTCACGATCAACACGATCCTGTTTTTGGAAGACCTCGGCTTCTGCCCGAAGGGGGAAGGCGGCAGCTTTGTCGCCGACGGGCGCATCGCGCCAAAAGGCGCCCTGCCGGTCAACACCAATGGCGGCGGGCTCTCTTATTGTCATCCCGGGATGTACGGGCTGCTCCTGCTGATCGAGGCGACCCGGCAGCTGCGCCAGGAATGCGGCAAGCGCCAGGTCGCCGATTGCGAGACCGCGATCGCCCACGGCAATGGCGGCGTGCTGTCGTCACAGAGCACGGTCATCCTCGGCAGCGCGGCAACACTCTGAGATTGGAGGAGACGACATGGCCGAAGGCGCATTGGTTCGCTTTGAGAATGTGGACGGGATCGGCGTTATCACGATCGACAACCCGCCGGTCAACGCGCTCTCGCCCGGGGTGCCCGAGGGCATCGTCGAGGATGTCGAGCGCGGCAACGCCGACCCGGCGATCAAGGCGATGGTGTTGATCGGCGCCGGAAAGAGCTTCATCGCCGGCGCCGACATCCGCCAGTTCGGCACGCGGCGGCCTCCGCCGGTGCCAGGAAAGCGCACGCACGAGGTACTCGATGCGAGTGCCAAGCCGGTCGTCGCGGCAATCCACGGCTACGCCTTGGGCGGTGGGTTGGAGGTGGCGCTCGCCTCGCACTATCGCATCGCCGTGCCGAGCGCCAAGGTCGGGCTCCCCGAGGTATTGATCGGCATATTGCCGGGCAGCGGCGGAACCCAGCGGCTGCCCAGGCTGATCGGCCCGAAGGCCGCGATGGAAATGATCGTATCGGGCCGGCATGTCCCGGCCGAGGAGGCTAAGCAGCTCGGCATCATCGACGAGTTGGTGGCGGAGGGCGGCGACCTGCGAGCCGGCGCGATCGCGATGGCGCGTCGCGTCGCCGACATCCGGCCATTGCCGCGCATCCGCGACCGCGACGAGAAGCTGACAGAAGCCAAGGCCGACCCCGGCATTTTCGAGACGATGCGCAAGTCGATCGCGCGGCGCGCACGCAACCAAAAGGCGCCCTACCACTGCATCGCCGCGGTCGAGGCGGCCTGCACTATGCCGTTCGACGACGGCATCCGGCGCGAGCGCGAGCTCTTTGACGAGCTCGAAAACTCGGCCGAGGCGCGGGCGTTACGGTACGCCTTCTTTGCCGAGCGCGAAGTCGCCAAATTGCCTGACATTCCGCGCGACACGCCGCTGCGCCCGGTTAAAACCGCCGCGATCGTCGGCGCCGGTACGATGGGTGGCGGCATCGCGATGAGCTTTGCCGAATTCGGCTTTCCGGTGAAACTCCTCGAAGCGAGCCAAGAGGCGCTCGATCGCGGCTTGGCACGCATCCGCAGCAATTACGAGACGAGCGTCAAGCGCGGCAGCCTCACCGAGGCGGAGATGGACCGCCGGCTTAAGCTGATCGAGCCGGTCAAGAGTTTCGACGACATCGCCCAGTGCGACGTGGTGATCGAGGCGGTGTTCGAGCGCACCCCGGTCAAGGAGGAGGTGTTCAAGAAGCTTGACGAGATCATGAAGCCGGGTGCGCTGCTTTACACGAACACCTCGGGGATCGACATCGACATCATGGCGAATGCGACCAAGCGGCCGCAGGACGTGGCCGGCACGCATTTCTTCGCACCGGCCAATGTCATGAAATTGTTTGAGGTCGTCAAAGGGGCGAAGAGCGCACCTGAAACATTGGCGACGGCAATGGATCTCGGCCGCAAGATCGGCAAGATCAGCGCCATGGCCGGCAATGGCGACGGCTTTGTCGCCAACAGGAGCCGCACCCCGTTCGGCACCGAGATGAACATCATGGCCGAGGAGGGTGCCTTGCCGGAGCAGGTCGACAAGGTCATGGTCGATTTCGGCTATCCGATCGGGCCGTTCGCGACGGCCGATCTTTCCGGGCTCGACATCGGCTATGACAGCCGCCAGCGCCGCGCCGCGCAGAACCCGAACTACCGCAAGATGCCGATTGCCGACATGATCGTCGAGGCGGGGCGGTTGGGCCAGAAGAGTAGGGCCGGCTGGTTCCGCTACGAGAAGGGCGATCGTACCCCGCATCCCGACCCCGAACTCGCCCGCATGATCAAGGAAAAGGCCGCCGCGCTCGGGATCCCGCAGCGGAGCTTCTCTGACGAGGAGATCCTCCGCCGGCTGCTCTTTGCTTCGGTCAACGAGGCCTGCAAGATCCTCGAAGAGGGCAAGGCCTACCGCGCCAGCGACATCGACGTGATGTGGCTCAACGGTTTCGGCTTCCCGCGCTACCGCGGCGGGCTGATGTACTGGGCCGACGGCATCGGTGTGGGCGAGGTCTACCGCCAGATCCAGGCCTGGCACCAGCAATATGGCGAGCGCTGGGCCCCCTCCGCGCTATTGCGCCGCCTCGCCGAAACCGGCACCCCGCTCCGCGAAGCCAAGCCCGGCCGGCCGATGTGACGACTTATCCGTGAGTTGTCATCCCGTTTCAATATGGCTTCCCGCGGGGGGTCGGCGCCGTCGCGCCCAGAGTCTCTCATTTTGATTTAGAGACGCAGGAGGAGGACATTAACCAGCTTCTGGGCTCATCTGCATGTGTAACCGCATGTGAAAACGGTGTGTTCGGGCGAACCGCAAAGATCCAGGCGTGTGAGCACATCTCGCCGCGCTCAGACTGATCGGCCAGGCCTGCCATAACGTTCAGATAAGTTTCGGAATAAATTGATGAAAGGTTCACGCTCTCTGGGATCGTAAATCGTACTATAATATGAGTCTTGGGTTGGCAGGAATATCTTGTGTCATATCTATATATCCAGCTTCGCGACTTGGCCTTTCGATAGGAAAGCCGCCTGCTCGCGGCTGATTTGCGGCCTGCCGATCCGCGGGAGTTATGAATGCACCTCTTCAGAAAACAGGCGGTCCGGGACCACGCGGCAGCGGCCAAGGCGATCCCGGTCATCGACTATGGCCCATATTTCGCCGGCGAGACCGGGGTACTCGAACGCCTCGCCGGCCAAGTGGCGCACGCTTGCGAGAACGTCGGGTTCTTTTATGCGCTGAACCACGGCGTCCCTGATGCACTGATCGAGGGCGCCTTTGCTGCTGCGCGCCGCTTTTTCGCATTGCCGCGCGAAGAAAAGCTCGCGTTGAAACTCAATGAGAATAATATCGGCTATTTGCCGATCAACGCCTCTGTGCAGGCTGCCTCGGCTGTTCATCAGGCGACCAGGCCCAATCAGAACGAGAGCTTTTTCATCAGCCACGACCGCGGCCCCGACCACCCCGACGTGGTCGCAGGAAAACCCTTGCGCGGGCGCAATCGATGGCCGGCGGATGTGCCCGGCCTGCGCACCGACATGACAGCGTATTTCCACGCTCTCGGCGCAATGGGCGACCGCATGCTGCCGCCGTTTGCCGTGGCGCTCGGTATGCCGGCCGATTTCTTCGCGCCCTATTTCGTCGACGAAGCACACGCCAACCTGCGCTTTCTGCACTATCCGCCACCGGACACGACCGAGGACAACACCGTTGGCCAGGGACCGCACACCGACAACAGCTTCATGACCGCATTGGCGCGGACCGAGGTGCCCGGGCTGGCGGTGCGGCTGCCGTCGGGGGAATGGTTTGCGCCGCCGGTCATTCCGGGCACATTTCTGATCAATCTTGGCAATGTCATGCGTCGGTGGTCGAACGACCGCTTTCTATCGACTCCGCACGGCGTCCTCAACGATTCGGGGACCGACCGCTATTCGATCGCCTATTTTCACAGCCCGAACCCGGACCGGGTCATCGAGTGTCTGCCCTCCTGCGCCGGCCCCGACAATCCGCCGCGTTATCCGCCGGCGCTCTACCGCGATCTTGTCCTGGAATTCTACCGGGCGAATTATTTCCACCGGAAGGGGCGCCGGTCCGGGACGGCGGCGCAAGCGGCAGGATAGCCAAAACGGAGCCCGGTATTGATGTCCGCCGACGGCTGCGCAATCGGTCGGCGGGACTACCGGGCATCGGACCCGCAACGAGGGTGAATGCCTATTTCTAATGGAAATAGCGATGCTGGTTTCGTGATTTAGTTACGCGGGATGGTATGCAAGAGATCCACTAGGTCGATAGCGGAGCCGGCCTGAGGTGTCAGGTTGACGAATTCGCCACCGCCGTCGCCTCGGATAGGAATCACCCAGCCATGGGCACAATCGATCACGAGATCACAGAGTTCCGGCAGGTTTATCCCGTGAGCCGGCTGGAAAGCGTAAACCGTAAAGGCGTGATAGGTCTTCTCCTCGCACGACATCGCCGTTCCAAGGTGACGACCAAGAATCTCAACATTGATGGTTTTCGCCATGTTTCTCACTTTTAGAGGGTGGGGTTGCGATTTTCACGCGTCTGGAAAGTTCCCGAAAAAGTCTCACCCCGATTAAGCGCGCGCGGGCGGCAAGGCGGAGAAGCGTCTCGGGTCTTAAGGATCCGGCCTTCTTCCGCCGGCGAGCCACTCTCCGAGGCGAGCCGCGATTTAAAAGAGCGTAATAGTGTTACCAAATTAATGAGTATTTGTCAATACCAAAATAGCGAACTGATTACCGGTGCGATTTTGGGAACCAGGTATTGACGTGTGCAAGAGGCTTCAGTCAGCCCCAGCCGGCCGCGCGTAGACCGGCGAGGATGTGGTCGACCGAGGCCACGTCGTTGTAGAGCCGGCGCAAGTTTGCCGCCACGAAGGCCAGATTCGGGTTCAGTAACTTTAATTCCTCGAGCGCGGTCTTGGCCTCCTCAGTTCGGCCGAGCTGGGCTAAGCCGGCAACGACATAGCGCAGGCCGGCCGGCCAATTCCGATTGAGCATCCAGGAACGTCGCCCGGCCTCGACTGCCTGGGCGTACTGCCTCAGCTGATAGCGCGCGCCCGCGAGCGCAGGCAGCCAGATAAAGAGTCGGGGATCCCTGGGGCTGAGGCGAATCCCCTTTTCGGCAAGCGCGATCGCCTCTTCCGGGTGGCCGCAATAAAGGTGCATCTGCCCAAGCAGGACGTGTGCGGCGGCAAAGCTGGGGTTAAGATTGATCGCCTCCTGGAACGACGACATCGCGAGATCCGAACGATGCATCCACATGCAGACGAGTCCCAGCGCCAAATGGGCTGCCGGATATCGGGCGTCCAGACTGATCGCGCGTTGGGCGAGCTCAGAAGCCTCGACATAGTTGCGCCTGATGTGATCTACCCAGCCCAGATACGCGGCGTTGCAAAGTGTGATCGCCAATTGCGCCGTGGGCTGCGGATATTCTGCGTCTATCTCCAGTGAGCGCCGAAACGAGGCCGCTGCTTCGACGCTGTCCTCTTTGGTATAGCGGTAAAAGTGCCACAACCCGCGCTGATAGAATTCGTAGGCGTCTTCGGTCTTCAGTGGCCGACGGGCGATACGATTCCGCTCGGATTTTAGCAGTTCCGGTTCGATGGCGCCGGAGATAGCGGCGGCTACATCGTCTTGTAACTCGAACAAATCCGAGAGCTGACGGTCGAACCGCTCTGCCCACAGATGCGCGTCGGCTTCGGCATCGATCAGCTGGGCGCTGACCCGCACCCGTTTGGCCGACCGGCGAACGCTCCCTTTCAGGACGTAACGCACACCCAATTCACGACCGATCTGCCTCGTGTCGAGCGGCTTGTCCCGATATGTGAATGCGGTATTCCGCGAAATGACCAACATATCCGGGAACCGCGACAGGCTGGTCGTCAAATCCTCGGTGATCCCGTCAGCAAGGTATTGCTGGCCCGGGTCACAGCTGAGGTTATCGAAGGGCAGGACGACGATTGACAGACGTTGCTGCGGATGGGCGCCGAGTTCGGAGATTGTCGGAGAAGCGCGCTGCGCATCGGCAGGCAGCCGCGTCACTGGTGCAACAAAGCAGTAGCCGCGTCCGGGAATCGTCTGGATACAGCTGCCTTGCGCTCGGTTTTTATCGAGGATTTGGCGTAGCTTCGAAACCTGCACATTGAGATTGGCTTCTTCGATCACCCGTCCCAGCCACACGGTCTTCATGATCGTGTCTTTTGAGACCACTTCACCTTGGCGTGCCGCCAACAGGCTGAGCAAACCAATCGCCCGCGGTCCGAGGCCGACCGGCGCGCCCACATCCTTCTGACCCAACCGGTACAAAACGCCTCCGCGGAGGTCGAGGCGGAAGCCTTCGAACAGAAGGGTTTCGGGTGATCCAAGTTCGCCCACGCGGCTACTTCCCGTGCAGCGGGCCGTGGCCCTCTCAATCTATTTTCCATTTTATTCGAAATAACGTCAGTAACCCGCCCATGCGCACCTAGAACCCGTACAAAGGAACGGGTCGAGTGGTTCGAATTTGCAGCAATTTGGAAGAAATTTAGATCGACCACATGAAAAAATTTGCATCGGTCACATAGCGGCGACGCTAGTGAAGGTGCGATGTTTCCCAAGGTTTAGGGTTGAGGCGGATGTAGTCGATGTATGCCCGCCTAGGCCCGCGCGGATCAAAGACTATAATGAGCGCAGTCGCCGCGCGGGGCACCGTCGAGATGCTCAGCGCACCCGAACGGGTGAAAGTCTCCACCGATGGGCCGTCTCAACCCTCGCCCTTAGCGGCTTGAAACATAGTAACGGGCCGCCGAGTTGCCGTAAAAACGGGAAGAGAGTAACGAGATAATAGTGAGTCATCTACGCGCCCGGTTCAACGCGCTTGGTTAGGTTGCTGGTCGGCGAGCGTTCCGTGTAGGGCGCGAACTCTTCCTCGATCACCGGGGCAGCTGCAATCGGACAGCCAAACAACCGGGTGGTGAAATCGACGCCCGAGCGCGGCGCCCTTCGGGCAAAGCGCTGCGTGATCGAAGCGCTGTTCTAGCGCACCCCGGTCAAGGAGGAGGTGTTCAAGAAGCTCGACTACGTCATGAAGCCGGGCGCGCTGCTCGACACCAACACCTCGGGCATCGACATCGACATTGTGGCCGATGCGACGAAGCGGTCGCAGGACGTGGCTGGCACGCCTTTCTTCGCCTCGGCCATTGTCATGAAATTATTCGAAGTCGTGAAGGGGACGAAGAGCGCACCGGACACCCTTGCGACGGCGATGGCGCTCGGCCGCAAGATCGGCAAGATCATTGCGATGGCCGGCAATGGCGACGGCTTTGTCGCCAACAGGAGCCGCACGCCCTTCGGCACCGAGATGAACATCATGATCGAGGAGGGGGCGCTGCCGGAGCAGGTCGACAAGGTCATGGTCGATTTCGGCTATCCGATCGGGCCGTTCGCGACGGCCGATCTTTCCGGGCTCGACATCGGCTATGACAGCCGCCAGCGCCGCGCCGCGCAGAACCCGAACTACCGCAAGATGCCGATTGCCGACATGATCGTCGAAGCGGGGCGGTTGGGCCAGAAGAGTCCGGGCCGGCTGGTTCCGCTACGAGAAGGGCGATCGTACCCCGCATCCCGACCCCGAACTCGCCCGCATGATCAAGGAAAAGGCCGCCGCGCTCGGGATCCCGCAGCGGAGCTTCTCTGACGAGGAGATCCTCCGCCGGCTGCTCTTTGCTTCGGTCAACGAGGCCTGCAAGATCCTCGAAGAGGGCAAGGCCTACCGCGCCAGCGACATCGACGTGATGTGGCTCAATGGCTTCGGCTTCCCGCGCTACCGCGGCGGGCTGATGTACTGGGCCGACGGCATCGGTGTGGGCGAGGTCTACCGCCAGATCCAGGCCTGGCACCAGCAATATGGCGAGCGCTGGGCCCCCTCCGCGCTATTGCGCCGCCTCGCCGACACCGGCACCCCGCTGCGCGAAGCCAAACCCGGCCGGCCGATGTAAACCCTGGAGAAAACCCGGCTTCGCCGACTGCGGTGGTCGCCGCCGAAGAGCGAGGGCGGGTTCCGGTCGCCCTTCACGCCCGCTCTCGGTTCAAGTAGGGTTAAAAGGCAATCGCGCGTCGACCCGGGGTGTGTAGATGGCGATCCAATACAGCGGCAATCTTCTGGTCAAAGTCCGGCAGCGGCCGTTCGTCGGCTTGCTGGCGGGGGCGCAGCCATTGGCGATCCAAGGTTATCGTTTGGCGCCGTTGTTCAGCGCGCATCACGCATCGTCGATGTTTTCGGCGACGCAGCCGGCAGATCACTGGCTGTCGGCGACCGCAAGTGCCGGGCGTGACCTGCATCCCTGGGACGAGGCTCACCGCGCAGCCGGGGACGCGCAATATTCGATTTATGTCGAGCCCGACCTGCTGCAGGAGGCGGGGACGCCCCCCCTGGAGGCTATGGCACAAGAGGGATTTGACCAGAATTGGCCGCCCGCCGCACTGGTGAGCCCGGGGTGGCATTTAACCGACGGCTTCACCGGGTTCGAGCGGGTGCGCGCCAGGGCGACGGGCAGTGGCGTCCGCATTGCGCATCTCGATACCGGCTACTGGCCGCCGCACGATTCGACGCCGCGCCGCGTCAGACGCGATCTCGGTTATAATTTTTACGAGAACAACACCAACACGACTGATCCCGGCATCGGCGGAATATTGCGCAACCCGGGGCACGGAACGGCGACTATGGCAATCCTCGCCGGCAACACCGTCGATCTCATCTACCAGGGAGTGCAGTACCGCGGAGATTTCGGCGGCGCCCCCGACGCGGAAGTCGTCCCGGTGCGGATCGGGCCGTCGGTCGTCCATTTTTACAGCAGCGCCATGGCGCAAGGCTTGGATTACGTTCTGGGTCCTTCGGGCGATCCTACCAACAGCAACCCGGCCAATAAATGTGATGTCGTCACGATCAGCCACGGCGGACTGCCGTCGGAGAGCTGGGCCGACGCGGTCAATAATCTCTACAATGCCGGCGTTGTCATCGTGGCGGCGTCGGGAGACAATTTCTCGGAGCTCCCGACACATCTTGCCGTATATCCCGCCGCATTCAATCGCGTCGTCACGGCCGTCGGCGCCACCTATGACAAGACACCCTACGTCACCAACAAGATCGGCGAGCTGCAGGGGAGTTGGGGTCCCGACGACGTGATGGCAAAGGCGATCGCCGGTTACACGCCGAACGTCGCGTGGATGAAGTTCCAGACGACTGACGGCTTCGATATGGATGGGGCGGGCACTTCGGCGAGCACGCCGCAGGTGGCCGCGGCCTGCGCACTGTGGGTTCAGCTCCACGGCAGCAATTTCCCTGCCGGATGGCAGCGGGTCGAGGCCTGCCGCCTGGCATTGTTCCGCAGTGCCGATCCGGGGAACGGGAGTGCCACCTATCTCGGCAAGGGGGTCCTCGACGTTCCCAAGATGCTCGACGCCGGTCTCGCCGCCCAGATCCAGCAGGAAATCCAGGCCAACCAGGTCCAGCCGTCGCCGGTAGACAGCGTCTCGTTTCCGTTCTTGCGGCTGTTGGTGGGCTTGGGCCCGCCGGGCAGCGAAGAGGAGAAGATGTACGAAACCGAGGCGGCCCAGATCGTCCGCCGTTCGACCAACCTGGAATTGGTCGGCGGCTTTCACGCGTTTACGCGAGGCGCCACCCTGTCGCCGGCCACGATCGCGCGGCTCCGCCAAGTGCTCAAAGCCGAGCCGGAGATTTCCGACGCTCTCGCAGCGCGGTTATGAACAACGCAGACTCGATAAGCCCCGGCGATCCTGCGTCGCCGGTAGTATCGATCGTTCACTGCTGCCAGTGGCGCCGCACCTCCGGCTATATCGAGGCTGTAATCCAATCACACAGCCCCCTCAATTCGATGCGGGATTAACCCGCCGCAACCCAGTCGACGACACGTTCGCCTATCATGATCACGGTTGCATGGGCACCACCTGACCTGGGAATGCGCGGCATCACCGATGCGTCAGCCACCCACAACCTGTGGATGCCCTTGACTCTGCAATATTGGTCAACGACAGCCATCGGATCTTCATCCGGTCCCATCTTACAGGTCCCGGAAACATGTCTGGCTGTGCCCACGGTTTGGCGTATCCAGAGGTCTAAAGCGTCGTCGTTGGCCAAAGCCTCATCCGTGGGGTGGATCCGGTGATCGGCCACGTCTTGATACACGTCGGATTCCAGCAGTTTCGCCGCCATTCGCAGGCCATCCCGCACCCGTCGAATGTCGTTTGGATGTTGGAGGTAACAATAGTTAAAGGACGGCTGGACGCCGGGGTCGGCCGAGACCAGCCTGACGTATCCCGCGCCGTCGGGCAACCCCAGCGTGCAGTGAATCCGCGCTGCCCGCTCGGGGGGAACGTCGCCGACCAGTTATTTGGTCCGTACGCCGGGGACGCGCTCTCGTCGCGGGTCGACAACCGGGCTGGTCCGCAGGACCATATCGTTGACGGCGCTCGACCCTTCGGCGGTGTAATGCAAGGCAAAATGCGCCGCATCGCGATGCACCTCGAGCGAGACGCCGTCCTTGACCTTGAAGGTCGTCTGGGCGCTGAGGTGGTTCATCAGGTTCTGCCCGACGCCGGGGAGATGACACACCGCGCGTATCCCGAATTGCCGCAGATGGTCCTCGGCACCGATGCCCGAGAGCATCAGCAGATGAGACGATTTGATCGCCCCAGCGCTTAGCACCACCCGGTCGGGTCCCTCCGCGCCGTGGCAGTAATTATCCTGAATGTCGAGGTCGCGCTCCGATTTGCGAAAGTACGGCACGACCTTTTCATACGACCATTCATCGTTGCCGAGAGCCGCCCAGGTGTCGAAATCCTCGGGGAATCCCCGTTGCATAGCCTGACCGTTGATCGACGACCCTCCGCCGATCACTTTGCCCTGTGCCAAGTGGATCTCGCCTTGCTCCTCGGTGATAGTGCCGCGCAAAGCCCAGTTGTGTTGTGCGTCCGGGACTTCGGCAAAGCGTGTGTGGCCGAATTTGATTTCATCCGGAAGATGCGCTGGGTCGGGGTAATCCGGCCCGGCCTCCAGCAACAGCACGGAAGTATGCGCGTCTGCAGCCAATCGGCTGGCCAATACCGATCCAGCCGCTCCCCCGCCGACGATCACTACGTCATATTTCATGGTGTTCCTTCACCGTCATTCGCTGGGTTCTCGCGATCCGCGATAGCTATCGTCTCGCCTTTTGGCAGTCGCAACAACCGGCGCCTATGACAACACTGTAGTGCGAGAAAGCTGGGGATTGCCCGCCGCCGGCGGTCGGAACCTGGCGGTTCGCTTCCATCAAGGCGCACCCCTGCCATCAGGTATTTCTGACGCTTTCGCCGCGCGGTTATGAACAGCGATGCATATTATCGGCGGGAAAACCCATATGATGCGCCGAGTTTCCGATGATTACGTTCGACACCGATCCCCGACGCTATCGCCACTGGCGCCTCGCCTGTGATGGTCCGATCGCCACCCTGACCCTGGATGTCGCGGAAGAAGGCGGGCTCTTTCCCGGCTACCGGCTCAAGCTCAACTCCTATGACCTCGGCGTCGATATCGAGCTGCACGACGCGCTCAACCGCATCCGCTTCGAGCACCCCGAGGTCCGCGCGGTCGTCTTGACCAGCGGAAAGGAGCGGGTCTTCTGCGCCGGAGCCAACATCTACATGCTGGGTCTGGCGAGCCACGCCGAGAAGGTCAATTTCTGCAAATTCACCAACGAAACCCGCAACGGGATCGAGGATTCGAGCGCCCATTCAGGGCTCAAATTCATCGCCGCCATCAACGGCGCCTGCGCCGGCGGCGGCTACGAGCTGGCGCTCGCCTGCGACGAGATCGTCATGATCGACGACCGTTCCACCACTGTCAGCCTGCCCGAGGTGGCGTTGCTCGGCGTCTTGCCCGGCACCGGCGGCCTGACCCGGCTCGTCGACAAGCGCAAGGTCCGGCGCGACTTGGCGGACGTGTTCTGCACCACCGCCGAGGGCGTGCGCGCCGATCGCGCGCTGGCGTGGAAGCTGGTGGATCGGGCGGCGCCGCCCGGCCGCTTCAAGGCGCTCGTCGAGGAACGCGCCCACGCACTCGCCGCCGAAAGCGACCGTCCGGCAAGTGCCGCGGGTGTTCCCCTCGGGCCGCTCGAGCGCAACATCGACGAGCACGGCTACCGCTACCGCTGGGTCGAGGTCGACTTGGTACCGGAGGACCGGGTCGCGACCATGACGGTGAGCGGGCCGCGCAGCGAAGAGGCGCCGGGCGACCTTGCCGGGATCATCGCGAGCGGCGCGCTCTGGTGGCCGCTGGCGATGGCGCGCGAGTTGGACGATGCGCTCCTGATGCTGCGCACCAACCATCGCGAGATCGGCACCGTGGTGCTCAAGACATCAGGTGAGGCGGAGGCCGTCTTGGCCTGCGACCGCACGATGGCCGCCAACCGGGACCACTGGCTCGTGCGCGAGACGATCGGCCTGCTGCGCCGCACTCTGCAGCGGCTCGAGGTCTCGCCGCGCAGTCTCTTCGCCGTCATCGACGAGGGCTCGTGCTTTGCCGGGAGCCTGTTCGAGCTGGCGCTCGCCGCCGACCGCAGCTACATGCAGGCGGAGGGACCGCATGTCGCCCTTTCTCCCCTCAACTTCCGGCATCTCGAGATGGTCAATGGCCGCACCCGCCTGGCGACGCGCTTCAGCGACGACGTCGAGATCGAGCGATCTGCCGCAGGACCCCTCGATGCGGCCGCAGCACTCGGTCTCGGTCTGGTCACTTTCGCCCCGGACGAGCTCGACTGGGAGGA
The DNA here is from genome assembly GCA_963796155.1 of uncultured Alphaproteobacteria bacterium. Lineage (GTDB taxonomy): Bacteria > Pseudomonadota > Alphaproteobacteria > ATCC43930 > CGMCC-115725 > AP-15. Next base: position 61,532 of record CAWCKT010000008.1, on the reverse strand, counting down.
TGAAATCCGGCTCGCGATCGAGGAACGCGCGAGCCTCTCGCCGGACGCGCTGACCGGGATGGAGGCGAATTTGCGCTTCGCCGGCGGCGAGACCCTCGCCACCAAAATCTTCGGGCGGCTTTCGGTGTGGCAGAACTGGATCTTTTCGCGGCCAAACGCGGTCGGCGAGAACGGCGCCTTGAAGCGCTATGGCAGCGGCAGGGCGCGCTTCGACCGGGAACGAATATAAGGAATATAATGAGACGGGAGACCCACTATGGCGCTCGACTATCGGGAACGCATCCCGAACAACGTCGACCTCGGCGATAATCGCGCGCTGCAGCGCGCGCTCGAACACTGGCAGCCGCATTTCCTCGACTGGTGGAAGGAAATGGGTCCGGCGGGGTTTGCCGCCGCCGATGTCTATCTGCGCACCGCCACAGCCGTCGACGAGAAAGGCTGGGCGAGCTATGGCATGGTCAAGATGCCGGAATACCGCTGGGGCATCTTTCTCGCCGATCCCGTGCCCGATCGCCGGATCGGTTTCGGCGACGCGTATGGCGAGCCGGTATGGCAGCAGGTGCCGGGCGAGCACCGCTCGGCCCTGCGCCGGCTGATCGTAACCCAAGGCGACACCGAGCCCGCCTCGGTCGAGCAGCAGCGCCTGCTCGGCCATACCTGTCCCTCACTTTACGATCTGCGCAACCTCTTACAGGTCAATGTCGAGGAAGGCCGCCATCTGTGGGCGATGGCCTATCTGCTGCACGGCTATTTCGGCCGCGATGGGCGCGAAGAAGCCGAGGAGCTGTTGGCCCGCCACTCGGGCAACCCCGACAAGCCGCGCATCCTCGGCACCTTCAACGAGCCGATCGCCGATTGGCTGAGCTTCTTCATGTTCACTTATTTCACCGATCGCGACGGCCGCTTTCAGCTCAAAAGCCTGGCCGAGAGCGCGTTCGACCCGCTGTCGCGGACCTGCCGATTCATGCTGACCGAGGAAGCCTTTCACATGTTCGTCGGCACGAGCGGGATCACCCGCATCGTCAAGCGGACGCTCGAGGTGATGAAGGCGCTCGGCAGCGAGGGCGCCGCGGCAGTGCGCAACGCCGGGGCGATCGATTTGCCAACCCTCCAGCGCTACATCAATTTCTGGTTCAGCTCGTCGCTCGATCTCTTCGGCGCCGAGATCTCATCCAACGCCGCGAGCTATTTTGCCAGCGGGCTCAAAGGCCGTCCCGACGAGACGCGGTTCGCCGACCACGTGGCGGCCGATCAGGTCCTGCCGATCGAGGTGCCGGACGGGAAAGGCGGAGTGACGGCCGAGGAGGTGCCGATGCGCAGTGCGATAAACGAAGTGACGCGCGCCGCCTATGCCCGGGATTGCGATGTCGGCGTGCAGCGCTGGAACCGGCTAATCGCAGAGGCCGGGTGCGATTTCCGGTTCCGGCTGCCGAGCACCCGCTTCCGCCGCTCGATCGGCGTCTGGGCAGGCGTGCCGACCGACCCCGAGGGACTCCCGATCACCGACGAGGAGTGGCGCCGGCGGCAGGGCGATTGGCTGCCCTCGGCCGAGGATCGCGCTTTCGTCCAAAGCCTGATGCACCGCGTCACCGAGCCGGGGAAGGTGGCGGGCTGGATCGCCCCGCCCGAAATCGGCATCAACAATTCGCCGCTCGACTACCAATACGTCCGCTTGAACTGAGTTCTCCACCGGAAGACGCAAGGTCTGGAGTAGTAACCCGGATCTGTCTCGGTCGCGTTTTGCGAGAGGAGGAGCGCTGCCGGCAGGGGCGCCCGCTCGAGTGCGACCGCTAATGTCGGGCGCAGGTGGCGCCGCCCAGCACGCAAAACTTGGCGCAGTGCGGATGGTTGAGCTGCACGCTGTCGCCTGCTTCCGAGAGAGTTCGCCCGAGGTCGAATTGCGGGTCGTAGGGTAACAGCGTGCAGGCGACGACCGTCGGATGAGCCGCACCCTTGTGCTTCACGACCATGCGTGCTGATGCGCACATGACGTCCGCCGGCGATTTGTCGAGAATGCCCCAGCACGCCTCGGTGATTTCCGGGACGTCGACGTTGGCGTCCATTTCCGGGAAAATCATCAGGGCGACCGGGTCGCCGGCATCGAGAGTCACGCCCAGCTCCGCGAACAGGCGGGCGAAACCGCGGCGCAATTCGATTTCCGCTTCGCCCGACAGATACCGGCTGGCGACGTTCAGCGAGAAGCCGTTTTCCGCGAGCCATTTGAAGCCGTCGATCGTCGGCGGCCAGCTCCTTCTGCCGCGCTCGCGCTCGTGCACCTCGCGTCCGTAATGATCGATCGAGACCCGGATCGTCAGGTGGTCGCCATAGCGCTCGCGCAATGACAATAACTCGGCCTTCTTCTTGTGCATCGGCTTCATCGCGTTGGTCAGCACCAGGACGCGATAACCCCGCGACAGCGCCTCATCGAGCATGGCTGGCAGAGACGGGTTCATGAACGGCTCGCCCCCGGTAAAGCCGATCAGCTCCGTCCGGAGCCCCTCGTGTTCGATCTCGTCGAGATATTCGATGACCTCCGGAGTGGTCAGATAGACGAGCCTGTCGTTGCGGGGCGACGACTCGATGTAGCAGTTTTCGCAAGTTAGATTGCACAAGGTTCCCGTGTTGAACCACAGGGTTTTCAGCGCTTCTAGCGTGACATGAGCCCGCCGCTCGCCCTTGGCAGTGACAAACGGGTCCTGGAATTTTCGCGGATCGAGCGTAGGGACAACCGGGATGCTCATGGGTCACCAGCCCGCGGCGGTAAATGCAACAAAGCTTAATCCAACCCCGCTGCGCCGGTCGACCCGCCTAAACGTGCTGCTCTTTCATCGAGCGCGCGACCGTAGTTGCCAGCCTCAGGGTGCGCGCGCCAATATCAAGAGCAGCCCTTGATCAAGAGCAGCCCTTGCATTGTTGCGGCGCCCGGATCGCAGACGGGAGTTGACGCAACCGGCATCGCCGCGCTTAGTGAGGTTGACACCGGGAACGCGCGGAGGAGCCTAAATATGCCGTCGCAGCCTTTCAGCGGGGTGCTGGTCCCCGTTCTGACCCCCTTCACACCGCAGGGCGAGCCCGACGCCGGGCGCTTTGTCGCCTTCTGCCGCTGGCTGCTCGACCAGGGTGCGGGCGGGCTCGCGATATTCGGCACGACGAGCGAGGCGAACTCGATGTCGCCCGGCGAGCGGATGGAACTGCTCGACCGGCTGATCGGGGCGGGGATCCCGGCCCAGAAGCTGATGCCGGGGACCGGCGCTTGTGCCGTGACCGATGCCGCGACCCTGGTGCGGCACGCGGTCGGTCACGGCTGCGGCGGGGTGCTGATGCTGCCGCCCTTCTACTACAAGGGGGTCAGCGACGACGGAATCTTCGCGTTCATTTCGGGCGTTATCGACAAGGTCGGATCGCCGGCGCTCAGGCTCTTTCTCTATCACATCCCGCCGATGGCCGTGATCGGGTACTCGCTCGACCTCGTCGGCCGCTTGATTGCGGCCTACCCGGAAACCGTAGTCGGGTTGAAGGACAGCTCAGGCGATTGGAGCAACACCGCGGCGTTGCTCGAGCGCTTTCCGGGTTTCGCGGTGTTCCCGGGCTCGGAGGTCTTTCTGCTCGATGGGCTGAGAAAGGGGGCGGTCGGCTGCATCACGGCCTCGGGCAACGTCAACGTGCCGGGGATCAAGAAGGTCTACGACAATTGGCGCGGCCTGCAAGCCGACGCCTTGCAGGCCGAGGTTACGACCCTGCGCAAGGCGCTGCAGGCCTATCCGATGGTCCCGGCGCTGAAGTGCGTCGTCGCGCATTACCACAACGATCCCGATTGGGCCGCCGTGCGCCCGCCTCTCGTGCCGCTCGACCCGGCGCAATCGGCGGCGCTGCTCGCCGATCTCGGCAGGCTCGGGTTCACGCTCGGCGAACGGCCGCAGGCGAAAGCGGCCTGAAAAAGGGAGGAACGACCATGGCGATGGAGCAGGCAGCCGCCCGGACACCCGAGCGCGACGCCTTCTACAGCCGGATCGGCGCCCACAATATGGCGCCATTGTGGGAGCGGCTGCACGGGCTGGTCACGGCTCAGCCGACGACGCCGTGCCAGCCGGCGATCTGGCATTACCGGGAAATCCGGCCGTATCTGATGCAATCGGGCGGGCTGATTACCGCCCAAGAGGCCACCCGCCGGGTGCTGATCCTCGAGAACCCCGGCCTCAAAGGCCAAACCTCGATCACCCATTCGTTGTTCGCCGGGTTGCAGCTGATTCTGCCCGGTGAGGTGGCCCCGGCGCACCGCCATTCGCAATCGGCGCTGCGCTTCATCATCGAGGGCGAGGGCGCCTATACCGCGGTCGACGGCGAGCGCACGACGATGCTTCCCGGCGACTTTGTGATCACGCCGTCCTGGACCTGGCACGACCACGGCAACGAAACGCAGCAGCCGATGGTCTGGCTCGACGGGCTCGATATTCCGATCGTGCGCCTGCTCGATGCGAGCTTTGCCGAGCCGGGCGAAGCGGATGTGCAGACCGTCACGCGGCCGGAGGGCGACAGTGCCGCGCGTTTCGCCAACAATCTCTTGCCGGTCGACTGGAAGCCGCAGGTCAAGACCTCGCCGGTCTTCAACTATCCCTATACCCGCTCGCGGGAGTCGCTCGACGCGCTGAGCCGGAACGAGGATCCCGACCCGTGCCACGGGCACAAGCTGCGCTACGTCAACCCGGCGAGCGGCGATTTCGCGATGCCGACGATCGGCACCTTCATCCAGCTCCTGCCCAAGGGGTACGCAACTCGGCCCTACCGCGCCACCGACGGGAGCGTCTTTGTCGTGGTCGAGGGCGAAGGTGAGAGCCGGGTCGGCGACCAAGTCTTCCGCTGGCAGCCGCACGATATCTTTGTCGTGCCGAGTTGGGCGCCGGTGAGCCACCATGCCGAGGGCGAGTCGGTACTGTTCAGCTATTCGGATCGGCCGGTCCAGGAAAAGCTCGGCTTGTGGCGCGAGCAGCGCGGCAACGCCTGAGGCGTTAGTCGGCCCTGTCTGGCGGGCGAGGGCACCTATCGCGGGAGGAAAGTGATGGCCGAGAAGGCTACACGCGACGACCCTTTCGGTCTCGAGGGGAAGGTGGCGATCGTCACCGGCGGTGGTGCCGTGGACGACGGCATCGGCAATGGCCGCGCAGCGGCGATCCTGCTGGCGCGCGGCGGCGCCCGGGTGCTGGTCGTCGATCTCGAGCGCGAACGCGCCGACCGGACGGTGGCGATGATCGCGGGCGAAGGCGGCACCGCCGCGGCCTTTGTCGCCGATGTCACTGACGAGCAGCAGGCCAAAGCCATGGTCGCCGCGGCGCTGGAGCGGTTCGGCCGGCTCGATTGCCTCGACAACAACGTCGGGATCGGCGGCCGCGGCAGCGTCGTCGATATGGCCCTCGAGGACTGGCGCCGGGTAATGCAAGTCAATGTCGACAGCATGTTCCTGGCCTCGCGCTATGCCATCCCGGCGATGAGGGAGACGGCGGGCGGCGGCGCCATCGTCAATGTCTCGTCGATCTCGGCCTTGCGGCCGCGCGGGCTCACCGCGTACTCGACCTCGAAGGGTGCCGTGATCGCCTTGACCCGGGCGATGGCGGTCGATCACGGGCCGGCCGGCATCCGCGTCAACTGCGTGGCGCCGGGGCCGGTCTATACGCCGATGGTGTACGCCCGGCAGATGACCGCTGCCGGGCGCGAGGCGCGGCGCAGGGCCTCGGTGCTCGGCATCGAAGGCTCGGGCTGGGACATCGGCCGCGCGGTCCGCTTTCTGCTGTCACAAGAGGCGCGCTATATCACCGGCCAGACCCTGGTCGTCGATGGCGGCGCCACCCTGGTCGGACCGGCCAGGGCGCCCGATTGACGCGGGCAGCGGGGAGGTTCGACGATGGCTCGCCTGCCCTATCTCGACAAATCCGATCTCTTGCCGGAACACCAGGATCTGCTGGCGCGAAACCTTAACCTCTACCGCGTTCTCGCGCACAGCCCGCGCGCCGCCCGCAGCCTCAATACCCTGGCGAGATTCATCCGCGACGGCAGCCGCCTTGACCCGAGACTGCGCGAACTGGCGATCCTCCAGGTCGGCTATCTGGCGCGTTCGGCTTGGGAATTCTCGCACCATGTCAGGATCGGCCGCGAGGTCGGCCTCTCGGATGACGAGATCCGCGCCGTCGCGGACGAAACCGCCGGGCGCCCGACCGGGCTCGATCCGCTCGCCAAGGCGGTGCTGCGGGCGGCGCGCGAGATGACGCTCGACCTCGCCATCTCCGACCAGACCTTTGCCGTGCTGCGGCGAGAGCTCGACAACGAGCGTCTGACAGACCTTGTCGTGACGATATCCTTTTACAACGGCTTGGTGCGCCTGCTCGAGACGATGCAGGTCGATGTCGAGGAGGACCATCTCCCCTATCTCGACGAATTCCCGCTGCCAAAGCTGTGATCCAAGGGAGAAACGCGATGCGCCAATTGCCGCAAGTCGACGAAGCACTAAGGGCCGCCACCGACCGCGGCGATGTACCCGGTGTCGTGGCAATGGCGGCGACGCGCGACGGCCCCGTCTATCAGGGCGCCTTCGGCCGGCGCGCCTTACCCGATGGCGCGGCGATGACCGCCGACACGGTGTTCTGGATCGCCTCGATGACCAAAGCCGTCACCTCGACCGCGGCGATGCAGCTCGTCGAACAAGGGAAGCTCTCGCTCGACCGCTCAATCGCCGAGGTGCTGCCGGAACTCGCAGCACCACAGGTATTGGAAGGTTTCGATGCCGGCGGCGAACCGAAGCTTCGCCCGGCGCGGCGGCCGATCACCTTGCGGCACCTGATCACCCATACGGCCGGCTTCGTCTATGACATCTGGAATGCCGATATGCTCCGCTACCGGGAGGGCAGAGGCATTCCCGATATCTTCTCGTGCAAGAACGCGGCGCTGATGCTGCCGCTGGCCTTCAATCCCGGCGAACGGTGGGAGTACGGGATCAACATCGACTGGATCGGCAAGGCGGTCGAGCGGGTCAGCGGTCAGAAGCTCGGCGACTATTTCGCCGAGCATCTGTTTGGACCAATCGGTATGCGGGACACCGGCTTCAAGTTGACGCCGGAGCGGCGTAACCGGCTCGTCGGCATGCACAGCCGGGGCCCGGACGGTGCGCTCGCGCCAATGGAATTCGAGCTGCCGCAGGAACCGGAATTCGAAATGGGCGGCGGCGGCCTGTACGGTACGGCGGCCGATTATCTGGCGTTCGCAAGTATCTTCGCTAAACCAGGGCCGCGCCGGTGGCCGCCAGGTTTTGCAGCCCGGAACGGTGCGCCTGATGGCCGAGAACGCGATGGGCGAGCTCAACGTGCGCCCGCTCCCCGCAGCGCCGCCCTATTCGAACGAAGCCGAGTTCTTTCCCGGAATGGTCAAGAAATGGGGCCTCGGGTTCATGATCTCGACCGAGGCGGTGCCGGGCGGGCGCGGCCCCGGCAGCCTCGCCTGGGCCGGCTTGGGCAACACTTACTTCTGGATCGATCCGGCGAAGGGTATCGCCGGGGTGATCCTGATGCAGCTGATCCCATTCGCCGACCCCAAGGCCCTGGCACTGCTCGACGGCTTCGAGAAGGGGCTCTACGCGGCGCTAGGATAGACGCCGCCTCACCGGCTCGCCAACGCCCGGGCGAGCTGGCTCACCGCCTCCTGATGCTTCTCGTTCCGGATCTCGGCAAAGTTGCGGGCGATCTCGAGCAGCATGCGCTGGTGCGGCGTGACCTGCCGCGGACCTTCCTGTCCGATGCCTTCGTAGAAATAGCTGATCGGGGCGCTCAACGCGCGGGCGATCTCGAACAGCCTTCCGGCCGAGACGCGATTGATCCCGCGCTCATATTTGTGCGCTTGCTGATAGGTAACGCCGATCATCTCGGCGAGCTGCTGCTGGGTCAGGCCCAGCATGATGCGGCGCTCGCGAATGCGCCCTCCGACATGATCGTCGATCGCCGCGGTCGACCGCCCTCTCTTTGGCTTAGCCATGCTTCTCACCTGTGTCTGTCTGCCTACAACGCGCTAATCGTCGCCTCTATCTCGATCAACACGATAAGCAGCGATTAATTCCGACCAGCTTCAACCGAGCGGCCAGAAGAGCGCGATCAGAGGCACGCCAACCCCCACGACGATTACCGATAGCGGGAGTCCGAGCTTCCAATAATCGCCAAAATGGTATCCCCCGGGCCCCATGACAAGGGTGTTCGATTGATGACCGATCGGCGACAGAAAATCCGATCCGGCGCCGAGCGCAACGGCCATCAGAAATGGATCGACATGATAGCCGAGTTGACCGGCGAGGCCTGCCGCGATGGGCCCCATCACCAGCACCGCCGCGGCATGGTGCAGGATCGGCGTCGCCAGCATGGTCACCGCGAGGATCAAACCGAGGATGCCGTAGGCCGGCAGGTGCACCGCGACCCGGCCCAGCAACCCGGCCAGCAGCTCCGTCGTGCCCGTGCTCCGGACCGCTTCGCCGATCGGGATCAGGGAGCCGATCAGAATCAGGATCGGCCACTCAACCGCGGCGTAAATTTCTTTCAGCGTCAGCAGACCGAGAAGCGCGACCGCGAGCGCCGCAGCGACAAAGGCGATTTCGGCCGGAACCAGCCGGGAAGCGGCCGCCGCCATCGCCAGCGCCAGAATGAGGAGCGGCAGCGCCAGCCGGCGCCGGCGGCCGAGCTGCAATTGACGCTCGGCGAGCGGTAGACATCCAAGAGTGGCGAGAGTCTCGTGGATGGTGTCGACACGCCCTTGAAACACGATCACGTCACCGAGCTGAAACTGGACGCGGCGCAGGCGCACTGTCGTCCGCCCGCCGCGGCGGCCGATCGCCAGGACATTGACGCCGTAGCGCTCGCGCAAATGCAGGTCCGCGGCGGAACGGCCGATCAGATCGGAGCCCACAGTGACGACGGCTTCGACGACACCGAACCGATTAGCTTCTCTCTCGTGTTCGTCCTTGGCAGGCTCCGGACCCTGCGGCAGTTCTGTGCTGCCGACGAGCTCGAGTTTGCCGTCGCTGATGAACTGCTCGAGCGCCCGGGGGTCCGCCTCGACCACGAGCAGATCCTCCGGGACGAGCGCCCAGCTGCCGCCGGGGACATAGCGCTGGTAGGGCTCGCGGACGATCGCGGTGATGGCGACCTCGCCTCCGGCCGAGTCCTCTACCTCGGCGACTGTCCGACCGGCGAAGGGAGAGCCCTCACCGATCTTCAGCTCGCTCGTATAATCCTCGATCCTGAAGGTGGTTTCGGCCGTCGCAGAGCGCCGCCCGCGCGGTATCAGCCGCCATCCGAAGGTCAGGAACAGCACACCGCACAGCGCGACACCGCATCCGACCGGCAGGAAATCGAACATGCGGAAGGGCGCGCCCGTCAGCTCTTCGCGGATGCTCGCCGTCAACATATTCGGCGAAGTGCCGATCAAGGTCATCGAGCCGCCGAGCAGCGAGGCGAAGCCGAGCGGCATCAGAAACTCCGACGGCGAGCGGTCGTTGCGCCGCGCGACCTGGAATGCCACCGGCATGAAGATCGCCAACGCGCCGATGTTCTTGATAAAGGCGGAAAGCCCCGCGACGCAGCCCGAGAGCACGCCGACCTGAAGAACCCGCAAGCGCAACGCCGGCCCCAGCCAGCGAACCAGCAACTCGACCGCGCCCGACCGGGCGATCGCCGCACTGACGATCAGCGCGGCAGCGATCAGCGGCAGGACCGGGTTCGAGAAGCCGGAGAAAGCACGGTCGGCCGGTACGACCCCGCCCGCCACGGCGGCGAGCAACGCCAACAGGGCGACAAGGTCGTAGCGCAGCCGGTCCCACAGGAACAGGACGACCATGCCGGCCAGGACGGCGAGCGTGACGACTTGATCGCGGCTCATAAACCCGGTTCCACCGGATGTGGTTCAGCAGCGGGTAAACGTGACAGCCGCAGGAATGGCTCCGCGACGCGGCGCTTGCCTGCGGCCGCGGCGCGACGGCAAGCTGGGCCGACTTGCTTCTCGAGAGGAAACGATGACCGAACCGGTCGGCTTGGCGCGCGGGCTCACCAATTACGGCGACCCCGATTTTGCGCTTTACCTGCGACGCTCCTTCGCCCGCTCGATGGGTTATTCGGGTGATTTGTTGGCGCGGCCGGTGATCGGCATCGCCGACACCTCTTCCGGCTTCAACAATTGCCACCGGCACTTTCCCGAGCTGATCGAGGCGGTCAAGCGCGGCGTGCTGGCGATGGGCGGGCTGCCGCTGGCCTTTCCGACGATCTCGCTCGGCGAGGTGTTTCTCAATCCTACCAGCCTGATGTTTCGCAATCTGATGGCGATGGATACCGAGGAGATGATCCGCGCTCAGCCGATGGATGCGGTCGTGCTGGTCGGCGGCTGCGACAAGACGGTGCCGGCCCAGCTGATGGGCGCGATCTCGGCAAACCGGCCGGCGATCGGGCTCGTCGCCGGCCCGATGATGACATCGCGCTGGCATGGCGAGCGGCTCGGCGCCTGCACCGACTGCCGCCGCTTCTGGGCCAAGTACCGCGCCGGCGAGATCGAGGCCGACGAGATCCACGAGATCGAAGGCAACCTCGCGACGACCGCCGGGACCTGTGCGGTGATGGGGACGGCGAGCACGATGGCCTCGATCGTCGAAGCCCTCGGCATGATCCTGCCCGGCAGTGCCGCGATCCCTGCGGTCCATGCCGACCGGCTGCGCGCCGCCGAGGCGACCGGCCGGGCCGCGATGCAACTCGCCCGTAACGGGCTCACCCCGGACCGCATCGTCACGCCGCAATCGGTCGAGAATGCCTTGCGCGTGCTGATGGCGATTGGCGGCTCGACCAACGCCGTCTTGCATCTGACGGCGATTGCCGGGCGGGCCGGCATCGACCTCGACCTCGGCCGGCTGAACGAGATCAGCGAATCGACGCCGGTCCTCGTCGATTTGAAGCCGACCGGTCCGCATTACATGGAGGATCTGTTCGCCGCCGGCGGGATCGGCGCGGTGCTGCGCGAGCTGCAGCCGCTCCTGCACCTCGATTGCATGACGGTCGCCGGTGAGACGCTCGGCCAGCGGTTAGCGGCGCAGGAAGGGCCGGTCGATCGCACGGTGGTCAAGCCGTTGGCCGATCCGCTGCAGCCGAAGGGTGGTCTTGTCGCGCTGTTCGGCTCTCTCGCGCCGAAGGGGGCGATCTTCAAACGGTCGGCGGCCGACCCCACGCTCTTCGAGAAGGAAGGCCGCGCCGTCGTCTTCACCTCTCTCGAAGACCTCTCGGCGCGCATCGACGATCCCGATCTCGATGTCACGCCCGACGATTTCCTGGTGTTGCAAAATGCCGGCCCGCTCAGCGCCTCCGGGATGCCGGAGGCGGGCTATCTGCCGATCCCGGGTAAATTGGCGCGCGCCGGGGTCAAGGACATGGTGCGCATCTCCGATGCGCGCATGAGCGGCACCGCCTATGGCTCGATCGTGCTGCACGTCACCCCCGACGCGGCGAGCGGCGGGCCGCTCGCCAGGGTCAGAAACGGCGACCGTATCCGGCTATCGGTCGCCGAGCGTCGCCTCGACCTGCTTGTCGCGCCCGAGGAGTTGGCGCGCCGGCCGGTGAAACCGCCTTCCGTTCCCGAGCGCGGCTACGCGCGGCTCTACCGGCACGAAATCCTGCAGGCCGACCGCGGCTGTGATTTCGACTTTCTGCGCAAGCATCCGCTCGGAGAAGCCGCACGATGACGGCGGGATGTGGACGGTCCTGTCACGTCGCTGAGGCCTCTTCGATCTCAGCCGACAACCCATGGGCTATGCGCCGCAGCGTCCTTTGCCGTGGTCAAAGCGCGCCGTAAAATGTCCGAGCGTTTTGGTGATTTATCGAGCCGCTGCGAAGAGCCGGGAGCGAGAAGTGGACATAGCGGCGTGGCTGCGCGGCCTGGGTCTCGAACGATACGAGGCCGCTTTCCGCGACAATGATGTCGACGCCGAGGTGCTGCCGCAGTTGACGGCCGACGACCTGATCGGCCTCGGCGTCACCTCGATTGGCCATCGCCGCAAGCTCCTCGCCGCGATTGCGGAGTTGGGTCACGAGCCGGCCACCATCGCCGTGACGGCGGCTCCGGTACGAGTTGATGCGGAGCGGCGCTGCTCGACGAGCTGCAATGAAGGGGTTGAAGAAATGGCCGAAGATTTTACCGGAAAGGTCGCCCTCGTCACCGGCGGCGGCAACGGGATCGGCGCAGCGACCTGCCGCGCCTTCGCCGCTGCGGGCGCGCGCGTCGGCATTCTCGATCGCGATGCGGCGGCGGCCGAGAAGGTCGCGGCCGAGATTACCCGCCAGAACGGTCATGCCGCGGCGCACGCGCTCGATGTTGCCGATCGCGACGCTTTCGCCAGATTGACCGAGGGCATAAACGAGGCTTGGGGAGGCATCGACATCCTCGTCAACGGCGCCGGCACGACCGTGCGCCGGATGATCGCCGAGATGAGCGCCGAGAATTGGGACCGCGTCATCGCCGTCAACCTGACCGGCGCGTTCAACGGCATCCAGGCGGTGCTGCCACACATGCGGGCCCGCGGCGGCGGCGCCATCGTCAACATCGCCTCGATCGCCGGACAGCGCATCTCGTTCGGCGGCACCGCGAACTATACGGCATCGAAGGCAGGCCTTCTCGGGTTGACGCGCCACGCGGCCTATGAGCTTGCCCCCGACCGAATCCGGGTCAACGCCGTCTGCCCGGGCCCGACCGCGACCGGGTTCGGCGGCGCGATACCGTCGGAGGAAACGAAGGCTGTGCGGGCGCTCAAGATCCCGCTCGGCCGCATGTGTGAACCCGAGGATATCGCCGATCCGATCCTGTTCCTGGCGGGTCCCGCGGCGCGCATGATCACCGGCGTGGCGCTGACGGTCGATGGCGGTGTGTTGGTCAAGAACGACGTTCCCTATGAGGAATATTTCCGCCGTCGATAGCCCCACCGACCACTCGCTCTCTTGCGAGGGGGTTGACAGATTTTAATATCAATGCTATTTTGACAATCTCTCCACTTTGTCAACGAAGACGGGCCGCCCGGCATGGGCTTTTCCCGCTGTTCTTTTGTTCGCGACGACGCCGTCATTCGAGGATTCCTGCGGCGAAGGGCCGGTCCGCCGCTGATAATTTCCTGTAAAAACAGCAAAAACAGCGGGACCCTTGCGAGGACGGGACGGTTGGAAGCGATCTGTAGGCCTCCTCGCGAGCGGGCAAGAGAGCGGGTGGGGACCGCGGTTGCCTGGCTGAAAACGCCGGCCGGGGGAGTGGCGGTCCTCATACTGGCGACGTTGCTGGCCAGGCTCCTGTTCGCCGCTGCTCTCGGGCTCGGCATCGACGAGAGCTACATGGTCGCGGCCGGCCGCAAATTGCAGCTCAGCTATTTCGACCATCCGCCGATCGCCTGGTGGATGGCGTGGGGGGCCGCACACCTGACCGGCAGCGAGAGTGCCGTCGTCGTGCGGCTGCCCTTTATTGCGCTCTTCGCGCTGACGACGTTCCTGATGTACCGCGTGACGTCGGCGCTCTTCAACCCGGCAGCCGGCTTATGGGCGGCAGTCGTGCTGAATGTGGATCCGGTCCTCGGAATCACCGCGGGCACATGGGTCTTGCCCGACGGGCCGCTCTTCGCCGCCTTGCTCGCTACCCTGGCCTGCTTGATCAAGGCGTTGCGTTCGGACGGCCGCCCGGCTTGGGGCTGGTGGTTGGCGGCCGGCGCCTGCGCGGGCCTGGCGCTTTGTTCCAAATATTCGGCCGTCCTGACCCTGTCGGGGGCCGCTGCGTTCCTGGCGAGCGAACCGACCAGCCGCCGTTGGCTGATGCGGCCGCACCCTTACGTTGCCGGCATCGTCGGGTTGGTGATCTTCCTGCCGGTGCTGATCTGGAATGCCGAGCACCGATGGGTCTCGTTTCTGTTCCAGGCGGGCCGGGCCGGCGGTTCGCTCCACCCGTTCGGGCCGATATTGGCGATCGGCGGTCAAGCCGCGTTTCTCCTTCCCTGGATATGGGCGCCCTTGGTGTGGTGCGGCTTCGCAGCACTCCGCCGCGGTCCCGCCGACCCGGAACGCTGGCTGCTGGCCTGTCTCGCCGTGCCGCCAATTTTCTTTTTCAGCGTGGCAGCCCTATGGGGCAACGTCCTCTTTCACTGGGCGGCGCCGGGCTATCTGATGCTGCTGCCGTTGCTCGGGGAAGCGATTGCCGCGTCGCAGCTGGACCAGCCGGTTGGTGCGAGTTTGGTTCGTGGCGACGGCCGCCTTCGTCACCTTCGGCGTGATCCTCGTCGCGAGCGAGGTCCGCTACAACTGGCTGCCCGGCCTGGCCGAGAATTTCCGGTTTGGCAAGGACCCAAGCCTCGATGTGGTTGATTGGACCTCGCTGCGGACGGAACTCGAGAGCCGCGGCCTCCTCGACAAACCGGGATTGGTGGTCGCGGCCCTGAAATGGCACGAAGCCGGCAAGGTCGATTACGCGCTCGGCGGCCGCATCCCGGTCATCTGCCTCGGACCGGATCCGCGGCAATATGGTCTCGTCGCAAACCCCGATGATTTCGCCGGTGCAGATGTCCTGATCGTGGCCCCGCATCGCTCGTTCGCCCAGATCGCGGGCCAATTCCGGTTCTTGTTCGACGCCATCGAACCCATTGCACCGGCCACGGTAATGCACGCCGGCCGGCCAGCGATGGAATTGCCTTTGTTCATCGGCCATCGCTTGCACAAGTTGGGTGATCGAGACGCTAGCGGCGATCCCATGAATAGCCCTTGAAATCGCGTGCGAGGTAGAGCGTGTAGGTGCGGGAGGCTCCCGGTCCGACCGGGATGACGACGGGCTCGAAGCCGGTCGATCGCGGCGAAGCTCGGCCGCATTTCGGGGATCAGATCGTGCTCCGAGACCAGAAGAAAGTTCCCGCCGTGGTGTTGCGGCAGACCGTTTGTCAGCTCCCACTGGTCTTTGGCGAGGCCGCCCTTCAGCTTCCACTTGACCGCATCGAAGGGATGCGGGCGCACATAATAGATCAGGGCGGCGAGCGTCTCGCGATCGTCGGCGAACAGCATAAATCCGGGATGTGCCGCGAGCGCCGCGCCGACCGTCGAGCCGAGGGCGCGCCAGCCTCGCAGCCGCCCGAGCGGGTCATATTTCGCCGGCAGCTCGATGCCAAACGCGGCAAGCGCGTCGCGGCCGGTGAAGAGGACGGCAACGGCGGCGAGGTGGAGCGCGATCGAGAAGATGACGAGCCTGCGCCAGCCGCGGCCCAACGCCCAGGCAACGACCAGCACCGTCGCCGAGACGTAAGCGGGTGCCGCCCAGTTGGCATTGGCGCGCGAGAGGAAACTGACCGCCAGCATCATCGCCAATGTCGGCAGCGTAAACGAGGCGAGCAGGCGGGCGCGCGGCTCGGCCAAGGTGCGCGGCGACAGCGCGAGAAATATCAACCCGGCAAAGAACAATGGGCCGAACACCGCAAATTGCGAACCGAAGAATTCGAGAAAGGCGCCGAGGTGGAACAGCGGCTCGTCCAATTCCGCATTGTCTCTGACGTGGAGGTAGCTGACGAAGCCGTTGCTCCAATTCCACCAGAAATTCGGCGAATACAGCAAGAGCGCGACGCCGATTGCGGCGAGCAGCGGATAGAGGTGGCGGCGCTCGGCGCGGAACACGAGGACATAGCCGAGCGCCGAGAAGATCCAATAGGCCATCGCGTATTTCGCCAAGAGGCCCAGCCCGCAGGCGATCCCGACGGCGAGCCACCAGCCCCACCCGACGTCTTCGCGCGCTCGGATGAACGCGTAGAGTGCCGCGCCCCAGAACAACAGCAGCGGCGCGTCGGTCGAGATGATGAAGGCCGAGACCGATGCCCCGGGCAGGCTGGCGTAGGCAAGCGCCGACCAGAGCCCGACCCGGCTGTCGTAGAGCCGCGCCCCGGTCGCATAGACGAAAACGGCGGTGCCGGCGTGCAGCAAAGGTGCCGACAGCCGGATCGCGAACTCGCTTTCGCCGAAAAGGCCGGTGGTCAGCGCGATCAGCCAGGCGACGAGCGGCGGCTTCGAGTAATAGCCGAGGGCGGCGTGCTGCGCCCAGAACCAGTATTGCGCTTCGTCAGGATAGAGATCGGCCGGCTGGAAGACGAGCCAGAGCAGCCGCAAACCGGTGATCGCGACCACCCCGGCGAGCATCAGCGTAGCCGGGGAGCGCAGCAGCGGCAGCCGGAACGGGGCTGTCGGAGCGGCGCGCTCGATCCGGCCGATCGTCATGTCACCGTCGACTGGCAGGCTGCGGAAAAACGCCGATGACTGGGAGAATTGATCATTCCGGCTGCATCGCAGCGAAAGCGGATACACGACTGATACGAATGGATTTCCCGCTGTCGCGAATGACGATGAAGCCGTTCGATCAAAACTTGGAGCATTTGCGAAGAGCCGGAATCCATGACCCGCTGATACGAATGGATTTCCCGCTGTCGCGGGAATGACGATGAAGCCGGATTGCGATCAAAACTTCGAGCATTCGTCGTGCGTTTTTCCGCAGCCTGCTGGACGAGCCGCTACTGGTTGGACCAGCTAATCGGCGCGTAGTGGCCGTTCTTGCCGGAATTGTCCCAGCGCATCCCGTGATCGGTAAAAGTGCTGCCGGCGCTGCCGACCGCGAGCGCCAGCTTGTCGGGCGCGATCGGATGGCCGGCCGATGCCCAGATTTCCTCATTTGGGCGCAGGCTCGGCAGCGGCTCGACCGACATGTGCATGATTCCCGGAATTTCCGTCGAGCGCGTCTTGCCGGTCACCCGATAGGTTATCGGCACCTTCTTGACGCCGAGGTTTGTGCTGATCAGCGGAGCGAAGGCCGCCATCGGCCCGCCTTCCGCACCACCGAAGATCGCCCCCAGCGCCTCGGCCTGCTGATCGCTGGAGCGCTCGTCGAGATAGATGGCGACTGTCCAGTTACCAGCGGCCATCGGCCCCGGCGTGTGCGCGATCAGCGCCAGGTTGAGCCCGTCGAGCACGACTGCGCCATAGCTGCCCTTATCGATGTGAAAGGCCAGCGCGACATCGCAGACTCCCTGCGTCGGCTGCGAAGTCAGCGGCGGCGCCGGCGAAATAAGGCATGGACAGACGACGCTGCAATTACAGTTTTCAAAATAGTCTCCCGACAGCTGCCACTGGGTACCTGTGGCCATGCGCTCCTCCCTTGCTGCAGGTTAAGCCTGACAAACGAGGTAAATTCCGAACCCGAGCATCGCCACCCCGCTGGCGCGTGCGATCCACTGCCCGGCCGGGAACAGCTTTTCGATGAAGACGAAGATGGTGATCACCGCCATCCATAAGAGGCTCATGATCCCGGCGGCGAACAGCAGCGCCATTAGAAACCAGCAGCAGCCGAGGCAATAGAGCCCGTGCTCAAGCCCCATGCGCAATGCTCCCGCGGTGCCCTCTCGCCAATGATTGAGGACGAAATTGAAGGGCGAGCGGCAATGCGTCAGGCAGACGGATTTTAACGGCGTGAGTTGATAGATGCCGGCGGCAGTGACGACGATGGCGCCCAACATCGGGCTGAGCCTTCCCGTCATCGGCGAAATCAGGGCAGCCCGTTCGAGGCCCCAGTCCGCGAGCGTCGCAAAGATGCCGAACAGACCCCAGGCGATCAGATAGCCCGACGTGAACACCATTGCCGGGACAAAAGGTTGGCCACGCGCCTGCTTGTGCCGATTGATCGTCGAGAATGTCAGGATCATCGGGGCGGCGCTGGGCAGCATCATGCCGGGCATCATCGCCCACCAGATCGCCATGTTCAGCGCGAAGTCGGTGGCGGTCCAGGGTACGAAAGCGGCCGGCACCGCCATGTCTGCCATGCCTTCCGTTGGACCCATTTGCCGATAGACGTAGAGCCAGGAGAGCGCGGTTACGGCAACGAGGCCTGACCAAATAACGACACGATCGCGGAGCAGCAGCTCCGCAGCATTGGCAGAGCTGTTCGCCGATGTATCGGTGGACGAACTGGTCAGCGCCTACGCTGCCCAGGCGAAGGGCGCGAAATGCCCGTTGTTGCCCTTGCCGACGATGTCCATGTCAAGGCCGAAGCCGTGTACGTGGGTTTCTGTCGATCGGGCCAGTGCCAAACGCCGGTTCGCCGGGTGCGAGGTGTTGTCGATATAAATGGGCTCGTCGGACCGGCTGCGCGGGGTGACGCCCTCGATCTCGAAGGCGAGGATGTCGGGGATCGCAACCGAGCGCTTCAGCCCCGCCAGATCGAATTCGATCGGCTTGAACTGAACGCCGCGGAAGTCGCTGACAAGATGTTGGCGGATAAACGACGGCGGACCGCCCGCCTCGCCGCCGACGATCGCGGCGAGCGCCTGGCGTTGCGCGTCGTCCGCCCTTTCGTCGACGACGCCGGCGAAGACCCAGTCGCCATCCGCCATCACCTTGCCCGAGCGGATCACCAGCGCGAATTTCAACCCGTCGAGGTTGGTCTCGCCGCAGCTTCCTTCGTCGATCCGGAATACCATCGCGGCCGTGCAGTGGTCGTTCGTCGCCGGACCCTGCGGGTTCGTATAGATGCACGGACAGAGATAGTCGCAGTTGCAGCTCTCCATGTATTCGCCGCGCATCGTCCACTTCTGCTCTGGCATGGCGTGGTCCCTCGGCTTATGAGGCGGTGGGCTGCTGCTTCTTGTCGAGGATGCGCTGGTGCAGGTTGCGGACGATCATGTCGGTCAGCCGTTCGTTGTGCATGAAGAGCCGCTGGCCGATCGGGTAAGGGTCATGCTTGGTGACGTCGAGCGGCTCCTTGAGCGCCTCCTCGGCGGTAAGGCCGCGGTCGACGAACCGCTCGATGCACCCGACCCAGTTCTCGACGATTTGGCCTTGCTCCTTCAGATAGGCTTTGGTGCACGGATCTCCGTGTCCTGGCACGATGGTCTCGACATCAAGTGCCTCAATGCTCTTCAGCGCCGCGAGCCATTCCCAGGGATCGCATTCCTGCAACCACGTCCGGCATTTGTAGAAGACGTTGTCGCCGGTGAACACGACCCCTTCTTCCGGCACGTGGACTGAGGTCTGCGGTGCGGTGTGGCCGGGCATGTGGATGATGTTGAAGGCGTGATTGCCGACATTCAGGGTCAGCGCGTCGGTGAACGTCAGCTTCGGCGGGTTCGAGGCCGGGTAATCGGGGTGCCCGACGAGCCAGACGCTGTCCGGGTCGGTCTCCTTGAACCGCTCGCGTTTTTCTTCGAGCGTGCCGAAGGCATAGAGATAGCGTTCGAAACATTCCTGGAGCTTGACCTGCCCGACGACCGTCACCTTTGGAAAATAGGCGTTGCCTGAGATGTGGTCGCCATGCGGCTCGGTGTTGATCAGATAGCGGATCGGCGCCTTTTCCTCCATGCGCTCGCGCCACCGCACAGCGTCGATCGGCTGCTGCGGCGAGTTGATCATGACGTAGCCGTCGCTGGTCTCGATAAAGCTCGGATTGCAGCCGGCGAAATAGATTTCGGTAAACGAATTCGGGCCTACCCTGCGCATCGACGCCTCCCGTTGGCCGCGGTCTGTGTCGATTGTCCCCGATCCGCCGAGGCGGCACAAGGGCCGGAAGGCTACTCCGCCGCGGCGGGCACGGGAGCGCGGCGGAAGCCGACACGGGCACCGCCGGCGCACAGCAAGCTCACCAGCAGGAGTATGGCGGCGACGACCAGCACGAGATCGGGCCTTCCGGCGTCGATGATCATGCCGTAGGGCACCGGCATGATCGCAGCGCCGAGCGACATGCCGGAGCTGACGAAACCGAACACCTTGCCCATCTGCCCGGGCGGCGCCGCGTCCTTGACCATCACGTCGCGCGGCGTGTTTCTCGCCCCGGTCATCAGGCCACAGACAAACAGCGCGCCGATCGTCGCCGGCTCGGCCAACGAGACGACGCCGACCAGCAGCAACAACGCGGCGGCGCCGATCGTTAGACCGACGACAAAGGGAAGGTGGCGATCGGTGCGGTCGGCCAGCCAACCGCCAACCAGCACGCCGCCGATCTGGCCGACCATATACCCTGTCAGCGCCGAAGCAGCGGCTGCGACCGGCAACCCGTGCACTTGGTGCAGTATCGTGATCAGCCAGGACTGGATGCCGGCGCCGGCCATTGCCGTCATCATGAAAAACGCGAAGAACATCAGCACCGATCGGCTCAGCAGCAGCCCCGCGCCGCTCGCGTGCTCCGCGACGCGACTCGGCGGTCGACGCGCCTGATCGATCAGGATCCGGCTTTGCCGCAGGATCATCGCAACCACCGGGAGACCCAGAAGCCCGACAAAGATCAGCGCGCCGCGCCAACCGAGCACCAAGGTCAGCGCGGCCGTCGCGGGCGGCGCGGCGGCGAAGCCGATACTCCCGCTGAAGGTGTGAAAGGCAAACGATCGGCCGAGGCGCGCCGGATCGATCGAACCGCTCAAAATGGCGTAATCCGCCGGGTGGAAGACCGAGTTGCCGACCCCGGAGAGCAATGCCAGCCCAACGACCTGCCAATAAGCGGTGGCGAATCCCATCGCCGAAATCGACAAGGTCATCAGCAGGGTGCCGCCAATCAGGAACGGGCGGGCGCCAAAGCGATCGACGAGAAACCCCATCGGGGTCTGCAGCAGCCCGGCCGTGGCCGACATCACCGCCATCACCAGGCCGAGCTCGGCGAAGGAGACGTCGAAGGCCTGCTGCCAGGCGATGAACACCGGGGGCAGGCAGAGCTGATAGAAATGCGACAGGAAGTGGCCGGAACCGAGCAGCAGATTGACCCGGGTGTCGGGGCCAAAGGTGAACCAGCGAAGCATTGCTGCATGTTGCTATAAAAAGCGGCACCCGGTCGAGCGCAGAAACCGCACGCGAGCGTGACCCTGCGTTGCCGAAATCGCGGACCGCCGCGGGTTCGCCGGCACGACGCGCTGTTCCGCTGCCCAAAGACGGTTTAGACTGCCGATCTACAGGTTGAAGCGGAGGAGGTCTTAATGTCGGAATACAAGCTGATCTCGGCGGATTCTCACATTGTCGAGCCGCCGGACATGTACACGGGGCGCATGGAGGCCAGGTTCCGCGACCGGGCACCGAAGATGGAGCGGCGCAAGACCCCGGGCGGCAGAGAATACGACGCCTGGATGCTCGGCGGCATGCAAGTCGGCACCCTGGGAGCCGTTATGCAGGCCGGGCAGCGCTTCGAGGACCCCTCGCAGATTGATTTTCTCGGCGTCTGGGAGGATGTCCGCAAGGGCGGTTACGATCCGCACGCGATGATCCGAGAGAACGAAGAAGACGGAGTGTGGGGCTCTTGCTTGCAGCCGAGCCAAGGCCTGTTCTGGTATCGCATCCCGGATAGCGAGTTGCTGTCGGAGATTTGTCGCGTCTACAACGACTGGATCGCCGATTTCTGCAAGCCTTATCCGGAGCGCCTGAAGGGGATCGGCATGCTCAATGTCGACGATGTCGACGAGGGTTGCCAGGAGCTCGAGAGGTGCAAGAAGCTGGGGCTCGTCGGCGCCTTCATCCCGGTGACACCGCTCCCCGACAAGCCCTATCGGCATCCGATCTATGAGCGCCTGTGGTGGACCGCGCAGGACATCGGGATGCCGCTGCTGTTGCATATCGCCACCCCACGCAACGGCATTCCCGGTAACGAATTCACGATGAATGTGGCCGAGATGACCGGAGCAGGCCGTTCCACCACGGATTATTGGGTGCGCTACTCGCTGTCGGCGATGCTCTTCGCCGGGGTCTTCGACCGCTATCCCCGTCTGAAGGTCGGCTCCGTCGAGCACGAGACGGCGTGGATTCCGCACTGGCTGCAGCAGATGGACTTCACCTATCGCGAGCGCCCGGTGTTCACCAAGGGATGGAAGTCACGCGAAGGCATGCTGCCGAGCGACTACTGGCGGCGCAATATGTTCGTCGAGTTTATGGAAGACGAGCTCGGCGTGCAAATGCGCGACAGGATCGGAGTGGAGACGATGCTGTGGGGCAGCGATTTCCCGCATGCGGAGTTGACTTGGCCAAGGTCTCAGGACTTCTTGGGACGCATCTTTGCCGGTGTTCCGGAGGAGGATCGGCGCAAGATTACCTCGGACAACGCGGCGAAATTGTTCGGCTTCAGGCCGAACTAGTCGGGAAGGTCCCTCATGCAACCTTCTCCCCGCCGCGCGGGGAGAAGGCGAGGGAAGCCGTATGCTCGATGGGTTTGTGCCGGTGGCCAGGGTGGACGAATTGCCGCCGGGCCAAATGAAATGGGTAGCCGTCGATCGCGAGCGCGTCGTGTTGGCAAATGTCGACGGCGCGTTTCACGCACTTCGCGACGTCTGCGGTCATAAGAATGCGCCGCTGTCGAGAGGCAAGCTTTCAGGCCACCTGATCGAGTGCCCGCTGCACTTCGCGCAATTCGACGTGCGCACCGGGGAGCTGGTAAACGGCCCGGTATCTACCGCAGTGGCGGTTTACGAGGTCCGGGTCGAAGGCGAAACGATCTACGTCAAACGCTAGAGCTAGAGGAAAGATCAGCTCTGCGGGCGGTGACGCTTGACCGCCTCGGGGTTGGTCGAGTCGGCGCCCATATAGATCCCGCGCTCCCAGCTTCGCTTCAGCGGGTCGACGACCTTCAACGACATCCGGCCGATCCGTTCGATCTCGATTTCGACGGTCTCGCCGTCTTGCAAGGCACCCAGACCCTCGTGGTTGGTGCCGCAGGCGATCAGATCGCCGGTGTTGAGCGTCATGATCGTCGAGGCGAACTCGATCAGCTCCGGCACCCGGTGCTCCATATCGTCGGTGTTGTAGTTGTGGCGCAGCTGGCCGTCGTTCCAGAAACGCACGACGAGATCGTTGGGCTCCGGGATCTCATCGGCAGTGGTGATGCAGGGCCCGATCGGGGCGAAGGTGTCGAACGACTTGCCAAGCCAGCTGCCGGCCTTCCAGGTCCGCCTGCCCTCGCCGCGCGCCGACACGTCGATTAGGCAGGTATAGCCGAAGACAGCACTTTGCCAATTCGCCTGGCTGACCTTCTTCGCGGGGCCCTTGATGACGAGCGCCAACTCCGCCTCGTGCATGAAGATCCATGGCTCGGTGAACTCCGGCAGCGTTATCGTGTCGCCGGGCCCCACCACCGCCTCCGGGTTTTTCAGGAACATGTTGAGCGGCCGCGCCTCGCGTTGCGCGTGCTCCCAATAATTGGCGATGCAGCACAGGATCTTGCCGGGCCGCGGCAGCGGCGCGCGCAGCCGAACCGAGGCGAGCGGCAGGGCTTCGCCCTCGGCCGCCAGCCGCTCGAGCGCTGGCTGTAGACGGCTGAACCCGTCGATCAACCCCTGCATCGTCAGCTGCGGCGTGTGACCTCGCTCGACCTTGCCGGAGAGGCTGACCACCCCGCGCTCGGTCAGCAACCCGGGCGTGGGCTCCCTCTGCTCGGAGGTCTCGAAAAGCACCAGCTTCATGATCGCCTCCCACTCTCTTGCGTCGGTCGCCGCGCAAATTAGCCGGTTCGGCGCATGGCAACCATCGCGATTCTCGGCCTTGACTTCGTCCGGACCCGAGGCGGGCTTTATTCGCCGCGCGCAGCGGCGTAGCATCGGCATCCGAACACCACGGCGGGGGCATAATCCATGGAATTCGGCGCATCCATCTTCTTCACCGATTACTCGATCTCGCCGGCCGAGCTGGCGGTGGCGCTCGAGGAGCGGGGCTTTGATGCGCTCTGGGCGGCCGAGCATTCGCACATCCCTGCCTCGCGGCGCACGCCGACGCCGGGCGGCGGGGAGCTGGCCAAGCGCTATTACGATGTCATGGATCCCTTCGTCACGCTGAGCGCGGCGGCGGCGGCGACAAAGCGGCTCAAAGTCGGCACCGGCGTGTGCCTAGTCATTCAGCGCGATACGATCCAGACCGCCAAGCAGGTCGCATCGATCGATCAGATCTCGGGCGGACGTTTCCTCTTTGGCATCGGCGGCGGCTGGAACGCAGAGGAGATGGAGGACCATGGCACGGTATTCGCCACCCGCTTCAAGAGGATGCGCGAGCAGATCGAGGCGATGACGGAGATCTGGACCAAGGAAAAGCCGGAGTATCATGGCGATATTGTCGACTTCCAGCCGATGATGACCTGGCCTAAGCCCGTACAAAAGCCACGCCCGCCGGTCCTCGTCGGCGGCGCCTTCCCGTGGGCGGCACGCCGCGCGATCCGCTATGGCGACGGCTGGTTCCCGATCGCCGGCGGTGCACGCTACGGCGATCCGCTCGACTATCTGCCGCGCTTCCGACAGATGGCCGAAGAAGCCGGCCGAGACCCACACTCTCTGCCGGTGACCCTGGGCGGCGCTCCTGAAAATCCAGATATGTTGAAGCGCTACCGCGATCTCGGCGTGGCGCGGGTGAACTTTCCGGTGCCGCCGGCCAACGCCGATGAGGTCCTGCCGATACTCGATCGTCTGGCAAAGCTGAAGCAGCAGCTGCAGGCGTAATGCAGTTGCATGTGGTGGCGAGATAAAACAGAAAAGGAGGAGAAAATGGAACCGATCGTCGGCAGCGGCAAATACACCTACCAGGTCAACGAGGCGTGGCAGCGCCCGCCCGAAGGGCTCGAGATCCGCGCCTGCGCGGTCTCGGTCGATTCGCAGGACCGGGTCTACTGCTTCAACCGCAACCCCGAGCACCCGATCGTGATTTTCGATCGCGACGGCAATTTCCTGTCGTCCTGGGGCGCCGGCCTGTTCATCTTTCCGCATGCGATTCGCATCGTCCAGGACAACGGGAAGGACGTCGTCTGGCTGTGCGACGAGCACCACCAGACGTTTCAGAAATTCACCACCGACGGGAAATTGCTGCAGACCATCGGCGAGAAGGGGGCGCGCTCGGACACCGGCGTGCCGCAAGACGATTTCAGTTCGCAGGCGTGGCGCAAGGTCACGCATGGCGGCGGCCCGTTCAACCTGCCGACCGACATCGCCTTCGCCCCTGACGGCTCGATGTTCATGACCGACGGCTACGGCAACGCGCGGGTGCACAAATTCTCGCCCGACGCCAAGTACCAGTTCTCCTGGGGCGAGCCCGGCACGGCACCGGGCCAGTTCAATCTACCGCACGGCGTATGGATCGACCGGCGCGGCCGGGTCCTGGTGGCCGACCGCGAAAACGACCGGGTGCAGGTGTTCGACCAGAACGGCAAACTGCTGTCCGTCTGGTCGACCGAGCTGATCGGCCCGGCGTTCTTCTATGTCGACGATGACGACGTTGTTTACATCCCCGAGCACAATGGCGGCATGATCAGCGTCCTGACCCTCGACGGCGAGCGCCTCGCGCGCTGGGGTGACGGCCCGGTCAACCGCTCATGCCACGGGATCTGGGTCGATTCGCACAGCGACCTCTATGTCGTGCAGCCGGGCGAGTGGGGACGGGTGCGCCGCGTCGTCAAGTACGAACGGCTGTAGCGGGCGCGGTCTCGACCAGTCGGCTTAGGGCGGGGGCGGCCTCGCCTCCCCCTCCTCCGTCATGCGATGCCGCACCACGGCGCTGACCGGAACGAGCACAAAGCCCTTTTCGCCGAGCAGCGGCAGCCAGGCCCTGAGGGCCGCGATCGTTGCGTCGTGCGGGTGGCCGATGGCGATCGCACTGCCGTGCTGCCGCGCGACCTGTTCGACCTGGGCGAGCTGCTTGGCGATCGCGGAGGGCACTTGGTCGTCGTCGAGGAACACGTCGCGGGCGGCGTGCGGGACCCGGTAGGCGACCGCCAGGCGAATCCCCGTGCTGGCCGGCGAGGTCCGTGAATTGAGGAAGACCAGTCCGCGGGCGCGCAATTCCTCCATGACCGGCGTCATGCTGTGCGCATCCGCGGTAAATTTGCTGCCCATATGGTTGTTGATCCCGACAAAGCCGTCGAAACGGCCGAGCCCCCAGCGCAGCCGCTCGAGGATTTCTTCGCGCGACAACGTGGTGAAGAGCCCGTGCGGGCCGGGATCGGCATGGCGGTCGACCGCCTCCATCGGCACGTGCAAAAAGAGCTCGTGACCCGCGCGCCGCGCCGCCTCGGTCTGCTCTGCGAGGTCGCTCGCATAGGTCATGAAAGACATCGTCAGCGGACCGCGCAGCCGGATCGCTTCGGCCGTTCGCGCTCGATCGAGGCCGAGATCGTCGAGCACGATCGCAACGAGCGGGCGGTTGCCGGTCGGCGGCGCCGGCACCGCATAGCGCAGCCAAGCCGGCTTGGCGGCGGCAGGGGGCGGCAGGGGGGAGGCGGCCGCAGTGCCGCCTCTTCGACCGGCTTTGCCGGTTGCGCCGGCTTCTCGGGCGCAGCGGCGACCGGCCGAGCGGCCCCCGGTCCCGGTGATTTCTCGCCGTGACGGGCTGGGAGCGCCGCGAGCACCAAGCCGCCGCCGACCAACAGCAGCAACGCGATCACCGCGGCCCGGGGATGCTTGGCGATATGCCGTCGGTACGCGCGCTTGACCCCCCGCCACCGTGCTTTCGCGACTCGGCTGATGCGACCCCTCATCGACCCGGCGTCGGTGCTAGGCGACAGTTTTCATCGCTATTCCGGGACACGGTGTCGCCTGACCGCATTTCGGGAAGCGCTCGTGATGGCAGGCGCGGCCGCACCAGCGCGCTTCACTGGTTTGCCAAGGGATTTGCGCCAGTTCTCGCGTTTTCGGTCGCCTTCTGGATGCCTTTTGAGGTCAGATAGGTGGCGAGGCTTCCGCCCGTCAAAATTGCAAGGCTGTCCGGGATCTCGCTCGGGAACT
Source organism: uncultured Alphaproteobacteria bacterium (assembly GCA_963796155.1). GTDB lineage: Bacteria > Pseudomonadota > Alphaproteobacteria > ATCC43930 > CGMCC-115725 > AP-15. The sequence goes on along the minus strand of CAWCKT010000008.1, from coordinate 34,765 downwards.
GCCCGGTGCGCGCGATGATCAGCAGCGAACCGAAGGCGACGACGTAAGTGAAGATCAGCGCCTGGACCCGCGACAGGCTCATCTTGGAGGAATTTTCTTCGCTCAGCAGCTGAGCGAGCTTGTCCAAGGTCTTGGGCAAATCCCTGACCATGCCAAATACGATGGCGCCGCCGAGGACCGTGGCCAAAACCAGCAGGATAGCAAGAGAAACAAAGACCAGATTATTGTAACCTGGACCGATCGCTTGCGGCGGCGGCTTGCCGTCGGCCACCGTCACCGCGCAGGTGCCGACGCCGCCTTCGAGCGGGATCGCGGTGACCGTCTTGGCGTCGGCGCCGACGAGTTGTCCGCCGGTCACTTGCAGGGTGCACGGAAGGCCGCCCGTGACCGGCTTGACCATCAGATCAGTCATGTTATCCCCCGGTTGTTTCTACCGGCCGCGGTGCGGCGACGCGGCGTGACGCCGTCAATTTTGCGATTAGATATACTGCGTTCCCGCCACCCGCGGCGATGACGAGCCAGCCGGGGATTGGCGGAAACGACGTTGCTCCCGTCCGTGCAAGCGCAATCACCACGCCAGCCGCTGCTACCAGAGTGGCGATAAACTGATAGATACGCGCGGGGCTCAGGTCACCCGTGGCAAAGCTGTCTCGCCATAACCCCGCCGGCCGAATCAGGCCAGCAAGCAAGCCGAGGACCAGCAATGCGGCGGGGACCGCGAGCGGCGCGAGCAAAAATATGACCACGATCCGGTCGAGGATACCGTCCGCCCCGATCATCGCTTCGACGTGTCTCGCATCCGTGCGGTTCCGTCCCCCTCGCCGGCCGCTCGATCAGATCAGGTCGTCCTGCCGGTCCTAGCCTTACGAGATGCGGCCGAGCAACCCTTTCCCCCAGTCGTCTTATCACAGTTGGTGCCCGCGAGCACTCTGACGACCGTCGGCGCGGGCGCGATGTGCCGCCGGACCCTTTGGGCACGGGGCGGCGGGATCGAAACAATGGAACCCGGGCCGAACGCGCCGCAGGTCACGATCCGAGGCCGGTCCCGATCAATTCGGTAATCCTCTCGGCACCAAGTCCAGCACGGCGATCGTTCGGCGGATTCTCGCCCAGGTCAGCAGCTCATCCCAATCGCCCTGAACGCGCACGAGGTCAGCCCGGTTCGCCGCCTCGAGTTCGGCATCGCTGCCATATTCGTGCATCATCAAGTGCGCGACACGCAAGATCTCCAGATCCGAGGCCATCACCCCTCCCTTTACCCGCGGTTAATCATCGCGACAGGCCGCTCAGCAAGCCAGAGTAACCACAAGGACCATCAGTCCTCGAATCTCGGGCAAGTCTAACTTTCACTTTGGGCTGCGAAAGGAGCCTATATACTGTATCTTACCCGCATTCATTCAAAAGTTCAAATAAATTCATGGTTAAATGCTGGCGACGGCAGCCAATTGATTTGACGGGATTCGGGATGGAAGGCCGTCGCGCGCCTGCGAGTTAACACGACCAGGACATAGTGGATGGGCTTTTTTCGTTCCCCGCGAGATCGCGATGGATGTTCTGGTTCGGATGGCCGGGGAGCACTAGGTCCGTGATACCGGTCGCGCCGACACACCTGGGCAGCCAAGCTTGATCTCGAGCCGGGCTTCCGCCGACCCCGGGATCAGCAACTTTGGTCAACCAGCCGCGATCACGCGGCGCAGCAGTGCGACGGACTGCGTGATGCCTTCGAGCGGCGGCAATTCGAAATCCTCGTGTTCGATCGATAGTACGTCGTCATAACCGATCGCTGCGAGCGCCCGGCAAAAACCGCGCCACCAAGGTTCATCATGTCCGCGGCCCAGAGTGACGTAATTCCAGGCCCGGTCCGCGACCTGCTCCGCTGGCCTGATCTCGATCCGCCCGTCGCGCGCCAGCGTCTGCGGTTCGAGGCGCGTGTCCTTGGCGTGCACATGATAAATGGACGGCCCCAACGCGGCGATCGCGGTGAGCGGATCCGCACCCATCCACAGCAGATGGCTCGGGTCGAAATTGACGCCGACGGTCTCGCCGACCGCGTCGCGCAGGCGAAAGAACGTGTCGACGCTGTAGACGTTCTGGTGCCCGTGCAATTCGAGGCAGAGCTTGCTGACCCCGAGGCCCCGCGCATAAGCGACAAGCTCGCGCCAGTACGGGATCAGAACTTCTTCCCATTGATGGCGTAAGATCGTCTGCGTCTCCGGCGGCCAGCTCGTGGTCACCCAGTTGGCATTGGCATCGCCGGGCCCTCCCGGGCAGCCCGACATCATGACCACCCGCTCGACCCCCATCAGCCCGGCGAGCGCGATCGTCTTGCGCGTAACCTCCTGATGCCGCTCACCGATCTCGCCCGGATGCAGCGGATTGCCCGAGCAGTTAAGGGCGCTGACCGCAATGCCGTGCTCGCGAAGCTCGGCCACAAAATCCCGTCGCACTGAGGCGTTGTCGAGCATCCGGTCAAGCGCCAGATGCGGAGCCCGCGACCAGTTGCCGGCGGCGAACTCCAATCGCTCGATGCCGAGTTTCGCGGCGGTATCGAGAAGCTCACCGAAGGACAGGGCGCCTAGACTGTCGGTGATCATGCCGATCTTCATTGCTCTTCCCTCAAAAGGCCGGCTCGCGTCACCGCGGCGCCCAGTTGCGCGAAACCGAGCCGGGCATAAGCGAGCGGCGGCGCCTTTGCCGGGTCCTGCTCGGCCTCGACGACCAGCCACCCGCTATAATGCGTCACCGCTAAGGCCGCGAGCACCCCGCCAAAATCAAGACATCCGTCGCCCGGCACCGTAAAGACCCCCTCCAGAACAGCGTCGAGAAAACTTGCATCGGCGGCGCGAACCCGATCAAGAATTTCGCGCCGCACATCCTTGCAGTGGACATGCTTGATGCGGTGCCCGTAACGCCAGGCGATCGCAGCCGGATCGGCACCGGCAAAGGCCAGATGCCCGGTATCGAGGACCAGACCGACGCTGTCATCGGTCGCCGCCATCAAGTGGTCAATCTCGACGGCGTTCTCGACCACTGTTCCCATGTGGTGATGGTAGACCAGCCGGATGCCGCGTTGCGATAGGCGCTCGGCAAGCTCCGTCAGCCGGGCGCCGAAATCGGGCCAGTCGCTGTCGCTGAGCCGCGGGCGGCTCGACAGCGGACGGTGCCGATCGCCGGCGATGCCGCCGCTCGTTTCGGCGTAGACCAGCACACCGCATCCCATCTCGACGAGAAGGGCGCGATGGTGCTCGATCGCTGCGGTCTCCTCGGCGAGCGACCGTTCCAGAACGCGGCCGCTGTACCAACCCGAGATCAGCGATAGTCCGAACTTTTCGAGGAGCGGGCGCAAAATCGCCGGGTCTCGGGGAAATTTATTGCCGAGCTCGATCCCCTCGAATCCCGCCATACGAGCTTCAGTAAGGCAGGTTTCGAGCGGCGTGGCGCCGCCCAATTCCGGCAGGTCGTCGTTGCTCCAGCCGATCGGGTTGATGCCGAGGCGCACAGGCATCGATTACAGCTCGTCCAGTTCGGTCACTGGTTGAGCTTACCGACCCGAGCCCGGGAAGGCGACGGCGAAGCGCCCGCCTGTTATCCTGTCGCGCCAAGGAAAGAAAAGGGACGCGGTATGACCACAATCCGCCTGACGATGGCGCAGGCGCTCGTCCGCTTCCTCGCGGCACAGAGGAGCGAGATCGATGGCCACGAACATCCGCTCTTTGCGGGCGTTTTCGCAATTTTCGGCCACGGTAACGTCGCCGGCTTGGGCGAGGCGCTGTACGCGGCACGGGAGCGTTTGCCGACACTGCGTGCGCACAACGAGCAGGCGATGGCATTGGCCGCGGTCGCCTTCGCCAAGGCGAGCCGGCGCCGCCGGATGATGGCCTGCACGACCTCGATTGGCCCAGGTGCTACGAACATGGTAACCGCGGCGGCGGTGGCCCATGCCAATCGCCTGCCGATGCTGCTGTTGCCTGGCGACGTCTTTGCCGGGCGCCGGCCCGACCCGGTCTTGCAGCAGATCGAAGCGTTCGGCGACCCGACGATCTCGGTCAATGACTGCTTCTGGCCGGTCTCGCGCTGGTGGGATCGGATCACCCGGCCGGAGCAAATTCTCGAAAGCCTGCCGCACGCGATGCGCATGCTGACCGATCCGGCCGAATGCGGTCCCGTCACCTTGTCGCTGCCGCAGGACGTGCAGGCGGAAGCCTACGACTACCCGGAGGCGCTCTTTGCTCCGCACTGCTGGCGCATTCGTCGGCCGCCGCCCGATCCGCGGCAGCTCGCCGATGCCGTAGCCGCATTATCGCACGCCCGCGCGCCGCTGATCATCGCCGGCGGCGGGGTGCATTACGCGCTGGCCTGCGACGCGCTGGCTGGTTTCGCGGCGCGTCGCGGCGTGCCTGTGGCCGAGACCCAGGCCGGTAAGGGCGCGCTCGCCTGGGACCATCCCTGCAATCTGGGAGCAATCGGCGTTACGGGCAGCGCCGCGGCCAACGCGCTCGCCGCCGAGGCGGATCTGATCCTCGCAATCGGCACACGGCTCTCCGACTTCACGACCGCCTCGCGCAGCCTTTTCCGTAATCCGTCGGCGACGCTCATCCAGTTGAACGCAGCCGGTTTCGACGCGGTGAAGCACGGCGCGTTGCCATTGGTCGCCGATGCGCGGGCCGGTCTCGAGGCGCTCGATCCCGCCCTCGCCGCGTGGAAGACGCCGGAGGAGTGGACCGCAAAAGCCTGCGGGTTGGCTTCGCAATGGATCGAGGCAGTGATGCGTGCCACGGCGGCCTCGAATACCCCGCTGCCGAGCGATGCGCAGGTGCTCGGGGCAGTAAACCGGGCGGCGCTCCCTCCGGATGTGGTCGTCTGCGCCGCCGGCGGTTTGCCGGGCGAATTGCACAAACTATGGCGCTGCCAACAAGTCGGCACCTATCACGTCGAATACGGTTATTCCTGCATGGGATACGAAATCGCCGGCGGGCTCGGCGTCAAACTAGCTGTGCCCGAGCGCCAAGTCTGGGTGATGGTTGGCGACGGCTCCTATCTGATGATGAATTCCGAGATCGCGACCTCGGTGATGCTCGACAAGAAGCTGAACATCGTTGTGCTCGACAATGGCGGGTTCGGCTGCATCGACCGGTTGCAGCGCAGTTGCGGCGGCGCCTCGTTCAACAATCTCCTCCCTAGCGGCTCAGGGATCGATTTCGCCGCCCATGCTGCGAGTCTCGGCGCCAAATCACACAAGGTGGGGAGCCTTGCCGAACTGGAAGCGGCGCTGCCGGCGATGCGGGCCGAGCGGCGGACTTCGGTCATCGTCATCGCCACCGACCCCGCGGCGAGTACCATTGCGGGCGGCGCCTGGTGGGATGTCGCGATCCCCGAGGTGTCGAACCGGACCGAAGTCGCCGCCGCCCGCGCCGCCTATGACGCCACGCGAACCCGCCAGCGGATCCTCGATTGATCAGGCCGGCGGGCGGACCCGCGCGCCGGTGACCAGCCGCTCGCTTGGCGTGTCGAACACCAGCGAATCCTCGGGCGAGAAGCCGATGTTGACGGGCTCGCCCGCAACATGCGCCGCCGCGGAGCCGTGCTCGAGGACCCGCAAAAATCCGACATCGGTATCGACGACATAAAGGATCTCGCGTCCCATCGGCTCCATCTGCGCGATCCGCCCGCTCAGACCCGAGTCCGCGAAGCTCAGGTGTTCCGGCCGCAGCCCGAGGGTCACCGCACCGGGTGTTCCCGCGAAGGGAAACGCGACGGTGCCAACGCACACCGCCCCGTCCCTCGCCTCGCCGCTGATCATGTTGATCGGCGGCGACCCGATGAAGCCGGCAATGAACAGGCTCTCCGGCCTGCGGTAGAGGTCGTCCGGCGCGCCGATCTGCTCGATCCGGCCCGCGCGCATGCAGATGATGCGGTCGGCCATGGTCGTCGCCTCAATCTGGTCGTGGGTAACGAGCATCGTCGTCACTCCGAGCTTTTTTTGCAGCGACTTGATCTCGGTCCGCATGGTCAGCCGCAAGGTCGCGTCGAGATTGGAAAGCGGCTCGTCGAGGAGGAGCAGCTGCGGTTCCTTGACTAGGGCGCGCGCAAGCGCCACCCGCTGCTGCTGGCCGCCCGACAGCTCGCCCGGCCGCCGGTCGAGAAGCTCCTCGACATGGACGAGAGCGGCTACTGCTCTGACGCGGCCGAGCGCCTCCTCGCGTGGCATCCGCTTGAAGCGGAGCGGGAAGAGGACGTTGTCCCGCACGGTCATGTGCGGGTAGAGCGCATAGGACTGGAAGACGATGCCGACGTTGCGATCCTTGGCCTCGACTTCGTTGACGACGCGGCCGTCGAACAAAAGCTCGCCGCGACTCGGCAGATAGATGCCTGCCAGCATGAAGAGGCTCGTCGACTTGCCGCAGCCGGAAGGGCCAAGCAGTGCTACGAACTCACCGTCCTCGATCGTCAGGTTCAGATCGGGGATCACCTCGGCATCCCCGAACCGCTTGACGACGCGGCGGAACTCGACCTTCGCCATCGGCGTCAGCCCTTCACACCGCCGATCGACATTTGCATCAGGTAACGCTGCGCGGCGAGGTACAGGATGAGGCTCGGGACGAGATAAAAGACGCCAACCGCGGAGACCACGCCGTAATCGACGCCCATCATGTCGTCGCGCACGTAGTACATGTAGAGACTCATGGTCCAGTTGGTGTTTCGGATCAGAAACGTGAAGACGAAAATATACTCCTCCCACCCGCGGATAAACGTGAAGACGGCGATTGCCAGAAGCCCGTTCCTGACTTGTGGAATCACCACCCGCAGAAAGGCCTGGCGCCGCGACGCACCGTCAGTCAGCGCGCTCATTTCGATGTCCCACGGCACGGCGTCGAAAAAACCCTTCATGATGAAGATCGCAAAGGGCAGCTCGAAGGCGACGAGCACGAGAATGACACCGAAGAGCGTGTCCAAGAGACCGATCCAATAGAGCATCAGGAACATCGGCACGATCAGCGTCAGCAGCGGAAACGCATGCAGCACCAGGAGCGAGCGCAACATCGCGGCGCGGCCGGGAAACTGGAATCGAGACAGGTAATAGGCCGCGAGCGAAGCTACGGTCAGGACGATCACTGTCTGCGCGCCGGCGATCAGAAGCGAATTGCCGAAAGCCGTCCAGACACTGGGGAACTGTACTGCGCCGTGCACCTCCCCGGTGCGGGAGCGCACGACCGAGGCGAAATCCGGTTCCGTCAGGAATATAAAGTTGCGCAGGTGCAGATCCGGGCCGACCAAGAGGGCGAGGGCGACAATCCCGACGAGCGCAATCGCTGTCGTGCCGAGCCACATCTGGCGGCGGTTCCGTGCCAGCATCGCCGCCAGCCAGAAGGCGATCACGGCGGGCGCCAGCACGGCCATCGAGCGCCACAGAACCAAGGTGTCGGCGACGCCGGTTCTCGCGGAAAATGCGACGGTCACGAGCCAGAAATACGGCAGTATGATCGGCAAAGAGACAGAAATCAGGAAGGCGTAGAGGGCGACTGCCTTAGCCCGGCGCAGCGAGCGGGAGCGCGTGGCCAGTCTCTTCCAATCAACCGGCGCAGTGGGCCCGGAGCGGACGTTGGTCATCGTCAGCGGCGTTGTCATCTCAATGCACTTCGATGCGGGGGCGCTGCAACAGGCGTTGCAGGTCGAAGAATCGCCAACCGAAGAGTGCGACGGTTACACCGATGACGATCAGGAAGAGCGCGAGTGCCGCGCCATAGCCGTATTGGCCGCTGGCAAATGCTCGCCGATAGACGTAAAGGGCATAGACGGTCGTGTCGTAGAACGGGCCGCCTTTGGTCAGAAGGAGAATATACTCGAAGCTCACCAACAGTGAGAGCGTCTGGTAGATCGTCACAAAACTGATCGGCCAGCGCAGCGCAGGAAGCGTAATGAAGCGGATTTGCGCCAGAGTCCCCGCGCCGTCGACCTCCGCCGCGTAGAACAAATGCTCGGGAATGCCGCGTATCGCTGCAGTGAAGATGATCATCCCCATCGATGCGCCGATAAAGCCGTTGGCTAAGATGATCAGCGCCACCGGCGCGCTGGTCATCGGATCGAGCGGTTTCGTCAGACCGAGCGCGTGCATCAGGAATTGGTTCAATAGGCCCACGTCCGATGGGTTGATGACCCACAGCCACAGCAGAATGTAGAGGACCGAGGGGCTCATGCGCGGCAACAGCCAGACGCCGCGAAAGAAGCCGCCGGACATCTTGGTGAGCGACGTGGTGGTGAGCGCGAGCACGAGGCCGAAGGTGACGTTGAAAATGGCAAGCGTGCCAAAGACGTAGACGAACGTCAGACCGATGACTTGCGGCAGGCGCCGGTCGCCCTGGAAGACCTTTTGGTATTGCTCGGTCGTGAATTTGCCGAAGCGCAAAGTGCGGTCGAGATCGGTGAAGGACACGGCGATGTCGATAAGGACCGGAAGGACAAAGAACAGGGCCGTCAGTACGATCGCCGGCCCAATAAACAGTACGAAATTGGTCCGCCTGCGAGCCGCGGACTTGGCGCGATCGCGGCGCTCGACCGTCAGATCACCGAGCGCGGCCATTCTTTATTTGACGATCACGTCCTTGAGGGACGCGTTCGCTTCGTCGATGACGAAATCGGCCGCCTGCGGTGCCGACAGGCGGCCTGTCTCGACACCCTGAAGGGCGGTGTAGAGGATCCCGTTGAGATCGCCGAATTGCGGGTTGTTGGGCAGGAATTTGGTGATTTTTAAGAGCTCCGTCGCACGGGCGAGCGGCCAGGCCGCGGCGTAGCGCGGATCTTTCAGCTGTTCGGCCTTGATTCCGAGATGCGTCGTGGTGACCGCGTGATCGGTGTTGAGATCGGCGTCCGAGGCGTGGCCGAGAACGCGGACGGCCAGCTCCGGATCCTTCGCATGGGCGGCGACCGCGTAGATGATCGGATGGGTCAGGCTGCCGGCCTGGCCGCCCTTTTTTGCGGCTGGCGAGGCTATCCATCCCCAATCGACGAAGAACCCGGCCTCATCCTTTGGTAGCCCGTAGGTCGGAAATGCATAGGTACCGAGATCCCAGATGCCGTACATCCAAAACGCCGCATTGCCGGTGTAGAACGCCTTTCGCAGCGCGTCGAACTCCATCGCGGTGTTATTGGCGGGAATGACCCCCTCCTTGACGCCGCGCTCGAACCAGCCGAAGGCCGCCGCGAGCTTGTCGCGCTCGAGAAGGAGCTTCCCGTTGTCGGGATCGACGAAGGTGTTGCCATAGGACTGGAACACCATGATGTAGTCCGGTCCCTTACTCGCCCGATGCAGGATGCCATACTGGGCCTTGGTCTTGCCGATTACCCGTTTGGCGATGTCGATGAGCTCGTCCATCGTCAGCTCGCCCGATAGCGTTCGCGCCGGCATCGCCTCGATGAACGCGTTATCGTAGCCGGCCGCCCGCAATAGCTTCTTGTTGTAGAAGAACATGCGCGCCTCGGCGTCCTGCGGGATGCCGTAGATGCCGCCGGGACATTTTGCCGACTGCCAGAGAGACGGGAAGATGGTGCCGAAATACTGGGGGTATTTGGCAATATATTCGTCGAGCTTGAGCGCGAAGCCTTCTTGCTGGAAGGCGCAGATCCATTCATGAGCGGCGATGAACATATCGGGACCCTGCCCGATCCCAAAGACCCTGAGGAGCTGTAGGGCATCATCGTCGAACCCCGGTGCCGGGCTCTCGTGGACTGCGACCTCCACGCGCTTGTCGGAACCTTCGGCCGCCAGCTCTTTATTCAGCCGATCTGCTCCCTTCACCACATTGCCGGGACGCAGCGGCCCCGAGGGATCCTGGCGCGACCAAAGCTCGAGCTTCACCGTGCTCTGCGCTGGCGCAGGCGCGGACGCGGTGATTGCCGCAGAGCCGCCCGCCAGCGCGGAAATCAACAGCGTCACAATTGCCGTCGTCCGGTATCTCATCGCGCTCTCCCTTGTTTTCCGTTTATGCTTGCACAGCGATGGACCGCAATCATGAATGGCTTTCGAGCGGAGGTCCAGCCTGCACAAGAGAGAGGAAATCAGCGGCGATGTCCTTCAGTTTTCTTGCCCGTCAGGCTGGGCGGGTCCATGTGTGCGGACATCGGGGCTACAGCCTCCTCTTCCCGGAAAACACGATGCCGGCCATTGCGGCGGCCAAGACTTGGGGTGCGACCACGATCGAGATCGACGTGGTGCTAACGGCGGACGGCGAGCTCGTCGTGCTTCACGACCGCACGCTCGACCGCACGACAGATGGCCACGGCTTCGCGGCCGATTTCGCTCTCGAACAGATCCGCAGCTTCGATGCCGCGGTCGGATTCCATCCGCATTTTGCCGGAACACGCATTCCAACCTTGACGGAGGTGCTCGATTGGGCAAAGCGCGAGGAGATTGGCCTTTTGATTGAGATCAAGGAGACCGAGCGGCCCGACTTCGCCGTCGATCGAGTGGCGGGGCTACTCGAAGCAACAGGCGCGTCCGACCGCGTCCTCGTCATCAGCTTCGACCATGTCGTGCTGAAGCGTGCGGTCGATCGACACCCGGGGATTGGGACCGAGGCCATCACCCACTCACGCCATCCCGACATTGTCGGTGTGTTACGAGCGTGCGGCGCGACATCCGCCTCGGTCGAGCTCGACATGTTCCACCCCGATGATGCGAAAGCGCTGCACGATGCCGGATATTCCAACCGGCTGAGTTTGCCGCGCCCGGAAGTTCTTGCCGAGTATTGGCGCGGTGGGCGTGACATAATCCCCTCTCTCGTGCGATGGATCGGCGAGGGCCTTATCGACACGATCTCCGGCGACGATGTTCCATTTCTGGCCAGGCTCGTCGGGCGTGCCGGCCGGGCGGGTGGATGGTAACGGCCCGAAAGCTCGCGGTGTCTGAAATTCTGGACGTGCTGGTGGTCGGCGGCGGCATTAATGGCGTGGGGATCGCCCGCGATGCCGCCGGCCGCGGCCTTTCGGTGCGGCTGGTCGAAAAGGGCGACCTCGCGGGGGCCACCTCCTCGGCTTCGAGCAAGCTCATCCATGGCGGGCTGCGCTATCTCGAGCACGGGGCGTTCCGACTTGTCCGCGAGGCGCTTGCCGAGCGTGAAGTTCTGCTCGCGGCTGCGCCGCACATCATCCGGCCGCTGCCTTTCGTGCTGCCTTACGCCCGAGGTTTGCGATCCCGCGCACTGCTCCGGCTTGGCCTCTTACTCTACGACCATTTGGGTGGCCGCCGCACTCTGCCTGGCACCGAACGGGTATCGCTGCGAGTTCATCCCTACGGTGGGCCTTTGCAGGAGCACCTCACGACCGGGTTCGTCTACTCGGATTGCTGTGTGGACGATGCCAGGTTGGTCGTCCTCAATGCGCGCGACGCTGCAGCGCGCGGCGCGCAGATCACGACGCGCACCGAGATGCGATCCGCGCGGCGCATCGGCGATCGCTGGCGCGTGCTTATCGAGAAGAACAGTGCGACGACGGAGTTGGCAGCGCGCATTCTCGTCAATGCGGCGGGCCCGTGGGCGGACGAAATCCTGCGCCGTGCGGGCATTGCCGAGCACGGGGCCGATCTTCGGCTGATCAAGGGGAGCCATATCGTGGTTCCTCGCCTCTACAACGGCATGCAGGCGTACATCCTGCAAAACGACGACCGTCGCATTGTCTTCGTGCTGCCCTATGAAGCCAGGTTCAGCCTGATCGGCACCACTGACCTTCCCTTCTCCGGTGATGGCGAGCCCGTAGCGATCAGTCCGGCAGAAATCGATTATCTCTGCCGTGCCGTGTCGCGTTGGTTTGCCAAGCCAGTGGCGCCGCAAGACGTCGTCTGGAGCTATGCCGGCATCCGCCCGCTTTACGATGACAAGGAAAGGGACGCCTCCTCGGTAACGCGCGACTATGTCTTCGACCTCGATGCCGCCGGCGGCAAAGCGCCGCTGCTGTCGATCTTCGGCGGGAAGATCACGACCTACCGGCGTCTCGCCGAACACGCACTGGAAAAGCTGGCACCGTTCCTCCAGGGCGCAAAAGGGCCGTGGACTGCCAGCGCAATTTTGCCGGGCGGCGACCTGCCGAACCGCGATCCAACGGCCTTCGCCCATGGCCTCGCGTGCGATTATCCCTTCCTCGGCGCCGCTGCGGCGCTGCGGCTTGCGCACAGCTATGGCAGCGATGCCCGGCGCATCCTTGCTTCCGCGCGCCGCGCCGAGGATCTTGGCCGCGGGTTCGGGTATGGGTTCAGCGAGCGCGAACTCGACTGGCTCGTCAAAGAGGAATGGGCGCTTAGTGGAGAGGATGTTCTGTGGCGACGCTCCAAACTCGGCCTGCATCTGGACAGCGGCGCAACAAACGCCATCGCAGCACTGCTCGCCGGCTGCCGCGCCGCTTAATGAGCTAACGAGCGCGGCAGAAGCGACCAATTATCGGCGGTCAGCGGCGATTGCCCTCCACACATCCCGCCCAAGCCGCTCCCCAATCAAATCCCGATAAACGGCGAACCGCTCAGCAGGCCCGCGGCGCATGCGGTCATCAGCTCCCGCGCATCCGGCAGCGTTTCCAATCCTCCGATGCACCGAGCCAGGCAAGGCGATCTCAATTCGGCGGTAAGCCGCCTCATATACATAACTTGACCCGGATGAGATCGCATGGTGAAACGGCCCGGCCGCCGTCAGCTAAATGCCGACGGAAGGGACAGCGTGCTGAGCGCGGTCCGTGGCCGATGGAAGGACGAACGACATGTTCAGACTTTATTACGCCCCCGGTACCTGTGCGCTGGCGACGCACATCGCGCTCGAAGAGGCAGGTGCGCAGTACGAGGCAGTTCTGGTCGATTTTCGCTCTCAGGGCCAGCGGAGCCCCGAATACCTCGCGGTAAACCCTAAAGGGCGCGTTCCCGCACTGGTAACCGAAAGCGGCACGCTCACCGAAACACCGGCACTTCTTTGCTTCGTGGCACAGCGTTTTCCGCAGGCCGAACTCGCTCCGCTGGCTGATCCCTTTGCCCTTGCGCAAATTCAAGAATTCAACAGTTACCTCTGCTCGACGGTGCATGTCGCGCATGCACACCGCATGCGGGGCACCCGGTGGGCGGATGATGCTGCCGCGATCGAGGCAATGAAGCGCAAAGTGCCGTCGAACGTGACGGAGTGCTTTGAGCTGATCGAGCACAAGCTCATCAAGGGTCCGTGGGTAATGGGTGACAAGTACACGATCTGCGATCCGTACCTGTTCACGATCGCTTCCTGGATAGAGGGCGACGGCGTCGACACCACCAAACTACCCCGCGTCATGGAACATCGCGTGCGCATGCTGGCGCGTCCCGCGGTTCAAAAGGCGGTGGTCGCCGAAGGCACGCAAATTAACTGACGGTGGCTTCTCTGCATCTGACGCATATTCTGGTCGTTGGCGCTGGTGCTGCGGGCTTGATGGCGGCCCGTGAGCTCGTGCGCGCGGGCCAACAAGTTACGATTTTCGAGGCGCGAGACCGGTGCGGCGGACGCATCTACCCGCTGCCCGCTGAGGAATTTGGCTACCCGGCTGAAGGCGGTGCCGAATTTGTCCACGGTGCCGCGCCGGTGACGCGCGCTCTGATGCGCGAATCGCAGGTCTCGCTCTCGCCGCGTGGTGGCTCGCGATGGAGTGCCCGCACCGGCAAGTTATTGCCCAACGAGTCTTCGCCGCCTCATATGGGTCGGTTCTACCAAGCTCTGAGCGAGGTGAAAACCGATCTGCCCATCGCTGAATTTCTGGAGACGCATTTTACTGATCGGCAATACGACGAGCTGCGGCGGTCGATCACCCGGACGGTCGAGGGCTACGATGCGGCTGACCCGCGCCGCGCCAGCACTCTGGCACTTCGCGACGAATGGACGGCCCGGGACGAGGGTCAGCACGGGCGGATTGCGAACGGCTACGGCGCGCTTATCGAGCATCTTTTATCCGAATGCCGCAGCCACGGAGCGGCACTCCATCTCGGCGCGGCCGTGACAGCAATTGACGAAGCCCGCGGGCGGGTTGCCGCGCGCTGTTGCGACGGCGCCACATTCGAGGCTGACGCCGCGATCCTTACTATGCCACCCCCGCTTCTGTCCGAAATCGCGCTTCCATCGGCGGCGCGCGAACGGGCGACAGTCGCTTCCGATATCGGGTTCGGCAACGTCGTCAAGTTTCTATTTCGCTTCGCCACGAAGTGGTGGGCCGATCTGAGCGAGCGGGATCTGGGCGGGCGAGATTTGGGCGACCTGTCGTTTCTGCTTTCCGATGCAACGGTCCCGACTTGGTGGACACAGTATCCGGACGGATATCCGGTGCTGACGGGTTGGTTGGCAGGACCCAGGGCCGACAGGGTGTCGTCACTTGCCGAGGCCGAACTCATCGACATGGGGCTCGCCTCGCTAGGCGAGATCTTCGACCTGCCTCTGGACCGCGTCAGGCGGAATCTCGTCGCGGCGCGAGCGATCAACTGGGGTAATGATCCGTTCGCGCGCGGCGCATATTCCTACCCCACGCCGAGAACACGAGAAGCGCAGTCGGCGCTGAGAAAACCTAGCGGTGACGCCATATACTTTTCCGGTGAGGCGCTCTATGCCGGTCCGGAGATCGGCACGGTCGAGGCGGCGCTTGCCAGCGGCAAGGAAACAGCGCAGACGATCCTGACAGGGTCTCCAGCGACACCATCCCGCGTCTGGTAAAGCTCCGAGCTCACCTCCGGTCGGCTACTTCAAGTCCGCCCGGGCATGAGTCCGTCACGACAGCAATGCGCTGAACGCAACCATCGAACAGGGCTTGGGTTCGACTGCCGGCTCTCGACGGAAGAAAATCGAAATTTAGGCAGTTGGCGAACGGTACCAACGCATGTTAGTGCGGGGTTTCGAGGGTTTAATGTCACGGCCGCGAGCAGCTGACGATTTCAAGACAATCCGTAACCGCATGGAGGAGTTGCGGCGCGAGAAGGCGCCCGGGCAACCCACCCCGACGACCGACGATAGCGGCGCGGGCCATCGCGGTCCTTGCGCTTGTGGCAGGAGTCTCTTCCTCGACGAGTGCGACGGATCGTGCAAGGCGCTTTGAAGGCTGCCAGGCCGCGAGCAACGCGATCAGATCAGCGCTGCGATGTCCTACTCGCGGCCATTTCGTCCTAAGGAGGCGGCGCCATCGATCTTGACAGTTGTCGTACTTTGCAGCGAACCGCCGTGGGATTAAGCTGCCGGACGACCCTTGAAGGAGACAGCCATGACCATGATCGACATGCATGCCCATTGGCGGCCCGCCGAAGTAGCCGACGCCCTGCGGGCCCGTACCAGGGAACCGCGCATCCTGCGCAACCCGGACGGTGCCGAGGTGCTGAAGGCCTCGCGAATGGGCGAAGAGCCTCTTGCCAAGGCTTTCGATGACGTAGATTTCCATCTCGCTCGGATGGACCGCCAGGGAGTGGAGACGAGCGTGCTGTCACTCCTCGGTTCGTTCTGCTGGATCGAGTCGCAGCCGCCGGAAGTGGCCGGGCCGCTCTGTCGGATCGTCAACGACGGGCTTTCCGCGATTTGCCAGAAGCATCCCCGCCGCTTCGCCGCCTATGCCGCGCTACCGCTGACCGACATTTCCGCCGCCGCCGCCGAACTCGAGCGGGCGCTCGGGCGGCCCGGCATGATCGGCGCGCAGGTACCGGGCAACTTCTTCCTGACGCGCAAGGACGCCGAAGCGATGCGCCCGCTGCTGGAAGTCGCAAACCGCCACCACGCGGTTCTGTTCATCCATAACGGCCCGCGGCCGGGTGACGCCTACCCCAAGGTCACGGCCGACACGGACAATGCGCGCCGCCGCAACGGCACGCTTGACATGCAGGCGAGCCTGTCCTCGGTGATGGTGACGCTGTCTCTCACCGACTATCTGGCGGACTACCCCGACGCGATGATCCACGTCCACAATTTGGGCGGCAACATTCCCTACGAGGTCGAGCGCATGGACCATCGCTGCCTGCTCGACACGCCGAATGAGGAGCTGCCGTCATCGCGCTTCCGGAAGGCGAAGGTGTACGTGGATTGCAACTCGTTCGGCCCGCGCGCGATCGAGGCGGCCGTGAACCTATACGGCGCCGAGCGCATCGTGTGCGGCACCGACGGCACCGAGTTCGGCTGCGACTGGACCAAGAAGGCGCTCGCTGACGCGCAGATCGGCGAGGAAGCGCGCGAGCAGATCCTGCGCCGCAACGCCGCTGCGATGCTCGCCCGCGTCGCGAGAACCGCGCAACCCGAAGGCGTCGCCGCCTAATCCTCCTGCGCCTGACCGCGGCACTTGGGTCTGGCTGGTGCTCGTCGCTGTGGGCGTTGTGCGGAAGGCGGTTGAAAGTGCGGGTCGGATGACGGCCGATGGCCGAGCTCAAGGCGACGTCGGCGCGTATATGCTGTTCGCGCGCCATCATGAGTTCAAATGACGCCCAGCGGTGTCGGCGACATGGTCTTGCCGGTGCCCGCACCGGCCGCGATCAGCAACACCGAAGGCCGCCTTGAGTTGCCGCCGATGCCTATTCGACAGCACTGCGCTAAGCCCGGTTCAGGTCGGGCAGATGCCGGTCGCAATCGATAGATCCCAGCATTGTGTTTCTCGTCCGTTCCCCTTCATCGGTGATAGCATCGAAGGACCTGGGAAGCGATTGCCGCGTCTGTCCAGACCAAGGCTGAAGCTCGCCCGGAGATGAGACGGCGCCCCCGGGCCGATTTCATCGCCAAGACAGTCGAAGTGAACGAGCGTGCTGCCCCTCAGTCTCACCCCATCGGGGGCGATGCCGGAATGGAGCGCGGGGTCGACTTCGGTGTGATCGCCGACAATCTCATCAACAGCGGGTCGCGTCCTGGCCCAGCCGCCCGGCACCTCTCCCGGCACTCGCTTTTGCGCCGAAAAGTAGCTAAGGAAAAGCAGTGCCCTTGCTCCGACGAAGTTACTGGGGACATCGTCACCGTGTTCGGGCGCCAATTTCGCGCCCAAAACGGCAGGAAGAGCGCATAATTCCTGCCGCGATCAACTCTGAGCTTGGATTGACGGTGGCCGGATGCGCCAATGACGAACTTCTCTCTCGTTCCCACCTCCGAAGGTCCGCGGCGCGAGTTCAAGATTAGTTGGGGCTTGCGCGCTGGCTATGGCCCATCGGGCCGGATCTATGATCTTGAAGAGGCTATCCGTGCGGCCCATCGGTGGATGAGAGAGCGCGATGCTCGAGCTGAACCGTTTCTTTCGGGCATGTTTACCCGCGGCGAAGTTGTTTATGCGGGCTCGGAAGCGGAAGCCGCTCATGATCGCGAGCCCGTCGCCATCTTTACCGGCGAGGTGCTGCCGCTCTATGCTGGCGATCTAGATGATGACACGGTCCGGATACTGCTCAACGAACTCGCCGCCAAAATCGGGACAATCCTCGAGCAGGAAGAGGTTCACATCGCATATCGCAATCGGACGTGGACGCTAAAGGCTGTCGGTGAGGCGGCGCAACCTTGAGCCCTTAGGGCCGGCATCATAGGAAGACCGGTTTACCAGGACGCCCCGGGCTCGAAAGGCGAAGCCGATATCGGGTACCGCTCCCCGGCCGGATTTGACCTAATCGCGCACCGGCCAGACCGGGCATGACAAGCGTCCGCTTCCATGATGTCTGCCACCGACGGTTTACCAACCAGCTCGCCGAATTCCTGGGTGTTCCTTCTGGCCCAGTTATTCAGCGCGCCATGCCCGTCGCCCCAGCGGGCACGTCATAAAACGCGAGGGTCATCGATACGCTGCTGTAGAAGCCCATCAGGCAAATGACATCGGTGATGCCGACATGCCCAAGCGCTTCGACCGCGCGGTCGTAAAGCCCTTTGGCGACCCAGCGTGAATTCGCGAGGCACATCGCCAGCTCGTAGACGACCTGCTCGCGCGTATCGGAGAACGAGGTCGGCAGACCGGACAAGAGCGCCTCAACCTTGTCGGCCGGCAGCCCGGCGGCCTTGCCGGCACGCTCGTGCGCGTTGGTCGGGTAGATCGAATGCCACTTGCTGTTGATAATGACCACGGCGATCTCGCGCTCGCGCTCGCTCAGCGAATAGCCGGTGCGGAAATAAGCGCCTAACGGCCCCATCACCTTCGCCAACTCGGGGTTGTGCACCCAAATCTTGTTCGGCCCGCCGAGCGCGCCACGAGTTTCGATCAGAGAGCGATAACCCTCCTGCTGCTCCGGCGTCATCTGGTCATAAGGGATCTCGACGTAGCGGCCAAAGGTTGGCGTATCGGGCATTTTGGGTTTCCTTCCAGGATGGATTGGCGTGGCATCCTGCAACGGCTGCGACAGCTCTGTCGACCCTCCGCTCTGCCGGGGCGAAGTCCGCTTAGTTGCCGGGACTATTCCGCTCTAACGCCTTCGCCTCGGCCTCTCCGGCCGGTTTAGTCTCGGTTAGGGATTGAACGATAAACAGGACGCTCCGTCGAACACGCGAACAAGCGGAGCCAAATCCGATGACGAAAGGAGCTCCCAAAGATTGTGAGCCTGGCGGCAGCGCTCGGCGACCCCCGCATCGACTTGCCCCGGCCAATAGCGATGCAAAGGTATCGGCGATCGTTGTAAGTTTTGACACCGCAACTCAGGAGCTTGGCCCATTACTGGAAGCGGCATACTGCCTGATGTCGCAAGCATACTGTCACATTAACTCGCGCCCCGAGCGTTACGTTTGCTGGCTTGTCTCGAAGTCCGGCGATCCGACAGGCGATGTTTTGCGGGCTAGTTTTCTTGACCTGGTCACCGACGCTAACCTGAGGGCGAGAGCCGCCCCAACGAGTGCGCCCTCGCCGTGAAATGGATTAGGCACGGTTGTCGAGCCCCTGGGTATGAGCCGTTCGCCGAGCATCGGCCCTGCCTCGAACAGCAGCAGGCCGCACGTTTGGGAGGACTGATTATGTGGAGCACGGGACTTGGCGCAATTTCGCGTGCTACAAGTATGGACCTCGGGATTGTGGGGCACGGAAACGCGGATGATCAGTAGGGCACCGCCCCGGGTTGCCTCGAGCGCGGGTTCTGCGCGCGATCTGCGTTCGGCGGTTGCCGTGATGGCCGCTCTGTTCTGCGCGTCATGCGGGCACTCACCTACCGTCCTAGTGGCGTTCCGGACCGAACAGCAGGCGCAGGAACATTGCCCAGGCGATACTGTCGTTTGGCTCGACGTCCAGAACGGAGCCTATCATCTCAAGGGGCATGGATCATATGGCCAGACGGCTGGAGGCCGTTATGCCTGCCGTGCCGAAGCGGAGAGCGCCGGGATGCACGAGATGACGAACTGACCATGACCTGGTCGGGTTCGGTATTCCGTCATCAGCTGTCTCAACCTGCCTTCCGGCTCCACGCGCCTCCTATGTCGATCTCGCCCGACACCATAGAACTCAGCCAGACAGCGCTTGGGCCAGAAAAGGCAAGCTCTCGTCCATCCGATAATCGACACCGGTGTGGTTGTCGGGGAACTCCTCGTAGCGATGCGCAATGCCAAGCTCGTTCAGCCGCCGCACGAACCGGCGGGCGCCGTAGAGCAGATTGAACTGATCCTTCTCACCACAGTCGATGTAGAGCGCCTTCAGTCTGCGGAGATTGCTCGCCTGGGTTTCGAGCGCGGCTACAGGGTCTTGCCGCAGCCAATTCGCCCAGCGTTCCTCGATCACCTCGCAGGTGTCGAGCGTGACCGGTAGCCGGATCCCAAGGAATTGCGCGGGATCTGGATCGTAGCTGGCTGCCATCGCCAGCGCGTTGATCACTTTGCTGGACCCCTCTGGATGCTTTCGGGCTGCCTCAAGCTGCTGCCACCAGCGCTCGATGGAGTTCTCGGCTCCGGCGAGTGCCCGCAGCACCGCAGGCATGTCGGGCAGATAGCAGACCTCGAAGCCCATGTCGCCGGAATGACAAGCCGCGGCTGACCAGATGTCGGAATGGCGCAGCGCGTGCGTGACCGCGCCGTACCCGCCGGAGCTCTTGCCGAACACGCCGCGGCGCCCGGTGCCGCCGCACCCGAAGCGCTGCTCGATTGCCGGCAGCATTTCCTGCAGCAGGAAGTCCTCCCAGGCACCCATGGACGCCGAGTTGATGTATTGGTTGCCGCCGAGTTGGGTGAAGCAATCGGGAAAGGCGACGACGACAGGCGGCATGCGCTGTTCGCCGATCAGCCGGTCGAGCCGTTCGGGGAGATTCTCGCGGAAGCCGGCCCAATTCGTATGCGATAGGCCGCTTCCCGTGAAGCCGACGAGGTCCACAAGCAGGGGTAGTCCTTGTCCGTCGTGCCCCGCCGGGACATACACATCGACGACGCGCACCAACGGATCACCCAGCATATTACTCTTGAGCGCCTGGCTCTGGATGGTGACTCGGCTGACGGAACCCATCGACCCGAAGAACCTGCGCATGCGTCCTACCCCTGGCTCTTGCTGATATTATCAACGGACATCATTACCAGCGATCCACCGCCTCCGCCCGCTGTTCCAAGCTTCACCCCCCAATGCGGCCTGCAAGGCCATGTGAAGCGCGCTGAGAAACCGGGACCGGTCCCTCTTGGTCGGGGGAGGCGGCCCGCGGTATTCGCTCCGAGATCATGCAGGTGCCGGGCGATCTCACGACCGGCAAGGGCGATACCTATATTCGCCTGCGTCCAATGTCTGGCAGTTGGGGAAACGAGGTGTGCCCGTATTTCGAGGCACCCTTCCGAAATGGCGGACTTAAGTTCCCAGCTCGATACCTGCAAGCTGGTCACGAGAGGATGCCGAGCCGCCCGATCGCCGGTAATTTCAGCGCGGGCGCCTTGAAGTCGAACCCGATCGTGAGCCCGAGAAGGTTGAACTCGACCCCCTCGTCGGACGCGACGAGCAGACCTGCGATGCCAAGAAGCGAGATCTGAAACCCCGTGCCGCTCGGCGCCGCGTCGAACACTGCGCCGCCCGGCAGGAAGTCCTTACCGATGGCGTTCGCCGGCAGCGCAAGACCGAGTTCCGGGACCGAACGGGCGATATATGCGGTAAACGTGTTGCTGTTGGGACCCGGCCACGCGCGATAATCGTGCGGATAGGGATAACGCGCCACGGCATCCCGGATTTTTTTGATGATCGCGTCGCAGCCCGGCCCGCGGCGATCAAGCACGAGCGCGGGAGGTGCCCCAAACCAATAATTGTCGGGGCCCGTGCGGTCGATGCGCACTGCCGGGGCGCCGCTTGCCACCCCAAAGCCGAGCACCTCGTAACGGGAATAACGCTGAGCCCCCGAAGGCTTCACTGCGATCCAGGTGTGGACGGCGAAGGCGCCGCGCCAGGCGACGGCCCGAGCGGCGTAGACCTGGATTACCGCGTCGGGCGTGATTGCCGGATCGGGCGCCAGCCCGGAGGGGTCGCGCCGCGCCGCATACCAGGGAACGCCGTCTGGTCGACCGAACACGCAACCGCTCACCAATGGTGGAAGAACAAATAAGGCAGCAACCACCAGGCCGAGAATACGCAATTTTCCGGCTCCGCGTCCCCTGCCGAATATCCGTGTCCCCTTTCCGGCACCAGAATATGCGGAGCGGGCGATCGCCGCGCAAGTCGCCAACCCGCGCCGCTT
This sequence comes from uncultured Alphaproteobacteria bacterium, assembly GCA_963796155.1. GTDB lineage: Bacteria > Pseudomonadota > Alphaproteobacteria > ATCC43930 > CGMCC-115725 > AP-15. Next base: position 13,179 of record CAWCKT010000008.1, on the reverse strand, counting down.
GCGCTTTGCGAAATGCCCCTTTCCCCCAAAAGCTCCTCAGGCGAACCGACGACCTTGGCGTGCGAGGCTTCTCATCCGGCCCGCAGCACCGCCGGCATCTCATCCCAGGTGTGGCCGTCGAGGAGGCGGCCCGATGCGCGTTTCCCGATGCGAACGACTATTTGGTCGGGCCTCTGCGGCGGCGCCGGGGCCCATTCGCCCCATTGCCTGAAGAAGAAGGGAACACCAGCCGCAACGCATTGGTCGCGGAGCTCGCGGACCCAGTCCGGGTGCGTCGGCCGCGCACCGGCGCCAATCTCTCCGCCGGCGACTATCCAGTCGAGCGGTCGCCATGCGGGTTCGTCGAGAGCGACGGCCCGGCCTCGGCCATCGATCGCGTAATGTCGCCCGGCAAGGGAGTCAAAGAAGCCGTCGCCAATCGGCACGGCGTCAGGCCTGATCCGGTCAATCAGGGGTTCGAAGCAAACCCAGCGCATCGCGGCAGGCGTTTGGAGCAAATCGCCGACCCGCGTAATCCGATTTTGATCCTCGACCGAAACACCAGGCCAGAGGTTGGGCAGTGGCCATGGTTCGAGCCCGACGCGGCGAATTTCCGTCGCACTTGCGCCCGAAGCTTCGTATTTCACCCGCGAAAACCCGGGGACCCAGTGCCGCGGAGTGCCGCCAGTTCGCGCGCTCCCGGCGCTCCGCTGGGGAGCAGTGGTCGGGCGTTTGACGGCCCGTGTCGAGCGGGAACTTGCGCCATCGCCGCTGCCTCTCGGGTCCACTCCTAGGGCGGAGTTTCGCCGAGAGCCCTCGATCGGCAAAATCACCGACGACAGCGTCGCAATTTCCCCGGCAATGCGGCGCGGCGTTTCCGGGTCGCTGTAATATTCGCGCATGCGCCGAGCGCGCTTGGTCAGCACCAAGAAAGTATGCCAATGCGCGACGGCCATGACGGCGTGCAGCAGATCGATCGTTGCGGTCGCGAGGGTCTCGTGGAACAGATCCGACATCGAGTCGACGGCGATACGGCGTGGCTGTCGGCGGAACAGCGGCCAGGTCAGCAAGTCGCCACGGACCCGAATCTCTCCGGTCCACACCGGGCCCACTCGCTCCATCCTGGTCAGGCCAGCGTATCGCGCGGCCGCGGCTCCGCCCATGCGGGCGAGTTGGGCGGCAACCCGCATCGCCCAGCAGTTCTCGCATCCGGGGCTGTACACCGAGCAACCGGCGGTCGGGTTCCAACTCGCGTCGTACCACTCATCGCGCGCCGGCCGGGATCGCCCACCGCCAGCAGCATCCGAGGCGGACCCAGCAGCCAGCCTTCGCCCAAAGGCCATGCTGCGCGGAACGCTCAATGGTCTCCGAGGATAACTAAAGTCGGCACCACCCAACCGGCAAACCTGTTGCAGGCGGCCGTGGCTTCCGTACAATGGCAAAGCCTGGGGGCAACCACCGCTTGAACGCGGCCGACCGCATCTTCCACACATATCTCCGAATTGGCGAGCATATAATGCTGTGATGTCCTAATCAGCTAAATATGGCAACTGTTATATATTATAGTTAATTAATGTATAATGTTTTAGATAATTAGGAGAGCCGACGCCCCGTCGCCCAGAGCTGAAACTCTGACGGTGGTCAGGCCCTTTACCGGCGTCGATGGAATGACGCCGGGAGGCTCCAGTTCTTATTCGATCATCCTCGTCAGCGCCGGATGCGCGTTCCCGCCGCCGCGCCTCGCACGCGTGAAGATCAATCCGGTGCGCTCAGCTATCATGTCGTTGCGCGCGCGGGGCGTCGGCAGCCATCGGATGGCGCGTCGGGTCAGAAGCGCCGCTCCTGGCGCTTTCGGAAAAGGACGAGGAGCAGCAGGCCCAGAAACATCAGCACCGCGAAGGCCCAACTCAACAGCACGCTGACAATGATCGGGTCCCACAGGAAAGGGTGGATGTAGCGCTGGGTCACCGCTTGCACGAGGTTCAAACTCGAACGGTTGAGCGAATACCAAAGCTGGCCGAGTACGAGCGGCGCCCAATGCCCCGTGTCGATCCAGACAGACAAATCGCGGACCAGCACGGCGGCCCCGGCGAGAAACATAATCCAGCCGATCAGCCGCCCGATCATCGACGCACCCTGCCAAGGTGAAGCGTTATCACCACCCTCCCGGCTTACGGTTGCGACGGACCGTCGCATCAACCCCCGGGTGACCCGGTAATCCACGCGTTTTCGGCACTGACGGCTGCAGTTTCGGGCACATGCGTGCCCGGATCAACCCCCGGCATCGACGTATCATCGCCAACGGGTGATGCCCTCAGATCCAGCGCAATGCGCACGCGGAAGCTCGCCTGCGAGCGGTAATTTGTGTAAGGCTTTGTCCCTTTCTCCCCTCAGGCCGCAGCACGAATAGCGGGGTGCGATGCCCGGAAAAGGCCAAGCGGTATTCCTTGACTACGACCAGGCCGCACTCGACGCGGCCTATGACCAAGCAGGCTATGCGCCGAACCGCGCGCAGCTGATCGAGCGGCGGATCAAGAACAGCGAAATGGTGCGCCGGCGCCTCGGCGAGCCCGAACGCGCTTCCTACGGGTCGGCCGAGATCGAGCGGCTCGACATCTACCGCACCGCGCGGGAGGTGGCGCCGGTCTTCGTCTTCATCCATGGCGGCGCCTGGCGCAGCGGGCGCTCGAAGGATTTCGCGGTGCCGGCCGAGATGCTCCTCGCTGCCGGGGCAGATTATGTCGTGCCTGACTTCGCGTGGGTGCAGGATGTCGGCGGCAATCTGATGGTGCTCGCCGAGCAAGTCCGCCGCGCCGTTGCCTGGGTATACAAGAATGCGGCCCACTTCGGCGGCGACCCGAACCGGCTCTATCTTGCCGGCCAATCCTCGGGTGGGCATCTCGCCGCGGTCGCGCTGACGACCGACTGGCAGTACCAATTCGGCCTGCCAGCTAACCTCATCAAAGGCGGCATGTGCATCAGCGGCATGTACGATCTGACACCGGTGCGGCTCTCAGCACGCAATAGCTATGTCCGCTTCGACGACGCGACCGTCACGGCGCTGAGCCCGATCCGGCATCTCGACCGATTGCATGCCCCCCTGATCGTCGCCTACGGCAACTGCGAGACTCCCGAGTTCCAGCGCCAGAACCGCGAGTTCGCTGCTGCAGTCGAGGCCGCCGGCAAGAAGGTGCGGCTCCTGGTCGGCGAGCACTATAACCATTTCGAATTGCCCGAGACCCTCGGCAACCCGTACGGTCTGCTCGGACGGGCGGCGCTTGAGCTGATGGGATTGACGGCGGGAGGTGCGCGATGACCCGCATCGATCTGCGTTCCGACACGGTGACCTCGCCTTCACCGGGAATGCGGCGGGCGATGGCCGATGCGCCGGTTGGCGACGACCAGTACGGCGAGGATCCGTCGGTCAACCGGCTGCAGGAGCGGATCGCCGAGCTGCTCGGCAAGGAGGCGGCGCTCTTCGTGCCCAGTGGCACGATGGCGAACCAGATCGGCCTCAAGCTTTTGACCCGACCCGGTGACGAGGTCATCCTCGGCGATGAGGCGCACATCGTCTGGCACGAATCAGGAGCGGGCGCGGCGAATTCCGGCGTGCAGTTCGCCGTCGTCGGCCGCGGCGGGCTATTCACTGCTGCCGACCTGCGCTCAGCCCACAAGCCGTCAGGTCACATCGTCTTCCCGCCGACGACATTGGTCGCGATCGAGAACACCCACAACCGCGGCGGCGGCGTAGTGTTCCCTCAGGACGAAGTTGTCGCAATCAGCGATGCGGCCCGCGAGCTCGGCATGGCCAGTTATCTTGACGGCGCACGGCTGTTCAACGCCGCAGTCGCCTCCGGCCGGAGACTGGCCGAACTCGCCGCACCCTTCGATCTCGTCTCGGTGGCGCTGTCGAAAGGGTTGGGGTGCCCGGTCGGCAGCCTGATCGCCGGCCGCTGCGAAGACATCTCCCGCGCGGTGCGCGTGCGGCGCATGTTCGGCGGCGCAATGCGTCAATCGGGCATCCTCGCGGCAGCCGGTCTCTGGGCGCTCGACCACAACCTCGCACGCCTCGCCGAAGATCACGAGAATGCGCGGCTCTTGGCGGAACGGGTCGGAGGACTGCGCGGCATCAGCCTCGATCTCGCGACGGTGCAAAGCAACATCGTGATCTTCCGGATGGAAGAGGGAGCGCCCGACGCGGCGACGGTCGTCAGCCGCGCCCATAAGATGGGCGTGCTGGTCTCGGCGTTCGGCGCGCGTACGGTGCGCGCGGTGACCCATCTGGACGTGAGCCGCGAGCAGTGCCGGCAGGCCGCCGACTTGCTCGCTGCCGTCATCGAGAAGCGGTGAGCCGACCCATCCTTCGGCTTTATTCGGCAGCCTTGTCAGGAAGGCTGACCTCGCGACCCCCCAAGGATCCCTAATCGATTTTTTCCGTGCTCTCAGGGAGGTGGAGTCAGGGTGGCGGCCGCTTGCGCAGCAGGATTTTCTGCTCACCGGTGAGGACAAGCTCGCCCCGCTGGTTGTGCACATTGGCGGCTAGCGTGACAACCCCGGTCGAGCGCTGGGGTGTCAACGCCGATATTTCCAGCATCGGATAGAGCGTGTCTCCGGCGTAAACCGGCTTCAGAAATTTCGACGATTGCTCGGTGAAGGCGATCAGCGCATCGCCGACGGCATGGGCGAAAATGCTGGCGCCCGCCGCCGTGAAGGACAGGATTTGGAAGCCGTGGGCGAGGGGACCTTTGTGGCCCCGCTCGCGGCAATACTCGACATCGTAGTGGATCGGGTGATTGTCGGCGGAAATCGTTTGGAAAGCGGCGAAATGTGCTTCGGTCATCGTGCGGCTCGGGATATAAAACCGCTCCCCGATGGCGAGATCCTCGAAATAACGGGGCTCCCCAAAGCGATGTCGGCTGGCGGTCGAAGCTCTCGTTCATAGCGCCTCTCAATGAAACACGCTGGGCCAGGCGCCCTCGAGGCGCTCAGTGACTGTGCTGGGGAACCTCAGGGCGCGAACCGGTCTCGTCGAGAAGCGGCCCGGGATTTTCTATGTCAAGGGCAGGGCGTTTCTGCATTTTCATGAGGATCGCGCCGGTCTTTTTGCCGATTTGCGGCGGAGCGGCGATTGGCAGCGGTTTCCGGTGAACAGCCCTGACGAACGCGCCAAGCTGCTCGACATTATCGACCGGAGCGCCCGAGCCAGAGATTGACGCACTGCCCGACGGCCTGTTCGGCGCGTGCTTCGATTTCCACGTCGGTCAAGGTGCTGAGCGGGTGATCGATCACCACCGGAGCGAGGTCGTGCATGCCGAGCGCGTCGCGCTGCACTTCTGCCTCGTGGAGGAACTCGGTGGTGACGATGACTGCTGTCGGGCGGCCCAGGGCTTCGAGTCGGATGCCGTCATGCGTACAGCACGAGGTGCACGACCCTCAGTCGCCGATCGCCGTCAGCACGATGTCGTTATCGGCCGCGATCGTCTCGATCAGCGCGGGTTCTGCGTCCTTGGAAAAGCTCTCCTTGCGGTAGTAGTTGACTGCGGCGAAGGAGAACTCCTGCTGGAGCTTGGTCACTGTCTTGCGCAGCAAGCGATTGGCGTTCCATTTGGTGTTGTCGAGCACGCCCAGGCGCAGCCCGTGCGGACTGCCCACTCGCGCGGCAAGCGGGAGTGGCTCGGTCTCGACGGCACCACGCGGATCGAAGGCGATCGCTTCCGGCTTACTGGTCATGAGGGTCTCCGTTTAGAGATAGCAGGTGCCGTCGACGCAAATCGGCGCCCTGCGAGTGCCGCTCTCGTCGACGGTTTCGATGCTGCGCAGCACCGGCGATGACATGTGCCCCCAGCCGGGGATGAAGGCGGAAAACCGGCCGGCCGCGCCGCCGATGACAAAGAGGTGAATGTGGTCGGCGCTCGGCACGATCGGAATTCGCGACCCCGGCTCGCGCTTGTACCATTTCGGCAGGTTGCGATTGTAGATCTTGCCGTAGCGCTGATCGAACGTCAGTTCCGAAAAGAGATTGTAGGCGTGCATCGCCAGATAGCTGCGCACATCGTGCCGGGTCCAGCCCTTGCCGGCGATGGTGCGGGCATGCTCGGGGCCGATGACCACCGCGCAATGACCGCTCGAAACCGCGTTGTTGTTGGCGATCGTGCTCATCGCCGAAGCGATGCTGTCGAGAATACCTTCGGGGTCGTTCGCGACATGGTTGGTGACACTATGCGGCGGCTCGGCGGCCAGTACGAAAACGGTGGAATCTTCGGCGCCGAAGCCCTTTTCGACGTGATATGGCGCCCAAGGGCTCGCCATTTCGTTCTCGGCGACGCAATAGGTGTATTTGCCGGGATGACCGAGCGTGCTCTTGTCGAGCTCGCCGGGCCAGCCGCCGCCGACATTGAGCAGAACCAGGCGCAGCGCGCGCCCGATCGTCGCATTGGCGCGGTTGCCCGAGCCGAACGCATTGCAATCGCCGTTCATCCCGATCCCGCGCGCGATCGGCCCGTTGACGATCAGCAGCGGTGCGGCCATGTGCGTCGTCGCCTGGACCCCGTTAAGGTTGAACGCGGCGGTCGTCAGCGCCAGCATCGCGGCGCGGACGACGGGAGCGTATTCGGGCTTGCAGCCGGCCATCACCATGTTGATCGCCAGCACCTCCCGCGAGAGGCTCCCGTAGCGCGGCGGCACCTTGCATTCGACGAAATCCGCGTCGCCACCCAGCCGCTCGACCACCGCATCGACCATCGCTCGGGTCGGCGGCACCACCGGAAGCCCGTCGGTCCATCCTTGCTCGAAATACCATTCGACGAGATCCGTCCCCGCCGGCACCCGAAGGACGTTTGCTTCCGCCTGCTGCGCCATACCCGTCTTCCCTCACTCGGCCATCGAGCTCTGCCCGATCCAGAAGCGGTTCAGCAGTTGCGTCGTCGCCCCCGGCCGCAGCCGTCCGGCGAGCCGCGCACGCGCCTCTTGATATGGACCGACATGGCGCAGGCGGCCCGGCATCCACGGGTACACGTGACGAAGCATCGCGAGCGCCCGCTCGGTCTTGCGGCGCTCCGACGCGCCGTACGGCAGCCCAAAATCGTCGCGCAGCCGAGCCGGCAGCAGCCGCGCGGTCAAGTCGCGATACCAGGACGGTATGGGGAGCCGGGTTCCGGCACCGGAAAGGACGGCTCCGGCAATTTTGCGTGCCTCGTCGCTCACGGTCAGAACATCCGATCGCCACATGGTCTCGTTGTCGGCGATAAAATCCGCCCAGCTCTGCGGCAAGGCGTCTTGCGGAATGCCGAAGAACGCAGCGAACAGCCGGGCTTCGCCCCAATAGCGTTCGCGCTCCTCGGCGGAAACCGGCGGGTGCACGAGTTCGTACGCAACAAGCGCGGTGTCGATCAGGGTGGCGTGGACCCAGCGCAGCGCAGCCACCTCGTTGGCCCGATATCGCGAGCCGGCGGCAAAGGGTCCCGCCGCCTCGACCAACGTCCCGCTGATGCGGGCATGACGATCGTGCAGTCGTCGGGCAGCCGCCAACGCCTGCTCTGTCGTGCCGAACACCATCGTAAACATGTAGCTGAAGGTGCGGTGAAACCGGCCGATCGGGTCGGCCAATACCCGCGAATGCCGGGTGATCGCGGCCGCGACCCAAGGGTGGGCAAGCTGAAGAAGCAACGCGCGACCCGCCCCGAGGAATATCGCCGCCTCTTTGTCGATACGCCACATCATCGAGCCGGGGCCGAATACACCCGCGCGGCTCTGCATCGAGGCATCGCGGATCAGCGCCAGCTCGCGCTCCAGATCGGCCTCGCTGACGATCCGGGGCGGATCGAGGGAGGTGCCTCTCGCCTCACCAGCTATTTGCAATCCAGACGTCGCCCCGCTTGTGATAATGCTTTTTGACTGCCGCCCAGGCGATGCGAAAGGCGATCTCTTCCTGCTCGCGCGGGCCGCGGTCGGCATAGGATTGCCACGCATTGTTGAAGGCCGACAGAAAAATTTCCTGGGCATGCGGCGGTAGCCGGCGCGCTGCCGGCGGCAGATCCGAGGTCGTCGCGTAGGGCACGGTCCCTTAGCCCCAACGGACCCTCAATGCGCCATCAAAACTGGTACCTCGGCGGCTCTGAGGACGTGCCACGTAAAGCCCCCGAAGATCCATTCGCGCAATCGGCTGTGGCCGTAGCCGCCCATCACGAGCAGCGCTGCGTGCTCGGCAGCGGCGGACAACAGAGTTTCCGGTGCGCCGCGCGCGTCGGGCCGCAAATGACGCACCGAAATGGGAACGCCGTGCCAGCGCAGGGCGGTCATCAAGCGGTCCGCCTCGTCTTCCGGTGCGCGCTGATCCTCCGCGACGGTCAAGATGACAATCTGTTTGGCGATCTGGAGGAAAGGCAATGCCGCCGTCAATGCGCGGGCGGCTTCGCGGCTGGCCTTCCAGCCGATGGCGACGGTTTCGGGCAGGGTCGCCAGGGGCGCCGCAGGCGGTATAAAAAGCGGGCGGCCGCTCTCGATGAGCGCCCCCTCGATGGTGTCCAACGAGGCACCCTCGTCGGGATCCGAGCGCCCGATGACCAAGAGGTCGGCGGCGCGTCCGTGTTCGGCGACCCAATAGGGTTCGGCGCCGGTTTCGCGAAGCCACTGCGTCGACGGACCGGGCGGACCGGATGGGGCATCCCGCAGCGCCAGCCCTGCGCTCTCGCAAAAGCCTTGGAACAGCTGGTTTGCCTTTTTCTCGCGTGCGTCGGCTTCTTCCTCCAGCCGGTTGATCAGACCGCCGACCATCGTGGCGCCGCCGCCGTCCGAGGCCATGGCGACCGCCATTGCCGCCGCGTCCGGCCGCACGTGCAGGAACTCGATATGCGCAGCGAACGCGCGCGCGACAGCCAGGGCCGACGCGAAAACCGCGGTGTCCCTGTCACTACCGGTTGCCGGAACGAGAATGGTCTTTATCATCGGGTCTCCGCGAGGTTGGTCGGATCTGGTTTTCGCAGAGATAACACCAAGCGCGTCCGGCGTCACCGCGGCGGGAGAGTGAGGATATGGCGAGATTTCGAACGCTCGACGACATCGACGTCCGCGGCAAGCGCGTGCTGCTTCGCGCCGATCTGAACGTCCCGGTCAAGGACGGCGTCGTCGGCGATGCCACTCGGATCGAGCGGCTCGCCCCGACGATCGAGGCCCTGATCGCCAAGGGCGCCAAGGTGATCGTGATGTCCCATTTCGGCCGTCCGCAGGGCCAGCCGGATCCGGCTTTTTCGCTGCGGCCGGTGATTGCGCCGCTGCAGAAGGCGATCGGCGGCCGTAATGTTGCCTTTGCCGCCGACTGCATCGGCGAGGAGGCGAAACGGGTCGTCGCCGCACTTCGGCCCGGGCAGGTGGCGCTCCTCGAAAATCTCCGCTTCCACAAGGGCGAGGAAGCCAACTCGCCCGATTTTGCGCGGGCTCTCGCCGAGCTCGGCGACGTCTATGTCGACGACGCTTTCTCGGCCGCGCATCGCGCCCACGCCTCGATTGCCGCATTGGCGCATTTGCTGCCGGCCGCGGCCGGCAAGCTGATGGAGGCCGAGCTCGGCGCGCTCACAGCCGCTCTCGAAACCCCGGCGCGGCCGGTTCTGGCGCTCGTCGGCGGCGCCAAGGTGTCGACCAAGCTCGACCTCCTGCGCTTTGTCATCGGCAAGGTCGATCTCCTGGCGATCGGCGGGGCAATGGCGAACACGTTGCTGTTTGCCGAGGGAGCGGAGGTCGGCCGTTCGCTATGCGAGCGTGACATGGCGGAAAATGCGCGCCGGCTTCTGGCGCTCGCACGCGAACGCAACTGCCGCGTCATCCTTCCCGAGGACGCCGTCGTCGCCGCCGGGCTCGCGTCTGGGACAGCGGCCCGGGCCGTGGCGATCGATGCGGTTCCGGGCGATATGATGATCCTCGATATCGGCCCGAGGACGGTGGCCCGCATCGCCTCGGCACTCGAAGAGGCGCGCACCCTTGTCTGGAACGGCCCGCTCGGTGCCTTCGAGACGCCGCCCTTCGACCGGGCAACCGCGGCGGTGGCGGAAAAGGTTGCCGAGCTCACCCGAGCCGGCAAGCTGCTCAGCGTCGCCGGCGGCGGCGACACGGTCGCGGCACTCGGCGCAGCCGGGGTGACCGACCGGCTGTCCTACGTCTCGACCGCCGGCGGCGCCTTTCTCGAATGGCTCGAAGGCCGCGAATTGCCCGGCGTCGCGGCCCTCGCCGCGGCTGAGCAAGCCGCCCCGAGAGGAGACGGCGCATGAACGCCTCGGAGGTCATGACCCGGAATATCATCTCGGTCAGGCCCGACGCGCCGCTGGTCGAAGCCATTCGGCTGATGCTCGACAACCACGTCAGCGGCCTGCCGGTGATCGGCAACGGCGGCCAGCTGGTCGGGATTCTGACCGAGGGCGATCTGTTGCGCCGCGGCGAGACGGGCACCGAACGGCATCGCCCGCGTTGGCTCGAAATCCTGATGGGGCCGGGGCGGCTGGCGGAGGATTATGTTCGAACCCATGGGCGCCGGGTCGATGAGATCATGACCCGCGACCTCGTCAGCGTGACCCCGGACACGCCGCTCGACGAAGTCGTGGCCTTGATGGAACGCCGTCGCATCAAGCGGGTCCCGGTGCTCGACGGCGATCGGCCGATCGGTATCGTCAGCCGCGCCGACCTGTTGCGCGCACTCGCCCGCGCGCTCGAAGAGCAGCCTGGTGCGGCAACCAGCGACGAGGAGATCCGCGCGCGGATCCACGCCGAGCTGGCGAAAGTCGCCTGGGTGCCGCGCGACGGTGTCGCGATCACCGTCGAGAACGGGGTCGTCGATCTGAACGGCGTCATCCTCGACGAGAACGAGCGCGCCGCACTGCGCGTCGCCGCCGAGAATGTGCCGGGGGTCAGAGCGGTCGAGGATCACCTCGTGTGGGTCGAGCCGGTCTCCGGCACCGTCATCGATGCTCCGCCGCAGAGCCGAGCAGGAGAGAAGCCGACGGCAGGGAATGGGTGACCGGCCCTCGGCAGGCTCGATAGCCGAGGTCAAGGGGATCGCTGGACAAGGTCGCGCCGCCTGGGTAACTCTCGATCGATGGACAAGCGAGAGTTCAGCGGACGCGAGATCCTCGCCGGCGAGGCGCCCGACGACGCGCCGGTCACCGTCAAAGGCTGGGTGCGCACGCGGCGGGACTCGCGGGCGGGCATTTCGTTCGTGCACATCTCGGACGGCTCGTCGTTCCATCCGCTGCAGGTGGTGGCGCCGAACACCTTGCCCAATTACACCGATGAGGTCCTGAAGCTGTCGGCCGGCTGCGCGGTCGAGGCGACCGGGATGATCGTGCCGTCGCCGGCGAAGGGGCAGCCCTTCGAGATGCAGGCGAGTGCGGTCCGCGTGATCGGCTGGGTCGAGGACCCGGATACCTATCCGATCCAGCCGAAACCGCACACGCTCGAGTACCTGCGCGAGGTGGCACACCTGCGGCCGCGCACCAACGTGATCGGCGCGGCGACCCGGGTGCGGCATACGCTCGCCAAGGCCATCCACCGCTTCTTCGACGAGAACGGCTTTTTCTGGGTCAATACGCCGATCATCACCGCCTCCGATGCGGAGGGGGCCGGCGCATTGTTCCGCGTGTCGACCCTGGATCTCGCCAACCTGCCGCGCACCCCTGACGGCAGGGTCGATTTCGCGCAGGATTTCTTCGGGCGCGAGGCGTTCCTGACGGTCTCGGGCCAGCTCAACATCGAGGCCTACTGCCTGGCGCTGACCAAGGTCTACACCTTTGGGCCGACCTTCCGCGCCGAGAACTCGAACACCAGCCGCCATCTCGCCGAATTCTGGATGATCGAGCCGGAGATCGCCTTCGCCGACCTCTCGGACAATGCGGCATTGGCGGAAGCGCTGCTCAAATACACTTTCGCGGCGTTGCTGAACGAGCGGCAGGAAGACCTCGCGTTTCTTCGACCAGCGCATCGAGAAGGGGCTGGTCGCGAAACTCGAAGGCATCGTCGGCTCGGAATTCGCCCATATGGATTACGGCGAGGCGATCGAAGTGCTCGAGCGGTCAAACGAAAAATTCGAGTTCTCCGGTCCACTGGGGTGTCGACCTGCAGTCGGAGCACGAGCGCTATCTGACCGAGAAATACGCCAAGAAGCCGGTCATCGTGATGAACTACCCGAAGGCCATCAAGGCCTTCTACATGCGATTGAACGACGACGGCCGCACGGTCGCGGCAATGGACGTACTGGCACCCGGGATCGGCGAGATCATCGGCGGCAGCCAACGCGAGGAGCGGCTCGATGTCTTGGACCGCACCATGGCCGAGCGCGGCATCGACAAGGAGCACTACGCCTGGTACCGCGATCTCAGACGCTACGGCACGGTGCCGCATGCCGGCTTCGGCCTCGGCTTCGAGCGCACCCTCGCCTACGTCACCGGCCTCGCCAATGTCCGCGACGCCATCCCCTTCCCGCGCACCCCCGGCAACGCACGGTATTGACCATTTCCCTGCCAGCAGGGAAAAAATGCACATTCGGGCCGGGCGATCGACCCCATTGAAGGAGAAAAATAACGTTTGATCAAATAGTTACGCATCGTTTTAATCCGTCTTCGGCAGTGCCTGGCAGGGAAAAATTTTCCCCTGCTAGCGCATTAGCAGGGAAATGGCAGGGAAAACTGCGGGACCGTCCGCTCGCTCCGCTGCCCACACCTCTCCAGCTTGGCGCAAATCATACACGTCAATTTGGACGCAAAGATGGCGGTGTCTCGATCGCCGGCTCGAGGACGACGGCCGGACGGTCGCGGCGATGGACGTGCTGGCGCCGGGGATCGGCGAGATCATCGGCGGCAGCCAGCGCGAGGAGCGGCTCGAGGTTCTGGACCGGAGGATGGCGGAGCGCGGCATCGACAAGGAGCACTACGCCCCCTCCCTAACCCTCCCCCGCTCGCGGGGGAGGGAAGGGTGGGGGTGATCTGCGCCGCTACGGCACGGTGCCGCAGCCCCTCCCTAACCCTCCCCACTTGCGGGGGAGGGAGGGGTGGGGGTCTCGGCTTCGAGCGCACCCTCGCCTACGTCGCCGGCCTCGCCAACGTCCGCGACGCCATCCCCTTCCGGCGCACGCCGGGGAACGCGGTATTGAGGCGACTGCCTCAGTGCAGGCGACACGGACATTACCCCTTAGTATACCGGTGGCGTTGCGTGGTGTAGGTT